>CAWDTA010000005.1:0-835463 GCA_963805085.1 uncultured Veillonellaceae bacterium | reverse complement strand
CAACCCAATCTGCCCCCATGACTGCATTGGTACTCTTATCTTGCGGTTCTTCCGCTTGATATACTCCCTTAACATCAGCCCGTGGGTTCCCACGTTCCGTACAGACGCCTGTATTAAGTTCATGCCACCTTTATGCCGCCCACCGTCTAGGCAGTAAACAGGTTTCCCCTAGACTTATCCCAGATTAACGACTACCCCCTGGTTTTGATGGAATCTCTACGCTATCGACATTTCCGTAAGTGGTTCACTTGTTCATTCATCTCCTTAATACGTACTTGACAGTTTTATCACTGCCTTTTCCTTAACGCTCAATACCATGGCTTTTGACCACAGCACCTTAAGGTAGTTTGAAACCTCCACCTGTATGGCGATTTCGGTGGACCTACCACCATCATCTGTACAGCATGGCTGCCTTCAAGTAGCTACGCTACTTGGACACTCCTTCGTGGCGCACAGTCATCCGCATATCTTACGATGTTTACTTTAGTTTTAGCTCGATAGTGATTTTCTATTTTGCCTTTGGAATTTCGGTGGTATTTATCTTGGATTAGTTTTTCAATTCCATCGAGTGTCATATTTGCATATAGACTTGAAATGGCTCCTCCTTGTGGAGAACCGTTGCTGGTAGGAAATAGATTGCCCTTATATACAAATCCTGATTTTAAGAATTGCTTCATTATTCTTTTGTCCATTGGTATATTTTCTTGAAGCCACTCATGATTGATATTGTCAAAACAACCTTTGATATCGCCTTCTAATATCCATGTTGGTGAGCATTTTCTTGCTAATACACAAAATATTTGTTCACAGGCGTCTTTAGCACTTCTTCCTCTGCGAAAGCCGAAGGAGGTTAGGTCTGCTGAGATTTCAGCTATTGGTTCCAGTGTTAGTGCATATAGTGTCTGCATAGCTCTGTCATACATGGTGGGAATACCCAGTGGGCGTAACTTGTTTTTCCCTTTCTTTTCGATGAACACTCGTCTAAGCGGCTTAGCTCTATAATGCTTATCTGTGAGTGCCAACACAGCTTTCATCTTGGCTGCAGCGGTTGACCAGAGTTTTTTGTCGATACCAGAAGTACTCTTGCCTTTGTTTGATGTTACTTTCTTTACTGCATAGGCTTTGGCATAAAACGAATGGGTTAGTAAGTATTGTAGCCTTTTAGCTTTGTTCTTGTTACCTGTCACTGTTGCCTTGGCGATTCGGATTTGTAGCCTATTAACATAGTTTTCGGCTAGTACCCAGTCAATAGTTTCCCATTGGTGGGTTAGTTTTCTTGTGTCCTTTAGCCTCTCGGTATTATCCGTCGTTGAGTTACTAAAGTTCATAGGGTTACCATCCTTTCTTGCCAAGAAATACCACAGGATAAGTCAGCACTCTTTCGAGTTAGGGCAAAGTTTGAACCCTTATCTTCTTTCATTACAAGAGTAGCATTCGCTTTTTATCCTTTTCTTCTGCCCGCTATGCTGTTTCGTCCCCTTGCGGTTTGATACCTCATTTGCATGAGGGAGCATATAGGGTTTACCAAGTTCCGCATGATATATAATTGTGAAAGCCTTAGGAGCCACTTTTAAACCGGGAGTTCTTCATCCATTCGCATTGGTTTAACAGTTGACCTTTTCTTGACTCCTTACCATTTTGGTCGAAGCGTTTTCAGCCTATTTCGCTTCCTCCAGCGTAACGATTCCTATAGTGATTCACTTTACGTTCTCCATAGCTTTCTTACCCTAGCAGTTATCCCAGTTTTAGGCTACTTGGATTTCCACATTGTCTTGTGAGCTTTCTAACCCAAACGTTACCATTCACGCTAGTCACAATAGGGTTGCCCCGAATGGATGGGTAGCCTTTCGGCAATATATCATGCGACTTCTTGTCGCACATGACATCCTTGATCAGAATGAAATATAAGATTTGTATCAGTTGGAATCTTTGCAAAAGCTTTATCTAACATATCCATCACTTGCCCTAATATAGGTCTTTCGCTAATGTTATAACTTATAATTTCACTATTATACATATCCAATATCGGCGATAAATATAATTTAGTGCCAAACAACGAAAACTCCGTTACATCTGTTGTCCATTTCTGATTTGGTGCATCAGCTTTAAAATTTCTCTGAATAAGGTTCGGGGCAATTTTCCCTGTTTCACCCTTGTAAGAACGATATTTCTTGACTCTTACCATACATTTAATTTTCAATGCGTTCATTAAACGTTGTACTGTCTTATGATTGATTTTATGGCCTATATTCGTTAATTCCATTATAATTCTACGATATCCATATCTACCTTGATTTTCATGATAAATGGCTATAATTTAATCTTTGATTGTTTTATATTTATCAGGTTCATTCGATTTTTTCAAATAATAATAGTATGTGCTGCGTGGTATCTTAACTAGCTCTAATAATGCTGTCAGTTTATATTTCTGCCTTAATTTGGTTATGACAGCTACTTTATCGGCTTCTCCGATTTTTCCCGCTTTTGAATTAAGGCATTCAATTTTTTTAGGTATTCATTCTCCATACGAAGTCTCTGGACTTCTAATAAAAGCTCTTCATTATTTTCGATGTTCTTACGTTCTTTTTTAATTCCCATTTTACTTGACCTTCCTCTGCGTTCTTCATACAGAGCAGCCTTGCCTTTTTCGTAATAAATACGCTCCCATGTGCTTATAGATGGATGAGATGGAATATTAAAATGTGCAGCAGTCTGGCGAATTGATGCTCCTGTATTATGCATATATTCTACGACAGAAACTTTAAAATCGCCAGTATAAGTTCTATGAGTTGTACAAAGACCATCAATACCATGTTCTTTGTAAGCTCCTACCCATTTTTGAATATCACTTTTATGTACATGATACTCATTAGAAAGTGAATTGAATCCAATATCACCTTTTAGATAGTGTTGTACTATTTTCATCTTTAATTCTGTAGTATATATTTTCTTTGGCATAAAAATACCCCTTTCATTAGACTTTTTTTGTCTAACAAAAGGGGCTCACTTCAAAACTGACGGTTATTCTTTATTATATGTAATTATTACAAGGGAATTATCCGATTACCTAACCTCGGTGTGTCGAGGATTATCGCCTACAGTTTTAATTGCTCTACCAATGGCACACATAATATCTACCTCATTATTTTTATCATATAAGGCAATGTTTGTGTAAATATTGCCTTTATCAGTAGCTACATAATGTGGTTTTAGATTGTTTAACGCTAACATAGCAACATCAATACGACATTTTTCACATTTGCAAATTTTTTCATCACTGTTTATCATTTTGTCCAAGTGCTTAAATACGAATTCTTCCATGACATTTTTAACTTCCATGCTTTTAGCTCCTCTTTTAAAATATATTAAAATTCCTTACAGGACAGTATTTGACAATATAGCATATATATTTACTATCCACTCTAAAAAGTCCTGCATGATTACCAACAGCTATAGAAAAATCATACAAATTACCTATGGAATTTATATTATCATCCAAGTTTTTCAATTAATCTCATCACAAAGCAAATTTACATATCATTAATAAGGTTTACATATAAACCTTATTAATGATATGAGATTATACAAATAATACTGACAATCTATAACTAACCAGTAACCTTTTCTAAACCTAAGAATACCTTATATCAATAAATCAAGATTGAGGGATTCGCATGAAATGCACTAATACCATTAACAATATAGATATTTGGGCAATATTAATCACTATAGTTGGAGACGCCCTCGGACTAGTTGCTGAGCTGTTAAATCAACGAGATGAAAGAAAATCAGAAAGAGAACAAGAGAAAAAAGATTTAACCAAGAACTTAATAATCTCAGCATACGAATTGCTTTATTAGAGAAGCAAGGGACGTAGTCCAATAAAATTTAAAGGCTTAAAATATGATTCTTAATCTTATTATCCATTTCTTATAATAAAATTCAGAACCAGCAGCAACACCTAAAGAAGAAGGTGCCTATCTCAAAATTAAGATAAGCATCTTTTTGATAATATTTATATTATCAGTTGAATTGAATTAAATTCTAAATGCAATTTAATTACTATCATCTGTTTTTGATTCTGGAACATCAACTTATATCCTTAATAAAATACGCCCCTGTATACTTTGAAATAAGTAATATTTACTTTATGCCTTAAACTTTATCAATAATTTTTTGAAATTCTTTTGAGATTTAGAAATATATAAAATTATATTATTTAAGACTCACTTTATAATGATTTTCGTAGTAAAAATTGTTATACTTCTGCTTTTTTTGCATATACATTTTTTCATGAGAGGAGTGAGAAAACGCCATGAAGGTTCTATGCACTGCCAAACATCGCTTTATCGGCTTCCTAATACCAGCCATGTTACTGCTAGGCACCTTCGTATCTGTCCATACTCTGTCCCATACGCTAACGAGCAAAGTAATTGTCGTTGATGCCGGTCATGGTGGTATTGACCCTGGCGCCAATCGTTCAGGTGTGCTTGAAAAAGATATTAATCTGGCAATAGCGTTAGATCTTAAAGACATTCTCAACCAATACGGCTGTAAAGTTATCTTATCCCGTCAAGCCGATGTAGATCTTAGTGGCGAATGTGACAATGAAAAAGTCAGAGGGCGCTATCATCGTGATTTGGCAGCGCGTGTAGAAATAGTCGAGGAATCAGACGCGGATTTATTTATTAGTATTCATGCTAATGCCGTCGCCAATGATGCGAAACGGCATGGAGCCGAGGTCTTTTACTATTCTAAGTCCGATAGTGGTAAAACATTAGCCAATTCAATACAAGGCGAACTTTGTAAGGTTACCGAAGCTAATAGAACTGCTAAGAATGCAGACTACTTTGTACTACGCCGTAACAAAATCCCCGCGGCGCTGATTGAAGTCGGTTACATTACTAATATGGAGGAACGGATGGCACTACAAACTCCTGAATATCAAAAAAAGCTAGCTGAAGCAATTGCCGTAGGTATTCATAATTATTATTAGAGTTCTAACACTCACCACGCATGCTTACATCAATATTAAGTAAGTACGAATATTTGTAAAAATCCAATCTATACCATTGCTACGAGAATCGAATAGGCACTGCTAAACGCGAGCAATTCATAAAACCCATTTAGGTGAGTATAAATTTATTTTTATACTCACTTTTTCTACTTTATTTATTGTTTTTTGCTGCTCTTCGAGGGCTAGATAAACAAAATTGATTATCAACTTCATCTTTTTTTTCAGTACTACCTATTATATAAATATATTCTAGTTTATTTACAGCCATAATATTTTTTACTTAAATCTCATCCCAAAACCAAGCATGAATAGTCAGCACCAGAAGATATATCAAAAAATAATCTATTATATGAGCTGAATTTTTAGGAGGAGATGTCCCACATGCTTCTTAATATTTATTTACCAAGATTCTGTATTTTACTACTTATCTGGTTTCTTGTGTTTTTAATTGGATATATTTTATGTCACATTTACAAGTATATAAAATAAGTGAAGAATACAAGACTTATCGTCCATCCGTCCTTCCACCTCAATTATTAAAATTATTTTTATCAATAAATTTGTATAAAATCCATAATTTAGAGCATACTATCATTGAAGAACTCCACTTCGAACAAGACCACCAACGGCGCTGGTCTTGTTCTCCCATTATAAATTGTATAAGTCATAAATTATTGGATATACTAGCTTTACTAGGATCTACCGCAATAGATTCTATAAGTTTCTCTACTCCATGTAAGACCACCAACTGTGTGGTCTTTTTTTTATAAAAACAGCGTAACCAAGTACTAATTCAAGTACCTAGTTACGCTGTTTTTTCTAGCATTATTTAAGCTCAATTACTCCAAAGCTAATAATTTTTTCAAAGAATAAATACTCTTTGCTATTTTGTGAACCAACAGCCTTATTAAAAATATAATACGAATTTCCTGTATCAACAGTACGATTACACCATTTGACAAATTCATCAGCTTCATAATCAAGTAAATAATACTCTCGTTCACTAGAATCATTCATGGTGATTCTTAATAAGACTTTGCCACGTGAATATGGTTTAAGTTCTCCGGTAGCATCTATATCTAGGCAATCAAAATCAAATCGTATCCCATCACCTGAATATATTTCTACAGAATGTTCTTTATTCACTAAATCTGTTTTTTCAAGTCCTAAAATTTGTCTAATCACAGTATCATTATCCATATTTGCCGTACATACTAATTCACCATCTATTTTATAACTAATAGTTTTTGAATGTTGTGGATGCTTAGAATGAATAAATCTTATTGATGTTCCTGTAAAGTTAAATTTTATTGAGCTAGAATTTACCACATCCACAGAAACACCTTCTGGGATAACCGTTATAGTTGTATTATATTCACCAGAAATTGCATCTGTTGTCCATGTTCCTATATAACTTATATTTTTATCTCTATCGTCTAATCTTCTCCATCCTTCTTCCGGAGCGGTTAGAACTTGTCCTACTGTCGCCATTTTACAATCCTCCAAATAAATTATTATTTTTGTATATTTAAGAAGCTCTTATTTGCACTGCATATTACCTATATATCGACTTTTACTTATATAGATATTTTTCTGATCGCAATGTTTAAACTTAACTTAAAATAAATTTAATAAGTATATCTCAATTTAACAATTGTTTTTTTATTGTCAAAATTATGGTCAACAGCAACACCTAAATATTTGCCATCATTCGATATCTTTCTTGATACTGAATATCCAACTTCGGCAGGTGTCCAATTATCCACGTTTTTAGGTGCATAATCAACTTGCCGCAATATTTTTTTATATGCATGTACGTTATATTGATTGAGTACAATCGGATCATTTTCTTTGTACTGCGATAAATCTACTTTCTGATCTGGATTTTTAGGATTTGTAATAATAACAAAATCAGCACCAGACTTCTGCCGTTCTTTTTCAACGACGACAGGCACTTGCTGTACAACTGTATGCGTTATAGTATCCGGTCCCTTATTTTTGAGTGCGGCAATTTGTTTTGCTGCTTCATCTAGCTGACTCTGCAGCATATCAACATGTGCATTATTAGCAGCTTCTTTTACACCTTGAGATGTTTCGGCTTGTTGCTGGCTTTCATATGTATCTAACTGCGGTTTAGCAAAAAAATATTCATAAATAAGGTATCCGCCTAGAAAAAGTAAAGCCATAGCCCAAATAGCTATGGTTACTTTTATGCGCGTTGGTAATATTTCGACTTTTTGTGCTGTTTCTTTCATAACTTTTTCGGCTAATTCTTTTTCATCCATTTCAAAAAACCTCCTAAAATTAATAAAGAACTTAAAATCGACCTCTTAGGATTCGATTTATGCGTTTTCATTTATATGGACTTAACTTTCTACGCGAAATAATCAGTTAAGCCCCTTGAAATGGCATGCGCAAAATCAATTTGACGATTTGCAAGTAACTGCTCATCATCAGCATTACTGACAAACGCTGTTTCAACCAAAACTGCTGGGCAATCAGTATGTTTAAGTACATACAATTCAGTACTGTATTTTATGCCACGATCAACAGTACCCAGCGAATTTACAATCTGATTTTGAATGCAAAAAGCTAGCGAGTCACCTGCACCGCCGGAAGCATAGCAAAACGTTTCTGTTCCTTTCGCTTCAGTGTTAGCAGCCGCATTACAATGTAACGACACGAATAAATCAGCACAAAATGTATTGCTTGCATTAGTGATATCTGCAAGTTCATTTTCCTGTACGAATAAAATTTCATAGCCGGCTGCTCGTAAATCCCTACATACGATTTCAGCAATATTTTTTACTACATCTGCCTCCTGCAAAAATGCTCCTATAGCACCACTATCAAGTCCTGGGCAATGCCCTGCGTTGATACAAATTTTCATTTTTCATCGACCTCTTTCATAAATTAAAGTTTCTTTTCTTCTTTTATTTGAGCCAATTTCTCTCTAACGAAATATGGGAATAAATTACCCCAGCCGCCTTTGTCAGCATTTTCGACAATACTAACTAATTCAAGTACGCCATAAGCACATATCGCCATGTAACGCAAGGTATTGGTGTTAAACAATAAATCAGCACCATAGAAAAAGGCAACTACCGCAAAGATAGTTGCCTTTTTCCCTATACCCTTAAATCCAATCTGGCTTGACAATTGTTTTGCTTTCCAAGCGGCATACATTCCTGTTACATAATCGATAAATACAAATAACATAAGCATTTTTACTTGAATATCAAAACCACCTATTGTCTTTGCAAATATTGTGCCTAAAACCCCCGCAACCGCTAATATTTTAAGTTCAGTTACTGTATACATGTTCAAAAAAAAATCTAACATATCATCATCCTTTCAGCATAAAAAACAGAGCCTATATCGGCTCTTTCTAAGAATTAGTATTTAAATAATAAAAGCGTATCCTGTAAATGGACTTGGGATCATATTTACGGTGATTGATTTAAGGTATGCTTTAACTGGTTGTCCTTTAACCGTTACCATAATCCAAGCAGTTCCATTGTAACGATAAAAAGTAACTTTACTAACGCGTTCACCTGTTTGTGCGGAATAAACGCAGCTACCAGGCATTTCATAAGCATATCCGGTCGGGTGTATATTGCTATATATTGTTCTAATTACAGGGTATGATGGGTTAATGCTCCCTCCTTTATCAGCCGATGTTATTTTAGTCGCCATATAACCATCTGGAATCTGTATAGTGGTTGTTAAATTATTAGTTAGCGTAAGATTGGTAGCCCCATATAACACTATGCTAGGGCTTGTTTCTAATGCATAAAAGTTATTCAACGAATTATCATTGAAATATACAGCAAAATCAATTGAAGTCGGTGTAAAAATGTCTGTCCATTGGGCTATTGTTATGCCATTAATCGCTTCAACCGTCATCCCATATATTGCTATATTTGAAACATCAACTGGAGTCCAAACATTATTGATAAAAGATTCCCATGTTGCCCCTTTATCAAAACTTACTAATATTGACAAACCACTGCCTACAATTGACACCCCTTGCATTGCAGTATAATGAGCTAGTGATATTCTCGTATAATCAGTTGTTTTCATTAAACTAGTAGGTGAATTGATCGTTGCAAACCAACTTGGATAAATATTTGGTATTAATATTTGGGGTGGAGCATAACCATTTCCAGTAAATCCCCCATCATAATCACGAAATAATCTTTCTACTACTGTCCTTTTAGATTCTTCCTTAAGCACTTCAAAATCTAAATACTCTTGTACCCCATCTGAATATAGCAATTTTATTCTTACTTTGTTAATTCCTATGGTTAACTGACTAGGAGTAATTACAAAATCTATATTATTCATAGCTGCATTAATTGCTGCAGGTTGAATAATAACAGAATCATTCAATATTACGCTGTATCTACCATATATGCCAACGGTAGACCGGCTAACTAAAGACACCTTTACTGGCATATTTTTATATTGATGAGTTGGTGTTACAGTTAAAGCATATCTATATATTGCAGTTGAGCTAGCTTCTATATTATCTACTTCAATCCCCCGTACATTAGAATAACGATTACCAGCTGTATCTAGACCCACATCGTTACCTGCTCTAATACGTAAAACATCACCACCAGGCTCAACGTATACATCAATTGCTGTAACATTTCTTGAAATATCACTAGCATCATCTACCCCTGTATCATTACCATTACCCTGAAAATGTTTAATGGTGGATATTTCTATTTCACCAGACGAATTTGCTATACCATTAAAATGAGTGAAAGTAGCGTTATCAAATTCTCCTATATCTAGCCCCGTAACGATTTTATTATAAATATTACCTATTTCAACATTTTCTATTTCTAAACCTTTATTGTTGGTATTACCAAAAACCCCAATTCGAGGACCTTCTATATATAATCCAGTTTCCTTTAGGTTAGATATTGAGGCAATTTCAATATCATCCAAAGCGAAGCCGTTATCAAACCACTCTGTTCTTCTTCCACTTTCAAGCGACTCTAATTCAAAACCTTTCCTTTTAATTACCTCATAATCATTAGCTTCAAATGTAAATCTAATGTCGTATAATCTCATTCTATAGCTACTAGAATTATATTTGTAAAGTTTAAAAGCACTATATTTCTTACCTTGATGCTGCTCATATTGAACTACTACGCCATTCGTCCAACCACGAGGTAAATATGCTATCATGGTCCAACTACTATCATCATATGCAAATAAAGCACAAGGGTTTTCTAGCCAGAGATACATAGATAAATTAAGTAATTTAAAAGAATTATAAAAGGAACTTGAAAAGTTTATTTGCCATGCACATTCAGCATAATAATAATTTCCTGTCCATTGACTACCATAATCTATATCTACTGCGTAACTAGCATCATTTCCACCATAAGTTCCTGAAAACGAATAAGTATGACTAACTCCATCAACGGTGAAAACACCGTTGACAGATGATAGCCCTCCAAATTCATAAAATCTTGTAGCCATTAGGATTTACCTCCTATGCTATCTGAATAAGCAATGCCCTACTTGGAAATGATGTTGCACCCACAGATGCCGCAACAACTACGTAGTAATTGACAGTTCCTATTGTAATAGTATCTCCTGTAATAAAATTAGTACCAGAATAATAGCAACATTTAACTCCATCCAGTTTACCTCTAAAACCTTCAGCTACACTACCGTAGTAAATAGGTGATGCCATATATCTACTGCATACGTTAGGGTCACCAGGAGGTAACAAAGCATATGTTGTTAAATTATATGGAACGGTTACAGATGCTACAGTATCCGAAGTGTTAGAAATAAGTAACTGAGATGCTGCAACACTCTGCGATGTTGTCGCTACTAATACACCACTAGAATTTGAATCGCTAACATATATCGTATCTGGTTCACCAATATAAATTAATAATGGAGCTATCAACGTAGGAGATGGATACTCTATTTCTAAAATTAGCTTACTCGCATCCGCATAAACTTTATAATTAACAACTGTGTCTTTACCCAAAGTAGTTGTAACTGCTACAGGGACGATATATAAATTAGTCCACGCTAAAGCTGGTCTACCAAATGTCCCTGCTACACCTGCCGCCCCCGGCACATAAGTATCCTGTAATCTATAGGACATACAACAATAATCAGTGGTCACTATCGAATTTGCTGCAGTAGAGCTTGTGTCTCTAAGATTTAATATTAAATTTTTATCTCCAGTGTTTCCTTTTGATTTCATTACTACAAAATCAGAACTAGCTAAAGACGCCACATTACTCCACCCTGCAGAAGTTAATTTGTCGATAATAAGTTGATATATTGCTGATTTTGCACAAGTTCCCGAAGTAAAAATATAATTTGTTGGTATAGCCATAATAAAATTCCCCCTTAAATTTTTTAATTATTTTTTATAGTTACGTGGAAAACAACACCAGTGTCGTCTCCAGCGGTTGAAGCTCTGATAACATCGCCAGATGATATGGACATATTGGTAGACAAGCCACTATATTCTTGATATGAAGTACTTTTTGGTAATGTTAATGCACTCCCCCCAACCAGTGACCATATATCTGACTTTGCAACATAATTTGCTTTTGATTGCATTTCAACATTAAACAATAAAGATGCGGTTTGTGGCTCAGAGCAAATGACCGCGATTTTTTGTATTGTGCCATTCCACGGATACATTATTTCAGTTTCGCCCCCCACGAAGACTACTGTTCTTATATCTTCATATACTAGCGCCCCTTTATAGTCTAATTTGTCATTATGATCTGACAAGCCAGCTACTACATTAGGAATACCTTGGATGTTATCCCATTTTAGCACCACATCCATGCTTTCTTTTTCAGCTCTTTTAATCCAAGTAGTATTAGTAGCGTCATAAATATATTCAGCCCATCCAGACGTAACGGTAGTATCTCCAGTAGCATCTACAACGTGAACTTGTAGACCGTCATATAGATTGGTTCCATTGATGACGTTACGGTCAGCTATATTACTAACTACCCGCATTTCTTTAACATTTGGAGGTAATTGAGACATTGGTACATAACCACTTGAATTTAACTCAGCATAGCCACCAGCCTGTCCCTTGTTTAATGTATTTTCTTTTAAATTTAACGCTTCTTGTAATCCAGTAATTGCACTAATCACGTGTTGATTTGCAAAATTACGCCCTTGTAAATCCTGATGTTTTATGAAGGTTGCCCCACCGAATAGTTTTAATATCCATGCAGTAGTGCCGTCTGTAACGATATCACCCTCACCGTATCCTTGTGGCTCTACGGTTCCAGACGTTCCACCAACACTGCACATATAAAAGCCCCAACTCGGACAAGTCGGGGTTCTGACTATATCTTGTTTTTTATAGACTGTGTTAGGTTTCCACATATCAAAATGCGATTTGCTATCTGCATGCGCTTTGGGTAAAACAACATCATCAATGGTTTTTATCGAATCGTTAATTTTCTCCCGCATCACATAATCGGAGCCTAAAATTAGCGGTAGTCCTAGATTTTTTGTTACACTTTCCTCCGCCATTATCTTTCCTCCCATCATATTAATTCAATGAACTGCGTACCATTCCACTGTAAATATTTCTCTGCTTTCATATTAGGTTCTTTAAATTTCGTTCTTAAAACAAAACCAGTTTCCAGACTAACAAAATCATGCTCAGTATCATTTTTAATTAACATCGCTCGTCCGTCCGGAATAATATAACTACCGTCATAGCATAGAACTGTATTAGTAGCCGCCTGCAATACTTTTTGCCCCAAAAGTATAACTGGAAGATTAACGTATTTGACATACTGCTCATCTGATGCCGTATTTTGAGGCACAACTATCTCTGCAGTATCACCCCAATTGGAGATACATTTCAATGCGGTCTGCTCATCCACAACACCGTTAACCATCGTTGGGATACTCCAATTAAAAGTCCGTTTCTGTGCCTGATAAGATAGCAGATCATTTAATTTCGCATAAATTTCAATTGTTGTTTCTCCTGTAATACCTGCAAGATTCCCACCATCTATAGCTCTTTGCGCCCACGAATACTCAAATATTGATGCTGTATCTGGCAATGTGTACTCTTTGATCTGTTTATCGTCAACATATACATTTACGATGTATTCCAATCCAACTGGTGGCGTAAAAGCTGTACTACTCCAGTATTCTTTTTCATCATCCTGACTTACACAGCCAAAACTAAACTGCTTATTTCGTGCAAACCATTTAATATTTAAATCCCCTGCAATTTTACTCGTGTTAACCTGCTCATAAAGCAAATGCGCATTCATACGAATTTTGCCTGGCGGCGAAGGTCGCTCTGCACGCCTAACTGTAGTAAGACGTCGCACCTTAGCATTGTCAAAATCTTCTTTTTCATTTACCGTACTGGTTGTAATGTTATAAAATTCATCCACTATATTTCTTTCATGACAAACCGGTCCGCCAGTCGTTAC
Source organism: uncultured Veillonellaceae bacterium (assembly GCA_963805085.1). GTDB lineage: Bacteria > Bacillota > Negativicutes > JARBTT01 > JARBTT01 > JARBTT01. The sequence goes on along the minus strand of CAWDTA010000005.1, from coordinate 821,975 downwards.
GTTTGCATAATGCCCGGATTCTATAAAGTAAATAATCTCGCCATTTCCATGTCTTTCTGGCACAGTATCGTATACCCCGCGAATTATTCCCTGTACACGCCAGTTACCATTTGGGATCTGAGCAATATTGCTCCATGCCATGAGCTCATTTCCCATCATTAGGAGTTTACCGCCACGCCTTGCTGATACGATATTGGTTGCGGAATCACTAAGTGCACTGAATCTTAAATCTTCAATGCCACCTAAATCGATGATTTCAATCCCCGTCAAGTCCTCAGCATTGCCAAACGCATCGTAGTCATAAATGAGCCGGCCAGTTGCTGTCCATTTACTCATGGTATTTGTCGTTTCAAAATTCTCACCTGCTCGCTTGCGCCATATCGTCCAAGCTTGTGTTTTCAGATCTGGCTTTGCAGCAAATGCAAACACGTACGTATCTTTAATCTGCATAATTTCATACGGCAATTCAAAATAATTAAAAGCTTGAACTCCTGTTGGATAAAGCGGTTCAGGTTTCCATTCTGTAGAATCTGAAAAATTAAAATCTGTTTTTGCTAAGCTGAAGATATCTTCCATGAGCTCAATTTTAATCTTCCCGTCCGTAAAGTTCCCTAAATTTACATCAGTAACTCTAAATAGCATATTTTTAATACCATATGCCGGAAAATTCAAACAGCAAATATCTCCAAGCCGCAGCATATACAAATTTCGATTTCCTTCAACAGAAGCTGTAGCTAGTGGATATCCTTGCTGCATTAATTCCCGTTTAGCGGCCCATAAAGCATTTTCGGCTTTTGTAAAATACGGATAAGAATAAGTTTTCGTCGTCTGAATTCCATTATTGATTTCAACATTTGCCTGATCTGTATCAGATAAAGACCCTGTTTCGTATAATGCCGATCTATCAGTATAGGTTGCCGATATCTCCGATACTGTTTCGCGCCAATCAAGCCGCGAAAAGGAAATGGTTGAAATATTACTTTCATTTAACAAGAATATTTCTTTTAAATTCTTTTGATCCTCTGGCAATTCCTCGTCTGTCTTATATTGATTAAGATCGTTTCTAATTAATCGATAGGTAAGTTTTCCATCTTTAGGCTCAATAAATTTCACTGCATTGATATGCTCACAAATTGAATCAATGATCTGCCCTGCTGTAACTTTACTCGTTAGCGGTAATGTAATTCCGATTTTTTCCTCTTGCAATGTTTCACCGATTTCTTTCAACGCATCAAGGTTTAAAATCTCTTCCGATTCAGCAAGCCCCCAATTTTTATTGACATGCATTTCATAAAAAGCCTCAGCTGGATTTATATCTTCATCAACTCTCCCTAATCCAAGATGATCCGGTATGTTTTCAATCTCATACCACATCGTTGGTACCGTAGCCTGTTTGCCGACGTAAGCGCTAGGAATAACAACTGAAATAAACGGACGATACGCTGGCGTAAGACCACGAAGCTCTTGCTGAATACTATCTGCCTGCATTTGATTTACCATCCAGGCATCCGGCATTTGATTAGCTCCGCCAAAATATACATGAATTTCACCAACAAATCCTCCATTTTCATCTGGACCTCCAAACAATTGATCGTTGTTTATTGGTATAACAAGAGCACTACCATTTTGTTCTTTTGCTCCCACACTGCCTTCCCATACAAGTTCTTCATTCATATAAATTTTCTTTAATTTTACATTTTCTCCAGACCAGCAAATAAGCTGCTGATATCCAAGATAATACTTAAACCCTTTTTGTAATGTCGTCTTTAGATTTCTACCGTTGATAAGCCACGACAAAAGCCACATAAATAAAGCATTAATCAAAGGTCCTACCGCCATATCCTTACCTGCGATGGTAACCGTACAAGAACCAGCCCCACCTGAAGTCTTTACTGGTCCACCGCCGTTACCGACGGTAGTTGACGGTGCAGCTATGTACTGAGCTATCAGTGCAAATACCAACGGCCAAGCCGAGAAATTGGCGTGAGCTGCGTAGGTTTCTGTATAAGCTTCTGCTCTAAAATCTCCATAATAAATAGTCAGTGGCGATTTAATTAGGCTCGTCCCTAAGATGACTGGTATTGGCGTTCCTATTTTTGTCTCAGTTACATTTAAATCACTAGGCTTTAGGCTTGAAGAATCACTCTGGGATTTTGAGCTTTTATTTAAAAAATACAAGGCCAGAGTAGATAACCCCCAGCCTGCATATGGATTTAGTGCCATTTTCTCACTCCTATATCTTTATCGTTCCGACAAAGCCTTTTGAATCCCGTTCAATTACTGATGAATCTACCCAATACACCCCTTTACCAGTTGGATTTTTCTCGCTGTCAGTTGGCGGTATATAAGGACAACCAGTGAAATTTTCTATATTTTTAAATTTTTTGGCGCATACAGAAAATAAATGATCACACCCTGGCGTTACGACTACATCGTTATGCGGATCTCTTAAAAAGGGGTATCTTACCGTAACGATATTTCCTTTGTGCGAATCAATCATACGAATCTGATCGTCATAATATAAGCATCCCCCGGTAAAATAGCCATCTTCGTAATTTGCAAATTGCATGGAGTAAATCTTTAGCTCTTCAACCTTATCAACGAAAATATTGACCTGCCAATCCGCTTTACTTAAACGGCAATTTTGATCGTAAATCATATTTTTACAAAAATATTGGTACATTCCATTCGGCAATTCTTTATCAAGCCAGTTTTCAAGTTTTGCAGTTAAATTGCATTTTGATTCCTGAAAATTGGCCTGACTAATGATACCGTAAAATACAACATCATATTTATCGATATTTTCAGCATGTGCACGATAAATTCGAACTTCGACAGACTTTTCTGGGGGAGCTCCCTGAAAAAGTTTCGCAACCGGATGATCTTTCCATACAGTAATCTGCATATCGGATGCTGTATTGCCGCTTGTATTCGGGCGAATTTCTGCCCGTTCAATATAGTCGGCAAAATATTTTTCCGTCCGCACTTGCCCTTCATCTTTAATTGTTATACTCACATCTTGGTGATTTGACGTGTAAAAATAATTGATATTTTTTTGTGTAAATTTATAAAGTTCTACCGGTTGACCGCCTTCGATTAATTTTTCATAAACCGTAATATTGCTTTCTTCTTTGTCCATTTATTCTGTTACCTCCGCGAATTCTAGGTTTATATTGGCAATACCAGTCGTTTCATAATCGGTTGTCAACGTATCGCTATTGAGTCTGTATAGACAGAGAAACGACATCATCTTGATTTCGTTTTTATTAAGCGCTTTTTCAATTGGCATATCTAGAAATATCTTTCCATATTTTTGACTATCATCAAGGCTGAAGCCTGCGATTTTTAAAATCTCAATGGTACCGTCCTGAAAAAAAATAATGATGGTTTTTCTCCTTTTGCTTGACATGTAATATTTCCAATACAAATTAAATTTTGCAATTAATACGTTACCAGATGTTACACTCTCTACGAGTTCCACATCACTAACCCAAGTAGGAGCATAAAATGATTTCAATCGCCCTTTACAACGGCAAAAAAAGCGCTGGATAAACTGAAGTTCTTCATGGCTAATTGCACTATACTCCATGCTGCGTACTTCTGTTGTTTCATTTGACTTTAAATCATACCGTATAACGCCTGATTGATTATCTAATCGGTTTGCATTGCGACTGTAGCTACTGCCAATATCTTCGTTCCAGGTAGGTGGCATCATAAATAATTCCCTTCCTAGGTACTCATCCGGCGCATTTTTACTTTCTTCAAAGGATAAGCGCGGATAATTATATTCATTGACCCCATCTGGCAAGTCTATGCTTAAGCCACGATTGATAAACTCTACATTAATTGTCATATTCGTCAACTCAGCAGTAAGATTTGTATATTTATCTTCCTGCTGTAATATCCCCCAAAACACTGGCACGACAAGTGTACTAAAGGCTTTCCAATCATGTGTTACTTGTTTGCTTAAATGTAAAATTCCATCTGCGCTTACATTTTTCAATGTAAAATATTCGCCACCATCTTCATCATTTGTCCAGAGCATCGTTCCTGCACAATCGCGATAATTCCACATATCTTCTTTTTTTAGCGCGACAATGCTTTGCCTATCGTAAATTATATTTCCCAAAATTGTATTTGCATGCCAAAGTGGGAATTGTAAAATTTGTGTCTGTGTGCTACAGGTTAACGCCCGCAAGTACTGACTCTGCTTGGTATTTACACCTACATATTCATACTTTACATACCGACGCGGTTTTCCTCTGAGAACTACTCTTTGCTCCGTGCCATCCCATGCAGTATGAATCTGCGTTAAATATTCAATTTGTTCTGTAATTTTTTCACTCAAAATTCTTCACCACCTTGGCGACAAATCAAAGATTTTTTCAATTGATTCAATCGGTTTTCCACTACCAAGCCACTTCCAAAGCCCCCATAACATCCAAGGCTCGAAAACAGGTTTACTCATATTCATAATGGACGCAAAAAATGCAACCATCAAAAATTCTCCTAAAATGATATCGATGATTGCATTTCGCTTTTTATTTGCCATGACAAATTTTACTTCAGGGCCTTTGATCGCCATATCCGAATAATCGCCTGTCGCACGTCTTACCGGTACACTCGTTCTCAAAATTTCAGCTTTTTTTGGCTCACATAATACTTGCGTGATCCTATTTTCCGATTCTGGTTGCTTAAATTCCTTTTTCACTATCCTACTACATCGGTGATGCAGTGTTTCATTAAAAAACTGATCAACATACGCCAATTTATAACCTAAATCAATGATTGTATCATCTTTCGGTATAGTATCATCAGGATCAATTATTTTTCCATCGTCATCGTAAACATAGCCACGTTTTTTTACCCATGCGATTAAAAAAGCATCATTGATAAATCTCGCTGAAAAATAGATTTTGAATTGATGCGAACTTAAAATATCCCAAACAATTCCCATATCTGACAATGTATTTATCTTTTCTGAGGTTTGTACGCCCTTATCGTCAGTGACCGTAAAAATTTTCCCGATTGCGTCATAGTAATAAGTCCAGCCTGTCTGTAGCTGCGGATATTTTACAGTTGAACTATTGCCATGTTTTAACCTTATAGATTCCAATTCAAACCAAGCCATCGTATCGCCATAATATTCTTCATGGAAATTTACACCTAAATGGCCCAATGCTTTCATACGGACAAGATCAATCCCCCGTGGACAGCGCCTTACGCTTTTCGAGGATTTATCTAAATATCCACCCGAAAGCATATTTGCCATGAAGCCGCCTCTTTCGTTTGACATAACGCATCACTCCTACTGCATAATAGAAATTCCGTCGTAACCAAACATACCAGCTCTTTTTACATGCGGGAATACCTGGTGCAGATTTCCTGACTTTGGATAGCTGATTTCGTAGCAACTTGCAGGTGCTATATTTCTCATTGAAATCGCATAAACCGCCGGTACATAACCTACCTGAGAAAAATTCATTAAAGAATCTGGGTCTCTTTGGATGTATAACGCAATCGGTAAATTAACACTGATGCAGTTTAACGTATTGACGTTTCTGCCGTAGTCAGATACAGTTTGCGATTGCAGATAAGCATAATGCGGTACCTTTGGGAACCAGCTAGCCCCTAATGAATCTAGATTTGTCAGTGGAGTCCCTAGAATTTTCCCCGTACTACAAGTGCCCGCTGCGGGGCCCGCCGTGGCCCAAAACACTGGATTTTGCCGAAGCGGTGCGGCATCGACATCAATACGCAAAAACGTACTTGGATTCGAGGACATACCAAATAAATGATTCGAACCAGCAGCAATTTGCTCTACGTCCCACGATGTTGGAAACATATTGTACGAGTTTTTACTACCGCTAAAAATTGTTCCACCGTTCCATGTACCAACTTTCTGTGTTTCTCCAAATGCCAAATGCTGAAATATCCCTTTTTCAAGTTCCAAAGATAATACCACCATAATTGCAGGATCATCCACATAGTTACAATAGAGACGATAGTTATCACTTTGTTTTACTGGTATACCTACACCAATTGGGCTCTGCGCTGTATTAACAACAACATTCGGTTGATCAAACCATTTGCCACTCGGCGGATTTACTGTATAGTTCGTTGCACATGTCAGCCCAATTCCATAGGATTGATTAGAATTTTGCTGATTAGCAAAAATCACTTTCCCATTTGCTGAGCGAAAAACAGCGTAAAGATCATTCTTTTTCACCACTAGGACATTGCCATCGCTTATCCCACTACCGTTTATATCCAAATCACTTGTACAATTATTGAGAACAGTGAACCCCTTATCGACAAGAAAATCTCTGATTTTTTCTAAGACGTCATTTGGTCCGCCTAATTTTTCATATACTGTATATGCCATTTTCTCACTTCCTTAATCGCTTAATTTAATCACGCAATTCATACAGCGTGATAGTTTATCTAATCGCTCAAATTCAGCAATCTGCCTCTCGTTTGATTGCGCTTCACCCTGCAGTACCGAAAAAAAGTTTTTCATATGAAACTTTCGATTTACCCATCCATTTGGCAACACCAGATAAGTCGCTCCATCCTTTTCATGAATACCATATCTAGTCACTGGCTGCGAAGACCAGTAGATATTTTTAATTTTTCCGAGAATATTTTGATTGGTATTTCCAGCCGTATTGGCAATAAAATACAATGGTTCTAACTGATACGTACTGCGATTTTCCATAGCTATATCATTTAAATATGGAGTATTTACAGTCCCGGAAGGATAGATATTTTTCACTGCGCTCAAATCGGTAAAATTCGGTGTCAGATAGTACCTTGCACCAGATATTCTCTCCGGCTCTTTATGTGCAGAATAATACTGCCCACGATCATGGTAATAGTACGTGTCTTGTTGCAAACCAAAATTAGCAAAGGATTGCCAGTTACCATTAGGCAGCATTGCCTGTACCTGAGAATACATATAGCTATCTAGAAAAGTATTTGAACCATTCCACCAAGTCGATGCAAAGGTTGGATTTCCATGTGAAAGAGACCAATTTTTTTCTGTGTAATCCAGACGGAAGCCATGCTCCACTTGTGGTGTACCGTTATAACTACAAAGTTCCGTAAGTGGTAAGGCACCACTTGTCCCACCTAACGCCATTGCAGGAAAAGGATATTCACTTTGCGTGTCAAAGGCTTCAAAAAAGCCTACAGATGCTACATCCCAATGCTCTTGCCAGTTGATAATGATAATTAAACGATGCCTGTCTTTATACAGGTACACAGTTATCGCTTTTTCTTTATCATCTTGGCTACACTCATTCTTCGTAAAATCGAAACACCCTGGACTATAACCAATTGCAGGACAGCCTACTCCAGGATACAGTGGCGGATCAAGCAATGATGGATAGGTTTGTCCTGTATAAGTATTGTAATATTTCAGTGCTTTTGCCTGAATGCTTGCTCTTTCATTCCCCATAAGCTCTGACCAATCAAACTCTGGCTGATACTGCTTAAACATTGTAAAGAATAAAACATTTGCATCTTTAGCAAAAATATCTGGAGTCGGGGAGAATTGATAAGAACCTCTTGCCGTAAAGCTATAATTCTCACTGTATATTGCTTCATCTTTGCCGTTCGGCAATTTTTTTGTTCCCACTTTTACATCATAAGAGTTTTTTGAATATAGGGTAACCACACCATTATTTATTGTAAAATCCGTATTATCTGCTAATCCTAACCCTTTTTTACTTAAAGCAAATTCTTTTCTTAAAACATCGTCTTGTTTTAACCAATTCCAATAAGAACTACCAACACGAATTTCATCTGTCATAAGCCCAATATATCCATATTCATTTTCTTGGTAATTTGGCACTTTTAAGACCGTCCCATATGGCCAGCTTTTATTTCTCATCAATTGCCAAGCATCATCTCCATGGATACTTTGATCTGTTACATAGGTAGTAATATCTGCAAGTACATCATCTAAAAATGTATCGGATGATCCCTTATAATTATAAATAAATTTTTTCCAAGGCATTATTTAATCACCTCAAAACCATTCAAATGCAAAATACTCGTCATTGTCACGTCGATGAACATTATTGAAAACTTTATACGGTTTTCCTTCATGTATCAGCGTATCTTTTGATGATAAGTCTTCGCGATTTCCAATAAAATACATTCCATCAAATTCTCCAACAATTCCTGGCTGATCACATTCATATAAAAGCACTGGAAACATGATGACATTTTCTATCGTAAGATTATTATCTAGCACTGTAAGCACATTCGTCGGCTTGGTATTTTGCGGCCATACACAAAGCTTTCCAGCTATAGGACTTCCGCCTTTATTTTGTCCCGCCCGCCAAGTACCATCAGGACGCCTGATTCTAAGTGTTGTATCATCGCCGGATCCTCCCGGATTAATAAAGGTGCTATGCACATCTGACGTAGAACTCCAACCAACGCCATCGTATCCACTGCCTCCAATAACAAGCGGATAAGGATACTGTCTTTCTACCGATACAGTTTTTACAAAACCAATATAGGCACACTCATACTGCGTCGACATTTGAACAGTCAGAATAAACCTTGATGAATTCGCACTGAGCCAACACGTCATCCTCGTATTATCGGCAAGAGGAATAATAGGAAGGGTATTATGATAAATGCAACCGGGCTGCTCAACCCATTCAAGCCCTGCATCATACCCAGCGTATCCGTTAAACCGTATGTCGGTTTGTTCTCCTTTATTTTTCGTTTGTATGCCAATGTAAATCTCATCCTCGCCATCACCTACACCTTTTAAAATAATCTCTCCTCCGATTCCACTTTGCAAATCGTAAGATTCATTTGCAAACACCTGTACAGTTGCCGGATATATCAACTGCCAAGCCATCCCCGGAGCAAAATTATTTGGATCAATAAGAAATTCTACAGATTGCTTTACTAAATCTTTGACGTTGTTTGCAACAAATTCTAGACATGCCATTTGATCACTCTCCTTTCATTTTTGGGCATAAGAAAAGACAGCTGAAAAATCAAGCTGTCTAACTATAAAAAATATAAAATTAACTTTTTAATAATAAAGCTACATTGCTAATCTTATTACATCCATTAGCCATTAACAATTCTACTCTATTCTGAGAAAAAATCTGGTTAGAGGTTGTCCTGCCAAAAGAATATATTAACTTTATTATATGATCAATCGTTAAATCTTCTCTATAATATCCCGCCATACCTGCAAGAACTCCCGTAATAGTGACATAATCACTAACAAGACCTAAATAATTTTCAAACAACAATTTTTTATCTGAAAAAGGAAAAACATTTTGAAAAACATAATTAACAAGATAATTTTCTAATATATATTCCTTTTGAAGGACTAGATTCATATAATGTTTTCTATCCTCATTACTAGATATACCTTTTTTAAAATCATGCAAGCATTCATTAAACGGTACATGCACTTCTTTTTTATCAATCATTAATTCAACGAATGAATCTATTGCAGTATACTTAAAAGAATCATTATTCTGTATGTTATCAAACTTATCAGTAAACACATTTCGATTTATATACTGCTCATAAGCCTTAATTACCGCAGGAATTTTTAAAATTTGCTGTTGCATAATCAATTCATCTATTTTATTTATAAATAAACCTAAAACAATTAACCTGTTCCATAATGGCAAATTCCGATTTTGCAATAAATTTATAATAAATAATCTTATCTCATCAAAAAAATATTCTGGTTTATTTTCATTTTTAAATAAATGAGATGGATAAGAATATATCATATTTAAAGTATCATCCAAAGTTATCTCTGTTTCTATAAATTTTATTGGCTGATCATTCAATAGAATTAATCTCGCAGCTTCAGGGCAAGAAATAGCTACTGTGACTTCAATCCTATCATTTATTTTACAAAATCCACGAGGATAAGTACGACATGTCTTAGAAAGATACTGTTCTCCAAAAAGATATTGGAATGAACATAATTTATCCTCATTTAAAAATGGACAATAGTTTTGTTTATTAAATTTGATAGTTGCATACCGCAATTCATCTTTTCCCTTGTAATTGTGAACAAACCCTGTTTTTATTTTTTCCTTTAATTCCGGAATTTGAATGTTACAATACTTTTGATACGTATCTCGATCAATCGGTATCTCCCAATACCTACAACATGTGTCCTCACAAGTAGAACCTATGCATTGAAATTGATCTACATATTCTGGCTGAATAACTTTATATGATTTAACAGACATGAAATATAACAACCTCCAATACTATCTTTTTACTATAACATTGGATAAATTTTCCGTCAACCATATAACAAACTGCAAAATTACTCATAAGAAAAGACAGCTGAAAAATCAAGCTGTCTAAATTCTAAATATTAAACTGCAAATAATAAAGGACGCCATCAACCACGTCCCTAAAACTGAATATGCAGATTTGCCTTATCCTTGATAAGCAACTAAAACAGTATTATCAATACTTCCAAATAAATTTTTCATTTGGCTAATTACCTGCTCCTTATCTTGGTCTACTTCAGCTATTTTTGATAGAAGCTTCGATTGATCTCCAATTGCTCTAAACTCTGCAACCAATTTATTTTTCTGTTCTATGATTAGATTCCATAACTCTAATAACGCTTGCGCAATCTGCTGCATCATCATACAACCCCTTCTTTACACCATCAACTAGGATGTAGCATCACACTCATTCATTTATTAACTGCTGTACGATCCCTTATTAATAGCTTTGAAATTAAAATAAAACTAACTCAATTACAAACAATATTCCCATTGATCTAAATTATTTTCATACTAAAATTCCCCTTAGAATGCGAACCAACTATTGTTCGACTAACAAAATCATCTTTGCTGCTAAATATCTCAACATTACATATACTGATATCCAACACCATATAACACATTAATAAAATCAAAATCCACTTCATAAATTAATCCTCCAATGCTATATTTTACAAATAAACTATAACATTGGATATTTTTTCCGTCAACGTTACAGCAAAAAAGCCCCCGATTATATTCGAAGGCTTCCTTTATTTTATTTTTCCATATTGATGACTTGCTTCCATTCAGCTAGGGCGTTATCAGATAAATTTATTGTATTCGCCATACCATTTTCTTTATAAAATCTCACGCTTATTTTATTAGCATCTTTTATTTTTTCAACTAATGCGGGTGTTAGTTCTACTTCAGAAGAAATGAGATCAGCAGAATATGTAAACCGTTTAATCTTCGTATTTATAACTTTTGCTTCTGATATTTCAGCATCCGTTTTGATTTCTGCATCTTTTTTAGAATACATATCATATTTATCACTAGCATCAGAACTTAATAAGATATTATATTTAATCTCACCTTCTTTAAAACATCTTTTCGAAAATGTTATACCGGTAGAAATATTTGGCTGATTAAACGACATTAATAAAGCACTTTCATCAAACGAATCTACATTTCTTTTAATATAAGCATAAGAAACAGAATTAGTCCCTACAAAACATAATACAATAAAACAAAGCAATAATTTTTTCATATCAAATCCCAATACAATTTTGTTTAATTATACCATTAGAGGATTTTACCGTAAACCTTTACCGTGTTTTTTTCATTAGCATGCTTTGTATCTTCGCATTCTCAACCATATTTCTCTTATAGCCGACATCCGCTTGACTCTTCACCCAAGGTTCTATCGATTTAATAAAGCCATCGCCGATAAAGCGATTGGTAAGCACTGCTTTAGGATTAGAGATTCTTCCCTCGATACTACATGAATGAATCCTCCAACTATATTAGAAGGCTTCATTCATTTTATTTTTTCGTATTGATGACTTGCTTCCATTCATTTAAGACGGTATCGGGTAAATTTAAAGTGTCGTTCGTACTGTCCTTCTTGTGAAAGCGTATTGTTACTTTCTTAGCGATATTGATTTTATTTACTAGTTCATCGGTTAATTCTGCCTCTGAATAAAGAATTGAATATTTTGATACATATGCTGATAATATCTTCATCTTGTAGATGTCATCGTCGATTTTAATTTCTGCATAATCATCAGCGTAATTATTCGATTCTATGATTTTCCTATCATCAAGAGTTTTATCTACGATAATACTATATTTATTGATATCATCAAGAATTATTTTAACAATTCTTGTATTACTAAATGGAAATAAATTCGCAGTAGCAGAAGCAATTCGTGTACTGTTATCAAACTTATCTGTACTTCGATAAATTCCAGCATAGCTTGTAGATGTAGTCCCTAAAAAATATAACACAATAAAACAAAACAATAATTTTTTCACATTAAATCCTCCAATACTATTTTGTTTAATTATACCATTAGAGGATTTTACCGTAAACCTTTACCGCGTTTTTTTCATTAGCATGCTTTGCACCTTCGCATTCTCGACCATGTTCCTTTTATAGCCAACATCCACTTGACTCTTCACCCAAGGTTCTATTGATTTAATAAATCCATCGCCAATAAAGCGATTGGTGACATCTATCTTAGGACTAACATGATTTGCAATATCAGCAGTTAACCCATACGCTCCTTCTATACCAGTTGATGGTATCATTCCTCTTAGCGACCCACCACTCGCATATTTTGCATGAACATCTAAGATTTTTTTTGGTATCATTCCCTGATTAATAGCATTCATGATATTCGTACCATAATGGTTTACAGCCTTTTGCTTCATGACCCATTCGCCATCTGATACTCTGACAAATTTTCTTAGATTACTTACATATGCCAATATGCTATCACTTGTTCCTGTGCCGGCTCCTTCCACCTGACCGCTGTTCATTGAACCACCATCAGCAAAAAGTCCAAGCCCATACTGCGACAGGTAAGAAAAACCTGCTTTTAACGGCGAAGCCGAATTCGTAGAACCCCCACCATAATCAAGTCCATACTGTGATTGATAAGAGAATTTTACATCATTACTTTTCTTAGACTTCGCGGGAAAAAGTGCATTCATAATATCTGTAGCCATTGCTTGGGCATAAATTTTTTGTATTGACTGCAGAACCGTAATTGCTAAATTATTAAACGCATCACCAAGTGATTGACATTCAAAAATCCCTTTTTCAAGAAAATTGAGAAGTCCATCTTCAAAAGCTTGCTTGCTGGCATAGTGAACTTGATCAATTGTTGGAGCTAATTGATTTAATTTATTTTGAAGTTCTTGAATCTCAAAATTAGCTTTTTGAATACCCGAGATATCATCTGTGGCAAGCGCATCTCGTTCTTGTTTCTTTAAAACAATCTTTCCTTGCAAGTTTTCCCGATTAGCTTTATCCGTTAAATCTTGCTTCTGCAACTTAGTCAACGATGGATCTGAATTAATTAAGGCAAGCCTATTTTTCAGTTTTTCATCTAACGCAGCAAGCGATGCATTGTAAAAACTGATGATATTATTATCAATTTTATCAAGTAGATCGCTAATTTTATTGGCGAAATCTGTCCATTTATTTTCCTTAGCAACCTTAAGCATTCCTTCTAATTTTATGCGTTCATCTGAAACTGAATTCTTATAGTCGCTTGCTGCCTCGTTTGCTACATCAAGTTCACTTTTGGTTCCCAAAGCAACGTCATTGAATGCTTCTTTTTGTTTTCTGCTAGCTGTATCATAAGCGGATTCGATATCTTTTTGTGCTTGTGAAAATTCAGCTTGTCCAATTTTAAATGTTTTTACATTTTCTGCCGCTTTAATGTATTTTTCCGGCATATGGTTATTCTTGAATTTTTCAATCGTACTATCATATTCATTTTGAAGTTCACTGATCTGCTGGGTTGAAATATTTCCAGTCATTTCGGCGGATTCTTTAAGAAATTTATCACCTTGTGCAACTAGGCTTTTAATGAACTCTACATATTTTGATGCTCTTTCTTTTGTTACTTTTACCCCTTGCTGACCTGCCGAACCACCAACTGCTGTATAGTCACCAAAACCCACTATTTCTGCAAAATCCATATTGATATTTTCAGCTACACCAGTAGAACTTCCAGCATGCAGAATCTTGCCATCACCTTGATAAACACCTACGTGATTGGCTTTATACGCAGTATTGTTGCTAGCAAGTGCAGACCTATCGTTAGATACGTCCATATATTTTGTATCATAAAAAACTAAATCACCTTGTTTAAGTTTTTTTCGATCAGTAAAGAAACCTCCCGCATCTTCCATTTGCGCTAGCTGTCCATCCGCTGTGCGACTTGAAAGTGATAAACCAGCACCAGCATACGCATCCATGGTTAGTTTCCCACAATCCGTGCCAGTTGCCCAGTCACCACTCCCCCCCATATGGTATTCCATGCCAAGAAATTTTTCTGCTGCCGAATATATGGCAGCACCGCTGTCAATAGAAGCTCGACCTAACTCTTCCATATCTTTAGTTACACCCTTAAGCTCATTAGCAAAATTGCTAATTTTAAGGTCCGCCGCATTCAGTTGATCTTTTTTATCTTGACTATTCTCGAAGTCCGTATTTTCAATTTTCTCACGGATTAACTTTTCCGTTTCAAGATTAATGCCAGCCTTATCAGCTGCAAGCTGTGCATCCTTTGCGAAATAAGCATATTCATCACCATTCGAATCTGCTTTATGATCTTCGTCAAGCTTCTCTTTATCTTGCGCTATTTGTATAAGCTTTAACTGCCGCTGCTGTTCAAGCATCTTGGTGTAATCATCTAAATCGCCCTTCTGTTCTTGATAATACTTACTGTCATTAACACCAGCAGCAGGCGTCGTAGGAGCGCCGGAAGGTGGTTGTTCTGATTCAGGCGGTTTATCTTCAGAAGTTTCTGGCTTATCCTCAGGAACTTCTGGCTTATCCGTTTCATTCGTATTATCGTCAGAATTTTTACCAAGATATTTATCTATCCAGCCCATGATTGTATCACCGAATGCCGCAACACCGATTGAAACGATAAATAAAAGAATATTTGATTTTGTAAGATTTTTAAATGCCGTTGTTAACAGGAGCACGGCTCCTCTTAGACTACGAACATTTTTAACAGCGGACGCCATACCTGAAACCGTTGATAGAATCAAAGTCTGTGATGCCTTCGATGTAGCAATAACTGCTAATCTTAGAGCAGCATATGCTGTTTTTGTCTTATCCACAAGAGAAATAATTTGCTTTAAAATAAAAAATCCTGCTAATACTTTAACAGCAAATTCAATGGATGATTTCATGGTCAAAAAATTTCCTGTACCTTCTGGTACAATACTTCTTACAATATAGGTAAGATCATTGCCAACTTGTATAATTCCCCTGGATACATTGATAAAATCGTCAACAAGATCAAGTGCTGCATCGATGATTCCATCAAGCGCATTTTTGCCAGTATCACCAAACTGCCCGGCAAGCGCACTAGCTTCATCATACATATTCTTAATATCTTCACCGATTTCAGTAATTTTCTCTACAAAATCTTCCGGTACAATCTCTTCCGGAAAAAGAGCTGCAAGAACGCCCTGATTGTCACCGCTCCGGATTGCATCAGCAACATTATTTGTCCAATCACGAACACGTCCTAATCCATCCGTCAGCGCACTATCGAGTGGGCTTAGAATAAAATCACCGATCGCCAGCGCATTGTCTTGAATCGTAGACAGCATCCCTTGCTTTGAATCGGCAATTTTTGTTGCTAAACCACCGAACTTATCATTCATCCCTTCGAGTAAGGCATTCATTGCTGTATCTGCATCGATTCCTGCTGCGCCGATATTCTGCATTTGTTCGGCACTTAAACCTAACTTATCTGCAAGGATTTGGTATGCAGGAATTCCTTCTTTCGTTAATTGAAGAAGATCATCATTGGTAACCGTACCTCGCTCTTTCATTTGTCCCATAGCAAGCGTTACACGTTCAATTCCATCATTCTTTAGATTAAGTGCCGCAGAGGCATCTCCAACCGTTTTAAGTACGGATAGAGACTGTTTTGCACTAAAGCCAACTTCAAGAAGTTTTTTTCCAGCATCAGATGCACCTTGAAGATCAAACGGTGTGTCTGCCGCGACTTTTTGTAAATCCCCTAGATATTTTTTTGCAAGCTCTGTATTACCAAGTAAAGATTCAAAAGCAATTGTATTTTGTTCCAGTGCTGCGCTATATTCCAAAACAGGGGCAACCGTATCTTTAATCGCAGTACCTACCATTTTTACTTTAGAATATACGCCTACCGCAAAACTTCCTATTTTAGAAAGCTTCGTCGAAAAAGATTCTGCCCCAGATTGATTTTGCTCATTAAATAGATTTGTCGTATTAGATGCATCCGCAGAGGCTGACTGCGAAGACATTTTTGTCTGCGTCAAGTTTCTAACATTATCAGCAAATTCTTTAGCTGAACTTAAACCTTCCTGATCAGACAATGAAACACTTATTTTTTGTTCAGTATTAGATGATAACAGGTCCTTGACTTCTTTTATGCTAGAAATAGCCCTTTCATTCTCAACATCAACAGAAAGTTTCTGGTTTTTCAATACATTTAAGGATTCTTCAATTGCTTTTATTTTATTTTGGGCTGCAGAATCATCAACGCTTATCTGAATCGGATTGGGATTTTTTAGCTTGATAGAATTTGTATTTTTCACAAATTCTTCAACCTTCTGACTACATACTTGAAGTGCTTCTAAAAACTGCGTGTTGTCTATCTTTATTACAACTTTTGTTTCATTTTCTGCCAATTATTTCACCTCCTTGCAATGCGATCATAGTATTTATCTAGTTCTTTAGACTCAGACCAAACACTCATGCGAACATCATTCATATAATTGATTCTGGCAAATATTGCACGGGAATAAAATTCACTGATCTGATCAAGCGTCATACCCAAAATTTCATCTAATGAAAAACCTCGGTTTTTTAATATATCAGCAATATCGATCCAATCTACTTCTTCTCCGGAAGCTGTTTTGCCTTGATTTTGTTGACAATCGGCGCTAAGCGCTTCGTAAAAAAATCATAATGATTTTCAAGAATTGCAAAAATTAAGAGTATCGCCTCCTCAATATCAATACCCACTTTTTCATCTAAAAACCATTCGCGCGGTTTTCTGGTATAAGCTGCCAAGATTGTCGTAAGAGATTCTATATTTTTTTCAATCGCTTGATTTATTAAATTCCAACC
Source organism: uncultured Veillonellaceae bacterium (assembly GCA_963805085.1). Lineage (GTDB taxonomy): Bacteria > Bacillota > Negativicutes > JARBTT01 > JARBTT01 > JARBTT01. The sequence goes on along the minus strand of CAWDTA010000005.1, from coordinate 804,818 downwards.
TTCTTGATTAATAGATATAGCTTTTCCTTTTTCAAAAACAATGCCATTGCCAGGTTCAAGTAATGCAAATACATCACTCATAATCGTTTGCAAAGCCAAAGTAAATTTAGGTAAATCAACTAATTTAAAAGCTTTTATTTCTAACGCTTCCCCTTTTATGATAATTTCAGCACCATTTTGCGTTAAAATTTCTAAGCTGTTTTTTTTGGGCATTTTCATTTCTCCTTAAAATTTTTATTTTTACATAAGGACAGACACGCTAAACCTAGACTGTACTAAAAATATTTTACTCGAAACAATAGAATTGAGACCGCCCAATTAGGACGGTCTTATTGAGACAATCTTTTATGCTACATTTATTAATTTAAAGAATGGCTCTTCTGGATGATTTTCCCGATCAGAAAGCACAGTCATTTCAAGTGTAAAAGTACCCCATTCCTCTGTGATTAAACCAATATCGCCAGTAGGAACGATAGATACATGCCAAACTTCTAGATTATAAGGACGACCATGAGAAGGATCGCCAAGGAATAATAAATCTCCCTCGATTTTTTTCGCTGTTCCACCCATAATTTTAGGGTATTTTGCTTCAGATACTTTATAGGATACACGTACCTTTTGGCCATCTGGAATATTTGAGTTATCTGGAATTGTAATAATCCCGCCTCTAAGCTGTGTTTTATCTAGAATGTAATCCACACCTGCAACATATTTGTTATTTGCTGGTGTAACTTTGATTTCATAAATTTCACCTGTTACAAGGTCTTGTCCAATAGTACCTGAAGCAAAAGTTACGGTTACACCTTCAGCAAGAGTCTGCGCAGTACCGGTAACCGTAATCGGCGCACTTTCCATACTACTGCCTTTTCTATAAGTAAATGTTGCATCTGTAATCGTGCCTGCTGTAGAATTCGCTTTAGTAATCGTAATAAAATATGAAGTTGAGTCTGTTCCAGAATAAAGACCCCCAGAGGTTACAATAGCAGTACCTGGCGTATTACCCACCTGCGCAAAAGATTTTGCTGCGCCAACTTTGGCAGGAGAGCCAGTCAATGGTTGGATCACAACATCCGTAATATTTTTATACGGAACCGAAATAGGTGAGCCTAGATTAACCGTATATAGTTCGTCTGTAACCAATTGCGCTTCTTGTGTTTCTACGCCTGCCTCGCCATATAAAGCCAAAGCAAGATTATAAGGGTTATATTCATCTAAGGTTAAAGTTAATTTATAAGTCATAGATTTCACTGCTTCTGCATAGACTTCTTTTGCTGCGTTCATCGAACTCATTTTTTGAACTTTTTCAATTGTTGGGGTTAGGTTTAAAGTTTCAACATTCCCCATGTGTCTGCGTACAAGCGGATTCCCCAAGGAGTCCCATAATCTAAAAAACACCTTACCAGCACCAATCATTAAATCCTTTGGTGATGGTGCAGAGGCAAATAATTGCATATCAAAATTAAAACTTTCCGTGTTATTTGTAATATTTCTTTCTAAAATTTCTTTCTTATTCATTTACTTATTCCTCCATAATTTTAAAAAATATAATGTAATTGGATATTCTATAAAATTTCTAGTTCTTCATTAGTAAATTTTATAGGTAAAAAAATACCGCTAAGAGCAAGCTCTTGCGGTAACTATGGCAATCAAACGCACCACCTCCTTTATAGATTTGAAAACTGACTACATCAAAATGATCTTAGGATGAATTCACAAATATTTTATATAAATCCCTTCGTCTTCACATTTCAGCTAAAGCCTTATTTACAGAATCACTTAATGCTGTCCAACCTAAATCACTAAATTTTCCTTGCAATACTTCAAGTTTCTCTTTGCCAGATAAAAATTTATCAATTTTCATTTTTTCTTCTGCAAATTCAATTCCTTCTCGCGTCATCTGAACAAACTGTGTATTTTCCGCATTTGGATAAGGATCATTTCTCATAAAATGAAGTTTCGTCCCCGAGATTAGACTTTCGCTCTGTAATTTATTTAAAGCAACCCGAAAGGACTTCTCATCCATATCTAATATTGCATTAGATAGTAAACCCATATCGGGGATATCTTTTTGATATTCAATATAAATCGCTAACAATAGCTTTTGTTTCGCATCTAAATTCAAGTAGGTATACCTCCTTTGTTTTAAATATTTTAACTAGCCACTTAACTAAATGAATTTTATTGCTCCGCATTCCTCCTTGAGCTGCTACTATTAAAAATCTATAGTCAGTCCTAAAAAACAAAACCACCTACGTATCTTGTAAGTGGTTTATCTATAAACTTTTGATGATACTATCATAACACCTCGATAACTAAAAAAACGGAAGTAAACCGAACGAAAAAACCTTAAAAGTGCTGTTTTTTTACTGCCAAATAGCCTTAATGATACTCTTTATTTCGATAACAACTGAAATTTTACAGTTACTCCACACATGATTTATAAAAATAGCTTCTGTAATGATTCTTAAAGCTCAATTACACCTTGGCTATAATTTATTTTATAATCTCCGTTGGTTAATAATTTAACACGCAAAACGTTATTGCGCGGATACCCGTATGTATAATCTGTGCCTGGCATTGCCATATCCCAGCTACCTTTCATGTCAACTTGCATAATAAGCTCATCTATTTCACACTGGTCACTTATACTTTCAATCATCGGCAAATAGGCAAATCCAATTCCTACTTCTTCTGTCGTTAATGCATCCCACTCACTTCGAGTAATGGACGAAATCGTTTGTGTATCAATCCCATCACTTTTTACCGCAGCAATATTGGTAGGGTCAATATTTTGCCATATCCCATCTTTCAATGTTTTATAATGCGTCAAATCTGTGGTAACGAGCACTTTACATTTTCCCTTGCCAGAGAATTTCCCCTTTATAGATACCTTGTCAATTCCTTCAAAACTATCAATAGGCAAAAGTCCTACAGGAAAGAGTATTTTATCGAAAGGTACAGCTGAAATTTTTAATGTTGCTCGTTCCTCTTTGCCCAATGTATAGGCAAGAATTTTAAATTTTTGCAATGGTTTCAAAGCAGTTGCTTTTGCAATACTTTGCTCGCCAGACTTAAATAAATTTTGTTTGTCCGCGTCTGTAAGCGCAGACCAATCTTCGCTCACCTTGGTCAAAACATCATTTACAACTTTATAACAACTATTATCCTCTTTTAAATATAAAAAACGACTTTCTCTTTTTACAGTTAAAACTGGTCTAAAACCGACATATTCATTAGCCGAACTACTATCATATTTGCTTTGACTCATTCTAATTACATTTTTGTCCTGAGAACCTCGTGCGATTCTTAAACTTGGCGCTGCTGCTGTTCCTATGTCATCAACAGTTGATAAGGTTGCCAAAGTCCAGGATTTCGTGGATAAACAATTCCAAACGTCATTATCCGATGGTGTGATGGCACCATCTAAGTTATTATAAGAAATAACTTCATCCCATTCACCGTGATTCTCTGCATCCACATGCCGGTCAACAATGGTATGAGGAATTCTCATTACCATACCATCTATATCATCAATATTGATTTCTAGTCCCGAGCTTGTACATAGCCCTGCATTATTTAGCATTTCCCATTCTATCTTTCCTTGAATATTACGATCTGCAACCAGTTTTAAATCTCCTGCTGGCGTATAGCCAACGCATATAAAATAAAAAGTGCCATCTGCTATTTCCGGTGCTAAATCTGAAAGATTAGATTTTGTAGCTTTTCCAAGATTCTTAAATTCACCAAAAGCACCTGCTTTGGCACTATATTCACATGAAATAGCCTGTCCGGGCTTAATTTTTTTGATATCACTAACTAACTCTAACGGGCAAGCCGGTGTCCCTCTCGTAAATATATTGGGAGTTGAATTATATATTAGAACCGGCCTAAAGCCGACATATTGATTCGCTGAACTACTGTCATATTTACTTTGACTCATTGTAACTGGATTTATATTTTTATCCTGAGACCCTCGTGCAATTCTTAAGCTTGGCGCTGCTACTGTTCCTATGTCATCGACAGTTGCTAAGGTTGCCAAGGTCCAGGATTTCGTGGATAAACAATTCCAAACGTCACTATCCGAAGGCACGATGATACCACCTAAGTCATGATAAGAGATAAATTCGTCCCATTCACCATGATTTTCTGCATCCACATGTCGATCAGCAATTGTATGGAGGATTCGCATCGTCATACCGTCCATAGCATCAATATTGATTTTTACTCCCGCACTAGTACAAAGCCCCGTACTATTCAGCGTTTCCCACGCTATTTTTCCTTGAATATTACGATCAGCAATAAGCTTTAAATTTCCTGCTGGCGTATAGCCGACGCAGATAAAGTAAAAAGTTCCATCTGGCATTTCTGGTGCTAAATCTGAAAGATTCGATTTTATAGCTTTTCCAAGGTTAGCAAATGTACCAAATGTATTGGCGGTTGAAATATATTCACATGAAATAGCCTGTCCTGGCTTAATTTTTTTGATATCATTCACTAATTCTAGTGGACAACCTGGTGTCCCTCTCGTAAATACATCAGGCGTTGAGTCATAGATTAAAACCGGTCTGAACCCACAAATTGCAGAAGCTGTACTTGATACGATATTCGTGATAGTTGAAGGCGCCGTTCCACCACGTTGTATTCTTTGCGCCACATTAGTTGCTATTCGCGTATCATCTGCAAATGCAGGTGTATTGAGCGTCCAAGACGGAACACTTGTATACCAAAACTCAGAATCACCTTTACTTATTTTTCCTCCTAAATCGTAATTTAAGATAATAGCGTCATATTCACCATTATAAGTATTATCATTTTGTAGAGATGATCCGATTAGCCTCATAGAGTAATTTGTTGAATTACCATCAATTGATACTTCACTAGGAACCGTTGTACATAAACCTGCTGTATTTAAAGCTTCCCATGCTATATTTGCTTGGATATTTCTATCGGCCACCAATTTTATTTTTCCATCCGGTGTATATCCTACACACACGAAGTAAAACGATCCATCTACAAATGTCGGATTTGTAGTTACATCGATGAATGCCTTAGTTGCTTTTCCTAAATTAGCAAAGGTTCCGAAAGCTCCTGATGTTGCGGCAGTATATTCACATGATATTGCTTGATTTGGTTGTATATTTTTAATATCTGTTACTATTTCTAATGCCGTAATAGTAGCCATATTTTTCACCACACTTTTATTATTTCCAAATATTTGTCGATTTTGTATTATCTATGTATTCTAAAGCAGGTCTGAAACAAATATAAGCCCCATTACCACGCCCGAAATTAATAATTGTGTCACCCATCTTCTGCGATATAGGACATGTCGCCCATCCATAACCATCTAAGCTAGTAGAAAAAAGACCTGTTGTGTTAACCAAACTTCCGTCTGCAAAAAGAGATGCATTTATATAGCCCGCTGACCTGTCTGTATTTAATTCGATAGGAAGATATACGTTTCTAAAACTAGTACTAGCTGTCCCTGCAGTACAATGCCATACATTTACATCTTGCCTTATAATATTTCCATTTAAGTCTGAATTAGAAATATATTTTAAAAATTCAGCTCTAGATAAACATCTTATCAACCCTAAATCAGTCTTTGTTCCAGTTAAATAACCTTTATTTTTTAAAGCTTGTCCAGATATAGACTGTTGTACCAACCTGTCTGCTATTAATAATCCCTTATCTGCTTTAATAAAATATAAATATCCGTTAGCTGTCGTAGCTGGATTAGTGGATAATCCTGACAATTCATTACTTTCTAAACCTAAATTTTTAAACTCTCCTGCTACATTAGCAGTGGATGCTACATATTCACATTTTATATAATCCCCAATTAACATCTCACTTAATTTTGTACATAACCTTCCATTACTTGCTGGTGCTCCCATTATAAAAAACCTCCTCGTATGTTTTCGATTGTCTTATAAGTCGAAAAATCAATAAAATCACTTTCACATATCGTATTTCCATCCATAAATTCTGGATTATTTACTTTAATTTCATATTCCGTATTTTTCTTCATCACTCCATCAAAAATAATTTGATCAAACAGCACTGCACTCTGCCCATCGACAACAAAATCCTCTGCATCTGCGTTATCAAAGTTATACATTGTAAATAGTTGATCTTGTTCACCGCCTTGTGAGTTAAATTTCAAAATTTCTACTGGCGGAAGCCTGAATTTATTGGTATAACTTATAGGAATATCTATAGAAACTGGTGCGATAACACTTAATTTTGTAAGTTGTTTTAAATCAGCACCTTCACTGCTTAACACCTCCCAATAAATTTGTTTAAATTTATCATCAGAAACATGATTTATCCTACAACGATAAAGTTTTCCATCATGGACTATAAGCATGGTTATTTCATATTCGGTATTTGCAGTCCAATTGGAAGCCCCACCTAGAATTAATTTTCCATTAAAGGTTGGCTGATTGTTTTTTTCACCATATTTATCTAATGAATTTTTGTTGTTGTGCATATGAGCTTGCTTATTTAAACTATCCAAATCGATAGCTTCTGTAATTGTTATTTTATCAACCTTCGCTTTATCCAAGACAGAATAATCATTTGTCGAAAGCCCTTTACCCTCGATTTTATCCACTTTGCCGGATAGACTCGCCATGATTGTAGCTATTGCATTATCATCATTTGCTAAAACATCCGCTATTTCTTTAAGTGTATCTAGCGTTTCTGGCGCACCCACGATTAGATCATCAATGGCTTTTTTTAGATTTTCTTTTGTTACTGTTAAATCTAACACTTCTTGTAATCCAGTAATTGCTTTAATTTCATGTTGATTTTCTAAATTTCTGCCTGTTAAATCACTATGTTTGATCGATGTTGATCCGCCAAATAACTTTAATACCCAAGTAACTGTACCATCCGTAATACTATCACCCTCACCATAGCCTTGAGGTTCTACAATTGCTGATATACCTGCAACTATGCACATGTAAAAACCCCAACTCGGACAGGTTGGGGTTCTAACTACGTCTTGTTTTTTATAAGCGGTATTCGGTTGCCACATATCAAAGTGAGCTTTGCTGTCCGCATGGCTCTGGGATAAAACAACATTATCAATGGTTTTTATTGAGTCATTGATCTTATCCTTCATCACATAATCAGAACCTAAAATTAGTGGTATCCCTAGATTTTTTGTTGTACGTTCCTCTGACATTATTTTTCCTCCTCTTACCTATTTCAAATAGCATATAGTTTTCTTATTTATACGGATATATACCACACCGCACATTGGATATCACAAATAGATTTCTATTGCTCCATCCCATTCATATTAAAATTAATAAAATTTCAAATGAAGCTTTGCTTCAAATCAAATATGACTTTAGTTGAAGCTTATAAAATATGAAAACCGCCTACATCTATTTGTAAGCGGTTTACCTATAAACTTTTGATGATATTATTATAGCTCTTTATTTAAGCAAAAACCGGAAGTAAAAAGAAATAAAAAGCTGTTATTTTACTGTCTAAATCTACCCACAAAATACAAATCGCAATTTTTGTGATTGCGCCGCAGAACCAAACATCATAAAAGCAATCTTATGAATGGCTTTATTGCCTTTTTCTCGTGCCCATTTTTCCGTATAATACATTTCTATCCCAAGATCACGCCAACTTTTACCTTCAATGAAATAACCAACAATAAGTCTATGTTCAACATCAATAAGTCCATTTATTGCTCTATCTAATTTACCGAGCAAACGCTTAATCTCCATTATATCTGTATTAGCTGTTTCAATTTCTTCTTTTATCTTTAAGCGTCGATCTGCAGCAGCTTCCGTTTGATTTAGTTCTACTGTTTTAGCGCCGGTCTGCTCTCCATACTTCGCTATTGGTATAGAATATTCTTCGAGCATCTTTATCTTAGCATTTTTTTCATCCTCTAAATTAAGAACAGTAACTTTAAGCTGATTGTAATTTTGTAAATATCTTTTAACAATTCCTGCATAATCGCTGTATTCTTTCAAAATCGATCCCCCCGTAAATGCCTAATATATAAGACAAATATTTTCTCATCTATATTTTCAAAGCTATTGGTCCAACTATTTCAAACTCTGCTGCTTTAAGTATCGTTCTTACTGCCTTTATAAATGGATTCAAATAGCATCAATCTTATCGTGAATTAAAATCTTTTTTTCATTTATAATCCCTCAATTATTTCTATCAAAATCTAATTAAATATACTTATGAATTTTTTTAGTAAGTCCATATTCTACTTCCCCCAGTAAATCTTGATATTTCTTTTGCAATTCATCAAGCCGATCTATTAATTCATATAGAAGATGCCCCTTCATAGCATTATATAGCATTTCAGAACCCATTCCTTTAATAGAATATATATGCATATCTCCTGTAATACTAAAACTAATATCCATACAGAGTTGTTCACCATCATTTATTTTAAAAAGAAACTTTATCGTATTTTTAATATTTTCCATTTCCGTATGTATTTTATTTACTTTTTCAACTTTATTTTGTAAATATTTAAATTTGCTATCATCCATCTGACATATCTCCTTTTATCTTTATATTATTTTGCCATCCACATCCCGACTAGGAAAAATAAAACTACTACAATCCCTAAGAATTTATATTCTCTTTGGGTAAAAACATTGATTTTTTTCATTCCTTTTTCACCTCCTATAACCCTAATACAAGTATCAATTCCTTTTAAGTTAATAAATACTAATAAAACCAACCTTTTTATTTCTTTTTAAGTTAAATTTATTTTATTATCATTTGAGTTAATTGTCAATGCTTTTATTCATTAAATAAACTTAAATAGTAATATCATTTAAGTTTATTTAATGGTATAATTTATTAACGGAGGTGATAATTTTGTCACGTTTTAAAGAATTAAGATTAGAGCTTAAATTGACACAAGAAAAATTCAGGCAACAATTTAATCATGAATATAATAGATCTTATACTGCTGCTGCTATTTCTCAATTTGAGAACGATAAAAGAACCCCAGAAGTTTCAGCATTAAAAGATTTTTCTGATTTTTTTCATGTTTCAATTGATTACTTGCTCAGTCAATCGAATATTAAAACAGAGATAAGTACTATAGCTCTCCACCGCCAGGATAATCTTATGGATGATCTACCGCCTGAAGCTATAGAACGCGTTGAAGAATTTATAGAATTAATGCGTCTTAAATATCAAAAAAAACCTACAACTAAGTGATATTAGTTGTAGGTTTTATGTCTTTTAATATCTTTCGACATGTTTCGACTTTTTTCGTATGAATGTGATGTGATGTTATGAATAATATGTTTATATTAGCAAATGAATCTAAAATAAAAATCCACTTTTTCGATTTTCTCGCTCCGATAAAAGGCATATATTTTGTGGGTGTTGACATGCCTCCTGTTATTGGGCTAGATAAATCCTTGAAAGAGAATAAGACGCTTCTTCGATCTATTATGGCTGAAGAACTCGGGCACCATTTTACAACGATAGGTGACTGTATTCCTAGAAAATTTTACAATCATAGTAATAGACTTTATGTAAGCAAAGTCGAATATAAAGCACTACGCTAGGCTGCAAATTATTTAATCGATGATAAAGATTTAAAAATAGCTATACAAAATGGGATACATACAACTTGTGAATTAGCGGAATTTTTTTGCGTAACTAGCGAACTTATAAATATAAAATTAAATCTTATTAGCAGTATTAAATAATATACAATAACTGATACCGTCGATTATCTAGCAGAATTAGTTGATTTATCTGAAGAAAAAAATATTTAAATCAACTAGATGAACTATATAAAATAACAAATATCCCCGGCATAGCCGGGGATATTTGTTATTTCTTTTTATCATGCACCAACAGTAAGTGTTTTTACTACTACATTGACTTGTTTTACAATCATTCCTGTCATATGTTCAACAGCGATTTTAATTTCGCTTTGCACCTCTGATACTGTAGAAAGAAGATTGGTTCCGTATCGCATGGTTACTTCTAAAGTAACATCGATTCCTCTATCTTCATCAGCCTCACGAATCCGTTTAACTCTAACTTGTGAGGTTTTGCTGATATTTGCTTTATTGGTCGCGACCTTATCTACGATGGCTGCAATCGCGGAATCATCAATCAGGAGTTTTCCATAATAACTAAAAATTGGACGGACTATGGATTTTTCACCCAATCTACGACGTTTTGCCTGTGGCTTTTTGAAGAAAATTTCTAGTGGATCAATCAGATAGCCTGAAAAATGTGGTTTTAATTCGATTGTTGGCACTGGGATAATGTGCTTTCCTTCTTTTATGCGGCAATCACGTGCTTTTTCCATTTCTTCTTTGCTTGCAATATCTTCAATCCGAATAATTTTTTTAATCGCAGTTAATCCCAATATTTTTGCAATTTTGTGCACCATATTTTCTGAAGTTCCCAATACCAAAATGCGTCTAGGACTCTTTTCCTTTATTGCCTGTTTCACTTCTTCAGCATGACCTGGAATAGAAAAAATTGCTCTTCTAACCGCCATGATTTTACTTGCTTCTCTTTTAGCAGAATGTCCGGCAACAATTTTACCATCTTGAATTAAAATACCGTCATCAATAATTGCATCTGCTTTATATTCATGTGCCACGATTAAAGCACGGTGACTTTTTCCTGTTCCACTTTGACCTACGAGAGCCATAACTTCCATTTCCGACTCCTCCAACCTATAGATATCATTTTATTTTTAGGTGATCTATATGAATTTATTTTATAAATTGTAATGCATACTTATCATCTACTGTAAATATACCTAATTTATTTGGATAACGTTTAGGAATTGCATGAAAATCGGAACCACCTGTCATGATGATTTGATTTTCCTTAGCTAGATTTTGATATTTTTGTATCTCTTCTGCTGCATGTTTCGGATGATATACTTCTAAACCGTCAATTCCACTTTTTATCACTTGTCGTACAATATCGTCATTGCCAATGAGTCCCGGATGCGCAATCACCGCCTGACCATTCGCATTATGAACTAACTCAATAATCTTTGCAACCCCTAACTTATAATGCGGTGCATACGCCGGGCCATCTTTATATAGTAATTTTTCAAATACTTCGCCGACACTCTTAAAAAAGCCTTTTTCCACTAAAGCACGCGCAATGTGCGCTCTACCAATCGATTCTGTACTAGCTGCAATCGCTAGTACATCTTCTTTACCAACGGCATATCCGAGTAAATTTATCTTTTCTAACATAATGTCAAATCTGCGCCAACGACAATCCACAATTTTTTGTAGATTTTCTTGCAATACTTTATTTGAAATATCAATATTTAAGCCTAATATATGAACTTCATGTTTGGGCATATGCGCACTAAATTCAATACCAGGAATAATCGTAATCTCCTCATTGGGAAATAAATGCTCTTTTTGTAATTGAAGTAAGCCCTTTACTGTATCATGATCTGTAATGGCAATATAATGTAAGCCAACAGCTTTTGCCTCTTCAATTACTTTTCTAGGAGATAATCTCCCATCAGAAGCTGACGTATGAATATGCAAATCACTACTCATCTTATTTCTCCATATCTAGAGCCAGTTCAATTAATGTTCTCGTTGCAACACCACTCGCACCTTTGACGTTATATCCATTACTGCTTTTCAAATAGGAAGTGCCTGCAATATCTATATGTGCCCAAGGTAGACCTTTTACGAAGCATTCAATAAACATGGCTGCTGTAATTGTTCCTGCCATACGCCCACCTGTGTTTTTTAGATCGGCAATATCACTTTTAAACTGTTCCTTATATTCTTCGTAATTTGGCAATTGCCACATTTTTTCTCCTGTTGACTTTGCTACTTTTAATAATGCATTACAAAGCTGCTCGTCATTACTTATAACACCTGATGCTACATGACCCAATGCGACGACGCAGGCCCCTGTAAGAGTCGCTATATCAATAATTTTTGTTGCCCCTAGTGTAATTGCATAGTGAACTGCATCTGCTAGGATCAGGCGGCCTTCTGCATCGGTATTATCAATTTCAATTGTAATACCACTCATTGATTTTACCACATCACCAGGCCTTGTTGCATGTCCCGATGGCATATTTTCACAACATGGGATCACCGCGAGTATATTGACCTTGGGCTGTAGTTGGCCAATCGCTTGCATTGTTGTTAGTACTGTTGCTGCACCGGCCATATCATCTTTCATTTCCCCCATACTGGAACTTGGTTTTAAAGATATACCGCCACTATCGAAGGTAATCCCCTTACCGACATAAGCCAGGCATTCGTCGCTAGCTTTGTTACCCGTATATTTTATCGTAATGAACTTAGGTGGTTCGTTACTGCCTTTTGCTACAGCAAGAAAAGCGCCCATATCCAATTTTTTTATTGCAGCTAAATCCATGATTTCTACTGTAAAATTGTCGTAAGCAACCAACTTTTCTGCTTCCTGCGCCATATAGGTTGGCGTAACAGTACAAGCCGGATGATTGACTAAATCACGGCAGTGGCAAACGCTATCTGTAATAACCGTAGTTTTACTTACGATTGCCTTTGCAACGTCAACTAATATTTGATCTGGTTCAACAAGAACTATCGTTTCTAATGGCGCATTCTTTTTCGTCGATTTATAAAAATCAAATTGATATGCACCAAGTGTAACACCTTCTATAATCGCCTGCACAGCATCTTCATAGTCAAAATTATAGTTTAGATTTGTATAAATGCCAATACTCTTTGCATTGATTTTCTTTGCTATCTGAATCGCCTTGCCAGAAAGGCTACGCAATTTATCATTTGTCATTTCATTGAACTTACCTGAGCCAACGATAATGACACTTTTTGCTTGTAGAGTTTTCATTGTATGCAAGATGTTAATCTCACCATAGTTTGTCGCCATTGGATAGTTACTTAAAAATTGTTTAATCTGATTATCCATCGCTTTATTTAAAGTTTTAATTGGTAAATTATTTTCATTGGTAAAATCACCTTCAAAAATATTTATCATTAGAACATCCTGTGCAAATGCATCTCCAACATTAGATATCACTTTTACTGACATTATTATCCCTCCAAAGATTATTACTGTTATCATACCATACTAACGAAGAAAATCAAAAATTTACTGTACTATATAAATAATAAACCCTGTTCATTTGAACAGGGTTTATTATTTATTTTTTTATCATCATTATCTTGGTTCGACGATTAATTTTATCGCCGTGCGTTCTTCACCATCAATTAAGATATCTGTAAAAGCTGGAATACATATTAGGTCAACTCCATGAGGAGCAACAAACCCTCGCGCAATCGCTACCGCTTTTACTGCTTGATTCAGAGCACCTGCACCTATGGCTTGCATTTCTGCACCACCACGTTCTCTCAAAACTCCTGCCAAAGCACCTGCTACAGAATTTGGATTAGATTTCGCTGATACCTTTAAAACTTCCATGATTATTAGTACCCTCCTTTAATATTAAGAAAAAGAACTTATAATAGATTTACAGTATCAGTATTCTGTATTTAACAAAAAATTCCTTCTTGAATTATTGATAAATTTCAATTTTTTCCAATTATTTATATTTCATCGTCCATTTCATCTTCACGAATCATAATTCGTTTCACCTTTTGAACAATATTGGTCTGATCATTGATCATAATAATCAGACCACAAAATACATGAGGTCCACTGGCAATATCAAATTTAACTGGCATTCCTGTTAAGAACTTTTTCACCACCAAATCTTTATCAACGCCCAAAACAGAATTCCATGGCCCCACCATACCTAAATCTGTGATATAAGCGGTTCCTTTTGGTAAAATTCTTTCATCGGAAGTTTGAATGTGCGTATGTGTACCAACCATGCACGCAATCCTGCCGTCTAAATACCAGCCCATCGCCATCTTTTCCGAAGTAGTTTCAGCATGAAAATCAAAGAGGATCGTATCACATTGTGCTGTCAAATGTTCAAGGATTTCGTCTGCTTTGCGAAAGGGACAATCCATATCTGGCATAAACGTTCTTCCCGAAAGATTCACAACACCAATTTTTTTATCATTTACCTCGAAAATACAGTACCCTTTGCCTGGGGTTTGCGGTGGATAATTTGCTGGACGAATCAAATAGGGTTCTTCGTCGATAAATTGAAGGATTTCCCTTTTGTCCCATATATGATTCCCTGAGGTCACGACATCAACACCAGCAGAAAATATTTCATCCAAAACTTTCTTAGTAATACCCACACCACCGGCAGAGTTCTCTCCATTTGCAACAATCATATCTAACTGATACTTTGTTTTCAAGGTAGGAATATACTGCATAGCTGCTTGCCTACCAGATTTTCCATAGATGTCACCAATCATCAGTATATTCAATTCTTAGCCCCCAAAAACTATTTATTAAAAACCATTACGCGACCTTCTTCGCGTATCCCAATCAAATTAGTCGCCATTTGACTAAGCTTCATATTACCTATCATATTATCAATAAAATCTTCCTGGAATATACCATCTTCTTCCGCAGGGGTTGTATTACCATCCGTAACGAGTGACTCTTTAAAATTTTCTTTCATTAACGTACTAATCAAAGCAATTTCGCCCTTTGATAAAGTATCCATATCTCGAACAAAACTAATAAAAGCAACATCCTCATAACTGCTCATTTTGATATCTATTTTATTACTTTTAAAACCTTCTAAGGTATGATAAGTTAATATACTACGAAAAATCATGTCTTTTACCAATAGAAATTCCTTCTTCGATGGCATTTTGTTTAAGACAAATGTCATCTTTAGTGAATCATTGATTGGTTCAAAATTAAGAGTACCAATTTCCGGATAGCAAACAAGTATGGATACTAACAAATTAACACCGTCAGTATTTAATTTATCTTCTTGTTCTAGTTTCATCATAATCACCATCCAACAAATTAGTCTATTGATAGGAATAATAGAAATGTAATTCCAACATAGTATTCCTATTCGATATATTTAATTTAATTCCTTTCAATACTTCATATAAAAATATCAAAAACGACCTTGCGTTATACAAGGTCGTTAATTTTGCTAAATTATTTTGCGTAATCAACTGCACGCGTTTCGCGTATTACTGTTACACGAATCTGTCCCGGATATTCAAGTTCACTTTCTATTCTCTTGACAATATCACGAGCTAAACCGACAGACGTAACGTCATCAATTTTATCTGGTTTTACCATAATACGAATTTCACGACCTGCTTGAATAGCAAACGATCTATCTACACCTTCAAAGGATTCGGCAATTTCTTCTAAGCGAGTTAAACGTTTCAAATAGCTTTCAAGACTTTCACGACGAGCACCAGGGCGCGCTGCAGACACAGCATCCGCCGCAGATACAAGTACCGCTTGTACTGTATTAAACTCTATATCTCCATGATGGGCTGCAATACAATTGATAACTTCAGCGGATTCACGATATTTTCTCGCTAAATCAGCACCAATTGTTACATGTGGACCTTCTACTTCATGATCAACAGCTTTCCCAAGATCATGTAGTAATCCACCACGCTTTGCAAGCATAACATCGACACCAAGTTCTGCTGCCATAACACCCGCTAAATGTGAAACTTCAATAGAATGTTTTAAAACATTTTGGCCATAACTAGTTCTATATTTCAAACGTCCTAATAATCTTATAACTTCTGGATGCAATCCATGAACACCAGTTTCAAAGGTTGCTTGCTCACCAGCTTCTTTAATACGTTGTTCCACTTCTTTTTGCGCTTTTTCAACCATTTCTTCGATACGTGCCGGATGAATACGACCATCGGCAATCAATTTTTCCAAAGCGATTCTTGCCACTTCACGTCGTACAGGATCAAAGCCTGATAATATTACAGCTTCTGGAGTATCATCAATAATTAAATCAATCCCAGTAAGAGTTTCTAATGTACGAATATTACGACCTTCACGACCGATAATTCTACCTTTCATTTCATCATTTGGCAATGCAACTACGGATACTGTTGTTTCAGCAACATGATCTGCCGCACAACGTTGAATTGCTAAAGAAATGATATTACGAGCACGTTTGTCAGCTTCTTCTTTCGCTTGTTGCTCTAACTCTTTTATCATCATTGCTGTTTCGTGTTTAATTTCTTCTTCCACATTGGCAAGTAACATTGTACGCGCTTCTTCGGAATTTAAACTAGAAATTCTTTCAAGTTCAGACAGCTGTTTTTCGTGCAATTCATTCACTTTCTCTTTGCACTTATCAACTTCAGTTTCTTTACCAGCAAGCATTTCTTCTTTTTTCTCAAGGGAATCGATTTTTCTATCAAGGTTTTCTTCTTTTTGAACCAATCTACGTTCTAAACGTTGTAAATCATTACGACGTTCTTTTGTTTCTTTGTCTAATTCTAAGCGTAACTTATGAATATCTTCTTTCGCTTCTAGTAACGCTTCTTTTTTCTTAGCCTCACCTTTTTGTTCCGCATCCGTAACAATTTTTTTCGCTACATCCTCCGCTGAACCAATTTGTGACTCGGCTGTCTTTTTTCTCGACCAATAACCAATACCTGCACCAATAACTACCGCAAGTATTACAGACAATAATATCTCAACGATAATTCTCACACCCCCTCTTAACTATATTTATTAGTCCCATAAAATAGATGTTTACAATCTATTTTTTAACCTTCATTTATCAATTGCTTCCCTCTTACAATTGATAGTGCTTTTCTAAGCAATAAAATACGATAAAATCATTTTGGCATAACTGTACAAATTCCATTTTAAAGGTTTTTGAAAGTAGTGTCAAGTTAGGCTGTGTGTATATTAGAAAAGTATAAAATCAGAACATGATTTTATATTTTGAAGCATTACAATCCATCAATAATTTTCTTCAAATTTAGTATATTGTAAAACAGCTTTTCCAATGACTACGGTGGTAAAACCTTTACCATATAAATATTTCATCATCAGTTTTACGTCAACGGATTCTGGAGATTTATATTTTTGTAAAAGTATCTTTTGTGCTATCGCAAGTTCAACCTCATCGTCCATCTGATTCTTATACAGTTCCACTATGCTACGTGAAAAACCTTTTTGCATTAATTTTTGTAAAATATAATTTAAGCTATACTTTTCGGCGCGACAATACTCTTTAAATAACGAATTACAAAGCGTGGCATCATCAAGATAGCCACGCTTTGCTAAGGTCTCAACTGCATCATTTATTTCTTCGTTTAAATAACCTTTTCGTTGTAATTTTATTTTTAACTCTTCTGTCCCGTACGAACGAATCGCTAACATATCCACGGCGGACACAAGGGCTGTTTTTTTAGTCTTCGGTTGTTTCAGCATCACTTACTTTTTCCTCAACAACAACAGGTGTAGTTACAATTAATTGCGCCCTAATTTTAGCTTCTATTTCAGCCGTTATATTTTTATTGTCACGTAAAAATTCTTTTACATTTTCTCTGCCTTGTCCCAAACGAGTGCCAGCATAAGAATACCAAGCACCACTTTTTTCAATAATCTCCATTTCTGTTCCAAGGTCTACAATACACCCTTCATGAGAAACGCCCTGTCCATACATAATATCAAATTCAGCCTGTTTAAATGGTGGAGCAATTTTATTTTTAACAACTTTAATTCTGGTTCTATTACCTACCATTTCATTGCCTTGTTTTAATATATCAATTTTACGAACATCTAGACGAATCGTAGCATAGAATTTTAACGCCCGACCGCCGGTTGTCGTTTCAGGACTACCAAACATAACGCCAACTTTTTCACGAATTTGGTTAATGAATACTACGGTAGTATGAGATTTACTGATGACACCAGTTAATTTACGCATCGCTTGTGACATCAAGCGTGCCTGCAAACCAACATGGGAATCTCCCATTTCACCCTCGATTTCTGCTTTTGGCACTAACGCCGCAACAGAGTCAATAACAACGACATCAATTGCCCCACTCCGAACCAAGGCATCAGCAATTTCTAATGCTTGTTCTCCGTTATCTGGTTGTGAAATAAGTAAGTTATCTGTATCAACACCAAGTTTTTTTGCATAAATAGGATCTAAGGCATGTTCGGCATCTATAAAGGCTGCAATACCACCTAATTTTTGTGCTTCTGCAATCACATGCAAGGCAATTGTTGTTTTACCCGAAGATTCTGGTCCGTAAATTTCAACAATACGTCCACGTGGCAAACCACCAACCCCTAAAGCAATATCTAACGGTAATGTTCCTGTAGGAATTACCTCTATATTCATTTTCGCAGAGGCTTCTCCCAATTTCATGATAGAACCTTTACCAAAATCTTTTTCTATTTGTTTCATCGCATTTTCTAAAGCTTTTACTTTATCAATCGCCATATAATCCGCCCCTTTCATTATCTTTTATCATTTTACAAACATTTGTTCGTAAAGTCAATACTTGTTTTAGTTTGCATTCGACAATCATATAACAAAACCTTTCTAAATAAAATTAAAAGACCAAATTTAGCCTTTTATAAAAATACACTGTTACTTTTAGTAGCCCTATGCAAAATAGGATTACTACAAAAATAAATTTGTAATAATCCTATTTTAATACTAGGGATTATATCAGTCGCTTAGCGACTTTTTGCTGGTTCTATGTTGATTTTATATCCTTTCAATGTGTTTTTATGCATTACAGCTAAAACACGTTCCGCTACATCTTCTGGAACTTCAACGAAAGTAAAACGATCATAGATGTTGATAACACCGATAATGTTACCAGGGATATCTGCTTCTGCTGCAAACGCACGTACAATATCTTCTGGACGAATTTTTTGGCTGCGACCAATGTTCATGAACAAACGAACCATACCTGGTGATCCACCGGTATTTTCCATTTTAGAAGAAATTACTGTAGTAGCTTCTTCTTCTTTTTCTTTGAAACCTTCTACCGACAATTTCACTGCTGCAGCTGCAACATCTACAATATCATACTCTGCTGATAAATCAGAAATAATCGTATGGTAATCAGCAAATTTATTATTTGCTAACGTTTTTAACAAGCGGTCTTTGATTAATTCACGTTGTCGTTCCAAAATGTCAGCGAAAGATGGTAATGCTTTACGAACAATTTTAGTTTTTGCTAAACGTTCAATTAATTTTAATTGACGATATTCACGTGGATCGATAAAAGTCATTGCTACACCTTTTTTACCCGCACGACCAGTACGACCAATTCTGTGTACATAAGATTCATGATCTTGTGGAATATCATAGTTGATTACGTGTGTAATATCATCAATATCAATACCACGTGCAGCAACATCAGTTGCAACTAAAATTTCTAATTTTCCTTCACGGAATTTTTTCATAACACGATCACGTTGTGATTGGCTTAAGTCGCCATGCAGACCATCGGACATATACCCACGCGCTTGAAGTGATGCAACAAGATCATCTACGCCTTTTTTCGTACGACAGAAAATAATGATCTTGCCTGTTTCTTCCACATCTAATACGCGGCATAAGCTTTCTAACTTCTCACGTGTTTCATAGTAAACTTGATCAATCAATGGAACTGTCAAATTCTCGCGACTGATTGTTATCGTTTTAGGATTGTTCATATATTTACCAGCAATTTTTGCGATTGGGCCTGGCATTGTCGCTGAAAATAATAATGTTTGACGATCTTCGCTAGATAATTGTTCTAAAATAGCTTCGATATCATCAACAAAGCCCATATCTAACATTTCATCTGCTTCATCAAGAATTAATGTTTTTACGTTTTCTAATTTGATTGTGTTACGACGAATATGGTCAAGTAACCGTCCTGGTGTACCAACAACGATTTGAACACCAAATTTTAAAGAACGAATTTGACGGTCGATCGATTGTCCGCCGTAAATTGGTAATGTTTTAACACGTTTATATTTACCGATTTTATTAAATTCTTCTGCGATTTGAATTGCAAGTTCACGTGTTGGTGTAAGTACCAATGCTTGGATATGACGGCTGCCATCCACTATTTTTTCAATCGTAGGAATACCAAAAGCCGCTGTTTTACCAGTACCAGTTTGTGCTTGACCTACTACGTCATGACCTTCTAATACCAATGGAATGGTTTGACTTTGAATTGGAGATGGTTCTTCAAACCCCATATCACTTACTGCTTGTAATAATTTTTTACTTAATTCAATTTCACCAAATGTAGTTATATCTTTTTTCAAATTATATATCCTCCTAAAATTTAAATTTCTTGTGTATAACGTCTTACAATATCTAACGCCGTTTGCGATGTACGATACTTGATATATTTACGTTTACCATTAAAATTATTTTTATATACTTTAGTTCCAAGCTTTCCTGTAATTGCAATATAAACTAAGCCTACTGGTTTTTCTTCACTTCCGCCTCCTGGGCCCGCAATACCAGTAACACCTACGCCAATATCCGTATGAAACTTCCTTGCAATACCTTCTGCCATCGCAATTGCAACTTCTTCACTAACCGCACCTTTTGCCGTTAAAACGTCCTCAGGTACGTTTAGTTCACTTTTTTTCACTTCATCTGTATAAGATACTACCGATCCATAAACATAGCTTGAGCTGCCTTCTACATCAGTTAAGCGGCTAGTAATCAACCCACCAGTACAAGATTCGGCACACGCAATCGTTAATTTCTTATCTGTAAGTAACTGTCCAACAACTTCTTCCATATCGCCATCGTCGATGGTAAAAATAAATTCACCTACGCGACTTTGTATTTCAGTTTCGACTTTACTGATAAGTAAAGCAGCTTCTTCCTTTGTATCTGCTTTTGCAGTAATGCGAATAATGACTTCGCCTAGTCTTGCAAGAAGCGCTAAAGTTGGATTCTCTTGATTTAAAATCAAATCCTTGATTTTGTCTTCTAATAACGATTCGCCAATGCCAAACGTATTTAAAACCCTTGACATGATGACACTTTCGCAGCCATATTTTTTAGATAAATACGGTATTATTTTTAACCTAAACATATCTTTTAATTCATGTGGCGGCCCTGGTAAATTAATAATTACCTTACCTTCATGCTCTAGCACAATCCCCGGTGCAGTTCCACAAGCATTATCTAATACAATCGCACCTTCTGGAATCATCGCTTGACGAATATTATTATCCGTCATTTCAATTCCACGGAAAGTAAATCTTTGTTTGATATTATCTAAGCTTGGTTGATGTAACTTCATTTCAAGATCAAATAGACTAGCTGTAACCAATTTTGTAATATCACCTTGCGTTGGTCCAAGACCTCCAGAAGTGATCACAATATCAGCACGACTTAATGCAAGCTTTAACACCTCTGTCATTCGCTGACGATTGTCACCAATCGTTGTTTGATATAACACATCCAAACCCAATTTATTTAACTCTTCTGCTAGGTATGCAGAATTGGTATTTACGATCTGTCCCAGTAATAGTTCTGTCCCAGTTGTTACAATTTCAACAATCATTTTTCTTTCTCCTCTCTACTTTTCATAAGCCCTATCGTCGCACAAAATGCATTAATTAAATTTAGCTCGGTAAACAAAAAATAGCAGGTTCTCTACCCCACTATTTTCCTATATTCGTCCACTTAATTCTACATTGAATCACACGTCTAATTGAAAAATTTTACCATTCAGCTTATTATTCAGTTATTTTTTCGCCTAATATATCATAAGTAAAACCTTGCATAATCTTAACTTTCACTAGATCGCCAGCTTTACTGTCTGAATCATTTTCAACATACACCTGTCCATCGACTTCTGGTGCTTCACGATAAGAACGGCCATAAGCAACCTGCTCTTGATCTGTATCGCGACCTTCAATCAACACTTCCAAGGTCCTACCTTCTACAGCTTGATTTAACTCTTCTGAGATTTGACACTGCAATGACATCAAGTCGTGGTAGCGCTCTTGCTTAACCTCGTCAGAGATCTGATTTGACATATCATAAGCTGGTGTATCCTCTTCATGTGAATATGTAAATACACCAACTTTATCAAAACGTTGCTCTTTTACAAATTCACGAAGCGATTGATATTGTTCATCAGTTTCGCCTGGAAAACCTACAATAAAAGAAGTACGTATTGTTACATTTGGAATTCTGTTTCTAATTCTTACAAGAAGTTCGATCACACTTTCCCTTGTATCACGACGTGCCATTGATTTTAAAACATCATTGTTGGCATGTTGCAAAGGTAAATCAACATATTTGCAAATTTTAGATTCACTTGCCATAAGATCAATCAATTCATCGGTAAAGTATTTAGGATAACAATATAAAATGCGAATCCACTTTAATTTATCAATTTTAACCAATTCTTTTAATAAATCAGTAAGTCTACTTTTACCATATAAATCACTACCGTAATTGGTCGTGTCCTGTGCAATCAAATTGATTTCTTTAACTCCATTGTTGGTTAAGCGAATCGCTTCTGCGACAATAGACTCAATGGTTCTACTACGATAATTGCCACGCACCATTGGAATAACACAATATGAACAACGATTGTTACAGCCTTCTGCCACTTTGATATAAGCACTATAGTCTGGTGTCGTCGTGATCCGTGTCATCTTGTCATCATAAAGCGTATCAATTGGTCCATCAATCACAACGCGATTGCCTTTAAGAGTTTCCTCTACGGCTTCTACAATCCGATGCCAAGCGCCCGTCCCAACAATCGCATCTACTTCAGGAATTTCATCAAGCAGTTCTTGCTTATAACGTTCACCAAGACACCCTGCAATAATCAGCGAACGACATTTACCTTCTTTATATTCTGCCATATTCAGCACTGTAGTAATGGATTCTTCTTTAGCAGATTTAATAAAACTGCAAGTGTTTACGATTAGGATATCCGCTTCACTTGGATTTGATGTAAGTTCAATTTTATGATCTGTTAAAGCGCCTAACATAACTTCTGTATCAACTAAATTTTTTGCACAACCTAAACTAATAAAACCTGCTTTTAGCATTGTTTACCTCCATACTTAATTTTTCTCTTTTAACCGAACATTTTTTACCCATCTATCAAGGACAGCATGCTTTTGCTCTGCATTTAAATCAGAATAATTTTCAAAAAGTTTTAAGTTTTTACCAGTAAAAACTTTATAAGCAATTGTTTCTTGATTTGTTGGTACAAAGAAAAATTTATTTTTCTGTAAACAAAGTTGTACATCATCTTGAACTAACCAATTTACAAATTGCTCTACTTCAATTCTATTTTTTGTTGCCTTTAGTATGCCTACCCCTGTTAACATATACGAAGTGCCTTCTGAAGGATAGATAATACTAATCGGAAAACTATCGTTGATATAACGAATCGTTTCACTTTGTACTGCAACTGCAATATCAACTTCCCCCATACCTGCCATACGTACTGGTGTTGCTAAAAATTTCGCATATTGCACAATTTTGGGCTGCAATTGCCCTAACAATGCAAAGGCTCTTTCTTCATCATATTCGGCTACTAATGTATACAACAAGTTAGCCGATGCATCAGCGGCTAAAAAATCTGTAATCCCAATTCGAACACCATTCATCTTTGCAATTTCATTCCAACTTGTCGGAAGCTTTGGTAATGTTTTCAAATAATCTTTGTTAGCACAAAGAACAATTGGATCATACCAAACGCCAACCCAAGCCCCATGTTCATCTTTAAACTGTTTTGAAACAATATCAGTGTACTCTGACGAATAATTGGAAAGAACCTTCGTTTGTGCAATTTGCACAAGTAATTCTTTATTTGTTAAAATTGCATCTGCAGAATTTATCGGATTGTTTGCATCAGCAGTGACTTTTTCTATTAACTCTTTCTCAGTCACTGGTACAAAGTTAAGTTTAACATTGTGTGTGTTTTCATAAGCTTCTGCCAAAATTGCAATATGCTCCACAGGCAGAGTGGTATATACAGTAATACTTTTTTGATTATTACTGGTTTTATTATCAGCGTATCCCGCTAAATAAATATTTCCTGCTAAAACAAGTACCAATAAAATAAAACTAATCAAAAACAAAGGTGTATAACGACGCATAACTATGCCTCCAGAATAAAATAACAAATCTTACTATACCTTTAATTCGGCAACTATGCAACATAAATTATCATAATCATTAAAAATAATAAGCCATCGCCTTAATTTCGTCATCATAGAATCACAGCTACGGAAACTAGGACCCAATAAATTAAATAAAACTATTTATTGTTATTATAAGCATAATTCAGTTTTTTAACAATATATTTAAATAAAGCTGACCGTTCATAAAATAATAAACGGTCAGCTTTATTACTTAGTTATTTTTACGCATCCAAGTTGGAATATCTAAATCTGGCATTTTAAACACACCGAGTTTCGTAGGTTCTTCTGCGGCTGGCACAGCAGGTATAGCAGTTTCAGTTGCCGCAGCATTTTTTGCTGGACGATCATCAAAACCAGTAGCAATAACCGTAACGTGAACTTCATCATTTAAACTTTCATCAATAACCGAGCCAAAGATAATATTCGCTTCTTCATCCGCAGCCTCAGCGATAATTTGTGATGCTTCATTCACTTCAAATAAGCTTAAATTAGATCCACCTGTAATATTAAGAAGAACGCCTCTTGCACCTTGAATAGAGGTTTCCAGAAGTGGGCTATTGATTGCTGCTTCTGCTGCAGCGACTGCAGCATTATCTCCAGTACCAATACCAATTCCCATAAGAGCCGAGCCCGTATCACTCATAATTGATTTTACATCGGCAAAATCTAGGTTAATAAGACCAGGTACTGCAATTAAATCTGAAATACCTTGTACCCCTTGTCGAAGTACATCGTCTGCAATGCGAAATGCATCCATCATAGAGGTCTTCTTATCAACAACTTGTAATAAACGATCATTCGGAATCGTAATTAATGTATCTACTTTTTCTTTTAACCTTGCAGTACCATCTGCTGCTTGTTTTTGCCGCTTGCGTCCTTCAAATGAGAATGGTCTCGTTACAACTCCAACTGTTAATGCACCAATTTCTCTTGCACATTCAGCAACCACTGGAGCCGCTCCAGTACCAGTTCCGCCACCCATTCCAGCAGTGACAAATACCATATCAGCACCTTTTAATGCTTCTAGAATCTCTTCACGACTTTCTTGGGCTGCTTGTTCGCCAATTTCAGGTCTAGCACCAGCTCCCAGACCTCTTGTTAACTTTTCACCAATTTGAATACGTTTTGGCGCCATAGCATGAATTAAAGCTTGTGCATCCGTATTTACAGAGATAAATTCAACACCTTGTAAACCAGAAGAAATCATTCTATTTACGGCATTATTACCACCGCCACCGACACCGATAACTTTTATTTTTGCAAATTGGTCAAGATCCATGTCTAATTCAAGCACTCTATGTTCCCCCCACAAAATCAAATATTATAACTTCAATATTTTCTTTAATTTACTAAAAATTGATTGATATGCTGTTTTTTCGTCTAATTCTATAACTTCTTCGCCTATCAAGTTTTTTCCTGCATAATAAAGCAAACCATATCCTGTAATATCTTTCGGATCTAAATATTCAGGAGCTAACTCTTCTATTACAAGCGGATTGACATTCATAGCAAACTTGCGTTGTAAACTATGACTAAAATTATAAAGTAAGGAGCAGCCACCTGTAAAGTAAATATTATGAATATCACGATCAATGAGTTCTAAACTTACTGTGTCATAAACAATATCGATTATTTCATTGACCCTGCTGTCAATAATATCATATAAGAAGTCATATTGTACATTCTTATCTTCAATATTTTCATCACTACAGTCTAAAATTATATTTTTCCCTTTTAAATTGGCATCTAACTTACTAAAATAACGTTTTAATTTTTCAGCATGTTGAAAATCAAGATCAATCCCCTTCATAATGTCATGAGAGATATATTCGCCACCGATTGGCAACGAATACAACTTAACGAACTGATTGTCTTCATATAGGATAACATCCGTATTGCCAGCACCAATATCGACAAGCAAATATGATTTTTGATCTAAATATTGCGATATCATTTCATGAATACTAAAAATACTCGCAACAAAATAATCGACTTTTATTTTCGCAATGTTCAATGCTTCCACTAGCTGAGCCAATATCGTTTTTGATACCGTAATTAGTGAACATTCACATTCTAATATTGTTCCACTTTTTCCCAAAGGAATGTTAGCGCAAATACAGCCATCCAAGCGATAATTTTTCGGAATAATATGTAATACTTTTACATCCTCCGACGTTACCATGAAAGCTGCCGAATTATTCACATGCTCAACGTCTTTTTTGCAAACATGACTACTTGGTAAAGTAACACTTCCCAAGGCAAAATGTGACGTTATTTGCATACCACTAATTCCGACAATAACACTATCTATTTTACCATTTTCCGCTACATTTGTACAACTAATTGCTTGACTGATTGCATTCCCTAGTGCCTTAACATCTTGAATTTCACTTTTTTTGAAGCCTACGGAAGGAACTATCCCTTCACTATCAATATTAATTTGTCCTTTTCTTACGTCAGCCCAATACACTTTTATTTGAAAGGTACCGACATCAACCACTAAAACTCGTTGTGTATCCATAATAACCTCACAAAAATTATACATACGCTGTACAATAAAGATTTCAATAAATTTTGTAAATTTCCTTTTTTTATAAAAACTTTTATAAAAATTTTTATAAAAAAAATAAATTTCCTATCAAGAATTTAGCAAAACTCAGATAAAGTATTTTCTCTATCTGAGTTTTACAAAAATTTATTTTTTTAAGAAATAACGTCTAATGATCGCTAAGTTTTGGAAGATACGAAGACCAAAGGCAAGCATCGCTACATAATATAAATCAATGCCTAATCGATCGCCAATGTATACAAGTACCGCTGCAAGTAATGCATTCGTAAAAAAACCTGTAATGAAAACAGTATTATCAAATTTTTCTTCAGCATTCGCTCTAAGCCCACCAAATACGGTATCGAGTGCAGCTAATAACGCAACCGAGAATAATTTTGCATATTCTTGTGGAATACTGATTGGACATAAACTACCAATAATCAGACCTACAATAAGACCTACAATAGGTAATAACATACTTATTCGCCCTCCTTCACAGGATGCGCATATTCAAATCGAAATGTGCCTTTATATCCAGGTACATTTACTTCATCTAATTTTTTGATACTTACTTGAATCCCCCAAAATTGTAATGTTTCAACTACCCCGCCACGCATCTTTAATGCATTTTCCAAATTTTTAGGATCACCAATTGCTGTTATTTCATATGGTGGTGAATACCTAGTATTATTTACTGATAAGGTAGGCCCAGCACACCGAATTTCTGAACTTGCAATTAAACGCTGCTCATTGATCGAAACTGCTTCTGCGCTAGCCGCCCAAAGTTCATTGATTACTTTTAAAATATCATCATCATGAATCAAATATAAATTTGGATTTTCCCCAGTTTTTGATTGTCTCTTACTATCATCAATCGTAACAACAATCCCTGGCCCCTTAAGAGGAGTAACTCCTGCACCCATTTTTACATTTTCGATTTCTTTAGATAATACCTCTTTATTGGAACTTTTTCTAAGAGATTGCACCTCTTCCAATAATGAATCTCGTTCTTTTTCTGTCTGCGCTAATCGTTGTGATATATCTTCGATTCTTTGAAAAGGTACTGTTGATTTAATATCCTGTGTTGTCCGAAATTGCACTGCAAGCATAAAACCTAACACAATACATACAAGTGCAATTGCCGCCTGGCCTTGTTTAATTGGCAGCATGTTAAGAGCCTCCTTAAAACCTACTTTTTGAATTTAATAAACGGTGACGCAAAGTTTAAATCGATGTACTCAATTGGTAACTTGGTCTTTTTCAATTCACCTAAAAATTCTTGCGTCAATTTTGCTTTATCTGCCAACCGTTCATTATTCCCGATTTTGATCTGTACAGAACTATTTGTATAAGCAATCAGCTGATCTGCTACTGTCGCATTTACTTCCGACATCTGATTAATAGAAGATTCATCTAAATACGAAAGATATTCCAATACATTTACGATAATCATATTTTCAACTTTATCACCAACATACAAGTTATGTAATGTAACTCCTGTGATCATCGGGACATCAATATTTTTAACACTTTTGTATGCAGCTAAAATCAATCCCGTCTTATCTACCTCAACAAATCCATAATCGCACGCAACATAAGCAATCGGTTTGCGCTCAACTATGTTAATTTTAATTGTACTGGGAAAGTCACGCAATACATTTGCTTCTGAAATACGTAAATCCTTAAGTAAACGCGTTTGAATTTCTTTTGTATTTAAACGAAAAATATTAATTTTTTCCGGCACTCCCGCAATTTGGTAAATTTCTTCCGCAGTTAAATATTTATTGCCATCAATTTTTATATTACCTACTGAAAAAGCAGGTGATGTAATAAAAGAAAAACTCGTCACTAATAATATAAATATAAATAATAAACTTAAGAATAATTGCTTTGATTTCGACTTTTTCGCTGAATTACCATCTATTGAATCAGTCTGATCAGCCACTTTCATTTTATCACCTCGATTTCTCTTTAAAGATTAAAAACATTATTTATTATACACCAGCTGATCATAATATCAAATGGTTAATTGTGTGTTAATAAAAAAATTTAGACAGCACCGAAATGCTGTCTAATAATCTAGCAAAAACATACTACGCTTTTGCCATTAACAACAATTTTTCACATAAATCAGTAAAACTAATTCCCGCTGCTTTTGCCGCTTTTGGCACCAAACTTGTAGCTGTCATCCCAGGTACAGAGTTGACTTCTAAAACATAAGGAGCACCATCTTCACCTAGCATGATATCCACACGGGCAATCCCAGTGCAACCTAGCACATCAAACGCACGCAAAGAAACTGCTTGCACCTTTTGTGCAGTAGCCTCGTCTAATTCAGCTGGGACTATATACTCTGTTGCGCCTTTTGTATATTTTGATTTGTAATCATATTTACCAGAATGGGGAATAATCTCGATGATCGGTAGTGCCTTTTTGCATTCATTGCCCCAAACCGCAACAGTTAATTCCCGCCCCTTAATAAACTCTTCTACTAATATATTTGGACTATATTCAAATGCATTTTTTATCGCCTCTGGTAGATCTTCCTGCTTTTCTACAATCGTAACACCGATGCTTGACCCTTGTGCCGCTGATTTTACGACTACTGGAATCGTGAACTCAACCATAATTTCTTTTACTAAATCACGTTTCAAATCCACTTTTGTATAAACTCTAGATTTTGGTGTCGAAATAGCATTAGCAACAAATAAGTGTTTCGATGCCGCTTTATCCATCGCCATTGCACTGGCAAGCACACCAGACCCAGTATACGGAATGCCCAGTAATTCTAAGGCTCCTTGCAATTTCCCATCTTCACCGAATTGACCATGAATTGCGTTAAATATCACATCACAACCACTGGCTTTTAACTGTTCAAATAGTTTAGGCGGATCAAGCTCAATCCCAACCGCATTATATCCTTTTTCTACTAATGCTCCAAGGATTGCATTTCCTGTATTTAAGGAAACTTCACGTTCTGCTGAAGGCCCTCCCATTAGTACTACAATTTTTTTATCCTTCATCAATATTTCCTCCCCTATTCCATATCACGAATAATATATGCACCTAAGCTTTGCAATTTTTGTTCTATCATTTCATATCCACGATCAATATGATTGACCTGCTTAATAATAGAGGTTCCTTCGGCTGCTAAAGCCGCTAATACCAGCGATGCCCCTGCTCTTAAATCAAGGGCCTCCACAATTGTTCCTGTTAATTTATTAACACCACGCACAATTGCACTACGACCTTCCACCCGAATTTTTGCGCCCATTCTAATCAATTGGTCTACGTGTTGAAAACGATTTTCAAAAATCGTTTCCGTCACAATACTTGTTCCCTTCGCCATCGTTAATAGCGAAAGCATGGGTGCTTGTAAATCTGTAGGAAAACCTGGAAATGGAAGTGTTTTAATGTCCGTATTATGCAATTGGTTTGCTTTTACACGAATAAAATCATTACCAAATGTAAGGACAGCCCCAATACCAGACAATTTATCAAGCAATGAAAATAAATAATTTGACGAAATATTAGTAATGGTAACGTCACCATGCGACATTGCCCCAGCCAGGATAAAAGTCCCTGCTTCGATTCTATCTGGCATAACGGTATGCTCCGTAGCATGCAAATTTTGTACACCATTAATGAAAATGGTATCTGTTCCAGCACCGTAAATTTTTGCTCCCATTTTATTTAAAAACGTTTCTAAATCTATAATTTCAGGTTCACGGGCTACATTACGAATTGTCGTTATACCGTTTGCGAGAACCGCGGACATCATGGCATTCTCAGTTGCACCAACACTTGGAAAATCTAAGACGATTTCAGCTCCAGATAATTTTTTGGCTTCTGCTATGATCACTCCATGCTTCTCTTTTACATTTGCCCCTAATTTTTCTAATGCTTTAATATGTAGATCGATTGGTCTTGGCCCAATGGTACAACCGCCAGGATAAGAAAGACGCACTTCTTTAAACCTACCGACGAGGGCTCCCATTAAAAAAATAGAGGCTCGCATTTCCCTCATTAAAAACTCTGGAATGAAAACTTTGTTTAATTCACTACTGTCAATGATCAGATCTTTTCCTTCACGTGAAACCTTCGCACCTAGATGCTCTAAAATCGCGATCATATTTCTAATGTCACTCAAATCAGGTACATCGTGAATAACACTGGTTCCTGAGCACAATGTTGCAGCCGCCATAATTGGTAAAGCAGCATTTTTTGCCCCGCTAATCCTGACATTACCTTTTAGTTGCACTTCCCCTGTGACGATAAACTTATCCATCGCCTAACCTCCTAGAAAAGTACAATCACCCAATACTCACACTTATTTTTTGTTTAATAAAGCAACGAGTTCTTCACCCGTCAAATAAATATCACCAGCCCCCATCGTCATAACAAGGTCGCCTGCTTGGACAACCTCACTAAGATATGGCGCGATATCCTTTCGATCTGCAATATAAACAATTTCTTTATGCATATGATTTTCTACTTCTACCTTTATCGTCTCTCCAGAAACACCTTCGATTGGCGATTCACCGGCAGAATAAATATCGGTTAGAATAAGGACATCTGCTTCATCGAAACAAACACCAAATTCTTTGAGTAATAATTTTGTCCTCGAATAACGATGTGGTTGAAATACACAAATTAAACGCTTTGGTTTCGTCTGCCTTGCTGCCGCAAGTGTCGTACTAAGTTCTGTTGGATGATGCGCATAGTCATCAACTACCCACACATCTGCTATTCGACCCTTCGTCTGAAAGCGGCGCTTTGCACCATTAAATTGACGAAGTGCTGCCGCCATAGCTGTAAAAGAAAGCCCTATTTTATGACCAAGAACAATCGCTGCCATTGCATTTAATACATTATGCTTACCAGGAATATTCAAGGAAATCATCCCTAAATTTTGTCCACGATGATATACTTCAAACGAGGTTTCTGCACCATTCGTCGTAATGTTTTTAGCAACATAGTCGGCTTCACCATCAATTGCATACGAAACATACTTACGATCTAGCGTTTTTGCAATATTTTTAATATATGAGTTATTAAAACAAAGTATTGCTAAACCATCTTCTTTAGGTAAGTTATTTAAAAATTTTTCGAACGTTTTTAAAATATTCTCCATTGTACCATAAAAATCCATGTGATCATTTTCAATATTTGTTACAATAGCAAACTCAGGTAATAGCTTCAAAAAGGAGCCATCACTTTCATCGGCTTCGGCAACTAGATATTCACCATTCCCAAGTTTGGCATTACTGCCTAAGTAATCCACTTCACCACCAATGATAATGCTAGGTTCTACCCCTGCATGATCAAGCATAACCCCAATCATCGAAGTCGTCGTAGTTTTACCGTGCGCACCAGCAACGGCAATTCCTTTTTCTTTATTCATCAAAGTAGCCACAATATCAGAACGATGAAATATTTTTATATTATTTTCTTTTGCTGCAATCACTTCAGGATTTTCTTCTGAAATTGCCGTAGAAACAACAATTGCATCTACACCCGTAATATTTTCCTTTTTTTGTCCATAAAAGATGGTAGCTCCTAAGGCTTTTAGTTTTGATACAATCTCAGAATCATGTAAGTCTGAGCCTGAAACTTGAAAACCTTTTTCCACTAAAATTTTCGCAATTGCGCTCATGCCAGCTCCACCTATGCCGACAAAATGAATTTTATTAATACCATTTAGCAACGACGTTTCTCCCCTTTCGCGCATCAACAAACCTACCTCAATATGTATTGTATTTTATGCATAAAATATGCAACCTGTTACAACATTAACAGTTTTTTGCAATCTCTATTGCAAGCTCCGCAATTTCTGTCGCGGCTTTCGGTTTTCCTAACGTTAAACTTGCTTTTGCCATAGTATCTAATTTCGTATCAGACCCTAGTAATCCATCAATCATTTCAATCAATCGCTGCGCTGATAACTCACGATCACGAATGACAAGCGCCGCCCCTTTTTGCTCCATTACCATCGCATTATGTTCCTGATGGTTTTCTGCAGCATATGGGTATGGAACTAAAATAGATGGAATCCCTCTGGCTGTTAGTTCAGCAAGACCGACTGCTCCAGCTCTGAATATTGCTAAATCAGCGATTGCTAGTGCTTTTGGCATATCATATAAATATGGTTTAATCATAATATTTCCAATAGCTTCTACATCTATACTTTCATTTTTTAGCTTTGTAACTATGTCATTATACTCATTTTTACCAGTAACATGCAATAGTTGTATACTACTATTTTTAACAAAATGCCTATGTACTCCAACCATGGCCTGATTGATACTTCTTGCCCCGCGACTACCACCTGATATTAAAATCGTTTTTTTACCCGGATCAAGACCAAATTCAGCAATACCGCTTTCTTTTTTGGCAGTCATTACTTCTTCTCTGATCGGATTACCAGTAAAAACAACTTTATCCACAGAAAAATATTTTCCAGCCTCTTGATAACCAACAGCGATTTTATCGACAAACTTTGCTAAGATTTTATTTGTAATGCCTGGGATTACATTTTGTTCTTGGATTATCGTTGGAATTCTCATTAAACTAGCAGCTAGTAAAACGGGGCCACAAACGTAGCCACCTGTACCAATCACCACATCTGGTTTAAAATCCTTAATAATCTTACAAGATTCCCAAATACTTTGTGCAGATTTGAATAGGGTCTTTAGATTTTCTAGACTTACCTTACGTTCAAAGCCACGAATATCTACTGTTTTAAAAGCCACCCCCTCTTTAGGAATGATATCCGCTTCTAAGCCGCGCTTAGTTCCTACATATAAAACTTCGCAATTTGTGGTCATTGCTTGGATTGTTTTTATCAAAGTAATAGCGGGGTAGATGTGTCCACCTGTGCCCCCGCCCGATACAATTACTCTCATTAACTATCTAACGCTCCTTAAACTTAAATATTACGTACTTCTTACGAATTTACATTTTTTGATATATTAAGTAAAATACCGACACCTGCCATTGTAAAAATCAATGCCGAGCCACCAAAACTTAAAAACGGCAATGGAATCCCTGTGACGGGCATTGAGGCTGTTACCACTGCAATATTCATCAACGCTTGCACCAAGATCATCGTCGTTATCCCTGACGCTAATACACTCCCATAAACATCAGGCGCTGACATCGATATTTTAAACCCCCGCCAGGCAAATAAGAAAAACAACACCAAAATCGTTGTTGTTCCAATTAAGCCGAGTTCTTCTCCTAAAATAGAAAAAATGAAATCAGTATGCGGCTCTGGCAAATATAAAAATTTTTCTCGACTACGTCCAAGTCCAACGCCAAAAAGGCCACCTGAACCAATGGCGTAAAGAGACTGAATAATATGATACCCAGTATCTAAAGGGTCTGCCCATGGATCATTAAAAGCAATCAACCGCTTTAAACGATAGGGTTCTGCAAGTATTGCTACGATAATACCAACAACACCAACTGCTGTCAAAGACCCTAAATGCCAAATTCTCGCTCCAGCAACGAACAATAATACAAAGACCGTACCAGCAATTGATAATGCAGTACCAAGGTCAGGTTCTTTTAAAATGAGTCCAAAAATCACCGCTAACATTCCAAGCAGAGGAACGACACCTTTTACAAAACTTTGAATTTTATTTTGATAGTTTGCTAAATAGTATGCAGTAAAGAGTACCATGCTTAATTTTGCAACTTCCGATGGCTGAATATAAAGTGAACCGCTTCCCAGCCATCGCCGTGCACCATTTACTACCTTTCCCATTCCCGGAATTAAAACTAAGATCAATAATACAATCGTAATCAAGATAATGGGCTTTGCTAATTTTCTCCACAGATGATAATCAATATTCATGGTAAAAATCATTGCTAGTAATCCAAGTACTGCCCAAATAATTTGTCTTTTTAAAAAGTAATAGCTGTCATTAAAGTTTACATTTGCTGATACCGCACTTGCACTATATACCATGACAATTCCTAAGCCTAATAAAGCCAATACCGAATAAAAGATAATATAATCGGGCGAACTAGGTCTACTAGCCAAGCGAATTACCCCCTATTTCAATTTGTATACAAGCTCTTTAAACACTCTTCCACGTTCTTCGAAGCCATCAAACATATCGAAACTAGCGCAAGCTGGTGATAATAATACGACTTGTGATTCTTTTGCTATTTTATGTGCGAGCTTAACTGCTTCTTCCATAGAGTACCCAGTTTCATGAATGTTAGTAATACCATTTGCAATTGCTGCTTCTTTAAAGCGAGCGGCTGCATTACCAATTAAAATAAGTTCATCCACTTTTTCTTTAATTAACTGCATAAATTCCGTTAAATCGGTATTTTTATCATGACCACCAGCAATTAAAATAATATGCCCGGTAAATGCTTCTAATGCTTTGATCGTTGATTCTGGATTGGTTGCTTTAGAATCATTAAAGTATCCAACACCATCAATTGTAGTCACTGGCTCGATTCTATGTTCTACTCCAGGGAACTCTTTTAACACCTGGGGCATTGCTTCAGCGCCAACACCAGCTAAGAAAGCTACACCAACTGCCGCTAAAGCATTTTCTATGTTATGACCACCTTTGATCTTCACATCATCGACAGTGCAGATTTTATAACTTTTACCTTGCCAGTTAATCGTTAACCAATGATCTTTGACAAAGGCACCTTCTTCTAATTCATGTAATCGACTAAAAAACATTACTGTACTATTGGCGCGCTCTGCCATGCTCTTTACTCTTGCATCATCATAATTTAAGACTAAATAATCGTTTTCGGTATGATGGGAAAAAATTTGTTCTTTGACCTTTTGATAGTTATCAATGGAACCATGACGGGCGATATGGTCAGGTGTAACATTTAAAATTGCTACAATATGTGGATTAAATTGACTAGAAGCTTCTAATTGATAGCTAGATATTTCGGCAACCACGCAACCTTTTTCGCCAACTCTATGTACTTCACTCGACAATGCAACACCAATATTACCACCAACGCCAACTTCTGTACCAAGTTTTCTCATCAATTCACCAAGTAATGTTGTCGTTGTTGTCTTGCCATTTGTCCCAGTAACAGCATACAGTGGAACCTTGCATAGACGATAGGCAACTTCAACCTCACTCATTACTTCAACACCATTTGCAATTGCCTTTTGTACTAATGGAACTGCCATTGGTACACCTGGTGATAAAATCAGATAATCAATTTCTGAAATTAAGCTATCGCTTTGTGGCCCAAGTTCTACCGTTACTCCACAATCTCTGAGTTCATCTAAATCATATTTTTTTGCTATTTCGGCATTTGAATCACTCAACGTAACAACAGCGCCTAACTCTTTTGCTAACTTTGCTACTGCATTACCACTAATGCCAACACCTAATACAACCACTTTTTTGTTTACAAAATTCATTTTTTATTCCTCCTGCTTAACTCGCCATTAATATTGTTAAAGCAATTACACTAAAAACTACACCGGTCAACCAAAATACCGTAACAACCTTTGTTTCATTCCAACCCGCTAGTTCAAAATGATGATGAATCGGGCTCATCAAAAAAACACGTTTTCCTGTAGTTTTAAAAGAAGCAACTTGAATAATAACCGATAATGCTTCAATAACAAAAACACCACCAACGATTACAAGCAACGCTTCTGTTTTTGTCATAACCGCAACAGCAGCTAAAGCACCGCCTAGTGCGAGTGAACCTGTATCACCCATAAATACTTTTGCTGGATGCGCATTAAAACGCAAAAAGCCTAAAGTTGCCCCAGCAACGGACATACAAAAAATAGCAAGTTCTATCTTTAGAAAATACATACAAATAACTGCATAAGCAAGTGCTGCTACCGTTGTAGTTCCAGCTGCAAGTCCGTCAAGACCATCAGTTAAATTTACAGCATTTGTCGTGCCCACGAGTACAAAAAATATGAGTATATAGTATAATGCTCCTAAATCTATAGTATGCCCAATAATTGGCACCCATAAATCAGTTCCGCGTCCCATATAATTGATCGCAATATACGCCAATGCGATTGCCATAATGATTTGCCCTAATAATTTTTGTTTTGCCTTTAACCCCAAGGAACGTTTGAGTACCACTTTGATAAAATCATCTAAAAAACCAATAAGACCATGACCTAGGGTTACAAACAAAGCCAACCACACTTCTATACTATTCCCTGCAAAAACGATAACAGGGACTACTAACGCTAATAAAATGATAAGTCCACCCATTGTCGGAGTACCCGACTTTATATAATGACTTTTCGGCCCTTCTTCGCGAATACTTTGGCCAAACTTTAACTTACGAAGCAATGGAATTATTAGCGGTCCACAAATCATCGTGATAATGACTGCCATAATTGCCGCATAAAATAATACTGACATAGCTATCCTCCTGCTTAAATCAACTCAATAACCTTTTCCATTTGCATACCACGTGAACCTTTTACTAAGATCGAATCACCAGCTTGTAATATATTTTTTAAGGCTAGACCTGCCTGACTATGGTTATCACAGGCAAACACCTGCAAGACACCATTTTCAAGAGCACTGCTTGCAATATATTTTGCCATTTCACCAATTGTAACCACTGCATCAATCTTTTTCTCGGCTAACTTCACCCCAATATTAGCATGCGCTTCTACTGCAATATCACCTAATTCCAGCATATCCCCAAGCACAGCAATGCAGCGATTACTCGCAACCTCTTTTAACGCTTCAATCGCTGCCATCATTGACATTGGGCTTGCATTATAGGCATCATTAATGACAGTGTAATCACCAACATGACCAATTGCTAGTCGCATACCGCTAGCCGTAAAATCTGCTAAACCAGTTTGCATTTCTTCTGCCGTCAAACCAAGTTCAAAGCCAACAGCAATCGCTGCAAGTGCATTATAAACATTATGCCTTCCAACCATCGGTACTACAAAAGAATAGGTAGCACCACTAAAACTGCAATCAAACATCGTTTCTTGACCATTTATTTTGACATTACTAGCCTTTACATCCGCAGCTTCAGAAAAACCAAATAAAATTACTTTTCCTTTCGCTTTCGTTTGCATCGCACGCACATAGGAATTATCTACATTCAAAATCACTACCCCATGCGCATCCATAGCATCAACGAGTTCACTTTTTGCCTTAGCGATATTTTCTAGCGAACCTAACAGCTCCATATGCGTTTCACCGACATTTGTTACGATGCCAATCGTAGGCGTAGCAATCTTAGCCAATTCCTCGATTTGACCGAAACCACGCATCCCCATTTCTACGACAGCAACTTCATGCGCTTCGGTTAAACTAAACAAAGTAAGCGGCAAACCTATTTCATTATTATAATTTGCTTTTGTCTTTAGCACATTAAATTTACTACTAAGTACCGCCGCTGTCAAATCTTTCGTTGTCGTTTTCCCATTTGAACCTGTAATCGCAATCACAGGAATAGCAAACGAATCACGATATAGCTTTGCCATTTGTTGATAAGCCGTCAACGTGTTATTGACTTTTATAATTGTAACATTGAGCTGCACCAGTTCTTCGGCGGTATAATCACTGCTGACAATAATACCAGCAGCCCCTTTTTCAATTGCCTGATGGACAAAGACATGGCCATCAAATCGCTCCCCAATCAGTGCGATAAATAATGCTCCCTTTTCAATCAAACGGGTATCGGTCACAACTTTGGTAAAATTATGCGCTACTGTTTTTACTACGATTCCAGCCGTTGCTATTTTTACATTTTCTACGGTAAAACTGAGCATTTATTTTAGCCCCCTGATTGCCTCACGGGCAACTTCTTTATCATCAAAATGAATTGTTTTATCTTTTAAAATTTGATAATCTTCATGCCCCTTACCTGCAATAATAACGATATCACCAGCTTTAGCCATCCCAATTGCCCGATAGATTGCTGTTTTTCGATCCGTGATTTTCTCATGCTGTTTATCACCTAGTACTTCAAGTACCCCAACTTCGACTTGCGTTAAAATAGATTCTGGATCTTCTGAGCGAGGATTATCAGAAGTTGCGATAATGACATCTGATAGCTCAGTTGCAATCCGCCCCATAATCGGACGTTTTGTACGATCACGATCACCACCACAACCAAAAACGGTAATGATACGATTTACCGCAATTTGACGAGCTGTTTTTAAAATATTTTCAAGTCCATCCGGCGTATGGGCATAATCAACGATAACACTGAAATCTTGCCCTTCATCCACCAATTCGAAGCGTCCTGGTACGCTGGTAAAGGATTCTAATGTTTCTTTGATTGTCTCCTTCGTAATATGTTCAGCAAGCGCCGCACCAATTGCTCCCATAACATTATAAACGTTAAATACGCCAGTAATTTTTAGTTGCAATGGAATACAGCCAAAGTCACCTGTCGTTGTAAAATTAGCCCCACTTGCTAATACATTGATGTCTACTGCTTTGATATCTGAATCATTATGTACGCCATAGGTAAGAACCTTGCACTTCGTATTTGCAAGCATTGCTTTACTTGCTTCATCATCAATATTGATCACCGCATTCTTGTTCGCTTTTATATTACCCACTTGCGTAAGCGAAGTAAATAATCTTGCTTTTGCCGCGATATAATTCTCAAATGTTTTATGATAATCTAAATGATCTTGAGTTACATTTGTAAATATTGCTGTATCAAATTCACAACCAACCACGCGCTCTTGTGCTAATGCATGTGAAGATACTTCCATAACGACATAGTCAATACCACTGCTTACCATCTCAGCTAAAGTACTTTGCAAGTCAATCACATCTGGCGTCGTATTATGAATCGGTAGCACCCGATCTTCAATAATGATTTGAATCGTGCCGATGACGCCAACTTTAAATCCAGCATTTCTTAAGATAGCACGAATTAAATAACTTGTCGTTGTTTTCCCATTGGTACCCGTGATACCAATCATCCGCATTTTTTGTGCTGGATAGTCATAAAAATATGGCACAATAGACTGCATACTAGCTTTCATATCTTGCACCCGAATTACCGTAACACCTTCTGGCACAACAACATCTTTTTCTACTAATACAGCTACAGCGCCATGTTTAACTGCTTGCTCAATATAATTATGACCGTCAACCGTTGCCCCTATCATGCATATGAACAGCGTATTTGCTACCACTTTACGTGAATCATG
Source organism: uncultured Veillonellaceae bacterium (assembly GCA_963805085.1). Taxonomy (GTDB): domain Bacteria; phylum Bacillota; class Negativicutes; order JARBTT01; family JARBTT01; genus JARBTT01. The sequence continues at coordinate 765,024 of CAWDTA010000005.1, read as the reverse complement.
CGCAATACTTTGAATGATTTTATCTTCTTTACCATGCACTTGACATTCTGGCAATAAATCTATCAATTGTTTTAATTTCTTTTCCATTTTTAGATTCCCCCTACTATGTATTATTATTACCAATCCTATTAACAATATATTATAAACCGTAACAGTATATTTTTACAGTCTAGTTATCATAATTTTTTATTTTAATTAATTTTTTATATAGGGAAGTACATCCTGCATCACATTTTTAAACACAGGAGCAGCAATTTGCCCACCGTAATAAATGCCTTCCGGTTCATCAATGGCAACTAAAAAAACAATTTGTGGTTTATCTGCTGGCGCAAAGCCAATAAAAGAAGCAATATACTTCCCTGGCATATAGCCACCCGGTCCTACCTTCTGCGCTGTACCAGTCTTTCCACCAATACGATAACCCTCGATTGCAGCGTTCTTCCCCGTCCCATTTGCTACAACACTTTCTAAAACTTCTTTCACTTCCACCGATACCTCATTGGATATCACCTGCCCTAGCCCCTCTTTTGCAAAACTTTTGACCATAGCACCATCTTTGTTTTTTATTTCTCTGACGATTTGAGGTTTGATATGCTCACCACCATTGATAACGGCGCAAACGGCATCAATCAACTGTATCGGCGTTACTGCGATACTCTGCCCCATGGCCATCGTTGCCAGATTAATTGGCGTCACTTTGCTCTCTTTAATCAGGATGCCCTTTGCCTCGCCTGGTAGATCAATTCCAGTCGTTTTTCCTAGACCAAACGCATGCAAATACTTATAGAAGTTTTCACCCCCTAGACGCAGGCCAACCGTTACAAAGCCAGTATTACAAGAATTTTCAACAACCTCTTTAAACGTTTCACTACCATGGCCACCATGCTTCCAACAATGAATCGTTCGCCCTTGTACCTCGATCGCACCAGAATCAAAAAACCTTTCATTTAAGCTTACGATTTTTTCGCCAAGAGCAGCTGTCGTCGTTAATATTTTAAAAGTTGACCCTGGCTCAAATGCATTTGAAATAGCTGCATTACGCCAATTTTTCGGTTCATATTCAGCAAAATGATTGGGATTGTAATCGGGACGGTTCGCAAGTGCTAGAATTTCACCCGTATAAGGATCCATTGCAATAATCGATGCGCCCTTCGCTTTCGTTTCCTGCATCACTTTATCTAGCTCACGCTCTACAATTTGTTGAATGACAATATCTAAGGTTAAATACACATCATTACCGACCTCTGGTGCAAGATAACGGTGGACTGCATAAGGAATTTCACGTCCTTTGGCATCGTATTCTATGACGATACTACCTTTGTTGCCACGTAGATACTGATCAAAGGTAAGCTCTACGCCATCTAGTCCCTGGCTATCAAGTCCCGTAAAACCAAGTACATGTGCTGCGACATTATCCTGTGGATAATACCGTTCTCCTTCTTCAGTTAAACCGATCCCAGCTAAATCTACCTTCCTAATACCTTCCGCCTGCTCCGTTGTAACTTTACGAGCAATCCATGTAAAAGCCTGTCGTTTTTTTAGCTTATCTAGCAATTTATTCTTATCTAAATCCAAAATAGCAGCCAGATTGGCTGCTGTTGTTTCTACATCACGTATTTCAGCAGGTATTGCATAAACAGATTCTATGCTAATACTCACTGCTAACTTTTGTCCTTTTCTGTCATAAATATTTCCGCGCCTTGCTTCAACAGGTATGTTTCTAATCCGTTGATCAATGGCATTTTCACTCAACCAATGACTCTGGTAAAGCTGAAGATATCCTAGACGACAACTTAATGCTCCCATAATTAGTATGACAATGATAAGTACCACTGCTAATCTTTTTCGAATGGTAACATGCGATGTTGACGCCAATCATATCTCCCCCAATTATAATTGTTAATTACCACTTTGCGAGGCAAAATATACCTCTTCTGGAACAATCATACCTAAGTTTGACATCGCCATATTTTTAATACGTTGTGGCGATTTTAATTTTGCAATTTCCAGCTTTAAACGTTCATTTTCACTTTCTAAATTAGCCGACTGTGCTTTTACTTGAACCAAAGCATACCCCCTACTTACAATTGCTTCGCTTCTAATTGTGGTAAACATAGCCAGCGCAGCAAATACAGCGATTAAGATAAAACATTTCTTACGTAAATTTCTATCAACTTTTGGTAGGCTTACGACGACTGGCTCTTGCGTTGGTTGTTCCTCATATAATTCAAACTCAAGTTTTCTTTTCGCTAACATATATATTTCCTCCCATACAAATTTAGAACAAATTCCAACCTTTTATAGCTTTTCTGCCACTCTTAGCTTTGCACTACGAGCCCGTGGATTTTCATCTAATTCATCAACTGTTGCAACCATTGGTTTCCCTATTACTTTAATTTCCGCTTTATGATTACATACACAAACTGGCAATCTCGGTGGACAAATACAATGTTTCGCCATCGCTTGCAAGGTTTGTTTCGCAATTCGATCCTCTAATGAATGAAAGGTAATAATACAGAGTCGCCCACCTATATTTAGGTGCTTAATTGCACACTCAAAGGTATCTTTTAATATGCCCAATTCATTGTTTACTTCTATTCGAATCGCTTGAAAAGTTCTTTTCGCAGGATGACCGCCTTCTTTTCGTGCTGCTACCGGTATTGCCTTCTTAATGATGTCTACCAAATCACCGGTAGTATTGATTGGGGCATTTTCCCTAGCTTCAATAATAAACTTAACGATCCGCTTCGCCCAACGTTCTTCACCATAAGTATAGATAAGATTTGTTAGTTCTTCTTCATCATACGTATTTACGACTTCAAAAGCTGATAAATGAGCTTCTGTATTCATTCTCATATCTAGCGGAGCATCTTGCATGTAGGAAAAGCCTCGCTCAGCTACATCAAGCTGATGTGAAGAAACCCCTAAATCAAATAATATCCCATCAACCTTTTCGACTCCTAAATCCGCTAACACAGTTTCTATTTCTTTAAAATTACTATTTATAATGTCTACCTTGCACTTTGCACCGGCAAGTCTTTCTTTCCCCACAGCAATCGCCGTAGGATCTTGATCAATTCCAATAAATCGACCATTCGTACTTAAGCGATCAATCACACGCCTAGCATGTCCACTCCCGCCTAAAGTACAATCCACATAGATACCATCTATATTCCTCACCAATGCATTGATGGTTTCTTCCATTAAAACACTTATATGATGAAATTTCAAAAATAACATTCCTCTCAATTCAACCAATTACTACATTTATAATAGAAGTATATCTATCGAAATTTACATAAATAAATATACTTTTATTATTTTATACTATTTCACAAAATCCTCTTTTTTTAGGAAGTTTTTTTTATTTTTTTATAAATTGAGCCATTAGCCCTACTTTTTTTTAAAAATTAAATTTTAATCCAGCCTAAACGCTCTAGTAATGGAGTATATTGCAACCTTTGGCAAAAGTTCTTAAAAGTTTGCTCCGTGTGAAAAATTGGCACTCGTTCTAGAGCATATATATTACTTGCCTGATCAACATTGCCATATTTTATCGTAAATGCTGCCTTATATCCACACTCTTTAACGATTTGTGCAATACGCAAATTATAAGTACCCGTCGGGTAGGCAAAAAATTCTGCTTTTTTACCTAGTTGGTATTCTAACGCTTTATTAGATCCAATCAACTCTGCTCTTATATCTTTTTCCTTTAAATCTATTAAAGATTTATGTTGCATCGTATGTGAACCAATGGTAAAGCCTTCTTTTGACAATTCTCGTACCTGATCCCAATTCATAAACCTTGGATCTGTACCAATGAAGTCAGTTATAACAAAAATTGTAGCTGTAAAGCCATATTTTTTTAAAATTGGGTACGCATTCGTATAATTGTCTAAGTAGCCATCATCAAATGTAATAATCACAGGTTTTTCTGGCAAAGGTACGCCATTTTCCAAGTTATCAATCATTTCTTTCGGACTAATGGTAGAGTATCCTTCTTCTTTTAAATATGCCATTTGTTCATCAAAATCTTTGGGATAAACAGAAAGTGCTATATTCATCTCATCAATTTTATGATAGTTCAAAACAACGATTTTCGTATCATTTTCATGTCGCTGCATGTGTTTCGCATCCATTGCTTTTGGGGCCGACAGTACCATTGGTAACATAACTATTAGGATTGCTATTAAGATATATTTATATGCATGATTCGATTTCATATTAAATTGCTCCTTTTATCTGACCTATACCCTAAATATGCTTTTTATCATCGACTTATTATGTAGATACTTTCTGCTACTCCATAAACCCAAACAAAGAATCAATCCCATTAAGCTAATGAATTGACCTGCATGTAGCTGCATTCCTCGTTGTGTCGTTAAATAAAAAAAGCCAAAGAGAAATCTTCCCAAACAGCTCATACTCATCCCAATTAAAAATATATTTCCAAATAAGATATTTCGATGTTTTATTTGAAGAAAGCTAAGTACAGTCACTAAGATAAAGACAACAAATTGCCATATTGCCTGATACAAGGCAACTGGCTTAAAATATTCATACTGTTCAAACCCAGCTGGTCTAAATGCATACTCAATATACTCTACTGTTTTTCCATTATCCGGCATCCCTATAATGGTTTGAAAACTAAAATGTCCTAGCTGATCAATGGCAATCCCTAATATAATAGCTGGAACTAAAATATCAAGCCAATACCAAAAAGAAATCCCCTTAAACTTTGTATAGCAATATAGCAAAAAAAGAACACCGACAAAAGCGCCATAAATCGAAAATCCCCCACGGTTTAAAGCTATTATTTCATTGACTTTCCCACTATAAAGCTGCCAATGTAAACAAACGTAAAAAAGCCGAGAAGCAATAATCGCTACTGGTATACCCAATAACAACAGATCAATCATAACGCCAAAATTTTCATGACGGAAATGCAATCCTACACGAGTAACTAACATCCCCACTAAAATTGCAATACTCGTTATAATACCATACCAATAAAAGTTTAAGCTCCCTATTGAAAACGCAATAATATCCATGATACGACAAACTCTCCTATAATAAAATAATACACGCCTATTATTTTACCTCTATACGTATAAAAATACCAGCATATTTTAGAATAACTATTATATATCTGTAGAAAATATGTTATAATGACTTTTGATAAAAAACAAACTATCACAGGGGGGATTTTCTTATGAATATAACAAAAGAAATGGGTATTCTTGAAGTAGTTCAAAAATATCCTCAGACAGTTGAAGTATTTCAAAATGCAGGTATGGGTTGCCTTGGTTGCTCTGCCGCTCGTTTTGAAAACATTGAACAAGGCGCTGGTGCTCATGGTATTGACATTGATAAATTAATTGAAGATCTAAATAAAGCTGCAAAATAACTTTTTAAAATAAAGAAGCATACCAGAATTGGTATGCTTCTTTATTTTTTACCTACTTACTTCTAATTTGAATAGCTTCTAATTAAAAAAAGCTAACATTGATACTTTATAAATTTACTAGAAGTTGTTTTACACCTTCTAAATATTCTGCTTGAGTATAAACAAAAGCTTCCCCAGAGCGTCTAACTTTCACTTCAATTGCATCTTCATTTACTGTTTTTGGTCCAACAGTAATACGAAGTGGATATCCAATTAAATCAGCGTCTTTAAATTTAACGCCGGCACGCTCTTTTCGATCATCAAGAAGCGCTTCTACACCAACAGCACGAAGCTCTGCATAAATTCTTTCCGCAATTTCCATTTGTGCTTCATCTTTTGCATTCACTGGCACAATTGCCACAGTGTACGGTGCAAGTGCCACCGGCCAAATGATTCCATGTTCGTCGAAGTTTTGTTCAATTGCCGCTGCCATAGTACGACTGACACCAACACCATAACATCCCATTACCATTGGTTTATCCCGACCATTTTCATCAAGGAACGTAGCCTTTAAAGCTTCACTATACTTTGTTCCCAATTTAAATACTTGACCAGCTTCGATACCACGCGCTGTTTTTAGTGCTGCGCCGCAATGCGGACAAGGATCACCTTCTGCGATTAAACGAATGTCTGTTACAATGACATCTTTAAAATCACGTTTAGGATTTACATTTTTATAATGTTTACCTGCTTGGTTCGCACCAGCAATTGCATTGTGCATTTCCATTACAGTACTATCTACAACAATCTTTGCACCTTTGATACCAATTGGACTCATAAATCCTGCCACCCCGCCAACAGCGCGGATGGATTCTTCACTGGCCATAGTAAGCGTAATTGCTCCAACTGCATTTTGTAATTTTATATCATTCACTTCATGATCACCACGAACAAAGGCTAGAACTACTTCTTCTTTTTCCGTTTGGAAAGCAACTGCTTTGATCGTTTTCTTAATATCTACACCTAAAAACGCAGCAACTGCTTCAATTGTTTTTGTTCCTGGTGTTTCTACCATTTCTAATGCCAATTCAGTCTCTGGGTCTGCTACAATTGGTTTTAATTCAGCTTTTTCAACATTTGCTGCATATTCGCAAGCCTCACAATATACGATGGCCGCTTCACCAGATTCAGCAATTACCATAAATTCATGGGTATTGCTGCCACCGATTGCACCGCCATCCGCTTCTACAGCACGGAACTTAAGACCGCATCTCGAAAAAATATTCGTATAAGCATCGTACATCTTTTGATAACTTACATCGAGTCCAGCTTCATCCTTATCAAAAGAATATAAATCCTTCATAATAAATTCCCGACCGCGCATCAAACCAAAACGAGGACGGATTTCATCACGATATTTATTTTGGATTTGGTATAACATAATCGGCAATTGACGATACGAACGAACGTCACTACGAACTAAACTAGTAATCATCTCTTCATGCGTTGGTCCAAGACAAAAACTGCGATCATGACGATCTTTTAGACGAAACATTTCATCGCCATAAACATCCCAACGCCCAGTCTCATGCCATAATTCGGCAGGTTGTATGATTGGCATTGCCAGTTCTTGACCACCGGCGGCATCCATTTCATCACGAACAATGGCTTCAATTTTTTTAAGAACACGCCAAGCAAGCGGTAGATATGTATAAACGCCACCAGCAGCCTTTCTGATTAAACCCGCTCTTAGCATTAATTGATGACTTACTACTTCTGCATCAGCCGGTGTTTCACGTAAGGTTGGTGCATATAACTGTGTTGTACGCATATAAAACTAGTCCTCCTCTAAAATGTTATCAATTTCTAAAAATAATTCATCTACCAAACTATTTTCTGGTACTTTACGAATGATCTGACCTTTTCTAAAAATCAGACCCTCGCCTTTTCCGCCGGCGATTCCCACATCGGCTTCTCTTGCTTCACCAGGGCCGTTCACTACGCACCCCATAACCGCTACACTAATTGGCCTTTGGATCGTGCTAAGTTTATGTTCAACTTGCAGCGCAATCTCCGCTAAGTTAATATTACACCGTCCACAGGTTGGACAAGAAATAATCGTTGGCCCATATTCTTTTAATCCCAATGATTTTAAAATCTGGTTTGCAACTTTTACTTCAACTACAGGATCACCTGTCAATGAAATACGAAACGTATCGCCAATCCCCTGGGTAAGTAAAGCACCAATTCCTACCGCTGATTTGACAATACCAGAATTGACTGTACCTGCTTCTGTAATTCCAAGGTGCAGTGGATAGTCAACCGTTTCTGACATTAACTGATACGCCGCAATGGTAAGTGGTACATCATGGGCCTTCAAGGATATTTTCGTATCATAAAAATCAAGTTTTTCTAATATTGCGATATGTTGCATCGCACTTTCAACCATTGCTTCTGGTGTTGGTCGGCCATATTTTTCTAGTAGTACTTTATCTAACGAACCTGCATTCACACCAATACGAATGGGAATGTGACGTCTTTTTGCTTCCTTTACCACAGTCTTCACACGATCTTCATCGCCAATATTGCCGGGATTCAAGCGAAGTGCATCAATCCCACTTTCCATTGCCGCTAATGCTAACCGATAATCAAAATGAATATCAGCAATCAGCGGCACATTTACTTTATTTTTAATTTGTTTGAGTGCCTGGGCAGCTTCCATATCAGGAACTGCCAAACGAACGATATCACAACCAGCGGCTGCTAATGTATTTATTTGTGCAACTGACGCTACCACGTCATCTGTTTTGGTATTTATCATCGATTGCACTGCAATTGGTGCCCCACCACCAATTTGAATATCACCTATTTTTATTGCTCGTGTATTCTTTCGCATCATTATAAACTTCCTCACAATCAAAAAAGAGTAGCATTTCTACTAGTTAACCAAATAAATTTAGTCTGATAATATCTTTAAATGTAGCAAATAACATTAATCCCATAAGCAGGACAAAGCCTACCACTTGTGCATATTGTACACTCTTAGGACCAAGTGGTTTACCACGAAATGCTTCCAAAATTAAAGTGACGAAATGTCCACCATCTAATGCTGGCACTGGTAATAAATTGATAATCCCTAAATTGATGCTTAAAAAAGCGGCAAATTGTAATAATGGTAAAAACCCCATTTGCGCAACTTCTCCTGCCATTTGTGCAACACCGATAGGACCTGCCACATCAGCGGAAGCTTTTCCCGTAAACATCTGCGTTAAACCTTCCACCATTTTCACTAGGATTACTCCAGTATTTTTAAATGCTAAACCCACTGATTCCAATACCCCTGGTCGATACGTATCTACCGAAGATACGACCCCAATTAAAGCACGCTTTGAAGCTTCATCATATTCAGGAATCATACTAGTATCATGCGCTTGTCCAGCACGTTCAAAATGAACTTTTAACACCTTGCCCCCACTTACTTGAACCACTTCAACAAATTCACGCCATGAACCGATACTTTTATCATCGATTCCGATAATTCTATCTCCAGCCGCAAGCCCCGCTTGGGCTGCTGATTTATGGGCAATAACTTCTCCCAGCACTGGTTCATTTGACGGATTCGTTATTCCAGAACTAATAAAAATAATACTAAAAATTAACACAGGCAAAACAAAATTCATAAAAGAACCTGCAAGAATCACAAGCATTCTTGCTAAGATCGGTTTTGCATTATAAGAACGTTCATCTTGTTCTTCGTCAGGATCCATTCCGGCAATTTTATTAAAACCACCAAGCGGAATAACTCGAAGCGAATATATAGTTTCACCACGTTTAAAACTTATGAGTTTTGGCCCGAAGCCAATGGCGAACTCATCAACTCGCATGCCAACCATCTTGGCCGTAATAAAGTGTCCAAATTCATGAAATAAAACCAGTAATCCAAATACAAAAATAGTTGCTATTAGTGTAGTAGACAACACTCCGCCTCCTGTCGATCTTTTTATTATTTAGTATGTTCTAAAAGACGCATCGCATATTCTCTTACCCAAGCATCCGTATCATATAAATTTTGCAATGTAGGATGTAATATTACTTTATGCGCGTCCATTGAATTTTGGATAATATCATAGATGCCTAAAAACGATAGTTCACTTTTCAAAAACGCATTGACGGCAATTTCATTTGCACCATTAAAGACACAAGGCATTGTACCGCCTATTTCACCAGCCTTATAAGCCAATTTTAAAGCAACAAAGGTCTCCATATCCGGTTTTTCAAAAGTTAAATTCTTCAGCGTCGTAAAGTCAATTTTAGGGAAATTTGCTTCCACACGTTCTGGATAAGTCAAAGCATATTGAATGGGCACACGCATATCAGGCATACCCAATTGCGCAATTACCGCACCATCCACAAATTCTACCATGGAATGAATGATACTTTGCGGATGAACAATGGCTTCAATTTGATTGTATTCTACGCCATATAACCATTTTGCTTCAATCACTTCTAACCCTTTATTGGCTAAAGTTGCCGAATCAATCGTAATTTTTTGTCCCATTGCCCAGTTTGGATGCTTTAAACATTCAGCAACAGTAACCTTCGCTAGTTCTGCTCTCGTTTTACCTCTGAACGGTCCACCAGAAGCCGTGATGATAATTTTATTTAAACTACGTTTATCTTCACCTTGTAAGCACTGAAAAATCGCACTATGTTCGCTATCGACTGGTAAAATAGAAACACCTTTTTCTTTTGCCAGTTTCATAATAAGTTCACCAGCAACAACCAAAGTTTCCTTATTTGCAAGAGCTATATTTTTTCCAGCGTTGATCGCAGCAATCGTTGGCTCAAGACCTGCAAATCCTACCATAGAAGTAACTACAGTGTCAACATTTTCAAGTGTTGACACTTGTAGCATGCCTTCTTTGCCCGAAAGTATTTTCGTCCTTCCTAGGTAACGACTTTTTAATTTTTCAGCTGCGGTTTGCTCAATTAAAACCGCGTATTCCGGCTTAAATTTTTCAATTTGTTCTTCGATTAATTGATCCTTCGAATGGGCGACAATCGCAATTACTTTAAACCTATCTGGATTTTTTTCAACGACATCTAAGGTTTGCGTGCCAATCGATCCCGTAGATCCTAAAACCACAATATTTTTCATTTATATGTTCCTCACAATAAATACAATATTTTTTAGTACAATTTAAAAATATGAATATAATAATAAACCAATGGAACAGTGAACATTATACTATCAAACCGATCCAAGACGCCACCATGCCCGGGCAAAATTTGCCCTGAATCTTTGATACCAGTCAACCGTTTAAAAGAAGATTCCACCAAATCACCAATCGTAGCGATACCAGCAATTAATATCCCCAAAATCACCATATGTACGATTGAAAAATGAAATAAATAGGCCAAACCAACAAGCGCTAGTACTGTACCAATCATGCCACCAGTAAAGCCTTCCACTGTTTTACCAGGACTAATGTTCGGACATAATTTATGTTTTCCCAACTTAGAACCAACAAAAAAAGCAAACGTATCACTAGCCCACGTACCAATAAAGGCAACCCAAATCAATGCACACCCTGCCGAAATAGTGCCAATATTCGTTTCAATCATGATTATATTGTCGGTAAATCTAAGTAAAATCAAATGTGCAAATGACAAGCCAATATAAAAAATACCACTTACCGTCATCGCTGCATTATAAATCGTAAATTTCTTATAGTCTAAAACCACCTTACCAAATACCATCAGCATCGCAATGGTTATTACCGCTAACGTCTCTCTGGTATTTCCAATCCATGCACAACCCAAGACAAAAGCAACTGTAATCATGCCAAAACTATACCATAATTTCATATCAATATGTTTAAATGCTTTACATAGTTCATGCCAACCAATCATTGCACACAGCATCACAGCCCCACCAAATATAGGTCCGCCATAATTAACAATATACACTGTAGCGACCATTCCAATAATGCCTGTTATGATTCTTTTTATTAACATTATTCACCCTTTTATAGTGCGCTATTTTGTATTTAGCCCACCAAACCTTCTATCTCTTTTTTGATACTCAAGAATTGCTGCATATAAATGACAAGGTTTAAAATCTGGCCAATTAATATCAGTATACCAAAATTCGGCATAGGCTGCTTGCCAAAGCAAAAAATTACTAATTCTATAATCGCCACCTGGACGAATGATTAAATCCAGTTGTGGCACTCCCGCCGTATCTAAATAATGATCAATCATTGTTTCATTGATGTTATTAACTGAAATTTCATTTTCCAGTACTTTTTGGGCTATTATTTTAACAGCACGCGTAATTTCATCTCTGCTACCATAATTTACAGCTAGATTTAAGATAAGCCCTGTATTATTTGCAGTACGCGTCTGGGCATTTTCAAATTTAGTTTGTAACACATCGGATAACTCGCCAATCCGACCAATAAATTTTATTTTAATATTCTCTGAATCTAATTCATCAATTTCACGATCAATATATTCCGAGAATAAATTCATCAAAAAAGAAACTTCTTCATCCGGTCTTTTCCAATTTTCTGTAGAAAAAGCATATGCAGTCAAAGCCTGCACACCTATATCCGATGCAGCTCTTACCACTTCTTTCAAACTTTCTACACCAGCGCGATGTCCCAAGGTACGTAATAAACCTTGTTTTTGTGCCCATCTTCCATTGCCATCCATAATAACGGCAATATGTCTTGGTAATCTAGATAAATCTATACCATCACAACCATCAATTGTTGCAAAATTAGTATTTTTCTTACCAATCCACTTTTTCCACATAATTTACCTCCAATTATCAACTTAAGAAACGAAACCCCCTCTTGCTAGAGGGGGTTTTTATCATGGAGCTAATATAGCGCCAACTGGACAAACCGCCGCACATGCACCGCATTCAACACATTCGTCTGGAGAAATTACGTATTTTGAATCTCCTTCAGAAATAGCAGCTACTGGGCAAGTTCCAGCGCAAGAACCGCAAGAAATGCAATCATCGTTAATTGTATAAGCCATGGTCAATCACACCTCCTTTCTCATTGTTGCTGCTACTACCAATTGTAAAGAACCATCTTCTTGTTGCTGCTGTCTAACAACGTAAAGCATTTCCTCATCAATTGGAAAGTAGTCACGAGTAGGATATGTACGTTCAACAGTATACTTACAGCCGTCATTATCTAATTTGGCAATGACATCTTTTAAAAGTAGACCTACAGTATCCAATTCCTTACACTTCCATTATTTCTTTTTCTTTACCAGCCATTACAGCATCAATTTCTTTAATATATTTATCAACGATTTTTTGCATATCATCTTGAGCTTTCTTGTTTTCATCTTCATTGATAGCTTTATCTTTCTCAAGCTTTTTAATCGCATCATTTGCATCACGGCGAATATTTCTTAACGAAATTTTAGCATCCTCAGCTTTTTTATGCGTGGTCTTAGCAAGTTCGTTACGCCTTTCTTGCGTAAGTTGTGGAATTGACAAACGAATCATTGTCCCATCACTATTAGGATTTAAACCTAAATCCGATTTCATAATTGCCTTTTCAATTGCTGCTAACATTGGTTTTTCCCAAGGCTGAATCGTAATCATTCTTGGTTCAGGCACACTAATATTTGCAACTTGATTTACAGGCGTAGGTGTCCCATAATAATCAACCATCACTTTATCTAACAATGCTGGAGTTGCACGACCAGCACGCAACGATGAATATTCTCTTTTTAGTGCTTCAATCGTTTTTTTCATTCTATCTTCATGAGAACTAAATACTTCTTTAATCACTACGCTTTGCCTCCCACAGTAGTCCCAATATTTTGTCCCATAGCCACTTTTAAAATATTCGTATGTTCATCAATATTAAACACAATAATTGGGATTTTATTATCCATGCACAAACTAGTTGCCGTTGAGTCCATAACAGCTAGTCCACGTTGAAGCACCTCAATATATTCTAATGTCTCAAATTTCTTCGCATTAGGATTATAACGAGGATCTGCATCATAAACACCATCTGTATTTTTCTTGGCCATCAAAATAACATCAGCTTCTATTTCAGCGGCACGAAGTGCTGCTGTAGTATCAGTTGAAAAATAAGGATTACCAGTACCAGCGGCAAAAATTACAACTCTACCTTTTTCAAGATGGCGAATTGCTTTCCGTCTAATATAGGATTCCGCCATTTGTCTCATTTCAATTGCACTTTGTACACGAGTATCTACATCAACTTTTTCTAAAGCATCTTGGAGTGCTAGACCATTCATAACGGTAGCAAGCATTCCCATATAATCAGCAGTCGCACGATCCATACCTTTAGAACTACCAGCAAGGCCACGCCAAATATTTCCGCCACCTACAACAACAGCGACGTCAATGTCATTTTTACGAATTTCTTTTATTTGTAGAGCAATTGATTCCACAACAACTGGGTCAATACCAAACCCTTTACCACCAGCGAGAGCTTCACCACTTAGTTTTAGAATTACACGTTTATATTTAGTCGTTTCCAAATACAAAACCCCCAGTCTCTATATTCATTCGACAAATATTATAATATTCCTTTGATTTTTAAAAAAGAGAACACATAGTGTTCTCTTTTTATTATTTTACAGCAGCCATTACTTCCGCAGCAAAATCATCTACTTTTTTCTCAATACCTTCACCAAGTTGATATCTAGTAAATCTTCTAACAGAGATGTTTTCACCAATTTTAGAAATTTTACCATTAATAATTTGGGAAATTGTTTGATCTGGATCTTTAATAAAAGATTGCTCCATTAAGCAGATTTCTTTGTAATATTTTTCAATACGACCGACAACCATTTTTTCAACGATTTTTTCAGGTTTGCCTTCATTTAAAGCTTGCGCACGGAATACTTCGCGTTCATGTTCAATCACAGTAGGATCAACATCTTCACGACGAACAAATAAAGGATTTGTCGCAGCAATTTGCATAGCAACGTCACGAGCTAATTCTTTAAAGTCATCCGTTTTTGCAACGAAATCAGTTTCACAGTTAATTTCAACCATGACACCAATTCTTCCGCCACCATGAATATAAGCTTCAACAACACCTTCAGCAGCAATACGCCCAGCTTTTTTAGCAGCCGCCGCTAGCCCTTTTTCACGTAAAAAGTCAACAGCTTTTTCAATATTACCTTCAGTTTCACCTAACGCTTTTTTGCAATCCATCATACCAGCGCCAGTCATTTCGCGCAATTCTTTAACCATTGCAGCAGTTATAGTTGCCATACAAATCCCCCTATTTATCAAACTTAAAGGTAAGGGAAGATTCCCTTACCCTTTAATTATTTATATATTTTCTTCTTCTTCTTCTTCAGTGGCTTCGCCTTGACGCCCTTCAATCACAGCATCCGCCATTCTTGCAGTAAGAAGTTTTACAGCACGAATTGCATCATCATTCGCTGGGATAACATAATCAATTTCATCTGGATCACAGTTAGTATCAACAATACCAACGATTGGAATGCCAAGTTTTTTAGCTTCAGCTACAGCAATTCTTTCTTTGCGAGGATCAACGATGAATAAAGCTCCTGGAAGCTTCGTCATAGTCTTGATACCGCCTAAGAATTTTTGTAATCTTTCCATTTCATGACGAAGTGCAAGAACTTCTTTTTTAGTTAAGACTTCAAAAGTTCCGTTTTCCTCCATCGCTTCCAATTCTTTTAAACGATTGATACGTTTTTGAATTGTTTGGAAGTTCGTAAGCATGCCGCCTAGCCATCTTTCATTAACATAGTACATGTCAGATTTAATAGCTTCATCTTTAACAGCTTCTTGTGCTTGTTTCTTAGTACCAACGAAAAGAATAGTTTCGCCTTGTGCTGCAACATCACGAAGGAAGTTGTATGCTTCATCTACTTTTTTCACTGTCTTTTGTAAATCAATAATATAGATCCCGTTACGTTCTGTGAAGATGTAAGTAGCCATTTTAGGATTCCATCTTCTAGTTTGATGTCCAAAATGAACACCAGCTTCTAATAATTGTTTCATGGAAATAACTGCCATTGGGTGCACCTCCTGTTTTTTTTCCTCCGCATTCCTCATCTTTTGTTTTCACCGAATCGGCACAGTACAAAATTAAAATGCGTGCGTTTTTTACACCGTTTTAAAGTATATCATATTTAAATTAATATAACAAGAATATTTTACTACTAAGTTATAATTTGTCTAAACTTTTATTTTTATGCATTTGCTTAATTAATTTAATTGCACCCTTGCCAATTCCAGTTTCTTTTGCTATTTGATCCAATGAACAGCCTTTATCAATCATCTCAGATACTGCTGAATTAATTGCCGAATCTTTTAGAACGAATTTAGGTCGCATAACTTTGGTTACTTCTGTTTCTTGTTTAGTAACCTTTTTAATCATTTCTACATGATTTGTCACTAAGTTTACGTCGTTCACACGAAAAACCTCTGGCTCTCCCTCAAAACTCAGTTGTTTTTGAGAAAGCTCTTCTATCGTTTTAATACGATGATCTAATTCACCAATCTTGATATCTGCTTCTTCAATTAAAAACTCTAAATGATTTACATGATTTTCCATACTGGCTATAATAACATCTGCGGCTTCTTCTAACTGTAACTGCAATCTTGCTGCAGACTGGTCAAAGCTATTTTTTGATACCTTATTTTTTTCAATTTGTCGCTTAATAATCACAACCACCATCACGATGAGTATGAAAAAGAAACCTATCATTGCCGCAACCATACAACACCTCTAGCATCGCAAAAATACCTATCACATTTTGATATCAACATGCCTCCCGCGAATACTATCGACCGCCATCGGTGCTTCTTCGCTAGGTTCTTCTTCGTGTTGATTACCATTTTGGCTAGTTTCCCTTTTACCCTGCTCTTTATTTTGTTTGTTTTTAATTTTTTCACCTTGCGACTTCTCTGCCGTTTGTACTTGGGTTAATTTAACATCAGCTTGTTGTTGAAATTGTGCAGCACCATGTTCCTGTTGAACCACATTTTGATGATCCCGCACCTGCTGAGATTTAGCAATTTCTGTAGACTTTGGAATAATTACTTGCATATCTAATGGACTAATATTCATCTATCTCACCAACCTATAAGTAATTAGACGCTTCATGAGCAAACTAATATTCACTAATCTTAACTTCGCCATTTTCTTCAGAAAAAGTGCAATGTTGTGTCGCCGTTTTCAGCTGTTTAACAACTGATCTAACAATAATTTTAACCCCAGGATATGTAATTTCAGCCACTTTAATTTTACCAGATTTTAAATTATCGAATTCAGCTTCAATTGTTGCAATCCTATCTTTAAATTTTTTTACTTCCCCAGCAAGGGGAAATTGTGATTTTGTTAAGCGAAGCAACAATTCCTTCTTCGCTAAAGGAAGATCATCTGGATTTACAGCTTTTAACACATTTAAGGCTTTTTTGGCTTGATCTAAATCTTCCTCTGATTTTTTAAGGGCTTTTTTTGTTGTGCTATATTCCTCACGAAGCATTGGATTGATCCCCACTTCAAGCTTCGTGACAGTATCCATTTGATTGCCTGCAATTTTTACAAGAATCTCTTCCCCTGCAACCGCTATTCCACCAGCAATCATCCCCCTTTTCCCTTGAACAACGATTTTTTTACCCGCACTAAGATTACAATGCAAAACTGCTTCACTGATCATAATATCCCGGCCAGCAACAATTTGGGCATTTTCAGCAAAACTGGCTTTCACATCTTCCTTTGCCTTAATAATGCCCCGTTGCATTCCTTGAATTCCAGCTTTTACAGTGATATTTTTTCCTTCTACAGTGCCACCACTAATACTGCCATAAACTTCAATATCGCCTTCCGCTTTTACCTCAAAGCCCATTTGTACACTGCCACGAATAATAACACTACCATTAAAAGTAATATTACCTGTCGATAAGTCTACATCGCCTTTAATCTCAATCGTAGGCGTAACAGTCATCTTATTTCCTGTCATTGAAAATTGGCCATCAATTAAAGAAACAACCTTATGTTCCTCAATAATTTGTGTATTCTTACCGGCTGGTATCATAAATGGCTTACCAGGCTTTGCTGCAACAGTATCGCCAAATATATTCATCCCTGGGCTTCCTTGAGTATGTGGAATTCGTTCTGCTAAGATTTGGCCTTTTGTTACAATCGTAAATAAGTTTAAATTTTTGAAATCGACTCTACCATGCTCTAAATCGGCAGGTCTTCCTTTAGCATCATTGTCGACAAGTTTTAGCAGCTTTGCATCGGTACCATTCGTAGGTCTAGTTCCTTGAGCAACTAACATTTCACACGACAAGTCTGATTCAATTGCACTTTTCACTGCTTTTTTTATCGCTTCTTCATCAATACCAAAGACAATGCCTTTTTCATTAAGCTTATCCATAACCATATTAAATGTAGGCTTTACATTTTTATCTAAAATCGTAATGTTTACTATTGCTTCCATTTTATCTTTACTTGGATAAATTTTTATTTCTGGATCAATTGGGTCCGCTTTCTCTTGTGGCGGTAAATCATCACTTATTTTAACTTCAATCCCATCTTTTTCACGAACTACCTTCATAAGTAATTCAATACTATAATTGGGAACGCCATGCTCATCTAAAATTTTTGTAATATCAGTTAACTCAAACAAATTTGTTTCATCATCATTTGGAAAAACAGAAAAGAAAACCCCGTCTTTCTTAAATTTTAATAGATACCCCTTTTCTTCACTTCCCGTTTCGGAACATTCAAACTCTGTATTTTTATCATCCATGTAAAATACCTCCCCCGAAACTATATTACGAACCAGTTATTTGCATCAATATAGAAAAACAAAATTTTGTTTATTTTCATATATTGATGCAAACTAAACAATACATTCGTTTCTATAGTAATATTATTACATCCAAAATACTACTTTTATATTAAACTAGATTTAATTCTAGACAAGTATCCACGCATACGAAAAACAGCCTTTGTGTGTAATTGTGAAATTCTTGCTTCAGACAACTTCAAAATCAAGCTTATTTCTTTCAAAGTCAATTCATCATAATAATATAAAGAAACGACTAATCTTTCTTTTTCTGGCAGCTTGTCAATTGCCTTTGCTAAGCTATCTTGTAATTCTTTATGTTCAATATTATCTGATGGACTAACTGTGGTACCTCTTACAGGTTCAGATTTAACATATTCTTCAAGTGGTATCACGGTTGCGACATTTAATTGATTTAGCAACACACTTAAATCATTAACAGAAACACCTAATTTATCAGCAATTTCCCTATCCGTTGCCGCCCTGCCAAAATTCGCTTCCAATTCACTAACTACATGTTCATACTTTCTGATCTTTTGTCTCAGCGAAACAGGTAACCAATCCTTTGCTCGAAGCGAATCTAGAATAGCCCCTCGGATCCTAACACCTGCATATGTCTCAAATTTATTACCACGAGTTGGCTCATACCGCTCTATCGCATCTAATAAACCAAAAAAGCCACAACTAATTAAATCATCACGGTCTACATATGCAGGTAAACTAATTGCAATACGTCCAGCAATTATATTCACTAGGGATAAATATACGTGAACTAATTTTTCCCTAATTTCAGGATTTCTATCTTCTTGATAAGCATTCCACAAATCATCAATATAATATTTTTGCTCGTTTAAGTTATTAGACATTTTGCACCCCTCCAATTACCAATCAACTGTTAGGTGGCGAAACAACATGTTTTAAATTATCTGTGGTAAATGGAGCAAACTCAGCTTCTTTTTGTTCTTCTGTCAAATGCTCAGGATCAACATCAATACTAGCTTCTTCTTCGTCAATTGTTTTCATCTCATTATCATATTGATTATTTACATCAGTTTCTAGAAGTTTTTTCGCATAGGGCAAAAACCTTGTTTCACAAACCATACCTATAATATAACCACAACTTGCAAAAATGCCAATTGAAAATATTGTACGATACAATATGACTGTGAACCTAGCCTGATTCATAATCCCCATCAAAATAATTATCATAGCAACAGTCAATGCCAGTCCAATAGCCAGCCATATCTTTAACACCATAATCACCTGCTTAAAGTTCTTTTTCACCTTTATCAATCGTTTTAATTCTATAGACACCAGTTTCTAATTTTAATTCCACTGTTCTACCATAGTTACCACCAGTATCATTGGCAATAAGCTTGATATTTAGATCTTTTAATATCGTTTTAACAGCTTCGGCATTTCGTTCGCCAACACGCATAATATCTGTTGCATTTGCAAATTTAAACATTTGAGCTCCACCTGCTATTTTAGCAACAATACGGTTCTTTACAGCTCCTAATGAAACCATGTCATTGAGCATTAAGGGAATACCAGTATCAGCAAATTTAGCTGGATTTTCATTTGAGCGTGCTTGTGAACTATCGGGAAGCATAATGTGTAACAAACCACCAATCTTAGCAAAAGGATCATAAAAGGCTATCCCAATACAAGATCCCAAACCATAGCTAATTAATGATGCCGGCGAACACCCGACTTTATAATCAGCCATTCCTACTCTAATTAACTCTGACATCATTATTTCACCCCTACTGCGGTCAAAATAGTATTCAATGATCCAGGATCAGGGATTAAAAAGAAATGTCCTCTAATACCATCATCTTCAGATAAAAATTCTGTTTCAATTACCAGCGCATGGTCACCCATTTGTCCCAATTGAACCAATACTACACTCAAGATAGCACCAGCCATATCCAAAGCCAAAGCTGGAATAGACGGTAATAAAGTTAATTTTGTAAAATGGGATAGCGCATTTAAATAAGAACCAGCCAAAATATTACCTATTTCCATTAATGCTGACTCATCCATAAAATCTAAAGTTTTAGTACTCCCACGTTCTTTTCCCATGAGCATATCAATTAAATAGAAAGCACTATCTCGAGGTAATAAAAACAACACACTACCTGGAGCCAATCCATATACCCTTAAAAAAACACCTACGACCATTGCATCCGGACCGCCAACAACGTCAGGGACATCCCCCAATGGCATAATCGCTACTTTAGGGACTGACATATCAATCTTACGACTAATAATTTGCGACAAGGCGGTCGCTGAATTTCCAGCACCAACATTGCCAATTTCTCTAAGCGCATCCAGTTGGTCTTCAGATAAATTTAATATTTCATCGGTCACTACTGACACCTCATTTATTCATCTACCAAGATTATTTTACTTCACTATTTAACCCGATAATCTCATTTAATTTAAGCATTATAACTAAACGATTATTTAGATTACCTACCCCACTAATAAAACTATTACCGCTTGCATTACCATCAACAACAGCCTCTGGTGCTTCTATACTTTCTGGTCCGACTGCTAAAACTTCCGTAACTGCATCAACAATCATCCCCACAGAAATATCATCAACTTTAACAATAATAATCCGAGTATCTTCTGAATAAGGCTCTTCAACTAAGCTTAAACGTTTTTTTAAATCAATGACAGGTAATACACTACCACGTAAATTCATAACGCCTTTAATAAAATCTGGCGTATAGGGAACACGCGTAATATCAGTCAATTTTTTTATTTCTTGCACATTTAAAATATCTACCCCATATTCTTCACGAGCTAATTTAAATGCTACTACTTGAACTTCATCATTTGAATACGTTTTTTCTGACATAGTTTTCACCCCTCACTTACTGCATTAAAGTTCCAACATCTAATATTAAAGCAACCTGTCCATTTCCTAAAATCGTAGCACCGGCAATTACTTTAATACCAGTCAATAAGTTCCCTAACGTTTTAATTACGATTTCTTGTTGACCTATTAAATTATCCACGATAATGCCGGCTTTTTGTTCACCCATATGTACAACAACAACAAATAGCTCGTTGTTTTCGCTATCTTGAACTTCAGGAACATTCAAAACATCTGCCAATCTAATAATTGGTATAATTTGACCACGAAGCAAAATAACTTCTTTATTCTGAATTGTTTTAATATCATCCATCGTAATATTGATTGTACTATCAATATTACCTAATGGGATAGCATAAATTTCTTGGTGCACTTTAACCAATAGTGCTTGAATTATCGCTAATGTTAACGGTAAACGAATTTTAAATTTACTGCCTTGATCAATTTTTGTTTCAACATCAATTAAGCCGCCAAGTGATTCGATCTTACTTCTAACAACATCCATCCCAACGCCACGACCCGACACGTCAGTAATAACATCAGCTGTTGAAAACCCTGGCAGAAACACTAAGCGTACTGCTTCATTATCGTCCATTTTATCGGCATCATCTTGACTAATAATCCCTTTTTCCACCGCTTTGCTTTTAATGATCTCAGGATCAATACCTTTTCCATCATCTTCCACCATGATAATAACATTATTTCCTTCATGCCGCGCAATCAAACGAACTTCACCTATTGCATCTTTACCTTTGGCGACACGATCGTCTGGATGTTCAACACCATGATCAAGAGAATTTCTAATTAAATGAACTAGAGGATCACCAATTTCATCAATAACAGTTCTATCAAGTTCTGTTTCTTCCCCTTCAATGGTTAAGTTAATTTCCTTGTTTAATTCACGAGATAAATCACGTACCATACGAGGGAACCGATTAAAGACTTGTCCAACTGGAACCATTCTAACTTTCATCACAACAGACTGCAAATCAGTCGTTACTCGATCCATTTGTTCTATGGTTTCCACCAATTCAGTCAAACGATGTGTGATACCAATTTGTTCTAAACGAGTTTTATTAATAACAAGTTCACCAACTAAATTCAACAAAGAATCTAGCTTTTCAATATCAACACGTACAGACTGACCACTTTTTAATTTTTTATCCATGCCCGGTGCCTGTGCTGGTGGCTTTGCCGGAGCAGCTTTTTCTTCCGATCTCGAAGCAATTGGCGCGGAAGTTGGTACTTCTTGTTTTTGGTCTATTACTTCTTCAGCAGCTTCAATGTCGATCATATTGATATCGACGCTAGCAACTTCTGAGACAGATAATAACGTTTCTTGTACCTTAGCTTTTTCATTGCTCGTAATAAATATAATCTCAAAACTCTTATCAAAATTTTCTTGTTCCAAATCTTCCGATGGTGGCACGGTTTTAATTACTTCGCCAATTTCATCTAAAGCATTCATGATGATATAAGCTCTAGCCGATTTTAATAAACAAGTTTCACTTAATGTAATCTTAATTTCAAATGGTTGCAAACCAGAAGTTCTCGCTTTATTCAATACAGCAAGTTCAGTATCATTTAAATCCACTAAATCTTTTTGTTGAACGCTACCATCCTGAGTTGCTTCTTTTACCTCTGTTTTTGCAGTGGGAGCTAGAGTAGCTTCACCTTTTGCAATCGCAACAAGTTTTTTCACAAGCGTAGAAACATCAATTCCATGTTCAGTTTCACTTGCAATGCTTTCAACCATTTGTTCTAAGGTATCAACACATTTAAAAATAGTATCAACAATATCTTCATTTGCTTTTAATTGATTTTTTCTAAGTAAATCAAGAACGTTTTCCATCTCATGAGTTAATTCTGCTATTTCGGTAAACCCCATAGTAGCTGACATGCCCTTAATTGTATGTGCACTACGAAAAATTTCATTAAGTACAGATGGATTTTCAGGGTTATGCTCCAACTCAAGCAGACAGCTATTCAGCGTTTGCAAATGTTCGCGAGATTCTTCTAAAAACATTCCCATGTACTGGTTTGTGTCCATTTTTAATTCCCCCAATTATTTTATATCTTGCTATTTTCTTGCTAACTGAACCAATTCTGCTGCAATTGAATCTATAGGTAAAACTTTATCGACTAACCCTAATTCTGCTACAGCCCTGGGCATTCCATAAACAACTGCTGTACTTTGATCTTCAGCAATTGAATAACCGCCTGTTTTTTTTATATATTGCATCCCTTTTGCGCCATCGCTTCCCATACCAGTAAGTACTACTGCAATAATCTTATTACCAAATTTGGCAACAGATTCAAACAGTATGTCTACTGCAGGTCTGTGACTTGCAACAGGTGGATTTTGATTAAGTCGAATGACTCGAGATTCGCCTTGACTTTCAATAGTCATATGATAGTTACCAGGAGCAATAAAAACCTTACCTGATTCTATTATATCATTATTTTCGGCTTCTTTTACATCTAATTGCGATAATGTATTTAAACGATCCGCCAAAGATTTTGTAAATCCAGCTGGCATATGTTGAACAATGACCACACCGCAAGGTAGCGCACGTGGCAATTGTGTGATAATCTGTTGCAGCGCCCTCGGCCCGCCTGTCGATGTTCCAATTGCAATTAATTTTTCACTAGCGTGATTATTTACTATCATCGGCTTAATATTTCCTTTAACTGGAATAGAACTATGTATAGCTTGATTTCTACTTCCTAGCACAAACGGTTTTGTAATGTTAGCATTTACAGCAGCGCGACATTTTGACAAAATCTCATTTTTTATGCCAGCAATACTAGATATCGGTCCCGAAACTTTTTCTATAAAATCTACTGCACCTAAAGATAAAGCTTTAATTGTTGCATCAGCACCATCTTTTGTTAAACTGCTAATCATCACAACAGGCACCCTATGTTCCTGCATTAAATGTTCTAATGCTGTCAAACCATCCATAATTGGCATATTAACATCCATCGTTACTAAGTCAGGTTTCAAGTGTTTAATTTTATTGATCGCATCCTTACCATTACTTGCAGTATCTAAAACC
The DNA here is from genome assembly GCA_963805085.1 of uncultured Veillonellaceae bacterium. Lineage (GTDB taxonomy): Bacteria > Bacillota > Negativicutes > JARBTT01 > JARBTT01 > JARBTT01. Next base: position 740,843 of record CAWDTA010000005.1, on the reverse strand, counting down.
ATAAAATCTGGTTCCTGCAAAAACAAGTCAGATAATAATCTTCGCATAAATGCAGAATCATCAGCAATAATAATTTTAATCATAATTTCACCCCATATGCATTAACGTTTTTTTCGGAGTAAATCTCTTTGTCTCTTAAAAATGAACCTAATTAATTTAGACCTGACGGCTTCTGATAAATCGATAAATTTTGTACCAATCCAAAAAATTTTTTCAGGCCCTTTTACTTCAATACTTCTAACGACTTCACAATATGTCTGTAATGCTCCAACCTCAGGAATTTCAGCATCAACATAAACTCTTGTCCCTGGTGGAACAAATTGTTTCATAACCAATTGAATACCACCACCACTAACATCGCGAATAGAACAAGGAATTGGTGGTAACAAATTATGTTCAGCATCTTCAACCTGTACCTTTAATGGCAACATCGTCTCGACACGTACAAACTCTCTAAGCTGAATTTTGTCAATTTCTTTTGGCATTGACAAAATCCAGACTGGAATTGGATTTGCTTTTTTATCAATATAAGCAGATGTAAATCGGTAAGAACTCTGATCTAGAACTAATCTAATATTAATACCACTCCTTGCCATTGGTATAATGGGATACCCTTTCACCATTGGCATTGCTACAATCAGATTTTTAGAATCAAAATCTTCAATCCTACTTGTATATTTATTATCTTCTGTATCAGTTAAAATACTTACTTCCACACGCTGCCCAACTTTTAGAATCTCCCCAGGTGCAATCTTGGGATTATTCGTCATCCTTTACCACTCCCAACACAGAAAATTAACATCACCTTAAAAAAGACATAAACTTACTAACAAAACCTTTTATCCCTCTCATTTGTGTCTCTACTTCTCCACTCATAATATTCTTTGCAATCGTCTTAATTCCTTTTGCTGAAATTGTATTAGGATACATTAAGATGAGTGGTACTTGTGCTTTTACCGCACGAACTAAATTTCGATCTTCATAAATCTCACCAAAACCAATTACCGTCAAATTTAAAAATTTTGCAGCTGTTTTACTTAACTTGGAGAATACAGAAAAAACTTCGCTGGCTTCATAAACACGATTAACAATCAGCTTAACTGTATCACAATTCGAATAATTAGAATAAGCTTTCATAATTGCATAAGCATCCGTCATTGCTGTCGGTTCTGGTGTCGTTACTAAAATAACCTCATCAGCAGCTCTAAGAAAATTCAAAACATTATTTCCTATACCTGCACCAGTATCTAATAAGATAATATCGGCAATATCTTCACACATATTGAGCTTTCTCATCACTTTATCAAGATCGTTATATCCTAAATTTGCCAATTGTTCAATTCCTGAGCCACCCGATAAATACTTTACACCGCAAGGACCATTAACAATAACATCTTCCATATTAATTTCATCTTCTAATAATTTAAGTAAATTATATTTCGACGAAGTCCCTAAAACGACATCAACATTTGCCATCCCCAAATCAGCATCAATAATCAGTACGCGTTGGCCTTGCATCGATAATGCAATAGCCAAATTCACAGTGATATTGGTTTTTCCAACACCACCCTTACCACTACTAATTGCTATTATTCGCGCTTTATGTTCGATATTCCTATTAGAATTATTATTTTCTACAAATTGTTGATTTTGAATAACTGATTGTTTATCATTTACTAATTTTCTCAACCGTTCTGCTTGATCCACATCCATCATAACGCTTACCTCAATAACAATTTCGCCAATTCTTTCGAATCCGCTACAACAATATCATCTGGAACACTTTGACCATTTGTAATATAAGACAATGTAATTGGATATTGGTGTACTAAATTTATAATAGCACCAACCGTACTAGTCTCATCTACTTTCGTAAATAAAACCTTATCAGGTTCACAAAGAGAAAATTTTCTAAGGATATCAACGGCATCTTTATATTTTGTCGTCGCACTAAGCACTAAATGCTTTTCAATATCAGGCACCACTGCTAATAAGCACTTCAATTCTTCCAATTGAAATTCATTATGTTGACTACGCCCAGCGGTATCGATTAAAATCAATTGTTTATCACGATGCTTATCAATAGCAAACCTCAATTCATCTGGTGAATACACGATTTCCAACGGTACTCCAATAATATCAGAATATGTTTTTAATTGCTCCACTGCAGAAATACGATACGTATCGGCTGTAATAAGTGCAACGCTACAAGCTTTATCTAGCACAAAATTCGCTGCTATCTTCGCGATTGTTGTCGTTTTACCTACACCAGTAGCACCAATCAACGCAACGATCTTTGTTTGATCTGCCCCAATATCAATACCACGTGCTGGTCTCAATGCTTGCTCAAAATAATCAGCTAAAAAATCCACTGTTTCTGGTAAATCTTTATTATTCAAAACGGTTTCATCCAAAATATTTGTGACAATTTCTTCGACAGTTTTACTATCCACTTCATTTTCCGTCAAAGCATCAAATAAAGACATTGTTTCAACTTTATTCTGTGGAACAGCATTAATTACCTGTTCCAACATTTTTTTCATATTATCCAATTCTTGTTGAAGTTTTAATATCTTATCATCTTTTTCTGTTGAGCTTTCATTTTCCTCTATTGGTTTTATTTGAAGAGTATTCTCTTCTTGCTTAACTTCACTTTTATTGAGATCATTTTCAGTTACTTCATCTTTCACTTTGCTAGTAGCTAATATAGAACTAGCTGGTAGCTTACTACCAGCATTTTGATATTGTTTTACTATATTTTGCGGAACCATTGCCTCTGAGCTAACAGGGGATAAACGAGGTGTTGCAGTTACTAAGGGCTTGTCTTCTACCGCTGCCGTTACTTCAATCATTTCTTTCCCCATATAGCCTAATATACCGCCTTTATGGAAACGCCGTGTATGCAAAATAACTGCATCAATCCCTAGCTGGCTTTTCACTTGACTCATTGCTTCTTGCATAGAACTAGCCGTAAATACTTTTACTTTCATTTAAATCTTCACCACCCCTAAAACCTGTATTTCTACATCAGGTTGAATTTCTACATGGGATAATACGACAACTCCTGGAATCGACCGTTCAATCAGCTTGCGAAAATATAAACGAACCGCTGGGCTTGTAAGAACAATCGGTTGATAGCCTAAATTTGTCAATTTAGGTAATTCAACATTCAAGCTGTTGAGTAAGCGTTGCATATTATTTGGTTCTAATGTTACATAAGAGCCATGGTCATTCCGCTGTACAGCAGAGGAAATAATGTTTTCAGTAGCAGGGTCTAACGTAACAGTTGGTAAAATATTATTTTGAACATTTTGTTTTGTTATCTGCCTAGACAACGCATGTCTTACATATTCTGTTAATATTTCTGTATCTTTTGTCAATTTAGCATAATCAGCTAACACCTCTAAAATAGTAACCATATCACGAATAGAAATACGCTCTTTCAGTAAATTAGCCAATACTTTCTGGATATCACCAATTGACAATAAATCGGGCAACAACTCTTCAACAACAGATGCATTGTTCTGCTTGATACTGTCTACCAAATTTTGCGTTTCTTGGCGTCCCAAAATCTCTGAAGCATGTGATTTTATAACCTCTGTAATATGCGTAGCAAGAACGGATACAGCATCAACAACAGTATAACCATTGAGTTCTGCTTGTTCTCTCTCTGATTCTGGAATCCAAAGAGCGGGTAGCCCAAAAGCCGGTTCTACGGTATCAATACCTGTAATCTCTTCAAATACCGTCCCAGAATTCATTGCTAAATAATGATCAAGTAATAATTCGCCTTTTGCTATCTCAATTCCTTTTAATTTGACACTATACGCATTTGGCTTAATTTGTATATTATCACGAATTCGAATTGTTGGCACAACAAGTCCCATTTCAAGTGCACATTGCCGCCGAATCATAACAATACGTTCTAGTAAATCTCCACCTTGCCCTGTATCTACTAGCGGAATCAAACTATACCCAATTTCAAGCTCCATTGGATCAACTTGTAAAAGCGAAATAATATTTTCTGGTTTTCTAATTTCTTCTTTTTCTTTTTCCTCTTGTTGAACCATACTATTTTCCACTGATTCCGTAGCAGTTTTTCTTAAATTATATGCAATCACGAATGTAATCAAGGATAACGTCATAAATGGAACACCTGGCAAGCCAGGTATAACTGCAAGCATGAACAAAACACCTGATGCAATAAAAAACACTCTAGGATTATTAAATAATTGCGTAGTTAAATCTTGCCCTAAATTATTATCAGACGCTGCCCTTGTAACCACAATACCAGTCGCTGTTGAAACTAATAACGCTGGAATTTGGTTTACTAAACCTTCCCCCACTGTTAATAACGTATACGTCGATAATGCATGCGTTACATCTAAATTCCGTTGTACCATTCCAATAACAAAACCACCAATGATGTTGATCATGATAATGATAATTGCGGCAATCGCGTCACCTTTTACGAACTTACTCGCACCATCCATAGCCCCATAAAAATCGGCTTCATTTTGTATTTTCATACGTCTTGTCCGCGCTTCGGCATCAGAAATTGCTCCTGAGTTCAAATCCGCATCAATACTCATTTGCTTCCCTGGCATTGCATCCAAAGTAAACCGTGCTGCAACTTCAGCGACACGTTCTGACCCTTTAGTAATAACAATAAAATTAATAATAACTAAGATAACAAACACGATAAAACCGACAACTGCATTACCACCAACAACAAAGTTACCAAACGACATGATAACCTCTCCTGCATATCCCTGAAGTAAAATCAAGCGTGTTGACGATACATTGAGTGCCAAGCGAAATAAAGTAGTAACCAGTAACAAAGATGGAAATACTGAAAAATCAAGTGGTTCAACATTATAAATTGCAACCATAATAATTACTAACGCTAACGTAATATTAACACATAATAATAAATCCAATAATATGGTAGGCAGCGGAATGATCATCATAATAACGATTGTGATGATAGCAAGTGCTACAATGATATCACTATATTTTTTTATAAATCCCATAGAAGAAGTTTGTGTAGCCAAAATTTTTCGCTCCTCACCCTGTGCAGTTTATTACGACAATTTCTTTTTTAACCTATAAACGTATGCTAGAACTTCTGCAACAGATTTATAAAGTTCTTGTGGTACTACATCGCCAATCTCGGCAGTAGCATACAAAGCCCGTGCAAGCGGTTTATTTTCAACGATAACAACCCTAGCTTCTTTTGCAATAGTCTTAATACGTTGTGCAATCAAATCGCGACCCTTTGCAACAATAACTGGTGCCATCATTCCTTTTTCATATTTCAATGCAACAGCGAAATGCGTTGGATTCGTAACGATTACATCAGCTTTAGGTACTTCCTGCATCATACGTTGCATCGCTATAGCCCTTTGCTTTTGCTTAATTTTCGCTTTAACCTGAGGATTACCATCAGACTGTTTTGCTTCCTCTTTGACGTCTTGCTTACTCATTTTTAAACTTTCAGCATGTTGCCATTTTTGATAAAGATAGTCGATTGCTGCAAGCACCAATAATACCTCACATATTTGAAATACCAAACTGAAAATTAACAACGATACTGTATGTAAAGCTACAAAAATATCTGCATAAATCAACTTGGGTAACTGGGTCATTTCTTCTTTTAAAAAACGAATAATAAAATATCCAATAATAATAATTTTAAAAATTGATTTTATAAGCTCAACCAATGAATTTTTTGAAAACATCCGTTGAGCACCCGCCATAGGATCAAGCTTACTAAGTTTTGGCATAATTGGTTCCAATGTAAAATTGATACCAACTTGGAATAAATTTACAATAACAGCAACAACCATAATTGAAAGCATAATTGGCAAAGTTGTTTTTGCCAACACTTTCAGAACATCAATAAAAATATTCATCACTATTTCTGATGTGATGTCCGCTGGTAAATTAGAAAAAACAAACATCATATAATTCGCTATTTGCTCATAAATATAACCACCCAAAATTTTAAGTGAAAAAAAAGCCATTAGCAAAATAAAAGTAGAATTTATTTCCTGACTTTTTCCTACTTGTCCCTTACTTTTAGCATCATCTTTCTTTTTGGATGTTGCTTCTTCTGTTTTTTCACCATTAAATAATTGTAAATCAAAACAAAATTCAATTTTATTTGTGTTTTTGTTTTCAGGTTTACTCCATAGCTCGTAATATAATATAAATATTTCCATACATTTCATTAAACGCCACGTCCAAAAACAAGATGTAAAACGGTAAAGCAAAGGCCAATACAAATAAACCAACGAAGATCTTTGCAGGAATACCCACAACGAAAATATTCATTTGCGGCATCGTTCGTGCTAAAACCCCTAACGCTACATCAGTCAAAGTAATTGCCACCAATACTGGTAAGCTTATTTTTATAGCAACAGCAAACGACCCCGCAACCATATCAACAACTAATTTTGTAATACTGACCGAAAATGGACTACCTAAAACCGGAATCAATCGAAAACTATCAAATAGACCTGTTAATAATAAATGATGACTATTAGTTACAAGAAAAACAATAATTGCTAAATTGTATTTAAAACTACCGATTAATGGTATCTGTTGTCCTGTTGTTGGATCTAGTACATTGACCATAGCAAAACCAACTTGCATATCTAATATTTGTCCTGCCATCCGAATAGCTGAAAAAGTTAACGAAGCTATAAATCCGATGATCCAACCAATAAAAAGCTCTGTACAAACGACAATAATATAACCAATTAACGAATTTGGAATAACCGTTCCCGTCTTTAATTGTATGACTGGAAATAGTACTAACGAAATTGCAATAGCAGCACTGGCTCTAATCACAGCCGGAATATTACTACTTCCTAAAAATGGAGATATAATAAAAATACCACTAATTCTCGTTAGTACCAGCAAATATAAGCCCAATTGATTTTGTAATAAATTCAATACATCCAATTTTTCCACCTATTAGCCAATAAATCCAGGCAATCCTATAAATATATTTCTAACATAATCAGTTAACAGTCTAAGCATCCATGGGCCAAAAATTACAATAGCAAGAAAAACTGCAATGATTTTAGGAATAAAAGCTAACGTTTGTTCTTGAATTTGAGTCGTTGCCTGAAAAATACTAACTAAAATCCCCACTAACAAGCCTAATCCTAACATCGGTGCTGATACCAACATAACCATCATTAAAGCTTCTTGTCCCAATTGGATTACTACATCATTAGACACATTATCAGCTCCTATTTAAAAGTACTTATCAGTGACTGAATTAATAAATGCCAGCCATCTACCATAACGAATAATAAGATTTTAAAGGGTAATGAAATCATTGTCGGTGGAAGCATCATCATCCCCATAGACATCAATACGCTTGCTACAATCATATCAATAACAATAAACGGTATATAGATCATAAAGCCAATTTGAAATGCAGTCTTTAGTTCACTAATAACAAAGGCTGGTATTAAAGTAAATGTGGATACTTCACTTTGTGAATCAGGTCTAGGTGCTTGAGAAAGATTTACAAATAAAGCTAAGTCTGATTCACGTGTTTGTTTAAACATAAACTCGCGGATTGGATTTACTACTTCCGTGAGTGCCTTTTCCTGCGTAATCTTACCTGCCAAATACGGCTGTAGACCATTGTCATTTGCTTGTGTAAGATAAGGAGACATAATAAAAAAAGTCAAAAACAACGATAACGCAACAACTACTTGGTTAGGCGGCATATTTTGCGTTCCTAGTGCATTACGCAAGAAAGATAAAACTACCATTACTCGAACAAAAGATGTAGTCATTATCAATATCGAAGGTGCAATTGATAAAACAGTTAACACACCTAAGACTTGTAAACTAACAGCTACATCTTGTGGATTGTCTGCAGAGCTAACCCCGATATTAATATTAGGAATTAAAGGTGCCGCAGAAACGCCAGCTGGCACTACGAATAGCATAAGCAGTATTACTAACAAAACAACATGCTGTTGTTTAAACACCGACTCTACCTCTTCTCTATTTACGATCTCTATTGATATTTAAAATATTGGGAACTTTTCGTGCCATCCGCTCTAAAGACACTAATTGATTTTCAAACATATGATTAAAACTTTCATTAGCAAAATTAAAATCTGCTTGACTACGAAGTTTGCCAATTTCTAACTCATCAGTAATCTTATTTAGTAAAGTAATATTGTGATCAGTCACACCAATTAGTAAAACCTCCCCAGCTATTTCAACAACATAGATAGCTTGATTTGTACCAAATTGCAGACTCTCCAGTATTTTATTTGACTTACCTAAATTCACAGATCCAAATTTTTTTCCTAAAAACCGTGAGGCGAAGTAAGCCAGTCCAACTACAAAAACAAACACCATTACTAAGCTAATTAAATATGCAACTGTAGATAACCACGATGATTGTGCCGGCTGAGCGGTAGAAGTATCCTGATAATTAGAAAGATAACCACTACTTTGACTAGGTGCTTCTTGTGCGGCCTGTACCAAAGATACAGACACTGCACAAAAAACAAATACTACGCAAACCATCATGACTAACACACTTTTTTTCTTGCTAAGCATACCTTAACCTACAGCTTTACGTACAGCTTCTAAAACGCGATCCGGTTGAAAAGGTTTCACAATGAAGTCTCTCGCCCCAGCTTGAATTGCTTCAATAACCATAGCTTGTTGTCCCATTGCACTACACATAATAACTTTTGCATTTGCATCAATTTTCTTAATTTCTTTTACTGCACTAATACCATCCATTTCTGGCATTGTAATATCCATTGTAGTTAAATCTGGTTTCAACTCTTGGTATTTTTCTATAGCTTTTAAACCATTTTCAGCTTCACCAACAATTTCATAACCATTTTTACTTAAAATATCTTTTACCATCATTCTCATGAATGCCGCATCATCAACAACTAAAACTCTTATCGCCATGAAACATCTCTCCTTAAATATAAATTGTTTTTATTTAGATTTTACTCATCAATATCTATATTAATATAAATTACTGAATATTTCTAGCTCTTTCCATAGGACTTACGATATCTGTTATTCTTACGCCAAAATTTTCATCAATAACAACAACTTCACCCTTGGCAAGTAACTTCCCATTTACCAATATATCAACTGGCTCACCAGCTAATTTATCCAACTCTATAATCGATCCTGTCGCTAAATCCAAAATATCTTTAATTAATTTTTTGGTTCTACCTAATTCTACAGTAACCTGCAGTGGCACGTCCATAATTAGTCCAAGGTTTGTATCCGATATAGCGATTCCATTTGCAGTTAATGGGGCAAATTGTACCGGTTGTACAGGTACGCCTGGAGCCACTCGTGCAGTTTGCGGAGCAGGTGTTGTTGCATAATACATTGGTTGTTGCTCTGGCATCACTGCTTGAGGAGCTGGTGACGTCATGGTAGGTGCTGCTACAGTCGGTATCGGTTCAGGTCTACTAACAGGAGCTGGTTCATCAACCGTTGGTTTCATTAAGCTCTCAACCATCTCTTTAGCAATTTTAATTGGTAGTATCTGCATAATTTCACTATCGATTAAACCTTCAACTTCCATCCGAAACGCAACTTTAACAATTTCTTCATCATTACTTACCAATTCACTAACTGGTTCTGAAGTAGCTAAATCAACTAAATTTACTTTAGGCGGTGAAATATCAATTTTCTTGCTAAACATCGTAGATAAGGAAGTGGATACTGACCCCATCATTTGATTCATCGCTTCACCAACAGCGCTCATATAAAGTTCATTTAACTCTGTTGGTGGATTGGTACCTTCTCCCCCCATCATAAGGTCGGCAATAATCAAAGCATCTTGTTCCTGAATTGCCAGGATGTTATTGCCATCAATTCCTACTGTATAACCGACTTCAACTACTAAATATGGTAATGGATAATGATCTTTAATCGAACCTAAAGTGTCAACTGAAACCCGGGGAGTCGTAATATCAACGCGACGTCCAAGAAGAACTGACAATGTAGTAGCTGCACTCCCCATAGAGATGTTACCAATCTCACCAAGTGCATCTCGTTCCATTTCAGTTATAGCTTCCGCCTCCAAGTTTCCAGATCCTTCTGCTTCTGTGGATGCTTGCGAAGTTTCATCCGCGTTTCCTTGAAGCAATGCATTTATTTCATCTTGTGAAAGAAAACCATCATTCATCGTTATCATCCCCTTCTGTATTCACCCTAGATATCTGTACTGCAACGTTTTTTCCTGAAACACCAGGTCTACACCAAAACTTAGGTCTCGTACCTACAATCAAGCTCAACTCACTACCAACCTTTGTTTCAAATTGCAATACATCCCCTACCACTAAGTTCAAGAATTCATGAATACTTACATCAATACTTCCCAACTCCACGGACATAGGAACGTATGTTTTTCTAATCTTACGTTGCAAAATTTCAATTTGTTCTGGATTATCTTCCTTAACTACAGAGGCTGCCACCCAAAATGTAGTCGTTAACTTAGCCATAATTGGTTCAAGAACTAAGTACGGGATACAAACATTCATTAATCCCTCAACTTCGCCAACCTTTACCTGCAACGTGATAATTACAACCATATCACTCGGAGGCACAATTTGCGTAAATTGCGGATTCGTTTCAATTGCCTCCAAATGCGGTGTTATTTGAACTACATTCTGCCAAGCTTCTTTAAAATTTTCCAAGGCTTTATTCATAATCTTACGAACAATAACTTCTTCAATATCAGTCAATGCTCTAATTTTACTTAAAGCTTCTCCTGCACCACCAAACAAGCGATCAATAATTGCAAATGTGATATTAGGGTTCATTTCAAAAATTACATTTCCTTTTAGCGGAGCCATATCCAAAATACCAATAACACTTGGATTAGATAACGATCGAACAAATTCTTCATAAGTCAACTGTTCAACCGATGCAACATTTACATTAATCATCGTTCTAAGATGTGTTGATAAGTAAGTATTTAAAAGCCGGGCAAAATTCTCATGTAACATATACAAGGTGCGAATTTGGTCCTTAGAAAATTTATCAGGACGTTTAAAATCATAGATTTTAATTTTTTTCTGTTTTTCCTCAACCTTCATTTCTTCAGCTGAGACAACACCAGTAGACAACGCTGATAATAATTGATCAATCTCTGACTGTGATAACACATCCGCTGACAATATTCCTCCTCCTTTCGCCTTCCAAATACGTCAAAATATGTATTTAAGAATTCACATTACTGCAAAACAAAATTAGTAATATACACTTCATATACAGTATTTTCACCAAGAACTTTATTTACCTCTGTTTTTATTTGCATTTTTAATTCTTCCTGCTTATTAGGATCAAAATTTTCGATCTTTTGTGCTCTAAGTAATTGCAATACGGAATCTAAAATTTTGGTTTCTGTAGCAGAAGGAATCTTTCCATCTTTGCTTGAACTTTTAGTAGGATCCAATTCTAAAACAACACCAACTTTAAGGAAACGACCACTTTTCACACCACCGACATTGACAATCACACCATCTTTGGCGTCACCTAATTTAACAAATACACCTGGTTCTCTTGTCGGAACCTTACCAACAGAATCTGTCATAACTTTTGTAGCAATAAAGTACGACATACCGCCTGCCAAGATTAACCCCACCACAATTAAACCAACAATCATTAGCATCGGACTTTTTTTCTTAATTTCTTCTTCAGCCAACCTCATCCACCCCCATACTATAAAGGACATCTAATTTCAAATTCTGTCCGCATAAATAAACTATAAAAAAAATGTCATTAACTTAAAATGATAAGCTAATTTCATTGGACATTCAACTTTATTACCGAAAGTTACTGCCGTTATACAAAGCACGTTTATAGGTCATCACTCGTCTAACGACTTCTTCCATTTTTTCTTCTATGATAAATTTCTTACCATTGGTTAATGTAACTACTGTATCAGGAGTCTGTTCAATCGTTTCAATTATTTCTGCATTTAGAATAAATTCCCCACGTTCATCTGAATTGAATTTTGTTACCTTAATCATACTAAATATGCCTCCTGTATTTTAGGAAAAGTGGGGGAATCCATTCCCCCACTCTACCCGTTATTTAACGTTTTAAGTTTACTAATGTCTCTAACATGTCATCAGAAGTAGTAATAATCTTTGAATTTGCTTGGTAACCACGTTGGGTAACAATCATATTCGTTAATTCATCTGACAAGTCGACATTTGACATTTCCAAACTGGATGGCGTCAATGAGCCAGCACCACCAGTACCCGCTGTATTAATTTGCACTGCGCCCGAGTTATTTGATGAACTATATAAACTGTCCCCAGATTTCGTCAAACCACCTGGATTATTAAAGGTAGCAATCGCCACTTGAGCTAAATCCCTCTTCAATCCATTACTAAAACTACCAACGATTGTACCAGTGCTATCAGTACTTACACTATCGAGCGTACCAGCTGCATTCCCATTTTTATCAACTGCAACGGTCGTATCACCATCATACTGGGTTAATGCACTGAAGTCTAAGGCAATTGTTGTAGCGGCACCGCCTGTAGTAGGAGTGAAAACAATATCTGAAACAGTACTAGCGGAGTATGCACCTGCAGTGGTAAACGTAATGTTACCGCTACCACCAGTCATCGTACCACCATCTGTGGAAGTCGCCGCAAAGGTCCATTGGTTTGCAGTCGTTGACTTCGTAAATGTACCTGTAATCGTATGCGCTACCCCTTCACTATCATAAGCGGTAAAGGATGATGTCGCAGTTGTCGCTGTACCAGTAACTGTTTTTGTATATGTACTAGTAGTGCTATCATACGTAATCGTTGTTCCCGTTGCTCCAGAAACAGTTATGGCCGTACCCGGAGATGCCAAAGCTGAAGCCGCTGCAGTTGTTTCAGCAGTAGTAGTAAAAGCACTTGCAGCTAAGCCAGTCGTCGTCGTTACCCCATCAGTTGCAGTTGCGGATAAGTTTTTCGTATAAGTTGCTTTCGTAGTAGCAGTTGCCGCCATCGTTTGTCCTACTGGGATAACGATATTTGTAACCGCACCATTTGAACTGATTGTCCCTGTAGAATCTGCCATCCAACCTTGTACTTTTAAACCAGCACTATTAACGTAGTTTCCTGATGCATCAAAGGTAAATGCGCCATTACGAGTATAATACTGATTAGAGCCATCAGCTACAACAAAAAAGCCCGAGCCAGAAAGGCACAGATCTGTATTTTTACCAGTAGATTGCACACTACCATCAGTAAAGGTAGTGTCTATACTAGCAACTCCCATCCCAAGTCCAATTTGTTTTGCGTTGGTTCCGCCAAGGTTACCTTGCGCTGAAGATGCACCAGTAATCGTTTGACTTAAAATATCTTGAAATGTTACGCGGCCAGCTTTATAGCCTGTCGTATTTACGTTAGCAATATTATTACCAATAACATCCATACGGGTTTGATGATTTTTTAGACCGGATACCCCGGAATACAATGAACGCATCATAAGAAAATCGACCTCCATTTTTTTTGTGTGCAGTGTGCTGTGTCAATCAATCAACAACACTAAGCTTCCTTATGGTCCAGCTTATATAATTACTGCACTATCAATATTTGTAAATATATTATCTTTTGCACTCTTGCCATCCATGGCGGTAATAACCGTTTTATTGGCAACACTAACTACCAAGGCCACATCATTCATATATACCAATGATTCTTTTGCACCTTTTTTAGCAATCTTTTCAACTGCATCATTTAGTTTCATTAAATCATGATTACTAAAATTTAAATTGCGACTCTGCATCCGCTCAAGCGCATGTTGTGAAAATTTCACGCCAGCAATTTCTTGATTTAGCAAATTTGCAAAACTATTTTTCGCATTAGGTTTAATATTTGATGCACTATTGGTATTCGCTAGTTTACCACAGTTACCAATCGGCAGCAATGGCTGTGCTTGATAATAAATCATATTATCAGCCACATAACAAACCTCCTTAAGGCAACAATTTATTATATTATTTTATTAGAAAACCTACTTTGTACTAAGCCGTCTGTATATTGGTTAAGCTAGAAATACTTACTGCCGTGCTACCTACCATCAATTGTGTTGCTCCATTTGAAACTGAAACAGAAGAAACTGTACCACTTTGTGATGCACCAGTAGAATCCGTCCAAGTAACTTTCTTACCGATAAGTCCACTTGCTTGGATAGTGTTCAACTCTTCTACTTGTTGTGATGAATCAGAAGATCCTACATAAAGTAAGCTAGAAACATCAACCTCTGCGCCACCTACCATCAATTTTGCTGTACCATTTGAATATTTAACCGAACTAACAGTGCCACTAAAGGTATTACCTTTTGAATCTGCCCAAGCGACAGATTTACCAACAAGAGATGTTGCTTGTGATGAATTCACTGTTGTATTTAAATTCTGCATCTGCTCCAATGAAGAGAACTGCGCCAATTGCGAAGCATATTCACTATTACTTTGTGGATCTAATGGATCTTGATATTTCATTTGCGTCACAAGTAATTGTAAAAAATCATTTTTTCCCATTGAACTACTAGATGATGTAGTTGCTGTTTTAGTAGTTGTATTATTAGTTACACCATTCGTCGTATTTAGATATGTTCCATCTGTAAGCGTAGTTGACATATAAAACTCCTCCTTTTATTTGCATTAGACACGATAATCAACACCATCGTCGGTTACACCACTGGCTGACATTAATCCGCCAACTTTATCAACTTCATCTTCAAAGTCATCTACATTAATTTTACGATTTTTGAAACGACTATTTTGCCCTTGTTGTCCTGGTTGACTTTGTCCATCGGATAAAAATTTACCAAGACCACCATAAACACCAACCGTATCTACTTTAATACCTTGGCTGGTCAAATCTTGTTTTAGCTGAGCCATCGTTGTTTCCAACAAACCTCTTACTTGACTATTGTCACTGTGGAAAGATGCACTTACAGTGCCATTTTCAACCGTAACTTTTAATGTCAATTCACCTAAATGTTCCGGTTTCAATTTAATAACCATTTGTGTATCTTCTGTGCCTTTAATCAAATGCGCTTGCTCGACAATTTGCCCCGGAATATCATATTCAGCTAATGGTTGTGGCGTAGTAGCTGTTGTAGTTGCTTCAGCACTGATATTTTTATTCAGCTGATCTGTCGCTAGTGTTACAAATTGACTAAATTGATTGGTATTTGGCTGCTCTGCATGATTACTTGCAACTTCAACCGTTGGTATTTGCGATTTAGTCGGCTTTTCTGTTACAGATACTGTATTGGTTAATGTTGATTCAACATCAATCTTGCTATTAGCATCATTCACGACATTCGCATTCGTAGCTGTTATGGCATTCGTAGATGCAGTATTGGCCAATATAAAATTTTCTGTGCTCCCCATATTGGTTACTTTAACATTGACTACGTTATCCTTTGGTTTTTCAGCCAACTTATTGGTACCCGTTGTTTTCGTTAATGGGTTCTCCAAATTAGTGCTCGCAACTTGTACTTCTTGCAAAACCGGAGTTTCTACGATTGTGTTAACAACCTGTTCCCCTTTGTCTGCAGAATTTTTCACTACCTGCATCTGAGCAAGAGTATCACTAGCTGCTTTTAGTTGCAATGCATTAGTTGTTTCTGATGTATCAGTTGATAATTGAGTTTGTGATAAATCTGAAACCAAGTTCGTTTTTGCTGAAGACAATGTATTTTTTGTGTTTACACCAACAGTAACATTACTATCTTTTAGAGTTTCAGCTGTTACACCAGAGTCTACCTGCTGTAGAAGTTTATTTACCAGTTTATTGTCTTGCATCTCAGTTTGCATCATACCAGCAAAGTTCTTTTCTTCGCCTTGGGATGAAAGTGCAACAACCGTATCATCTACTTTCGCTACCGTTTCTACATTTACTGGTGTCACTTGCATTGAGCTAATCGCAACCAAAACCGCCATATTAGTTAAACCTGCCATATTGTTCATCAAGTTAGCACTACTATTATCAGTTGTACTCTCTGTTGGCAAATCGGCTTTTGTATTAGCATTGGCTAAAACATCTGTGAAGTTTTTACCTGATTTTTTATCACTACTATTCGAATTTTTCGCTGTAGTTTTTGAATTACTTGATGCTGAAGTTTTAGCATTTGCAGTATTGGTTTCAGGCTGAGCACTAGCTAAATTTATCTGCATATCCATTTTCTCACCTCCTTTCAGTAAACTATTTATTATCATATAACAGATAACCGACTATCTAACTTGCGTCACTGGTGGTTTTCCGTTATACATAATCCTTGTTATTCTTGCGCTTTTTGAAGTATCAAAAAGCGGCAAAATTTTAGATACCTGATCTTCTTCCATCTTGCTCAATATAGCAATCGCCATATCATCGTCTAATGCATCTAAAATTGGCATTGCTTTTTCTGGTTTCATTGAACCATATAAACGAGCTAATTTTGATACACGTTTTTTTTCTTCAGCTTGTCTAATCTTTAATTGTTTATCGATCTCTGCTTTATCCAGCGCAATTGGTTTAGAAGCATCTGCTTGTTTTTCTCCTTCGGTTAATTTTAAAGGATTATCTGTTTTATCCTGAGCTTTTGGATCAGGAATAACAATTGGTTCTCCAGGTTTCTCTGGATCACCTGATCCTTTACTCTCATCAGCAGTAAGAGGTTTCTCAAAATATTGACCAATAACCGGATATTTATATAATTCTAGTTTATCATTAATTTGGCTTACATCAAAAACTCTTAAATAAACCCCTACGAAAAAGCCACCAATGATAAAGGCTAATATTAAAAATGTAATAGTACCTATCTTTAAAATTCGAAGAAAAACGGAAGGCTTCTCTTCTTCTTCTTCCTCATCATCTTCTACATCTTCTACATCTTCTACTATTTCTTTTTTATTAGCTTTTTCTTTTTCTGTCTTATTCGCCGCCATCTCACACCTACCTTCTGGGATACTTCTTATCAGCTGTATAAATCAAGAACTTTTTTTACATAGTTTTGAGTTTCAGCATATGGTGGAACCCCATTATAGTTTTTTACTGCTTGTGGTCCTGCATTATAAGCGGCTACAGCTTTCGATACATCACCATCAAAGGTATTTAATAACTGTTTAATATACTTCACTCCACCTTCAATATTATCACGTGGATCGTAAATATTAGTAACACCAAGCGAGCTAGCTGTATCAGGCATAAGTTGCATAACACCTACTGCGCCTGCATCCGATACTGCATTTGGCGTATAATTTGACTCTGTTTGTGCAACCGCACTTACAAGTTTTGGATCTACACCATATTTATGTGCTGATTGATTAATTAAAGAATTAATATCGGCCGGAGCATTGGTAGCAACCGCCTTTCTCGCTAATCCCCCATTTGTTTTGGAGTTATTTTGACCAGCTTGGGGATTCATAGCTCCATCCATATAAGATTGAAACTTATGGTTACTAGCTTTATTGGGAGAAAATTGATCTTCAATATTACTAATTCTCTGTAAAACCTGACTAATTCCTTCCATCATCTACATTCACCTTGCCATCCGTGTATATATTTGTAAACCAATCTCATCAAGTTCCTTTTGCTCTTCAAACAACTGCTCTTTTTGGAATTCTTCAAAACACTTATCGCGTAATTGTTCAATCGTTTTCAGCTTACACATTGTCGCTTGTAAAATTTCTAATTTTTCTTTTCTTTTTACTTCAGCTTTTACAATTGCTTGTTGCTGATTTTGAATCTGATTTCGCATACGATCAAAGTAACTACCGTAACTCGTTAATTTTTCAATGGTAACTCTTTGATTAGCCATATTGTAATAGCTTTGCATTTCCTGCGAAAGTTCGTCTTCATAGTCAACCAACATTTGTTGCTGCTGCAATAGAAAAGTAGTTACTTCTGCAAACTCAATTTCTGCTTGTTCTTTTTTTATTTGTGAAACTTTAAGCACTGTAGCTAAACGGAATCTAAACTTTTTCAATCAAATCACTTCCCAGCGCATTTAACTTTTAAGAAGATAAACTAACCAAGCGTTTTATTGTTTCATCTAAAGTATCAACTTCATAAACATCTTGTTTTAAAAAATTTTTAATTGGTTCAATCTGAGTAATCGCTCGATCAATATTAGCATTTGATCCTTGTACATAAGCCCCAATATTAATCAGGTCTTCCGCTTCACGATACACTGCCATAGATGACCGCAATTTTTGTGCAGCCTCATAATGTTTTTTCTCAACAATTTCAAGCATTACCCTGCTTACACTGTTTAATAAATCAATCGCCGGATAATGGTTTTGTGCAGCTATGCTTCTTGAAAGTACAATGTGACCATCTAAGATACTTCTAACTGCATCGGCAATCGGTTCATTCATATCATCACCATCCACCAATACCGTATAAATACCAGTGATTGATCCTACATCATTGGTTCCAGCTCGTTCTAACAGTCTTGGTAACATCGCAAAAACAGAAGGAGTATAGCCACGTGTTGCTGGAGGTTCACCAACAGTTAATCCTACTTCACGTTGAGCCATCGCAAAGCGTGTTACTGAATCCATCATTAATACAACATTCATTCCTTGATCACGAAAATACTCTGCAATCGCGGTTGCCGTCATGGCCCCTTTAATGCGAACAAGTGCTGGTTGATCCGAAGTCGCAACTACTACTACGGCTCGTTTTAAGCCTTCTTCACCTAAGTCGCGTTCAATAAACTCTCTAACCTCACGACCACGTTCCCCAATAAGTGCAATGACACTAATATCAGCTTCCGTATTACGAGCGATCATGCCTAGCAAAGTACTCTTACCAACACCACTACCTGCCATAATACCAATACGTTGTCCACACCCCATAGTAATGGCACCATCAATAGCTCTTACTCCAACAGATAGGATTTTCTTGATCCGTGGTCTAGATAACGGATGAGGCGGCATCGCATTCAAAGGATATTCTTGTTCTGTAAATAACGAGCCTTTACCGTCAATAGGATTTCCTAATCCATCTAAAATGCGGCCTAATAATTGCTTACCAACTTGAACTCGTAAGGTTTTTTGCGCTGATATAACTTCACATCCAGGTCCAATTCCTTGCATTTCACCAATCGGCATAAGTAGTACATGTCCTTGGCGAAAGCCTACAACTTCAGCAGGAATTGGTTCGACATTATTTAGTCTAGAGCAAACATAACATAACTCGCCAAGACTAACATTAGGTCCTTGTGACTCAATGACTAAGCCAATAACTTGCGTTATTTTACCATTCATTTTAATCGGTTCACAGGAATTTATTGCATTCATATATTTACTAATATCAATATCCATTATTACACAACTTCCTGAATTGCTTTTTTCACTGCTTCCAATTGCGTACTTAGCCTCGCGTCAACATTGCCATTTGCACTTTCAACAATGCAGTTTCCATTGGTTAACGTTTGGTCTGAAGAAATGGTAAGTTGATTATCACTATCAAGCATAGTCTGAAATTCCTTTTTAGCCATTAAAACAAGTTCATAGTCATCAGGAGAAACCTTAACAATAATATCGCGTTGATCACGAACTTTTTCTAAGGCAGTTCTTACTAAAGGTAAAATGATGTGCGGTATATCAATAACATGTTGTGGTATCACTTTATTAGCAATCGCCATAGCAATTTCAACAATCTTACTTTCCGCTTTTAAAACGCTATCTTTAATTTCATTTTCAGCCAACCGAATAGTCCTTTCGGCTTTTTCATTGGCTTCTTTAATAAGATTTGCCATCTCGTTTTTTACAGCTTTATAGCCATTATCATGACCCTCGCCATAACCAGCTTCTTTCGCTTCATTACGAGAGACAATTCTAATTTGTTCAGCTTCTTCATTTGCCTGGACAACAATTTGTTCAGCCTGTTTCTGTGCATCGGCAATAATAATATTCCGCTGCATTTCAGCATCTTGAACCATTTTCGTCGCTTTGCGCTTCTGTTCTTCTAACATCACGGCGTAAGCGGCAGCAACGGCAATATCTCCACGACTAAATTCCAATTCATCTTGGCTTTGTCCAACAATATCCATTACTGGGGTTTCTAAAATTTTGGGACTGTCTTGCAATATAGCTCCCTTTATTACCCTAGACAACCATTTCGTCTCCTTTACCACGAGATACTATGATTTCACCAGACTCTTCGAGTCGCCTAATTACATTAACAACTTTTTGTTGTGATTCTTCTACATCGCGAATTTTAACAGGTCCCATATATTCAATTTCTTCTTTTAACATATCAGCTGCACGTTTGGACATATTTTTATAAACTTTTTCACCAACTTCAGTTGCTGTAGCTTTGAGTGCAAGAGCCAAATCTTTTTGATCAATTTCTCGCAATACCAATTGGAGTGAACGATCATCAAGCATAACAATATCTTCAAATACAAACATAAGACGTTTGATTTCTTCTGCAAGCTCTGGATTTTCCACTTCTAAATTTTCAATAATTGTACGTTCTGTTGTTCTATCCACACGGTTGAGAACTTCAACAATAGAACTAACTCCACCAGCAGCAGTAAAATCTTGGGTAACAAGAGAGGAAAGTTTTCTCTCCAAAACACGTTCCACATCACGTAAAACATCTGGAGTTGTTCTATCCATCGTTGCGATTCTCTTCGCTACTTCTACTTGCCGATCAGGCGGCAACGCCGAAATAATTGCCGCTGATTGATCGGGCGATAAATAAGCCATAATCAAAGCGATCGTTTGTGGATGCTCACTTTGAATAAAATTCAGCAACTGGGCTGGATCTGTCTTCCGAGCAAAATCAAATGGACGAATTTGTAAGCTCGAAGTAAGGCGATTGATAATGTTAACTGCTTCTTCTGAGCCCAATGCTTTTTCCAGTACTTCGCGAGCATACTCTAAACCGCCAGTAGAAATATACTCTTTTGCCATTGCCATTTGATAAAATTCACTAATAACTTGGTTTTTTTGTTCTTGTGTTACTTGACGCTGGTTCGCTATTTCCAAGGTGAGCTTTTCAATTTCATCCCCATGCAAATGTTTAAAAAGCTGCGCTGAAACTTCTGGACCAAGCGCTATGAATAAAATTGCGGTCTTTTGTTTATTTGTCAACTCATTAGATTCGTACATGCGCTCACCTACAATACACTTATTATTACTCGTCTGCCAACCAAGTTCTTACTAGTTGGGCGATTTCTTCTGGACGTGTTCTAATCATTTCTTCTAATGCTTGTCTTTCAGTCATACGAGTTTGTTGTTCTGGTGACATTTCATCAACGTCTTCAACTGTAGCTGCTTGTTCAGCTGCTCTCGCTGCTTTTTGCGCCCTTAACGCTTCCATAGCAGCTCTTTCTTCGGCTTCCCTTGCAAGACGAGCTTTACGACGACGAACATAGATAAATGCAATAATCATTGCGGCAAGTAATACTCCCAACGCAACTTTCATCCAGAACATTTGATTTTCTTGGTCAATACGCTGTTGATCTTCTTTCGCTTGTCTATCTGCTAACTCAGTACTGAATGGCACTGCTTCTACAGAAATCGTATCTCCACGACCAGTATCCAAACCAATCGCTGATGACACCGACCGAGAAATGCTGCTTTGTTGTGTTTGCGTCATTTGTTCATCAACTAGAACCGCAACCGTTAACCTCTTAATAGCCCCTGGAGCCGCTACAACTTTTTCTTTTGTTTCATTTATTTCATAATTTTTAGTAGATTCTTTTTTATCATATTGCGACTGTGTGTTATTTGTAGCTACATAACCTGGAATATTAGAAGTTGTTCCCGCTGGGCCACCCGGCGTTCCTGAAGTACCATTATAGTTTTCAGTACTGTCTTGCGAGCTACGAATAATGCCAGAATCATCAACAACAGGTGTAAATACTTGTTTATCCGTCGTATGTTGATCAAAAGTCAACTCCACATTTACTCTTGCAACTGCTTTCCCTGAACCTAAAACTTGATCTAAGAAAGTTTGCAGGTCTTTCTGTAAACGATCTTGAATTTTCTTCGTCATATCCAACTGTGTCATCGTTGCATTTCCCAGAGATTTTTCATCTTCTTCGGGATCGTTTAATATTTTACCTGAACTATCAACAATTGTGATATTAGCAGCTTGTAATCCTTGCACACTATGTGCAGCTAAATTGACAATCCCTTTTATATGCTGTTTTGACAATTGTTGATTTGGCTTCAATTTCAACATAATCGAAGCAGTCGCTGGTTTTTCATTTTTCTTATATAAACTATCTTCCGGCAATACAATATGCACTCTGGCTTTTTCAACTTCTTCAAGTTGTTCAATCGTCCGAGTCAATTCACCTTGTAAAGCTTGTAAATAATTCACTTTATTTTGAAATTCGGTAACACCTAGTTTACTATCATCAAAGATTTCAAAACCTTTTTGACCACGTGGCAGGCCTTGGGTAGCAAGTTCTAACCGAGCATTATGTACATCCTTTGCTTGTACTAGAATTGCCGTGCCGTGAGCTGTTTCTTGTGGTTCATAAGATATTTTCATTTCCTTGAGTTTTGCTGCAACTTCGCCTGCATCTTTGGCTTCCATACCCGTAAACAATGGTACCATATCAGGTTTACTACCCCACCAATAACTCCAACCTAAAATCGTTATCATTAATAGTACAGCAGTACCGATAATTGTATATTTTTGCCTTTTACCGAGTTTTTTCCAAACTTGCAGGGACTGCTCCTTCCAGTCGGCCATCGTCTCATCCTTTCGCCACTCAAAAGTATATTACTTTACATTACACTTGCATACGCATAACTTCTTGATATGCATCTAAAACCTTATTACGCACCTGCATAGTCAGTTGCAAAGCAATATTTGCTTTTTCAGTTGCTACAACCACTTGGGAGATATCTTTTACTTTACCTGCAGCCATATCAATACTCGCTTGTTGTCCTTTTAATTGAAGATCATTTACATTATTTAATGCTTCATTAAAATACTCACTAAAATTTTTCTTTCCAACCGCTTGATTTTGATTAATGTTAGTAGTTGCACTACTAATTACTGGGGTCAACTTCAATGCTTCCACTTGCATCCAACACACACCTCACTATTTTCCTATGTCAAGAGCCTTCATCGCCATGCTTTTTGCTGCATTCACAGCAGTTACATTAGCCTCATATGCCCTTGAGGCAGTAATCATATCTACCATTTCAGAAACTATATTTAAATTTGGCATTTCTACATATCCGTCTTTATTTGCATCAGGATGATTCGGATCATAAATTGTACGCCCTGGTGTATTATCAGTTGTAATTCCTACAGCTCTTACGCCTTCGCCAGCCTGCATCTCTTTAGATAAAGTCTGCGAAAATGGGGATGCATCTCCTGTCCGCGGTTCAAAGACAACAACTCGACGACGATAGGCCCCGCCTTCTGCTGTACGTGTAGTATTCGCATTAGCAATGTTGTTAGAAATAACATCCATACGTAATCGTTCAGCCGTCAAACCAGATGCAGCTGCATCTATCGCACCAAACATACTCATAAACGGTTCCTCCTTAAATAGTTATGTAAAAATTTTATTAACCTATTATAAACGGATAATTTCTATTTTTGTCCTGCGATTACTGATTTCATACTTGTGAAATAATCGCTAATCTGTCGGACAGCCGCATTATAATAGATGTTATTTTTCGCCAATCCTGCCATTTCAGAATCAATATCGACGTTGTTACCATCAGTACGCATTGTTGTATTATTGATCATATTAATTTTCGGATTAACTACTCCCTGTTCATTACTAGGCATCGGAAAATGTTTATCTTGCGTACGTGTCATTGCTAATTTTTTACCAGTCGGAGTCAATTGTTCAGCCAGTAGGCTCTCAAACACAACTTCACTCTTTTTGAAACCAGGCGTATTAACATTTGCAATGTTATTACTGATGACATTATTCCTCATATTGGAAGCATTTAATGCCTGGCTTAGTACATTAACCAATGGCGACTGGGTAATTTTTTCTATCATATTTCTCCCTCCATAATCACCAAAATTTATCTTTCTTATTTTTAATATTAATTAACCTAATAAACATCACTATTTTTATGTTTCTACACTTTTCTGCAAAATTCCTCTAAAAAATCCAACGAACTACCTTATTTTCACTGCAAATAAGATAATTAGGAATATCGTCCTACCATCAGTATTTACGCGGTAAAATTTATCCTTGTAAATTATATCACAGAACCATTCATTTAAATATCACTTTCAAGGAATATATGTAAAAATGAGTATTTGTATCTACTATTTTGTAAGAACAACAAAAAAAATGTCGCAAATGCGACATTTTTTTTAAAAAATTTTATCTTTTTAACTTATGAACTTCCTCTAATAAATGTTCATTTAAAACTTTAATGTAAGTGCCCTTCATCCCAAGCGATTTTGATTCTATCACACCCGCGCTTTCAAATTTTCTCAACGCATTGACGATAACGGATCTTGTAATCCCAACACGATCGGCAATTTTACTAGCAACAAGCAAACCCTCATTACCATCCAACTCCCCTAAAATATTAATCGCAGCCTCAACTTCAGAATAAGACAGTGTCGCCAAAGCAATTTGTACAGTAGCTTTCTTACGAGCTTCAACTTCAATTTTTTGACTATGATCTCGCAATATTTCCATTCCAACAACAGTTGCACCATATTCAGCTAAAATTAAATCTTCATCTGTAAACTCTTCATCAAATTTCGCTACGATCAATGTTCCTATCCGTTCACCAACACCGTAAATTGGCACAATTGTAGTAATTTTATTACTAAAAATACACTCTGTCTCTTGACTAAAAGCACACATACCGCTTTTCAGTTTCAAATTTGGTGAAGTCTCATCAATCTTAAGTAACCAATTGACATAATGCCGCGGAAACTCACCTTGCATAACTACTTTATCGATCATAAGTTCACATTCAAAGTCATCAATAAATGCATGACCAAAAACTTCACCCGTTTTATTTACAATATATACATTTGCACCTATAACATTACTTAAAACACGTGAAATACCATCATATTCTACACTTTCGGATTTTTGCAGTAATTTATTAATTTTTCTTGTTCTTTCCAATAGTAGACTAGCCATAACAGACCTCCCTTTCCATCTATCCATTTGTTCTGTTTTTACAACATCGTGGTAATATATTAATATATTACCACGATACTGCAAATAATTATAGATACTTACATAATATTCTTTATAAATTATAAGATAAAACGACTTAAATCTTGGTTTACTACAATATGACCCAATTTAGAATCGACGTATTCTCTATTGATTACAATATTTTTTTCTTTCATATCAGGAGCTTCAAAAGCTACATCTTCCAATAATTTTTCCAAAATAGTATGCAATCGTCTGGCACCGATATTCTCAGTTTGCGCATTGACATTACAAGCGATTTCCGCAAGTTCATCAATAGCATCCCCAGTAAATTCAATATGAACACCTTCTGTTTCTAATAAGTATACATATTGTTTAATCAGCGCATTTGCTGGTTCAGTTAGTATTTGCTTAAAATCATCTTTTGATAAATTGGTCAATTCCACACGAATTGGAAAACGGCCCTGTAATTCGGGAATTAAATCAGATGGTTTCGCTTTATGAAAAGCGCCCGCTGCAATGAATAAAACATGATCGGTTTTGATCGGGCCATATTTAGTCACTACGGTAGATCCTTCCACGATTGGCAGAATGTCACGTTGTACACCTTCGCGAGAAACATCTGGGCCAGAAGAATTGCCGCCACCGGCAACTTTATCGATCTCATCAAGAAAAATAATCCCATTATCTTCGGCAATCTTCAGTGCATTTGCGATTACTTCATCCATATCAATAAGTTTTTGCGCTTCTTCCTGTGTAAAAATCTTTCTGGCATTTGCAACGGTTACTTTACGTCTCTTTTGTTTCTTAGGCATGAGACTCCCTAACATATCTTGAATGTTATTGCCCATTTCCTCTATCCCTGAACCAGAAAACATCCCAATCATCGGCGCCGCTGTATCTTCTACACTAATTTCAATGAGCTCATTTTCTATTTCACCTGCCGCCAAACGTTTTTCATACCACTCTTTACCAGTTTGATATTTAGGTTCTTCAACCACCTGATTATTATTCGTCGCATCATTCGTATTGTTACTATTGCTGTTAAATAACACTTCAAATGGATTGCGATTATTTTCTTTCTTTTGTGTCGGTATGAAACATTCAACAATTCTATCGTTGGCAAGTTCTAATGCCTTATCATTCACTTCAAGCATCTTTTCTTTTTTCAACATGCGAATTGAGGTCTCAACTAAATCTCGCACCATCGATTCTACATCACGACCAACGTAACCGACTTCCGTAAATTTAGTTGCTTCCACTTTTACAAAGGGTGCATTGACCAACTTTGCAAGACGTCTAGCAATTTCCGTTTTACCAACACCAGTAGAACCAATCATTAAAATATTTTTGGGAATTATTTCATCTTTTAACGAATCAGGTAATTGCTTACTTCGCCAACGATTACGAAGTGCAACGGCAACAGACTTTTTAGCTTGTGCTTGCCCAACAATGTATTTATCCAATTCATTTACTATTTCTTTCGGTGTTTGCTCTTTCAAGTTCACCCCTCCTAATCTAGCTCTTCTACGGTGATATGATGATTGGTAAATACACAGATATCTGCTGCAATTTCCAAAGCTTCTTTCACAATTTCAGGTGCAGATAAGTCAGAATGTCTTACCATTCCACGGGCAGCCGCCAAAGCATATGCACCACCAGAGCCAATTGCAGCTACACCATCATCTGGCTCAATAACTTCGCCATTGCCAGATAAGATGAGCATTTTCTCGCTATCCATGATAAGCAGCAGAGCCTCTAATTTTCTAAGTACACGGTCCGTACGCCATTCCTTGGCAAGTTCTACAGCTGCGCGCATTAAGTTTCCATTAAACTCTTCTAGTTTAGTTTCAAATTTACCAAACAAGGTAAATGCATCGGCGACGGAACCAGCAAAACCTGCCAGAATTTTACCATGATATAAGCGTCTAACTTTTTTAGCATTATGCTTCATTACTGTATTGCCGCCAAATGTAACTTGGCCATCACCGGCAATTGCTGTTTTCCCCTTGTGTTTTACCGCCACGATTGTTGTAGCATGAAACATAGTAGCACCTCCCTATGCACAATTTCGTGCATTTTATATGTTATGTTTAAAGCTTTCTAAGCTCGACAATGCCCGTTCAGAAATCGTACGATTTTTTATTTTTTTGTCTTTTATTCTTTCCTCAAGTGGCGGCAACAGACCGAAATTTACATTCATCGGTTGAAATTTTTTCGCATCTGCATTCGTAATATATTGACACATCGCCCCGTGTGCTGTATCGGCAGGATATATAACTGGTTCTTGACCACTCGCTATTTTCGCTGCATTTATCCCCGCAACTAGACCGCAAGCCGCTGATTCAATATAGCCCTCTACGCCTGTCATTTGACCTGCAAACAATATGTTTGCATTTTTTTGCATTTGCAAAGTAGGTTTTAGTACCGTTGGCGAATTGATAAAGGTATTGCGGTGCATGACACCATATCGAACAAACTCCGCTGTATCTAAGCCCGGGATAAGACCGAACACCCGCTTTTGTTCTGGCCATTTTAAATGCGTCTGAAAACCTACAATATTATAAAGACTTGCCGCATAATTATCTTGGCGCAGTTGAACAACTGCATATGGCTTTTCACCAGTTACCGGATGTTCAAGACCGACTGGTTTTAACGGGCCGTATCGCAGCGTATCTACACCACGACTTGCCATTTCTTCGACAGGCATACAGCCTTCAAAGAAAATTGCTTTTTCAAAATCTTTCGTTTCTGTTTTCTCTGCATTCACAAGTTCATTCCAAAACACTTGATATTCTTCTTTATTCATCGGACAGTTAATATAGTCATCATCACCTTTACCATAACGTGATGCTTTATAAGCTTTATCCATATTTAAAGATTCTTTCACTACAATTGGTGACGCCGCATCATAGAAATATAAATATTCTTGCCCTGTTAATTTCGCAATTTCTTGAGAGAATAACGGTGAAGTTAAGGGCCCACTTGCTATAATAACAACATCATCCGTCTGCGGGATTTCAGTCACCTCTTCATTTATAATCCGAATCAATGCATGATTTCTAATTTTTTTTGTAATATATTCACTGAAACCCTGACGATCGACAGCAAGAGCACCACCAGCCGGGACTTTCGTCGCATCTGCAGCTTCCATAATGAGTGAACTCATTTGGCGCATTTCTTCTTTCATTAATCCTACTGCATTTTCAAGACCAGCGCCACGAAGAGAATTACTACATACCAATTCCGCAAAATTCTCACTATGATGTGCTGGCGTTGATACTTTAGGCCGCATTTCAAATAAATCTACGTTGATACCTTTTTGAGCGATTTGCCAAGCAGCTTCACTGCCCGCGAGACCTGCTCCAATAACAATTACTTTAGCCACTAATTTTCCTCCGTTTTATTCGTACTTGTTTTCTTTTTTGCCGTACTTTTTTTTGTCGATTTGACCGCAGATTTTTTCGCTTGCTTCATTGTTTTTGTGGTTTTGGTTGCATTTTCATCACTTTTACTATTTTCAGCTTTTGTTTCTGCCCTCTTCTTTAACTTATCTAATTCCTTATTAATTGGGTTATCTTTTCTCGTCTCACAAACTTCATTGCTACAGTAAAGAAGAAACCGACCATTTTTATAGTTATGCTTTAGCATAGCCGCAGCGCAAGTCGGGCAAGTTTCTTTCATCGGCATATCCCAAGTGACAAAATCACAATCAGGATAATTTTTACAACCGTAGAAATTCTTACCGCGTTTTGTGCGACGCTCTACGATATTACCGCCGCACTTTACACAGAGCGCTCCAG
Organism: uncultured Veillonellaceae bacterium; assembly: GCA_963805085.1. Classification (GTDB taxonomy): domain Bacteria; phylum Bacillota; class Negativicutes; order JARBTT01; family JARBTT01; genus JARBTT01. Next base: position 711,882 of record CAWDTA010000005.1, on the reverse strand, counting down.
TGTCTTTTAATAATGCTTTCGTATTTCTACATTCAGGAAAGCCCGGGCAGGCTAAAAACTTGCCATAACGCCCTTGCTTTACTACCATCAGCCTACCACAGTGCTCACATGGAACATCAGAAACTTCTACAGGAAGTTCTACATGCCCGATTTCCTCTTCAGCATGTTCCAGTGTTTTAGCAAATGGTTCATAAAATTGCTTTAACAGCTCATTTTTTTCGATTTTACCTTCGGCAATTTCATCCAGTTTATTTTCAAGGCTCGCAGAGAATTCCGCATCAACAATATCTTCAAAATATTCTTTCAGCATATCAACTACAACAAAACCAAGTTCTGTTGGTTCAAAATTTTTCTCTACCCGAACCACATAGCCTCTGCCTAAAATTGTTTCAATAATTGGCGAATAGGTACTTGGACGACCAATTCCTTTTTCTTCAAGAATTTTAACAAGGGAAGCTTCATTATATCTTGGTGGTGGTTCGGTGAAATGTTGCTTCGGTAAAACTTTTTGTAAGTTTATCACTTGATTAACCTCAAGCTCCGGTAAACTTACATCTTTCTCGTTTTCTTTTTTATCTTTTCCTTCAATATATATAGCAGTAAAACCAGCGAATTTCAATTGTGAACCAGTTGCTTTGATGCCATATTTACCAGCTTGAATCGCAATAGTCAACGTGTCATAAATCGCCGCTGACATTTGACTCGCAACAAAACGTTCCCAAATAAGCGTATAAAGTTTTAACTGATCTTTAGATAGGCTCGTCGCGATACTATCCGGTGTAAATAATACACTGGTTGGACGAATCGCTTCATGCGCATCTTGCGATTTTTTCGTTGAATATATAGGTGGTTTTTCTGGCAAGTAACTACTGCCAAATTTTTCGTTAACGTAATCAATTGCCTCTTTCTGCGCAATTTCAGATACGCGAGTCGAATCCGTACGCATATAACTAATCAATCCAACAGGGCCTTTTTTGCTCAATTCCAAGCCTTCATATAATTGTTGGGCAAGCATCATCGTTTTACGAGAAGTAAAACCTAATTTACGTGACGCATCTTGTTGTAAACTACTCGTGATAAACGGTGGTGCGGGTTTACGCTGGCGTTGACGTTTTTTCACTTCATTTACGATAAAGGATTGCTTTTCTAGATCTTCCCGTACCTTTTCTGCTTCTGCTTCCTCGCCAATCGAAAGCTTATTTCCATCAATCGTCACTAATTCCGCGTCAAATATTGCCGATTTTGGTTTTTCTCTTAGTTTCACTTCGACTGACCAATATTCTTCTGACACAAAGCTTTGTACTTCTTTTTCCCGATCGCAGATTAGTTTTACGGTTACTGACTGCACCCGCCCTGCACTTAGCCCTTTACGAACTTTACGCCATAAAAGTGGGCTTAATTTATAACCCACAATTCGATCTAACATACGACGTGCTTGTTGCGCATCAACGCGATCCAGATTAATTGGACGTGGTCTTTTCACAGCTTCTTGTATCGCAGGCTTCGTAATCTCGTTAAATACGATTCTACAAGATTCGTACTCATCAACATTTAATATATGTGCTAAATGCCAAGCAATCGCCTCCCCTTCACGATCCGGGTCAGATGCGAGATAAACTTTATCTGCATTTTTCGCTGCTGCTTTTAACGATTTAATAATATCGCCTTTGCCACGGATATTAATATATTTCGGTGTAAAATCATTTTCAAGATCTACTCCAAATTGACTCTTAGGCAAATCTCGTAAATGCCCCATAGAAGCCTTTACGGTATAATTTTTACCTAAATATTTTTCTATTGTTTTGGCTTTTGCCGGCGATTCTACAACAACTAGTGTTTTACTCACAAAACGTCCTCCTTAATAGCACGAACATAGCAATGCGGGCTATGTTCAAGCAATAAGCCACGCAATTCCATTTGCAATAATATAAAAGTGATATTTGAAACATCACTTCGTGTTTTTAATATTATTTCATCTATAGTCATAGGTTCATTATATGTTAATAATTCATAAATAGATTTTTCTTCCTTAGATAACACAATAGCACTATTTTTTTCAGCCGCTGAATACGTCAAATTATATTCTTCCAATATATCATTCACTGATTCAACTAGTTTAGCACCTTGTTTAATTAATTTATGACAGCCTCTACTGGTCGATGAAAACACGCTGCCCGGCACAGCAAAAACATCCCTGCCTTCACTTAGGGCAAATTCAGCTGTAATCAACGAGCCACTTTTAAGTGCTGCTTCAACCACCACGGTCCCATCTGCTATTCCACTTATAATCCGATTGCGTGCTGGGAAAAACTTTGGATTTGGACTAGTGCCTGGTGCATATTCGGAAAGAATGAGGCCACATTCAGCAATTTGATCTAATAATTTATGATTCTCAGGTGGATAACTAACGTTGACGCCACAGCCTAATACTGCTACCGTTGCCCCTACTTCTAAAGCCCCCTGATGCGCAGCTGTATCAATACCAATCGCCGCACCACTGATTATACTCATATTAGATTTTGTTAGCTCACGACCTAACATCTTGGCAATATTTCTACCATAATTGGACGCTTTTCGTGCTCCAACAATTGCAATACTTCGATTATAAAACCTCATATCACCGCGATAAAAAAGTAACATCGGGGGGTTAAAGATATTTCTTAGTCCCTTTGGATACAGTTCATCCTGATAGCTACATAAATGAATCTTTTGTTTTTCCCATAAACTCGTTAATTTATCTATGTCTATTGATTTTTGTCTCAACTCAGTTAATTTAACACAACTAGCCTTGTCAAGGCAACCACTAAAACGTATTTCCCTATCACTCGCATACCAAACGCGCTCAGCATTACCAAAGTAGTCCATCAATTTGCGTAAATGCGCACTACCGATTCCTGGCACCATTTGCAATACAGCCAAAAATATTTTGTCCACTTGCCAACACCACCTAGTAAAATCTCTGTGATCTAAATAAAGTTTCAAATTATGGGTAATTATAACACATCACTATTTTATATTACAATCACCGTCAATTATTTGCAAAGGTTATTTAAAATACAATCTGCGATATTTTCTGCTGCATTTGGCTTTGAAATCTTCTTGGCATTAATTTTCATATTATCAAGTACATTAGATTCTATTCTAAATATTTTGTCAATTACCTTTTCTAATATACTAATTTTATCAATTCTGATTGCAACTTTTTTCTTTATTAAAAATTTTGTATTTTCTTCTTCCTGCCCCGGGATGGGCTTATATATTAACATTGGTAATCCTGAGCATAGTGCTTCACTTACAGTTAAGCCTCCTGCTTTTGAAATAAGCACATCAGACATCGCCATAAGCTCGTGTACATTGTTAACAAATCCAAACACTTTCATATCATGCCGAATAAATCGTTTGATTTTTTTTAGTTTATCATAAATTTTTTTATTTTTACCAGTAACAATGATTAACTGCAACTCTGTTTTACACTGATTTAAAGCTTCAATCGCTTCTATCATCGGAAATAGACCTGCACCACCACCCATGAGTAATACCACTCTACTATTTTTAGAAAAACCAATACGCTCTAAAAGCATACTTTTATTATAATTTTGTCCATACATAATAGAAACAGGAATCCCAAAAGCATAGCTTTGTTCCTGTTTGATTTGATACTTTATTAAATCTTGTAGCAGGCTTTCTTCAGCCACAAAATATTGTTTTATCGTTTTATTAATCCAAAGCCTATGTACAGCAAAATCCGTAACGACACCAACAGTGTGAAGATCAATTTGGCATTCTTCCTTTAAATAATGCATCATTCCTGCTGGCGTTGCATGCGTACACACGACAACATCTGGTGCATAATCGAGTAAATATGATTTCATTTCATTGGCAAAAAAACAACTAATGCACCGTCTCATAAGCAATGCCCATTTACTTTCGTTGCCCCAAGCATATGCTAATGCATATGCTTGGGGCAACGAAGAAAGGCTTTTAAAATAAATACTTAACAATGCACGTCCAAAAAATTTATTTAAATATTCAAAAGTATCAACATGTTCAATCACAATATCCGGATTGATACGTTGCATTGCATGAGCAATTGCCATAGCAGCTTGCTGATGACCAACACCAATCGGTGCACTCAAAAACAAAACTTTCAACGATTTTCCCATGTAATCCACTACTCCTCGAAAATATTTTCTTCGTAAATCTCGACTTTGCCATCATCTGAACAAACCTCTAACAGCTGCTGAACATTACAACCATTCATAATAACAGCATTTGTTATATTGAGCATCGGTACTAATACAAATCTTCGCAATGCCAGATAAGGATGTGGTAAAGTTAACTTTGGTAAAGATAAAGTAATATCATGATAAAGCAATAGATCAATATCAATTGTTCTAGGTCCCCAATGGACGCTCCTAGTTCGCCCTAATTCTTTTTCAATCAATAGGCAGGCATCCAATAATTCTTCCGGCAATAGATTCGTAGATATTTCAACTACTCCATTTAAATAACTTGCTTGATTTTTTAGTCCATATGGTTCTGTTTCGTAAATAGAAGAAATTTTTTCTACAGTAACTTGTGTATTTGCATTGATTTTATCAATTGCAGCTAAAATATTTTGTTTTCTATCACCCCTATTAGAGCCTAAACCCAATAAAATCATATTATCTACGCCTCCGAGTTGTCTCTACTTGCACAAAATCAATCGGACCTGCTATTGGTACTGAAGGTTTACGAACACGTACAGTCACTTCACCAACTGTGTCATATGTCGCTAAAATTTGATCACCAATATGTGCAGACAATGCTTCAAGTAAGCTGAATCTCTTATGCTCTGCCACATCTTTTACCAATTGATAAACAGAGATATAATCAACTGCATGATCCAATTCATCTGTATCAGCTGCTTCGTCATTTGATGTTTGCATTTCAACATCAAAATAGAACCGTTGTCCCTGCTCACGTTCATATTCATATACACCATGAAACCCATAAAACATTACATTGCTAATTAAAATTTTAGTCATCATTCTCTACTCCTCATCATTGCATCCATCATTTTTAAAGTTCTTTTAACTTGTTTTATATCATGAACTCGGTGAATTTGAACACCTTTCATTTTACCGAGTACTGCTGTCGCAATCGTACCTTCAACCCGATCATTAACCGGCAATTCTAGTACCTCACCAATAAAACGTTTACGTGAAGTTCCTAGAAGCACTGGACACCCTAGCACTTGTAATTGCTCTAATTTTGACATGATATATAAATTCTGCTCAACTGTTTTTGCAAAACCGATACCAGGATCAATAATTATATTTTCACGTTTTATTCCATTTTCTATACCTATAGCAATACTTTTTTTTAGAAAGTGATTGATATCGTTCATAATTCCTTCAGGATAACTAATTTCATTTCTATTATGCATTACCACAACAGGTACGTCATATTTTGCTACAACACCCGCCATGTCTACGTCGTATTGCAATCCCCATACATCATTGATGATATGGGCTCCACATTTTAGCGCTTCTTCTGCCACACGCGCCTTATAAGTATCAATTGAGACTGGCACTTTACAGTACGGTAAAACAGCTTCGAGTGCAGGAATTAATCTTTCCATTTCTTGCTCGGCAGAAATTTTTTCAGACCCTTTGTACGGTCTTGTTGATTCAGCACCTATATCAATGATATCCGCACCATCAACTTGCATCTCTTTTACACGTTGAATCACTATTTCTAGGTTATTGTACTTACCACCATCCGAAAATGAGTCTGGCGTAATATTTAAAATCCCCATTACTAGACTATTTTCGCTATCAATCGTTAAATTCCTGTCTTTCCATTTATAATCACGACTGGGTAATTGGTCTATATTATTTAATATTCCCTCTATTTCAACCGCAAGCATGGCCAGCCCCCATGGTTGAATTTTTAATTGTGCCAAGGCAAGCCAATATTGTTTAACAGTGGCACAAATTATGACATCTGTCAATTCTTCACTTAAATCTGCTGCATGTCTTGATACTGCCACATCACCACCCTTACCTAAAAAGGTTTGTTTTAATAAATTAGCAGCTTTTGATCGAATGTTCTCTATTTTTATTATTTTAAAAACCGATTTAGTCTTAAGAATGTGGATACCCATTGGATCACAATTGATTTTTTCAAGTTCAGATTGAGCCTCTAGAAGGCTTTTAATTTCAACAACATTTATATTCATGCTTCCTCCCTATTGCCAGTAAATACATTTTTATTGTATCATAACTATTATACATATTAAAAAATTATATACAAATATTAAATATAGTTTTGTACTATTAGGAGGAAACTTAATGAAAAAACGGCTTGATCCAAACTCATTTAACATTCCTGTCGAAGAAATCCAAAGTGGATTTTATAGTGATATTTACTTCTTACGGACGCAAGAAATTTTAAATAAAGACAAGTATCACCCTCGCGTTACTATGCAAATTTTCCAACGAGATTATGCCACACTTTGTGGAATTGACGAGGCAATCGCGATCATCAAACGTTGTGCTTATCATCCTGAAAATATTATCATCCATGCATTGCATGACGGCGATAAAGTTGCTCCTTGGGAAACGATTATGACACTCGAAGGAGACTTGGCAGATTTTTCGCATTTAGAAACTGTATATCTTGGCGTAATTGCTCGTCAAACAAAAGTCGCAACAAATACCAGCAAAACTGTCGCTGCAGCAAACGGTAAGCCTGTATTATTTTTTCCATCTCGCTTTGATCATTACAGCGTACAACAATCAGATGGTTACGCCGCAAAAATTGGTGGCATGAGCGGTATTTCCACCCCTGCTAACGCAGTCGCTTGGGATGTAGAAGCTGCCGGGACAATTCCTCATGCCTTAATTGCAACCTATTTAGGTGATACACTAAAAGCAACCCAGGCTTTTGACAAGCATATTGATCCAAAAGTAAGTAGAGTTGCCCTTGTCGATTTCAACAATGATTGTGTAGAGACAAGCTTACAAGTTGCTCGCGCTTTAGGCGATAAACTTTATGGCGTTCGCTTAGACACTTCCGATAAAATGGTCGATGCTTCTCTCATAAATCAACTAGGGAATTTTGTCCCTACTGGCGTTAATGAGCAACTTGTAAAAAATGTTCGTCAAGCACTCAATAATGAAGGTTTCAACAAAGTAAAAATCATGGTATCCGGTGGTTTCACTCCTGAAAAAATCGCTAAATTTGAAGCAAATAAAGTTCCTGTTGACGTCTATGCTGTTGGCAGTAGTATCTTCGCGACTAACTTTGACTTCACTGCTGATATCGTTTTAGTAGATGGCAAACCAAGCTCCAAAAAAGGTCGCCAATTCAATCCTAATCCACGATTAGAATTAATAAAATAAATATTTTCATAAAGAAACGACACCTACAATGGTGTCGTTTCTTTATACTACTCGTAATTTTTATGTTCTATACCAATTCTTAAAACTATGTTATTACTTCTTTTCTTCCGCATATAAACTTTTACCGATTTTTGTGACGGCCTTTTTCTCAATTCTTGATACATAGCTACGTGATATTCCTAAAATCTTTGCAATATCACGTTGTGTTTTACGAACGCCATCTGGTATACCAAAACGCATATTAAGCACCAATTTTTCCCGCTGATTCAATGTATTGATTTGATTTGTTAATCGTTCATTCTCACACTGTGTTTCAACCGATTCTGCTACAACATCAGAATCAGTTCCAAGAACATCTATTAGTGTTATTTCATTAACACTTACTGTTTATCTGTTCCGTCTTCTAACCTTTGATTTAACTAGATCTTTTAGCCAATCATCAAACTTATTATGATTTTCATATTCGCAGACATCATATTCTTCTGGATACATTTTTTGAAAAGTTGCTTTGAATTCATCCATATTAAAATCATCAATATCTATTTTTAGATGGCTTGCCACTTTAAAGATTTTTTTATTAATAAACTTTATTGGACTTACTTTAGACTTTTTATCTAAATAAATCGGTTTTCCATTCTTTTCTACCCCAAAAGCTTGGGCAACTTCAAAAGCCCGTTCTTTTACTTTGAAAACTAAATCACTAGTAGCTAGCTTTGTAACTATATCAATAGATTCGTCGCACTTCCATTTACTTAGTTCCTCCACTGCTGCTAACCTGTTACGCCAACTTGTTTTATCACTCGCCTGCTTAACCAATTCGTTAATATTCGCAGGAGTTTCCAATGTGAAATCCATAGATAAATACCTCCAGTTTATCACTCTTAATCAATACTCGTTTTTATAATATGAACCAAATCCTTTTAAATTAAAACCGCCCTCTAAATGAGAGCGGTTTTTCGTATTGATTTTATTATTCTACCATATAAAAAACTGAAAAGATAATAAAAATAAAAGCATGCTCTATCTTGCTAGCTACTGAATGTACGGTTACCACTCACTCCACTGTTTTCACATAGGATTTTTTTACTTGTATTTGCTATTTAGTTCTAATTGTTCCTCCTCCGATAAAGAGTTCCAGCACTCCCAACTTGCCTCCTGTACTTTATCTAATCTTTTTTGTAACTCCTCCTCTGTTATAGGTAACGGTGCAAAAAAATGTATAGTTGTACTCCCTATTTTAATCGTTTTATCTGGTTCTCTATCTGGCTTCGCCATCGAATCACACTCCTCACTAGAATGTGTATGCGATCTATCATCGAGGACTGCCCTATTTTATATGATTTATTTTACAATCAAATACTTATTTTTATTAATTTGGGGAGCTTTAATTCTAAAACCTTTCATTTTAGAATTTATTAAAAAAGAAAGATTTTGTGTTTGCTTCGAACACAATTCGCATATTGAGGTGATATTAAAGTATATGCAAAAAAAATCTATTTCTACGACAGCCTTAGAACCCGCTTGCTTCTATCTTCGTAAATCACGTGAAGACCAAGAAGCTGAGACGCGTGGTGAGGGTGAAACGCTTGCCAAGCATCGCAAAGCATTAGTTAAACTCGCGAAAGATTATAGCATTAACGCTACTAAAATATTTGAAGAAGTCGTTTCTGGTGAAAGTATCATCCATCGCCCGCAAATGCTTGAGCTTCTAAAGGAAATTGAATCTGGAATTTGGAAGTCTGTACTCTGTATGGATATTGACCGTTTAGGTCGCGGCGGAATGCAAGATCAAGGTTTAATTCTAGAAACCTTTAAAACTGCTAAGACAAAAATTGTTACTCCACGCAAAATTTATGACTTAAATGATGAGTTTGATGAAGAATATACAGAGTTTGAAGCATTTATGGCACGGAAAGAATTAAAAATAATCAATCGTCGGTTACAATCAGGACGCTTACGTTCTATCGATGAAGGAAATTATTTAGGAACTTATCCCCCTTATGGCTACTTGATTGAATATGATAACAAACTCGGACGGCGATATTTAGTTAAAAATTCAGAGCAACGTGAGCCAACTGAATTAATTTGGCAATTATACCGCTCGGAACATATAGGATCTAGTAAGATAGCCAATGAATTAAACCAACTTGGTTACGCTTCTTATACTGGTATTAACTGGACGAGTGCAAGTGTTCTGAATATGCTCAAAAATCCAGCATACGCAGGTGTAAATGCGTGGAGAAAAAAAGAAACGAAGAAGTCTACGAATCCAAATAAACGCCGTGAGGTTAAAACACGCCCCCTTGATGAACAAATCTTAATACCAAACACACATGAACCTTACGTATCTATGGAAGAATTTAAAGAAGTTCAAGCAATGATAAAAAAAAAGTATCATCCACCCTATCAACAGCTTACTCGAATAACAAATCCCCTAGCTGGTTTAGTAAAGTGCGATATGTGTGGGGCCAGCATGGTATATCGTCCTTATGTAAAGCAAGCTGCCCACATAGTTTGTTACAACAGAAATTGCCCTAATAAAAGCTCACGCTTCACCTACGTTGAACAAAAATTATTAGCTGGCTTATCACTCTGGTTAACAAAATACAAAGCACAATGGAGCAATGAACCGCAAAACAATGACAAAACAATTATAGATATCAAAGCAAAAGCTCTAGAAAATCTAAAAAAAGAATCAAAAACACTTCATATGCAAAAAGATCGATTACATGACTTGCTAGAAAAAAATATTTATGATACGGCTACCTTCTTAGATCGTTCTAAAAAAATAGCCCGTAAAATAAAAGATACTGAAACTGCAATTGAAGAAACAGAAAAACTAGTATCAACATCTTTGTCTAATGAAAAAGTTAAAACTGATATTATACCTAAATTAGAAGACTTGCTTGAAATATACTATAACTCAGATAATCCAGCTAAGAAAAATCAACTTTTAAAGACGGTCCTTAATCACACGACGTATCGCAAAGAAAAAGCGCAAAAAAAAGATGAATTCACCCTTGTCATTCATCCACTACTCTCAAATTAAAAGGCAGGACTGCCTTTCATTTTTTTCTATATTAAGTTATAATAAGATATTGATTTTGTTTATACACAATACAGTAAATTACAATAAATGTAAATTCATTACCTTCTTTATCAATGCCAATTGGATCATATAGACTCACTTCCGAGCGCACACGTCTGGTACTACGCAGGTGCATCAAAATTTCATTTTCAATACATCTTGCTGCATAGGTAGCAAGACGTATTTTTTTATTGGTATCAAAGGTATTGATTGCTTTGATTAATCCAATCGTCCCAATTGATATAAGATCGTCTATGTCTTCGCCAGTGTTATCAAACTTTTTAACGATATGTGCGACCAATCGTAAATTTCGCTCAATAAGTACACTTTTTGCCGATTCATCGCCTTCGGCAAGTTTAGTTAGATAAACTTGTTCCTCTTTTTCTGATAACGGCAAGGGAAATGTATTTTGTGTAATATAGGCAACAAATAACATGATACTTTTTCCCATTGCACCCAGCAATGCTAATAAAATGGACACAGTAACACCTCCGCTCAGTCTGTGCTTTATCATATGGTTAGCAAAGAAACATTGTGCTAAGAAATGATTGGAAATTTATTTTCTGTCGAAAGGAACACACACTATGGAAAATTATCTAGGAGACGTTATTATATTTTTCTCCATTGTTTCGATGATTGTCTATTCTGCTTGGGATGACATCTTCGCTGATTAAAAATAAAGCCGGCGATTGCAAATAAATTATTTGCAATCGCCAGCTTTATTTTTACCCATATTTTAAGAATAAAAGCAAAAATAATGCATAGATTTATCTTACTCAGAGCTAAATAAGATAAATCTATGCATTATGATCAATATTAAAGAATTTATTAATTCATCGTTGGCTTATTCACAAAGTGCATAAAAATAGAGGAGACAAAGTCTCCTCAATCAAACGAACTAAATAACTCTGCGAGCTCCAATATAACATGAACCCCAATACCCATCATAAAGGTTATCAATTCTTACGCCACTACTCGAAGTAGCGCTAATAAATTTACCGTTGCCTAGATAAATTCCGGAGTGAGAAGCTCCATAAGTATATGTAGAAAAGAATACCAAATCACCAGGTTGTAAATTAGATACCGCATAGCCGCTTTCAAATTGCTCATCCGCAGCTCTAGGTAACGAAATCCCTGCATTGGCATATACATAACGTACAAATCCAGAACAATCAAAACCACTTGGAGTTGTACCACCAAATACATACGGAACACCGATGTATTGGAATGATGTTTGTACAATTCGTCTTGCAACATAAGAACCACCACGACTTACTTCAGGAAGTTCACGTCCCATTAACGCTCGATATGTTGCAGCGCCGACAAGTCCATCTGCTTCTAACCCTCTAGATTCTTGGAATGCTTTCACCGCTCTTGCTGTCGCTGAACCAAAATCCCCATCAATAGCGACACTATAACCTAAACTAGCTAAGGCACTTTGGAGTTGTGTTACCTCGTCACCTTGGTCCCCCATTCTAATTGCAGATGCATTTGCAACGGAAAACCAACTTACCATTAATAAGGATAGTGCTAATACACGTAATGCCTTAATCAAAAGGTCACTCCTCTCTCGTTTTGCCTACGAGGTTAGCTGACGGGTTTGGGTAGTAGAGTCACCCATTATATATTACCTTGCATGCTAACATACAACTAACATACAAATCAATACAAAATTCACCCCAAAACAATGGTTCCCCCGCTCTTGAGTTAGATTCGGCTTATTTATACTCAATATTATACTTACGTTCGACAAAACTTTATATTTTCCTGCCAACAGGCACTATTATTAATCTTTTTATTAATTTTTATTATCAATCATTGATTTTTTATCTAAAATATTCGGTTCATGCCGGACAAAATAAAGTGGTCTTTGTTTCACCTCTTCAAAAATACGGCCTACATACTCACCAATGATACCAATTCCAATCAGCTGTAATCCTCCCAAAAATAAAATACTAGCTGATATCGTTGCCCAACCAGGTACCGCATCTTCGGTAAACCACTTGATATAAATAACGTGAGAAGTAACACCAAGGCTAATTACACCAAAAATCACTCCCATATAAAAAGCAAACCTAAGTGGTTTTGTAGAATAAGAAGTAATCCCATCCAATGCAAAATGTAACATTTTATTGATAGAAAATTTTGAATTACCAGCAAATCGTTTCGGGGCGACAAATTCAATTTGAACTTGTTTATAACCAATGGCTCCAATCATACCACGAATAAATCTAGCCCGTTCTTTATAACGGCGAAAACTTTCTACAACACATTGATCCATTAACCGAAAATCCGATCCACCTGGTTGAATTTTCACCTTAGACAATGAATTCATTAATTTATAGAACAAGTCTGACGTAGCATTCTTAATCCAAGAAACTCCTTCTGTCGTTTTACGTATAGTTTGAACAACCTCATATCCCTGTTCCCATTTTTCAATTAAAATTGGTAAAAAGGATGGTGGATGCTGCATGTCACCATCCATCGTAATAACAGCGTCGCCATTTGCATGATCAAGCCCACAAGTCAATGCAATTTGATGCCCAAAATTACGCGCTAAATAAAGCGGTTTTACTCGATTGTCTTTCTGTGCTAAACGGTCAAGTATAAAGATACTTGCATCCTTAGATCCATCATCAATAAACATTAATTCAAAATCATAAGGTAAAGACCCCATAACCTTGCAAATTTCTGTATAAAAATGTTCAATATTATCTTCTTCATTGAATACTGGCACAACAATTGATATTAATTTCATTTTAACCTCCTGAAACTTCATTACAATAAAACAATTCTTGTATATTGTAACAAATAATTCTGAAAAATATCAGCAATCTTATGATAGCTTTTCCTAAAAATAAGTGCTCAAAATGCAGGTTCACACTTTAAGCACTTATTTTAATTATTTGTAAATCTTGCTAAAAATTCTTTCGTGCGAGGATTCTTTGGATGATTAAATAATTCGTTTGGCGCTGCATCTTCAGCAATCAAGCCATCGGCCATAAATACAACCCGCGTCGATACATCGCGCGCAAATGCCATTTCATGAGTAACAATAATCATTGTTAGTCCTTCTTTCGCAAGATCACGCATAACAGCAAGTACCTCACCAACCATTTGCGGATCTAAAGCTGAAGTCGGCTCATCAAATAGTAAAACTTCTGGTTCAATCACTAGTGCTCTAGCAATTGCAATTCTTTGTTTTTGACCACCGGACAATTGACTTGGCTTCGCATTGATATATTGTGCCATACCAACTTTATTTAAATATTTCAATGCACTTTTTCTTGCTACTTCTTTATCTTGCTTTAAAACTTTTACAGGCCCGACCATGCAATTTTGTAAAACAGTCATATTGTTAAATAAATTAAACTGTTGAAATACCATGCCAACTTTTGTTCTATAAAGTGTAATTGCCTTGTCCGTATCAGTAATTGACTTATCCATATAAATAATCTGCCCGGATGTAGGCACCTCTAGCATATTAATACAACGAAGCATCGTCGATTTACCGGAACCGGATGCACCAATGATACTAACAACATCCCCCTTATGAATGCTAAAGTCAATATCTTTTAAGATTTCACGTTCACCAAAATATTTCACTAAATGCTTGACCTCTAAAATAGGTTTTTCATTTATTTGTAGTGTTCTCTTTTCCATATATTAATTTCTGCCTTTCTTATTCGCTATATCAAAAGGGCCACAAGGATCAGCCATAGGATCGTATTCTACTAAAGAGTAGTTATTTGAACCATCCATCTTTCTTTCAATCCAACGTAATAATCTAGATACAGTAAAAGTCAAAATAAAGTAAATTACACACGTGATAAAGAATACCTCAAAATATTTATAATAAACTCCAGCCGCCGTTTTTGAAGCAAAATATAATTCCGTTACCGATATTACATTCAATACCGATGTATCTTTAATATTGATAATTAAATTATTGCCAATTTGCGGCATGATATTACGGAATGCTTGCGGTAAAACAACATTACACATTGTTTGAAAATGATTCATCCCTATTGCCTTCGCTGCTTCGGTCTGCCCAAAATCAACCGAGTAAATCCCACCACGTACTGTTTCTGCCATGTAGGCCCCAGTATTAATCGATACGACTAAGAACCCAGCAAACATAGCTGACATATCGATATTAAACATGCTCATAGAACCATAATATACAACCATCGCTTGTACAATCATTGGCGTTCCACGAAATATTTCTATATAAGTAGCTAAAATAAATTGTATTGTCTTATAAAAACACCTTGTTACCCTACTTGCTCTCGGATTGACTGGTACTGTTTGTACAATCCCAACCAACAAACCTATAATACAACCTATAAATGTACCTACTAATGCAAGTAGAAGAGTGACCATTGCGCCCTTTACTAACATAGCGCCATATTGGTTTAATAAAAAATAAACCCACTCGAAAAAAGTTACCGGCATATTTGTTGTCATAACATTTTCCACCTTGATATTATATTTTAACTTAAAATAAGGGACGGTTATCCCGTCCCAAAAATTAGTTTTACCCCTGACTTATTTTGATAGAGGCTGCTTTTGAATTGCTTCTTCCATCATTTTATTGCGGTCACTTTCACTGATGCTACCAAGTTTTTCATTCAATTGTTTCAACAAGTCGCTGTTACCTTTTTTCACAGCAATCCCCATTTCAACATCTTCTTGAGATGCTTCAAAACCTTTATCATCTTTGAAATCTAACATCACTAAATTTGGATTAGAAAAAGCTGCTGCCATCGCAGTTGGTTTATCTAAAACTAGAACTTGAACTTTCCCAGAAGCTAAAGCAACAATCATACCAGGTACATTATCAATTGCAGGTTGAATTTTTGCATCTGGAATTTGTTTGATTAAATCATACCAAATTGTATTAAGCTGAGAAGTTGCCACTGCGCCTTGTAAATCAGCTACATTTTTTGCTTGAGCAAAAGGACTATCTTTTTGTGTAAGTGCAACGATAGAAGCATTATAATAAACGGAAGAGAAGTCAACACTTTCTTTACGTTTACTAGTAATACTCATCCCAGCAATTACTGCATCTACTTTACCAGCACTAACAGCTGGAGCCAGGCCATCCCACTCAATTTTATGAATTTCAAGATCATAGCCCATAGATTCTGCAAGTTTTTTTGCCATAATAACATCATAGCCATAAGCATATTCAGAAGTACCAGCAATTTTTACCGCGCCATTTTCATCTGTTGTTTGCGTCCAGTTAAATGGAGCATACCCACATTCCATACCAACACGAAGGACTTTCTTACTTGCTTCCTTTTTGTCAGAGGAACACCCTGTAAGTACAACTAAACTCGTAAACATAGCAAAGCAAAGCACCAAAGTAATTATTTTTTTCATTTTTTGCATTTGTCAACAGCCTCTCCTTATTCATTTTGCATTTTATTTCCAAGAAAGACAGCAAAAAGACATCAATCTCCCTTTTAGAAGTTGACATCTTTGTCGACTTAAAAACTCGCTTTTCAATATAAAATACAATGAAAATTTATAAATTATTTCTCTTTTTTAGTTCCCTATTATTGTAGCAACTTTTTACAAAGCTTGTCAAGAAAATAGTATACATTTATTATGATATAATCGAAGAGAAGCGGTTGATAAAAATCAACCGCTTCTCCATATGTTAGCATTTATTACATTGTAAAATGTGAGTAATCAATAAGCCGAGTTTTGTTCCGCTCACGCGGTGATGATCATTTATCTAGATACATTAGTTACCTAACGATTCAAGCGACACAACCCGGAAGGTTCAGCGGGCAGCATCATCCCTTCCCTATTCGGTCTTGCTCCAAGTGGGGTTTACCGAGCCAATTAGTCACCTAATTGCTGGTGCGCTCTTACCGCACCTTTCCATCCTTACCTAACAAAGTTAGGCGGTTTAAATTTCTATAGCACTTTCCCTGAGGTCACCCTCGCTGGACGTTATCCAGCACCCTGCCCTACGGAGCCCGGACTTTCCTCAAATGCCCCAAAGGCACTCGCGATCATCTTTCATACTCACAGTAATATTAACTTCAAACAAGATATAATACTACCATTGCAATTAGCTTATGTCAAGTAATTACAGCTAACACTTTTATCCAGCTCATTCTTCCATATGCTTACACAAACTATAAACTTTTGCCTTTATATCATCTGCACCAACAACATCAGAGACAACAGCAATTGTCTTCGCCCCAGCGTTTGCAACTTCAGCAATATTATGTTCTTTAATTCCTCCAATTGCAACAAATGGCAAATTGCTATTTGTCGCAACATAGCGAACAAACTCTAGTCCGACCGCATCGCATACATCCTTTTTCGTCTTGGTTGCAAACACCGGCCCAACGCCAATATAATCGACTACACTACAAAGCTCTGCTAAACGTACTTGTTCTGGACTGTGTGTAGAAAGACCAAGTAGCATATCATTACCAATCAGTTTACGTACTACTTGCGGAGGCAAATCCTCCTGGCCAACGTGAACCCCATCTGCTTTCACTGCGATTGCTAAATCAATATGGTCGTTCACAATAAATGTTACCCCAGCCGCACGTGTTTTTGCACGAATAGCCAAGCATTCTTCATACATTTCTTTGGCTTTTTTATCTTTTTCACGATATTGCAAAAAGGTAATTCCCGCTTTGATAAGTTCATCGACAACTTCTATATTATTACGACCTTTTGATAAATCCTCTGCTGTTAATGCATAAATACTGGTTGTAAAAAAATTATCCATCGCTTGTTTACGCATACGCTTCACCCTTTACTTCAATACATACTCTACTACAAGATCAACTTGTTTGGCTGCTGCTATTGTCACACCAGGCGCAAGTGGCGGCAACGCATCAATTCCACTTACCAAATCGCCAACAATATAAAAGTGCTCATTAATTTTATGCGTTTTAATCCGATCACTATTCCCAAAGCCAGCTAGCCCGGAGACTGCAACCACCAGTTGTTTATTGCCAGCAAGTTCTTCTACAATTAAGGTTTTACCTGCTGGCGTATCTAACGCTTCTATTATTATATCACAAGAGAAAAAGATTTCTGCAATATTGTCTTTTGTAATTTTAGCATTTACAATCTGTAATTCAATTGCGGGATTTATCTTCCGCAAAGTGTTCGCTAAGGCAGAAACTTTACTTTCACCTACCTGATCCATAAAATAATTTTGCCGATTTAAATTACTCGAGTCAACTTCATCAAAATCAACCACTGTTATTTTTTTAAATCCCGTTCTAACTAGCATGATTGCAGAATTTGAGCCAAGTCCACCAGCCCCAGCAATGCCAACATGGATATGCTGGATTTTTTCTAATTGTTCATTCTTTAGATACCGTGTTAAACCAACTTCAAAAGCATTCATCATACCAGTGCCTGCCAATCTTTATAGATTGGCTGATAGCCTTCACCATATAACATAGCTGACATCTCACGAACAGAACGACTATCAGATATGTCAAACTGGCTGACTTCCCCCCCTTTACTATGTCCACCGACAGCCGTTGTTACACCCGCTGACATTTTAGTAACACCCAAATGTGCTAAATGATTTCTCAGTTTGGCACTTTCCCTAGAAGACAGTGTAATCCCACTTCGTGGCATGAAAATTCGATATGCCGTGATATATTGCACAATATTGATATCTTTGACCAATACGCGCGGTGGAAAACCACCTACAGAGGGACGCATTCTTGGCGTAGATACTGCAATTTCAACATCGTTATATTTACGTTGTAAATAGTCAGCATGGACACCTGTCAAAAACGCTTCTTTCCGCCAGTCATTTAAGCCTAAAAGTGCACCAATATTCACTGTACGCATACCGGCTCGACAAGCGCGCTCTGGCGCATCTAAACGAAACGCATAATTACTTTTTGGTCCAGCTAAATGAAGCTCCTTATAAATATCCGCATCATACACTTCTTGGAACATCGTCATGCCATCGACACCAGCTTCTACAGCATGCTTATATTCCGCTTCTTCCAAAGAATAAATTTCGATACTAATGCTCGTAAAAAAACTTTTTAAATTTTCTACAGCTTGTAAAATATAGTCAGGCGAACTATGCTCCTGTGATTCACCAGTTAAAATAAGCACATGCTTTAGTCCAGTTTCAGCAATCAATTTGCCTTCTGCCTTGATTTCCTCCATGCTTAGCTTAACCCGTTTCAATTTATTTTCGTGATTAAACCCGCAATATACACATTGATTGATGCAATAATTGGCAATATACATAGGGGTAAAAAGCTGCATTACGCGGCCAAAATTCCGTATAGTGTCTCGATTGGCTCTTTTAGCTATAGCTTCTAAATGATTTTCAGCCAGTGGTGATAACAACGTCAAATAATCCAAACGATTTATAGAAGTTTTATTTAAAACGTTAATAATATCATCATCGGTAATTTTACGAAAATAAGCTTCATAATCTAACTTGCTATATTTTTCTAATTCATCGATAAATTTCAATGTGTACGCCCCCTACTCATGCAAGAATCCCGTCAATGGGGAAGACGCGCTCGCATTACTTTGAATAACCCTACCGAGCCCTGCCAAATAGGCTTGTCGACCAGCTCTTACCGCCAAATCAAAAGCGCCTGCCATAGCTACAGGATCATTTGCCGTTGCCACTGCAGTATTCACCAATACGGCTGCTGCACCCATTTCCATTGCCTCTACAGCTTCTGAGGGTTTACCAATCCCTGCATCAACAATGATCGGCAATTCAATTTCTTCAATTAAGATGCGAATGATTTCTTTGGTTTGCAATCCCCGGTTACTACCAATTGGCGCACCAAGTGGCATTACTGCTGCCGCCCCAGCCTCTACTAGACGTTTTGCACTCATTAAATCAGGACTCATATACGGCAACACGACAAACCCTTCGGCTGCTAATATTTGTGTTGCTTTGATGGTTTCTTGGTTATCTGGTAATAGATAACGATTGTCAGAAATAACTTCAATCTTGATCCAATCGCCGCATCCCATTGCTCTCGACATACGTGCAATCCGCACTGCTTCTTCACCATTTCTTGCTCCTGACGTATTTGGCATCAAAATACAATCTTTCGGAATAAAATTTAAAATATTTTCTTCTGGATACGCCTGATCAGCACGACGAAGCGCTACGGTGATCACTTGTGCTTTTGCTGCGGCGATTGCCGCTGGCATAATTTTATTTGATGAAAATTTACCCGTACCTAAGAAAAGTCTACTGGTTAATTCTTGATTGCCTATTTTTAATCTATCATTCATTTCAGCCGCCTCCAACAAATGTAACTATTTCTAAGCGATCATGTGGTTTTAAAGCAATGCCTTCCCACGTCTGCGCTTTGACAATTTCCCCATTATACTCAATAACCACTGTTTGCGGTTTAAAACCGCGGCTTTGAATAAATTGCGCTAAATTCATCGCAATTTCAATTTTTACAGGCTTCCCATTTACTGATATCTCCATTTGCCTTCCTCCAGTTTTCATATATTGCCTGAAAGGAAGGCAAAAAAATTACGCCTCCCGTATAGGTTTAGGCGCACTTATCCCTAGCTTCCTACGCGGGCATTATCCCGATCAGGTTTAAAGGTCAGGTACTTACAGTCCACTCTCAGCCCATAACATGAGCTCCCTTGCAATATATTTATTTTTATATGATGTAACAGCTTTATTTTATACCCCCCATATAAAACCGTCAACCTTTATTCTACTAAATAATAGTAAATAGATCTTTACTGAGCGTATCATAGGAAATATCAACATTCCATTTTTTTTGGGCATTGCACTGCTCTAAATACTCAGCAACTGTTTTTACTATGGGCATTTCTGTACCAAAATGCCCTGCATCTAACAGATCAATCCCACATTCCAATGCTTTTTGCGCTTCATGATATTTGACGTCACCGGTTACCAAGATATCAGCACCAGCATAAGCCGCTTTGCCAATAAATTCGGCACCACTGCCACTACATAAAGCAACTTTTTTAATCATTTTATGTTTTTCACCAACAAGACGAACATGGGCAATATCCAAAGCAAGTTTTGCTTTATTCGCGAACTCTTCTGCTTGCATTGGTTCTTCCAATTGCCCAATACGACCAAGACCATTTTTTTCTCCCGTGTTTTTCAACGGATAGAGATCATAGGCGACTTCTTCATAGGGATGTACTTTCAACATCGCCTTTACTACTTTATTGATTATTTTTTGTGGCATAATCGTTTCGATACGAACTTCACCAACACTTTCCAGTTCACCTTGTTTCCCAATAAATGGCTTAGTTCCTTGCAAAGGTAGAAAGCTTCCCTTGCCAGCAACTTGAAAACTACAATGACTATAATTGCCGATATGTCCTGCGCCAGCCTTGCCAATCGCCTCTTGCACTAAACTAGCATACTCTATCGGTACAAAAACAACTAACTTTACTAACTCTTCTTGATAGCTTATGGTTAACGGTTCAATTTTATGTAAGTTTAATTTTTGTGCTAATACATCATTTACCCCACCAGTAGCCGTATCTAAATTGGTATGCGCGGCATACACTGCAATATTTGCTTTCAGTAATTCAGCAAGCAGCCTTCCTTGCGCTAAATCTGTCCGTAAACTTCTAAATGGTTTAAAGATCAACGGATGATGAGAAATAATCATATCCACCTGCTGCGCTATCGCACGCTGAACAATCGCTTCACTCACATCAAGGCAAATCATAAGCTTAGCGATAGTTTGCGCTGGGCTACCAACAAGCAATCCAACATTATCCCAACTTTCTGCTAAATAACGTGGCGCTAATGTTTCCATTGCATCCATAATAACCTGACATTTTACAGGCATGCTAGTTTCGCCTCCAATTTCGCGATTTTTTCTTTGAACTCTTGATACCTCGGTGCTGTTTCTGCGGATTCACTATTTTCCATGCCACGTAAAGCACGATTCGTTTGTCTGATGAGACTCTCGATATGTTCTTTTAACAATGGATGACGCTTTTCCCATAACTTTGCACCAATATCTAATAAAACAGGTTCCGGCATAGTGCTATGACCTTGTTTTGCATAAATCACTTCATATAAGCGCCCATCATCCACTACAAGCTCTTCATCGACGATCTGCCACCCGTGTGCTATTAGCCATTCACGTAGAATCGCTGCTGCATTCATTGGCTGCAAAATTAAGCCTTTCAAACTAACTGTTGTTTCTGAACGTTTACTTAAAATATCAATAATCGTCGTTCCGCCCATACCAGCAATCGTTACCACGTCAGCCTCTCCTGGCTCGATAATGGTGATACCATCACCGAAGCGCACTTCAATCACCCCCGCCAAATTGGCATTGACGACTGCTTGTTTTGCCGCCTGATAAGGGCCACGATGCACATCACAAGCCAAAGCACGTGAAACAATTTTTTGCCTTGCTAAATAAATAGGTAAATAAGCGTGATCCGTACCGATATCAGCGACGATATCACCTTTTTCAATAAAGCTTGCTAACGTTTTTAGCCTCGCTCCCAACTTCACATTAACACCTCCAAACACAAATTTAGAAAGCTATATTAAAAAATGCAAAGCATCTGCTTTGCATTATCAATGACTTATGGTGGGCGATGACAGGATCGAACTGCCGACATCCTGCTTGTAAGGCAGGCGCTCTCCCAGCTGAGCTAATCGCCCATTCATTATATAAATTTTGCTCTTCACCGATGATCGGAACAAAATAATTCACATAGAATTAATTTCGATACTGGATTTTTGATTTTTGCATTTACGACGCTACTACTTTCTAGTAGCCACATCATTGTTCACGGTATTCATAATAGCACTTATTAGAAAATTTGTCAATTATAAAAAAGAACCCCGCCTTAAAAAATCAGACGGGCATTGACACTGAGAAATAAAGTTTCTTTATCACATTCTAATTTGTCGAGTCAATCATCATTGGCTCCCTATATAAAACTAAATTTAAATTTGTTATGCTTTTTCATTCTTCTCTTTTAAATCTTTATATATCATAAAACCTGTGAAAACAATAGCAGAATAGCCTGCTATAGGATATAAAATATTGACCAATTTATCAAAAGGAATTACCCCACCAAAAAACATTCCAATAACAGTAAGGATTATTGCAATGATTTTAAATTTTCTAGTTTTATCAGCAGCAAACTTTCTAACTGTCATTAAAAGAAATGAAGCCACAGCTGAATAGATCGACAGTACGATTAACACTGAAAAAACCAATCCCAACATAGGAGATATGTGATTCGCAATAGCTAACGTAGGAACTTGTTGACCAACAATCAATTTATAATAAACAAGTTCACCTATTACAAGTGAAATAATTGCAATAGTAAAAGCAACAGTTCCAACAAAACCTGCAATTCTTGCTTCTTTTACACTTCCTGCCGACGCTCCACAATCAACCTGAAACGGTATACTAACCATAAGTGCAAGAAAGGCATATAGCGCTCCTGACCAAGCCCAATTTGAAGAAGCCGATTTAAACCCTAACGTCGGCATAAGATTGCTAGCTTCCGACAATAACGTTGGCTGTCCAAGAAGAGTAATGATCCCCGCGATTCCTACAATTGCCACGAATATAATCTTAACAGGTCCGATAACACCTATTATGTCGATAACCTTTTCCACTCCTAGTAATGTTGTCCCCAATGCCAAAAGCGCAATCCCCCCGGTGCCTATATATGCTGGTATTCCATAATATTGCTGAATCGTTGCACCACCACCTGCAAGCATAACTACAAATATAGCATAGACCAACAAAACACTATACCATACATAAACTTGACCGATCACTTTACCGCAATAATACTCAAAAACATCATATGGATTTTCAAATTTCTTTTTTTGACCTATTCCATATAATGCATACGTTAGATAACTCATCAACACTAGAAAAATCAATGCTGCTATAATACCATTTGTGCCACTTGTTGTGAAAAATTGCAAAACCTCTTGTCCGGTTGCAAATCCAGACCCAATCCAATAGGCACACAATGCACCTGCAAGAAGTACTACTTTTTTAAGACTAATTGATTCTTTTTCCATTTTTACCACTCCTTATTATTTAATCTAGACAAGCTAATTTCTATTTAATTTGCCGATAATTCTAAATATTCAGTTTTTAATGAATCTTATCCAACTGCTTGGTTTAGATTCGTCTGTTAAAACGGATACTATCCTAGCTCCTTCTCCCTTGAAGATAAATATTTTATTAACACCTATTATTTTTCTAAAATTTAAAAGCCGTTTTAGAGAACAGGTGTGAAAAACGGCTTTTTTACATCAAAACAAACATATACTCAGGCTACTACTCAAAATATCAGCATCATTTTCCTATCATGATATTAAGCACTTCTAGATCAGTAGATTTCATGCCATCACGACCTACACGCCCGATGTTTTGGATTGTTTTTTCATAACTTTTTTCTACAAGACCTTCTCCAAAAGGAAAAACCAAGTCGCGACTTGCCATTTCATACCCCATGATTCCTGCATCTACGGCACTGGAAATCTTTGCGGCACAAGAAGCCTTCGCTCCATCGCATACAATGCCACCGACATTCCCCAAAGCATTGATAAGTGTCTTGCCAATGATATCATAATCAGCACCATGCAGATAGGCAATACCACAAGCTGCTGCTGCTCCAGCGGATACAGCTCCACAATACGCAGACAGGTTTCCAATATAACGTTTTTGATGTAGGGACAAAAGATTGGTTAGAACAAGGGCCCGATAAATGGTATCTTCATCAGAATTCAGTTCTTTAGCATAAACAATTACCGGCATAGTACAGGTGATTCCTTGGTTACCACTTCCTGAATTGATGACTACAGGAAGCGCACAGCCACTCATTCTCGCATCAGACCCTGCTGCGGCAGCTGCTCTTGCTCTGATCCGTACATCAGTGCCGGATTGTAAGAGAGTCAAGCCTACCTGAGCACTCCATTTATTAGACAACCCTTCTTCAGATATGGCGGAATTATATTTAATCTGCCTACTGATTATTTCTGCTACGTCCTTTATATTTACTTCATTAGCAAACTGAAGAATATCCTTGATATTGAGCTTTGATTTATCTCCATCTTCTTGTGTTGCAATATCCGGTTGCTCAAACAATACTTGACCATTTTTCTCAATTCTAGCAATGTGGTTATGCTTAATTCTAACCTCCACAGCAGCCATTTCTTTTCCGGCGGTCAATTCTGCGCGTATGAAAAGATTTTCCTCTCCCTTTTCCAGTTCACATCTACAAATGCCTTGGTTGTATAGTGTTTTCGTCCGCTCGATATCTTCCTGTTTTACTTGACTGATAACCTGAAGTTCTAGTTCTGCCTTTCCTGCGACAGCACCTAAGATCGCTGCCACTTCAACGCCTTTTTGTCCGCCAGAATTAGGCACGACAACGCCCTTTACATTTTTGATGATATTGCCGCTACAGCGAACAACCATACGTTCAGGCGTCTGTCCAAGCACCTCTCTCGCTTTTGCAGCAGTAAACGCTATGGCAATCGGTTCTGTGCATCCCATGGCTGGAATCAGTTCACCCTTTAATATCTTAATATAATTGTCATATTGAATCTTATCCATTGAATTTTTCTCCTTTTGTCAACGCTTGATCACTTACCTACTTTGAAAAAGGCAATCTGGCAGCTCTTACATCCGTTTGCAATCGTATCACCCAAGTGAAATTCAAAACCCATAGCCTTAGCAATATTTCTATCACCATCCATAGCCATATCACATAATTTCTCGCAAGTTGCATCATCAAACCCCAAGTCTTGCCATCCTTTCAACAATGGACAGTGATGAAACTCCATATCCACTCTGTCTTCACTTTTTTTCTTAAATTCAATTTCAAAAGTCTTTACAACATTCGGTGTCAAGAAAGTTTCAGCAAAGCACTTAACACTTTCTGGATTTTGGCATTCTGCCTTGATCTCAGCTCCTTGAATCCTACCAGTTTCCACAATTGCCTCACGAATAATTTTTTCTATTGCTTCTGCCATACCAGCTTCTCTAGCTTTTGTATAAGTCAGACCTGTCCAAATTGCACGATGACCGATTGCCCCTCTTTGAATGTCCGTTACCGAATCATCTTTAATTGTAGTTTTGTTACCAATCATATCTTCTTCTCCTCATTTCTTTATAATATGATCACAAAATAATTGTATAGATGCTTGCAATTACTAGTACAAAGCATTTTTATTCATTTATAACTACACTATTTTACTTGTCCTAATCATATCACGATGGTTATAAACAAGCAATATGTGTCTGCATTTGTACACTGTATTCTTTTAAAGTATGACATTTAAAGCAAAAAGATTACATTTTTATAAAACAAAAAGATTATTTCTGATTTCGTGATATGATTACAAGTATTACTTACATCTACTATTCAGGCGGTTCTACTCTCTTCATATTGACTCTCCTTGCTTTTTCAGGTATAATTGGGCAACAATGTAAGGAGATATTTTTATGGAAAAGCACAACCTTAACACCTTAAAGAATCAAGTTTATAATGCCTTATTTTCTGATATCATCAACGGAGTATATCCTGTCGATATTATTCTGACCGAAAAATTTTTGATGGAAAAATATCAAGTTAGTCGTGCCCCTATACGAGAAGCACTCACGCAATTGACCGGAACCCATATCTTATCAAGTATCCCTAGACAAGGATATAAAATTCTTCAACCGAGTCGACAGCAATTGTTGGAAATTATTAAATTTCGTTCCACCTTGGAATCTTCTTTTTTAGAAAGTTATTGTTCCTATATTGATGCAGCTTGGATCAAAGAACTGCGAACAATCTGTGAAGACTACACCGCCTGCCCAGACAATGATTTCATGGCACACTGGCACTACAACTGTCAATTCCATCTGAAATTATTCTCTATTTACGGAAACCATTATGCTTATAACCTTCTCGAAGACGCCCTAAACATCCAAACGATTTTTTTCGTACATAAAAAACATTTTGCATCCATGGATCTACATCTAGCTGTAGTTGACTATCTCGAAAAAGGTGAAATTTCCACAGCTGTGACTATTTTAAAGGCAGATATCGAAAACCTTCTGTTTCCAGTCACCGCTCCATTCCCGATTGAACAGGATAACAAATAAACACCACCTTATTTAAAGCAAATTAACAAAGTCAATCTTAAACCAAGCGCCAAAAAGTCGCTGAAATTGAATACTAACTAAAGGAGCATACATATATGAAACTGAAATTTCTAACCCCTATATTCGTGCTTGCATTTATGTTGTGCTGCACGATCGTCGCAGCACAAAACGCACAGCCAAATTGGCAATTAGCCTACAAAAACGACGTCACATCATTTTATTTCGACACAAACACCGTAAAAACAATCGGTTCTTCCGATATTATAAACGCCGATTTAAAAGTGGAAGTATCAAAAACTAGGTTGCAAGAACTAATAGGCAAGTACAAAGATAGCTACGATACTACCAGCTGGAACAAGATTACATACAGCATTTCCGCTACTGTATATAATCAAGCAACTAAAACTGTAATTTCGAAAAATTATCGTTTTTTTGATTCGAACAACAACTTAGTCGTCACGATACCCGATGAGGAAAAAGGAGTCGTAAGCGCCGACTCTGTAGAAAGCAAAATATATGCAGCGATATTTGAATGGCTGTATGAAAATTAAATGTTTTACAGTATATAAAAAGGCTAGGAAAATGATTCTGATCATCTTCCTAGCCTTTTATTATCAGCTTCTATCTTTTTATTAAAGCAGGACTATTTTCTATCCATCTAAAGATATCGTTCAAAATTCCTCAAGACAGGCTGCTATTTTAAACAATTACTATGTTCTCCCTTTTTATTACATCATACAGATACGCAAGGACTATGCACGCTCAAACCTCACAAAATCCCGTCAATGAACCTAAAAAGGCTTCCCAGAAGGGAAGCCTTTATTATTCTTAATTAACTTACTAATTAAGATTCAATCGCTCTATTAGCTAATTTTGGTGACCCGTACGAGATTCGAACTCGTGAAGCCGCCGTGAAAGGGCGGTGTCTTAACCGCTTGACCAACGGGCCAGTGTTATATAAATGGTGGGCCCACCTGGGATCGAACCAGGGACCGACCGGTTATGAGCCGGTTGCTCTACCGCTGAGCTATAGGCCCTTAAATTTTAAAATTGGCTCCTTGAGTAGGACTCGAACCTACGACCGATCGGTTAACAGCCGATTGCTCTACCAACTGAGCTATCAAGGAACGTTATCAACAAAAATTATTATATATGATTAATAATAATCCGTCAAGCTATTTTATTTTTTTAAAAGATTTCTTAGAATACTATTCTAAGAAATCTTTTAATTTTTTACTTCTACTTGGATGACGTAATTTTCTAAGTGCTTTTGCCTCAATTTGACGAATACGTTCACGGGTAACACCAAAATTTTGACCAACTTCTTCTAATGTTCTAGCCCGTCCATCATCTAAACCAAACCTTAGTCTAAGCACCTTTTCTTCTCGTGGAGTTAGTGTATCGAGTACTTCTTCTAATTGTTCTTTTAAAAGCATAAAAGAAGCTGCTTCCGCTGGCGCTGGTGCATCCTGATCCTCAATAAAATCGCCCAAATGTGAATCTTCTTCTTCACCAATTGGAGTTTCGAGGGATACTGGTTCTTGCGCAATTTTCATAATCTCGCGAACACGTTCTACATTAATATCCATTTCTTTAGCAATTTCTTCTGGAGCTGGCTCTCTGCCCAATTCTTGCAACAATTGACGTGAAACACGAATCAGTTTATTGATGGTTTCTACCATATGCACAGGAATTCGAATGGTTCTAGCTTGGTCAGCAATTGCTCTCGTAATCGCTTGACGAATCCACCAGGTAGCATACGTACTAAATTTATATCCTTTATTATAATCAAATTTTTCTACAGCTTTGATTAGGCCCAAATTTCCTTCTTGAATCAAATCCAAGAATAACATACCACGTCCAACATATCGTTTCGCGATACTAACAACAAGTCGTAAGTTAGCTTCTGCTAAACGCGCTTTGCTTCTTCATCGCCTTCTTCCATACGTTTTGCCAAACATATTTCTTCCTCACCAGTCAAAAGAGGCACACGACCTATTTCTTTTAAATACATTCTAACTGGATCATCAATGCTAATGCCTTCAGGAATACTTAAATCTATGTCAACTTCATCTTGAGAATTGCTATCAAGTTCATTTATATCCGAATCATCCAAATTATCATTTTCAGTTATTTCATCGACGATTTCAATTCCTTTACTTGTAAAAACTTCATACAAATCATCGATTTCATCTGGTGATAAATCCTCACTTTGAAATGCATCCATAATCTCACTATACGTAAGAACGCCACCGCGTTTCTTACCTTTATTCAATAGCTTTTCAACTATCTCATTGCCATGACTTGATAGACTTTTTTTCTCAGCCATTTACTTACCTCCCCTCTCAACAACTGTCCTTTGACAAGACATCGTCTTCACAACCTCTAATTTATTCATAATGCATCTTGTTAATTTCATACTTTATTCGTTGACTTTCCGCTAATTCCTGCAAAAAGCCTTCATCCCCCATACGTTCTAATTCATCAGCCTTAAGGCGATGTTGTTCATATAATCTTTTTAAATATGCTAAATGAATCGTCTTGATACAATCATCAACTAGACGTAGGCTATCTTCCTCTTCCAATTCAATTAACAAACAATGTGATAGTTCGGTATTAATTGCTTCATCTAATATCAATGAAGCAGTTACTTCATTGATATCTTCTCCCGCATGATAACTTTCTAATAAAAATTTAATGATTTCATGGTGTTCCTTATTTTGGAATTCATCTAATGTCAATTGAGCTTCCAAATATGGTATAATAGCATTATCATTCCATACCAATCGAATAATATGACGACCTGCACCGATGGCAGCACTATCAACTTGTTGAACAAGCGTATTCATTCTTATATTCTGCCCTGTTTTTACATATTTATCCTTTTGGTTTTGTGGAATTATTTTACGAACTTCGCTGCGGATTGCGCTTTCATCAATACCTAATTTCTGAGAAATGCGGGCGATATATGCATTTACTTCAACAGCATTATCGGTAACCGCCAAGACAGGTACTATTTTCGCTACAACAGCTACTTTGCCTTCTAACGTAGAATAATCGTTTTCACTAAATGCTCTTTCCACTTGATAATCAATCAGTGGTAAAGAAACCTTTACCAAGTCTAAGAACGCATCCTGCCCATGTTTACGAATAAATTCATCGGGGTCTTTGCCATCGGGAATAGAGATGACTCTCACTTGTGCTCCACTTTTCCGAACGATAGAAAGTGCACGCATCGTTGCATTTTGCCCTGCCGAATCGCTATCATAGGCAAAGATAATTTCTGGAGCATATTTTAAAAGTTTTTTGCATTGTTCGATAGTAAAAGAAGTTCCTAAAGAAGCAACTACATTTTGTACTCCATAACTATGTGCCGTAATTACGTCCATATAGCCTTCGACGACAATCGCATAACCAGCCGATTTTATATGACTGTATGCAATATCCAAACCAAATAGAATATTACGCTTATTAAAAATCGCTGTTTCCGGTGAATTTAAATATTTAGGCTGGCTATCATCTAGAACTCTACCACCAAAACCTATCACTTGGCCACGCTCATTTGAAATGGGAAACATCACACGATTTCGAAAGCGATCATAAATTCCCTCAGATTTTCTCTCTACCGCGAGGCCCGATTTGATCAAAATTTCTTCACTAAAGCCTCGTTTCGCAAATGCCATGGATAGCTTATCCCATGCTTCTGGCGCAAAACCTAACTTAAAATTATTTATTACATCATCATTGACTCCACGCTGCAAAAAATATTCTTTTGCATGTTTGCCATAATTTGTTTTTGTAAGACACGCATAAAAAAAATCCTTTGCCAATTCTTGAACTCGCCACAACCTCGCCATTTCTCGTTCTCTAGCAATTTCTTGTGGTGTTTTTTCTTTTTGCGGCAAAGATATATTTAGCTTATTCGCTAAGATTTTTGCGGCTTCAAAAAAGCTAACATTTTCAACTTTCATAATAAAATTAAAAACATTTCCGCCCGTATGGCAACCAAAGCAATAAAAAAAACCTTTATCTGGCGTAACAGAAAAAGATGGTGTTTTTTCATTGTGAAATGGACAACAACCCCAATAATTCTTCCCATTTTTCTTTAATGATATATATTCTGATATGGTTGTTACTATATCACTTTCTGAGCGCACACGTTCAATAAACTCATCATACATTGCATCTTTCATAAGTTCACCCTTCATCGCGCCCTTATACAATTGATAGGACTTGTTAACTAATTATATTTTAAACTTAAAATATAACGTTTACCTAAATTCGATAAGATTTTACTTTTTCCTGCTTTCTTAAATAGCAACTTTTTATCTTATAGTTAAATATATTCAATACAAATCGCAAATATCCTTTTTTCCTATTGACAATATTGAATTAATTTGATAGATATGCAATAAAAAAAGAACAATCTGCAAAAGATTGTTCTTTTTTGCGTCTATATTTGAACCTTTGTTGAGGGAACAAATATTTTTTCAAATAATTGAATAGCATATAAATCAGTAAGTCCAGCAATATAATCTACAGTTGTCGTTTCTAAGCCCCACTTTTCTCTACGAGCGAAAAATTCTGGTGGTAATTCTTCTGGATTTACAAAAAAATAATTGTAAAGCTGCTCAATGACATACGTTGCTTTTTTGCGTTCTACAGCAAGCTCCTTAGAATAATAAATAGTTTTGAACATAAATTGCCTAAATTCATTCATCGCTGATTGAATCGCTTCTGACAAAATAATATTATTTTTATCCATGGAGGATACAATCATATCAGACACCATAACGGTAATCATCGCTGACGGCTTATTGCCCAAAGTTGCCGATACATTTGGTGGCAACATATTAGGTTCTAGCATGCCCGATCGAATACTATCATCATAATCATGACACAGATAAGCAATTCTATCAGCGGTACGCACGATTTTTCCCTCTAAAGTCATCGGTAAATTAGGACCTGTATGGTTGACAATTCCATCTTTTACTTCCCTTGTTAGATTAAGCCCCTCACCATTTCGTTCTAAGTATTCAACCACACGCAAACTCTGTTCATTATGACAAAAATGGCCCAAAAGCTTTTGCATTGCTTCTTCACCAGCATGTCCAAACGGTGTATGCCCGACGTCATGTCCAAGTGCAATGGCTTCCGTTAAGTCCTCATTCAAACGCAAGCCTCTGGCGATGGTTCTGGCAATTTGGGCAACTTCTAAGCTATGCGTCATACGCATTCTATAATGATCACCAGGTGCGGTATACACCTGTGTTTTATGCTTTAAGCGACGAAAAGATTTACTATGAATGATTCGATCACGGTCTCGCTGGAATGCCGTTCTAAAATCACAGGCATCCTCCTCTAGATCACGAACGCTTGCGTCACTTTTACTAGCAAATGGCGATAGAATTTTATATTCTAATTCTTCACTTCTTTCACGTACATTCATTTTTATCAGCTCCCATCTATCTTCATTATATACTTATCCAAAATCAATGCAATCTCATTTAATTTTTTCCAATGCATTTTACAGTTACTTTTGTTATAATACTTTTAGAAGGATGGTGTAAACTGTGAAAAAATTTAAAACCTTATTGTTTTTGTTGGCACTACTACTACTTATGACAGCTCCGGTACTTGCAAAACCAATTATTACGTCTGATACAAACTACTTTGATTTTAATACTGGACAATACGTTTTAAAAGGCAATGTTTATATCGAAACCGGTAGCCGTATTATCACTGCCGGTCAAGCCAAAGTAGATATGACATCGTTAGAAGTTTGGGCTCAAGATGGTGTTACCGTTCGTCAAGATAATTTAACCTTCCACGGTCAAAGTGTCTATGTTGCTGGTGCAGATAAAACTGCCAATATTACTGGTGGTGTTGATTTATCGCGTGATGGCTTAGCGATTACAGCTAATTCTGTGAAATATAACTGGGATACTAAAATCGCTGCATTCAGTGGAAATGTCAATGTGAATAATAATGGTAATTCTTATACCGCTGATTCTGTAAGTTATGATATGGCAAATAACAAAATTTTATAAACAGTGCTATTGAAAAATGGGCTATTGCAATTCAATGCAATAGCCCATTTTTAATAGCACGCCGAAAATATATGAATTTACTAATTTTCTAATACTTTTTAGATAACCACTTTACTAAAATCAGCAACTTTATTCACCATAACAGCGATACTCTTTAATAACGCTAGACGATTATTTTTTACAGCTTCGTCTTTATCCATAACCATTACTTTATCAAAGAACGTATCAATTGGTGCTGTTAAATCCATCATTGCATCAATCGCACCATGATAGTCTTGCCCTTCAATTAGACTGTCTACTGCACTTGCAGCAGACACATAGGCTTTGTATAAGTTAATTTCCTCAGCAGTATTGAATAAAGTTTCTTTAACTTCAATTGTCTCTGCTTTTTTCGCTAGGTTACCAACACGAACAAAAGCTTGAATCGCTTTTGTCATATCTTTACTTGCCATTTGCTTCGAAACAGCCTTTATTTTTAAATAGGTTACATAAACATCGTCCATACCAATGCTAAGCGATGCATCTACAATGTCATAACGAACTTCTTCGTCAGTTAATACATTTTTCAAACGCAGCCGGAAGAAATCTTGGACATCATTAAGTATTTTTGCAATTTTTTCTTCGTCATTAATCGAAAGTAAGCGCAGAACTTCTTTGACTAGAGCTTCCAAAGAAATGCTATATTTTGCATCAATCAAAATATTGACAATTCCAAGCGCTTGACGACGAAGCGCATATGGATCTTGTGAACCAGTTGGTACGAGACCACGACTGAACGTTGCAACGATATTATCTATTTTATCAGCAATGCTAATGAATTGCCCAGCAATGTTTTTTGGCAATTCATCACCAGCAAAACGTGGTAAATAGTGTTCATAAATCGCTTCAGCAACGTCTGAACTTTCACCATTTAAGAGTGCATATTCACGCCCCATGATTCCTTGAAGTTCAGTAAATTCACAAACCATGCCAGTAACAAGATCTGTTTTTGCCAAAGTTGCCCCACGCTCTATCGTTGGTAATACTGAGTTTTCTACGCTGGTATGGGCAACCAAAAATCCTGCTATTTTTACCAAACGACCTGTTTTATCAAAAATGCTACCGAGACCTTCTTGAAATACAACTGTCTTTAATTTTTCTAAACGATCAATTAATTTCACTTTACAATCTTCTTCAAAGAAGAATTGTGCATCAGCAAGACGAGCTCTAAGAACTCTCTCATTACCATGTTGCACAATCTCAAGATGCTCTGCACCACCGTTTCTTACCGTAATAAACATCGGCATTAATGAACCATTTTTTGACATTACCGGGAAATAACGTTGATGTTCGCGCATTGGTGTAATTACAGTCTCCGCTGGTAATTTTAAGTATTTCTCCTCAAAGGTACCGCATAAAGCAGTTGGAAATTCGACTAGAAAAACAACTTCTTCTAGCAAATCCTCAGTAATATCAGCATAGCCACCTTTTGAATTAGCTAATTCTTCAATTTGTTTGCGGATGATACTCCGCCGTACATCTTGATCTACGATAACAAACTGTCTTTCTAATATGGTAATATATTCGTCAGCATTATGGATGACAATATTTCCTTTGCTTAAGAAACGATGTCCGCGCGTAATATTGCCAGTTTTGACTTCAGCAACGGTAAAGTCGATCACTTCCGTACCGAATAAAGCAACCAGCCATTTAATTGGACGAACGAATTTCATATCCAAATTAGCCCAACGCATATTTTTGGGGAAATTTAAACCATGGATCAATTCTGGCAATATACTAGAAAGCAAACTTGCCACTTCTTGGCCACTTTCATGCACCATAGCATAAACGTAACCATCTTTGATCACAAGGTCTTTGCCATCTACTTTTTGTCCTCTCGCAAAACCTGCTCCAGCTTTGGTAAGATTACCATCAGAATCAAAAGCAACTTTTACTGAAGGTCCTTTATTTTCACTGGATATATCCGCTTGTTTCTCGTTAACCCCCTGCATAATCAAAGTCATACGGCGTGGTGTACCAACAGCACGAACCGATTCGTAGCCAATGCGCAATTCAGCGAATTTTGCTTTAGCAGAAGTTTCGATCTGAGCAAGAATACCTGGCATAAACCTTGCTGGGATTTCTTCTGTTCCAATTTCTAATAATACATCCTTACTCATTTACGTTACCTCCTTTTAACAACGGATACCCAAGCTCTTCACGTTGTTTCAAATAACCTTGTGCACAAAGTCTAGCCATATTACGTACTCTAGCAATAAAACCTGTACGTTCACTTACACTAATTGCCCCACGCGCATCTAATAAGTTAAAACTATGCGAACATTTTAACACGTAATCATAGGCTGGAAGTACAAAGCCTTTTTCAATAACACGGATTGCTTCTTTTTCATATTTATCAAATAATTCAAATAGAAGATCAACATCAGCAAGTTCAAAGTTATAGGTAGATTGCTCTACCTCATTACGTTGGAATACATCACCATACGTAATGCCATTTACCCATTCTAAATCGTAAACATTTTCTACCCCTTGAATATACATAGCCAAACGTTCTAAACCATATGTGATTTCTACGGATACAGGATTTACATCGACGCTACCTACTTGTTGGAAGTAAGTAAACTGCGTAATTTCCATGCCATCAAGCCAGACTTCCCAACCAAGACCCCATGCACCGAGTGTTGGTGATTCCCAGTTATCTTCAACAAAACGAATATCATGCTCTTCTGGGTTAATTCCTAGTTTCCCCAAACTTTCTAAATATAACTCTTGAATGTTATCTGGTGATGGTTTCATAATGACCTGAAATTGATGATGTTGGAATAAACGATTAGGGTTTTCCCCATAACGTCCATCTGCCGGTCTACGGGATGGTTCAACATATGCTACGTGCCAAGGTTCTGGGCCTAAAGCTCGTAAGAAAGTCGATGGGTTCATAGTCCCTGCGCCTTTTTCAACATCATAAGGCTGCAATAAAATACAATTTTGACCAGCCCAAAATTTTTGTAAGGTCAGGATAATATCCTGAAATGTCATAACAAATATTCCTCCTTAAATTTAAAATTAGCAATATAAACAACAGAAATAAACAAAAACATCTCGTCCCTGTAACAATAAAATTGTTACAGGGACGAGATGTATATTACCCGCGGTTCCACCCTGATTGGCATTTCGCCCACCTTCATCTATTGTGAGGTTTACTGGCCCTTCTAGGTTTTCCTCTCACAGCTTCGGAACGCCTTTCACTTATTTCTTACCGAGCTTACACCATCCTCGAATCGCTATTTGCAATAAGTTACTTTTTCCTGCATCGCTTTATTTAAATTGCTAATTAAACTACCAAATACCATTTTAGTTTAACAAATTGCCTAAGTAATGTCAATCTAGGATTTAATTTTTAAGCATTGCTAACTGTTTAATAAATTCTAAGGACTTTAATGGTTTCTCAATAAGAAAAACCAAATAGTCAAGCAACAATTTTTCTGTTTGCAATAAAACTGCACCATTAATACTAAACGCAGCTGGGTCTTGCCAATCCAACTCTAATAAACTTTGAATAAAGCCCTGCATCTTAGCTGGCATATCAATCAACTCTGAATCTGGCAACTTACAATTTTTGCAAATAGCACCACCTTTTTCGAATGAAAAAAATGCATCAGTTTCAATTGAGTGTCCACAAACGACGCATTCTGTATAGACAGGCTGATAGCCAGTATACTCTACTAGCTGATAGGCCGCCGCTAACGCCACAAGCCGCGGATTACGTTTAGATAACATTCCCAGTGCACAAACCACTAAATCGTAAATGTGCGGTTCTGGATGCCTTTCTGGGCAAACCTCGACAACAAGCTCCGTTAAAAAAGTTGCATACGCCATAGCATCTAAATTCTCGCGTAATTTTTTAAATGAGGTAATCGTCTCACACTGTCTAATTGTGTCTAAATGCGTTCCTGCCATAACGCCAAGTTCTAAATGACTGAACGCCTGCATACCGCCAGCAAGTGGCGATTTCGGTCTTCGACACCCATACGCAACGGCAGTAACTTTACCCAGTTCTCTTGAAAAAAAAGTAACCATTTTATCAGCTTCGCCCCAGTTGCGCACGGCTAACAAAATGGCCTCTGTTGAATATTGTGCCATTTAAACACCTAACTCATGAAATTAATGTTCATACTCTTTTGAAACATCTTCCACTTTTATTTGATTATGAAATTCCTGAGTTTCCCGTTCATCCTCGCAATTACGATAAAACAAATACGCCTCAATTCGTCCTGTATCTTTGAACATATCCCACATCACATTTTTCAAAAACATAGTACATCATCCCTTCGCAAATGCTATCTCAATGAACACTTACTTATAATAATGCTTAAACAAAAAAGATTTTTAATAAAATTCTACCTATACAATTACGTGTTGAAAATTGAACTCTACTAATAGGATAGCCGATTTAACGAAAAATATAAAGAGTAAAAGCAAATTTTACAATACTATTTTCAGGAAATTTTTCATTTTACTATTTCGCTGCCTTCTATTTTTTCGCTATCTATTTCTTCACCTTGTCGTTTTGGCATAACTGTACCTGCAGTAAGGATATATTGCAGTGCAGACTCACTACTGATATTGAGATAAATCACATCTTTTTTCGGTATGATTAAATTTGTCCCTGAAGTCATATTCAAGCTCCATGGCACAAATACACAAACATGTTCTTCTGTTAAATGCTCCTTTAACGGCTCTGATAACTCAGACATAATGAAACCAATTGCTTTTGCCTCGCCATGTTGATATGGAACTAGCACAGCCTCCTTAAATAAATTATTTGATTCAAAAACTGCAGTCGATAAATGCTTAACACTATTATAGATAAATTTCACAAATGGTATTCTATTTAAAAGCCCTTCACCAAAACTAATAAAACGTTGTAAAATCCAATACGAAGACAACCAGCCTGTTAATAAAATCAAAACCAAGACTGTGATTAAGCCAATCCCAGGAAAATGAATTGGCAAATGTCGTCCAAGTAAAACTTCCGTAAATGAAAAAATTTCCATAATAACAAAAATTGTAATTCCAATTGGAACAATGACAATAAGACCATTAAAAAAATATTTAGATAAAAATCTCATTTCTACACCCCTACTAGCTCGACTTTAAAAAAATAAAAAAAATGATCGGGCGTATGCCAACTATGCATACACCCGATTATGTTGCTTATTCGTAGCCTAAACCACGTAAAATCCCATCTCGATTACGCCAATCTTTTTTTACTTTTACCCATAAATCAAGATATACTTTCGAGCCCAATAGATTCTCAATATCGACGCGCGCCATTGCGCCAATTTCTTTCAGCAAGGCACCTTTTGCCCCGATCACGATACCTTTTTGTGAATCACGTTCTACATAAATCGTCGCCCTTATATAGACATCATCATTTTTACGCGTTGCCATTTCCTCTATATCTACCGCTATCGCATGAGGAATTTCTTCGCGTGTCAAATGAAGGACCTTTTCACGAATCAGTTCAGCTGTAACCAAACGTTCTGGTTGGTCCGTTACCATATCACTTGGATAATATTGCGGGCCTTCTTCTAAGTGTTTCTTCACTTCTGTTATAAGCCCATCCAAGTTGGTCTCTTCTTTTGCTGAAATTGGCACGACGCCAATAAAATTATAGCGTTCGGAGTAACGAGAGATAGTTGGCAACACTTGTTGCTTGTCGATTTTATCAATTTTATTTATCACTAGAATAACTGGCTTATTCGTTGATTGTAAGCGCTCTAAAATATACAACTCACCTGCACCAAGTTCTTCACTTGCATCGACAACAAATAAAATAACGTCCACTTCTTTTAGCGTATTTTCTGCTGCCTTTACCATATACTCACCAAGTTTATGTTTTGGCTTGTGAATCCCCGGTGTATCAATAAATACAATTTGTGCATCATCTTGCGTCAAGACACACAAGATTTTATTTCTTGTTGTTTGTGGCTTGTCAGACATGATAACAATTTTTTGACCAATCAAACTATTGACCAACGTTGATTTACCTACATTTGGTCTACCAATTACGGTAACAAAACCAGATTTGTAATTATTTTCCATATTAATTCTCCTTCATCAACTCTTGTTTTTAAAAAAACAATAAAATTCCTACCACAAATGCCGAGATACTGGCGACAAGAACTGCGCCAGCCGCAACATCCTTAATAATTTTTGCTGTTGGATGAAACTCCGGTGATAGCATATCTACCACCAATTCAAATGCAGTATTGATCATTTCTACCATGAGTACACTCATCACCATAATCACTAAAATACTCCATTGATAACGATTTAGTTGATAATACCACGCAAGAGCGCAAACACATACCGCTACAATCATATGAACTTTATAATTGCGTTCTTTTCGTAAGCAATACCATATACCAGCAAAAGCATAACCAAAAGATTTTAATAAATTCGTACTTTTCATTTGATTACTCTCTAATAATTCCTAGATGACCAAGTACATATTCTTCCTCTTTACGCATTTCAAGGCGATCTTCTTCTTCTATATGATCATATCCCAACAAGTGCATCATACCATGAACTGTCAAGAAAGCAAGTTCCCGTTCCAAACTATGACCGTATTCTTCGGCTTGATCCATGGCCCGTTCAATCGAAATAATAATATCACCCAGCATATTAATTTCTGGACCATCAATAATTTCTGGTTCTTCACCTTCATTTAAGGCGAAGGAAATAACATCTGTAGCGGCATCTTTATTACGATAATTGCGGTTAATCTCTCGGATATGATCATTATTTGTTAAGGTCACACTTACTTCCGCTGTGTCTAAACCATATAACTCAGCTGCTTTATTTATTACTTTCCTCACCGTTTCCTCTAGGTTCGGTGCTACTGTCAGCTCCGTTGGAAAGTTGCTTAATACTATTTCCATTTTGTTTATTTTTCCTCTCTATTTCTTTAATCGAATCTGGATATTCTATACGTGAATGGAACATACTTGACAAAATGCGAATGTACACATCGCCAATTTCAGTTAAATCACGCAACATCAAATTACATTCATCAAATTGTCCATCATTTAAGCGCTCACGTATAATTTTTCGCACCATAGCTTCAATACGATTGGAATTCGGTTTACTAATCGAACGGACAGCAGCCTCGCAGGCATCCGCAATCATAATCAAAGCCGCCTCTTTTGTTTGCGGCTTCGGCCCTTCATAACGAAAATCTGATTCAATGATACATTCGCTATGGTCGCCCTCTGTCGCTCGATGATAAAAATAAGAAGCAAGCAAAGTGCCATGATGTTGGACTACAATATCAGAAATAATGCTTGGCAACTTATATTCACGGCACAGCTCTAGCCCATCTTTGACATGAGACGTCACAATCAAAGTACTTAACGTCGGTGCAATTTTATCATGAGGATTTTCTCCACCAAATTGATTTTCTACGAAAAAGTATGGTCGCTTAATCTTACCAATATCATGATAATACGCTCCTACCCTAACGGTCACTGGATCAGCGCCGATCACATCAGCTGCTGCTTCTGCTAAGTTGCCCAGTAACACACTATGATGATACGTACCTGGTGCTTCTAGTAAAAGTCGTTGCATCAGTGGATGATTTGACTGCCCAAGCTCCAACAATTTAATAGGTGTCGTAATATTAAAAGCATGTTCTAAATATGGTAAAATCCCTGTCGTAATAATTGCAGAGCCAATTCCATTCGCAACACCAAGGAGACACTGTAACATCAGTTCCGAAGATTCTATTTGCATCATCAGCCCAGTTGCACCAATTACTAAGAAGTTTACAACCGCAATCAAAATTCCAGTCGTGGTCAAGCTATAACCATGCGCTAGCTTGGCTACATTATAAGCCCCAACCGTACTACCAAGTAAGGCCGCCGCTACCGCTCGTAAATCATAGTCAACAACCACACCAAACAACATAGCAAGTGCTAGGCTAGCCACCATACCAACACGCGGATGAATCAAAATTGCCGTAAGTAATGCTCCTGTGGCAATTGGTCCAGCAAAATAGGAATAATAGCTGGCAACCTTAGCTAGGCATAAAGCAATAATCATAATCAGACCAAGCAGTACTAACAATAAATCTTTTACATAAATCGGATGCTCAAACTTATAGATGAACATCAATAAAATTGACATCACAACGATTACAAAAATAGTTAGTCCTAAGATATGGTATTCATTTACTTGTCCCTTATGTAGGCCAACTTCGTCCATCATATTGATTTGCGCCGCCGTTATAACATCCCCACGTCTAACAATAACTTGTCCCTTACGAATCGTTTCTCGTACAGATTCTACACTTGCTACTGCTGTTTTTTTACGTTTTTCAGTTTCTTTCACATTTAATATAACATTGGGCATCAATAATTTATTAACTAAATGCTCCACCACAACTTTAGCATGATCACTCATATTGAGCTCATCAATTTCAATAGCTATATACTTTTTAGTAGTTGCTACTTCATCACCATGCACACCACGTTGTAAATAGCGTCTTAAAAATGCCAAAGTATTATCCTTTGCCTGAGATAGTTCAGTAGCATCCAAGCCGGTTAAAGCATTTAATGTTTCCTCATTGAAATTTAAGTACTGTAAATTTGTTAAAAGCTTTTGTTTCACCTCATCAGTCGATGGTTTAGCATTTGTAGCCAAAGTACCGGGACCTTCTGCAGCTTTTAAAGCATTAAAAATATTATTTACTTCATCTTCCGCTCTACCTTGTACAGCAACATCCAAATCGTAGACAGGCGTGACACTAGCCACAACCTCTTCTTCTAATTTTTTTGTTTTCGCTGTATCAATATAGGATACCGTACGTGTTGCAATAATATCACGGTCACTTACTGTTCCTTCTTCAACATCTACTTTATCTGAACTAATATCAACAGACAGTACCACCAAAAACAAAAACAAAAACACTACGCCAAGAACCATCCGCCTTGTTGCAGGTTTTGTATGCAGTCGTTCCTGTTTGAACAAAAACAGCTGCAAGCGTCTACCTATTGATTTCAATTAAATACACCTGCCTTACTTTTCAGTTTGCATTGCATTTTTTTGCCCATACAAATCATAAGCCCGAACAATTCTTCCTACCACTTCGTGACGAATAACGTCACCAGCTTCAAGATGAATACATTGAATTCCTTCCACATTCGCCAGCACAGCTTGCGCTTCCGCCAGTCCAGATAATACACCTCGTGGTAAGTCTGTTTGCGTTAAATCACCAGTTACTACCATCTTGGAGCCAAATCCTAGCCTTGTTAGAAACATCTTCATCTGCTGCGCTGTGGTATTTTGTGCTTCATCTAAAATAACAAAAGAATCGTCGAGCGTACGCCCACGCATATAAGCGAGCGGCGCTACCTCAATGATATTTTTGGACATAAATTTTTGAAATGTTTCCAATCCTAGAATATCATATAACGCATCATATAATGGCCTTAGATAAGGATCGACTTTATCTTGTAAATCACCTGGTAAAAAGCCTAATCTTTCTCCAGCTTCAACTGCCGGCCTAGTTAAAACAATCCGTTCCACTTCTTTATTACGAAGTGCCGCCACAGCCATAACAACAGCAAGATAAGTTTTCCCTGTTCCAGCAGGACCTATTCCCAATGTAATATAATTTTGCTTAATCGCATCTAAATAAACACGCTGCCCTAAAGTTTTTGGTTTTACTTGCCGGCCCTTCGCTGTAACT
Organism: uncultured Veillonellaceae bacterium; assembly: GCA_963805085.1. Classification (GTDB taxonomy): domain Bacteria; phylum Bacillota; class Negativicutes; order JARBTT01; family JARBTT01; genus JARBTT01. Next base: position 669,457 of record CAWDTA010000005.1, on the reverse strand, counting down.
AAGATAACGTCACTAAACAAATGATGTAATGAGTCGCCCTTGCCTTTATTCACTAAATCAATACTATAGCGCACTTCATGCATCGTAATTGTATTGCCTTGTTTATGCAAAAACAATAATTCTTGCAAGACTTTTTCTACCTTTATAACTTCACTAGATTCTCCTTTTATCATAATTTCATCACCACGACTCGTGATTTGGCAATGAAATTCTTTACAAAAAGCATTGAAGTATTCGTCATTATGACCCAGCAATGCTAATGCTGTTTTTTTATCTTCTAAACTAAACCTTTTTTCTGCAATCTCCTGCAAAACTCAGCCTCCTTACTCCTTATTATATTGATTATACATACCAATCAACTCTTCTGTTTCTATCGTCAACTTTACCCGAATTAAATTTGAGTCTTCCGTATCAATTACAGTAAGGTCCTGGGCTATAACATAAGCATCCGGCGGAATTTGTAATTTATTTTCCAACAACGCTTCTCGCATGGCAATTTTCTTTGCTTCTATTTCATCTATCGCAATCGTATCAACTTCTAATTCATGATAAACATCTATAATAGTTTCGACAACGAAGTCACTATTCCTCCACCGAGGAATGCTTTTAACAATAACCTCATGCTCAAAAGCTGGAAAATCAGCTAAATTCACTTGATTTAATTCAATCATTTGTCCACAAAAATTTATTTTTACGCCAAATTTCTGGTTACCCGTCAAGGTATAGTGTTGTTCTTCTAATAATGATTCACCAAAACTTTCATATTCTACATGTGCTTTCACGATTCCTTTTGCTCGTATTTCTTCATTATTTTTCCCAATTCCCTTAAGTAATACATCACCAACTTGAACCTTATCACCAACTTTAACTTTACTTTCCCCCATAATGGTGATACATTCCGTAATCGTTCCTGCCTTATCAGCAATCAAATCCCCCGGTGATTTATCCTCCGATGGCGCTACTACTTTTTCAACAATTTCCACTACCGCTCTCGTTCCAGTAAAATGAATTTCCACCCAAGCAACGTCAGGTACCGATAATAAAATTTCTTTTTCTAAATTTTTAGTATCTATTTCATCCTGACTAGCCCCAATACGCAAACCATTTGCCTCTATCATCCGATTAATTTTTTCTTGAGGAATATTTTTCAAACCAACAATGTCAATAAACCAAATATAACCGCTCAAAATATAAATTGCAATAAGAAAAACAATCGCACCATAAAGTAATATTTTGCGACGCTTTAACCGTTTAAAAAAGAAAGGTAAACCATAGGAATTTACAACAAATACTTTTACCTTGGCTTTCCTTACAGCACCACGAATATGAAAAAAATCATGTAATGATAACCAAATAAATAAACTATCTTCTAGCTTCCTCACGCCCCACAATTGCATTTGCTTAGAAATACAAAGATTGATAAAACGTTCTTGGTTTTCACCTTGAACCTTTATTTTCACCGCGCCATTGATATAGCTAGAAATTTTATGTGTCATACTTTAGCTCCCCCACCATTCCTTCAATTAAAATTTGCTCTTTTTGTAGATGTCCTAACGTCAACTTTTCGCCCCGTACACATAAACAGCCTTGATTTAAATTGATTTTAATACAAGAAGAGGTGTATTCAATAATGCCCCGATGATTTTCAATTAAGAGTTGTTGATTGCCAAGCATTGTAATTCTTGGCAAATCGAGAACAATATCATCTGGCAAATCCAAAGCCTTAGCCAATCGCGCCAATTTACTTCGTCTACGCATTTACCTCACCCCTTCATACTATATGTATGCAGAAGCAACTAACCTATAACAAAAAAGAACTAGGTCACCACATATTGTAGTTACCTAGTTCTCCGTCTAACAACGATTATTTCGCATTGTTCCAATCGCTCTGACAGGAGCGTGTTGCCATATATTGATACGCCTTGGGTGGTTGTAATATTTGCGCATAACAGACTGCGCTAAGAATTACTTCGGGCTGAATAACAACTGGATTGACTGGTTTTACTTCCGTTTCTAACGGCTGATTGTTCACCTTTTCCGATTTTTTTATTTTTTCTATTGGTTTCGTTTTCACTACCATTGCTGCTTCAGCATAAACAATTGACTTATCCGATTGCATGGTTGGGGCACCTTTGATTGGCGGAAGAATAATTTCTGGTCGTTTTTCTTGTGCGCCAACTTTTATCTTTATTTTCGATTTAGTATCCGGCAATTCAGATTGTTGCCTTTTCTTTTTCTTGCCTTCAATCGCATCCGTTATCACACTAAATACAACAAAAGCAATGATTGCAAATACTAGCTCCATAACCGTTACCTAACTGGGCGGTCTTGGCTTGAAGCTTGCCCTTGACCTTGAGGAACACCGGCTTTACTAATTGCTTCACGCATTTGTGTATCAGCAGTAATGTTATTCATATTGTAATAGTCCATTACGCCAATTCTACCTTCGCGAAGGGCTGCTGCCATCGCATGAGGCACTTCTGATTGTGCTTCCACGACTTTTGCACTCATTTCCTGTGTATATGCTTTCATTTCTTGCTCTTTGGCTACAGCCATCGCCCGACGTTCTTCAGCTTTCGCTTGGGCAATTCGTTTATCAGCTTCCGCTTGGTCTGTCATAAGTTCCGCGCCAATATTACGACCTACATCAACATCGGCAATATCTATAGAGAGAATTTCGAAGGCTGTGCCTGCATCTAGCCCTTTTGCTAAAACAGTTCTTGAAATATGGTCTGGATTTGCTAGTACATCTTTATGATCAACTGAAGAACCAACAGTCGTTACAATGCCTTCGCCTACTCTAGCAATAATCGTAGCTTCGCCCGCACCACCGACCAAGCGATCAATATTAGCCCTTACGGTAACACGCGCTTTAATTTTCAGCTCAATCCCATTATGCGCGACAGCAGAAACGACTGGTGTCTCAATCACTTGTGGATTAACGCTCATTTGCACTGCTTGTAACACATCACGACCGGCAAGGTCAATCGCAGCGGAGCGTGCGAAAGGCAATGGAATTTCCGCTCTATGTGCGGCAATCAATGCATCAATTACGCGGTCAACATTCCCGCCTGCTAAATAATGGGCTTCTAATTGATTCACACTGACATCAATACCAGCTTTATTCGCCTTAATGAGTGGCATAACAATATGGGCTGGAGGCACACGCCGAAGTCTCATTCCTACCAACGTAACAATGCTCACTCTTACTCCAGCAGCGATGGCAGAGATCCATAAACCCAATGGGACGAAATGCAAAAACACCATAACCGCAACAATAACCAAAACAAGTAATAAACCTGAACCAAGTAATACTTCCAAATCAAAAACCTCCATTTCAAAATTAGGGTACTTCCCTAACAAAGCATCTTGCAATAAACTCATATAGTAAAATCTAGATAAACCTAGTCAATACTAGTTGCTATCTTCACTAGATTCGTCTAACGACAATACGACTCCCTTGGATAGAAACAACTTCGATTCTAGCATCTTTTTCAATGTAACTACCTTCTGATACAACGTCAAGCTTTACTTCATCAATAGAAACAGTCCCAGCTGGACGAAGTTCGGTAATAACATAACCTTCTTTGCCTAAAAATCCACTGTAATCATTGGTACTAATATAGCCCTTACTGACCGTTGACGTGTCTTTTAGAACAACCTTTGACCATAGTTTACTCGAAGGTAATTTTCTCACTACCAGAGCAAAAATAACGATAGCAAGGATTAGACTGACGATGAGTAAATATATTGCGGAACTTCCCCCACCAAGAGCTAATATGAAGCTATATAGAATAGCAATCATTCCCAGTCCAGCAAATATCCCGATGCCAGGCGTCAGTAGTTCAATGACAATAAACAAAACTCCGCCTAAAAACATTGCGATTTCAAAAAAGCTCACCATACCAGTTACCAATTGACTAAAAAAGAATACCCCCGCTGCAATAATACCAAGCAAGGCTCCAATCCCCATACCCGCTGTTTTCACTTCAACTAACAAGGATAAAAATATGATCGTGATTAACAGTATCTTTATGATTGGTAATGCCCAAAATTCTGGTTGCATAATGCTAAGGCCTCCTTTCATCTGCATCTTTTCAGCAACTGTTTGTAAATAAACATACACAATACAATTACTTTTCCCATATAAATATAATATAAATATAATATTTATATAACTCTCTTAATCTATTCCACAAATATTACATGAATTCCTACATTTATGCAAAAATAAAATCCAGTACTTAAAAAGTACTGGATTCATCTTATTGATTTAATAGTTCACGCACAATGTTGTTTACTAACTTACCATCGGCACGACCTTTTACTTTCGGCATCAATAGCGCCATAACTTTGCCCATATCTTTTGGAGTAATAGCACCACTTGCTACTACAGACTCACTGACTAAAGCACGAACTTCAGCTTCAGTTAACTGTTGAGGAAGATATGGCAATAATATTGCAATTTCTTGTTCAAGTTGATCAACCAAATCTTGACGATTTGCTTTCTTGAACTCTTCCATTGAATCTCTGCGCATTTTTACTTCTTTAGAGACTATATCAAGAACGCCTTCTTCAGCAAGCTCCTTTTTACTGTCAATCTCAACATTCTTTATAGCAGAACGAACCATACGAATAACAGAAAGGCGCAATTTACCTGCTTCTCTCGCTTTCATTGCCTGCTTCATATCTTCAGTCAATTGTTCTTTAAGAGACATATTTTCTCATACCTCCGAAACGAAATTTAAGCTTTAAATTTACGTTTACGTGCAGCTTCGGATTTTTTCTTACGTTTTACACTAGGTTTTTCATAGTGTTCACGTTTTCTAACCTCAGCAAGAGTACCAGCTTTTTGGCAAGTACGTTTAAATCTACGGAGTGCACTATCAATTGTTTCGTTTTTTCCAACTTTAACTTCTGACATCTATTTTCCCCCCCTCCACTCGACATGGGAGTGTACTGCTTAACTACACCTAAACATTATACATGAACTATGGTTTTATTGTCAACATTAACCTGGTGGCCAAGCCATCGTTCTTGCTCCTAGTATATGAAAATGCAAATGAGGTACGGTTTGTCCACCATCCTCTTTCGTATTCACTACCAAGCGGAAACCATTTTCTGCCAAACCTTGTTCATTCGCAATCTTAGGAATAACAGTTGCCATGATATGTAGCATCAATTGGCCATCATCACTGGTTAATTCAAGAAGGTTCGCAATATGTTTTTTGGGTACCACTAATACATGAACAGGAGCCACTGGGCTAATATCGTTAAACGCCACGACAAACTCATCTTCATAAACAAAATTCGTTGGAATTTCTTTGTTAGCAATCTCACAAAAAATGCAGTCCATATCGGTCACCCCCTTTCCAGTACAAATCAAAGCATATCCTATTAATACACTTTATATTTTATTCGCCTTTTTTTACAAATTACCTGCTTTATATACTAACTTATTTGCAAATTTTACCCCATAAACCGTCTTTATATACTTTTTCCAATGAAACATTATAAATTTCACCACATAATACGGAATTAGCTTCTACATAAACTCGGACATAATTATCAGTTAAACCATCAACAATGCCTTCATGTTCTGATTCAAATAGCACTGATAATGTTTTACCAATAAAACGTTTACAATATTCCTGCGCTTTTTCGTCTGCCATCATCTGCATAACGTGAGCCCGCTCTTTTTTGACATGCTCATCCACCTGATTGGAAAAGGTCGCCGCTGGCGTACCTTGACGTTTTGAATAAGGAAATACATGAATCTTTGCAAAATCCATCGACTTGGCAAAGACCAAGCTTTGTTCAAACATTTCATCGGTTTCCCCTGGAAAACCGACAATGATATCTGTAGAAATCGCAACATTTGGTACCATATCCATAACCTTATGGATAACTTGTCTAAATTCTGCCGTATCATAATGACGATTCATCATTTTTAAAATATCATCATGACCAGCTTGTAACGGCAAGTGCAAATGCGGGCAGAAACGCTCATCCTTACATAAAATATCAAACAAAACTGGCGATAATTCAATCGATTCTAATGACCCCAATCTTAACCGTTTTAAATCCTGAAGTCCAAGAACTACTTTCACTGCATCGGCTAAGTTTATGTTTTCTGCTAAATCTCGCCCATATGCGCCTAAATGAATTCCCGTCAAAACAATTTCTTTAAACCCTGCCTGAACAAGCTTTTCGGCTTCTTCTTTTAGACTTTTCAGTTTGCGAGAACGAAGTGGTCCTCTTGCATAAGGAATAATACAATATGTACAGAAATTAGTACAACCCTCTTGAATTTTCAAGAAGGCTCGTGTTCTACCCGGTGCAGCAAAAAGCGGAATATCTTCAAATTCTTTTGCCTTCATAATATCTGTTATCGCGTTCACAACGCCTTCTTCATGAGCCGCTCGTTCTACTAAATCAACGATTTTATTGCGTTCTTTGGTTCCAACGATTACTTTTACACCTTCAATCGCCTCGACTTGATCAGGAGCGATTTGGGCATAGCAACCTGTAACAGCAATAATTGACTGTGGATTGAGCCTCTTAGCCCTGCGAATTAGCTGACGAGATTTTTTTTCACCTAAATGCGTTACTGAACAAGTATTAATAATATAAAAATCAGCTTTTTCATCAAAAGCAACAATATCATACTGACGTTCTTTAAACAGACCTTCCATGACCTCAGTTTCAAACTGATTCACTTTACAACCTAATGTTGTTAAAGCAACCTTTGGCAAAACATCAACCTCCTAAATCACCATTTTGATACATAACTAAACTAACTGCCGCAAGCGAAGCCGTCTCTGTTCGCAAGATCCGTGGTCCCATGGTAACGACTTTTGCACCATTCCCTTTACAAAGTACCACTTCTGCTGGGCTAAACCCGCCCTCTGGCCCGATGATAATCAAGAATTTACTGGCCATCGTTGTTTCTAGTAGAGTCTTAAGAGAGCTATCAGCTTGTCCTTCATAACACATAAATACTTCTACGTTATGCTCTAATTCTAGAAATAAATCCTTTAAAAGAGCAATCGGCTGTACACTTGGCAACAGGGTTCTCCCACATTGTTTCGCCGCCTCATTTGCGATCTTCTGCCATTTTTTCTGGCGCGCCTCTTTTTTTGCGTGATCATATTTTACCACACAATTTTCACTCATAAGCGGACAAATTCTATGAACACCTAATTCTACCGCTTTTTGTACGATAAAATCCATCTTATCTGATTTTGGCAAACATTGCGCCAATATAACCTCGATGGGTGCTTCAGTATTTTCTTCGAGATACTCTATTATTTTTACAACTACTGTATACTCAGCTATGTCTGTAATTTCTGTTTTAGCAATTCTGCCATCACCATCTACAACGATCAGATATTGACCAATCTTATAACGAAGCACATGTATAATATGATGTGCATCTTCGCCTGTTATTGTTACGATATCCGCTAACGGGTCACTGACGAAAAACCTTCTCACGATCAGACTCCTCCGTTACGAATAACCATCGTAGCCCAGCCACCTTCTTCAATTACTTTATCGACGATAAGGCCTTGGGTTAGCACCACTTCTGTTACATCTCCCAAGCGGTCTGCGATGATTCCACTCGCAATCATGGTCCCACCAATTTTTAATTTATTTGGTATATCCTCTAATAAAAGAATGATGATGTCAGCAATGATGTTGGCAATAATCACATCTGCTTTACCATCTACGCCTTTCAATAAATCACCTTGACCGACGCTAATAATATCAGCTACATGATTAATGTCCAAATTATCTTTCGCAATCTTAACCGCTAATGGATCAAAATCAACTGCGGTGACTTTTGTCGCACCAAGTTTTGCCGCCGCAATAGCAAGCACCCCAGAACCAGTACCAACATCAAATACTTCCATGCCACCAGTGATAATTGTTTCTAACTCACGAATACACATTGCCGTCGTATGATGCGTTCCTGTACCAAAGGCCATACCAGGATCAAGTTCAATGATAATATCATTTGGACTTGCATGATATTCTTCCCAGGATGGTTTAATCACAATAATACCGCCAACTTTTAATGGATGAAAAAATTCCTTCCATGAAGTAGCCCAATCTTCCTCTTGAATCTGATTGCAAGAGATATCGCCCAGACCTTTATCAATATTATTTCCTGCTAATTGGTCCACTTCTTTTTCAAATGCACGAAGCTTGTCGTCTAGCTCTTCGTCAACAGGTAAATAGGCTTTAACTGTAACAACTTCTGTATTTATTGCTTCTGGTATATCGGTATAATCCCAAGCTCCTGAAACACGATATTCATTGACAAGTTTAGGGTCTTCTATTACGACACCAGTAGCTCCTAATCCATGAAAAATTTCCGCAATAATTTCATTTGCTTCATGTGTTGTTTTGATACTAATCTCAGCCCATTTCATGATCAATCTCTCCCTTAACAATTTATTGCCTTAGACAAGCAATGCCGAGGTATATTCCTCGGCTTTTGCTACATATTTTATGCTTCATTATCGTTTAAAAAAACTTTTTAAACCAACTTTTTTGCTCGGGGTTTACATTTTCACCGCTTGCTTGTGCAAATTCACGAAGCATATCTTTTTGTTTTTCATTCAATTTTTGTGGCGTCAATACTTTTACTCTTACATGTTGGTCACCACGACCTTGACCACGCAAATGTGGAATTCCTTTGTTTTTCAAACGCAAGATTGTCCCAGATTGTACTCCCTCAGGAATTTTCATCTTTACATTTCCGTCCAAAGTAGGCACCTCAATTTCATCACCAAGAGATGCTTGAACAAAAGTAATCGGTACTTCACAGATAACCTCTGTACCTTCACGTTGAAATAACTTATGAGGTTTTACGAAAATATAAACGTATAAATCACCAGTAGAACCGCCACGTGTACCAGATTCGCCTGCATTGCTAACTCTAATTCTAGAACCATTATCAACACCAGCTGGAACTTTTACGCTAATTTTACGTTTTACACGTTTTTTCCCTTTACCACCGCAAGTTTTACAAGGCGTATGAACAATTTTACCTTCACCACCACAGCGATCACAAACCTTGGTATTGACCATGCGACCAAACGGTGTATTTTGGGCGAATTGCACTTGTCCTGCTCCTTTACAAGTTGGACAAGTTTCTGGATGCGTTCCAGGGGCAGCCCCAGAACCATGACAACTATCACATTCTTCTGTACGAGGAATGTTCAGTTCAACTTCTTTACCAAAAGCGGCTTCTTTAAACTCGATTTCTAAATCATAGCGTAAGTCACTGCCACGTTCTGGTCCTGGTTGGCGTGAACCACCAAATCCACCTTGCCCACCAAAGAACATATCAAAGATATCACCAAAACCACCAGCACCACCGCTACTAAATCCACCGAATCCACCAGCACCGCCGCCACTGCCATCAAAAGCAGCATGACCAAACTGATCATATTGTTCCCGACGCTTAGAATCTGACAAAACTTCATAGGCTTCGTTTGCTTCTTTAAATTTCACTTCTGCCACTTTAGGATCATCACGATTAACGTCAGGATGATACTTTCTTGCTAGTTTTCTAAATGCTTTTTTTATTTCGTCATCTGATGCATTTTTAGATACACCTAGCACTTCATAATAATCGCGCTTACTCACATTACACCATCCTAAACATGTATCATTTAGCCGTAAGACTCCGACCAAAAATTAGTCGGAGTCAATCGGCATTTACTATATATTCATCTTAAGTTACATTATTTTTTTTCGTCGTCAACCACTTTATATTCAGCATCGACTACATTTTCATCTTTTTTCGTTTGTTCGCCAGCTTGTGCATTAGGAGCGCCTTGCCCAGTACCTGGGTTTTGTGCTTCTGCGGCTTGATATGCTGCTGCACTCATTTCATATAAAGGTTTTGTAAGCTCTTCAGTTGCAGTTTTGATTGCTTCAAGGTCTGTTCCTTTTAAAGCTTCTCTTACTTTTTCTGCAGCCGCTTGGATTTTTTCTACTTGTGCTTTATCTGCTTTATCGCCTAGATCTTTAATCGTCTTTTCCGACTGATATACTAAAGAATCAGCGTTATTTCTTACTTCAACTTCTTCTTTACGTTGTTTATCTTCAGCTGCATGTGCTTCTGCTTCTTTTACCATGCGATCGATATCATCATTACTCATGCCACCGGAAGTGGTAATGGTAATTTTCTGTTCTTTACCAGTGCCAAGGTCTTTTGCTGATACATGCACGATACCATTGGCATCAATATCAAATGTAACTTCAATTCGAGGTACACCTCTTGGAGCTGGTGGAATATCAGATAATTCAAAACGACCAAGTGTTTTGTTGCCTGCTGCCATTTCACGTTCTCCTTGAAGTACATGAATATCAACAGATGGTTGATTATCAGCAGCGGTTGAAAATGTTTGGCTCTTAGAAGTTGGGATTGTCGTATTACGTTCGATGATTTTTGTGCAAACGCCACCCAAAGTTTCAATACCTAAGGAAAGTGGAGTTACATCAAGTAATAATACGTCTTTTACTTCACCAACAAGCACACCAGCTTGAATTGCTGCACCAATTGCAACACATTCATCTGGATTTACACCACGGTGTGGTTCTTTGCTAAGATTTTTCTTAATTGCTTCTTGCACTGCTGGAATACGGCTAGAACCACCAACTAAGATAATTTTGTCGATTTCACTAGCAGAAAGACCAGAATCTTGTAATGCTTGACGAGTTGGTCCCATAGTTGCTTCTACAAGGTCTGCAGTTAATTCATCAAATTTAGCACGAGTTAACGTTAAGTCTAAATGTTTTGGACCAGATGCATCAGCTGTAATGAATGGTAAATTGATATTGGTTGATAGAACACCAGACAATTCAATTTTTGCTTTTTCTGATGCTTCAAGTAAACGTTGTGTTGCCATTTTATCATCGGATAAATCAATACCACTTTCTTTTTTGAATTCAGCAACCATCCACTTCATTACGCGCGCATCGAAATCATCACCACCCAGACGGTTGTTACCGTTGGTTGCTTTAACTTCAAATACACCATCACCCAATTCAAGAATGGATACGTCGAATGTACCACCACCTAAGTCAAATACTAAAATTGTGTGTTCTTCACCTTTATCCATGCCGTAAGCAAGCGCTGCTGCTGTAGGTTCATTAATAATACGAAGTACCTCAAGACCAGCAACTTTACCAGCATCTTTTGTTGCTTGACGTTGGCTATCATTGAAATATGCAGGAACTGTAATAACTGCTTGTGTTACAGTTTCACCAAGATAGGATTCTGCATCTGTTTTTAATTTTTGTAAAATCATTGCCGAAATTTCTTGTGGTGTATATTGTTTGCCATCAACAGTTACTTTATAATCAGTACCCATATGACGTTTAATTGAGCTAAACGTATTATCAGGATTTGATACTGCTTGACGTTTTGCTAATTGTCCTACCAAACGTTCACCAGTTTTTGAGAAACCAACCACCGATGGAGTAAGACGACTACCTTCTGTATTCGCTATAACAGTAGGTTCGCCACCTTCCATTACTGCTACTACTGAGTTTGTTGTACCTAAGTCAATACCTATTACTTTTGCCATTATAAAATCCCCCTTGCAAAATATATCAATCTTTTTTATCTATAAGTAAATTTTAATTACTAACTACTTTTACCATACTTGGTCTTACAACGCGACCGCATACGCTATAACCACGTTGTAATTCTTCCATAACAGTGTCATCTTCCTGTGTTTCATCAGCAACACGCATGATTGCTTCATGAAAGTTAGGATCAAACTTTTGACCTACTGCATTGATTGGTTCAAGACCATTTCTTTCTAAAGTAGCAACGAATTGTTTGTAAATCATTTCAACGCCATCTTTTAAAGAACTGCTTTCTGCGCTTAACTCAGCTGCTAAAGCACGTTCAAAATTATCTAGTAGTGGCAACAATTCTTTGATTAAATTTTGTGAAACAATTGCGGATAATTCTTCTTTTTCTTGCCGTGTACGACGCCTAAAATTATCAAAATCAGCTTGCAAACGTTTTACACGATCGACTTGTTCTTGCACAAGTTTATCTTTTGCTTCTAATTCGGATTGAAAACGTGCAGCTTCATCATTTTCTGTTACTTCTTCTGCAGTTTCTACCACTTGTTCATTGTTTTCTTGACCTTCTACATTTTCTACAGTTTCTTTTTTTTGCTCTTCTGCCATTATTGTACTCTTCACCTCTTTAAATATCAGGCATAGGCACTACCTTATCAGCGCTGCCTTCCGCCACTTTACGAATGATCTTATCAATTCTTAATATTGCAACTGCGACCTCGCCTGCTGCTTTAATAGCATGATACTTGACTAACATTGGATCAACCACGCCAAGTTCCAGCATATCCACAACCTTCCCAGTATCGCAATCTATACCTAACGTATTGCACTTGTGCTCAATTTGAGCACTGATCACTTCTTCTACTTTTTCTAGTTGGTTAAAGCCAGCATTTTCAACGATTTGCGATAGTGGGTGCCTCAGCGCATGCACTACACAATCTACGCCATAGGCAGCCATCCCTTTGATTGTTTGACGCATTGTTTGTACTTGCCTTGCAACTGCGATTTCAATTGAACCGCCTCCTGATACATAACCGCCTTTTACCGCAGCCTGCACACTTGATGCTGCATCTTTAGCAATACGTTCGCGTTCACCAGCAACCTCTTTCGTTGCTGCACCAACCAAAACAGTCGCCATGGGCTTGCCTTTACCACCTAATATACGTACTTGTTTGAGTCTCTCATCTTCATATACTTCACTAGCATAACCAATATATTTTTCAATATCCGAATTTGCTTTTTTTATACCCGTACGTTTAATCAGTCGTGCACCAACATGTTCAGCCACACGCTCCAATTCCATATGTTCCACACGCCTAAGCACCATAATGCCAGCATCCGTAAACATCTCCTCGGCTACCTCACTCACATTGCGATCTACTAATATCACATTTACTTTTAGATCAATGATCTTTTGAACATTTACTTTAAACTCATTTTGTAGATCCATATATTTTTGAAAGCCTGCCTCTGTACCAAGGGCCTCACTACTGATTTCTTCACATTGCAAAGCATCATCAATACTTAATACCTTCGCATTGTGAAAATGCTTTGGCATCTCGGTGCTCATGCGTTGTTTATGGATAACTACCCCCATGAATACTTGATTTTCAGCACATTCTTGTGAACTAATGATATCTGATAACTTAAAATGAGACTCACAAAGCTTTTCTTCGCCAATCAAATTGGCAGCTTCAATAACAAGATTTGCAATATCGCCATATTCACGACCTGCAACGATCGCAATATTCTTTAACATTCTATCATTCAGATGCTCAACTTGTCGACCATTTGCTTTGATAGCAGCTAAAGCCTCTGCAATACCAAATTTAATTCCTTCAATCACTTTTGTAACTGGCACGCCACGTATTACTTGATCAAGACCTTCAGTTACTAACGCAGCAGCCATAATTGTTGCGGTTGTTGTTCCATCACCAATTTCAGCTTGCTGCGCTTTCGCAATATGAATCAATAGGCGTGCAGCTGGATGATCGACTTCCATTTTATCTAATATGGTTACACCATCATTAGTTATAATTACTTCACCAAAACGATCCACGAGCATAGTATCTAGCCCTTTAGGTCCAATTGTACCTTCGACCGCATTACTTACAGCACGAATAGCATTTGCATTCGTCACCAAAGCTGACAACTTACCTTCCACTTCAGCACTACTTTCTGTCTGCTTTAATGTCATTTGGGTACTCCTCCAAATATATCGTTATAAAAACTTCTATAACTTATATTTTTTTAATATTTGCCCTAGATTACTATTCATAAAATCAAGCAATGTCATAATTTTACCATATTCCATTCGCGTTGGTCCAAGTACTGCAATCGTACCGATAATTTGACCATCTAGCTTATAGGTCGCACTAATCATACTGCACTCTTGAATCCCACTATATTTATTTTCTTGACCAATCGTAACAGCAATGCCTTCACCATCGTGTGCGTGCAATAAATCACACAACAATTGTTCTTCCTCAAGCATCAAAAAAATACTTTTTACTTTATCAATATCGCGAAATTCCGGTTGATTTAAAAGTTGTGTCGTACCACCTAGGTAAACACGTTCTTTTTTATCAACGGTGAGAGCTTGGCTAATCGCTTCCATTGCAACGTCAAAGAAACTTGAATTTGCGAGTACATCTGCTTTAATCTTTCGTAAAACAGACGGCTTAATCGAATCTAAAGCTTGCCCTGCCAAATGTTTATTTACAACCAAAGCAATGCGTTGTAAATCTTCAACAGTAGTGCCGCTTGGCATGACAATTACTTTATTTTCAACAAATCCAGAATCTGTCATAACCACAACGATGACACGACTTTCATCTAACGGTAAAAATTGCAAATATCTAAATGTAGCTTGTGATAACTGTGGTGCTAAAACCAACGAAATATTTTTAGTCATTCTTGATATGATTTTTGCAGTTTCTTGGAATACTTCCTCAACCCGTCTTACTTTTACATCATACCAATTACTGATTAAATTGATTTCCTTTTCAGTTATCGTCTCCGGTGATAACAAGGCATCCACATAAAGTCGATAGCCTTTCGCCGAAGGAATACGCCCTGAAGAAGTATGGAGTTGCTCAATATACCCAAGTAATTCTAAATCCGCCATTTCATTACGAATGGTAGCCGGACTAATCCCAAGGTCATATTTACGAGCAATTGTCCTTGAACCAATAGGTTCTGCGGTGGAAATATAATCATTAATTATAGCCTGGAGAATTTTTCGTTTACGCTCATCAAGCATCTTCCCACCTCCTATTGTTAGCACTCTATACTAGTGAGTGCTAATGTCTAATAAAAACATACCACTACTTAATTAAAATGTCAATAAACAACTTCATTTTAATCTAATAAAAATTCACAAAAGACTTGATTACCAAATTTCATCCCTAAAGCAGTTAAATAAATGTATTTTCCATCTTGTTCGATTAACTTTTTTGTTCTCAGACTATCTATAATATGACCATAAACAGAAAAAAAGTTACTACTAAATTTTGCATCAAATTTTTCTATATCAATGCCACTTTTTGTTCTCAGTGCCAAAAAACAAAATTCTTCCATTAATACCTTGGGATCGAGTTTTTCACACTGTTCCCGCTGGGATGCTCCTGTAGAAATTCGCTGAATGTATTCTCTTACATTCGATACATTTGAAAAACGCTTGGCTTCAAAATAAGAATGGGCTGAAGCCCCTAGCCCAAGATAAGGCTGATCTTGCCAATATTTCAAATTATGTTTACTTTCAAAACCACTGCGCGCAAAATTTGATATTTCATAGCGCTGATAACCATATTGCGGCAAAGAATTCATCACAAGTTCATACATCGCTTCGTCTACTTCTTCACTCGGCAAAGCAAGTTGATTTTTTTCCTCTAACTTTGCAAATATGGTACCAGGTTCAACTTTTAACCCATAAATAGAAATATGTTTGACAGCAAGTTTAGCGGCTTGGGCAATACTTTCCTTGAGATCCTCCATTGTTTGCTTTGGTAAGCCATACATTAAATCTAGACTCATATTTTGAAAGCCAACTTTTTCTGCCAAATTGATGGCTTCAATTGATTGCTGTCGATCATGAATACGGCCAATTTTTTTTAATACAGCATCGTTAAAACTCTGCACGCCAAAGCTTAAACGATTTACTCCATTTTGAAAAAGCATCGTTAATTTTTCTTCATCAACTGTCCCAGGATTGACTTCTATCGTCCATTCTACCTCTGGTGAAATCACAAAAACTTGTTTTACCTCAGCAATGATTTGTTTCAGCAGCTTGGCGCTTAATACCGTTGGTGTACCGCCGCCAATATAAATCGTATCTACAACGTATGCAGAGAAAAGACCGCCTTGCGCAGCAATTTCTCGGCGCAAGGCGGCTGTATAGTCTTCCTGTAAATCCTCTATATTTGCGTAGGAAGGAAAGTCGCAATAAAAACATTTTTGCTGACAAAACGGTATATGAATATATAACCCCAAATTCATAACACCACTCCTAAGCTTAGTCAATTTTCAAAATTGCCATAAACGCTTCTTGTGGAATTTCAACATTCCCCACTGACTTCATGCGTTTTTTACCTTCTTTTTGTTTTTCTAGCAATTTACGTTTACGAGAAATATCACCGCCGTAACATTTTGCCAATACATCCTTACGCATCGCGCGAACCGTCTCACGGGCGATTACTTTATTACCAACAGCCGCTTGAATCGGAATTTCAAACATTTGCTGTGGAATGATACCTTTTAATTTTTCTGCCAATTGACGCCCACGATGCGATGCTTTATCTTTATGTACGATAACTGATAAAGCATCTACAGGATCGCCATTGAGTAGGATATCTAACTTCACTAACTTAGAGGTTTGATAATCGGTTATTTCATAATCAAGCGAAGCGTAACCACGCGTAGAGGATTTCAAACGATCAAAATAATCATAAATAATTTCACTGAGTGGAATATGATACGTGACCATGACACGATTCACATCAAGATATTTCATGTCTTTGAATTCACCGCGTTTTTCTTGTGAAAGTTCCATCACTGTACCCACATAATCATTTGGCACAATCACTGTTGCTCTTACATAGGGTTCATCAATACGCTCTATTTCTGTAACTGGTGGTAAATGTGAAGGATTATCAATTTTAATCATTTCACCATTCGTCTTATAGACATGGTAAATTACACTCGGTGCTGTTGTAATTAAGCTTAAATTGTATTCGCGTTCCAAACGTTCTTGAATAACATCCATATGAAGCAAGCCTAGAAAACCACAACGGTAACCAAACCCTAAGGCAATCGAAGTTTCTGGCTCGAATAATAACGAAGCATCATTCAATTGCAATTTTTCTAACGCATCTTTTAAATTATCGTAATCGGAACTATCCACTGGATACAAACCACAATATACCATTGGATTGATCCCGCGATACCCAGGCAATGCTTTTGCAACTGGACGACTCGCATCTGTAATGGTATCCCCAACACGAACATCTTTTACATTCTTTATGCTACCAGAAACAAAACCAACCTGACCCGTACCAAGTTCTTCTATATTGGTTAAAGCTGGTCTAAAACAGCCAACCTCGGTTACTTCAAATTCTTTATTCGTTGCGATCATTTTTAATTTCATGCCAGGTTTGATCGCTCCATCCATAACCCGCACATAAGCAATAACGCCTTTATAAGCATCAAAATGGGAATCAAAGATTAGCGCACTCAGCGGCGCACTCGTACTACCACTTGGTGCTGGCACTTTCGCTACAATGGCATCTAAAATTTCTTCGATACCAATCCCAACTTTTGCACTGGCAAGAACAGCATCCGTTGTATCCAAACCGATAACATCTTCTATTTCTTGTTTTACCTTTTCTGGTTCCGCACTTGGTAAGTCAATTTTATTGATAACTGGAATGATTTCCAAATCGTTTTCTAATGCGAGGTATACGTTTGCTAACGTTTGCGCTTCAATTCCCTGCGCAGCATCAACAACGAGCAGTGCGCCTTCACAAGCAGCTAAACTTCTTGATACTTCATAAGTAAAATCGACATGACCTGGTGTATCAATTAAATTAATTTGATACATTTGACCATCTTTACCAACATAGTCTAGACGAACAGCTTGCGCTTTGATCGTAATCCCACGTTCACGTTCTAAATCCATTTGATCAAGGACTTGCGCTTCCATTTCACGTTTCGATAAAGTGCCAGTATATTCAATAAGACGATCAGCAATCGTCGATTTGCCATGATCTATATGCGCGATAATAGAGAAATTACGAATATTCTTTGTTTGCATTTTTTCCTCCCGTAGCCTAAATCTACAAATACTTCTTTAAATTATAGCATTGTATAGTCAAAACCTGCAAGCATTACAATATCGCTTCAAAATACTCACTGACTTCTTTTGCCCAATCCGTGTAATACGAACGCACTTCTTCTTCCAAATTGTAAAAAGTTGTTACCGACTGCTGATAAATTTCGCTGACCTGATTTTGAATGATAAGATCATGATTCCAGGTCAAATCATCAATCTGCATCTCCACAACTAAAGTACCGATTAGAATAAAGAAAAGAAAAAATAAGAATCCTTTTAACATTCGCCCTAACCAAATTCGTTCGACTCTACGCATATTTCACCTCAACTATTGCCTTGTAAAATTTCAGCAAGCACCTCACCTAACATTTCCATAGAACGCATTGCTTCTTCGTTGCTTGTTTCTTCACTGCCTACTTCAAGCAATAAGGCGTGTGGATGCAAATGTTGATTATAACGCCATTGATCAAGTGTAATTCCTTTAGATAATCCCGGATACTTTTCATTGCATTTTTCATCAATTAATTTTGCTAATGCATAATTTTCTTTCCAATGTGGTTGTGGCAAATCGGTTTGCCCTTGTGCAACAACAATACTAAATTTAGCTACCGTTTCTCCGTTGACTGTCGTAATCACATTTTCTCGCTTGGCGGCATCTCTGTGAATATCAAAAATCATTTGTATTGAAGAGTTTTCTTTTAAAATTCTTTTTACCGTAACCTCCGATGCGCCATAAGCTTTCATAAAGCTTGGAGAATCATGAATCGTCGTATCTTGTATTCCTGAAATTCCTTGTTTGGCCAAGGCTTGAATCAACGCATCACCAACTTCAGTAATTTGGCCAATTTGTCCACCCGGACTATGGGCTACGCCAGAACTAGGAATAAATGATTCTGATGTATGGGTATGATATACAGCCACAACAGGCTTGCCTAAATTTTTAGCAACATTAAAGGAAGGTAATTTCACTTTCGTTATGGCTGGCATACTTACCAAATTATTTTTTTGTACTGCTACCCTTGGTAACTCTGCCCGTAAAATAGAGCTCAAATCATTGCCATTAATATTAGTAAAAAGAATCAACGTTTCATTCAGCCAATCCCGCATGGAACGCTGAACAGTTGTATCTTGATTTGCTTTCAGCTCATTTGAGTGGGCTAGTCCGGGAATGCCCCAAAATAAAAAGTCACGCCAAGTGGCTAGTCCCATAAACATCGTATTTGTTGAATGCATCGCTACTACAGGTACCGTTGCATTCAACAAGTAGGTATAAAAACCACTCAACATAACGGTAGCAACCATAACATGAATCAATAGCATTTTCTTACTGGTATTCAACAAGTGTTTTTTTTGCATTCTCGTCACTATAGTTCCCCCTATTGCTATAGAGCGAAATTTTACTTACATACGATGTATATGCAAACAAGCTACTATATATACTTGATACAGGTATGAATATTTTCGTAATCAATCTTCTCATGGAGCGCTTGGTTAATGCCCTTTGCAACCACTGTAGATATATCAGTAATAATCTGATCAATTTCTTTTGGTGTTACCATTAAGTTACCTAATGTTTCTGGCAATACTTGTCGAACAATCGTTTGACATTCGCTCGCGGATAGCGTTTCCAGACTTTTAAAATAACGCGCAAAAGAAGCATGCTCCTTCAGGGCATGAATCGTGTCCATCGCAATCGTTGAGGCATGTACTACCGTTGGTACACCAATCGCAATAACCGGCACGCCGAGCGTTGCTTGATTCAAGCCAAATCGTTTATTATCAACACCAGAGCCCGGGTGAATTCCCGTATTGGCAAGTTGGATCGTCGTATTCACCCGGTGACTCGCAGCAGCAGCAAGCGCGTCAATCGCAATTACCATATCCGGTTTTATCTTTGTAACGATCCCTTGAATAATTTCCGCGGTCTCCATTCCTGTAATACCAAGTACGCCTGGCTCAATCGCACAAACAAGGCGCATACGATCTTTTACATCATCCAATAACATACCTTTTAAATGACGAGTCACAACCAATTTTTCTATCGTTTTAGGCCCCAATGCATCCGGCGTAATATTGCGATTTCCCAAACCCACTACTAAAACGGTGGCTGTACTACTTATTTTAATCAATCCATTTAATTCCTCAGCTAGAAATTCTGCTATTTTTTCATGTAAATCCGCATCATTATATTTCAAGCCTTGAGCCTCAATGGTAATGTATTTGCCGATTGGTTTTCCTAGAGCATCTTCGGCTGCTTGATTGGTAATATTTACTCTTGTGATCAATACATCTTCATCTTTGCTCGTTACTACATCAACGCCAGATACATCATGTGAAACATGCTTTGTCACCATCTCGCGTGCTTCAATTGCTAAGTCTGTTCTGATTGTCATAAAATTTTGCATTTCATCGCTCCTTATTGTGTGAAAAATTACTAAATATTCTTAAAAATAAATTTTTATTGACCAGCAATAAAAATTTGGCTATACTAGTTTTTAGTTTATGTCTTTATCTAAGAATTCATGCTTGCATTTTAGATAAGTACATGCTAGAATATTTAGGTAAACAAACCCTTAAGGAGGTGAAACACTTGCCAAATATTATTTCATCTGTACGCAGCGTAAAATCTGACGCTGAACGTCGTGCAAAAAACTTCGCTGCAAAATCAGCTGTGAAAACTGCTGCTCGTAAATTAGTAGAAGCTATTGAAGCTGGTCAAGCTGATGAAGCTAAAGCCCTCCTTATCAAAGCTAGCAAAACTATTGATACAGGAGCTGCTAAAGGTGTTTTCCATAAAAACGCTGCGGCTCGCAAAAAATCTCGTTTAGCTCGTAAACTTAACGCTTTAGCTAAATAGTTTTACATTATGTGATAAAAGGCCTATCCTTAAGGATAGGCTTTCTTATTTTCGTATTACTTATACTTACTACAAAAAGCAGATGGTTCATTTGATTTTTTCAAATGAACCATCTGTTTTTTTAAGCACACAATTCAATAATAATATTTTCTAACAAAATACAGTTGGTTTGTCCTGATTTAAGTTTATAATCAGCATCCGCTAACTGAAGCAACGCATTTTTCAATATTTCTTCCTGAAAATTTTTACTTTTATTGACGAGTCTTTCCGCAATAATAGGTAACAAACCTAAATTTCCCGCAATCATCTTACTGGTATACCCTTGCCTTGCAAGTAATTTTGCTTGCCATAATTGCCGGGCATGGCGACTTAGCATCGTAATGATTTTAAGCGGATGTTCTCCGGCGTTGAATTGTTCGGATAACAATTGTAACGCCTTTTTTACTTTTTTATCACTAATAGCATCAAGCATTGCAAAGATTGAAACTTCTGGAATACTCGCTAAAAGTTCTACTAGTTCTTGCTTACTTATCATTTTTTTATCACTGGCTAACGCGACTTTATCAAGTTCTTGGTCGAGAAAACCTAACGAAATATGGTTCATCACGCTAGTTAATTCTAAAAAATACTCATAGGCATCACGGGCAAATTGCCGATCCATCTCACGCAATTTTTCCTGTAACCAGTCTTTTACTTCCCAAGCTTTTATCGGTAAAGCTTCAACAACAGCACCATATTTCGCAATCGTTTTATATAACTTACGGCGTTTATCCGCTTTTTCAGGAGTAAGTAAGAGAAGTACACTATAGGACGGCATATTGGCAAACAATTCGATGAGTTTTTCCTCTACCTTACTACTAGAATTTTCATGATCAGCATTTTTTTTGCGCTCTTTAAATAAATTTGTATTGCGAATCACGATCATATTTTTTTCACCAAAAAAAGGTACCGTATCAATTAACTGAATCAAGGCTTCTATTTCCACATCGCCATTCATTACATTAAGTCCATCTTGCTCACCTTCGGGCAATAATTTGGCAATAATTTTCTTCTCTAATTTACTGGCTAAAAACGTTTCTTCCCCACTAATCAAATAAATCGGCTTCGTTATGCCTTTATTGAGTTCTCCTACCGCTTCAAAATAATTCATGCTTACTCCTTTTTGTCTGTTAAACTATCTCTATTAAAAGTATCTACAGTTAGCGTCTTACCATCACTAGCAAACACAATCGCACCACAGGTATCCGTTCTAAGCACAGTTGCTTGCTGCTCTAAACGCTCCACTACCTTTTGATTCGGGTGCCCAAACGTATTATTTGCCCCAACGGAGATAACCGCATACTGCGGGTCGACCGTTTGAATAAACTCTGGCGTCGAAGAAGTTTTCGATCCATGATGAGCAACTTTTAACACCGTACTTTTTAAATTTGCTTGATTCTTTACTAATTCTTTTTCGCCATCTGCATCTAAATCCCCTGTAATTAGAAAGCTATGTTTTCCATAAGTAATTTTAAACACATTAGAAACTTCGTTTCCACTACCAGCCTTGACCGCATCTAACGCTTGTAGTACTTGCACTTTTACACCATCGACAACAAATTCTTCGCTGGTGTAAGCTGCAGCAAAAGAAGCCGTATCTTGTAAGCTAGTTTTAAATACCTTGGCATACTCATTTCTATTTTCTTTGCCAATGATAATATGCTCTACCAGAAGATGCCTGCGAATTGCCGCTGCACCACCAGCATGATCTTCATGCACATGTGTCAATAAAAGATAATCTACCTTGGTTACCCCATAATGCTTCAAATAAGGAACAACGACGCGCTCACCCACATCAAAATCACCCAATAGAGAGAGGACCCCGCCAGTATCAATCACAATGTTTTTTCCATGGGGCGTTGTGAATAGCATGGCATCCCCCTGCCCCACATCGATAAAATGCATTCGAACAGGTTCACTATGATTTTGATAAGCAATGACAATGAAAACTAGGATAACGCTAATTCCTAATAACTCCTTTTTATAGTTGTTCCAATATTGCTCTAAAGAGCCTGCTCTCCATTGTAATAAAACAAAGATGCCTGCTAAAGTGATATAGTAACAAGCCCCACTCCAAATACCAATGGACGGTACATATAAATTTCCACTAGGTATAGCCGCAACAGCACTAGTAAGTTGATACACTAGGCCAATCGCTAAACTGCAATACACAAACAGAAGCGCCTGCCCGATTGGAAAGATCACGCCAATGATCACCCCAAACAAACCAAAAATAATCATATTCTCAATGATTGGCACTACTAGGATATTCGCGATTAGCGCACTCAAAGAAACACTATTAAAGTACCACGCTAAAAACGGTAATACACTCAGTTGCGCCGCAATTGTGATCGCCATATTAATCGCAACATACTTTGGCAACCTTACCAACAGTTTTGTCAACGTTGGCGATAAATATAACAAGCCAGCGGTTGCCGCAAAAGAAAGCTGGAAACTTATATCGTAGATCAATTGTGGACTCATCGCTAGCATCACCAAGCTGACAAAAGCGAGCGCTATGCAAGCATCTTTTTCTCTTCCTAGTGCCAAGGCAACGAACGTCATAATCCCCATTGTCGCTGACCGCACGACTGGAGGTACACCGCCAGAAAATAACGCATAGATTAACACTGTCGCAATAACAAAAATAGCTGTAACAAGTGGACTAAGCCGCAGCAGACTCCCGACTTTTTGCATTGTGCCAGCCAATAACGCAATATGTGAACCAGATACCGATAAAATGTGGACAATCCCCGTTGCTGTAAACGCAGCCGCCAATTCAGGTTTTATTCCTCCATAGCCACCAAAAAGCATAGCAAACACTGCCGCAGCGTCTTGCTTTGGCATTACATTTTCCATCGAGGAACGAATTTTTTCTCTTATTGCATCGATTGTCCGGCGGAAATTACTTTCTTCACTCACTTGTACCACAGCACTATTTTTTACAGCTTTCAGTTTCGCTGTAATTCCTTGCCTTTTCAACATCGCTACACTATCAATTAGCCCCGGATTATTATAACCATGTAGACTTTGCACTTCGCCAATAACCGTTACTTGGTCACCATATACAGCAATCGGCAGCTCAGGTTTTTGTGTAAGGTTAACAACCACTTTTCCACTGACACTTTTCTTCTGATGTTCGACTTCTACTTTTGTTACTTCTAAAACATAACGGATGCTCGTTTTACCCTCATCCAGTATTTTGATGCGTGGTGTATCGACAACACTCCCAGTCACCTTTGCCACATGCCCAATCTCATTGCTAATGTCATTTGGTGCTATCACCAAATCATGCGTTGAACGTAAAAAACCCAAAAAGAAAAACAATGCCAAAATACTATAGTTTGCATATTTTTCACCAATATAGAGAAAAAGCAAACTACTAAACAACAAAACTACAATCGAACTATATAAAACAGTCAGCGGTACTACCATCTGACCTACGCAAAAAATGCCCGCTATGAATACACCGACCAAGCAATTGATAAAAATAATTGGCTGGCACATCAACTAAATCTTTATACGGTCAGCAATTTTTTTGAATTTTGCCTCGCTGATCCCACTCACTTTTTTTAAATCCTCGATGGACTGAAACTGACCTTCTTTTTGCCGATATTCAATAATTGTCGCTGCTGTAGCCGGCCCCACGCCCGGAAGTTTATCTAGTTCAGCTTGGTCTGCTGTATTGATATTGATTTTTTCCTCTGAATGACTACCTGTTTTTACCTGGCCACCATTATTTCTCGCAGCTTCTGCCTTCGAATTAGCCTGCGTCTGCTGCATTAACACCACATTCTTTTCTGGCACGGTGACTTGAGCACCATCTTTCACCAATTGCGCCATATTGATTTTTGCAGTATCCGCGGTTGGTAACACACCACCACAGACCTCTATTGCATCAATTACTCTGGCACCATCCTTGATTTTCACCACACCCGGTTTATTGACTGCACCTGTCACGTATACTGTAAGCATTTCGCCTGAAGAACGTTCTAGTTTATTGGCTTCATCTAACTCTGTAACCTTGTCTTTCTCATAAAAACCATACATACTGCCTAACATGATCACTGCCGCTAATAATAAAAACACAAGTAGAGA
Organism: uncultured Veillonellaceae bacterium; assembly: GCA_963805085.1. Classification (GTDB taxonomy): domain Bacteria; phylum Bacillota; class Negativicutes; order JARBTT01; family JARBTT01; genus JARBTT01. The sequence continues at coordinate 644,522 of CAWDTA010000005.1, read as the reverse complement.
CCGCTTATGAAGAGTCACAGCAAATCACCCCAATAAATTACTTATTGGAGATAATTCGCCATAATCTTACAATTACCTTTTCTTGTAAAGAAAAATTTGTAAATTCTCACTCAATCGAGCTTGTTACACCGATTTAAAATCGCTTGATACCAAGCATAAGGAACTGCCATATTCCCCTTACCTCGCCCTAACGTTAGACCAGGTCGATAAATCCCATGAAAATCCGTACCACCTATTGGCAATAAATTATATTTTGTCCTTACATACTCTACAAATTCTTGATCAGCTTTTGTAAAGTCAGGATACTGCTGTTCGATACCATCTAGTCCCATCTCACAAAGTTCTTTGATACACTCTTCTTTTTCTGGCTGTGCATACTCTTTTAAACCAATCGATTTATGACAATGCGCTAAAGAAGTAACACCACCTGCATCTTTGATAATCGAGATTGCTTCCTCTACTGCAATATTAATATTGAGACCTTTCATCGCTGGATTTAAATAATCATCCCAAAGATATTGCGCATCTTCTCGTGTTTTATGCGCAACTAAATAACGAAAGATAGTATAACGATCCATTGCACCAAGTGCATATGGTGCAATCATTTCTCTTGTTAAATGCACACTATGTAACTTTAAGCGTTCCAGTAGTTCATCGACACAGCTTTCCTTTACTTTGCGGAACTTTTTATACGCTTCGATAAACAGTGGATTTGTTTCATCAAAACCCAGACCTAAGATATGAAGTTTCTCACCTCGATACTGAACGCTCATTTCCATACCAGTTAAGAGTTTTATTTCCTTTTTGTCAGCGTATTCTTTTGCTTCGCTAAAACCTGCCATATTATCATGATCCGTAATCGCCATCGCAGACAATCCAGCCCTTTTTGCTAAATCAACCAATTCCATTGGTGTATAACTTCCATCGGTAAAGGTAGAATGCATATGCAAATCAATGATTTTCATCAATATAACCTCCCATTCATTAGTACCATTGTAACATTGTGTAGAAAAAAATAAAATTACCGATTAAAATTATCTACTATGGTAAAAGTTTAGTGCTTATAAATCATCCTAGTATAACTGGATATAACATAATACTATGTTGTAAAATATAAAGTAGAAAGGTATTTTTCCTCTACAATATCATTGATATTATTCTACATTTTTGATATCATCAATGGTATTGTATATTTTTGTAGTAAAGCTCAAATAATGCTAACAAAACCAATCGTATTATAACAATAAATTACTCATAAATTTTGTAGAAAGTTTGGTCATATTGATGTTAAATAACCAACGCATTTTAATTATCCGTTTAAGCTCTATTGGCGATGTCCTACATGCGACACCAGTAGCAAAAGCATTAAAAGAAGCATATCCAGCTTGTCATATTACTTGGATTGTAAGTAATATGTCAGCAAGTTTATTAATGAATAATCCCTATATTGATCAACTGTACGTCTGGTCACGCGAAGAATTTGATCAAGCTGTAAAGAAACGTCAGTTTGCAGTTTTACGGAAATTGTGGCAACAATTAAAAGCATTTTATAAAGAAAACCAATTTGATATCGTCTTAGATATCCATGGTCTGTTTTTAAGTGGTATGATTGCCGCTTATAGCAAAGCACAAAGGCGCATTGGCATGGCAAACACTCGTGAGCTCAATCGCTTTTTTATGACCGAACAAGCACCTTCACCAACTTCTCCACATGTGATAAAACGTTATTTATCTGTTTTGGCTCCCTTACATATTCAGACAAATGATCATCAAATGACACTAAAACTAACTGCTGAACTACATAAATTTGCCGATGATTTTTTAGAAAGGAATCATATTGATTCGCAAAAAAAATTATTAATGATCAATCCTAAGACTAGCTGGTTAAGCAAAAATTGGGGCAATGAAAATTTTGCAAGATTAATTGACATGCTTGCACCTAATATTCAAATTTTGTTATGTGGCAGCATCCAAGATACAGCCGATGCAACTACAATCACTTCGCTTTGCCATAAACCTCTATTTGATGCAGTTGGCAAAACTTCCTTATTAGAATTAGCTGCTTTAATCCACCGTACTGACCTACTATTGACTGGTGATACCGGTGCTTTGCATATAGCAACAGCTCTACAAATACCGACAGTCAGCTTATGGGGACCAACTAGTCCTGAACAATATGGTCCACTTGTCCCTAATCACATCGTCGTACAAAGCACCCATAGTTGTGTAACCTGCCATAAAACAAAATGCGCGACTGGCAAAAATGATTGCATGCGAGCGATCCCTGTTAAATCCGTGGCCAAGAAAATTAATTCGCTACTTAGCAAGTAAAACTAAGACATGATGAAATCAGCGCCATATAAACACTAGAAACTAGATCACACTAAAGAGGGTATTTGATATTTAAAGGCACAACTGGCAGCTATTCAATTAGCTGCCAGTTGTGCCTTTTTCCACGAAATATTTCCGATCAAACCTCATAAAATTCCGCTTCTTGGGTTTGATGCCCATCTCTAATAGTTCCTTATCTAATCTCGCATAGGTAATGTCTCTATACTCCTCAAAAGAAAAACCGTTAATTATTCCAGTGACATAACCAATCAGTGACAGATCATATATCGCAATTTTCTCTTGCCGTCTGAGCAGCGCATATTCTTTGCTATTCAAGTCTGTAATCAATTCAACTGTAATTTTAGCATTCTCTAGTTCTGTAGCCGGAGCAGCTATAATCGTATCCTGCGTTGTTCTGTAGGTTCTATACATTTCCAGAACCTCTATTTCCCAAGAAAACAAATCTTGTCCCTTGTAAATAGAACGAACCTCTCCTCTTGGTTGTGGCGAGGAGGATTCCTCGCCACATGCTGGTGCGATACCTTGCCCACAGCTTTTTACTACCTTGTACTGTTACCAATTTATATCCCTCCATCATCATTCTGTATGAGGTTTCTTCTATCCGCTGATGCAGATAGAAAAAACCAACATGCAGTTTGTTTCAGGAGAAATTAAAAAAGCACATGCGAGGTTTTATTCAACCTACACATGCGCTATGCTTCATCTTGATTGCATGCAGACGCTAAGCCTTCTGCTAAAACTTCAATCGTATTATACCAAGCGAACGGACTATCACCCTTGTAATCAAGGGAAAAGCACGGTATAATAAATTGTCGTCGTAGACAGCTAGCTGTTACGTGTAGGTGCTCATTCACCTGCTCGTGCCTGGGAGTGGTCCAACACTCTCAGGACACGGCGACTTTTTTAATTTCCACCTATTTCTTAGTATAATCCATTTCTTAGGAATTGCAAGTAAAAATAAAGCGAAATATGATTTTTTATATAGAAAAAGCGAGGTCATCGGATTTTTTACGTCCGTTGACCTCGCTTTTTTGCTATGGGTTTTATTTGCTTTTATTCCTTGAAAATATTTTTTAATTTTCAGGATCAACTAATCCTAGGTATGCTCATAAGGAGCATCCTTTGTCATTTTATCGTTCTTATAATACTTCTTTTACTGTCTTAACAACATTTTCAGTTGTGAAACCAAATTTTTTGAATAGTATGCTTGCTGGTGCGGATGCGCCGAAGCCTGGCATTGTTACTGTTTTACCATCGAGGCCAATGTATTTACCCCAGCCGAAGTCTGCTCCTGCTTCTACTGCTACTCTGGCTCTGATCGCTTTTGGTAATACACTTTCTTTGTATGCCTCTGACTGCTCTTCAAATAGATCAATCGATGGCATACTTACGACTCTTACGTCGATGTTTTCTTTGGCTAGCTGTGCTTTTGCATTGACTGCTAGTTCTACTTCGGAACCACTTGCAATGATAATGGCATCGGCCTGTGCTTTATTTGCATCTTGTAGTATATAACCACCTTTTAAGGCTTCTTTGCTTGAACCTTGTAGTTGTGGTAGGTTTTGTCTAGTTAGTACGAGTCCTGTTGGTGTTGTTTGATTTGTGATTGCATAGTACCAGCCTGCGATTGTTTCGGTTGCATCGGCTGGTCTAAATACGGTGAAGTTTGGCATTGCTCTTAGCATTGCGAGTTGTTCGATTGGTTCGTGTGTTGGTCCGTCTTCGCCTACACCGATACTGTCATGTGTTAGTACGAAAGTTAATGGTAATCCCATAAGCGCACTTAGTCTTGCCATTGGTTTTACGTAGTCGCTAAATACGAAGAAGGTTGCTACGAAAGCTTTTAGTCCGCCATGTAAGGCTAGTCCATTTCCGATAGCCGCCATTGATAGTTCTCTTACGCCAAAGTGAATGTTTCTGCCTGCGTAGTTTTCTTTGGAGTAGTCGCCTGCATCTTTCATGTTGGTTTTGTTCGATGGTGCAAGGTCTGCACTACCACCGATGATGTTTGGCAGAATATCTTTGATGCGGTTGATGACCATACCAGATAGGTTTCTGGTAGCATCGGCTTTGTCAGGGAACGCCCAGAAAGCTTCATCGTTGATTAGGTCTTTTGCTGGGTTCTCTGCATAGTATTTGTCCCATAATTGTTTTTGCTCTGGATATGCTTTTGCGTAGTTTGTAAATAGAGCATTCCATTCTTCTTCTACTTTTGCATTTTGTTCAGCAATTTGTTTGTAGTTTTTATATACTTCGTCTGGTACGTAGAATGCATCTTGTTTGTCCCAACCGAGGTTTTCTTTAAGTGCTGTTACGTTGTCAGCGCCTAGTGGTTCGCCATGTGCGCTGGCTTTGCCTTGTTTTGCTGGGCAGCCGTAGCCGATTTGTGTATTGACGATAATGAAGGATGGTTTTGTTTTTTCTGCTTTTGCGGCCTCAATTGCTTTACCGATTTCGACTAGGTCGTTACCGTCTTCTACGGTTAGGATTTGGAATCCGAAGGCTTCCATTCTTTTGCCTACGTCTTCGGTGAAAGCAAGTTCGGTACTGCCTTCGATGGAGATTTTATTGCTATCGTATAGTACGATGAGTTTATCTAATGCTAGTGTTCCGGCAAGTGAGAAGGCTTCGGATGAAATACCTTCCATCATGCAGCCATCGCCACCCAATGCGTATGTATAGTGGTCGACTACAGGATATTCTGGTTTGTTGAATACAGCGGATAGATGTGCTTCTGCCATTGCCATCCCGACTGCCATGCCCATACCTGCGCCTAGAGGGCCGGTGGTTGCTTCGATACCAACGGTGTGACCGTATTCTGGATGACCTGGGGTTAGGGAACCTTCTTGTCTAAACTGTGCTAAGTCTTCTACGGATAAGTTACCGTAGCCGAATAAATGTAGTAGGGAATATAAAAGGGTTGATCCATGACCACCAGAAAGAACGAAACGGTCTCTGTTGGCCCATTTTGGATTTTTAGGGTTGTGCTTCATGTGTTTTGCCCATAATTCATAGGCCATTGCTGCACTGCCAAGAGGTAATCCTGGATGTCCTGAATTTGCTTTTTGTACTGCATCGGCAGCTAGGATTCGAATCGCATTTACTGATTTTGTGTCTATTGTACTCAATTGATAAGCCTCCTTAATTTCTCTCTCTACCTTTTATAATACACAATCTAAAGAAATTTGTACAATCCCTAAAATAAAACTCTTGCTACTTTAAGGATACGCATAAAACGAAGCAAACCCTTGGGTCTGCTTCGTAAAAAACTTACGCTATATTATTTTACCACAATATTAACTAATTTTTTCGGCACACAAATTACTTTTACAATTGTTTTACCTTCAATAAATTCTTTTATTTTTGGTTGTTCCATTGCTGCCATTTCTAATTCTTTTGCTGTTAAACTAGTTGCTACCACAATTTTTTCACGAACTTTACCATTCACTTGAAGAACAACTTCTACTTCGTCAAGAGCCATTGCTTCGGCGCTGTATTCAGGCCATTTGCTTTTGTGGACACTACCTTGCCCAAAGAGTTCAGTCCAAAGTTCCTCGGTCATATGCGGCGCAAATGGTGCAAGAAGTTTTAATAATGCAGAGACTACTTCACGAACAAGACCTGCATTTAACTCTTCTCGTTTATCTTTTGCCGTATAGAACGCATTAACCAATTCCATAATCGAGCTGATTGCCGTATTAAAGTTAAATCTGTTGCCGATATCTTCTGTTACTTTTTTAATCGTAGTATGAAGAATACGTCTCAATTCTTTTTCTTCCTTGGTAAGCGCATTGATATCATAGTTATCTTCACCTTTGGCAACGACATCAACGAAATGATGAATAATACGCCATACTCTGCCCAAGAAACGGAACGCACCCTCTACTCCTTGGTCACTCCATTCGAGGTCACGCTCTGGTGGAGCGGCAAATAGGATAAATAAACGAGCGGTATCTGCGCCATATTTGCTGATGATTTCTTCTGGGGATACAACGTTCCCCTTAGATTTAGACATTTTAGAACCATCTTTAATAACCATGCCTTGCGTTAATAAATTTTTAAATGGTTCATTGAAATTTACTAGTCCAGCATCTTTCAGCACTTTGGTAAAAAAGCGCGAATATAATAAGTGAAGAATCGCATGCTCAATACCACCGATATATTGATCTACTGGCATCCAATAGTTTGCTTTTTCGCTATCAAATGGTGCTTTTGCATTCTTAGTATCAGTATAGCGCATATAGTACCAAGAAGAACAGATAAAAGTATCCATCGTATCTGTTTCACGACGTGCTTTACCGCCACATTTCGGACACGTACAGTTTACAAATTCTTCAACTTGGGCAAGTGGAGATACTGCGCCAGCTTTAAATTCTACATTTTTCGGTAACATAACTGGTAAGTCTTCTTGCGCGACTGGCACGACACCACATCTAGGACAATACATCACTGGAATAGGTGCGCCCCAATACCGTTGACGCGATACCAACCAATCACGTAGGCGATAATTCACACGTTTTTGACCAATCTCTTTTTCATCTAACCATTCTAGAATTGCAATTTTCGCTTTTTCTGTATCCATACCAGTGAATTGATCGGAGTTCACTAAAACGCCAGTTTCCGTATAAGCTTCTGTCATTGTAGAAAGGTCTAAACTGCCTTCTTTATTGTTAACAACTAATTTTTTCGGTAAATTATATTTATCCGCAAACGCCCAGTCGCGTTCATCATGGGTAGGAACCCCCATAACCGCGCCTGTACCATATTCAAATAATACATAGTTTGCAATCCAGATTGGCACTTGCTCTCCATTAAACGGATTCACGGCATAAGTGCCAGTAAAAATACCTTCTTTTTCAGTTTCACTGGATGTACGATCAAGCTCACTTTGATTACGAACTCTTTCAACAAAAGCACGAACTTCATCAGCGTTGTCTTTGCCTGCAATTAATTTTTCCACTAATGGATGTTCAGCTGCAAGCACAACGTAACTCACACCAAATACAGTATGTTGACAAGTTGTATAAACAGGAATTTTCTCCCCAACTTCAGGTACATCAAAACTAAATTCTGCACCTTGGCTACGACCAATCCAGTTTTCCTGCATTGTTTTTACGCGGTCAGGCCACCCTTTTAGTTCTTTTAAATCTTCTAATAAAATATCTGCGTAATCTGTAATTTTGAAGAACCATTGTTCCAGATCTTTTTTTATAACGTCAGAATCACACCGCCAGCAATGACCATCAATTACTTGTTCATTGGCAAGTACAGTATTACATTGATTACACCAGTTTACTGATGCTTTTTTCTTATAGGCTAAACCACGTTCATAAAATAATAGGAACAACCATTGTGTCCAACGATAGTATTCTGGTGTGCAAGTTGCAACTTCCCGTTCCCAATCATAAGATAAACCAATTTCCCGTTGTTGGCGTTTCATGTTTTCGATATTGGAAAACGTCCAATCTGCAGGTTGTACACCATGTTTGATCGCCGCATTCTCTGCTGGCATACCAAAGGCATCAAACCCCATCGGATGAAGTACATTATAGCCTTGCATTACTTTATAACGAGCAATGACATCCCCGATGGAATAATTACGAACATGTCCCATATGTAAATTACCGGATGGATAAGGAAACATTTCAAGTACATAGTATTCTGGTTTATTTCTGTCCAATTCCGTTTTAAAAGCACCATCTTGCAGCCATTTTTCTTGCCATTTGCTTTCGATTTCTTGAGGTGAATATCTTTCGTTCATCCCTGTGCCTCCTTGAATATTAGCAATCATAAAGATGCTATCTTAATTAAAATTCTATGATAAAAAATAAAAATCCCCTGGCATAAGCCAAGGACGATTATATCGCGGTACCACCCTGATTGGTGGCCATAGCCACCCTCTCTTTATTTTTATAACCTCCATAGCGAGTTCAACTAAATTACAGTGTGGCTTGCATCAACCGCCAGTTTTCTGCTACTGCTCTTCTAGCTTACTACTCTATCTCATCAGTTCAATATGCTTAAAATATGTAATATTATAATAACCACAAAATTACTATTTATCATTATATCGTATCTAATCTTTTAAAGTCAATATTTTCGCATGATTTTTAAAGATCACGCCACGATCTATTGGAAAATAAAAGCTATCTTGGTGAATTGTTTTGTTCTATCTGATTTTAATCTGCATAAGATTTATTAATCCCATAAGGAGGCGATTTTATGTACAAATTTATTATTGGCAATGTCAGAATCAGTGTCATTGACGATAGCATTTCACATGACCAAGCAATTAACGCAGCTAGACAAGCTATTTTAACAGCAAACAATGAAAACAAATTGCTTAGTCACATCGAAGTCAATGCTTCTGATGATGGCATCGAAGTGAACACCACCGAAAGAGCTGGCGCAAAACTACTACGAAAAAGTTTAAAACAAAGTCTACTTGACGGCATGCTGAGTGCAGTCAATGAAAAACTGTTACCAACAGAAACTTACGGCACCAAAGAAACCTGGTATGACAATGATACTGGACAGGAATGGCATGGTGGAACTGTCAGTGAAACCAAGGAGGAACTCTTGAAAGCTTTTGAGGAATGGACTGCCTCGGTAAAGTAACTATTCTCCTTTAAAAGCTATTTTCTTGTATCCCCTTCAAATTTACATTAGCAAAAGTAGGAATACTATAAACGGTATCCCTACTTTTATTATTTTTATATTGCGAATTGTAAGCATAATAAAATTAACAATTCCAATATAATTTGCTCATCTAAAACAAATCTCAGCATGTTCTGCCCAACTGATTAGTTTTTCACATTTATAACTTACTTGTTTTACTAAACCTTTTTAGATCAATCTTTGACCGTTGAATTGCTTATTACGAAATTATCTCCTATAATATTAATCAGACATTGACATAACTATGAAAATTTTAGGAGGAAATATGTATCAGTATCTTTTTTTCATCGGTGACTTTCCCATTCGTGCCTATGGGCTAGTACTTAGTATGAGTATTATCCTCGCGACTGGCGTAGCATATTTCTTGGCAAAACAAGATGGTAGATGGCAAGATCACATCGTTGATATGGGCATTTATTGCGGACTTGGCGGTATCATTGGGGCGAGATTGTGGGATGTGTTTTTTTTCGATTGGGGTTATTATCAACATCACATTACTGAGATATTTAATGTATGGCAAGGTGGCATGGCAATTCAAGGTGGCATCGTACTCGGGGCGATTGTTGGTATCATTTACACCAAACGTCACAATATTGACACTTGGGCATTGGCAGATATCATGGCGCCAGCAATAATCTTAGGACAATCGATTGGGCGCATTGCCAATCTGCTAAATGGTGATGCTTTCGGAGCGCCAACGGGAACCTCTTATGGCATTATCTATCCAGTAACAACACTTGCCTATCAAACCTATGGTGGACAACCCTTGTGGCCAGCAGAAATTTGGGAAGGACAGCTTGATATCGTCATATTTGCTATTCTTCTTATCTTCCGCACAACTTCTCACGCAAAAGGTCAAGCTTTTATTCTCTATACCATGTTATATTCAGTCGCCCGCTTCTTTTTAGAATATTTACGTGGTGATTACACTAACCAAGTCTTAGGATTATCTCTAAAATCCGCGCAAATGACAAGTTTACTCGTATTCTTTATTGGGCTAGCCTGTTTTATTTACTGCGGTTACAAAGGGAAACAGCCCCCTATCTCTGTTACTAAAAAAAATAAATTAAAAAATTCATAAACTAAACAAAGAAGCTATTGTATTTTATTTTTACAATAGCTTCTTTGTTTTTGCATATTTATTTTCAGTCCACAAATTTCTTATCATCTCTTTACTAAACACATTTTAGTTCAATTACCATAACTCTTTCTTACTGGTACTAACTGCCTGCGCACCATTTTTCAAGGCAGTTTCTATGTCTTCCATCGTATGCATCAAACCACCCGCCAACACCGGTAATCCTATTTCTTTTACCAATTGATCAATAATTTTTTTAGGAATAGAAGCCGGTAATACTTCGACGGCATCTGGATTGCAGCTTTTAAGTAAGTTAATCCCAGATTTTAAAGCTTCTGAGTCCATCACAAATAATCTTTGGATAACAATCATACCTTCTTCACGAGCAAACTTAACCAATTGTGGTTTTGTTGTAATGGCACTATTAACACCCAACCTAGCGAGATATCGAATCCCAGAACGATCTTTACCAATACCACCAATCAAGTCCAAATGCACCAAAACCCGTTTATTATATTTCTTAGCTTCTTGAAGGATGGAGGGTAATACAATAATATCACCAAATAATAATATGATACTTGCAGATTTCGTATGTGCCAAAGCAAATTTAAAATCATCAACATTTCTAACTGAAGGTATAATTACACTATCTTTAAATAATATTTCACAAATACTTTTTTGCGCCATTTTTTTTATCACTTTCTACTAAAATATTCTTTAACTATTTAACTATTTAACTTTTTATCTATATTTCTAAATTCGTCACACAGCAATCATTCTCCTTTTATGCTCACTTATAAAATACAATAAATTCTGATAAATCTAAAATAATATAAAATTAATTTATAAACTGCTAAATTTTTTTCAAAAAATCTATTGACTCATTTTAGATATTACCCTATAATAAATATTGTCGTTAAGACGTGCTGGTGTAGCTCAATTGGTAGAGCAACTGACTTGTAATCAGTAGGTTGGGGGTTCAAGTCCTCTCGCCAGCTCCAGTTAAATAATGGATGGGTTCCCGAGTGGCTAAAGGGAGCAGACTGTAAATCTGCCGGCTCCGCCTTCGTTGGTTCGAATCCAACCCCATCCACCATTCGGCGGCGTAGCTCAGTTGGCTAGAGCATGCGGTTCATACCCGCAGTGTCCGGAGTTCGAATCTCTGCGCCGCCACCATTCGTTATTTAAACTCACATTTTATGTGAGTTTTTTTATTGCCTAAAAATAAGAAAGAGAACAATTTTCTAAATTGTTCTCTTTCTTATTTAAACCAATTTGTCTAACGCCTCTTTTAATTTTACTGCATGAAGAGCTTCTCCCTCAGCGAAATGTTTAAACATCTTAGCAATTTCACTCTCACTATCATAAATTTTATCAGCAAATTCCTGATAGTCTCTCACATGCTCTTGTTTATCTTCTAATGTAGTTTCAAGCATGCATTTTATATCTTGATTATGCATTTCATTCCACCTCCTAATAAGGTAGTATAAACAAATGCTCTAAATTTATTTATCCATCTATCTCATTAAAATTATGCATATATAAGAGGCAAGCGACTAATATCCATTAACCGCTTGCCTCTTATATATGAAATATTTTTTTAGATTGCTTCAGCCTTTTCTTCACCAAAGATTAATTTATCAATCAAGGTAATTAACTGACCAATTTCTGGTTTAGAAATTTGACCATTGGCCCCAATCGTATCACCTTTACGACGCGTCTCTTCATTGATTAAAGATGAGAAGAACACAACTGGTAATTCACGCAATTTCTTATCAGCACGAATTAATGTTAACAAATGATGCCCATCCATTTGTGGCATCTCAATATCAGAAATTACAATGCTAACATCCTCTTCTACTGGCTTATCACTTTCAGCAATAGCGGCTAAAGCTTCCCAGGCTAATTTACCATTACTAAAATCTCTAACCAAATTATATCCAGCGGAATGTAACGTACCAACCAATAATTCACGAAGCATTGGCGAATCTTCGGCTACAATAATTTTCTGATTTTCACGTTGACCTTTCACCTCATCCTTAGCCTCTTCAAACGTTGAAAGTTTGACGTTAACTTCAGGATTAATTTCCGCAATAATTTTTTCAAAATCTAATAACAGAACAATTTTATCTGCCATTTTGATAACACCAACTACCATTGCATTATCACCGACATTTGGTGCTGGCTCCATATCCGTCCAAGAAATACGGTGAATTCGTGATACATTGTCAACTAAAAAACCCATATTGTAGCCATTAATTTCTGTTACAATAATGTTTTTAGGTTCTTGCTCGCCACCTTCTTTTAAACAACGTGGTAAATTAACGAGTGGCATCACACGACCACGTAATGTAAATAAACCATCTACATAAGGATGTACCTGTGGCATCTTCGTTACAGGTACCCTAGTGATAACTTCACGGACTTTTGCAACATTAATACCATAATTGACTGCACCAATATTAAATTCTACAATTTCAAATTCATTGGTACCCGTTTCTAATAATATACCTTTTTTATCTACAACCTTATTATCACTCATATAAGCTCCTCCACCTCAATTGCAAATTCAAATATTTATCCAATTATTTAAAAAATTCATCAATTACCAATTATAGTGTAATGTTCGCTATGCTTTCGATAAATTCCTGCATTAACCAACACATATTACCAATAAATTATTGTTCATCTTTTAAATAGGTCCAACCGTCACGTTGCTCGATTTCTCCACTTTTAATTAGTGACCCAATCGCCCGTTTAAAGGCCGCTTTACTAATATTAAACTTTTCTTTTATTACTTCTGGTGAAGTTGTATCACTGTATGGCATTTTACCATCACGATCATTTAACAAATTTAAAATTTTCTCAGCATCCACTGAGATTGCTTTTTCTTTGATTGGTCGCATAGAGACGTTAATCCGACCATCTTCGCGTAAAAAGGTAACACGCGCTGTTATTTCTTGTCCAACCTTAGGTCTTACAGGAATTTCACAATTATCCATAAAAGCAATATTGCGATCATCCGTAAAGATGAAAGCCCCCTGATCGGTATAGTTGTAAACAGTCCCATGGACCATATCGCCAACATTGACTTCTGCTGGTTTTGAGGCACGCCGAAGCTCATCTTCGACCTCCATCGTCACCGCAAGTCTCCCTGATTTATCAGTATATAATTTTGACCATACGACTTCACCAATTTGTAATTTACCACGCATTCCGGCATATGGCATGAAAATACCACGTTCTGCCCCCACATCAACGAAAGCACCATCTTTGCTAACATTGATAATTTTAACTCTAGCAATTTGGCCTTCTCTCATTTTTGGGGTTCGCATACTTGCCGTCAAACGCCCTTTCGGATCTAGGTATAGAAACACTTCGACTTCATCGCCAATTTCAACGCTACTGGTTTGCTGCGTTTTATGAAGCAAGATATCATCAGAAGTATTTCCCGTCATCGCATCTAAAAATGCACCCATTTCACTGGCTCTAACAACTTTTAAAGTTTCAACAGTGCTTGGTTTTAATTTTATTATTTCATTATTTTCCATAGTAAATTTTAATCCTCATAATGCGTTGTTGGTGCATCCGCCCATAATCGCTCTAAATTGTAGAACTGTCTATCCTCATCAATGAATATATGCGCAACGCAGTCACCATAATCAAGCAATATCCAGTTGCCTTCACGATACCCTTCTTTATGGGTAAAGAACACACCTTTTTCCGCTAATTCATCTTCAATATTATCAGCAATCCCCTTGACTTGCGTAGTCGATGTCGCACTACAGATAATAAAATAATCTGTTGCCATCGTTAATTTCGTCATATCTAAAATAACAATATCTCTTGCTTTTTTATTGCTCGCAGCCTCTGCAATTGCTTTACTCATCTCTTCTGTTGTATTAAACATATAATTCCTCCTAAAAAATTTTTATTATAGTTATCGTTATGATAAGAAGTATCGCTAAAAATTATTTTGTTATACTATTTTGATCATTTGCTTCATCTTTAAACATAGCAGCTAAAACCTGTTGTATGGCGACTTGATCCGGCTGCCAATACTTCACATTCACCAAGGTTCCCGGAAGCATTTCTGTTTTGACAAGTTCCGGACTAAAGCTTTTTAAGTTTTTCATTAAATGCACTGCATCAAGCATTGCGAAACTCGTCATAACCTGATTATTAGCAACCTTAATGCAATTCGGAATTCTGGTCAGCTTATCAGTATGAATCATTTCTGAAAAAAAAGCTTTCAAAAAACGCTGCTGCCTTTGAACTCTGCCAACATCACCAAGTTCATCACTACAATAACGAACATATTGATCTGCTGCATTACCATCTAAATGTTGAAAACCTTTCTTTAAATGAATTTGAAATTCTGCAGAAGGGTCCTCATAATCCATATCATTTTCTACATAAAGGTCCAGTCCCCCCAGGCTATCCATCATATCAATAAAGCTTTTACTATCAACGACAATAAACTGATTGATTGGTATTTGTAAAAATTCTTCTACCGTCCTAAGCAGTAATTGCGTTCCACCATAGAAATACGATTGCTTAACGGTATCTAGCTCCTGCCGCCCCGGAATACTTACTTGCGTATCACAAGGAATGGACAAGATTCGAATACTCCCATCGGTATGATGAATACTTATTAAAATGACACTATCAGCGTGCCTAGGCGAACCTTCAATATCCTTATCACCATCATCAATTCCCACTAACAGTACATTAGTATAATTATTAAATTTTTCATTTTGGAACTTAGTCTGCACTTCTTCTTTCTTTTGAAATTCGTCGAAAATCATACTATAGCTAGTATAAACATCTTTGAGCACAACATATGCACTATAGGATGCCCATGCCAATGTTCCAATAATAGAACTTAGTATTATGATAAAAATAAATATTCTGCCCCAACAAATCCGGCGTTTTTTCTTTGGACTACCCTTGCTATCTTTTACTTCCCTATCATTTCTCATTAAAAACTATTCCTTTAGCAGCATTTCATTACGAGCAATAATTGTATATGGATGCACAACTTGGTTTCCTTTGATTACATGCAGAATGGATTGATTAAAAGCCTCAAACAATGCTCGGTCCAAATTTTTTTCTGCTAGTTCTCTTAAATAAGTAACTTCACTAAACTCACGGTTGGGTTCAATCAAATCTGCTAGGTAAATAATTTTATCCAATTTAGTCATATTTTTTCCACCAGTTGTATGTAAACAAATTGCAGCTTGAACTTCTTCATCGTCAATTTGGTACTCCGATTTAATCAACTTTGCCCCAATATGGGCATGTAATAAAATCGGTGCATGATGTTCTATTTCCCCCACGGGAATCTTCATACTTTCTGCAATTTCAATAAAATTCTTCGTCGGAAATTCTCTTGCGCAGTCATGCATTAGACCCGCTAATTTTGCTTTTTCCGAAGAAACGCCAAATCGCTTTGCCAATTGTTCAGCAGTACTACTTACAGCTAGCGAATGTTTATAACGTTCTTTTGTAAGTTTGGTTGATAAAACAGCCTTGCACTCTGCATAATCCATATAAAATCACCTTCTTTATGCTAAAATTCGCTAAATGTTATTAATATCCTGCAATAAATAAAAGCAAACAAAAAGCCTTCTAAAAATAGTCATAGTCTTGAAAGATTAATAATACCATATCTTTACTCTAAAACTACGATATCACAGAAGGCTTCACATTATGCTCTAGTCTTGTCTAGCTTTCGCTTCATTGACTACAATTTGACGACCGTCAAAGTCTGAACCATTCATTGCAGACACTATAGTATCTACATCACTATCATCAACTTCAACGAAACCAAAACCTCTTGAACGACCAGTTTCTCGGTCAGTAATAATTCTACTTGATACTACGCTGCCATATTCGCCAAATGCTTCACTTAAAGCAGTATCGGTAGTTGACCATGGTAGATTGCCGACATAGAGAGTTTTTGTCATATCGTTCACCTCTCTTTCTATGGACTTTGCACCTGCAATATAATTATTTGCCAATCCATAAAAAATATGCCTGCCTTTATTTGCCACTTACAAATACAAGCCTTCTTTAATAATATAATTCTCGACGCTTTCCGGTACGATATATTTAATTGAACACGCATTTTTGATACGCGCCCGAATATCTGTAGATGATATCTCAAGTTCAGGTGTATTCAAACGATGAATACGACTCCCACCTAATTCACCAAAGTATTCTTTAATGTTATCTACACTAGGTACACAACCAGGCCTAGTTGCCGCTATAAACTGACATAATCCTAAAAGTTCTTCAATCCTATCCCATGTTGGAATCTCTTGAATCGCATCTGCACCCGTAATAAAATATATTTCCGTTTGTGGTCCAAATTTATCAATCAATTCATAGATGGTGTCAATCGTATATGATGGACCCGGACGGTCTAATTCGATTGATGAGACATGGAAATAAGGATTAGAATATGTTGCCATAGCTGTCATAATATAGCGATGAATTGCTGGCGTAACTTTTTGATTCTGTTTATGAGGTGGATTGGCCGCTGGTATAAACAGGACCTTATCCAAACCATATTCATTACGTACTGCTTCCGCTGTAACGAGATGTCCTACATGAATAGGGTCAAACGTTCCCCCCATAATACCAATTTTCTGCTTTATTTGTGCCATAAAACTGCTCCTAGCGTATTTTTGTAACCATTATATCATAAGCAACGCCTATAGTCTTCAATTGCAGTTATTTTTCACAAATTAACTTGATTGCAATAAGAAACACAACAATGGTGGTAACCATAATCAAACTTGCTCTCGCATAATCAACGATATCATGGTGCCCTTTAGAATCTTGATAATAATGATAGATTGTTTTTAGATAACCGCATAAATTCTTCATAAATCGTACTGTTTAAAAATGCTCATACCAATCAGTATGAGCATTTTATTCACCTTGTCTTTTATCTTATTTGACCATTGCCACAAATGAGATATTTGATACTGGTTAATGCTTCTAACCCCATTGGGCCTCGGGCATGCAATTTTTGTGTACTAATCCCTATTTCAGCACCAAAACCAAACTCAAAGCCATCTGTAAACCGTGTTGAAGCATTCACATAAATAGCTGCTGCATCTACTTGTCTTTGGAACTTACGTGCATTATTATAATCTTTGGTAATAATCGCTTCGGAATGATTGGTATTGTACTTATTAATATGTTCAATCGCTTCATCAATTGAAGCGACCACTTTAACGGATAAAATCAGATCTCCGTACTCCGTTGACCAATCTTCTTCTGTCGCCCGAATAATCGATTCATTATACTTCATTGTTTTTTCGCAACCACGAACTTCCACTCTCTCTGACACTAATGCCGTAATCATTTCTGGCAAAAAAGAATCAGCGATTTTTTCATGTACCAGTAGCGTTTCCATAGAATTGCATACAGCCGGTCTAGAAACTTTTGCATTCAATGCAATTTCAGAGGCCATCTTAAGGTCGGCACTTTCGTCAATATAGGTATGACAAACGCCCGTACCAGTTTCAATCACAGGCACGGTACTATTTTCCACTACCGTTCTAATCAGACCTGCACCACCACGAGGGATAATGACATCTAAATACTTATTTAACTTTAACATCACATTGACAGCTTCATGTTCGGTATTCTCAATAAATTCAATTGAACCAACCGGGATACCAGCATCATAAGCCGCTGCTGTAAGTATATCAACAATCGCCATATTGGATTTAATTGCTTCTGAGCCGCCACGAAGCAATACCGTATTACCAGACTTTAAGCATAAGCCTATAGCATCTACTGTAACATTAGGTCGAGCTTCGTAAATAATGCCAATAACACCAAGTGGAACCCTTACTTTTTGAATTTCAAGACCATTCGGTCGACAAAACGATCCGAGTCCTTCACCAATTGGATCCGGTAAGCTCGCGGTCTGCCTAAGTCCCTCTGCCATGGCTTTAATTCTAATCGTATCAAGCATCAATCTATCCAATAATGGCTTGCCAAGCTTTTTGACTACCCCATTGGCTAAATCTTGATCATTTGCTGACAAGATTTTTTCCATGTGTTCTTCTAACGCATCTGCCATAACCAATAAAGCATAATTTTTACTATTCACCGATAGCGTGGCCAGTTTTTTTGCCGCAAAACTTGCTCTCTGGGCTTTTTCCTCTATTTGATCTTTCAACGCCATAACAATGCCTCCCTAGTACTATTCAGATATTTTTAAACCATTAATACCATATTATCACGATGAATCACTTCATCATAGTACTTTGTTCCTAAAATCTCCAGAAAATCTTTTGTGCTTCTGCCAATAATTTTCTGTAATTCTTCTGCA
Organism: uncultured Veillonellaceae bacterium; assembly: GCA_963805085.1. Taxonomy (GTDB): domain Bacteria; phylum Bacillota; class Negativicutes; order JARBTT01; family JARBTT01; genus JARBTT01. The sequence goes on along the minus strand of CAWDTA010000005.1, from coordinate 626,058 downwards.
TTGTAATTTACACTGCCGCGCGCAATCTCACGACCATGGCTAGATAAAATACGCACCGTATTCCCCTTATCAAAGGTTCCCTCCACCGCAACTATTCCTGCTGCTAATAAACTAGAACCATCTTCGAGCATGGCTCTTTCACAGCCTTCATCGACTAAGATTCCACCATCAATACGTGTACCAAAAGCAAGCCAACTTTTTCTAACTTTTAGATGATATTCTTTAGCGGGAAATACCGTACCAAGCTCTTTACCATTCAAAATATCACGAACGATACCATCGCGGTTACCAGAAGCGATTACCATCGTCACCCCAGAATTCACCGCTATTTTTGCTGCTTGAATTTTGGTAAACATACCACCTGTACCGAGCTTGGAACCAGCCCCACCAGCTAACGCTTCAATTTCTGGTGTAATATCTGTAATCTCCAAGAACAAGGTAGCCGTTGGATCACTCTGTGGATTGGCTGTATAAACACCTTCGATATCTGATAAAATAATCAATACATCTGCATCTACAAGCGTAGCTACGGTTGCTGATAAAGTGTCATTATCACCAATTTTCAATTCATCTACAGCAATCGCATCATTTTCATTGATAACAGGAATAACCCCCATTTTGAGGAGCGTCAATAATGCATTACGTGAATTCATATATTGTTTATGCTTCACAGAGTTTTCACGTGTTAATAATACTTGGGCAACTGTTTGACCATATTCGCCAAATAACTTCTCATACATATGCATGAGAATTCCCTGTCCCACCGCTGCCATTGCTTGCTTTTCAGGAATTGTTGCTGGCTTTTCTTTTAAACCTAACCGATCTACGCCCGCACCAACAGCACCAGAAGTTACCAAAATGATTTCTTTGCCTTGATTGGCTAAATCAGATAACTCCCGAACCAACTTTTCAATACGAAAAAAATTAAGTTTTCCTGTACTATGTGTTAATGTACTCGTTCCTACTTTAACAACAATTCGTTTTGCATTCACTAATTCTTGTCTCGTATTCATAGCTACCTCCATACGATTCATCATTTTCTTTGTTATGGAAGCTCGATTTTGGGTTTGTCCTTGCTTGGTTTATATAAAAGACCATTGCGTCCAATGATTTGAACCAATTCAGTATCTGAGCGTTCTGCAAGCATTTGTAACACTGTCGTAGGCGCTTCAAAACAATTTTGCAATACCTTTACCTTGATTAGTTCACGCGCATTGACAGCTTCAATCGCACTGATAACAATTGCTGGAGCAAGTCCTGCTTTGCCGATCTGCACCACTGGATCCATCGTAGCCCCCATCGCCCGTAAAAATCTTTTTTGTTTGCCTGTTAATGTATCTTTTATCAAAAATCTTCGCTCCTATTCTTTGTAGTCAAATTGCATTTCACCGATATAAATGGTATCGCCTTCTTTAACGCCATAAGCTTTTAACTTATCTTCAATCCCCTTAACACGCCAGATATATTGGAAACGTTTCAGTGCTTCATCATTTTCAAAATTTGTCATTGCAACTAATTTTTCAAGGGACTTACCTTTCACAATAATATCACCTACTGCATTACGACCAATCGTAACTTCATCATCTGATTTCGCTTCATATACTTTTACTTCTTCTACAGCTTCTGGTTCTTCCACATATTCATCAAGAACTTTTGAAACGCGTTCCACCATTTCTTTTAGACCTTCATTGGTCGCAGCAGAAACCGGGAATATTTCTATGCCTTCTTGTTCTGCAAAGGCTTTTAATTTTTCATAATTTTCTTTTGCTTCAGGAATATCCATTTTATTTGCAGCAATGATTTGTGGGCGTTTTGCTAAACGTTCATTATAGAGTCTCAACTCTTTATTGATTCTATGGTAATCCTCGATTGGATCGCGACCTTCCATACCCGATACATCAATGACGTGCAAAATAATCTTCGTACGTTCTACATGCCTTAAGAAATCATGACCTAATCCTACGCCTTCATGCGCACCTTCAATCAAGCCTGGGATATCTGCCATAACAAAGCTATGACCTTCCCCTAAACTGACTACCCCAAGGACAGGTGTTAACGTCGTAAAATGATAGGCTGCAATATCAGGTTTTGCTGCCGATACCATAGAAATAATACTAGATTTACCAACGCTTGGATACCCAACCAAACCAACATCTGCTAATAATTTCAATTCTAATAGTAATGTTTTATCACCACCTGGCTCGCCTAACTCGGCAAAGGTTGGGGTACGATTCACACTGTTTGCAAATTTCGCATTACCGCGACCACCACGACCACCATAAGCCAAAATCACTTCTTGCCCTTTTTCTGTCAAATCAGCTAAGACTTCGCCAGTTGCTTCATCTTTGATTAAAGTTCCAGCAGGAACTTTAATGCGTAAATCTTCTGCGACCTGTCCATAGCAGTTTTTCGTGCCACCATTGTCGCCATTGGCACCGACAAATTTACGTTTATAACGAAAATCAATCAATGTATTGGTATTATCATCAACAACGAAGACAATATTGGCACCTCTACCACCATCGCCTCCACTTGGGCCACCTCTTGGCACAAACTTTTCTCGCCGAAAACTCGACATTCCATTACCGCCATCCCCAGCTTTAATCATTATTCTAGCTCTATCTATAAACATGATTTACCCCTTTACCATTATGAAATATTTTAATTATAATATATACATTTCAAGTGAAATTTACTCTTTATCTGCCTTTTTTGAGCACTCTTCTTGACAAGTATACTTCATAAAAAAATCGTTTTTATTTGTGTCTTTCGCCAACTCTTCTAAAAAAGCCAACGCTTTTTCGATTTTTCCTAATTGCAAATAGGCATGTACAACTTGGATATGATTAATAAAATCATGACGTTGTCGCCGCAATATTTTAATCATTTCTTCGCATACCACTTGATTAGGTATGTTTTCCATATCATCATCACCTTCCGTGTAATAGACATTTAATACACTTTCGCCTTAATATGGAAAATTCCTGTTTGTGATGTATAAAAAGCTGGTATTGAATTAATACCAGCTTTTTATACATCACAAATATTAATAAAACAATACCTGCGTCTACAAGTAGGCGCAGGTAGTATTTTTTATTAGATAGCTTCTTCCACAGCATAAACACTAATTTGTCTGTCATAACGGCCTTTACGTTCAAAAGCCACTTTACCAGAAACTTTAGCATATAAAGTATCGTCTTTGCCGATACCTACGTTTTGCCCTGGATGGAAGTGAGTACCTCTTTGGCGAACTAAAATGCTACCAGCAGTTACAACCGTACCTGCTTGACGCTTTACACCAAGACGTTTCGACTCGCTATCACGTCCGTTACGAGTGCTACCAACACCCTTTTTGTGAGCGAACAACTGTAATTCAAAATTAAACATACTCATTTCACCTCCTGTACTCTAAGATGTGAACACCTTTAGGATTTATATTTTCGATCTCAGTTAATCCAAGTATCATTGTTTCAAAAATAGCACTTGTCAATTCATCTGGAGCAGCTTTTAAACTAACTTTCAACTTACCACTCGCAATATCAAAATCCAATTCGCGTTTTAGATGTTTACCTAACCCCAGCAGAGCTGTTTGTGTTAGAGCAGACACCGCTGCACAAACGATATCTTGACCATGCGGAGCTGTATCAGCATGACCTGTTACGTTAAAACCAGTAACCATGCCAGTTAAATCACGAAAAATTTTCACCTTAATCATCGATTAAGCTTCGATTTTTTCGATTACTACTTTAGTATATGGTTGACGATGACCTTTACGTCTACGATAATTAGATTTTGCTTTGTATTTGAAAACTAAAATCTTTTTGCCTTTACCCTGAGCTTCAACTTTAGCTGTTACTTTAGCACCTTCAACAACAGGTTTACCAACAACAACTTTGCCTTCTTTAACAACAGTAAGAACTTGATCAAATTCTACAACGTCGCCTTCTTCAGCTTCAAGTTTTTCAATGATTAGAACATCGCCTTCTGCAACACGATATTGTTTACCACCAGTTTGAATAATTGCGTACATTATTACACCTCCCTATATGTATACTCGCCGATTACGGTATAGCATAAGCTATTTTCTAACCTCACCGCGCGGTTTGGGAAAGCAATCACCTTGCTTACATCATAGAATTCTATCATAAGAAAATATGCTTGTCAATCATCAGTTGCTTGTAAAATGCAATAAACTTCTGGATGTAGCGATTCTACTGCCTCAATTACGATTTTACAAGCGATTTCTTTTTCCAAATTCGCCACTAGCCCCAATTTTTCAAATAAGACTTTTACCTGTGGATGCACTTGAACATGATACCCGCTAGCAAATTTCTTTTTCTTTGATAAACGTCTTAGTTCACGACTGATATTAATACTAACCGTCTCTGGTGACTGTACTCGACCACGCCCATCGCAATATGGACATTTACTATATATGATACCTTCAAAATTCTGCCGCGATTTTTTGCGTGTCATCTCTACTAGCCCAAGCGAAGTAATATCTACAATATTGGTTTTTGTCTTATCATATTTTACTTTCTCTTCTAAGACTTTTAAAATCGTTCGTTTTTGTTCTTCTGTTTCCATATCAATAAAATCTATAATAATAATTCCGCCGATATCCCGCAAACGAATCTGTTTGGTAATTTCCTCAGCAGCTTCCATATTTGTACGAAAAACAGTATCTGCTAAATTGGTCTGTCCAACAAATTTCCCTGTATTTACATCAATAACGGTCAAAGCTTCTGTTTTATCAATGACAATGGACCCGCCCGATTTCAGTTCCAATTCTCGTTGGCCCAGCTTGGCAATTTCATCCTCTAGATGATAATGCCTAAATATATTTTCCGCACCTTTATATAGCTTAATACGCTGTAATAATTCTGGCGAATTACTCAGTAAATCACAAACACGCATATAAGATTCATAATGATCAATGACCAATTCGTCAATATCAGCATTTAAATAATCCCTTACAATTCTAATGACCAAATCAGCATCGCGATAAACAAGCGTTGGCGAACTCGAAACTTTGTTCCGCGCTACAAGTGCATTCCAAAGATTACAGAGATATTCCATATCCTTTTTTAATACATCTTCACTTTTCCCTTTTGCCACAGTACGAACAATCATCCCCATACCATCTGGGCAAACTTTTTCCGCCAAAATTTTCAAGCGCTCACGTTCCAAATTATCATCAACCCGCCTAGAAATACCGATATAGTCCACCGTCGGCATTAACACTACATAACGACCGGGTAAAGTCAAATGCGTTGTTGCACGTGGCCCCTTCGTCCCTATAGCATCTTTTACGATCTGAATCAATACATTTTGCCCAACATGAAAAATCTCACTACTAGAAATGGAACTTACTGCATTTTTCGGTAATCCATCACCAATATATAAAAATGCGTTTTTTTCATAACCAATATCGACAAATGCAGCCTGCATACCAGGCAATACATTTTGAACTTTTCCTTTGTAAATATTACCCACCACATGTTCACTTTGGGTACGTTCTACAGCGATTTCCAATAATTCATTCTCTTCTAATATTGCCATGCGAGTTTCTTCTGGAACAACATTAACGATAATGGACTTCATAGTTTCATCTCTCCAAACTTACAGTTCAATCGGTGTTTTGCCACCAGAGTATAATCCTATGCGATGAATAAATGCTTCGGTCACATCAATTGGCATAGTAAAGTTTTCTACCAATGTCTTTAACACTTCACCTGGTTTTATGCTACCTGCTGGCGTAACATGAATCACAACATCAAATATGATATCGTCATTTTTCTTCGTTACCTTAACTGGTTCACTCATATATTGTTTAATCTCAATTTCTTTTTTTCCTTTTTTCGGTGAATACCGCGTATACATCACCGTTTCGGCTTGATTATATTCTGCTACCGCTTTTGCCACTGCGCTAATATCCCCAATAAAAGGAATCGTAATTTGATACGTTGCCAAATCAATTATAGCCATTAGCGCTTGATGCTTACCTTCTAATGGCTTCACTTGTAACAACTGAACCCCTGGTGGCAGCTCTTGTTTAATCTTCTCACAAAACTCATCTAAATCCACATCTGTTTTAAATTCCACATCCATATATTCAGTCGCACTGGTAACCCCTAACGCGAGTGCTGAGGCAAAGGAAATTTTCATATGCGGATTAAACCCTTCGGAAAATGCTACCGGCATTTTAGTCCGCCTGATTGCTCTTTCAATTGCGGAAGCGTAGTCAAGGTGGGATATATAACGAAGTTCTTCCCCTTTAGTTATTTCTGTACGAATCTTTTTCATTACGCTTCACGACTCCAATCTACGACTTTCACATTAAGGTTTGTACAAACGCCACAAGCACTACACTCTCCACTCCGACAATCTGGCGTGAATTTTTCAGTTATGGCATTCTTGTACTCGCGCAGCAAAAATTCTTTATTCGCCCCTGAGCTAATATGATCCCAAGGTAGCAGTTCTTCTTGTGCATGTTCACGTTGATTATAAAAAGTTGGATCGACGTGGCAAGTTTTAAACGCATTCATCCATACATCATATTTAAAATGTTCCGACCAACCATCAAATTTAGCACCTTGTTTCCAAGCTTCCCGTATGACTTGTCCAATTTTTCTATCACCACGGGCGATAACACCTTCTAAGAAACTCGTCTTTGAATCATGATATTTATAATTAATTGAACGATCTTTGATCGCTTCCCTTAATAATTGTTGTTTGCGCGCCAATTCTTCTTCAGTATTTTGGGCAAACCATTGAAATGCCGTATGGGGTTTCGGAACAAAAGAGGAAACACTTACCGTAACCCGCGCGCCACGTCTGCCCTTAACTTCCTTATATAAATTCACGACTTTTTGTGCCAAATTCGCAATACCAATGATATCTTCATCCGTTTCTGTAGGTAAACCGATCATAAAATATAACTTTACATTCGTCCAACCTTGCTGAAATGCAGCAGTTACCGCTTGTTCTAAGTTCTCTTCAGTAACACCTTTGTTGATCACATCACGCAACCGCTGCGTACCTGCTTCTGGTGCAAAGGTTAAACCGCTTTTTCTTACCTGTTGCAGTTTATGCGCTAACTCAATGGAAAAACTATCAATGCGAAGTGATGGCAACGATACGCTTATCCCTTCTTCATGGAATGTATCCATCAAATGGCTTACCAATTCGCCAAGGCACGAATAATCCGCTGAACTAAGCGAGGTCAAAGACATTTCATCATACCCAGTGCTATCGACAAGTTCTTTGGCCAGCGATAATAATTTTTCTGGTGTACGTTCTCTTACTGGACGATACAGCACACCGGCTTGACAAAAACGACACCCTCGCGTACAACCGCGGAATAACTCTAGCATAATACGATCATGAACGATATCAATATAAGGAACAACTGGATTTGTCACAAACTCACTTGCATCCATATCAGCAATCAGTCGTTTTGTGACAACTGGTTTCGCTTCTCGGCAAATTGGCTCTACACTTGTTATCATATGATTCTCAGCATAGGTGACGTTATAAAAAGACGGTACATAGATACCATCAAGCCCTGCTACACGGCGTAAAAGTTCACTTCTTCCACCGATTTTATCTTCTTTTTTCCAAGCGATAAAGGCATCCGCGACTTCAAGGATTACCTCTTCCCCTTCACCAACAACGAAAAAGTCAAAGAAATCTGCTACCGGCTCTGCATTATAAACACATGGACCACCGCCAATAATAAAAGGGTCTTCCTCCCTACGATCTACTGTCAGTAACGGAATCTTTGCTAAATCTAACATATTAATCACATTAGAATAAATCATCTCATATTGCAAAGAAAAACCGACCATATCAAATTCAAGAATTGGTGTGAAAGTTTCTAGAGAATACAACTCAATATCGTTTTCTCGCATTTTTTCTTCCATATCAATCCACGGAGAAAAAACCCGTTCCGCTGCTATATCGGTGCGATTATTGAGCACTTGATATAAAATTTTCAGTCCCAAATTTGACATGCCAACTTCGTAGACATCTGGTAGTGATAACGCAATCGTAAAGTCAACGTTTGCGTGGTCTTTCTTCACTGCATTAAGCTCATTGCCAGTATACCGAGCTGGTTTCATTACCGCATTGATGACAGCAGGTGTAAGTTTTATCATTATAAATTAATCATCCTCCAAAATTTAATATACAATCAGTTGATCTATAGTTTTATTAAAATAGTTCAACTCTTTACTCTATAACTTTATAAAATTCTACAAAATAAACCAAATCCCTGCATTTCTTATAGATAGCAGAATGAATTCATCCAATCCGTTCAATAATATCCCCAAAAGAAACCTTATAATCTTGCTGGGATAATTTATCCCATAATTGAAATTCTGTCAATATCGTGCAAACTTGCGCAGTATCATCTAATACAAGGATAATACCATAACGTTCCGTTTCTAATCGTTGAATCAATTCCCTAACCGGTGTTTTTTTTAAAACAATATATTGCCTTGTCAGCATCAAACCACGACGCATAAGCGCTTCTTTTTTTCTCATCATAATCCGAACAGTACGAAAAGATATTTTTCTTACTTCAGCTCTCGCCGTACTTACGAGAAAGCTGGCAATGATAAATAACGATATATTGATCTTATAGTCATACATATAATCATATATAGCCTTTCCAATCATGAGAAATGCAATCCCATAACTAATGTTCACCATAATATGCAAAGATTTTTTATGCTCCATGTTTTTTGTTAATATTGCCTGTAATATGCGGCCACCATCCAGTGGCAAAGCTGGTAATAGATTTAAGGTAACTAACATAACATTTACTTCAGCAATAAAACGAAAATAATAACTCTCATCCATTTGATAAAAATATAAAATCAATACAATCGACAAACTAACCAATGGTCCTGCACCAGCAATCAAAATAGCATCTAGTAACCCGGCCTCGGCTAGCCCTTCTATTCGCGCCACACCACCAAAGGGCAATAATTCAATTTCTCGAACACAATAATTTCTTTTGAGCGCTACTAAAGCATGTGCTATTTCATGGATCAATATCGATAAAAAAACAATACCTACCTGATACCATAAATGCAGCAAAAAAAACACTGCAATTACAAGGAAAAACCACTTATTCATGCAAAAAGCAATACCGCCGACCGTACATAGACGCAATCAAGTCCCTCCTTGCGTCGGGAAATCACCTTTGATTCTCGTTAACGGATCAACTGCTACACTCTTTTCACGCAGTTCAAAATAAAACATCGGTTTGTTGTCTGCTGGTTTTTTACCACTTTTAGCGATCGTTTGCCCTTGACTTACGCGATCACCTTCTTTTACAAAAACTTCATCTAAATAACCATAAACTGTTTCTAGTGATTGACCATGTTCAACAATCAATAATTTACCGTACTTAGCATGATTCGTCACCGCTTTCACCCGACCAATACTTACGGCCTTAATCTGTGAACCGGCATCGACCTTATACTCTACACCATCACAGTCTTGCCCAAATACAGTCACAACCTCGCCGTGGATTGGCATGCTCATATAACTAAGCGGATCCGCAGGCTGAGCGACTACGCTTTTAACTTTTTGCAGCATTTCCCGATCAAAACTCTTGGGAATATAAGGCTCTAATTGCTGCCCTAAAACGACAAAATCAGTTTTTGTGGTTAGCATATAACGAATTCCATCGTCAACCATCAAACCCACACGCGTTCCTGATACATGCACACCATACAAAAGAACAAATAAAACCACACAAATCAATAATTTTTTCACTTCAGAATAATCTATTTTTCGCTCTTCAAAATCATATTGCCAAGTATCCTCTTTTTCGAAATAACTTTTCCACTGATTCCACTTTTTCGGCATACCATCGCCTCCCGTACTAAGGTATATGCCAAAACAAAATAAATATACTAGCAGGCATAGAAAAAGAGCTGCTACAAGGTAAACTTTAAAAGTTCGTCTTTGTAACAGCCCCATTTTAAAACATAATTTTTTGTCTTCGCATATAAATATTGAGTAATATCCCAACGGCAACCAAGTTCGTGGTTAATGAACTAACCCCATAGCTCATCAACGGTAATGGAATCCCCGTAACAGGCATAATACCTGCCGTCATTCCGACATTCACTAAAACATGGAACGTTAACATTGACGTAATGCCAACGGCAAGTAGTGCGCCAAAATTATCACGCGCTTCATTCGCAATTTTTGTGCCACGATAGAGCATGATGAAATATAAGATCAGTATAAAAGTAGCCCCAATAAAGCCAAGTTCTTCACCAATAACGGCAAAAATAAAGTCTGTATGATTTTCCGGCAAAAAATTTAATTGACTTTGCGTACCACCGAATAACCCCTTACCAAATAACATTCCCGAGCCGATTGCAATCTTAGACTGGATAATGTGATAGCCAGAACCTAAGGGATCAACATTTGGATCCATAAATACCATAATCCGCATCTTCTGATAATCTTTCATGAAGTGCCAGAAAATTGGCATACAAGCGAGTCCTGCGCCAAAAATAATCAGCAGCAATCGCAAATTTACTCCTGCTGCAAAAATCATCCCAAAGAAGATTGCCATAAATACCAAAGCAGTTCCCAGATCTGGTTGCTTCATAACGAGTAAAAACGGCAAACCAACATATGCAGCCACTGGTAATAAATCTTTAAAAGTGTTAAGCTTTCCCATACGTTTATCAAGCATCGTCGCCAGTGATATAATCATAATAATTTTCGAAAATTCCGATGGTTGCAACGTAATCGGCCCAATCTGAATCCACCTTTGTGCCCCCAATGCACTCTGCCCTAACACCATTACAGCCACCAACATGACGAGATTGAAGATATAGAGTGCATTACCATACCTTTGCAATATTTTATAATCAAAATGCAACATAAAAAAAACGAGAGCACAATTAACAATTGCGAAAATCCCCTGTCTTTGTACGAACCAATACCGTTCGTCACTTGGCGTATTTATATGTGTTGCACTTCCGATAATAATCAAACTAACTACAACAATCCCCACAACTGCTGCAATTAATGTAAAATCTAATTTTCGTATTAATCTATTACTCAGCATTTACTTCCATTACCTTCCATCACCTAGTAAAATCTCTAAAACGTCTAAGTATTATAATATCATTTCCGAAAATCATATACAAGAGAGAAGTACTACCAGAAAAAATATTTACAAAAAAAGCACAAATCATTTGTGCTTTTCATTATCTCTTAAACTCGGCGCTATGTTTCATCCGTTCTATCGGAATATTGGCGACCAATGCAACAGAAGAATTATCATTTGTAAATGACACTTCCATATCACGCTCATTAATTTCCATATAATTTGAAATTACTTTAATCATATCATCTTTCAATACTTCCATCAATTGCGGTGAAATGTTTGCGCGATCATGTACCAATACTAAGCGTAGACGGTCTCTCGCTATATCTTTAGACGATTTTGATTCTTTTCCAAAAATTTTCATAATTGCATCTAACACACTTAGTACCCCCTTCACATTTTAAATATTTTTTTAACTTTATCAAAGAAACCTTCAGGAACAATTTCCATAAATGGAATATTTTCGCCACATAAACGGCCAACGATATTTTTATAAGCTTTTCCTGCCGATGAAACAGGATTTGTAATGACTGGTTCCCCACGATTTGTCGATGTAACTACCAATTCATCATCAGGAATTTGCCCAATACAATCGATCGAAAGGATCTCATCAATATCATCCATCGTTAACATATCACCTTTTTTTACCATATCAGGGCGAATACGATTTACGATTAATTTAATGTTATCTTTTTCCGCTCTACCTAATTCACCAATAATCTTATCTGCATCACGAACTGCGGATATTTCTGGAATGGTAACAACGACAGCTGTGTTGGCCGCTGAAATTGCTGTTTGAAAACCTTGTTCAATGCCAGCCGGACAATCGATAATAACATAATCAAAATCTTTAATCAGTTCATTACATAAGCTATTCATTTGTTGTGAATTGACTGCCGATTTATCTTTGGTTTGCGAGGTTGGTAATAAATATAAGGATTCATGACGCTTATGACGAACAAGCGCTTTTTTATAGGGAACCCGACCTTCCGTAACATCAATCAAATCGTACATGATACGGTTTTCCAATCCTAGGAGCAAATCTAAATTTCTAAGACCAGTGTCAGTATCAATTAAGACAACTTTTTTTCCTCTTGCCGCAAAGCCAACACCTAAGTTTGCAGTTGTGGTAGTCTTACCAACTCCACCTTTGCCTGATGTAACAACAATAATTTCACTCATTAGCTAGCAAACCTCCTGTCTATTCACCGTCTCAATAACAATATTTCCATTTTTTATCCGTGCGCACTCTGTGGTGTCTACCGTTTCTAAATTATCTGGCGCTCTAGCGATTAAGTCAGCAATACGGATTTGCATTGCCAGCATTTTATCAGCAGTAATGGTTGCCGTTAAATCACCAAATGCGCCTGCATGAACAAGACCACGACAAGTTCCCTTAATATCAATATTACCACCAGCAATAATTTTTGCCCCAGGATTCACATTTCCTAAAATAACAACGGAGCCATTACTAATAATCTCTTGTCCACCACGCACTGTTCTTTCAATAATGGTGATTTCCTTTGAAGCTTCTACGGCTGCCTCTTCTGATTTTAATTCACTCACTTTTGGCAAGGACGTATCAATCGCTTTTAAAGTTAATCCATACCGTTGAAACAGTATAGACAACTCTGTTTCCTGTTCTTTGGTTATTTTATCGATAGCAACATTTACAATCGTCCCTTTACCAAAAAAATCAATTGCCGATTCTAACTTTGTCTTTAACTGCTTTAGAATACTAGTAAAGTCTACTGTTTCATCAAATATTAACTGTAGTCCAGAACGACTACCCTTAAATACAACATCTTCGCTCATAATTACTCCTACTTTACATGCGTAGTATGTCAATAATATAGCTAATTTCGCCTTTTCTTTCCATACTCCTGCTTATATAAAATAAATTATCATATTTACTACTTTAGTCCTGGTCATTCTTTAGTAGGTGTCTCAATGTGAAATGCCGCTTCTAATATCTTCTTGCCAATTGGCACTGCTGAAGTAGCACCATAACCGCCTTGTTCAACAACGACTACTACAACATACTCTGGATTTTCATACGGTCCATACCCAACGAACCAGCCATGATCACTACCATGGGGATTTTCTGCAGTACCTGTTTTACCTGCAATTGCAACTGGGAAATTTTTAAATACCTCCCCAGCCGTCCCACCTTCCAAGGCTACATTTCGCAAAGAATCACGAATGACATCCATCGTACGCTTTGAAATACCCAAGTCACCCATTTTTTCCGGGGAAAACTTTTGAATAGGTGTGCCGTCCGGCGCAGTAATTTGACTCACTAAATAAGGCCGATACCGTGTACCGCCATTGGCTATTTGACTATATACCTCAGCAATCTGAAGTGGTGTTACTAGCTGGAACCCTTGTCCAATTGCCGCATCAAAGGTTTCAGATAAATACCAATCTTCCTTGTATACTTTCTCTTTATAACGACGGTTTGCCACTAGTCCATCAGTTTCATACGGCAAATTAATGCCTGTTACAGCTCCTAAGCCAAACATCCTAGCATATTTCTCCATCAAATCAATACCCAAGCGATTGCCCATTTCATAGAAATAAACGTTATCCGATTTCGCTAAAGCTACTCTAAAATCAATCCAGCCAAGTGCTTCTCCATCAGCATTTACTTTAGGTATAATCCAATGTTTTCCTGTATCCAATATTTTTTCTTCTGGTGTTACTTTATTTTCTTCAAGCGCTGCTGATCCAGTAACAACTTTAAAGGTAGACCCTGGCGGATATTCCCCCGAAATCACTTTATTATCCAGCGGATGATAGGGGTTATTATTAATCAGATCCCAATCTTTGTTTGAAATACCACCGCCAAATAAATTTGGATTAAATGCTGGCCTACTTACCATCGCAAGTATCTCACCAGTTTTCGGATTCATCACCACTGCAGCAGCAGCTTTTGCTTTCTTATATTCTGTTTTTGCTTGCAAATAAGCAAGTTGCTCGTCGATTGCCTTTTCTGCCGCCTTCTGAATATTTTCATCAATTGTAAGCGTTAAATTACACCCCGGAACTGGCTCTTTTTTTCCTAAGATTTGTACTGGCTTACCAGTAACATCAACCTCAACTTGTCCACCGCCATCAATGCCACGTAATTCTTTGTCATAGACTTTTTCAAGGCCAAATTTACCAATAATATCGCTGGCTTTATAACCTTCTCCTTTACGCGCTTCGAGTTCTGTATCATTGATTTCACTTACATAACCAAAAATATGTGCCCCTAGTTCCATATTTATATAATTTCTAATTGGCTGAATCTCAACAACAACACCAGGATAATCATCCTTTTTTTCTTCTAATACGGTAATGATTTCTGGCCCAACATCACTCTTGATATGAATCGGATCAAAGCCTGTATGTTGGCTTATTTTATTATAAATATCTTCCTTGCTCATCTTTAACAAGTTCGCTAATCGCGCAACTACATCATCAGAAACAGGTCCTACAAGTGAAAGTAACGACACTGTAAAGCCTGGTCTATTCGATACCAAAAGGGCCCCATTTCTATCATAGAAAAGGCCACGTGGTGCCATAGCAGGAATCAGTCTTATGCGATTACCATCAGCCAAACGACTATAGTAGTCTCCTTCTAAAACCTGCAAATAGCCAAGTCTAGAAATCAATGTCAACATGACTAGTATTACGATAATAGACAATGTTTCTAAACGCACTCTAAATTTATTTGTTGTCACCACAATCTCTCCTATAATCAAGAATTAAGGCACCTTAAAATAGGTGCCTTAATTCTTGATTTATTCTTTCAACAAGATATGAATCCGATAAATTAGTTTATGTACTGGGAAAGCTAGAATGAAATTATAAACCAATAAAGGAATCATCATATAAATCATATTATTTAATAAGTCAAACCTATATCCTAATAATAACATAATTATTGCAGTTATGAAACTATTCCCTATCGTAGCAATTGAAACTGATATAATCGGTAATAAAAAATGTTCTTTAAAAACTTTTTGTTCGGCCATACCAAAAACATAACCAATTAACATTTTCGACAAAATATTCATGCCAACAAACGTTCCCGATGCCAAGTCCTGTAATAAACCAGCAAAAAATCCAATCACGACACCATGTTCCTTGCCTAACAACAAACTAGATGATACCACCACAGTCAATAACAAATCCGCATGAATTCCATTATAATTAATTTCTGCAAGCAAAGTAGACTGCAATATTATAGAAATAATGAGTACAGCGCTCCATACTATACCTGGCTTCATTTGGAACCTCCTGCATTTTTATTTACAGTATTCTTATCCTCTGCAGGCACTATCGGCGGTTGAGTGATTGGCGCTGGTGGCGCTTCCCGTGATGTCACAATAACCGAAACCTCTTCTATCCTCTGAAAATCCACGGACGGTTTCAATACGGCATACTTTAGTAAGCCTCCATCATCATTGACGATGTTTGCAACTTCACCAAGTGAAATTCCCTTGGGATAAATTCCACCAAAACCTGATGTTACGATTTGGTCACCTTCCACTATATCAGCGTCTCGTGGAATATTTACCATCCGAACCATCATCTGATTATTATTATCGCCAGCGATAATCCCGGCAACCCTTGATTCTGGTCTTTGCACCAAACCACCAACCGAATTGCGTCGATCTAAAATCAATTGTACTCTTGCAGAATTTTTAACTACACTCACTACATTTCCCACAAGGCCTTGTGGAGTAACGACAGCCATATCTTTGGTAATTCCATCATCCGTACCACGATTAATCACAATCGTACTCGTCCAGTTACTAGGATCACGCGCGATTACTCTTGCCGCCACTAAATCAAATTGAAGCGCACTTTGTTTATAATCAAGGATATGACGCAACCGATCGTTTTCAGCTATAATTTCAGTAGTATTTACCTGCATTTCTCTTAATTGCTCTACCTCTGACTTAAGCATTTTATTTTGTTGGTAAACTGTAATAATTTCCCAGACATTAGTCATGCTTTGGCGAACCCCATTACTTACGCTATTCATGATGCCTTGAAAAGGTGCTAATATCGTCATCGTAATTTTTTCACTGAGCGGCAATTGATATTTTCCCTTTGCCGCTCCAAAAATTAAAAGAATAACAAGTGTAAAAGTTGCAACTAATACATATATTTTTTTATTTGAACCTGGTTCTCTCCGTACTCTACTCATTATCTTAACTTTTTAGAGTTCATCGCAATACGTTTTAAAAGCTCAATACTTTCGAGCGATTTACCCGTTCCCTCACCAACACAAGATAAAGCATCTTCAGCAACGTGTACAGGCATACCTGTTTCTTTACTAAGAAGTATATCTAAATCATGAAGTAACGCCCCGCCGCCGGTCATCATGATCCCATGATCCATAACATCAGCTGCAAGCTCTGGTGGCGTTTTTTCCAAGGTGCTTTTTACAGCATCAATAATTTTTTGTACTGGGTCTTTTAAGGCTTCTCTAATTTCACTTGCTCTTATCGTAATTGTTTTAGGAAGTCCACTCACAAGGCCACGTCCACGAATATCCATCTCTGGATCACCCGCTGGTACAATTGCCGAACCAATATTGATTTTAATAGCTTCCGCAGTACGTTCACCAATCATCAAGTTATACGTACGTTTGATATATTGCACAATGGAATCATCCATTTCATCGCCACCGATACGAATAGAACGACTTGTTACGATGCCACCTAAAGAAATCACGGCAATCTCCGTTGTACCACCGCCAATATCAACAACCATATTACCGGTTGGTTCATGTACAGGCAGTCCTGCGCCAATTGCCGCCGCCATTGGTTCTTCGATCAAATAAGCTTCCCTAGCGCCAGCTTGAATCGAAGCATCAATAACTGCTCTTTTTTCTACTTCAGTAATACCCGATGGCACACCAACCACCAGACGTGGTCTTACAAAGGATTTTGTATTCATTGCTTTAGCAATAAAATATTTTAACATCGCCTGTGTAACATCAAAATCAGCAATAACCCCGCCTTTTAGCGGTCTAACCGCTACGATATTACCAGGTGTACGACCAATCATTTGTTTCGCTTCTTCACCAACCGCGAGCACTTCACCCGTATCCCGTTGAATCGCTACTACCGATGGCTCACGAATAACAATCCCTTTCCCCTTTACATGTACTAATGTATTTGCAGTACCAAGATCGATCCCCATATCATGCGATAACCCGCCGAAAATATTCCACATACTAAAAATAACTCCCTTCAAATTTAAACAAAAATATCTTATGAAAATGAATCTATCATGCCATTTTCTTTCAAACTAATATACTTATTATCACCGATAATCACATGATCTAACACAGCTATATCCATCAGCTTACCAGCTTTTATTAATTTTTCAGTAACAAATAAATCTTCTTTGCTTGGACTTGGATCACCACTTGGATGATTATGAATCAGAATAATCACAGCAGCGGCATAATGAATCGCTTCACGAAAAATTTCTCGCGGATGTACAATCGATGCAGTAAGGCTACCCACCGATATCGTCGGCGTGGCTAATACTTGATTTTTCGTATTAAGCAGCATGCTAATAAAAAATTCTTTATTCTCATACCGAAGTCTCGCCATCATATAATCCGCAACATCTTTGGGTGAGTGAACCACATACCGTTCATTCGTAGGATTGGTTGCCAATCGTTTGCCAAGTTCCATGGCGGCAATAACTGTGATTGCCTTGACCATACCAATACCTTTGATTTTACTAAAATCGCTTGGTGCCAAATTGGCAATCGAAGCAAGTCCGTTTGCTTGGTACTCACTCAATAATTTTTCTGCCACACGCATAACGGAATCTTCTTTTGTCCCTGTTCTGAGTAATATTGCTAACAATTCTGCATTACTTAACGCTTGCACACCTCTTGTGAGTAACTTCTCCCGTGGTCTTTCCTCTTTTGGTAAGTCCTTCAACATGAGATGTTTCGTTAAAGTCATAGCAGATTGATACCAGCTTTCTTACAAAGATTTGCTAATTTGTTTAGAGGCAATCCGACAACATTTGTATAACACCCTTGAATTTCTTCAATAAACACAGTAGCAAGCCCTTGAATTGCATACGCACCTGCCTTATCCATCGGTTCTCCGGTCGCTATATACTTGTCAATCTCTTCACTTGTTAACTTGCTTAGTTTTACAGTTGTCTTTTCGAAATCACGCCAAACCGTATTACCTTTTATCAAAGCTATCCCTGTATAAACTGTATGCACATTACCAGATAAACTTGATAACATTCGTTTTGCATCTGCCACATTTACTGGTTTGCCATAAACTTCATCATTCATCACTACTATAGTATCTGCTCCAATGATGACATCATTGCCAGCTAGCTTATCAGCTACATCTTGAGCTTTCGCTACAGCATTATTTATTACTAATTGTTCTGGTGGAAACGCTTTACTATTATCCTCTTCAGCCCCACTTGGTACAACATTAAATTTGCATCCAATTTGATTTAATAGTTCTTGCCTTCTTGGCGATGAGGAAGCTAAAATAATCAACGTAGAATCCCCCATTTTACAAAAATTAATTACACACGTTTAAATAAAAAAATCGCCAATACAACACCAAAAATACTAATTAAATTAGGATGCAAAGCAAAACCAAACGATAACTTAATCACATATAAGTTGATCATCACTGGCGATAAATCAAGAATCGCATATTGATGTACCAAATAAGGTGCTACACTTGACAAAGCAGGTATATCCAAGATAATTTCACCAAGAATCCCACCTAAAACTGCCCCAGTAACAACAAATAAAATCAGTACCCCATAACCTCTCGTTGCATTACCACGCAATATCTTGCCCTCCAATATAAATAAAAATAAACTTTGATTTTATTTTTTAAACTTGAATAACTTCTACCTAAATAAAAAAAATCCTTGTTAGTTTTAAAATTTTTGTTAAAAAACATAAATTATTGGAGTATTATTTGTATCTAACCACACGACATTATATCACATTATTTATATATTAAGCCATAATTAAATGAAATTATTATGATATCAATATTTACCACAGTACATTCTATTATGTAATAAAAAATCGCCACTAAAAAAAGAGTTTTCAATAAGTAGATTACATTGTAATCATTGAATGAAAACTCTTTTTAATTTTATAAAACAGCTGGTTGAAAACTATATTAAATATCGTACATAAACATAAATCGTTGATAAAATAATTGTTAAAATCATCATCGGAAAACCAATTTTTAAATACCTCACAAAAGAAATTGTATGACCACGTTCTGCCGCCATACCTGCTACAATGAGATTTGCACTTGCTCCAACAATCGTGCCATTGCCTCCCAGACATGCTCCCAGTGACAAACTCCACCATAATGGTTCAAGGTTACTAACACCCATCGCCCCCATATCTTGAATCAGAGGAATCATCGTCGCTACAAATGGAATATTATCGAGAACTGAAGATACAATCGCACTGAGCCAAAGAATTAACAAGGCTGTTTTGGTTACATCTCCCCCTGTAAGCTCTATCCCATATTCCGCAATTTTTTTAATAATACCTACCTCAATCAAGCCACCAACTGCAATAAATAAACCGATGAAAAAAAAGATCGTTGTCCATTCTACTTTATCCATGGCATGTTCTATGAAACTGTGATCACTGCTCGCGATTAATAGCAATAAGAAAGCTCCGCTTAGTGCCACCGTAGAAGATTCAATGTGGAAAGTTTGATGGATAAAAAAACCTAGTATTGTAAAGGTCAATACCGCTAGACATTTTTTTAAAAGTTTTTTATCTTTCAACTCTTTCGTTTCATCTAGTGACATTAACTCAGCTTTTAAAAGTTCTGTTGTTGTTAAATGTCTACGGTACATCAAAGTCAACACGGTTAATACGACTCCCAAGTTAACAATTGAAATAACCGCAAGATTATTGATAAACGCCCCAAAAGTAAGTTCTTTTACGGCACTGCCAATCATAATATTAGGCGGATCACCTATCAAGGTCGCTGTACCACCAATATTCGATGCAATAATTTGCATGATTAGGTAAGGCATAGGATCAACCTGCAGCTTATTTGTAATTCCAATCGTTACTGGAACGATCAGCAATACAGTGGTAACATTATCTAAAAATGCGGAAAATACAGCCGTAACAATTGCTAAATAAATTAAAATTTTGACTGGATTTGCCTGTGCTCTCTTAGCTGACCAAATTGCTATATAATTAAATAAACCTGTTTGCCCAGTAATTGCGACAATGATCATCATCCCGATCAATAATCCCAAGGTATTAAAATCGATATGATGAATTGCCATCTTCTCTGAAATAACCCCTGTCAGAATCATTAAAATTGCTCCAAGCATTGCTACAATCGTCCGATGAAATTTTTCTGATACAATAAAAATATACATTACTACAAAGATTAGTCCCGCTAAAACAGTTATATTCATGAAGCCCTCCCTAAACCTATATACTATAGAATTGAATTTATTTTATTATTCCCCTAGTTTCTATAAAGTTATAAAAAATAATATAAAATAAAAGCCACTATAATCATTCCATATAAAAACCAATCAACAAATTTTTTACCACCTTTGAATGTTTTAGTTTGAATTCCCTGAAAAGACCATTTAATCGTTTTTCCTACAACATCATCTACATATGCATCCAACTTAGATTTTTCTTTTATAGGATCTACTTGATTGCCACAGTGACAACAGATTTTTTTTTCAGGCTCTAACTTACTTCCACACTTTGAACAAAACATCTTACAATCTCCTTACACCAATAAACTGATCCAGCCTTTATTATATTGAAATTTATAACATAAACCTAATTTTTTGGAAATAAAAGGTAATTCTATTAGCTTAAATCATAAACTTTCTTATATGATTCATAAAAAAAAACAAAGAGGAGCCTGTTTGAACAGACTCCTCCAAATTTAAAACCTATTTTTTTATATGACGATCACATAGCAAAACATGTGTTTTTATTACGAATCAATTAGCCAATAACAGCTAAAACTTCACCAGGTTTTACGTTTTGACCCGCAGCAACGTTAAAGCCTTTTAAAGTGCCAGCAACTGGAGCACTGATTTCATTTTGCATCTTCATAGCTTCAAGGATAAGAAGAACTTCACCTTTTTTTACAGTTTGACCAGCAGTAGCTACAAGTTTCACGATTTTACCAGGCATTGGTGCATTCACAGGAGTATCACCTGCAGCAACAGCTGTTTGAGCAGATGCTGTAGCAGGTGCTGCAGGTTTTGCAGGTGCTACAGGTGCAGCAGCTTTAGGAGCCGCAGCAGCTTTTACTTCTTCAACTTCAACTTCATAAGCAGTACCGTTAACTTTAATGTTAAATTTTTTCATTTAATATTCCTCCAAAAAATCATATTTAAAAATTATTAAAACGCATTCATTAAGCGTTGACGACCAGACATAGACCAAGCAGAAGCGGTTTTAAAGCTGATTGCTTTAACTCCAGCAGGAGATATTGTTAAACATCCAATATTTCCCATCATTTCATGAACAGCGGCTGTAATAACAGCAACTACTTCAGGGTTAACGTCTTTTGCATTGATTTTCATTACGCTATCACCCTTTCTTATAATGGAATATTACCATGTTTTTTAGCTGGACGACTTTCGCG
Organism: uncultured Veillonellaceae bacterium; assembly: GCA_963805085.1. Lineage (GTDB taxonomy): Bacteria > Bacillota > Negativicutes > JARBTT01 > JARBTT01 > JARBTT01. The sequence continues at coordinate 604,239 of CAWDTA010000005.1, read as the reverse complement.
TTTGCTAGCCAACATGTTTAATGCAGTAATAATACGAGGTCTTGTTTCAATTGGTTCGATAACCTGATCAACATAACCACGTTCAGCAGCTTTATAAGGAGTTGCAAATTCTTCAATGTATTCTGCAGTTTTTTCTGCAACATTAGGATCCTTACGGAAAATAACATTAGCAGCTCCAGCAGGTCCCATAACTGCGATTTCAGATGAAGGCCAAGCCATAACCTGATCAGCGCCCAAATGTTGGGAACACATTGCAATATAAGCTCCGCCATAGGCTTTACGAGTGATCACTGTTACTTTTGGTACAGTAGCCTCAGAATAAGCATAAAGCATTTTTGCACCATGACGAATAATACCACCATATTCTTGATCAGTACCTGGTAAGAAACCTGGAACATCAACAAGACTTAAAAGAGGAATATTAAATGCATCACAGAAGCGAATAAAACGAGCTGATTTATCTGAAGCATTCACATCTAAACAACCTGCCATTACGCTTGGTTGGTTAGCGATAATACCTACTGTTTTACCATCAAAACGCGCGAAACAAGTAATCATGTTTTGAGCGAAATGTTCATGAACTTCATAGAATTCACCATTATCAACAAGTGAAGTAATAATATCTTTCATATTATAAGGCATATTAGGATTATCTGGTATCAAAGAATTTAAAGCTTCATCCATACGATTAGGATCATCACCAGTTTCCACTACAGGAGACTCTTCAAGATTGTTACTTGGTAAGAAACCTAATAAATAACGAATTTGTGCAATACAATCTTCTTCGTTTTCAGCAGCAAAATGAGCAACACCAGAAGTACTATTATGAGTCATAGCACCACCAAGTTGTTCTGCCGTAACTTCTTCAGCCGTAACTGATTTGATAACAGCTGGTCCTGTAATAAACATTTGGCTTGTGTTTTTTACCATGTAAATAAAATCTGTTAAAGCCGGTGAGTAAACTGCGCCACCAGCACAAGGTCCCATAATAACAGAAATTTGTGGAATAACACCAGACGCTAATGTATTTTTGAAGAATATTTCACCATACCCACTTAAAGCATCAATTGCTTCTTGGATACGAGCTCCGCCTGAATCGTTAATACCAATTACAGGAGCGCCCATTTTTAATGCTAAATCTAGCACTTTGCAGATTTTGGCTGCATGCATTTCACCAAGCGAACCACCTTCAACAGTGAAATCTTGCGCAAATGCATAAACAAGGCGTCCGTTTACGGAACCATAACCAGCCACAACCCCTTCACCAGGAAGAGATTTCTTTTCCATACCAAAATTTGTGCAACGATGTGTTACGAACTGATCCAATTCTACAAAAGTGCCTTCATCAAAGAACATATTCATACGTTCACGAGCAGTCATTTTACCTTTTGCATGTTGTTTTCCAATACGATCTTCGCCGCCGCCAAGCATAACTTTTGCTTGTTTTGCTCTCATAAGATCAATTTTTTCTTGAACAGTAGACATCTTATACCTCCTACTAAAATACATCTCAAAAGTGCTAAAGCCGCCCATTAAAGCGACTTGCACTGAGCCTATTATAACTATCTCTATTACTTAACTTCAAACTAGAACTATTTACGTTGGCATAGCTCTACTAAAATACCACCAGTAGCTTTAGGATGAACAAAAGCAATGCTAGATCCGCCAGCACCATAACGAGGCTTTTCATCAATCATACGAACACCTTTTGCCATTAAATCAGCAATCGTTTGTTCAATATTATCTACTCTTAAAGCAATATGTTGAATGCCATTTCTGCCACCATTTTTTTCAATGAATTTTGCAATAGGACCATCTGGGGAAGTTGATTCTAAAAGTTCAAGTTCGCTATCTCCGGATGGAATAAAGCATACTTTTACTTTTTGTTCTTCAACAACTTCTTCACCAGAAGCTTTCATACCAAGCATTTCAGTATAAAATTTCTTGGTTTCTTCTAAATTAGTAACAGCAATACCAATGTGATCAACTCTATCAATATTAAACATGAATAATATCCCCCTCTTATGACTAACCAACAAACTAAATATTATTTTAGCATATCTTTAATTATATTATTTACAACGCTATATGGGTCGTCCATACGGCCTTCAACATCTTTAACAAGCTTGTCAAATTGGCCTGATTCAGCAATTTTACCTAAAACATAATTGCCAATTTCATTTTTTAAGATATTTAGCAATTCATTTTTGGTACGTTCCGTACGTCTCGTAGTCAATTGCCCTGTCGCTTTTAACTGTTCATAATGCTCTTCTAAGGTTTCCAATAGTTCTATAACGCCTTCATTTTGATGAGCAATTGTTTGTTTAATCGGCGGGCGCCACTCTTTATTCATATTGCCATCTAAATCAAGCATCATATTTAACTCGATATTAAGTTTATCAGCACCTTCTCGATCGGCTTTATTAATTGCAAAAACATCGCCAATTTCCAAAATACCTGCTTTGATCGCCTGGATATCATCACCAAGCCCAGGTACTAATACTACTAAAGTAGTATCTGCTGCACTTACAATATCGACTTCAGATTGTCCTACACCAACCGTTTCAATAAAAACAACGTCTTTACCAAAAGCATCCATAATTTTTACTGTTTCTGCTGTTTTTCGCGACAATCCACCTAAACTACCTCTTGTACCCATACTACGAATAAATACGCCTTCATCTAAGGTCAATTCATTCATACGAATACGGTCACCTAAAATCGCACCTCCAGAAAACGGACTTGTTGGGTCAACTGCTACAATACCTACTGTTTTTCCTCTTCTACGAAACTCTTTTGCAAGCTTATCTGTCAATGTACTCTTTCCAGCTCCAGGAGGACCTGTAATTCCAAGTACAAAGGCTCTACCAGTGTGCGGATATAATTTTTTCATTATATCTACTGCGTCATCATGTTCATTTTCAACTGCAGTAATCGCTCTCGACAAAGCTAATCGTGAACCATTTAAAACTTCCTTAGCTATATCCATTTTATCGCACCACCCTATGGCATGCGTTGCCTTTTGAGCAACGCACAGTCCATAACATATATTTACTTATTTAACATTAGCTTTGATAAATTCAACAATTGCACTTGTTGTTGTACCAGGTGTAAATACTTCAGCAAGACCAGCTGCTTTTAATGCTGGAATATCGCTATCAGGGATAACACCACCACCAATAATAAGTACATCATCCATACCTTTTTCTTTTACCAAATTAACTACTTTAGGAAAAAGATGAGGATGTGCCCCAGATAAAATGCTCATTGCAATTACATTTACGTCTTCCTGAAGTGCAGCTTCTGCGATTTGTTCAGGAGTCTGACGAAGACCTGTATATATTACCTCAAAGCCAGCATCACGAAGTGCACGAGCTACTACTTTAGCTCCGCGGTCATGACCATCTAGGCCAGGTTTTGCTACTAATACTCTAACACGTTTTTCCATCGTATTGTTCCTCCAACTCTCGCTATTATAGACTTACATGCGCTTCATATTCACCAAATACTTTACGCATTACTCCACAAATTTCACCAAGTGTTGCATATGTCTTAACAGCCGTTAAGATATATGGCATTAAGTTTTCCTGTTCATCTTGGCAAGCTTTTTCAAGACTATCAAGACTAGCTTTAACAGCAACGTTATCACGTTTTGCTTTCATCGCAATTAATTTTTGTTTTTGTCCTTCACCAACAGCAGCATCTACGCGAAGTAAACCTTCAACTGGTTTTTCTTCCATTTGGAATTTGTTAACGCCAACGATAACTTTAGCGCCACTTTCAACATCCATTTGCCATTGATATGCACTATCTTGAATTTCTTTTTGAATATATCCTTTTTCGATTGCAGCAACCGCGCCACCAACTTCATCGATTTTTTTGATATATTCCCAAGCTTCTTTTTCAATTTTATTTGTAAGAGCTTCTACATAGTAAGAACCAGCAAGTGGATCAATTACATCTGCTAAACCACTTTCATAAGCAACAATTTGTTGTGTACGAAGTGCGATCATTACAGATTCTTCAGTAGGAAGCGCTAATGCTTCATCTTTAGAATTTGTATGAAGTGATTGTGTACCACCCATAACAGCAGCTGCTGTTTGAAGAGCAACACGAACGATATTATTATTAGGTTGTTGTGCCGTAAGCATAGAACCTGCAGTTTGCGTATGAACGCGCAGCATCCAAGATTTAGGGTTTTTAGCGCCAAAACGTTCTTTCATCACTTTTGCCCATACACGACGAGATGCTCTAAATTTAGCAACTTCTTCTAATACATTGTTATGTGCATTCCAGAAGAATGATAAACGGCCAGCAAATGCGTCAACGTCTAAGCCAGCTTTGATAGCAGCTTCTGCATATGCAATACCATCAGCGATCGTAAATGCAATTTCTTGCGAAGCTGTAGAACCAGCTTCACGAATGTGGTAACCGGAAATAGAAATTGTATTCCAGTTAGGAACATTTTTAGAACAGAATTCAAAAATATTAGTAATCAAACGCATTGAAGGTTTGGGTGGGAAAATATAAGTTCCGCGAGCCGCATATTCTTTCAAAATATCATTTTGAATCGTACCTTTTAATTGATCAGCTGAAACACCTTGTTTTTCAGCAACTGCAATATACATTGCAAGTAATACTGATGCTGGAGCATTGATTGTCATGGAAGTAGATACTTTACCAAGATCAATTTTATCAAATAAAACTTCCATATCAGCTAAGGAGTCAATCGCAACCCCAACTTTACCAACTTCACCTGTGGAGATATCATCATCGGAATCATAACCGATTTGTGTTGGTAAGTCGAAGGCACAAGAAAGTCCTGTCGCACCAGATTCAATTAAGTAGCGATAACGTTTGTTGGATTCTTCTGCAGTAGAGAAGCCAGCATACATACGCATTGTCCAAAAACGTCCACGATACATCGTAGGTTGAACCCCACGTGTAAAAGGATACGATCCTGGAAAACCAATTTCACTTTCGTATTCTGTGTTTTCAATGTCTAGTGGTGTATAAATACGTTTTGCTGGTACATTTTTTCTTTCAGGAAATTTAGCAGTCGCCTTTTCTACTTTAGCGTCAAATTCCGCTAGTTTAGCTTTTAAATTTTCATTGCTCATTATTTTAATTGCCTCCCTACCCTATTTCTTCATTGTGCCTGTTGCCAAAAATCTACTATGCCATGATAACGCTTCATCCATGATATGAGGCGTTTGTGCTTTCTTGGTGGCTTTTTCAGCTCTTTCTAAATAATCAAGAAGCATTGGTCTGTAGTCTGGATGGGCACAATTATTAATAATAACACGAGCTCTTTCTCTTGGACTTAAGCCCCTAAGGTCAGCTAATCCAATTTCAGTGACGAAAATGTCAGTATCATGTTCTGTATGATCTATGTGTGAACACATAGGCACAATTGCAGAAATCGCACCGTCTTTTGCAGTTGAAGTGCTAAAGAAACAAGTCAAATATGCATTACGGGCAAAGTCTCCAGAACCACCAATACCATTCATCATTTTCGAGCCCATGATATGAGTTGAATTTACATTGCCATAGATGTCCATTTCAATTGCTGTATTCATCGCAATGATACCAATACGACGAGCTACTTCTGGACTATTGGCAATTTCTTGAGGACGAAGCATCATTTTTTCACGATATTCTTTGATATTCGTATAAAAACGATTCAAGCCGTCCGGTGATGGTGAGAATGATGTTCCTGACGCAAATTTTAATTTACCTGCATCAGCTAAGTCAAACATCCCATCTTGAATCACTTCGGTGTAAACTTCAAGATCTGTAAAATCAGAATCAACAAAACCACTGATTACCGCATTGGCAACATTACCAACACCAGATTGAAGTGGTAATAAATTTTTTGGCAAACGTCCAGCTTTAATTTCTTCATTGAAGAAATTAATAATGTGCTCAGACATTTTATGTGAATTTTCATCAATAGCACCAAATGGGCGCACGTCATCCTTAATGTCACATGGAACAATGTATTTTATTTTATCCAAGCCACAAGGTATATATGTAGTACCTATACGGTCAGCAGCTTTCACTACTGGAATCGGTAAACGATGTGGTGGATCAAGTGGCACATACACATCATGCATACCTTCAAGTTCTAAAGGTTGCGTTGTATTGACTTCAACAATAACAACATCAGCACTTTGAACATAAGAAGCAGTATTTCCCATTGAAGTCGTTGGGATAATGTGTCCTTCTTCGGTAATCGCACATGCTTCAACAATAGCTACATCAATTTTGCCGCCCATAAAACCATAACGGGCAAGTTGTGCTGATTCACTCAAATGCAAATCACAATACTCTACAGAACCACTATTGATTGCATTTCTTAAATTTTTATTCGTTTGGTATGGCATACGTCTTTTGATCCCGCCAACCTCTGCTAATGCCCCGTCTAATTCTTTTCCAACTGATGCGCCTGTCCATAAATTAACTGTAAATGGTTCCTTTTTCATTCTTTCAGCTAAAGCTAATGGAACAGCTTTTGGATATCCAGCTGGTGTAAAACCACTAGTACCAATATTCATATTAGGCTTGATAAAAGCCGCAGCTTCTTCAGCACTAACAATCTTGGCGTGCAACTGCTTATTACGCACGCGATCACGAATATCAATCATCAAAAATCCCCCTTTAGTAGGTCAAGAAAATTTTGGCCTTTTATGATTCGTTAATTCTTAATTGCACACAAAAGAAGTTATAGCTTAATAAATACTCACTCCACATTGCTGTACAATTACGACTGTTATAAAATAACCATAATTTTAAATTATTATAACAGCAGTATTAGTTATACCATACCACAAGCATACCACTACATAGAAATGCCGTCAAGTTAGACATGATGTATTCTTGACGGCATTCTTCTTTTATCGACAACTTAGCATGTGAAATATTGTTCAAACTAACTCTACTTTAGAATTTCTCTGTATTTTGCTAAATTCCTGCTAAATTCTAATAAAAATAATCATATTATATTAATTTTTTATAGTTATTTTCTGGTTATGTGATAAGAAAGACTGCTAAGGCCTACGGATAAGTCCTCATTCACAATGTGCATACTGTCTGGAACCTTAATTTTTATCGGTGCAAAATTCCAAATACCCTTTACCCCAGCTGCAACTAATTTATCAGCAACCCCCTGGGCAAACGTTCTAGGAACTGCAATAATCCCGATATGAACATTTCTTTCTTTTATAATACGCTCTAAATCCTCAATATCTTCAACTTTTACACCACTCGATACCTTACCAATCACTTCTGGGTTCTTATCAAATAATGCCACTAAATTAAACCCCAAAGAACTAAAATTCTGATAATTGGATAAAGCTGCCCCAAGATGTCCGATTCCAATGACTGCAATATTCCAATTATTATCCAATCCTAGTATTTCACCAACATTACGTTTTAATTCAGCTACATAGTACCCTACACCCTTTTTACCAAACTGACCAAACGACGCCAAATCTTTTCTGATTTGCTCCGGTGTAATGCCAAGGCGTTTCCCTAATTCTTCCGAGGAAATAATATCTATACCTTCTTCTCCAGCTAGACGAAGCGTCCGAAAATATAACGGCAGACGATCAATCGTAGCTTTAGAAATCACAATTTGTTCTCTCACTTGCAAATCCCCTTTCCAAAATCTTACTTCCAAAAATACTGTATACTTTATCTATTTATAGACATATTCGAATAAAACCACAAAATTCCTCTATCATTAAGTCTAATATTAGCCTTTTTATCTCTATAAAGAAATCATTGCAACTCCTTTTTGCAAACAACAACAATACAGGCATTCAATAACCAAAACAACATTGACAACTCAATATTAAATAAAACATAGTCTGTAAATCCATTAATTGCAACACAAACAATCGATAATCCTGCCCCCAGAGTCAATCCATTCAGTAAATTTGATTTTTTTAAATGCGTATTGGATAAGGCCATATGCAAATGGCCTATCATACAAGCCATAAAGCTAAGAAAGCCTGCAATGCCAATTTCCGCAGCAAAATTTAAATACATATTATGTGCATGAACAATTTTAACTGCATCATTTTGAATAAAAAAATCATATTCAGGATAAACCATCCAATAGGAGCCCCAACCGATCCCAAATAAAGGATGCTCGCTAATCATAGCAATAGTACTTTCCCATAAGGCAAATCTCATATTGGAAGAAGTATCACTTATATTAACTACAGAGACTAATCGTTCGGCAATACTCGCATCAAAGGCCAATACCAATACACAAACTAGAGCAAGCCCAAACAAAATCTTACGATTGTGAAACAAACCATAAGCTGCAATCACAGTGACTAGACTAATCCAAGCACCACGGCAATACGTCATCCCTAAGCAAAGTCCCATTAAAACAAAACAAATACCAAGTAAAAACTTTGCCTTCTTAGCATTAATTTTACAAATCATTCCAAAGACCAAAGACATCATCACGATCAAATAACCTGCTAAAATGTTTGGGTTTTGCATCGTAGAAAACACCCTCGTCTTTAGTTCGGGAAATTGTTCACCATCCACCCATAACATACTTGTCACATCAATGCCGTAGATATATTGATAAAAACCATACGCTACTACCACCAGCGATGAAGCGAGCAGCACAGAAAGTAAACATTTTAACTGATTTTTCGTAGAAATGTTTTGCACAACTAAATAATAGATAAAAATATACCTACCCATTAAATTGTAAAAATTATAGAAACTAAACCCCATATCTGGCGAAGCAAAAATAGACAACGCCGATAACGTAACAAAACAAGCAATTATTTTATCGAAAGGTGTACGTCGAAAACACCTTCCCCTACTTTTTACTAGTTTGATTAGCCAGGCAAACGATCCAATGACTAAAAATACAGTTGTCCAAGTTGGAGACAATGCCAAGAAAAAAGCAACGGCTAGAATAGAATATTCAATAACAACGTCCAAACTCATCGGCCAACGATTATGCTCCTTAACTTTTCTCACAATTTCACCTAATTCATTTACTCTTTCGATATTTTTTTATAGAAGAAATCAGTAAACTTAGACTTTCCCAAATTTACTGACCTCCTCGTTATCCTTTTAAAATTAAATTTCTCACTGTACCAATCAAATATAACGATCCTGCAATGCATAAAACCTTATCTGATCCAGCTAACTCTTTTGCAATCTTCAGACCACTTTCAATAGACTGAGCCACTTCTACTTGCTTTGCGATTACTTTACTGGCAATAAAAGTAGGGTCTGCAGCTCTCTGCGAATCTGGCTCGGTTACAACTACTACATTTTCTGGTTTCACGAGCGAATTTAATATTCCCTCAATATCCTTATCTTTTAATATTCCCAGTAAAAACACAAGCTCCTTACCAGCAAAATATTGATCTAAATTGGTTCGTAAAACAGTAGCACCAGCAAGATTATGTGCACCATCAAGTACGATTAACCGCTCTTCCTCATAAACCATTTCAAAACGTCCCGGCCAACAAACGGTAAGTAACGCATTATGAATTGCCTCACTAGTAATGCGTTTTTCACTATTGGCAAGAACAAGCGCTGTCATAATGGCGACAGAACTATTTTCAACTTGATGCTTACCTAATAGATTAAGCACATAGATCATTGCTACTCCCATCACATCAGCCGAAAATGTGATATTTTGCTTATGACCTTCCATATTTTTGAACATGCTTTCAAAATCTTCACCAGCAACAAAAACATCCGCACTTTTTTGTTCAGCAACTTTTTTAATAATCGTTAAGGCTTCATCTTTGGCTGCAGTAATCACGGGAACTCCGTCTTTAATAATCCCTGCTTTATGCTCAGCAATACCAGCAAGTGTTCCTCCACAACGGTCGGCATGTTCAAATGTTACATTCGTAATCACCGAAACTTCCGGTATAATCACATTTGTCGAGTCTAACAAACCACCCAAACCAACTTCAATCACTGCATATTCCACTTCCACTTTAGCGAAATAGTAAAATGCAGCAGCCGTAATGACTTCAAACTGGGTTGGATTTTCTTCGCCTTCCTCAATCATTTGCCTTACAAACATACTTACATATGCAATGCAATCAGCAAAATCTTGTTCAGTGATATTTTTTCCATTGACCTGCATACGTTCCGTATAAGATTCAAGATGCGGGGATGTGTACATCCCCGTTTTAATCTTGGCATTATTTAGAATCGCTGCAAGCATAATGGTCGTAGATCCTTTTCCATTCGTACCAGTCACATGAATAGTTTTATACTTATGTTGCGGATTGTCCATCAACTTCAGCAAATGGGTAATACGTACCAAGCCAAGCTTGATCCCAAATTGGTTCAATCGATCTAGATACGTTAATGATTCTTGATAAGTCATTTTATCAATTCCTTTTATAAACTAGCCAAATATGCTAGTCGTTCATTAATCGCAGTACGCTTTTCTTCAAAGCCTTTTTGTTTTTCTTTTTCTTTTTCAATAACATCAGCGGGTGCCTTGGCAACAAACCCAACATTCGCCAATTTTCCACCAACACGTTGTAATTCTTTATCCAATGTAGTCATTTCCTTATTAAGTCGTGCTGTTTCTTTTTCTACATCAATTAATCCCTTTAATGGCAAGTAAATTTCCACGCCATTAACTACAGCAGCCATCGCATTTTCTGGTTTACCTTCAACTGGACCAAGAATAGTAATTGGGTCGGCGGCTGCTAATACCTTTAAATAGCCAGTATTCACTTGTAAAACCGCTTGAAGTTCATGGGAAGCAAATTGAAGAATCACTTCGCTTTTCTTACCAGGTGCAACATTGACTTCGGCGCGCATATTGCGAATCTCTTTAATGACTTCCATAATCATCGTCATATCTTGTTCTACTTTTACGTCTATTTTAGCAGCTTCATCTGTCGGCCAAGCAGCCACCATAATACTCTGACCTTCATGGGGAATATGTTGCCAAATTTCTTCCGTAATGTAAGGCATGAATGGATGTAATAATTTTAACGTATGTTCAAGTACATAGCAAAGTACATATTGTGCTGTTTGCCGTTCTTTGACCGCTTCTTCATTATATAGCCGAGCTTTTGCCATTTCGATATACCAGTCACAGAATTCATTCCAGATGAAATCATAAAGAGCGCGGCCAGCTTCACCAAGTTCAAATTTTTCTAAATTATTCGTTACTTCTGCTACTGTTTTAGCATAACGACTAAGAATCCACTGATCAGCTAATGTATACTCTGCTTGGTTTGGTTTAAAATTTTTATCAAAACCTTTTAAATTCATCAACACAAACCGTGAAGCATTCCATAATTTATTGGCAAAATTACGCGCAGCTTCTACACGCTCCCAATAAAATCGCATATCGTTTCCCGGAGTATTTCCAGTGATTAGCATGAAGCGAAGTGTATCTGCACCATATTTCTCGATTACTTCTAATGGATCGATGCCATTACCGAGTGATTTACTCATTTTACGCCCCTGGGAATCGCGAACAAGTCCATGAATAAAGACATGTTTAAACGGAATCTCTTTGCCAAATTCTAAGCCCATCATAATCATTCTAGCTACCCAGAAGAAAATAATATCATATCCGGTTACAAGCACACTTGTCGGATAGAATTGTTTTAATTCTGCTGTTTCATCCGGCCACCCCATCGTCGAAAACGGCCATAACCCTGAACTAAACCAAGTATCAAGAACATCTTCATCTTGATGCATAGTTTTTCCACATTTTGGACAACTATGCAAATCATCACGTGATACCACGGTTTCACCACATTCATCACAGTACCAAGCTGGGATGCGATGCCCCCACCAAATTTGACGAGAAATACACCAATCACGAATGTTTTCTAGCCAATTGATATAAATTTTAGTAAAACGTTCTGGAACAAATTTAATTTTCCCCGAAGTAACAGCATCCATTGCTGGCGCTGCCAGTGATCCCATTTTCACGAACCATTGTTTTGACACCATTGGCTCCACTGTAGTATGACAACGTTGGCAATGACCAACGGCATGTGCGTGGTCAACAATTTTCACTAAATTGCCCAACTCTTTTAAGTCCGCAATAATTTGTTTACGACATTCATAACGATCCATACCTTTATATTTACCAGTATTATCTGCCATGGTGGCATCATTATTTAATACGATGATTTGTTCTAAATTATGACGTTGACCCATTTCAAAGTCATTTGGATCATGCGCTGGTGTTACTTTTACAGCCCCAGTACCAAAGCTAGGATCCACATATTCATCAGCAAAGATTGGAATTTTTCTATTCAAAATCGGTAAAATTAAGTTTTTACCGATTAATTTTGTATAACGTTCATCTGTCGGATGTACTGCAACCCCACTATCACCCAGCATAGTTTCTGGACGCGTTGTCGCGATTTCAACATATTTGTCCGTTCCTTCTATTTGATAACGAAGGTGATATAAATGACCTTCACTGTCTTCATGCTCTACTTCGATATCACTGAGCGCTGTATTACAACGAGGACACCAGTTTGTAATGCGATACCCTTGATAAATTAAATCTTTTTCATAAAGGCTAACAAAAACTTCACGAACCGCTTTTGAGCAACCTTCATCCATAGTAAAACGTTCCCGCTCCCAATCACAAGAAGCACCCAAACTTCTCAATTGCTTCGTAATTTTACTACCATATTGATGTTTCCATTCCCAAACTTTCTCAATGAATTTCTCGCGTCCTAAGTCGTAACGAGATATGCCTTGTTCCTTTGCTAGCATTTCTTCAACTTTAATCTGCGTTGCAATACCAGCATGGTCAGAACCTGGCATCCATAATGTATTGTAGCCTTGCATTCTACGCCAACGAATTTGAATATCTTGCAACGTGTTATCAAGCGCATGCCCCATGTGCAGCTGACCAGTTACATTTGGTGGTGGTATAACGATACTGAACGGTTGTTTATCCACTTCCACTTCCGCATGAAATAACTTATTTTCTTCCCAAAAAGCATACCATTTCTTTTCAAATGACTGTGGATCATACACAGTCGGAATATTTTTTTCTTTCATTTACACCAATGCCTCCAAATTTAAATCAGAAATAAAAAAACTCCCCCGTCCTAAAAAGGACGAAAGAGCTAACTTTCGTGATACCACCTTAACTTCTTTCGCAAATCACAAGTATTTGCAAAACTCGACCGCAATAACGCTGCGCTTGCGATTATGCCTACTTTAGCGTTCAGCATAATAACTCCGAGGCTACCTTCCGTTATATTCACCGAGAAACCTTTCAGCCAAGGGCTTCCTCTCTAAACAGTCAAATATTAACGTACTCTTCTCTTCATCGTTTTTAAATATATAAAATAATATACAGCTTTTTATACCTACTTGTCAATAGTGGTCTTAAAAATGAGTTGCATAACAGTTCCATCACAGCAAGGATCCTAAGCTCGTGATTTTGTTTTTAACAAACTTTCAAGATCTCTAATCATATGCAAATGCGTTTCAAATTCTAAATCATTATTGTCATGATTCAATTGCTGCCTTAATAAGGATATTTGTTGTTGTATCTTTTTTCTAGTGTCTGAACTATTTTTAGCCTCACTCATTCGTAAACCTCCTTTTGTAACGATCTGATAATATACAAAAACCTCTGTGATTTCTCACAGAGGTCATAAATTTCAAATGGTGCGGGTGAAGGGACTTGAACCCCCACGGTTACCCGCCAGATCCTAAGTCTGGTGCGTCTGCCAATTCCGCCACACCCGCATGTGACAACGTTACCGTCAATCGACTTTTATATACTATCATAAGGGTTCTATAATGTCAAATACTTTTGTCTATCGTTCGTTTCATCTGCACCGAGGTCTTTTAGCATTTGTTCGGTAATGTCTTCTTCTGAATACAGCTTGATTCCACGCTGACTAAGTAGCGCTGCGGCTACGCCTTGTCCTACTATTTTCGTACCACTAAAAGTACCATCATAGATTTGGTGAACACCACAAGAGGGACTGCGCTCTTTTAAAATAGCAGCTTTAACACCATATTGCACAGCAATTGTCAACAATATTTCCGCCCCAGCAACAAAGTTCATTGTCACATCATCGGCAAGTTTGTTCATTATTTTTGCAGTTCCAGTCAAAACCTCTTGGCCACTTCCATTGATAATTTCCGCAGGTGGACGCGGAATTGGGAGTTTTCCCAAACACTCTGGGCAAATGGCAATTAAATTTCCCTTTTCATTATATTTCATTAAAAGATCATGCGCATCTGCGCCTCCGTTATACCTTACCTTATGGGCTAATAAACAGGCACTAACTAAAATCATGTGAAGCCCCCACTTACAGCTTGAAATTTTTAATGGGTAATTCAATTTTATGCGCTAGTTGTGTAAAATTAGTTACCCTCAATTCTTTTCCCGCCAACAACGCAATCGCTGCACAAGTCCTTGCATCATCCAATGCATTGTGATGGTTAAAATCAATGTTAAAGTACTGACCAAGCGTGCCTAGTTTATGGTCTTCGAGCTGCGGCCAAACCTTTCTCGCGATACTTACCGTACAAAAATGTTGGAACTTCGGTGGTTCTAGCTGATACTCATTGATACAACCTTTTAACACACTCATATCAAAACTCGCATTATGCGCAATCACTATTTTATTGTCCAAACAAGGCTTTAATTCCCGCCAAATCCCCGCAAAGGTTGGCTTATCACGGACATCATTTGGCGTAATCCCATGGATTTGAATATTCGTATAATTAAACTCCATGCGCGGTGGCTTAATCAAGGCATAATAAGAGTCAAATATTTTTCCATCTTTCACTTCAACAACAGCAACACTACAAGCACTATTTCGCTTACTGTTTGCCGTTTCAAAATCTATTGCAACAAAATTCATAACTGTATTACCTTTCTATATAACTTACATCACTTATACCTAAATTATTGTAACCCATAAGCGATAGTGTCGCAATAAAATTTTATAATCTAATAAAATCATAGAAAAGAGGCTATTACATTTTTCTTCTGCAATAGCCTCCAAATTTCTATTTAATCTATTACGCACGTTTTTCTTTTAAATATTGATCAATCGCAACTGCAGCTTTTTTACCTGCTCCCATTGCAAGAATAACTGTTGCAGCGCCTGTTACAATATCACCACCAGCAAATACACCTGGTTTGCTCGTTGCACCAGTTTCTTCATCGGCAATAATATTGCCGTGTTTGTTGGTCTCAAGACCAGGCGTTGTTGATTGCACCAATGGATTTGGTCCCTGACCAATTGCAATAACAACCGTATCCACCGCAAGTTCAAATTCTGAGTCTTCAATTGCTACTGGACGACGACGACCAGACGAATCAGGCTCACCAAGTTCCATTTGAATACATTTTAGCCCCTTAACCCAACCTTGTTCGTCGCCAACAACAGCGACTGGATTATTTAATAACTTAAAATCAATGCCTTCATCTTTTGCATGATGTACTTCTTCTAAACGAGCTGGTAGTTCCGCTTCACTACGACGATACACAATATATACATGCTCTGCACCTAAACGAAGTGCTGTACGTGCTGCATCCATTGCTACATTGCCACCGCCAACGACAGCAACATTTTTACCAACATGAAGTGGCGTTGCATGATTAGGGAATTTATACGCTTTCATTAAATTACAACGCGTTAAAAATTCATTTGCTGCATAAACGCCATTTAGGTTTTCGCCAGGAATCCTCATGAAATGAGGCAAGCCTGCACCAGTAGCAATAAATACAGAATCGAAACCTTCTTCTTCCATCAATTCATCTATGGTAACCAATTTACCAACAACTGAATTAACTTCGATTTTCACACCCATTTTACACAAATTATCAATTTCAGTTTTTACAATTTTATCTTTAGGAAGCCTAAATTCAGGAATACCATAAGATAAAACGCCACCAGCTGTATGAAGTGCTTCAAAAATCGTTACTTGATAGCCAAATTTCGCCAAATCACCAGCTGCTGCAAGACCAGCAGGGCCAGACCCAATAATCGCTACCTTCTGGGCATCAGGAGCGTATTCAATCGGTTGAATCGTTTCCCCTTGTCCCATAGAATAATCCGCAACAAATCGTTCTAACCGACCAATCGCCACTGATTCACCACGTTTTGCCAAAATACAATGTTTTTCACATTGTTCTTCTTGTGGACAAACACGTCCGCATACTGCCGGTAAACTATTCACACTTTTTATTTCCGTTAATGCCTCTTCAAACTTGCCCTCTTTGACATGACTAATAAAGGCTGGTATATCTATTTCTACGGGACACCCTTGGCGGCACAATGGTTTTTTGCAATTCAGACAGCGCTCTGCTTCTGCCATTGCAGTTTCTTTACTATAACCTAGAGTAACCTCATCAAAATTTCTTGCCCGAACTTTTGGTTCCTGTTCTGGCATTGCATGTTTGGTCAATGAGATTGACATTGACAGTCGCCTCCTTGCTTTTTGCTTTGATCCGCGCAATGACATTCATGCGCGGCCTCTTGCGTCTTATACATACGTTGGCGAGACATTAGCCCAGCAAAATCTACTTGATGAGCATCAAATTCAGGACCATCTACACAAGCAAATTTACTCTCATCACCAACTTGTACCCGACAGCCACCACACATACCAGTGCCATCCACCATGATTGGATTTAAACTAACAAGGGTTTTTATCCCATATGGACGCGTCGTTTCAGCAACACTACGCATCATAACAACAGGGCCAATCGCAATAACTGTACTTATTTCCATTCCAGAGTCAATTAACATTTTTAATTGATCGGTTACAAACCCTTTATGCCCTTTAGACCCATCATCTGTCGTGATATATACTTCATCATTCACAGCATTCATTTCTTCTTCTAAAATCAAAATATCTTTATTTCTCGCACCCATAATGGAAATCACATGATTGCCCGCTTGCTTCATCCCGCGAGCAATCGGATAAATCGGCGCTACACCAATACCTCCACCAATACAAATCACATTACCCATTTTTTCGATGTGCGTTTTTTTGCCTAATGGTCCAACTAAATCTAAGATGCTATCACCTTCGCAAAAACTACCAAGCTGTTTCGTTGATGCACCAACTTCTTGAAATATAATTGTAATCGTACCTTTTACGCGATCGAAATCAGCAATAGTAAGTGGTACTCTTTCTCCTTCTTCATCCGTGCGCACAATAACAAACTGACCTGGCTCAGCTTTCTTCGCAATACGAGCTGCTTCTAATTCAAAAAGCAACACACCCTGCGACAATTCTTTTTTTGTAAGAATTTTATACATTTGTTCACGCTCCTAAAGAAAATATTTCGAAAACATTTTTATTGTTTCACTACATAAATTATATCACAGAATGTACCAAATTTCACATGATGATAAATAAATTTTATTAAATTGTCTGCAATTATAAAAATAACTACACATTTTAAAATAAAAACGCAGTCGGAATCTATCATCCAAACTGCGTTTTTAACTGTTTTATTTTTGAAATGCCCCTGTTAAATATGGTAATAAATTAGTTTTTATCGGCATAAGATAAATATTTGCATCATTCTTTTTAACAAAATCCATTGTTTTTCTCGCAAAATCAATATTCCACTCTAACATTGGTTTAAAATTGCGTGGAAAAATTACATTGTTCTTAGTTTCCCAGTAGTTTACAGAACGTTCCGACATCACTGGTGATACCCCCCAGTAAACTTCCCTACCTTCAAGCATATCCGCATACATTTCCATATACCGCAAATCAAAAAATGGCTGTGTGAAAAATCCAGCAGCACCAGCTTGAACTTTGCGTCTGATATTATATTCTTCTTGGCGCATGCTACAACGATATTGATCAATCCCGGCATAAACTTTAATATGTGGCAATTCATCACGGAATTTACGAATGACATCCGTACTTACTGTAGGATATATTTTTCGCGTCATATCTTGTGGTGGATCACCAGCGATCACAAGAACTTCATTGATGCTATTCTCCACTAAAAATTTTGCCATTGGTAATGGTTTATCTAAATTAATATCAATGGCTCTAATATGAGGCATTGTATTCTCATAGAATTTTTTCGCAATTTTTGCGCCTTCCCAACTACGAACATCATATCTTAATAATTCCGGCACGTTGATGACATCAATACAATCAAAGTTATCCTTTAATACTTGTAGTTCTTCATTGATTGCTGCTTCATCACGTGGTACTAATTCAACAGAAATTCTAACCATATTCAACCTCCCTATGAAAGTAAAAGCTTTCTTTTAGAATAAGCCAGTAATTTTTCCATCATTTGTAATGTTCATTTTTTCCGCTGCTGGAACTTTTGGTAATCCCGGCATTGTTAAAATATTACCAGTCATTGCAACAATAAAGCCTGCACCAGCGGCAATCTTAATTTCACGAACTGTAATTTTAAAGTCAGTTGGACGGCCAAGTTTTGTTTGATCATCTGTAAACGAATATTGTGTCTTCGCCATACAAATCGGTGTATTCGTAAGTCCAAGTTCCGTCAATTCTTTGATCGTTTTCTTAGCTGCTACCGTATAGTCTACACCGTCAGCACCATATATTTCTCGGGCAATGATTTCAATTTTTTCTTCAATCGTTGCCTCTACATCATATAAATATTGAAAACTACTTGGCTTTTCCGTAGCCGCTATTACTTTTTTCGCAAGGTCTACGCCGCCTAGGCCACCTTTTGCCCATACTTCAGAAATTGCAACTTCTGCACCCATTTCATTACATTTTGCTTCTACAAATTTCAATTCATCTTCAGTATCTGTAGGAAATGCATTAATGGCAACAACTGTTGGCAAACCAAATTTTTTCATATTTTCAATATGCTTTGTTAAATTCGCGAGTCCAGCTTCTAGCGCTGCCATATCAACAGTACCAAGTTCTGTTTTTTCCATACCACCATGCATTTTTAAAGCGCGTACAGTTGCTACGAGAACAACCGCATCCGGCTTGATCCCAGCAAAACGGCATTTGATATCTAGAAACTTTTCAGCCCCAAGATCAGCCCCAAAGCCGGCTTCCGTAACGACAACATCGGCTAATTTAAGCGCGAATTTCGTAGCCATAATACTATTACAACCATGCGCAATATTGGCAAATGGTCCACCATGAACAAAGGCAGGCGTACCTTCTAAGGTTTGTACTAAGTTTGGCTTAATCGCATCTTTAAATAACAAAGTGAGTGCACCAGTTACATTTAATTCTTTTGCTCTAATTGGTCTACCGCCATAGGTATAAGCAACAATGATTTTACCTATGCGTTCTTTCATATCATCTAAATCTTTTGCTAAACAAAGGATAGCCATCATTTCTGAGGCTACAGTAATATCAAAACCAGTTTCCCGTGGAATACCATGTGCCTTGCCACCCATACCACAAACAATATTACGTAAAGCACGATCATTTAAGTCGACAACACGCCGCCATGTAATCCGACGATTATCAATCTGTAGTTCATTCCCTTGTTGCATGTGATTATCAATTACCGCTGCAAGTAAATTATGAGCTGAAGTAATCGCATGAAAATCACCAGTAAAATGAAGATTGATATCCTCCATTGGCACAACTTGCGCATAACCACCGCCAGCTGCGCCACCTTTCATTCCGAAACATGGTCCAAGCGATGGTTCACGAAGCGTAACAATAGATTTCTTGCCAATTTTGCGAAGAGCGTCACTTAATCCCACACTAGTAGTAGTTTTACCTTCTCCTGCAGCAGTTGGATTAATAGCACTCACTAAAATTAATTTACCATTTTCATTTTCTTTGATACGCTCCCATGTAGACAAAGAAACTTTGGTCTTATAACGACCATATAATTCTAGTTCTGATTCGGGAATATCTAATTGTTTGGCGATATCAATGATTGGTTGAATCACTGCCTCTTGCGCTATTTCAACATCACTTTTCATAATGGCCCTCCTAAATATAAAGCTTAATTATAAACGATTCAAACAAATCATTATTTTCTTAATTGAATACGCGCAGCTTTTACCGTATTATGCATCAGCATTGCAATTGTAAGCAAACCTACACCACCAGGAACTGGCGTAATCGCACCTGCCACTTCTTTTACCTGTTCGAAATCAACATCACCGGCTAATTTTTTAGGGGCAATACGATTAATCCCTACATCAATAACAACTGCACCTGGTTTTATCATTTCAGCAGTTACAAAATTTGGCTTGCCAATTGCTACCACTAAAAGATCCGCTTCTTTTGTAACACTTGCTAAATCTTTCGTCCAAGAATGACATACGGTAACCGTAGCATTACGCGATAATAGTAAATTAAACATTGGTTTGCCAACGATATTACTCCGACCGATGATCACGGCATGTTTACCTGCAACATCGATACCAGCAAGCTCCAACATTTTAATACAGCCAAGTGGAGTACACGGCACAAGATGTTCTTGACCGATGGATAACTTACCAACATTCACCGGATGAAAACCATCAACATCTTTGTCAGGATCAATAAAATTCAAAATTTCTGTTTCATCGGCACGCATATGCTTTGGAAGCGGCAATTGAACTAAGATGCCATGAATATTTTCAGATTGGTTAAGCTCGGCAATTTTATTTAACAATTGTTCTTTGGTGCTATCCGCTGGCATTTCTATCACTTCAGAATACATCCCAACATCACCACAAGAACGATGCTTATTTGCAACATAAACTCTTGATGCTGGATTTTCACCAACGATAATGACAGCCAATCCAGGTGTCACACCAAATTCTTCTTTTAATGCTACAATATCATTTTTTACAGTTTCTTTTATTTGATTGGCAAACACTTTGCCTTCTAATACTCTAGCTGTCATAGTTAACCTCACTCATCATTTATTGTTGTATGCTATCAACATATTTCTGTAGCACTACAAAACAAGGCTTGCAAATGTAAATAGAAATACGGAAATACCAACAACACCATTACGCATAAAATACACTTGTGTTACTCTTGATAGATCATTTGCACTAACAATCGAATGTTGATAAACAAGGGTAATCATCGCAATCAGAACCCCAATATAATAAATTGAGGTTAAATTTAAAAGCACACCAACAGCGATAAAGCAAATAATGCTAATTAAATGCATCAGCTTGGCTATTTTCAGTGCCCCTGCTACCGTAAAACGAGTTGCCATAGAATTTAGGTCATGCTCTTTATCAAACTCAACATCTTGACAACCATAAATCACATCAAAACCTGCAATCCAAACAGCAACAGCAGTGCCAAGACAAAGAATCGGCAAAGACAATTCGCTCTTTACGGCAACCCAGCCACCAATTGGTGCCATCGCTAATGCTAATCCAAGTACCAAATGACAATAAGGAGTAATGCGTTTCATATAAGGATAAATCACAAACGGAAAAACTGCAATTGGTGCAACTTTTACACAAATTGGTGCTAAATGTAAAGCCGCTACAATAAAGACAAGAAAACTAACAACAATTAAGGCAATTGCTTCCCAGCGTTTTACTTCCCCTGTCACCATCGGACGTTTTGTAAACCGCGGATGAATTTTATCATATTTTAAATCAATAAGATTATTTAACGCCATAGCCGCACTACGTGCGCCAATCATGGCAATCGTAATCCAAATAATATTTGACCAAGTAGGAATACCATCAGTTGCCAAAAATGCACCCATATAAGCAAACGGTAATGCAAAAACTGAATGATGTAAGGCCATGTTATTCACGTGGGCTGATAACTTACTCAAAACCAAGTTCCTTCCACTTACTATCAACTATCTTTTTAACATCTTCTGTCATTTTTATTTCATCTGGCCATTCACGCTGATTTCCTTCTGACGGCCAGGTTTTCGTAGCATCAATCCCGACTTTTGTTCCCCAATTTGGCATTGGTGAAGAATGATCAAGTACATCAAGTGGTCCGTCAACCATGACGATATCACGTCTTGCATCAATGTTATTGAATACACGCCACCAGACCTCTTTTGTATCTTGTACATCAACGTGTTCATCTACGATGATAATCATTTTTGTAAACATCATTTGCCCCATGCCCCAGACTGCATGCATTATTTTTTTTGCATGTTGAGGGAAAGATTTCTTAATAGAAATCATTGCACAGTTATGAAATACACCTTCAAGAGGCAAATTCATATCGACAATTTCAGGCATTTGCATTTGTAAGAACGGTAAGAAAATCCGTTCTGTCGCTTTCGCAATATAACAATCCTCCATTGGCGGTTTACCAACAATCGTTGATAAATAAATTGGATTTTTGCGATGCGTAATGCAAGTAATGTGGAATACTGGATAATTATCCGCTAGTGAATAATAACCCGTATGGTCGCCAAATGGACCTTCCCGTCTCAATTCATCCAACATTACATAACCTTCTAAGACAATTTCACAATGCGCTGGTACTTCAACATCTACAGTTTCACATTTAATCATTTCCACTGACTTCTTACGAAGCATCCCTGCGAATACCATTTCATCAATATCACGTGGTAGTGGTGCAGTCGCTGCATACGTTAACACTGGATCAGTACCAATCGCAACGGCAACTTCAATACGATCTTTACCCAATTCCTTGTGATCGCGGAAGTTTTCGGCACCATTTTTATGTATATGCCAATGCATACCAGTCGTTTTATCATCATATTTTTGCAGGCGATACATCCCCACATTACGTTTACCAGTTTTCGGATTTTTAGTAAATACCAATGGCAGCGTAATGAACTTACCACCATCATCCGGCCAACATTTTAGAATTGGAAACTTGTCCAATGAAGGTTGATCTTTGATGATGACTTCTTTACAAGGAGCATTTTTCACGTACTTAGGAAAATTAATGGCACGTTTTGCCGTCGGAATAATACTCAATAAATCTAATTTATTTTGCAGAGAAATATAAGGCAACTTTAAAATTTCTCTTATTTCATCGGCAATATCATCGACTTTTTCTACACCAAAGGCAATTGCCATACGTTCCATGCTACCAAACGCATTCATAAGCACAGGCATATCATAGCCTTTTACGTTCTCAAATAATAATGCAATATTTTTATCGCCTTCCATTTTAGAAACACGATCCGTAATTTCCGTGATTTCTAATTCACAATCAACTGGTGTTGCAATACGTTTTAATAAACCACGATTATCCAATTCTTCGATAAATTCTCTTAGATCCTTAAAAGCCACGCCTCAAGCGCTCCTCTCAACTATTTTCTCAAAATAAATCTAACAATAATAATACTGATTTCATATAACAAGATAATTGGCACCGCGATCATCGTTTGCGAAAACATATCTGGTGTCGGCGATATTACCGCTCCAATGACAAAAGATAAAAAGATAAGCATCTTTCTTTGTTTTCGCAAAAAAGCTGATGTAACTAACCCAATTTTTGCTAAAACCATAATGACCAATGGTAACTCAAAAATAAAACCAAACGGCAATAAAAATGCCACTACAAAATCTAAATACTTTCCTATCGAAAGTAACGGTTGCAAATCAGCACTGGCAAAACCTAAGAAAAACTTAATTCCTGCCGGTAAAACAAAATAATAAGAAAATGCTATTCCTGTAAAAAATAAAAGCACCGAAGCCGGTACTAATATTCCAATCGTAGCTTTCTCTTTCGGTGTAAGTGCTGGTAAAAAAAATACCCATACATTATACACAATCACTGGTAAACTCATTAAAAAGCCTGAAAACAATGACACTTTTAAAAAAGTAAAAAATGCCTCTGCTGGTTGCATGTAATATAATTTCCCCGCCGGGGCAGTAATAAAATGTACGATTTCCTCTACAAAAAAATAAGAAATAGCACTACAAATACCAATCGCAATGAATGAACTAATTAATCTAGTCCTTAATTCATCTAAGTGTTTAAGCAATGACATGTTGCCCCGCTGCTGTTCTTCGATCTGTTTTGGCGTATGATCCTCCACATAATCTTCATAAGTCGACTCTGTTGTCTCTTCTGACATCAATCAAACCTCACTTCACATCTGGCTTAGTAGGTTCGCTTTTCACTGGCTCACTCTTTGTTTCTGCTTTTGTAACATTTACTTGTTCATCGCTACCCGTAATTCCTGAAGTAGCTTTTTTAAATTCATTCAAGCTTTTTCCTACTGCTCTTCCCACTTCTGGCAATTTTCCTGGACCAAATACCACCAAACCAATAATTAAAATTAAGATTAATTCAGGCATACCAATACCAAACATAATAAAAACCTCCATCTTTCTACATTTGATTCTATTATACAATTTCACTAATAAAAACACAACGAAACATAAATATATATAATAAAAAATTGTCCTTGTAATAAACAAAGACAATTTTACAAAGAATTAATTTAAATTATTTTGCTTCTGTTTTATTAGATTCGTCTTTTGTTACTTCTGTTTTTGTTGGCTCACTACTCTTTGTCTCTCCAGAAAGAGCTTTTTTAAATTCATTGATACTATTGCCAAGTGATTTACCAAATTCAGGCAACTTACCTGGACCAAAGAAAACCAATCCAATAACTAGAACAACAAGTATTTCTGGAATACCAATACCATGCATAATGAACTACCTCCATCATATAGAATTATAAAAATTTTAATAAAATAACTAAAATTCTCTCATCGCAATAAAATCTGCTACAGTTACATAGGTTTCTCTAATTTCTTCTGAAATAGAGTTTGGTAATACGCTACGTGCTTTATCTAAGTATTCTTTCACTTTAGCATAAGAATATTCTATCGCATCCGTTGCATGAACGATTTCAAGCCCGCGCTTTAACAGCTGTTCGTCCATGTCGCGAGTCGTAACGATCATTCGCAACTCTTCGGCATCAGGACTCACACTAAGCGCATGAATCACTGGTAACGTCACAATACCTTGTAAAATGTCATTACCTGCTGGCTTACCAATTTGCGCAGAGGTCGCAGTTAAATCAAGGATATCGTCCGTAATTTGAAATGCCATACCAATGGCATACCCATATTCACGCAAAGCCTCTACTTCTTCCTCATTCAGACCTGTAACAATTCCGCCAAGTTGACAACTCGCCGCAATAAAATTAGCTGTTTTCTTAGCAATACGATCATAGTATTCTACCTTATCTTCTGAGGCTTTGAACGTTTCCTTATTTTGAATAATTTCACCTTCACTTAAATCACAAATAATATCAGATAGAATAACCATAACCTGGCTACTATAACCGTTCTTTGCAACTAAGGAAAATGCTTTGGCAAATAAGTAATCACCACTTAATATGGATAATTGATTGCCCCACTTCGCATTGGCAGTTGCATTTCCTCGTCTGGTCGCCGCACTATCAATCACATCATCATGCACCAATGTCGCCATATGAATCATTTCAATCGCTACTGCAAGCGGCATCAAATTCTTGCCTTCTATTTCCTTGCAACGCGTAGCCAAAAAATAAAGAGCTGGACGCAATCTTTTTCCGCCCGCCTCTATTAAATGAGTTCCTATATTCGTAATTAATTCTATTGGTGAATATATGACTGAAAGCATTTCTTCTTCTAATACTTCTAAATCTTTTTTCACAATATTAAACATTGAGTTTTTCGACAAATTTATCACCTACAAGCTAAATCTCTTAATATTTTACACTATAATAAACTATTTAGCAATTAATATCCACTGATTTAACTTTGTTTATTTTCTTAATATCTGCCAAGCAACTCATTTTCATACATTTGAAAAATAATATAGAACTTCAGTTTAGTATATTGGCATTTTTCATCACTTATTTAAAGTTTGAGGACGAGCAAAACCTCGTCCTCAAAGAAAAGATTATCCTTTAATTTTATCTACTGCTGAAATATGGTAGTTAATACCCATATCTTCCTTGCTCATTCCCATAGCTAAACCAATCAATTGGGGTAAATGAAGCACAGGAATTTCTGTCGCTGTCCTAACTGCAGCTCGTCCTTCTGGTTGATACATATCCAATTGCATCTGACAAAGTGGGCATGGAGTAACCATCAAATCAGCACCAGCTTTTTCTGCGCTGTCTACAGCTTGCCCAGTTACTGTCATCACATCTCTTTCGGCAGTAAAGAAGGCATGGAAACCACAGCATTTTAATTTGTAATCAAACTCTACTGGGGTTGCCCCAAGTAACCGAATTACTTTTTCTAATGATTCAGGATTTCTTCCATCTTCATAATTCATGATTTTAGGTGGACGTACAAGATGACAGCCATAATATCCTGCAACTTTTAAATCCTTTAATGGTTTTGTTATTTTACCATCAAAAATTTGCGGATTTGATGCCAATACCCAAAGTAAATGTGTTACTTCGGAAGTTCCTTTATATTCATAGCCAGATTTCGCTAAAATTTCATTTACTTTTGCTTTTAATTTTGCATCACCATCTAGTTTTGCTTTTGCTTGACGTAATTGAAGCGTACAAGTATTACATACTGTTAAAACAGGTAATCCCATTTGTTCAGCAATTGCAATATTACGTGCATTGATTGCAAGTAATGCTAACTCGTCAACACCTTGTGCATGTGATGCGCCACAGCAAGTCCAGTTAGGAATTTCAACAAGTTCAATTCCTAATTTTTCAGTAACTTTTGTAGTTGCCATATAAGCTTCTTTTGCCGCGCCTTTTAATACACAGCCTGGGAAAAATGCATATTTCATTTATTTTTCCTCCTTCTTTGCGTTATTTAAAATGTCGCGAATTTTATTGATTTCTGGATTCACTGGTACTTTTTCAAATGGATCTAATTTTCCAGTTTTCATCAATCTCATTGCAAAAGGAGCCCGAAGCGCTGCTGATACCAAACCTTCAGATTGAATGGAAAGCTTAGATTCATCTAAACGACCTGTATTATAAATATCATCGTAAAGTGCTTTGGCATGATTTGAACCAACACTGCTACCTAATAAGTCCAGTTTAAAGGTTGCCTCACACAATTTTTCAATTGCCCCAGCAGGATCAAGTCCTTTTGGACATTTTGTGGTACATTCCTGACAATTCATACATTTCCACAAACCTTCATTTACAACAGCTTGTAAATGTTCTTTTGGCTCTCTATCACGAGAATCGGCAACCAATTTCTCTGCTTTTACAAAAATGAATGGATCCAAGAAATCTTTATTATTTACGGTAGATTTATTACATTCTGAGACGCAAGAACCACATAAAATACATTCTGCATACTTACTATACTTTTTGAAATCCTCAATAGATTGTTTACAACCTTTTTCTGGACTGAATTCGTGCTTCGGTTGTAACACTGGTTTAATCTTTTTCATTTTTTCATATTTAGGATCCCAATCCACAATTAAATCACGAATCACTCTAAAATTACCAAGTGGCTCGATCGTAAACGTTTCTGTTTTATAACGTTTTATTAAATCAGCAAGCAATATTTCACAAGCAAGTTCTGCATTACCATTCACCCTTACAGCGCAAGCACCACAAATACTAGAACGACAAGATGCTGTAAAAGATAAGGTCGGATCAATGGTTTCTTTTATTTTGTTTAATGCCGCTAAAATGGTCATTCCTTTTTCAAGTTCAACCGTATATTCCTGCACCCATTTTTTTTCATCTAATTTACGATGAATATTTAAAGTAACCGCCATGATTAATACTTCCTTTCTGCTGGTTTATATTTCGTAATAACAACGTCACGATAATCGGTTGTAAATTTATCGCCAACCTTACTAATAATCGTATGTTTTAAGAAGTTTTTATCATCACGTTCTGGGAAATCTTTCCGTGAATGACCGCCACGGCTTTCTTTCCGAGCAATTGCTCCCATAATAATTGCCTTGGATATCATCAGAAGATTGCCAACTTCAATATAATTCATAAATGCTGTATTATAAGTTCTACTCGTATCACCAACGTAACAGTTTTTATATTCTTGAATTAAAGAATCAATTTCTTTTAGCCCTTCTTGCAATTGTGCTTCTTCACGATAAACCCCTGCTTTATACCACATTGCAGCTGCCATTTTATCACGAATTTCTGCAACCCTTGGACCAGCTGTTCTATTTGTTACTTCTTCGAAGTTTTTATTCCATTTATCAAGCGATGCAGTCAATGCAGCTTTATCGCCAACATAGCCAGCTTTTTTTGCATAGGTAGTCGCGCCAGCACCAGCTGTTTTACCGAATAAAACTATTTCGCTTAACGAGTTACCACCTAAACGATTTGCCCCATGTACAGAGACACAAGAGCATTCGCCTGTAGCAAATACGCCAGGAACTTTTGTGCCGCCTGATTTATAATCCGTTACATCGATACCACCCATAGAATAATGGCAAGAACAACGAATAGGCACTGGTTTTTGTGTAATATCAACACCTTCAAAACGTAAAGATAAATCATAAACTTGTCCTAAACGTTCCATTAAACGATCTTTAGGAATATGGGTAAAGTCCATATATACACCAGCATTTAAGCCTTCGCCAATACCACGGCCTTCACTGATTTCTGTTTCAATTGCCCGAGCGACTAAGTCACGTGTTGCAAGTTCCATTGCTTTCGGCGCATATCTGGCCATAAAACGTTCACCGTTTTTATCTAAGAGCAATGCTCCCTCTGAACGACTTGACTCTGATAACAATACCCCATTACTCGCAAGACCAGTTGGATGGAACTGTACCATCTCCGGATCTTTGAACGGAATACCAATGTTTAAACAAGCCGCGATCCCGTCACCAGTAGAACTATATGGATTGGACGTACGAATCCAGTAAGCGCGGCCATAGCCGCCGGTTGCTATAATAAGTGCTTTGGTTGGGATAGAAAGGATGTTACCACTGCGCATATCGATCGCAACGATACCACTTAATTTATCGTCTTTTACAACAATTTCAAGCATTTGACATTCAGAAATAAATTCTATATTGTTTGCTAAGCATTGTTCAAACAATGCATGTAGCAACCCATGCCCAGATGTGTCAGCGTAATAAGCAGTACGCTTATGGGAGCTACCACCCATTTTACGTTGATCAAATGCACCACTTTCCTGACGATTAAAAGGAAAACCAAAGTAATCTAGTTCAAGTAAACTAGCGCCAGCATTTTCAGCAAAATATTCTACAGCGTCTTGGTCACATAAATAGTCGCCACCTTTAACCGTGTCGAATGCATGAGATTCTGGTGTATCTTCTGGATCTGTTACACAACCATTGATGCCACCTTGCGCCATCGTTGTTGCCGAACGAGTTGGCACCATTTTAGTTACGACTGCAACCTTTAAATTTTTGTCTTTTGCAGCTTCTAATGCTGCACGCATCCCAGAGCCACCACTACCGATAATCAATACATCATATAGAGCTGTACCTTGTTTTACGGAAGCGGGGATATTGTTTCCTTGCCACTCAAAATAAGTACCGGCTGCAACTGCTGCACCAACAGCTACACCGGCCTTAATAAAGCTACGTCTTGATATCTGTTTCGCCATAAATAGCACCCTCCTAATAATATAAAATACACCAAACAGTTTTAAGATGACTTATGTACAGATTCTTAATGATCCATATGAATGCTGTTGCCTCACAAAAAATTCATCTCTATATAATATACTGTTTAATAATGAGCATTGTTGACTTTTGTCAAACGTTGTCACTTTATACATTATAATATAGGTATTATAATTTTAAAATTTTCACCAAAACATCTAGTTGTCTTATTATACAATAACAAGTATAGTTATTTGTAGTTATTCACAAAAACCCATTCAGTAGAATATGAGAAACAAAGCAGATTTTTTAATATTTTAAATAATCTGTTTTATTTTTCAATCACTTTAACGAAAAAACACAGTTATTTTATTCATTGACTGTAGTAAAAGCTAATTGTTTCATACAATCTCATTTTATTTTTATAATATATGATTCTAATTTTTATAAAAGCTTTGTAGTAAATTATAACATTTTTTTATATTTTTATAACATTGTATAACTATTTGTTATTATTTTATTTTTAAATTACGACAAAAGGGCAACTGCATAACCTACAGTTGCCCTTTTACATGTGTCAATCTACTATATCATTTTTAAATTTGTCCCGAATCGAGGATATCGTATTTTACTTTCACTATCTGCTATATTATTTTCTACGATATTACCAATATAACAATTTTTCATAAACCCGAGTTCTTCTAAAATTGCACCAACTCTTACGACAACATACAAATTGGTTCGTTCTTCTGGATCAGATAAATTGATTTCTAGCAGCTGCTCAATTCGCTCATAGCGATATCTTACCGTATTTACATGTACAAACAATCGTTCTGATGCCGATTTTAAATTGAAATTACATTGAAGTAACGCCCGTAGCGTAATGAACAAATCCGCATCAAACTCACTATCATGTACCATTAATTTCGCTACTGTTTTCATACAAAACTCTGTTAATTGCTCAAAGTCATGGGAAAAAAGCATTGTATAAATCCCTAAATCGTCAAAACGTTGAACAAAACAATGATTTGCGTTGCTTGTTTGAAACGTCATAGCAACTCTTGCTTCATTATAGCTTTTTTGCATATCACCAATCGTCTTAAACCGCCCATAAGAAATTGCAACCTTTACTTTGTATTTATCTTCAACTTTCTTTTTCCAAATGGGTTCACTGGGCATATCCTCTTTTAATTTATTATCACCAACGACAAATACATAAAATCCATGCCAATACACTAGCCCTGATGGATCAAAATTTGCATTATGACTATATTCAAACATATCCATCTTTACTTTATGATAATCAAGTTTTTCCTCCTGGTCATGTAACTTAATTAATCCAATGGCATATTTACGATTTACATCTAAATAAACGCCCGCTTTTTCTAAGACTATTTTTACATTTGCTTCATTTTTCAGAAACATAGTATCTAAAAATTTTCTTTGATACGCTGCCAATTTATTTTCTAAACTTAACTCATTATGAATGTAGTTTTTAATCGCTAATTTCGCATAACTCAGCATTGATAAAACTGTTATGATCTCTTCTTGAGAAACATTTTTTACAAGCACCAACGCTTTAAGATCATTTCTCCCAATCGGATAGACGAGCATAGATTCGTTTTTTTCATAATAATATTGGTCTTCCTCTATCTGTGGCATCGTCCTTATCAAATACTCAATATCAGTATCACTAATGACAGACTTTTCCGGATAATGCATATAACCACGATTATCAGCAACTAAAACTGATTTTCCAATCATTTCACTTATGTAATCACCAACATAAACAAGTCCATATTCTATAGAGCTTTCTAATAAATTTGTACTAATGTCCCTATCACTCATCATCCACATCTCATTTCCACTAAATGCATATTCACATTACCCGTTAGGTAAAATCAGCAAATAATTATAATTTTATCAGTAATAATGCGATAAAACAATCATTACTCGATTATTATATTCTTAGTGCACTTTTTTGTTCTATCATATATTCTATAATACAAAATAATCCGATTAAAGCTACTACATATACAATTTTCCAGCCTAATGATAAGAAGATTAAGCTACAAAACAGCGTTGAAGCAACAGCCATATATTTTTTATAGCCCTCAAGCAATACAATTCCTGAGATAGATGCCAATAAATAAATTGCAATAAAAACACTATTTGCATAAAGAATAAGTTCATCTAGATTGATATTGAACACATATTTTAATACAATCGTCACAGTCGCCAAACCGTAACAAACAATCAACGCATTCACTGGCATACCATTCTTATTCGTAGTTTTAAAACGTTCATTTACTACCCCAGTAACACTCATTGCATAAATCATTTTTGAAAAGCTCATTAGATATACATTCACTGCTGCTAAGGCTGCAAAAAAAGCCATAATTGCAACAAAAACTTTTCCAGAATGACCAATCAATAAATCAAACAAAGCTACTATATAATTTGAATTCAGAGCTTCACTACCATAGGTATGAAATTTCAATACGATAAGACTTAATAGAATACAAATTCCGCCAACAATAAATAGACTAATTAATATGGTAAGCGGAAAATCGCGTTCGACATTTTTAAAATCACCAGCGATATGAACCACAGCTTCAATACCAACAAAGCACCAAAAAACTAATGATATTGTTGTCTTCATCAATGAAATGTCACCGAAATTCATTTTTATAACTAAGCCAGATACTACATCAACTTTTGTAAGCGCCAAAATAATCAGTGTCACAAGAATCCCAACAATAATCACTGAAACAAAAGATTGCATTTTACTGGCAAACTGTAGTCCATATAAATTAATACAAAACAATCCTGCAAGCATCGCTATACAGACCGTGAAAATCTGCCATTGACTGCCACCCCAAATTGCCCCTATATAACTTGCTCCTGTAATAACGATAATCGGCGGACAAATCGGTAATGCAGATAAATATAACCAGGACGTAAGTTTTGCAAATTTTTCACCAAAAGATTGTTTTATAAAATATGCAGTTCCGCCTTCACTAGGATATTTTGTGCCAAGATTACTAAACGTAAATGCAACTGGTATCACACATAAAATGGTAAGTATCCACGCTATAATAGATTTATTCCCAGCAAGATCCGCTGCAATCGCTGGAATTATAAAAATACTCGAACCAAGCAATGTTGATACTAAAATACCCACACCTTGATATACATTTAAACACTTATTTGTTCTTGACATAATAATAACCTCATTTCAAAACCGCAAACATTAATTTATTTTGTTTTCGCCTTAAATACCATTGTTTTTTACGGCACTTGTTATTATATGCTTTTTGTATACAAAATTCAATATATTTTATTTAAAAATTAAGTTATATCGCGTTAAATATAAAAAATGCAGAGGCAATGATTGCCTCTGCATTTCAAAATGATAACTATTTTATAAATTCAACCTTAAATAATAAATATTATCCTTCACAAAAATAACGCATACTTGTTTTTTTCCATTCTTTTAAGCTATATAACATTGTTTTTTCCGTTAAGTTATTTTGCTCGGCAATTTTATTTGCTATTGCTTCACACTCTTCACGACTGTGTCCGTGAATCATCGTATACACGTTATACGGCCATCCAGGCATAGTATTGCGATCATAACAATGCGATATGGATGGACTAGTCGCCATCAAAGTTGCCACTTCTTCTAGCCGACTTTCTGGCACTACCCACGCGCATAATGCGTTAGCTGCATACCCAACTTCACGATGTCTAAGTACTGCCCCCATTTTGCGAATTTGGCCCGACCGTTTATACCTTTTTAATCGTTCAATGAGTTCTTCTTGTGTAATGCCAATTTGCTTAGCTAACACTTGATAAGGTTCTGCTACCAATGGAAATTCATCTTGCATAGCTCTTATTATTTTTTTATCTAATTCATCCATTGCTTTCACCTACTTCAACTTAAACTGAACGCTAACTTTATACTTACGGTTAGCCTTCAAACTTATTAACTTCTCAACTCCAGGCAAATTACGTATGGTGGCTAAAATCTTATCTTGAGTTTCCACATCAGGTGTGAGTAACGTAAACCACAAATTAAAATCGCCTTCACGTTCATAATTATGCGTAACGCCAGGATATGTATTGATTTCGCGGGCTACACTTTCCATATAGCCATCCGTTACCTTAGTCGCAATCAGAGTGCCAGCATAGCCAAGTTTCGTAGAATCAAAAAATGGACCAATCCTTCTTAAATAACCTTGTTCTTTCAGTTCTGTTAATCGATTGATGACTACTGTCTCATCCGTTCCTAAAACTTGCGCTAAATCAGCAAAAGGACGTTTACTAATTGGTAATTCTGTTTGTAGAATATTTAACAATTCCTTATCAAAAGCTGTTAACATTATGTCGCTCCTTCTCTGTAAAATACGACAACCACGATAAAAATTATTTACATAAATAAGAGACAGTTATAACTGTCTCTTATTATCCCTATTTCTATTCTACCAAAACACTACCAATAACGTCAAGTAAAAATGAACGTCCTTCACTTTTCACTGATGAATAAGGTAATATATCTAACTCTGGCACGCCTAATGTCTTTTTAATTAACATAATGTTTTTCTGTACTTGATTTTTACTTAATTTATCTGACTTGGTTGCAATGACCAATACCGGTAGATTGTTTTTTACCAACCATTTGAACATATCAATATCACTCGGCATTGGTTCATGTCTAATGTCAATGAGCTGACATACAAATTGCAACCGTTCTGATTTTAATAAATATTCATCAATAAATTTTGACCAGCGGCTGCGATTTTCTTTACCCGTTTTCGCGTAGCCATAACCAGGTAAATCGACTAGATAAAAATCTCTACGCTCTTCTTCCTCTGGCATTTTTGCACTTAATTCATAAAAATTAATCGTTTGTGTTTTACCTGGCGTACCACTAACTCTCGCTAAACCACCAATACGAGTCAGAGAATTAATCAAAGAAGACTTGCCGACATTAGACCGGCCAATAAATACAATCTCTTTTAAATCTCGTTCAGGATATTGATCCACCCTTACGGCAGAAGCAATATATTTTCCCTGGGTAATTATAATCTCTTCATTCATTTTCCTTCACCAATGCACATTTTAAAACTTCATCCATATGCTCCACTAATACAAATTCTAAATTTCGTTTCACGTTGTTCGGGATTTCATCCATATCACGTTTATTTTCTCTTGGTAAAATAATCGTTTTTATTCCTATCCGATGTGCCGCTAATACTTTCTCTTTCAGTCCACCGATAGGAAGTACCCGTCCACGTAAAGTAATCTCACCTGTCATTGCGACATCACTACGCACTTTTTTACCAGTCAATGCTGACACAACAGCGGTCGCCATCGTAATACCAGCAGATGGGCCATCTTTAGGAATTGCACCTTCTGGTAAATGAATATGAATATCTTGTTTTTCATAAAAATCATTTGGAATATGAAGTTCTTCCGCTCGACTTCTAATATAACTCATCCCTGCTTGCGCCGATTCACGCATAACTTCGCCTAATTGCCCCGTTAAAATCAACTTCCCCTTGCCTTTTAATATGGTAACTTCTGTTGGCAATACATCACCGCCAACCTCAGTCCACGCAAGCCCTGTACTCACACCTACTTGATGGTTTTCTTCTGCCTTGCGATGGTTATACTTAGCTGCACCAAGGAATTTATGCAAATTTTGCGATGTTACTTTTACTGCTTTTTTATCATTTTGCACAATTTGGCGTGCCACTTTACGACATACCGTTGCAATAGTACGTTCCAAGCTCCGTACACCTGCTTCACGTGTATATTCAGCAATTAATTTTTGAATGGTGTTATCTGATAATGTTAACTGTTTCTTAGTTAAACCATGTTCGCTCAATTGCTTTTCTACCAGATATCGCTTGGCTATTTGTACTTTTTCTTCCTCAGTATAACCTGGGATATTAATAATCTCCATGCGGTCACGGAGTGGCCGCGGTATATTATGCATACCATTTGCTGTCACAATCCATAACACTTTGGACAAATCATATGGCAGCTCAAGATAATGGTCACTAAAGGTGTTATTTTGTTCTGGATCTAATACTTCAAGTAGTGCTGCTGATGGATCCCCTTTAAAATCTGCATTCATCTTATCAATTTCATCTAATAAAAAAACTGGATTTTTAGAACCAGCTGTTTTCATTCCTTGAATAATTCGACCAGGCAAGGCACCTACATAAGTGCGACGATGACCGCGGATTTCCGCTTCATCGCGTACCCCTCCCAATGAAACACGAACGAAATTGCGTTCCATTGCTCTTGCAATTGAACGTGCTAGTGAGGTTTTCCCCACACCAGGCGGTCCAACTAAACATAGGATTGGCCCTTTCAGATGATCAGCAAGTTTTCTGATCGATAGGTATTCTAAAATACGCTCTTTGACTTTTTCTAAGCCATAATGATCCGTATTTAAAATTTCTTCTGCAATACCGATATCCAATCTATCTTCGGTTAATTTATCCCACGGCAAAGACAATATCCAATCAATATAAGTACGAATTACGCCAGTTTCTGCCGACATACTCGACATTTTTTCTAAACGACCAATTTCTTTATTGATTTTTTCTTTCACATTGTCAGGATAACTGCCTTCTTCTAATCGTTTATTATATTCCTCTATTTCGCTTGTTTTATCATCTTTATCACCTAGTTCTTTTTGGATGGCTTTTAATTGTTCACGCAAATAATATTCTTTTTGGGTTTTTTCCATTTGTTTTCTTACACGACCACTGATTTTGCGTTCAATTTCTAAGATTTCCATTTCACGACTGATAATTTCACAAACCTTTTCCAGTCTTTCTTTGATTCCGATTGAATCTAGCAATGCTTGTTTATCTTCAATTTTAAGTGATAAATGGCTAGCAATGAGATCACACAAGCGCCCTGCTTCCTCGATCACAACCACTGATACCAGCGTTTCTGGTGGAATCTTTTTGCTGAGCTTTACCCATTGTTCAAATTGATTTACAACCGCCCGCATCAAGGCTTCGACTTCTAAGGATTCCTCTTGGGCATCTTCAAAGATATCGACTTCCACTTCATAATAAGTATTATGATCCATATAGCTCTTGATTTTAGCCCTATTTAAACCTTCTACCAATACCCGAATGGTTCCACCCGGTAACTTTAATAATTGTTTTACTTCAGCAACCGTACCAATTTCAAAAATTTCGTCTTTGGTTGGATTGTCAATTCCCGCATCCTTTTGTGCTGATAACATAATCATTCTATCTTGTACCATAGCTTCTTCTAACGCCGCTATAGATTTTTCACGACCTACATCTAAATGTATAATCATATATGGAAAAACCATGATTCCCCTTAATGGCAATAATGGTATCTTACGATTTTTAATCATCAAACCGCCTCCTCGTTCTCTTACCTTATCTTAGTTTCAACTTTAGTTATCCTAAATATTCTTATATTCTTAAAAGAGTGGCCAAAATCCTTTAAATTTACCAAGAATAACAAAAAAATAGCTAAATATCGCCAGAAAAATTCCAAATCAGAATATTTTCAGTCTTATTTAGCTATCATACCTCTTTTAAAACTGCGCTAGATATGTACCGTCGCACTTGCTGCTGTTAATAAATCTGGTTGTGGTACTTTTGTTTTTATACATTCTTGCGCATGATTAGAAATAGATGATTCTGCAATCGCTTCCTCTAATGTTTCAATTCCAATGATTTCTATCCCATAGTTTCCATATAACATCTGCATATTTCCTTTGGGAATCAAAACCTTGCGAGCTCCCGCCTGCTTAGCCGCACTAATTTTAGCACTTACACCACCAACGGGATGAATCAAACCACGAATCGAAATTTCCCCCGTCATCGCTACTGTATTATCAATGGGAATTTGATTAATTGCGGAATAAATCGCAATCGCGATACTCACACCGGCCGAGGGTCCATCAACAGGCCCAGCACTGGGAAAATTAACATGAACATTATATTTTTTAAAATTAATTTCATACTGATTTGCTAGTACTGTAATCACATTTTCTACCGATTCTTTTGCCATACTCTTACGACGAACCGTGTGCCCTGGTGAAGTGATTTCTTCCTCATCAACCACACCTGTAACAATCAAGGTACCAGCGCCAAATTTATTTTCTACGGCACAAGCTTCTACTTCCATCATTGCGCCCAAATTTGCTCCATATACAGCCAGTCCATTCACAAAACCAATTTGCGGTTTTGGCGCAATTTTTTTATCACACCTTGGATTGTATTGGCCAAAGTTTACAACCCATTCTACGTCAGCGGCTTTTACAGTACTAGCCCCTTCATTTATTGCTACACCAGTGGCTATTTGTACGATATTTACAGCATCCCTACCATTCATTGCATAATTTTGAATCACTTCAATTGCTTTCTCTTCGAAATCAAACGATATTTTCCGAAAAGCATTGCGAGCAATCACAGCCACCTCTTCGGGAAGCAACTGGCGGAAGAATATTTCAACACACCTTGATCGAATGGCTAAAGGTATTTCCTGCGGAAGTCTAGTCGTAGCTGCTACAAGTCGAAAATCCGCTGGCAGTCCATTCTGAAAAATATCGTGAATATAATTTGGTATATTAGTATCCTCACTATTATAATAGGAACTTTCTAAAAAGACTTTACGATCTTCTAGTACTTTTAGTAGCTTATTCATCTGAATATGATGCAATTCACCTATTTCATCAATAAACAAAATACCGCCATGCGCCTTCGTCACTGCTCCAGCCTTGGGTTGTGGCACCCCAGCGATACCGAGAGCACCTGCGCCTTGATAAATCGGATCATGCACAGTTCCAATGAGCGGATCAGCAATGCCGCGTTCATCAAATCTAGCCGTTGTAGCATCCATTTCAATAAATTTAGCGTCTCTGGCAAATGGAGACGTTGTATAGCGTTTTGCTTCTTCCAATACCAATCGCGCAGCCGCAGTTTTTCCGATACCCGGTGGCCCATATATGATAACATGCTGTGGATTCACTCCACATAAAGCTGCCCGAAGAGCTTTAATCCCTTCATCTTGTCCAATGATTTCATAAAAATGACTCGGTCTTGTTTTTTCTGATAACGGCTCCGTTAAGGAAATTTCACGAAGTTTTTGAAGTTTCTCCATCTCCTTTTTTGATTCTCGATTGACAGCACTCTTATTTCCTTGCTGTGATTTAAGCAATGAGAAGAAATATAGACCTATAACGATAACAAAAAATAATTGGATAAACGTGATCGCATTAACTGCATAATCCAATGAAAAAAGCCCCCTTTTTCAATAATAAAATACAATCGTTACATTTCTATTATTAACGAAGAAAGCGTTTTTATCCGCAAAAAATTTGGTGAATCATAGAAAAAACGGAAGGCAAATGCCTTCCGTAAATTATGCAGATACTTCTTTTTTATTTTTGGTTTTAACAGTCGTCAAATGAGGTTCTTCGTTATTTAAAACAGCTTCTTTTGTTATGGTGCATTTTGACACATCAGTTCTCGATGGAACTTCATACATAACATTACACATAACTGATTCAATAATAGACCTAAGTCCACGTGCACCAGTATTGCGTTTCAAAGCTTCTTTTGCAATTGCTTGCAGTGCCTCATCATCAAACTCAAGCTTCACATTATCCATTTCAAGGAACTTCTGATATTGCTTCACGAGAGCATTTTTCGGTTTAACTAAAATGCTAACAAGTGCAGATTCATCCAATGCATCTAGTGTTACCACCACCGGTAAACGACCAACAAACTCTGGAATTAAACCGATTTTTAGTAAATCACCTGGAAGCACGGATTTTAAAACTTCTCCGATTTTCTTTTCGTCTTTACTCTTAATTTCAGCACCAAAGCCTAATGTTTTCGTACCAGTACGTGCACTAATGATCTTTTCAATACCATCAAAAGCACCACCACAAATAAATAATATATTTGTAGTATCAATTTGAATAAATTCTTGATGAGGGTGTTTTCTACCACCTTGTGGAGGAACACTAGCAACTGTACCTTCTAAGATTTTAAGTAATGCTTGTTGTACGCCTTCGCCAGAAACATCTCTCGTAATCGAAGGATTTTCTGATTTTCGTGCAATTTTATCGATTTCATCAATATAGATAATACCCTTTTCAGCTCTCTCTACATCATAATCAGCAGCTTGAATTAATTTTAAAAGAATATTTTCAACATCTTCTCCAACATACCCTGCTTCTGTTAATGAAGTAGCATCTGCAATTGCAAAAGGTACATTTAAGATCTTGCCAAAGTTTGAGCAAGTAACGTTTTACCGCTACCAGTTGGTCCCAGCATTAAAATATTAGTTTTTTGCAAGTCTATATCATCTATTTTAGAGCCGATATTGATTCTTTTATAATGATTATAAACTGCTACTGCTAAAGTTTTTTTTGCTGCATCTTGACCAATCACATATTGATCTAAATATATCCTTAATTTCTTTTGGTTTGGGAACTTCCTTTAGTTCGACTTCGACATCACCACTAAATTCTTCCTCAATTATTTCATTGCAAAGTTCTATACATTCATCACAAATATAAACTCCAGGGCCTGCAACTAATCTTTTTCACTTGTTCTTGTAATTTTGCCACAAAATGAACATTTTAGTTGACCTTTTTCATCCCCAAACTTTAACATGTTATCACCTCTCTATTTAGGGCTATCAGTCTTATCAGCTGGACGAG
Organism: uncultured Veillonellaceae bacterium; assembly: GCA_963805085.1. Taxonomy (GTDB): domain Bacteria; phylum Bacillota; class Negativicutes; order JARBTT01; family JARBTT01; genus JARBTT01. Next base: position 564,032 of record CAWDTA010000005.1, on the reverse strand, counting down.
TAATGACTTCGTCAATAAGACCATACTCTTTAGCTTGCTCACTAGACATGAAATAATCGCGCTCCGTATCCGCTTGCACTCTTTCACGTGGTTGCCCAGTGTGGCTCACTAAAATATCATTGCCAATTTCACGTAAACGTGAGTATTTCTTTGGCTTGAATCTGGATATCCGTAGCCTGTCCTTGTGCCCCACCTAACGGCTGGTGAATCATAATGTCGAGCATATGGAAGTGCATATCGTTTTCCCTTTGCACCTGCTGTTAACAACAATGCTCCCATACTGGCTGCTTGCCCTAGGCAAATTGTTGAAACATCTGGTTTTATGTATTGCATAGTATCATAAATAGCAAGACCAGCTGTTACTACACCCCCTGGGCTATTAATGTATAAATGTATATCTTTATCTGGATCTTCTGATTCTAAGAATAACAATTGTGCAATAACAACATTTGCAACATTATCATCAATTGGGCCACCAATAAATACGATACGATCTTTTAATAAGCGGGAATAGATATCATAAGCGCGTTCGCCGCGATTAGACTGTTCTACTACCATAGGTACATAATTCATAAACTCACCCCGGTTATAAATTTAACCACAATGACTATTCAGTAATACTATCAACAATTACTTTGGCAGCTTTTTTACGTTGAATAGTTGCTACTAAATCGCCAATGCGACCTTGTTCTTGAATAATTTTTTGAACTTGCCCAGCTGTAGCTCCATAAGATTTTGCCATAAGTTCGATTTCACCTTGGATATCAGATGCTTCCACTTTTACTTCCTCAGCTTTCGAAACCGCTTCAAGCATTAAATCAGTTTTCACATTAATAATAGCTGTTTCACGATAGTTTTCACGAAGTTTAGCCATATCAAGCTTAGCATATTCTAAGTACTGTTCTAATTTAAGGCCTTGATTTTGTAAGCTAATGCTTAACTCTTCAATCATATGACCAATACGATTTTCGACCATTACTTCTGGAATATCAACAGTCGCATTATCACTTGCTAATTTAATAGCAGCGGAACGCATATCGTTTTCAGCTTTTTGTTTTGCAGTTGTTTCTAATTTATTCTTGATGTCTTCTTTTAATTCATCAACAGTGTTAAATGCGCTTGTTTCTTTCACAAATTCATCATTTAACGCTGGAAGTTCTTTACGTTTAACATCATTTACTTTTACTTTAAATACTGATGCTTTACCAGCAAGGTTTGGAGCATGATATTCTTCTGGGAACGATACGTTTACTTCACGTTCTTCACCAGCTTTTGCACCAATTAATTGTTCTTCAAAGCCTGGAATAAAGCTACCGGAACCGATTTGCAACGGATAACCTTTGCCTTCGCCACCTTCAAATGCAACGCCATCTACGAAACCTTCAAAGTCGATTACTGCGAAATCGCCATCTTGGATTTCAGCCCCTTCAACAATTACCATTTTAGCAGCGTTTTCTAGCATTTTATTCACTTGCGCGTCAACTTGTTCATCAGTAACTTCTACAGCAGTTTTTTCAACTTTTAAACCTTTGTAATCACCAAGAGTGATTTCAGGCTTTGCTGTAATTGTTGCTTTGAATACTAAATCTTTATCTTCTTCTAAAACGACAACATCAATTTTAGGATTGCCCACTGGTTCAAGATTTTGTTCTGTTAGAGCTTGGCTGTAAGCTTTTGGAGCGACAATATCAAATGCTTCATCTAAAATTGCTTGTTTACCAATACGGTTTTCAATCACTTTACGTGGAGCTTTTCCTTTACGGAAACCAGGGATATTTATTTTATTAGCAAGTTTAGTGTAAGCCTTTTCAATCGCTTTACCAATCTCTACTTGTGGTACTTCCAATTCTAAAACAACTTGATGATTGTCTATTCTTTCCGCAGTAACTTTCATTTATACTGTGACCTCCTGTTTTTCATACAATAAATTTAAATTTTGTGGCTTACCATTAAACTTATCTCAATTACCTAAATTTAACCAAAAGTCTAATACGCCATACAATGCATAATACCATAATTATCATTTAAAAACAAGTATTCTGCTTACTTATCTATTATACACAAAATCGGTAAAATGCACAAAAAAACCTAGCAAAATTTGCTAGGTTAAATTTTTAGTGGAGCGGAAAACGAGATTCGAACTCGCGACCCCCGCCTTGGCAAGGCGATGCTCTACCGCTGAGCTATTTCCGCATGGCCTTTAAAACATTAGTAATTATATCCTAGTTTTTATACTTTGTCAACAATTCGCAAAAAAATTCTATTTTTTATAAAAAATCACGCATACTGAAATATAAACAAATTCTAGTCGTACTTTTCTCTTTGAATGTAGCACTTTTCATACTTTGGCAGCATAGAATATTTACTATTATACCCTCTATCTTGATTTCTCATACAAGGAGGTAATCTTTTGTATTACAAACTTCATGAACATTGCAAAATCGTCACCGGTGCAATTCGTAGTGCCATTTATAATTTAAAAGACGGCAAAGTATATTCGATCAACAAAAGTGCTTTAAATTTAATCAATACAATCCAGGAGAACGATGCCACATTAACGAATGAAGAAACAATTGCAATAAAAAATTTTTGTGATGAACTAACAAGAAAGAGCCTAGGTAGTCTCTATTTTACCCCAGCACCAGCTCAGATAAATACATTATCCCCACCAAAACCAATTCTCGAATTTGCTTGGCTTGAAATCACCTCTCGTTGCAATAATCGCTGCTTACATTGTTATACCAGCAGCACCAACGAACCGACACAAGACGAAATAATCCCTCTTTCACGTTGGCTTACAATTGTCACTGAGCTTCGCAAAGCAGGCTGCAGCGCGCTTCAGCTCATCGGCGGTGAACCACTTCTCTACCCAAACTGGCGTGATATTGTCTTAAAAGCCGAAGAAGAAAACTTTGATTTGATTGAACTATTTACCAACGCAACTTGTATTGATGATGAAATGATCAAATTTTTCATAGAGCATCATCTCCATATCGCAACAACCATTTACGCATCTAGTGCGGCTCTGCATGATACCATCACACAGCATAATGGCAGTTTCGAAAAAACAATGTGTGCCATAAAAAAAATTCTCGCAAAAAAAATTCCCCTCCGCATTGCTTCTATTATTATGAAGCAAAACGAAGATGAAGCAGAAAATATCATGGAACTTTGTAAAAGCCTTGGTGTCGAGGTTACACCACCCGATGTCATTCGTCCAACTGGACGTGGTGACGACGCATCATTACTACCTAGCCATTATCAAAAACCAACCATTAAACCACCTTTTTTTACTAATGAGCTAGAATTTTATCATGCTAAATATTTCCATCCTTGCTTAGCTGGTAAAATTGCTATCACTGATGCAGGAGATGTCTTACCCTGCATTTTTGCACGCAATATTCATTATGGCAACATTTCCACTACACCACTCGAAGAAATTTTAAATAGTCAGCAATTATTAACCTGTTGGTATACGACCAAAGACACAATAAAAAAATGTAAAGACTGCGAATATCGCTACGCTTGTGGCGACTGTCGTCCCCTAGTGCAAAACAATGATAAAAACAGAGATTGGTATGCTGCACCAAACAATTGCAACTATAATCCCCACACAGGAATTTGGCAATAACGCCAACAATCATCACTAGCCATAGCGCCCCAATCTCGCAATACGCTACATCTAGTATATTCATGTATTTACCCAAAATGAGACTTATTTGCTCGTTTTCCCTCTAAATTGAGCTTTTTAGTATCATTTCAAACTGTGATATAATGTAAGTATAATCTTTCAAAATTTACTAAATTATATAAAAGGAGTGTGGGGCTTACATTGGACACCCCGTCAGTGAGTCTAGAGATTGCTATTATATTCCTACTCATTATCGCAAACGGGCTTTTCGTCTTGACTGAAATGTCGGTCACTGAATCACGGAAAAACAAATTGGAAAAATTGGCCGATACAGGAGATACTGGAGCAAGGTTCGCCTTAGACATTGTTGATGAACCAACCCGTGTACTATCCGCTATGCAAATTGGCATTACACTTATGGGCATCTTAATTGGAACGTTGGCTGGAGAAAAACTCGCACCGGTCTTAGGCTTCTATTTAAAGAAAGTACCATACTTTGCAACCTATGCGGATATGGTAGCCTTGTTAATCATCGTGATCAGTATCACTTATTTAACCTTAGTCATCGGTGAACTAGTACCGAAAAAAATTGCGATTAACGAACCAGAATCTATTTTGAGTAAATTGGCAATATCACTCAATTTCTTAGAAAAATTAACCCAGCCCTTCGTTTCTTTTCTATCATTTTCTACAAACTTTACACTGTTGTTTATCGGTATTAATCCCAACAAGGAAACTACCGTTACCGAAGATGAAGTTCGTACATTAATTGAACAAGGTACGGAAGAAGGTACATTTGAAAAAACCGAGCAAGACATGGTCGATAAAATTTTCCGGTTAAGCGATCAAAAAGCCTATGCCTTAATGACCCCGCGGACACAAATGGTCTGGCTAGATTTAGAAGAGTCATTAGAAGAAAACTTAGCCATAATCAATGAAAATCCTGACACCATCTTTCCTGTAGCAAAAGACAGTTTAGATGAATTCGTGGGAATTCTTTATACCAAAGACCTATTAAAAATGGCGCTTACCGGTGAACCTATCGATTTAGAAAAATGCATCCATACCCCCATGTTCATTCCTAAATCTATGCCATCCTTCAAAGTACTCGAAAACTTCCAAGAATCCGGTAATCACCAAGCAATCGTCCTTGATGAATTTGGTGGTGTTATCGGGTTTATCACAATGAAAGATATTGTTTCTGAAGTCTTGGGTGATATTTCACTCAGCGAAGACCCTGAACCATTACAAATTATTAAGCGTGATGACAATTCTTGGCTCGTCGATGGACTCTTACCAATTGATGATTTCAAAGATCATTTTGACCTAGATGAACTACCAGATGAAGATCGCGACCATTATCAAACCATGGGCGGCTTCATCACCTCATATCTCGACTACATTCCCGTTGCAGCAGAAAACTTCATCTGGAATGGTTTCAAGTTCGAAATCGTCGATATGGATCGCGTTCGTGTCGATAAAATACTAGTAACAAAATTACCATCCGAAGAAAATATCGCATCATAAAAAATGGGCTACTTGCAAAAATGCAAGTAGCCCATTTTGGAGTTTAGACATAAAAATTAAATAAACATTACCAGCACAACCGAAACCATTCCCGCGACCCCAACAGCAATCCCCGATAAAGCCGCTTCCGTTTCACCAATTTCAACAGCCTTGGCACTGCCTAATGCATGAGTCGCCGTCCCAATTGCGATCCCCGCAGCCACACTATTATCGATACGGAGAATTTTAATCAACGACGGAATCAAGATACTTCCTAAAATCCCCGTCATAATCACCGCCGCGACTGTTAACGCTGGAATTCCGCCCAGCGTATTGGAAATCTCAATAGCGATTGGCGTCGTTGTGGACTTTGGCAGCATTGACATCGCGATTTGATCACTAATACCCGCCAATTTACAAAGCCCATAAATACTTGACATGCTCACAATCGACCCTACAATAGTACCTACCGCAATTGGCACAATATTTTTCCTGATTGTCGCCCGCTGATTGTACATCGGAATCGCCAGCATAATTGTCGCTGGGCATAGTAACATATTGATAATAGAACCGCCCTTATTAAATGTTTCTAAAGAAATATGAAATGTCTGTAAAACCACAATAATTAAAGTAATCGCAATAAAAAGTGGATTCAATACCTGAATTTTACTTTTACGATGAATAAACAAACCCATTTGATACGCTAAAATACATAAAGCAATCATCGTAATCGGATTATCAAATATTTCTGTCATTTTTATCATTCTTTCTTAATTTATTTTGCAAAACAATTGCATACTTTACCGACAATCCTGTGACAGCAAAGGTTAGCAAAGTTGTAACGAGGACAATCAAGGCAAATTGAACTAAAATATTTGCAATCAATTGATACTTTCCTAAGATAGAAACACCTGCCGCAACAAAGAAAAACCCCATATTTTTCAAGAAGAAATTTGCTATCTCCTCAATGTGTTTTATTTTTATAATCTTTGTTAACAGCAATCCAAGCAAAATAAGAATTCCAACGATACTTACAGGTAGCGGGAATACTATGCTATGAGATATAAAATCAGAAGCAGTTACAAGTAAAAATACAACGCCTATTTGCAGTAATATATTTATAATAGATACACCTCTTTTAAAATGATTGCAACAATGTAAATATGATAGTCCTGAAACAGCGCAATGTCAACAATTTTCGTCAATAATCGCATTTTTATACTACAAAATCACAATATTTTTAAACGGCTATCCCCTTATATTAAACTTCAAAAACTGTATAAGTCCCAAAATCAAAAGAACTATTCCAATACTCTGCAAGTGGTAAATTCAGTATTATCAAACTAATAATTTTCAACACCCCAGCGTGGCCAACAATCAAAATAGCTTGATTACGATATCTATCTAATAATTTTAAAAAGCAAGATTCCACTCGCTGATATAACAAAACAAAACTTTCTCCCTTGGGAATACAAAAATTAACCCAATCTGCACTCCACAGCTCCCATTGATCCTTATAATTTCTTTCAATTTCTGTATAATGAAGGCCTTCCCATTCACCAAAATTTAACTCTTTTAATTCTTCACAGATAACAAGATCATCTAACATCCCATGAATAATCTCAGCTGAAAGCAGTGTCCTTTTCAACGGACTTGTAACCACTGCATCAAAGTGAATCCCGTCTAGCTTTTTCTTCAGTTCCTGACATTGCCCTACGCCATCCGCATTCAATGCGACATCGCTCCAACCGAAATAAACTTTTTGTTTGTTTAAGTCTGTTTCCCCATGTCTTACCATATAAATCGTAGTCATAAAACCGCCAACTTTTCCAGACTTACAAACATCAATACTACTGCTACTTCGCAAATTTCATTTCCTGCGCCTAACGTATCACCAGTCATCCCACCAATTTCCGTTAGTATCATTTTTTTATAACCAAAAATGATAACTAGATTAAATACCATTAGCATCATTCCTAGTAAAAGTCCTTTATCATTAGCGGCAAAAAACATACCTGACATCACCAGTAAACTACCAATCAAGAATGTCAGCAAAACATTTTTCTTCGTTACATTATCGATAAAAAGGCTCCCCAAGCCTTTATTTACTCTTGCATACGTTGAACGCATCAAGATCGTTATCATCGTACGTGAAATAATTGGTGCTACGATGATGGCAAGCATAACATGACTTTCACTAAGAGTAGCTAAGCAAGCTGCCCTAATCATAAAATCAAAAGCGATCGCGCATGCACCATTGGTGCCGATACAACTATCCTTCATGATTTCTAAAACACGTTCTCTATTACGGCCAGAAAAAATACCATCACAAGTATCCGCAAGTCCATCTACATGAAACGCACCTGTTAGACAAGCATTACCAAGAACAACTAGAACGCCAGCAATGGGGCTTGAAAAAAAGAACAATAAGCTGCTATAAAAAGCAACATTTATGCTCCCGATGATGAGTCCAACAATCGGTAAACATATAATTGCCTTGCCAAATATTTTTTCGTTAACCTCCACCTCCATTCGAATAGAAATGGGTATCCGCGTAAAAAACTGAATCATCAGTAATAATAATTTCATCTAAATTCACCTATGATTTTTTTATAAAGTCTCTAAATTTCCGGCTGCTATTCTTTGATCAAAGTCTGACATTTTACTTACATTTTGAACTGCATACATCATCGTTCTGAGCATGACAACCATAAAGATTGCTCCTGTTCCTTCGCCCAAAGCCATGTCCGCACGAATAGGAACATCCTTAGCTTCTATATTTCCTAAAGCTAAGGCATACTCCATCCCTGGTTCTCTCGATATATGAGATGGAATGGCATAACCTTCTATTGTAGCATCCATACGTACAGCGCAAGCATAGGCTACAGCTGTAATAAACCCATCAATGACAAAAGGAATCTTTTGTCTCGCGCATTCTAACATTCCCGCATAAATTGCCACGATATCAAAACCGCCTACGCATCGTAAAATTTCTTCAACGCTATGCATCTTTGAACGATGCAATTCCACTCCGGCACGAACGACCTCACGTTTGCGTTTTATCACTTCTGGATTTTGTTGATTCGCACCGTAGCCTACAATGAACTCTGGGCAAATATCCGTCAATGCATGCAAAACAGCGGCAGAAGTAGTCGTATTACCGATCCCCATTTCACCAAAAGAAATCAGATTATAACCTTCTGTTTTTGCTTGCGCCACCATATCTTTTCCGGCTTTAAAAGCCTTTAAAAATTCTTGTTGATGCATTGCCTCTGCATGCAAAAAATTCTGAGTGCCCATTCCCGCTTTATAATCAATACCTACCGCATCCGTATGATTCACACCTACATCAATGACTTTATAAGGTATTTGGTTAATTGCACAAAAGCAACTAATCGTTGCATGCCCATTTATCATATTTTTTGCCTGTAAATACGTAATTTCTTGTGATTGTTTTACAACGGCTTCCTTTGCGACTCCATTGTCTGCTGCAAAAATAAGATGAAAAGGTTTTATTTCCTGATAAAAACTTTCCCAACCCCAAAAAACTTTTTTTATATATTTTTCCAATAAACCTAAACTATTACGCGGTTTCGCCATATCATCAATTACTTGATTTACTTTCTGTGAAAAATCCATGTTTTGACCTCCTCTTGCCGGAATTTAAAATTATATTTTTAATTCCACCCCACTTTTTTTCTCTCTCATCAGCACTTCAACTAAATTTACAATCTGCGCGCCAGCTTCAACCGCTGGTATCCCATTTTTATGAATATTGGATACAACAGTTCTTTGTGATTCTGGCTTTGTCGTGCTAGATTCGTATGCCATATAAGAACTCATACTTTCACCAGTTGCCAATCCAGGTCTTTCACCAATCAATATAATGGTCACTTTTGCATCTAAGGCTTCACTTATTTTATCCATAGTTGCAACCCTGCTGTATTTAACAAAAATCGGCGTCCCTATCGTATATCCTTTAGTAAGCAATCCCTCTACCATCATTGGATAAATATCAGGCAAATTGGCATTGATCGCGCAAGAACTGAGACCATCCGCAGCAATGATTTGCACATCTGGATGATGGATACAGCTTTCTTTAATACGGCCTATGGTTTCCTTAGAAAATCCCCTTCCTAAATCTGGTCTTCTGATATATTCTTCTTTATCTTCAACTAAAGTCTGCACCTTAAAAAAGCCAAGCTGATCAATCATACTTTCATCTACATAAGACCAAACAGCATCCATAGCGATTGCATGATCCGCTCTAAATTTCAACAAAGTTTCTGTTTTGAACCTCTCTCCTGCTCTACCTACGCAAATTCTTGCATTGGTCGTCTTTTTTAGCCTAATACAGCTTTCTTTATCCATAGGATTGTCAATAGTTATTCTCGCTGTATAATCAATTTCCGAAATGTCTCTTATGATTTCGTCCATACTATGCTCACTCCTAAATTGTAAAAATGGAAGGATCGCCAGCTCTGTTTGTCAGTTTGCCGTCTTGCAAAATTTCCAATTCTTCCATTCTTTTATTAAACTCTTTTATTGGTTTTTTTTCACTAATTTCTCGCATCGCAGCAACATCATGATAACTGGTTGTCTGATACATCAACATCACATCATCGCCACCAGGAATCCCCATTACATAGGTACAATCCGCTGAATTAAGAAGTAGTGCTAAATTTTCTAAATCATTTTGATCGGCTTTCATATGATTGGTATAACACACATCTACCCCCATAGGTAAACCAGTTAATTTGCCCATAAAATGATCTTCCAGTCCTGCTCTGATCATTTGCCGACCATCATATAAATACTCTGGACCAATGAAGCCAACCACTGTATTGACCAAGAACGGATGATAGCGTTTCGCTAAACCATAGCATCTTGCTTCCATAGTTAATTGATCTGCACCATGATGACCATCAGAAGATAGTTCTGATCCTTGACCTGTTTCAAAATACATAAAATTAGGTCCAGTAGAACTCTTTTTTTCCTTCATTAATGCATAGGCTTCATCCATGAGCTTAACTGTGATACCAAACGCGATATTGCCTACTTGCGAGCCAGCTAAACTTTGAAACATTAAGTCCATAGGAACATCCTTTTGTAAAGCTGCCATCTGGCTTGTAACATGCGCCAATACACAATTTTGTGTTGGAATATCCCATTTGACCATAAAATTTTTAAAACCGTTTAAAATGGCAGATATACTATCAATGCTGTCAACTGCAGGATTTAATCCAATGACCGCATCACCTATCCCATAACTGATTCCTTCCATCGTAGATGCCATAATCCCCGCTAAATCGTCGGTGGCATGGTTAGGTTGCAATCTTGCTGACAATGTACCTATTTCGCCAATGGTAGTATTACAAGTGGCTAGATTGTGTATTTTTTTAGCTGCATACACCAAATCCATATTACTCATTAGTTTCGTAACACTGGCAATCATTTCGGATGTTAATCCCTCTCTAATTCCTTTGATTTCACTTCCACTAGATTTTAATATAAATTCTCTAAAACCACCTACGGTCATCGCTTTAATTTTTTGAAAAGATTTTTTATCTATCCCATCTTGATTTGCTCTTGTCACATCATCTTCTTCATAAGGAACTACTGGATGATTGCGCAAATCTTCAAGCGTCAATTCCGATAGTACAACTTTAGCCGCTACTCTCTCTACAGTATCACGCGCCGCAACGCCGGCCAAAATATCCCCTGATTTTTCTTCATTGGCTTTGGCAAGAACCTCTTTTACATCTTTAAAGCCATATGTTGTACCAAACAACCTAGTTTTTAAAATCATTCAACTCACCTACTCTTTTCATAAACCTTTAACTTTTAAAAATTAACGTTTTCACAACGACAGGAACAATATCGGTAATGGATTTACCGATATCTACATAATCGCCATTATCAACCTGGATTCTATCAATACAAATTACCTGCTTCGTTTTACAAATTGCATGCTCAATTATCTGCCCTAATGCTTTGGCAAAATCATGTTCAACAATCACAATAATTGGCTGATGATTCTCTGCTAGACCCTTTATGATTGCTTGTGCCATCTCTTTAATTTGTAAATAAGAGGGTGCTTTCGGCCCTGAAAATGCGATTGCTACGGGAATATCTCCATACAATTGCGTTTTTTTCTGAATTAGAGCCTGCATGTTCTCCAACGTTGTAAGCTTAATAATCGGTATATTTCTAAGTGGCAGAACGTCATTATCAAATACAATGGTACTGCCACTAATTTTTACAGAATAACTCCCCACCCCGATCACGGTAGCTCTAATTTTTTCTTTAGGTTCTAACAAACTATTTTGATACTGCTTAAAAGTTTTTCGGATAGAATATCCCAATAAAGGGCCAATATCACCAAAACGAATCACATCTTTCATGCTGCTGATCTCAGTATCGCTATAAATAAATTCGGCAACGCCACCCGAAAACATAAAATGCCCTGCTGCTATTCCTTTATGTGTATGTAAAATAAATAATCTTTCCACTTCTTCATGTAATTTTTGATTGCCATTCATTTGTAAAAACATCGTAGCAAAAGCATCAGTTAGCACTTTTAGTTCTGTTAGTTCAGGCTTCATACCAATCGCTAAATTCAAGTTCAAACTATGAATCAATGGATTTATTTTATCTGAAATATATTGAATCATGCCTTGGGTGTCTATTTGTATCAATCTGCCACCAATATCTAAAGCAAAAGAATCAACGACTTCGCCATCCCAAAATACAGCGGCATTCGTCGTACCGCCACCAATATCAAAATTGACAACATATTCTGTAAATTTTTTCGAAGCTTCAGCAGCACCTGAGCCATAACCCGCTAATATGGATTCTAGGTCAGGGCCCGCCGTTGCAACAACAAAATCACCAGCAAAATCAGCTAGTGCCGTTAGTACTTCTTCGGCATTTTCTTTACGTGCCGTTTCTCCAGTGATAATAATCGCACCTACAGAAATTTCTTGTTTTTGCACCTGCGCTTTATCATACTCCGATTTAATGATCTCTTTTAATTTTTCTAAATCTATCTTATACCTTGATACTAATGGCGTGAAATAAATCTCACTTTTATAAACTATTGCTTTATCGGTAATTTTTATTTCAGGAATCGTAGAAGTAGCTGTTCTTTCTACTGTGATCTGGCTGAATATCACCTGTGTCGTTGTTGTTCCAATATCGATCCCAACACTTAAAATTTCATTTTTCATTTACAATACCTTCAACTTTTGCCCTCTTAGGCTGGCTATGTTATATAAAAGTCAACTATATAGCATAGCCATAAACCTCAAGCGAAACAACAATCTAATATATTATTTATCCAATTCTTCAAGTACACCAAATTCTTCTTTAAATGGACGAATATTTTTATTTCCCCAAATAAAATAGTAAACAATTGCCAACACATAAACACCTAACACATATGGCAGGATATTACTAGAAGCATACACTAAGCTAACCAAACAGAAGATTGCGATAAGTAAGCTAATCGCTGGCACAATTGGGTAAGAAACTTTAAATGGGCGTTTAAGATCTGGTTCTTTTGTCCGCAATACAAATAAGCTAACCAAACTAATAATATACATAGCAACTGAGCCAAATACGGAAATCGTAATAACTACATCTGTTAATCCAGTCAAGGCAGCACCCAAACCTAAGATTCCAGGAAGAATAAGTGCCCATACTGGTGTATGGTGTTTCGGATCAACATACGCTAAAAATTTAGGTAAATAACCAGTACGTGCCATAGCATACGCTTGGCGAGAATATCCAAGAATAATTCCATGCAAAGAAGCAACGAGACCAAATAAGCCGATACAACTCATTAGCATGACAGGTAAAGAACCTTCACCAAAGATAGAACTCAGCGCCATTGGTAATGGAAAATCAACAGCCTCAATTGATTTAACGTCTGTAATCCCTGCCGTTAAGAACAATGTTAAGAATGCCATAACCATCAATGTCCCCATACCACTTAAGAAGCCAATGGAAATATCTTTTTGTGGGTTTACCATTTCTTCAGCGCTCATTGCCCCACCTTCAATTGCTAAATAGAACCAAATAGCAAACGGTATTGCCGCCATAACTCCGTCGAAGCCATTCGGAAGTAGTGGTGTCGTCATAACACGCGACATTTCAAAATATGGTAATGCCATAGCCCAATAAACTACTAAACCAACTAAAGCTACAATTGTTACTACCAATTCAAAAGTAGCAGATACTTTCATCCCCCAATAGTTGATAAAAATAAATAATAAAAATGCGATAACCGTTGCTGGCATAACGTCAATCAGTGGAAAAATAGCGTGAATATAACCGCCTACCGCTAAAGCTATAGCAGGTGGAGCAAATATAAATTCAATCAAACAACTGATACCATTCATATAGCCACCAAATTTTCCTAAAGCACGACGTGCATAGGCAGATGGTCCACCAGCATGCGGTATCGCTGTTGCTAATTCTGAATAAGATAAAATGAAGGTAACGTAGAAAATAGTCACTGGTACTAAGGCAATAGCCAATCCCATAACGCCACCTGCTGCAAAACCATAACTCCAACCAAAATAATTACCAGATATAACGAGTCCAACGGCTAAAGCCCATAAATGAATTGGCTTTAATACCCGAGAAAGATTAGCCTTTTCATCGGTTTTATCATACTGTTCCATCGTATTTATTCCTGTTTCAACTTTACTTATCTCCACGATTACATTCCCCCTTATTATTGTTATTAGACAAAAATAAACGCCCATTATAGCCTCTCCTAAGAAAGGACTATAATAGGCGACATTGCCCGCTATGAAATGAAATTATTGAAACCTGCAATACCTATTTATTCCTAGGATTCGCCTCCTCTCTATGGTAAAAATAAACGCCTAATAAAAATGTCAACATAAGTAAACATCTTTATTAGGCGTTAATGCCACATTATTTCTTTTTAGAGCAATGCTTTTGATATCAATTATTTCTATATTAGGTATGATTCGCCATATCTAATAATAATCCTGCTACTACTACTTATTTTTTATTTTATTTTTTGTACGATTTTTTTTGCAATTTCTGCAAGCGTCATCTGATATTTCATCGCCTCTTGCAATAAGCGTTTATGCGCCTGTTGAGCAGAAATCCCCAAACGATCTTGAATAATTGATCTTGCCTTGCCAATTATTTTTTGATTCTCTAAATCTTCTTTGATTTTATCCAATTCCTTATGTACACTGCACATATCTTTCCAACGAGCAAACGCGATTTGTATTGTCGCAATAAGATTTTGTTCCGATATCGGTTTAATCACATATCCGTATACATGCACATTTTCAGCACGTTGGATCATTTTCGGTTGACTATTTGCCGTGACCATAATAACGGGAATATTAAGCGTATGCATGATCTGGGCTGTTTCTAAACCATCTAATCCCGGCATTGTAATATCCATAATCACCATTTCTGGTTGTGTTAGCTTTGCTAATTTGATTGCTTGTGTTCCACTACCGCATTCCCCGCATACGATATGACCAACCTGCTCTAAAATCTCTCTAATATCAACCCGTATTAATATTTCATCCTCTACAATTAGAATAGATAATGGCTTCATTCCCCTTCCCTCCTCCTATACTTTACTATTTTTATATTCACTAACAACGCCACACAAAGGAATAGAAAGATTCGCAATCACTGATTTTCCATAAGATTCTAATTCAAAATCACCTCCCAATTGTTCACAGATTAATAGTTTCACAATATACAAGCCCAGTTTTCTGTCTTTACCTTCCGATGAATAGTTCAACATTTCCCCCTCTTTCCCACTATCCATTACTTTTAACTTGATACTTTCTCCCGATTGCTGGAGTGTAATATCGATTTCACCAGAAGGTGCATCCTTGATCCCATGTTTTAAACAATTGGCAATGAGTTCATTTAAGACCAGTGCCACTGGAACTGCTTGACTCGCATGAATAAAAATATCCTGCCCTTCCACTATAGTTTTCACATTTTGCTCTGGCAAGACAGAACTTTGAACCATATTTTCTAAGATATAGTCCGCCAATTCATATAAATTCACAAGATCCCGCGATTGGTAAGTAAAAACTTCATACACTTTAGAAATTGATAATACTCGATTAATACAAGAAGTAAATTCACTTTTCACACTCTTCCATCTAGAACGACGCATTTGTAAACGTAACAAGGAAATTACATTCTGCAATGTATTTTTAACACGATGATTAATTTCTTCGATAATAATACTCTGCATATCTAATTGTCGTTCTTTTTGCCGTAATTCTGTTACATCTTGAACAGATACTACACAACCACTTAGAACACCACCAGTTACTAAAGAATGTGCCTGAAATAAATAGCTGGCATCACCAAATTGAAAATTTCTAGGCTTATTCAATTTTTCAATCATTGTTTGGAGAGAAGTAAATGACAACATCGCCATTAAGTTTTCTTTCTCGATGTTTCCTTCATATAAAATTTCCACGATAGCTGTCGCGCGTTTATTCGCATAAGTAATTTTTCCTTGATTGTTCAATACAAAAATTCCATTTCCAACCCATTCTTCCCAACCACACCCGGTAGTTGTTAAAGACATCAACGTCTGACTTAAACGATCTGCGGTCTGCGTCAAAAACTTGACCTGTTCTTCTTGGCGAATTTCTTCAGAAATATCCTTTTCCATAATTAGCACACCAATGATTTGACCGCTAGTATTAGGCAAAGGAACTACGGTCTGTGCAATTGGTATCCCTTCCTGACTAACGCCACGAATATTATAAAAATTTTCCCCAGTTAAAAGAGCTTGTGACACAGCTGGTTCCTGCGTCGCATAAGCCATTTCACCGACAACACTCTTGCGATATAAAGGTGGAGAACCCGAAGAATGCGCCCATGCTAAGACAATACTATCCACTCTATTATTACTCAGTGTGTCAATAAAAACATCCGTATTGGTTAGTGTTGCTATTACCTGAAGCTGACCAGCCATATTTTCTAGAATTGTAATATCTTCTGTTGATAGATCCGTATGTTCTAAACATAAACATCGAATGAGCTGTCTTTGTGTTAACATCATAAAACCTCCGAGCGAAATCGTACCAAAGCCTAAAAAGAAAAAGCCTATCATAATCATCAGTTTTACCAACGATCATAATAGGCCACATTGCCAGTTATTTAGATTTTAACTTACGATTGATATTATTTTCTTAAATTCGCCAACATCATAAATTATCCTGCTAGACTATCTATCTTTAACTATGTAACAAAACCCCCGTGATTTCTCACAGGGGTCATAATTTCAAATGGTGCGGGAGAGGAGACTTGAACTCCTACACCTTGCGGCGCCAGATCCTAAGTCTGGTGCGTCTGCCATTCCGCCACTCCCGCGTACGCCAACTTATCCATTAGCTTACTAAGAAATAGTATCACGTTAATACTATATTGTCAAGTAAATTTATTTTTCACATATGATTTGTCGCAATAAATCTTCGATCGTATTGAAACTTTCTTCCAATGCTTCAATACGATCATTGATGGATACAAATTTCGCATTCAATTCTTGCTTTTCTCTGGCGATGACGGCAGCGTCTGCATCATTTAACCTTATTCTTTCATAATAAATATAAAGAAGTATAATTGAACTCAATAAATCTACATAGAAAAAAGTTTCCGCTAAATCCTCCAAATGACTTCGGTCTATCATAAATCCACCCCATATAGGTCGCAAATAATTAAACCTCATTCAATATATATGCAAGCTATCAACGAGCCATACTACTTTTCAAAATCAACGTAACAAAAAACAAGATTGCCGATACCAATACTACGGTTGCACCTGTTGCAGTGTTGCAATAATAAGAAGCAATAAGTCCAGTAATTCCAGCAAACAAAGCGAATACTACTGAAACAAGATGATATTGTTTTACATTATTCGTAATATTACGCGCGGCGGCTGCTGGTAAAACAAGCATAGAATTAATAATCAAAAGTCCGACCCACTGAATACTAATTGCCACCACAACTGCAAGCAGCGCAGCAAAAACCATTTCAATAAATAATGTATTGATCCCACGGCTTGCTGCCAAAGCTGTATTGATACTGATGATTAATAATTTATTAAACATCACCATCCAAACTACGACTACCAACAAAAACACCCCGAATAATGTAGCAAGTTCTAGTGGGGATATGCTGAGTAAATCACCTATTAAATAGGATGAAAACTTACCAAAGCCACCACCATACGACATCATCATTAACCCGACCGCAATTGCCGTCGAAGAAAACACTCCAATAATCGTATCCGTGGAAGCACTACTTTTACTTTTAATATAAGTAATAATCATAGCAAATGCGATCGAAAACAATACAATAGAAAGTAGCGGTTGTACACCTCCCATTAGCACACCAATGGCGATACCAGTAAACGCGCCATGTCCAAGTGAATCCGAGAAAAACGCCATCCGATTACTAACGACCATCGTACCCAATAAACCAAAAAGCGGCGTTACCATCAGAACCGCTAAAAAAGCATTCTTCATAAAATTATGATCCATCCATTGATAAGGCAATAGAGCATCCAATATGCCATAAACATTCTCTAACATTATCTCGCCCCCTTATCCATTGGACTAACCAGCATACCAAAAACTTTACGAGTTTCTTCGTTGTTAAAGACAAACTCCGGCGATCCGTTACATACCACCGTTTTATTTAACAGCACCACACGATCAGCATGTTTGGCAACCAAACTTAAATCATGCGAAATCAAAATAATCGCCAAGTCATTACTTGCTCTCAACTCGGAAACAATCTCATAAAAAAGTTCCAAACCATTTTGGTCAACCCCGGATACTGGCTCATCTAGTAATAATAAATCGGGCACAGGATCAAGCGCTAACGCCAGCAAAACACGTTGCAGCTCGCCGCCAGATAAAGCACCCAAGCGACGATCAATTAAGTACTCAGCCTTTACACGTCGCAAATTTTCTAGTACCCGGTCTCTTAGCTTATTGGAACTACAAAGCCACGCTGGAAGATTTGTCAAACAACTCATAAACAAATCCATGACACTTGTCGGTGTACTTAGATCAAAATTTAAATACTGAGGCACATAGCCAATCACAGGATTTCCCGTATGTTCACCCTTGGCATCAAAATAATTGAGCTTTCCTTCATGCTCAATCTCACCCAAAATAGCTTTTAAGAGTGTACTCTTCCCAGCACCATTTGGTCCAATAAGTGCTGTTAACTCACCGCAATGGATGTGAAGATTTACATCTTTAAAAATTTCCGTTTTTCCAATCGTAACACCAAAGCCCTCAATTTTCGTACAACATAGCTTACTACATTGTTCTTCTTGCTTAGCGCTATTATGGTGTAAAAATTTCCTTAACACGAGTCTTTTCCCCCTGCAATTATGATTTAGCTTCTCTACACTTTTGACATTTTCCATAAAACTCAAACGTATGCCCTGTAACTTCAAAGCCACGCTTCTCAACTTCGGCAATATAGTCTTGATTGACTGGGCAAATATCAATACACTCTGTTTTACCACATACCAAGCATACCAAATGATGGTGATGCTCATGGTGTATATGAACGATTTCAAATACATTGCCAGCACTACTTTGGGTATTGATTTCATACACAATATTTAGCTCTATTAAAAGACCCAAATTTCTATACACCGTATCCAAACTCACATCTGGATTCGTCTTTTTCACAATCTCCAACACTTGCTGCGCCGTAGGAAACTTTTCACTCTCCAAAAGAGCAGCAATCACAGCCCTGCGCTGTGGTGTGATCTTATAGCCTTTTTCCCGTAGAAGTGCAACTAACTCTTCCATTTATGATGGCCTCCTAAATAGTAATATTCGTAAATAGTATTGTAACATATTACATAGAATATGGAAAGCAACTAACAGAATAAATCAAGAGAGCATTCTCAAATGAAAATGCTCTCTTAATTTAATGCTTTATTTTTTCGCTTCATATACATTTCGTAGAACCGTCAGTGGATGCACTGTATCTACACTTGCACCATGATTAATTTGCATTCGGCACGTTCCACACTCACTAACAACAGTCCTAACACCACTCTCTTTAATCGTACTAAATAAATTTCCACCAATGGCCATAGCAGTATCATACTTATCCGCTTTAAAGCCATAATTACCAGAAACACCACAACAGCCAGCATCCGCATTTTCTATATTCACTCCAGCAACATCCTTCAGCAAATCCACCGCTGGCAACCCAAAGCCTTGCGCCCGCAGATGGCAAGGCGCATGATAAAGATATTTTTCCTGTAATCTCCCAAAGTTAAGATTTAACTTACCTTCATCATATAGCTGCATTAAAAATTCTGATGCATCATAAATACTTTTTGCATTTTCTTTTACCCCATCTATTTCAAATAATTCCTGGTATTCTTGCTTAAGCATCAAACCACAACTCGTGCAGCAGGTAATTACCTTATATCCTTTATCTACCCACTTTTTAATTAATTGAGTATTTTTTTTTGCATTTTGTTCAACCTCATCAAGATACCCATTTACCAATAGAGGAGAACCACAACACACAAATTCCTCTTCAACAATAACTTCATATTGATTTTTTTGCATCACCGCCAAAAAATCCAAACCAACTTTAGGATCATTAAAATTAACAAAGCACCCCGGATAAAAAACTACTTTATTAGGAAAACTTTGCTGACGTATTTTCTTAAACTGTTTGTGAAAACTCTCAGTTGCATAGCTTGGTAGTGGCCTTTTATCAGAAATTCCAACCATTCTCAGCACACCTAAATTTCGTCCAATATTCATCCCTAAATTAGCAAAAAAAGCTCCAGCAGGAAGTGCCTTGGCCAATTTTCCCATTCTTTCTCCATGCGCTAACATATCATCTCTCATTGAATGTTTATGGTTTTTATAATACTTTGCTCGCGCCAACATATTCAATGTTGAAATAGGGACACCTGATGGACAAGCCATATCACAGTTTTTACAATTTGAACAATAGTCGAGTGTCGGCTCAATATCTTCCTCTGAAAGTCTCATTCTCTCCAAGGCTGGACCAACCATTTTGGGACCGCGGAAATGATGCGTTGCCTTGGTAACTGGACATTGAGCAACGCAAGCGGTACAAGCGATACAGCGATCTGGATCAATTTTATGTTTTTTCATCATGAATCCCCCTTCTTATACCGACATAGCCGCTTGATAACCTGAAGCAAGAGCGACACCATTGCCTGATTTTTCAAAACAAAAATCATACCCTTGCAAATTGCGACCAGCAACAAATACATTTTCAAACAAAAGGTTACCTTCTATATCTAATGGGTGCATCTTCTCATCAGTGGTTATCCCAATTTTTGCAAAAGGCTGCTTTTTATTAGAAAATAAATTTAAATTAGACCATTCTTCTTTAGCAATTGGAATTTGAATCGGAATATTAAAAATCGGCTCATTGACTTCACCTAATTCAGCAGAAATCAATCCGCCGCCATAAAAACCACCTGTAGCTAAAATGAAGTTTTGAGCGTAATAACTTCGCTGACGATCTATCCCATCGGTCACTACCGCAACACACTTCCGCTCTTCCAAAATTGACTTAATCACATTTGCCTTTTCAATAATCCGCACACCCATTTTTTTTAAACGATTTATCAACATACTCCTAAGCCGTAAGCCGCTAAGCGAAGGTGGAACCGTCACCGTTTCAACAAACCGGCAACCAATTGCTTTTTCAAATGCTTCCAACACCAAATAATCTGGCGTAGTTCCTAATATCGGTGGTACCAAGACCACTGAGCCTGGCTTTACTTTACTCTGCAACTGCTTGATACATTCTGCACGTCCAGCCTCAGTATCTAGCCAACGAGCAAGATCCAATACTGTTACATCACGTCCACCAGAAAACTGATGATTTATCATAACAACTTCATACTTCTTATCTGAACCTAAGCTAGTTTTTAAGTTCTTAGACACTAATTCTGCATAATAATCCTTTAAGCAATGAAAACCTACAATACAAATAGTATCACTCTCTTTTAAACTAGCTACATCTAGGGTTTTTGGGACAAGACAAGTTGGCTTTAGCGTACCAGAAGCTGTTGGTATCCATTTCATTTCATTCAAACTTCCTATGTAAGGATACATTTCTTCCCTACATAGTTCTAGGAAAAAATCCACAGATTCTTTTACTGCCTGTAAACCAATTTTATGATAAGGATGATCATCCTCTACCATTTTGACAGCTACTTCCGGCGTCAAAGCAGCTGTACCATCATTGTTATACCCCAGAATATCAACGATTCCACTGCCAACTGCCAATGTACCCATTCCGAAACTTAACAAAGTCACCTTTTTACCACGTTTTGCACTAGCAGCTGCAGCGATCAACCCGGCAAAACCTCCGCCGATTACAATCACATCATCTTTTCTCATGTTCAATCGCTCCATTTATATTCAAAGTTCCATCGTAAATACCACGAGTCAGCTCTATCTCTCTAATCACATTGCCCCACATAATTGGTCGGATTCCTCGCCAACGAGCTTGTAAGAACTCTTTGAACAAACTGATATTATCTTTGCCAAAACTCAGACCATTGGCTTCTATCGCCCCTACACTGCGATAGGTACAAAATGCACCTTGGCAAGTGCCCATCCCCATACGAGTTTTTCGCCGAACATCACTCAGGGTAAAACTTGTACCATCATGAGCGGTTTCTTCCACTTCCGCCAATGTAACATTTTCGCACTCACAAACAAGCTGACTTTTTTGTGGATCATCCTCCATACGTTTGACTACCCGTTCCAAGCCTGCCCCGCCTAGACGTGAAGCAGCTAAATCCGTACCATAAGCCGGGAAATACAGCCGTGCTTTCGCCAATAGTTGTGGAGAAATCACCTCAACCAAAGGTTCCTCAGCTGTACGGCAAGATGCTGTTACCTTCAAATATTTACAAATGAAATCCGTCATTTTTTCCGCCATCAACCGATAAGTAGTGAACTTACCGCCAACAATACTAGCAAAACCATTTAGCCCCTCTTTCGCATGATCTAAAATAACAAAATTACGCGAAGCACCACGTCCTTTTGCCATAGGATCAGCACTGTAAAGTGGCCTAGTCCCAGAAAAAACACGCAGCATACGATAGTCCCTTAAATTTTCAAATGTAGCCTCACCAATTTTAAGCAATTCTACAACTTCCGCCGTCAAAGGTATCGTATCATCGGGTTGTTTCGCCGCCGAAGAGGTCGTACCTAAAATCGTAATAGACCCGTGCGGTACAAAGATATCACCATCAGAGGCAGGACGTAGCCTATTAATAATCCGACTAGACAACCGATGATTAAATGCGATTAAAGTTCCCCTATCAGGCTGTACATGTACATCAATTCCAGCTAAACGAGCAATTTCTCCCGCCCAGGATCCCACTGCACTCACAACAAAATCACAAGCAATAAATTCTTCCTCACCTGTGATAAAATTTCGAGCGAGGACACCAACGACATGATTATTGCTATGTTCAATACTAATGACTTCTGTATATGTCTTTAGCCTGCCACCATATCGTTTAGCAGAAGCAACGTTTTGCCAGACCATACGGAACCCATCAATCGCTGCATCAGGCACGCGATACACCGACTTCACTCGATGCGTTAAATTTGGTTCTAATCGCCACGCTTCTTCAGGCGCAATTTGCACAGCTGGAATACCAATCTTCTGGCAAGCTTCTACCCACTTTTCCTCAAAAGTTTCATCATCTTCTGGTAAACGAACAAAAAATCCTTCTGTCGCTTCCACGCAATGCCTGCCAATCTTCCGAAGAATCTTATTCTCTTCGATGCATTCTCTACCAGCTTCAGCATCTTTCACCGCATAACGTCCACCACTATGCAAAAGACCATGATAACGCGAACTAGTACCATGCACCATATCACGCTGTTCTAACAAAAGCACATCTACCCCACGCATTGCTAAATCACGAAAAATTCCAACCCCTGTGGCTCCGCCACCAATTACAACTACCGTTGCTTTTTCCATCCCCATTGCCCCTTTTATCCAAAAATACGAATGACATATCCCTTATTCGCCAATGCATTTTCATTACTTTTTCTCATTGTGCATTGTCACCCTTACTATAAAATTAATATATGATTGCTGTTTCTTAAGAGAATCTCCTTATAAAGCACCGTAAAGGAGATTCTCTTTGAGACTGTATTTAATCGTTTATATTGTCATCCTCAATCCATCCCATTGAATGCTGGACTGCTTTTTGCCAGCCACGATACAATTTTCCACTTTCCTTAACATCCATTGCTGGTTTAAATCGATTATCTAGTTTCCAGTTGTTTATCAAGTCTTCTTTGCTCTTCCATATCCCAACTGCCAAGCCCGCTAGATAAGCCGCCCCCAATGCGGTAGTTTCAGTTACTTTAGGACGTTCCACTGGCACACCTAAAATATCTGCTTGAAACTGCATTAGAATATTATTAACAACAGCACCGCCATCTACTTTCAATGCTTTAAGTTTAATATTTGAATCCGCTTCCATCGCACTTAAAACATCCTTTGTTTGATAAGCCATAGCATCCAAAGTCGCCCGAACAATATGTGCTTTTTTTGTACCGCGAGTTAGGCCAATGATTGTACCGCGCGCTTTCATATCCCAATATGGTGCACCAAGACCAACAAAAGCTGGAACAACATACACTCCATCCGTATCCTGCACTTTTTTCGCTACCCACTCCGAATCCGAGGCCGCTTCAATCATATGCAAGCCATCTCGCAGCCATTGAATCGCCGAACCAGCAACAAAAATACTACCTTCAAGTGCATATTCGACTTTTCCATCAATCCCCCAAGCAATCGTCGTAATCAAGCCGTTTTTTGATGTATATAAATGATCACCAGTATTCATTAGTAAGAAACAGCCCGTACCATAGGTATTTTTTGCCATGCCTTCCTTAAAGCAAGTTTGTCCAAATAATGCGGCTTGCTGATCGCCAGCATCTCCTGCAATCGGAACTGACGCACCAAAAATAGCTGGATCGGTATTACCATAAACTTCGCTTGATCCGTGCACTTCCGGTAACATCGAAGCTGGCACTGTCAAGTATTCCAAAAGTTCTTTATCCCATTTTAGTTCACGTATATTGTAGATGAGTGTACGAGAGGCATTTGAATAGTCCGTTACATGCAATTTTCCGCCACTCAGTTTCCAAATAATCCATGTATCTATTGTGCCAAACAGCAAATCCCCCTTATCTGCCTTTTCACGTGCACCCTCCACATGATCCAGTATCCATTTAATTTTAGTACCAGAAAAATAAGCATCAATTAACAAACCTGTTTTTTCTTTAAATACCTCTCCAAGTCCCTGTTTTTTGAGCTCATCACAAATATCCATCGTCTGGCGTGATTGCCAGACAATTGCATTATAGATTGGTCTACCTGTCGCTTTTTCCCATACAACTGTGGTTTCGCGCTGATTGGTAATGCCAATTGCCGAAATATCACTGGCCTTAATATCTGCCCTTTCAATTGCCTCTTTGATTACAGTAATCTGTGTACTCCAGATTTCCTCTGCATCATGTTCTACCCAGCCCGGTTTTGGGAATATTTGAGCAAACTCTCTTTGTGCTAACGCAACAATTTGGGAATCGCTATCAAAAATAATTGCTCGATTACTCGTCGTTCCTGCGTCAAGTGCCATTACATATTTTTCTGTCATATAAAAATCTCCTTTATTTTTTAATATAAAATCAAATGATTGAATAACAACTAAATAATTGAAAACATTTTAGCAAGAATAAACGCAAAAAAAGCACCCGCCATCGGACCGACAATAGGTACCCAAGAATACCCCCAATCGGAAGTACCTTTCCCTGCTATCGGTAAGATCGCATGCGCTATGCGTGGTCCAAGGTCACGAGCAGGGTTTACAGCGTACCCAGTGGGCCCGCAGAAAGATAAACCGATTGCCCAAACTGCTAGTCCAGCCATATAAGTACCGAAGCCGGCCGGAAAACCAGTAGGACCGGATACAAATTTACTGCCAAGTGAGAGGAAAATAAAGAATAATAACATACTAGCTAAACCTTCACAAAGAACATTCGCACCGTAATTCCGGATCGAAGGAATCGTACAGAACACGCCTAATTTAGCTGTTTTATCTTCAGTAATTCCCCAATGTGGCAAATAGATCAGCCAGACCAAAGTAGCGCCCAAAATACCACCCAACACTTGTACAATCATCATTTCAATCGCAAAACTCACAGAGTAAATCCCCATTAATAATTTATAGAAAGTAACCGCACAATTTAAATCCCCCGTATTACCAATCGCCAGACTACAAGTAACCCCCACGATAACCCCCATAGCCCATCCCGTATAAACCACAATTGGCCCGCCGCCCAAACCTTTTGATGCTGCCAGCGATACATTCGCTACAACGCCACAACCAAACGTCAGTAATACTGCCGTTCCAATAAATTCACCCAATAATACATTGTCCATCTCTTTCACTCCTCATTTGTTCATTGATAGAAATCAGCGATACCCCCTTATAAATTAGCTTCTTTTACACTTCTCAAAAATAATTTTTTCACCATTGAATCCAATCACAAACTCGAGCAGACTATGTTATTATTCTAGAAGTTCTCTATAAAAATACATATTTTACAGCAATTTATTTTTAAAACTAAATTTTAAATTAGGATATACCTTTTGATCAATTTCTAACATTAACAAAGAGGAAAGAACCCCTCTGCAATCGCTAACTCGAAAACAAAGGGATTCTCTATTCAATCCACAAAGGTTATGAACTTATCCGCGTGAGTCTGTATCTATCCAATCCATCGCATGCTTAACCGCCTTTTGCCAGCCACGATAAAGGCTTTCGCTTTCTTTCGCCTCCATAGCAGGCTCAAACCGAGTGTCCAATTGCCATCTTTGGCTTAGTTCTTCCTTGTTCGTCCACACCCCAACTGCCAGACCTGCCAAATAAGCTGCTCCCAATGCAGTCGTTTCCGTAATCCGTGGACGGTCTACAGGCACATTCAAAATATCTGCTTGGAACTGCATCAAAATATTATTTGCCACAGCACCACCGTCTACTTTTAAAGCTTGCAATTTAATCCTAGAGTCAGCTTCCATGGCACTCAGTACATCCTTTGTCTGGTAAGCCATAGAATCTAATGTAGCCCGTACAACATGTGCTTTCGTCGTGCCCCGTGTCAAACCAATAATCGTACCGCGCGCTTTCATATCCCAATACGGTGCGCCAAGACCGACAAACGCAGGTACGACATAAACACCATCCGTATCGTCCACCTTTTTCGCGATCCATTCAGAATCTGGTGCCGATTCAATTAAGCGCAAGCCATCACGCAACCACTGAATCGCTGAACCAGCAACAAAAATACTTCCCTCAAGTGCATATTCGACTTTCCCATCAATGCCCCAGGCAATCGTTGTAAGCAGCCCATGTGTCGATGTATATACCTTATCCCCAGTATTCATCAGCATAAAACAACCTGTTCCATAGGTATTTTTCGCCATACCAGGTTCAAAGCAAGTCTGCCCGAACAAAGCCGCTTGTTGATCACCAGCAGCTCCCGCGATCGGCACAGCCGCACCAAAAACAGCCGGATCCGTATTACCGTAAAACTCACTCGATGGACGAACCGCAGGCAACATCGAAGCAGGTACCGTCAAATATCCCAAAAGTTTTTCATCCCATTGAAGCTCGTGGATATTGTACATCAGCGTACGAGAGGCATTCGAGTAATCTGTTACATGGATTTGCCCGCCACTCAACTTCCAAATCAACCACGTATCAATCGTACCGAAGAGCAACTCGCTATTTTCAGCCTTTGCTCGTGCACCTCCTACGTTATCTAGAATCCATTTCACTTTAGTCCCCGAGAAATAAGCGTCCAAGAGTAAGCCTGTTTTTTGCTTAAACTCATCTTCTAACCCTTGCTCTTTCAGCTCATTACAAATATCCATCGTCTGGCGAGATTGCCAAACAATCGCATTATAAATTGGTCTTCCAGTCGCTTTTTCCCAAACCACTGCTGTTTCACGTTGATTGGTAATACCGATCGCAGAAATATCACTCGCATTTAAACCTGCCTTTTCGATAGCCTCTTTCACAACTGCAATTTGCGTACTCCAAATTTCCTCGGCATCATGCTCGACCCAGCCAGCTTTAGGAAATATTTGTGTAAACTCCTTTTGGGCCACAGCAACGATTTTGGACTCCTGGTTAAAAATGATTGCCCGATTGCTCGTAGTTCCTGCATCAAGTGCCATTACATACTTTGTTATCATTTTTTAAGCCACTCCTCGTCAACTATATATTTATAAACCTTAATTTTTTTAGAATTTGATGAATCAAATGGATTTTAGGTTTAAATAATATCAAACATCATCGCGATAATGAATGCCACAAAAGCCCCAGCCATTGGCGCAACAATCGGCACCCAAGAATAACTCCAATCCGAGCTACCTTTGCCTGCAATCGGCAAAATCGCATGTGCAATGCGAGGACCAAGGTCACGAGCAGGATTTACAGCATATCCGGTAGGCCCGCAGAATGATAAGCCCACTGCCCAAACTGCCAAACCACACATATAAGTAGAAAATCCAGCTGGGAATCCAGACGCTCCAGAAACAAATTTACTGCCAAGTGATAAGAAAATCAAGAACAATAATGCGCTAGCAATCCCTTCACAAAGTGCATTTGCACCATAACTACGAATCGCAGGAATCGTACAGAAGACTCCCAGTTTAGCAGTTTTATCTTGCGTAACTTTCCAATGTGGCAAATACGCAAGCCATACTAAAGCGCCACCCAGAACACCGCCGAGAACTTGTACGATCATAATATTAATCGCCAATGGCACAGTATAAATCCCCATCAATAATTTATAGAAAGTAACCGCGCAATTTAAATCACCCGTATTACCAATCGCCAAGCTACAAGTAACCCCCATGATAACGCCCATCGCCCATCCGGTATAAACCACAATCGGCCCGCCGCCGAGACCTTTTGATTCCTTCAACGATACGTTCGCTACAACGCCACAGCCAAAAGCCAAAAGTACCGCCGTTCCAATAAATTCACCCCATAATAAACTTGCCATGATTCCACTCCTTTAATAAATTTTTTAATCAATCAATAATGTCATTTCTTTTTGTTAATAGATCAATCACTACTTGTCTTACTACCTAGGCAACGTTCTACTGGCAAACTACCTCTCCATTCGCATCGGCAATCGCCCTCCTTGCATTACAATTTGAGCAATGATTTTTTCTGTGCTTTAAGAAACATCCTACGTTATGTATATTCGGAATGATATAAAAAAGAATAAAATATTTTGCATACATTAATCCATCTACTCTCAGCACATTCCCTAGCTTGGACAACAAATCGACAAGCTTCTTGTTATGGAACTAGAAATGCATATTTCAGAAAAATTTGCGTACATAAAAAAAGTGGAAAAATCATTTACGATTTTTCCACTTTTAATTTTTCTTTTATACCTTGAAAAATTCAACCGCATCGTGCAACGTTTTGGCTGTATTAGACAAGGACTGGCTAGCAGCCAAAATTTCTTCAATTGACGCGGAATGCTCTTCCGTGGCCGCAGAAACTGTTTGGGTTTTTCCTGCCGCCCGTCTTCCGACTTGATCAATATTTTTAACCGAAGTTGATATTTGCTCACTGCTTGCTGACATTTCTTCAATAGCTGCTGAAATTTCCATGCTCTGAGATGAAACATCGTTTACCAAAGAAGTAATTTCCCTGAAATTTTCACCAGCACTTGCTACCACTTGAGCGCCTACTTTCACTTCTTGGCTACCTTTATTCATCGCTGTCACAGCCTTATCCGTTTCATTCTGCACCTCGCTGATCATCGCTCCAATTTTCGCAGCGGCATCCTTGGATTGTTCCGCCAATTTTCGAACTTCTTCGGCTACGACAGAAAATCCTTTGCCATTTTCGCCAGCACGTGCCGCCTCAATGGCCGCATTTAAAGCTAATAAATTCGTCTGGTTGGCAATACCAGAAATAGTATCAATGATTTGTCCAATTTCTTGAGAACGATCTCCGAGTTTTTTAACAGCTTCGGCCGATGATTCTACAGTTTCTTCGATACTACTCATTTGCACCGCTACAGATTCTGCGGACTTAGCCCCCGCCATTGCGGCGTCAACAGTCTTAGAAACTGCTTCAGACACCGAATTGGAATTATCAGCAATATGCGTAATAGCTGCAACCATCTGCTCCACGCTTAGTACTGTTTCATTAATTACCACCGACTGGCTTTGTGCGCCCTGTGCTACTTCTTCAATTGCCCCTGTTATTTGTTCAGTAACTTTCGCCGCTTCTTCAGCACCAGTATTCAACTCTACCGAAGACGCAGCCAATTGCTTAGAAGCATCTGAAATGTTTTTCACTAACTTATGTAAATGACTCGCCATACTATCAAATTCTTTAGTCAATTGTCCGACCTCATCTTGATAATAGACTTCATGCACTTTTCTGTTTTTTAGCTCTCCGGCTGCCAAACTATGAACCTCCGTAAGTAAACTTGCCAGTGGCGTCACAATCACTCTTGCAATCAACCATCCTAAAATACTGGATAGGAGTACTGCAATCGCAGTTACGGCCATACTGATCCGATCGTTATACAGTGCGATTTCTTCACTTTTCTGTTTTTCTTCCTCGGCAATTTTGCTATTGTGTTCAACCAAATCATCTAGTAATTTATTAATGGTATCTAAATGACTATTCGCATTTTTGTAAAAATAAGCATGTCCCTCCTCCTGCTTACCTGCCATCGCTAAATCTAATGATTTTTGCCAATCATCACGATATACCTTGGTCTCATCCATAATTTTTGCCAAGTTTTGTCGCTCAAACGAATCTAAATTCGTCTGCTGATATTTTTCTAATAAGCCGCTATAAATTTTTTTATGTTCATCAATGGTTTTATAAATAGTCTGTTGCTGAGCTGGGTCATGACTAAGAAAAATAGCTAACGTCAAAGCTTCATTTCTCCGGCTTTCTGCACGACTAGCATTCAACCACTCAATAGGCTGTAATCGATTTTTATACATATCATCCATTTTATTTGCTAATGTTCCTGCGGCATAATGTCCGACATAACCAACTACCGCTAGAAAAAAAGCCATAAATATAATGAGTCCCATAATTTTTGAAGATGTTTTAATATTACGCAATTGTATCATGTGTAATTCCTCCATATTGAAAATTTTATTTAGTCAGAAGGGCCTTTATGATTAACTCCAGCATAGCTTCAGCTTCTTTATAAATATGCTCGAACTCTTTTTCTAAAATTAAAGATGGCAGCAAATAAACAGCAAAGGCGTTTAGTATTAAATTAGCAGTAAGTAAAATATCTGTAATATAAAAAAGTTTTTCTTTTACTCCTACTTGTAAAATATTTTCAATAATGTCCAGTACTTTACTGCGCACAAACTGATTAAAGTCCACTGTTTTTAGACCAATATAGCGAAAATATCGTGCTTCCTTAACAATCTCAGCAAAAGCAACATCCTGCCGTACTTTCTGATTGAATTCCTGCACATAACCAAGCATAAAACGACGCAGTCGCATTTCTCCTGAAGCCTGACAAACACCGCACAAAGAGGCGAGCCATTCCTCTACTTCCAACTTTTTCTGGTTAAACAATCCATCAACCAGCGCTTCTTTATTGCTAAATTCATTATAAATAGTACCGATACTATAGCCTGTTTGCTCTGCTACATCGCGCATCGTAGTTTTATTAATTCCATGCTTTGCGACGATAGTCGAAAAGACGCTTAAAATTTCAAAATATCTATTTTTCATAATTCATCTGAACTGCCTCCCCTCACTAAAATCATCGCCTATGTAAATTCGATTACTTGAGCAATTGAACTTTTTTTTTATTTGTTCATATTATAGTACAATTTTCCTATAAAGACAATACATTTAATGAAAATGATTATTCATTGTTAATGATAATCGTTTTCATTAAATGTATATAAGCTAACCTCTGTCAAATTGTCAACAGAAGTTGTTGTTTTATTATTTCAATTTTAGCTCTTACTTATCGTTCTTATTACCAGTCTTCCTGATATTCTGCCCTCTTTTTCCGTGGAAGAGATTTATATACTAGCTCATACGAATGATCGATTAAGCCTCTTATCTCTCTTTCTGAAATACTACCATCAAGCACTAATGTATTCCAATGGCGCTTATTCAAATGGTATCCAGGTATTATACTTGGATATTGTTGCCTTAGGACCTCAGAATGGACAGGGTCACATTTAAGTGAAAGGTTGTCCTGCCCGTTCCTACGCGATATGAGTGCAAACATCTTGGATGCTACCTTGATAACTATGACATCGGGACCGAAAGGATAATCCTCAATTGCTCCAAGTTTGGTTAGGCAATATAAAAATAAATCTTTGGAATCCAAATTAAGTTTCTTTTCCGTCATACAATTTGTCCTTCTTTTTCCCGCTGCATTCTCGTCATACTAAACATCCCCTTAAGTTTACTTAACTTATTTTACCATGCTAAACTGCTAATTTTCTAGTAATTTGATGTTTTGAGCCAAAGACAACCATTACTTTGTTATTTAGTTTTTCAATCCTTGCTCCAAACATGATGCAATTCCTCCAAAATTGATTTCAACTCACAAGTTGGAACGGTAGCAAACCCCAGTAAAATCTGAGAATACGGACAATCCGCTGGATTCATATAGTTCACTTTAGTAGAATATACCCGAATGCCAATATTTTCAGCTCGCTTTATCAGCTCATCCTGAGGAAGTGAATTTTTTAACGTTAAAAGAATATGCTTCCCAGCTCCTTCACCAAAGATGTCAGCAGTATCACCGAAAACTGTATCTAATGCAGCCAGCATAGCGTTTTGCCGCTTACGATATAAGGTGCGTAAACGATTTATATGTTTTTCATAATTTCCGCTTGATATGAAATGCGAAAGAACAGTCTGATGTAAAAATGAAACTTGTGAATTATAGCGATAATAATAGCGATAAAACCTATCCATTAAGGATTGGGGCAACACTATATAAGCCACGCGAATTGCGGGTGAAAGTGATTTGGAAAAGGTCCCAGTATAAATAGTTCTGCCCTTCGTATCTAATGACTGCAAAGAGGGGATTGGATTTATATCATAACGAAGTTCACTATCGTAATCATCTTCAATTAGATAACTATTTGTATCAACTGCCCACTGCAGGAGTTTATGACGTTTCGCAATGGAAAGAACTGCACCCGTAGGAAATTGATGTGATGGAGTCAGATATAAAAGGTCTGTATTTAAATTTTGTATCGCCTCAAGGCAAACACCATCTTTTTCGACTGGAATAGGCATCACCTGGTAATTGTGATTCTGAAACACAACACGAACTCCATCATATCCTGGGTCTTCCATAGCAAAGCATTTACTTGAGTTCTCGAATAGGTTTGCAATTATTTCCATAGAGTACTGTTGACCACTGGTGATGATAATTTGCGAAGCATTGCAAGAAACACCTCTTGACTGTTGCAAATAGAGCGAGATACTTTGCCGTAAAGAATCTTCACCTTGCCGACTCGGATAATGGATACAAGAATATGATTCCATCAGTGTCAGAGCGTAGTTTATACTTTTTCTCCATTGCTTGTAGGGAAAAACGGAATTATCGATGGCTCCATGTGAAAAATCATATCGCAGAGAAACGGACTGCGTCTTCGTTTTCTCCAAGGAATGGGTACTAGAAGCGCCTTGATTGGAGACTGAGGATTCAATGGAAATTTTATTAACAGCAAATCCACTTCCGACTTTTGACGTCACATAGCCTTCCGCGACAAGTTGTTGATACGCCTTATCAACAGTATTACGGGCAATCGATAATTCGTCAGCTAGTTTTCTCGTTGCGGGAAGTTTGTCACCAAAATTTAAAGAGCCAGAAAGTACTTTTTGCCGCAAAAAGATATAAATTTGTTCATAAATAGGCGCTTTGTCATCTTTATCAATATATATCAGCATAGGCGAATCTCCTCTTTCTTTAAAACAAGTTGAAATTGGCTTCTATAAAAATGTTACTATTGGAACTTATGTAAAAGCCGATTATATTGTATCTTTATTATATATAGTAAATCAAGATAAATTTGGAGGTTTAATATGTTTAGAGAGATGAGAAGAAAAGACAGAGTAATGCTTGAAGAGGATACAAAAACACTTTTAGAGAATGCGCCGTTTGGGATATTATCAACTGTAAGTAAAAGCAATACTCCATATGGGGTTCCAATGAGTTTTGTCTATACCGATGAAGTAATCTATTTGCACTGCGCTTTGGAAGGTCATAAATTGGATAATATATCAAACTGTGATAGCGTTTGTTTTAATGTAATTGATGCAGTAGAACTAATGCCAGCAGTATTTTCCACTAAATATAAGTCAGCTATCATATTCGGAAAAATTATTATTGTTAAAGATCTAGAAGAAAAACGACAAGGACTCAAAGCCATACTTAAAAAATATAGTCCTGAATTTTATGAAGCTGGATTACGTTATATTGACAATGCTTTTGAAAAAACAGAAGTTCTTAAGATAGAAATTAGACTAATAACCGGAAAAGCAAGATTATAAAAGTCTCACTTAGCCGAAAGTCTCGCATGAAAAACATTTTGAGACCAATGTGAACTTGTGGATATTCCTGTTATGAAGTTTAGGAGTAGATTACGGTGATCATAGAATTATATATTTTTAGCGTTTTTATATTGTCTGGTTTTTTACAGACAGTAACAGGTTTTGGCTATGCAATCATTACCGCCCCTTTATTAGCGCTTGTGCTAGAAGCTAAAGAAACTTTATCAAATAAAAGTGGAAACTCTGAGGCAAGGGTCATTACTAATGATTTTAATCAGTAGCATACTAATTCTTTGGTCTGTGCTGAGTTAGTCTTTCCCACAAATGAGTTAAGTCATCGAAATGTATCCTGGATACTTATTCGAAATCTATCGACTTAGATTTACTATGTGTCCTACAATAAAAGAGACTGTAAAGGAGCGATGAATAATGACTGAATTAAAAAGAATGAATAACACGGAATTACATAAGCATCACTCTTCTTTATCCCGTAGCTATGAGGAGGTGCAATCTCGAAAACTTAAACTAGATATGTCCCGTGGAAAGCCTTGCACGCAGCAATTAGATCTTTCTGCGGATCTTATGAATTGTCTCAATAAAGCTGATTATATAGCTATCAATGGGGCTGATTGTCGAAATTACGGCGGAGTGGATGGCATTCCAGACGCAAAAAAACTTCTTGCCTGGTTTCTAGAAGTACGCCCCGAAGAAGTGATTATCGGTGGGAATTCTAGTTTAACAATGATGTATGATCTCATCACAAAAGCTATGCTACATAAAATTCCTGGCAGCGAAACACCTTGGTGCAAACTGCCACAAGTAAAATTTCTCTGCCCTAGCCCTGGTTACGATCGGCATTTTGCCATTTGTGAAAACTTAGGAATTGAAATGATCACCATCAACTATCAGGCTGACGGTCCCGATATGGATGAAGTGGAAAAGCTAGTAGCCACTGATCCAGCCATTAAAGGTATCTGGTGTGTACCTAAATACAGCAATCCTACTGGCATTACCTATTCAGATACAGTAGTAAAGCGTTTGGCAGCAATGTATACCAAAGCTCCAGATTTTCGAATTATCTGGGATAATGCCTATACAGTGCATCATTTGACCGACACTCCTGATCCATTACTCAATATTCTTGAGGCTTGCCGTCAAGCAGGAAACCCTGACCGGGTTTTTGAATTCTGCTCTACTTCCAAAATTAGTTTTCCTGGTGCTGGTCTTGCCATGCTAGCCAGTAGTGAAAACAATGTAAATTGGCTCAAAAAGCAAATCAGCGTCCAAACCATTGGACCAGATAAACTCAATCAATTACGTCATGTCCGTTTCTTTAAAGGCCAGGCTGGAATCGAAAGCCACATGCGTCAACATGCGGCCATTATCAAACCTAAATTTGATTTAGTATTAGAAATCTTAGAATCCAAACTTGGAAATAAAAACCTAGCGTCTTGGAGTAAACCGCAAGGTGGTTATTTCATTAGCCTAGATACCCTGCCTGGTTGTGCACAAAAGATTGTTGCCAAGGCTGCAGCTGCCGGAATAGTACTTACCCCGGCAGGCGCTACCTTCCCTTACGGCAAAGACCCAAAAGATAAAAACATTCGTATCTCCCCTACTTTCCCACCTTTATCAGAATTACAGCAGGCGATGGAACTCTTTACGCTCTGTGTAGAACTAGTCAGTGCCGAACAAGAATTGATCTCTAGGATTTAAAAGGTATGTGTTTATCTAAGGAAAAACATACGGAGTAGTATTTGCTGTAATTGGCTTGATCCACGTAACTTTAACAACAGGAAAAAGTTTCCCCTCACGCTCATTAGTTTCTATAATGCCTTGAATTTGATACCAACTTCCATTGGTATATTCGGCTGCATTATTAATTTCGCACAAAACGCCAGAAGGAAGAGCATCTGCCACACAACAGCCAACGACAAATCGAATTAAAGAAAAATGATCTTGAGGTGTCGATGCATCTTTAAAGATAAAGCCCTTCATATCAATTTCCTTGCCTACATACTCTTGAGGAAAACGATAAAGTTCAGACATTACTTCAATAAAGTTATTATCAGAAACTTTGATTAAGTTTGTTTTCCGAAGCTCAGGTGCCAATGGTCGATAATCTTTTTTAGAAATTTCAGTGATAATTTGATTATTCAATCCTTTATTATTAACTAAACTTGCGTTAAGTGATGTATTGGGTAATATCAAAGCGATCAACAAAGTAAAAACAAACGGCAAATATCTCCAATACCGATCGCACTGCTTAGGTTCATCTGTAGAATCGTTCCAAGTCTTTTTTAAATTCCAACATTGCAGTAAAAACATCATAAAAAGTAGACCATCGGATAGTTCTATTAACGTTATAATTCTAGGATGAACATATAAAGTTAATTGATCGGTAATAATTAACGAAAATAATAATAAAACAAATCCTAATAATATTAAGGCTTTTGCTAAACCATCTTTGTTTAATTGCAACATTTTCCTCCGTCTCCTATCTATATATTAATAAACAAATACGTTCCCATGGCGCATAATAGTGAAACTATAACAACCAGAAAAACTACAAATCTTAAGCGAAAAGCATGCGAAAGCATCAATATATTTTTGATATCGATCATAGGACCAAACACCATAAATGCAACTAATGCCCCAGTAGTAAAACTAGTGTTAAATGAGGAAGCAATAAAGGCATCGGCTGTGGAACATACCGAAATTGAAAAAGCAAAGAACATCATTACGATAATTGACAAGAATGGTTCATGACCAACAGTTAATAGTGATGCTCGTGATATAAAAGTCTGTGCCACCGCACCTAAAAAAGACCCAATGATTAAGTACTTGCCCATTTCAAAAAATTCACTACATGCATCATCTAAAACATTCAAAAACTTTTCGCGTAGCGTTATTTTATGCTCAGTATGGGAATGACACACACAACAACAATCGTGATCGTGGTCATGATTATGATCATGGGTAGATTGTACATCCTTTAGCTCCGTACCAGTAAATACTTCACTGACGAGCGCCGAAGTAATATAGGCTATTAAAAAAGCAATCCCCAGCCTCGCTGCAGCTATGCCAATACTATTAAACGCAAATGCTGTAGCAGTAGCCACTACTGGATTAATAATAGGCGCAGAAAGCATAAAGGCTACCGCACAATATAATGGTACCCCTTTTTTTACTAGCCTGCGAACAATTGGTACCATCCCACAATCACATGCTGGGAAAATCATACCGAATAGACAGGACAGCACAATGCTAGACATTTTATCTCTTGGTAACACTCTCTGAATCAGTTCTTCGGAAACAAAATTATGTAATACTGACGAAACGATTACACTGATTAAAATAAAAGGCAATGCCTCAATTATTATCCCTAAGAATATTGTTTTAAAATTAAGAATAACTTGCCACGTATTTAAGTCGAATATCTCCAAAATACTCCTCCTCTATTTACTTTAAGCAAATAAAAATTTCTAAAAATATATCATAAATCACAATAAGTAAACAAGTAAATAAGAATATTACGATTTGTACATTGTAATCTATTAAGAAAGAACTAGCAACCTAAAAATCTATTTATAAAAATATTTTTTAATCTATATGCTGAAATTTTTGTATTAAATCAATAAATAAATTTTTCTGTTCATTTTCTTGGAATGTTATATGATACTATCCTAACTGCAAATTCTCTAGTGATTTGCTATTTGAAGACAAGAGACTGTCACTTTTTTCTTCAGCGGGATGGTCGTTTATTTGCAAAAGCATATAAACTCATTTATCCGCACCTTCTAAAAATTCTATTTCATTCCTAAACTGTGGTAAGTATTTTCTGTGTGCAACTAGCATTTCATCTAAAATTTTTTGTGCTATTTTACCACTTGGGACAAGCGGATTGATTGTAAATGCTTGTAATGCAGTACTATAATCGCCTGTTACCGCAGCTTTAATCGTGGTGAGTTCCATGTCTTTCATTTGTTGCAACAATCCTCTGCTTGAAGAGTCAAAAGCTCCCCATGAAAGTGGAACTGGGCCGTTAGAAGTAATGATAGAACTTACTTCAACAACTACATCATCTGGCAGGTCTGAAATAGCACCATTATTTTTCGTACTTACTACCATCTGACTACGTTTATCATTATATATAGAAGTAATTAATTCACAGGCTGCATCAGAATAGTAAGCTCCTCCACGTTTGGCTAGTTGTGGTGGTTTTATACTTAAATTAGGATCTTTGTAAAGTTCAAATAATTCTGCTTCGGTACGTTTTACTACTTCTGCTCGAGTTTCACCTTTCTCAAAGACTTCTAACTCTTCTTTCAACATATCGTCTGTAATATAGTAATATCTATGATACATACATGGAATAATTCCAAGATTACGAACTTGATCGGGTAAGAATCCAATATTGGGGATATTTTGAACGCCAGCTTTTTGCTGGTCATCTTCATCAGGATTATGATTAGGACTTAATGGACTCTTAATTTCTTCTATTATCTTCGCCAATCCTTCGGCCGATGTATATGCAGCTTCAATTACCTCTTTTGTTTTTTCTTCTCCTGCTTTATTCCATACACGA
Organism: uncultured Veillonellaceae bacterium; assembly: GCA_963805085.1. GTDB lineage: Bacteria > Bacillota > Negativicutes > JARBTT01 > JARBTT01 > JARBTT01. The sequence continues at coordinate 525,596 of CAWDTA010000005.1, read as the reverse complement.
TGCCAATGGAAATGGTTTAAGCCACCAAAGCGGAAGAATAAATTTTCCTCTTTTTCTTTTAATGCGGCTGCGGCAATTTTACTACACATAATCGGTACATTACATAAACCTACTACCTTATCCCAATGTCCGTAGCGAATAACTGCCTCCGTAACCATTCCCGATGGGTTGGCGAAGTTAACTAACCATGCATTTGGACAAAGTTCCTTCATATCTTCCACAATATCTAATATTACAGGGATTGTGCGAAAGGCCTTAAACATTCCTCCTGCACCATTTGTTTCTTGTCCAATAACTCCATGTGATAAAGGAATTCTCTCATCCTTAATACGGGCATCTAATAAACCTACACGAAATTGAGTAGAAACAAAATCTGCATCCTTTAATGCCTCACGACGATCTAATGTTAAATGAACGTTCCAATCTAGTCCTGCTGCTTTAACCATCCGCTTGGTTAGTTCACCAACAATTTCCAACTTTTCTTTTCCAGCCTCAATATCTACTAGCCATAATTCTTTAATTGGTAGTTCATCTTTTCTTTTTATAAACCCCTCTATTAATTCCGGGGTATAACTTGATCCCCCACCAATCGTTACAATTTTCAGATTCTTTTCCATATTCATTCCTCCGTTTCTATAACCATATTATATTTCAAACTATTACGTATTGAAATATTCATAACGCCTATAGTCACAAAGAGGATTGTTTAGTTACATGTTTCACCTAAAAAACAAAGTGTTTTTTAATCTTCGGAGGATACTTTTATACTTCTCTTTTTTAGTATGGTTAATTTGGCTAAAGACTCAATGATATACATTGCTGGAATTTGTGAAGTTATATCAACCTTCACCCATGAATTATTATGAGCTAACTCTCTTTGTATATAATATGAAATATTATAATCCGACATTTTTGCCAAGGTACTATCCTTACTGTTAGTAATAGCCACTACAGTTACCTTACTTCTTTTCAATATTTCAGAATTCTTAATCAGCGCATCAACCTCCCCCTCAACAGATAAAGTAATGATTATTGTTTCACTTGGTACTTCTAGATTTATTGGAAACATTGGATTATTAACACCTGTAGAAAAAACTCCAATATTACAAAAATATCGGGTAGCATAATCAGCAATGATTCCCGAATTCCCTACACCTAAAAAAATTACATGCTTTTTTGATGCTATAATAGCTGCAATTTTATCAAGCTGCTTTTGAAAGTCTTCCGTATTTGCTCTTTGCAAAAAATCCAGAACTATAGAATTATCATAATGTTTTAGCTGATTCTGGCTCGTCTCCGCTTCCAGCTTATATCTCACTTTAAATTCAGAAAACCCGTCACAATTTATTTTTTTGCAGAATCTAGTGATCGTAGTCGTTGAAACATGAGCTTCATTAGCCACTTCCCTAATCGTCATGTAAGCTATTTTTTCATCATTTTTTAATATAAAATTATAAACCTCATAATCTAAATCACTAAATTGATTTAAAGCATTTTTAGAAAATAAACTCACAATATATTACCACCTTCTCAGATCATAAACTATTAAAAGACAAGTTTCTATAGCTTCATATCTTTACTCTATTTTCCATAATAAGATTTTTCATGACATATTGCAATATTATAACGATTTCATTCTATAGCTATAGTCAAAAGTTCTAAATAAATTAGTACCCCCATTCCATACTTATCTATGCGAATGCGAATATAATTGTAATATAGAATCTTTTCAGAGAGGTACATTGTTATGTCTAAAGGTTGGTCATATCATCCAAACTTCGTAAATAATTACTATAATCCCTCTGCAGTATTGGACTACTCTTGTGTTAACCAAGATATGCTAAATTTTATGGCACTAGATGCATATATCTATGGATATCCACTCGTACTAATGGACATAACGAAGAACATCATGCTTTCCAGTGGATATCAGCAAAATCAATTTTTAAATGAACGAGTTTTTCCAAATCCTCAATATACTACAATTATCAGACCTAATGTCGATACACTTTATTCCATGGCGTGGTTAGATCTCTCCGGACAACCTATCTTATTATATGTTCCAGACACCCATAACAAATATTACCTTATGGAACTTTTAGATGCTTGGAGCAATGTGTTCGCATCTATAGGCGCACGTACAACTGGTACAAAGGAAGGATTTTATGCAATTACAGGTCCGCATTGGAATGGAATCCTCCCTGAAGGGATAATTAGGGTTGAAGCTCCTACTAATACTGTCTGGATTATCGGACGTACCCAGACAAACGGGGCAAAAGATTACCCGATAGTCCATGCCATCCAAGATAATTATGCCTTAATTCCCCTTAGTTGTTTCGGAAAACTTGAAGCTCAATATAACGATGATTACGCAAAGAATCCACTGAGTTTAAACCCAGTGGATCAAATTACCGCTATGAATGCTGCTACCTTCTTTCAGACAATGCTAAAGGCAATGTATATGAATCCACCTTGGATAGAAGATCCTGCTATGAATAGAAAACTTGCAACATTAGATTTAGTGCCGAGCGAGACTTTTGATTTCTACAACCTAAGTCTATCCGTTACCTATGCACTCGAATTTGCTGCTGACTTTGGGGCAAAGCTGATGAAAGCTGAAACCGTAAAGAAGTATACCAAGAATAACATCAATGGTTGGTCTTTACTTTTTAAAGGTATGGGATTTTACGGAGTAGATTATATGCAACGGGCGATCATTGCCATGACGGGAATTGGTGCAAACCTCCCGCAAGATGCAGTCTATGCTCCCGCCTTTATCGATGCTAATGAAGACCCACTAGTGGGATACAATAACTATATGATTCATTTTGATAACGGGCAGCTCCCTCCAACTAACGCCTTTTGGTCTATAACCGTCTATAACGATAAGGGATATCTGGTAAAAAGTCCAATGAATCGCTATGCTATCAGCCCTCATCTTGGCAAGCTAAACTATAATGCCGATAGGTCTCTTACTATTTTTATCGGAAACGCTTTACCAGGAAAAGATTATATCACTAATTGGTTACCAACACCAGAGAATTCGTTTAATCTGATACTAAGAATGTACTGGCCCAAACAGATTGTTCTTAATAGTCGCTGGAAGCCGCCGGCAATAATACGTATTTAGCTCTATTTTATTTACGTTATCAAATAAAGATACAAATCTAAATAATAAGTATCAAAATCAGGCGCATTTTCAAAACTAAATTTGGTTACATCATCAACCAAATTTGGTTTTTATCATTTTTCCATGATGCGATGCGTTATAATATAATTCCAGATTGCTAACGAAACTTAGAAATCATAGTATTAAAAAAAGCAGGTTGTTCTCCTAAAAAAATAGGAAAACCCTGCTTTTATTTATCTACTACTCTCAATCTTACTACGTCGATTTTAGCTCCTACTTATCATTCTTAAAACCTTGCTTGATCATTGCCTTAGAACCTCAGATTATGCCTACAAAGAACGGTTATAGTTTAAACCGTTTGACAGCACCTTGCAATTCTTCGGCCATTTTAACTAAAGATTGGCTGGCATTGGCTATCTCTTGCATGGAAGCAGCCTGCTCTTGGGTTGCAGCAGATACAGTTTGTGTATGTTCGGAAGCCTCTTTACTGATGCGGTCAAGATCATGCACTGAGCCAACAATGGTTTCACTCTCAGAAGCCATTTGCTGCATAGCTGCCGAAATTCCTTTAACCTGCCCAGAGACACGTTTCACGAGCCCCACTATTTCGGTAAATGCCTGTCCAGACGTATTCACTACTTCACTGCCAATCTTAACTTCCCGTGTTCCATTATTCATGGCCACCACCGCTTTTTCTGTCTCATTTTGGACTTCAATAATGAGCTCAGCGATTTGCTTGGCCGCCACTTGTGATTGTTCTGCTAATTTGCGTACTTCCTCGGCTACTACAGCAAAACCTCTTCCTTGCTCACCAGCCCGTGCCGCTTCAATTGCTGCATTCAATGCCAAAAGATTTGTCTGTCCTGCAATCCCCGATATGGTTTCTACAATCTGTCCGATCACTTGCGAACGTTCTCCCAATTGGGTCACAGCTTGTGCCGAAGTTGTCACTGTTTTTTCAATGGTATTCATCTGTGACATAACAGCTTCTATCGATTTGCCGCCTTCGCTCGCAGACACTGCTGCCTGCTCAGCGATTGTCGTCATGGTATTGGAATTTGCGGATACTTCCTCAATTCCTGCCGACATTTGTTCGACAACAGAAGATGCTGTTTCAATCGCACCTACCTGTTTATCAGCGCCTTGCGCTAGTTCACTGATGGTATTGGCCACTAAGCCGGTAGCCTGCGCTGACTGCTCTGCACTGGCAGTAAGCTCTTCAGAAGCAGCAGACACTTGGTCAGATGAACTCATAATTTCTTGAATAATCCCCCTTAAATCTTCACGCATGTGATCAAGAGACACCGCAAGCTGGTTAACTTCCTCCACACCAGACACTTGAATTTTATGACTTAGATCTCCGTCGGCAATTTTTCCCGCCCCATTTACGAGCTCACGCATTGGATGTGATAGCCCTTTTGCTACAAGCATAGCTGTTGCTACCGCGATCACTAAAACAAAGAGCATTAATATTGTCATTATTAGTACACTATGTTGAACAATGCTATTAACTTCGCTTTTAGGTAAATAGGCAATTACCCCCCATTTATAATTTTCAATAGGGGCATAGGCTATTAAAGAGGGAATTCCTACGGAGGATATCCCCTCTTTTACACCTAAATTTCCGTTAATTACATCCTGTATATATTGTTCTTTTGCAATATTTTCTTGTGTTTTTACCTTTTCTTCATCGCGATGCGCCAAAAGAACTCCTTTTTCATCGACAACATCTACGTAACCAGATTTGCCAATTGCAACTTTTTGTGCAAGTTCCCCAATTGCTTTAAGACTAACATCGCCAGCTACTACGCCGACAATTTTCCCGCTTGCATCCTTAACAGGCGTAGAGATAGTAATAGTTGGCGCATTTGTTAGTTGAGAAATATAAGAATCAGTTATATATGTACGACCTTGAATAGCATTTTTAAAATAATCCTTACCTGCTTTGCTATTTAGTGAGCTATTAGTTGTTTTAGCAATTTGCATGCCGAATTGATCCATCACATAAATGGTTTCAAATTCAGGATTCTTATTTTGTGCTGCAACAATCATTTCACGGAACTTTAGCGCATCCATCGAGTAAGCGGTAGGCGATAATGCCAGCGTTTCTAATAAACTCCTATCATTACTTACAAACCGTTCAATTTCATTGGCAAGCTGCACTGTAATAGTTTGATTACTGCTAAGTATATTCTGTGTAGTAGCCGTAACATTCATATATGTACTCACGCTTCCTATTCCCAGCGCAGCTAAAAAAGAAAATACAACCAGCAAAACTGTCAAACGAATCTGTAATGTGTTTCTTATCATAAATCATCCACCTCCATTAAAATAAAGCCTTCCATAAATCAACTTTTTCTTCCTATGACAAAAAAGTTGATAAATTCGGCTAAATAGCACAGTTTTATCAACTCTAATGTCAAATTTACAAAATATCTATATTTTGCTAGACTATGATCACTAAAGCATATTTACAGCTTTTTCTATTCTATTAAGTGCTTCAATTAATCTGGAACGCGGACAGGCGATATTCATTCTCATAAACCCAGCGCCTCCAGAGCCAAAAGTAGAGCCTTCGTTCATGGCAACCTTAGCTTTCTCTAGAAAAATTTTCTGTAAATTTTTCGGCTCCATATCCAGGTCTTTGCAATTCAGCCAAATTAGATAGGTCGCCTGAGGCTTTCCTACTTTAATTTGGGGTACCTTTTCTGAAAGAAATTTTTTTAAATATTCGAGATTTCCTTCAAGATATTCCAGCAGTTGATCGGCATAGTAATCACACTCATTATAGCTGATTTCGATTGGCAGTGTACCGAATATCGTTCTGCCGTAAGCTTTAAGATTTTCCAGCGGAGCATAAAACAAATCATGGTTATGACGATTTGGAATTACTACGGCCCCTGTTCTTACGCCTGCTATGTTAAAAGTCTTGCTTGGATTAACGCAAACCACACAGTTATCGGCAGCCTTCTTAGAAAGACTTCCATAAGGAATATGTTTGCTTCCTTTGTAAACTATGTCCGAATGAATTTCGTCAGATACAACAAATACGTTGTATTTCAAACAAAGTTCAGACATTCTACTTAATTCTTCTCTTGTGAAACATTTACCTGTAGGATTATGCGGACTGCACAAAAGGAACATGGTAGTTCTCTTTTTACTCAATAATTCTTCAAGATTATCAAAGTCAATTTCATAGCTGCCGTCCTTTTGTAAAATAAGACTGTTGCCAAGAATATGTCTGCCATTATTGGGAATAATGGCATGAAAAGGATGATAGGCAGGCATCTGAACGACAATGTTATCCCCTGGGTTTGTGAAGGCATACATTGCATAGATAATAGCAGGTATAACAGCAGGAGTATATTCTACCCAATCCGGGTTAATCTCCCAACCAAACCTTTTTTTCTGCCAATTAACAATAGATTTTTCAAAATTTTGATCATTTACAGGATAACCATAAATACCGTGCTGTGCTCTTTCTACCATAGCATCAATAACCGGCTGTGGACACTTAAAGTCAGTATCTGCAATCCACATAGGAATAATATCATCAGCATAAGTATCCCATTTTTTACATTCTGTACCTCTCCGGTTGATCAGTTCATCAAAATTATGCTTCGTCATATATCATCTCTCCTGTCTTTTATTAGAACGATTTGTTATACCTCATTTTCTACAGTAATCCCGAGTTTTTTCCGCCAATAGCGCGAGTACACGGCACCCAATGGATTATGCGCAAGTACCCTGTCTTTTGCTACTAGGCAGGATACAGGGACACTTGCAGCCCCTGTAAATAGCGCATCATGCCCTACACAAAGACCTACGGTAACGCAAAACTCTACCCCTTTGTTTTTTAACATCTCGGCTTGCATCAACGGATTGCACATTGTTTCACGCGAATCTTTTTTTATTTGCTCCAGTTTTAGATTTTCTTTAGCTACACCGCAAACCTTGCAGCAAACAGAATAAACTTCAAATGTTTTAGCAAAATATTCTTCAATCAGCTTGGCTTCCTTATTAAGGCCTATGCAAAAAGCTATTCCAATTTTCTTATACCCCATCATTTTGCAAAATTCAGATGTTTCTTCTAATCGAGTAAGATTATTGTAAAAACGACCTTCTGTGCAGGCAGCTGCCTTCATAATATCCAGTTTCGGCCCTTCATAGGCGTTTTTTACATCATCGACAGTAATCTTCGTACAATTCTGTCCTTCCAAATAACATTTTTTGTGCGTACATTTCGCGCATTTCAATTAAAACATCCCCTTTATGAATTAATAAAGATAAATACCACATTTATAATTGCGGCTACTGCCATAGGAATCGCTGTCCGTTTGACAACTTGTACCGGAGACACGTCGGCAACTCCGGCAATGGCAACAATCGCCGCTGTAATCGGCGACACAACACGGCCAAAACTTGTCATAATCTGCATAGGTAACACCAACGTAATGACGTCAATATGCATTGCCGCTGCAATTTTAGGTGCTAGAGCTGAAAACGAGAAAAACGCAGCATTTCCTGAACCCATTAAAAAGGCACAGCCAGCAATGACTATACAAAATAGAATAACTAAACCATGAATGTCAAGCCCTAGATTCTGTGCACCTGAAGTCATTACGTCTACAGCACCAATTTTTGTTAAGCCAGTGGCAAATACTTCACCAGCCACAATCAGGCTGACTACTGTAGCAAAGCTTCTTCCCATTCCATCATACAAATGCTGTAAGCTTTTTAAAACAGCCCGATGATCTTTGGTTCTAAAATACTCGAAAACCATACTGATAAAAGTGCTTAAAAACATCGCGGTAACAACATCCATTTTAATTTTGCTGTGAAAAATCGGGCTAAACCCAAGGATGAGAACCATCGGAATGATTGGCAGAATGGCATAAATAAGTGGCGGATGGCTTTCGTCTTGCTCAACTATTCCTGTCACATCTTCATTTCCACAGAACCCTTCTTTTTTATCCCACCACCTTTGCACAAAAAAGTGTGTAACACCAAGAATCAAGGTTGTTACCACAAATATGGGCAGTTGATAATTTACAAAGTATACTGACGGTTCTAACTTGCAAATATTTGCCGCTAGAATTGCATTACCAGAGCCAGGCCCCACATCCATATACTGTGCACAGCCAATTACCCCTAATGCGGAAAGTTTGCTAACACCAGCCCGTACCAATATCGGATACAACATCACCATGAGAAGTAGCCCTAATCCAGCATGGCTTGGAATAAATAGCACCAAGAGCTGGCTGATAAAAAAACTAAACACCAACAGAATATAAGGAGACTTGATATGCTTAATCGGAGAAGCAACTAGAGCAAACAAAGATTTACTTGCCCCAATGTGTTCCATATACTTTGCAAAACCTGCAATGGACATAATAGTCAGACCTAGTCCAGCCACACGCGAACTAAGCAAAACACTGATTGTATTAAAAATATCCAGAAAAGCAGCACCAGAAGACTGCTTTCCTTCTAATATCGGTGTATGCCCCAGTAAACAGGCTGCCAAAAGAAGAATCATGCCTGCTATTAAAAGTACCGCCTGCGGATAAAACTTTTTAATAATCATATAGACAACCCAGACAACTACCAATACTGCAATACTTGCCCCCATGTTAATACCTCCTAAATTTCATAATCATTGCTGTTTTTGTTGTTCTCAATTACAAGACTTGCCTTATAAAGATGGTCCGCCATTAAATTCCCTGCAGCTTCTGCATTTTTGTCCCGGATTTTCTTTAACAATTGTTTATGAAAATCCAAAGCGATTTCACTATGACCTTTCACCCCCAATGATTTTTTACGAGACAGTTTCAACATATCAGAAAGATTATCATGAATACGGTACAATACCCGATTATGTGAAGCTTTCACAATAGCTAAATGAAATTTGTAAGAAGACATACTTGGATCTCGCTTCAATAACAAATCACGCTCCATATCCAGTACAGCTTCCAGCATTTCTTCAAGCTCCTGGTCGGTTCTTCGCAAAGCAGCCAGCTGTGCAGCCTTCACTTCGACGGCTGACCTTGCCTCAAAGAGCTCCGACAGCAGCTCATTCTCATTATCCTGCATAGCAAACTCAACATTTTCGAGCAAATCTTTTGCCTGTATGTTTTGAATATATACCCCATCACCGCGAACACTTTGCACTATTCCCAAAAACTCCAATGTCTTCAACGCTTCGCGTACCGGGACACGACTGACTCCATACATTTCAGCCAGATCTCGCTCTGACGGCAATTTTTCTCCGGACTTTAGCTTTCCTTCCAATACAAGTTTCCGAATATTTTCTATAACTTGGTGATATAGACTTTCGGCTCCGTTTAATCTGTTTAAAGAACGAAACATACCAATTACTCCTTTCTTCAGTAATTGGTATACTGGTATACCAATTACTGAAACATATATAAAAAAGGTGACAAAACAACTAAATTCACACAACTCAGTTATTTCGTCACCTTTGACTATCTCTATTTGCTTACCTTATTATAAGGTACCAATTTTTATTTTATATGTCAAGCAAATTTTTCAAATCACTTATAAAAGCTAAACTTCATGTCATTAAGTACGCCAGTGCCAATCTCTTTACCTTTTCCTACTTTTATTATCTCATGGAGAGAATTAACCATTCGTACAATTTTTTTGTGTTCCTCGTCAAATTCAGCAAAATTAACACTAAAATTTTCGTTCCAATCGATGAATGCCACCAGAATCTCCCCCATCCACTACATATTATCAAATTACTAAATAAAACAGACAAGGTGGCGGTTAGCAGTACAGTTCTTTTCGTCTTTCTTTACCTCTCTATTTCATCAATCCGACATACACTTTAACATCGATTGCATCATCAACTAAAAAATGAATAATAATTGTCTGAGGCATTGGCAAAGTAGCTTGCCCCCCCTGAGAAATCATAAGTGTAGGAGGCGATATATCAAGACTATCTATATCAACTTTAGCAAATTGCGTACAGGCATTGGCGCAAACCATATTTCCCATTTCTGAAACTGCACTCTGTGCTAACGCATCAAACTCTGTTACCTCCATTCCCATCATCATTTTTGAAGCAAACTGCTTTGCTGAACCCATATCCATTCCAATCAGTATTACTCCTTTTACCGAACCAACAACTGCGAGATTAATTAATACCCCACTATAATCAAAAGTAGATCCTACTAACGATATACTTTTCTTCTCTATTTTCTGAAATCCAATTTGTGGAATTATCTCATAAAAAGCGGATAATATCGGATTTATGAGGCTTACATCCATAATGCTGCTCCTTTCTTAAATCCAACTCCTAGATAGATACTTCCCAAATCAGTATCAGCCATGGCATGGTGGATTTTGACGCTCGGACTTACAATCTCTGCTGTATTACCGTGAAAAATACTAGGAGGAGATACACGCAAAGCAAAAGCCTTCTCTTTCTTATTTATCATTGAACACGCAACCCCAGCAACTATATTTGCCAGTTCCGCCACCATAGCCAATAATTCCTCTTGTTTTTTTGTAGGACGACGCAAAAGAGCTTCTGCTATTTTCTCAGCAGACTCAGGAGATAAGTCTATAATCATAGATCCAGAATATTGGCCAATTATACCGATGACAGTAGTAATCCCCTGCGACATATATTTTTCATCAGAAATTTCTACAGGTTTAAACTCAACTGGAATTTTAGCCATGCGTGTAACATTTTGAGAAAGAGCCTCTTTAAAAGTTTCAAGTCCTCTTTCCAATAATTGTTCATAAAGAGTATCAGGTGCCAGTACATTACGTATTACTTTTATTAAGTTTTCTCCCTCTATCGGTTTTTGTACGTAGCCAGAAATCCCAATACGCTTGGCTTCAATCTCCGTCTCTTCATCTTTCATCGAACTACAAAGTATGATCTTTGCTTTAGGATCAATCAACCGAAGTTCTCTACTGCATTCAAAACCATCAGCTCCCGGCATCGCTATATCCATAGTAACAATATCAGGCTTGCAATTATTATAGGTTTCAATTAAAGATTCCAGCGAATCGGCCTCTCCAACAACTTCATATCCGCTATCAGATAATGCCTCTACAATCATCATTCTTGAAAAGGGGGAATCGTCTACAATCATAACTTTTACACTCATTTTTAACACTCCTCAACACAATAATGCACTCGTGACTCTATCAAATTGAATATACCTGAACACATTAATAGGTAATCTTTTATCAATAGTCCGTAGAATACGAATATAAAGAGATTCTCCTTTAATAGTATGACATTTTCATTTCAATTTCCAACTATTGTTATTATTCGACAAAAGAAATAAAACTCTTGCAACTGTATAATATTTTTTATGATAAACCAGCTCGGTTTCTAGCATGACGAAAAAGTATGTGAATCTTGTGCAATGATTCAAAAAAAGTACCAGCATTACGCTGATACTTTTCTAATTCATCTTGCTTATAAGGTTATATAAACGATATTTTTTATCACTTTTATACCTATCTTCCAATAATTTTTTCTAGTTATCTTCTATTGGGCGATATTTGAAATGAATAGAATCGTTGCTTTGTACCATTTACTCTTTTAAATATGAACAGCAATAATCTGAGACTTCTTTTGCAACAATTTTAGATTTTGAATATGCTGGAATTTCAAAAGTCTGCCCAGCCTCAATCGAAATCCATTCTTTACTATGAGGAAGCAATACTTCTAGTTTGCCAGCCAAAAGCTCCATATGTTCCTTATCCGAAGTCTCAAATTTATATCGCCCTTGCAGCATTATTCCCAACGTCTTTTTCTCTCCATCATGTTAGTTATGTCTTCTTCATTTTCTTGGAGCATTATATTCTACTATCCGAACTATAAATTTTCTAGCGATTTGATATTTTGAAGCACTGGACACTGTCATCTGGTCTATAGGTTCCTTCTACAACAAACGATTTGTATTATTTATATAATCGAGCTTTTCCTGTTGAACCAAATAAATCCATTTTTTTCTTTACTAACTCTGTTGCCGCCTTTGTCGCTTCTGGAATTACAATAAAAGATTCATAATCATTTGGTTTATCATTTAATGTTTTTTGAAGTTGACGGTAGAATGCCCGCTTCATGTCTGATGCTAAATTAATTTTCGCAACTCCATTCTTTGTTGTTTCTCTAATTTCATCATCTGCATTATCAGAACCACCATGCAACACGAGCGGGATAGATACCTGTTTCTTTATCTCTTTCAGGCGATCTATCTTAATAGAATGTTCTTTTGTCTTAGGATATATTCCGTGTGAAGTACCGATTGCAACTGCAAGAGTATCTATGCCTGTCTTTTTAACAAACTCCGCTGCTTGCTTTGGATCAGTATAAAGAATATCGTCGCTTCCCCCTTCCCCGCTTCCTTCATTTAATCCAATTGTTCCAAGCTCTGCTTCTACAGAAACATTCACTGCATGAGCTATTTCCACAATTTTTTTCGTAATTTCAATATTTTCTTCATAAGAGAGATGAGAAGCATCAATCATAACAGATGTATAACCATTTCTTATTGCCCGTACAACATCCTGTAAATTCCCACCGTGATCAAGATGAATAGCCATCGGTATCTTTGAATTTTTAACCGCTTCTCGAACATAAGCAATAAAATCATCCTCAATCAAATTGATTTCAAGTGGATGAATTTGTATGATAGCAGGTGAATTCTGTGCTTCGGCCGCATCAATAACCACTTTTACAAATTCGCTGTTAGCAACATTAAAAGCGCCAATTGCAAATTTGTTTTCATAAGCAACATTTAGTAAATCCGTCATATTGTATAACATATAGATCCTCCCTTTAGAATACTTCCTTATTATCCAATTTCTTTATACGTCCATATGGACATTCATTATACCTATAGGCTTCTTCTCTCCTTTCTTCTTATTATCTTTTAGTAGGTAGCTTCATTATAACAGTCCATTATTTTTTGTATATACTTGCCGGATATTATGATTAACAATCATTTTATAGTATGATATTATGAAACAAATGATTGATTTCAATCAAAATCCACCTTGAATCGGAGAATTGCTATGATAGAACGAGAGAAAGATTTATTACGTTTACTTGAGGTAAAGAAATATGTTTCGGTAAATGACTTATGTAAGAAACTTTTTGTAAGTGAAGCTACTACACGTAGAGATTTAAATAGCTTAGAAAAACAAGGACTGATACGTAGAACACGCGGTGGAGCTTTCTATATAGAAAACAATCATCTAGAGTGGCCTCTATTATACAAAAACAAAGAAAACATTGATAAAAAAATTCATATCGCTAACTTAGCAATTGACTTTGTGAAAGACGGTCAGAATCTTTTCATCGATTCAAGCAGTACTTGTCTTTACTTCACAAGGAGATTATCAGAGAAAAAAGATTTAACTGTATTAACCAATGGAATTACCACTTCAAATTTGTTGTCAGATGAGACAGACGTAAATGTATATTGCGCTTGTGGCCAAGTATATTCTAAGCGTTCCAGTATAAATGGACCCGAAACTTGCGATTATATACTCAGACACAAGGCTGATATAGCTTTCACCTCTTGTAGAGGGCTTGATGCAAACTTTGGAGCTTCTGATTTCAGTGAAGGAGAGTCTATGGTAAAAAAAAGTTTCCATAAAAGAGCAGATAAAACAATCCTTTTAGTTGATAGCAGTAAGTTTAATCAAACATTTTTTAACCAGACCTTTTCAATTCAAGATATTGACGTGGCTATCTCTGATAAAGAATTTCCAGAAAATATCGCACTAGCTTTTAATAAATATAATATACAAATGGTGTGGTAACCGTTAACTATAGATACCTACCAGTTCACTGATTACTCCAAATATATTACCTCCGCTTTTGATGAAGCCGAGAAGGCAAAGCGCCATCAGGAAGTTTTTCCAAAAGACTGCAAAAAAGCCTTTATGATGGGTTCCAGATTTGCAAGCCGTCCGCTCTAAAATAGTTTAATTGGCCAGAATGGAATATTGTTCTACTTTTGGGGCAAGATAATACAAACCTAAAAAGGAGGCAACAATATGCCATTAAGCCAAAAAGAAAATCAACTACTCCAAGATCAAAAGACGCACGAGAAAATTTGTATTCAAAAGTATCAAAAATATGCACAGCAAGCCAGCGATCCCAAACTTAAACAGCTATTCCAATCTTACGCTGAGCAAGAGCAGCAACATCTAACTACCATCGAATCCATTTTAAGCGGTCAGGTACCTAGCATGAATCAATCACAAAATAGCCAATCAACTGAGCAATCGGAGCAAAACAGTACACAAGCGCAATCTACAACAAACCAATCAGGCGCAAGTCAAGCTGACGTGACACTTTGCACTGACATGTTGATGACTGAAAAATATGTTTCGAACGCTTATGACACTGCTATTTTTGAATTCACTGATTCCAATGTTCGTCAAGCTTTAAATCATATCCAGAAGGAAGAGCAAGGACATGGCGAAGGAATTTTCAATTACCTAAGCAGCCAAAATATGTATAACGTTCAATAATCAAAGTTGCTTTACGCGTACCGCCTTGCTTTACCAAGCAAGGCGGTATTTTATTTATTTTTCGTTTCTCTGATATTTTTATTAAAATAAATGACATAGCTAACATTGATCCTCGTCATCATGTTAGCTATGCCTTGTTTCATTTTATTTCATCAATAAATAAATTTTCCGCTCATTTGTTCATTTTCTCGGAGCATTATATAATACTATCCCAATCTGCGAATTTTTCAGTGATTTGATACTAGCCCCTGCCTTTGACTCTTAGTGACCTCTAGCTATTTCTTTTAATCGGTACAGTAATGTTACCTCTATCAGATTCACGACACCAATATGTATGCGGAAACCAGATCGAAAATGCAATTAATAGGATATCTAAAGGCCACCCAATTACTGCTCGTATAATAAAAGCCATTCCTATAGCAATCTCCGGGGCGATGTATATGTAATAAAATCCTTTTAAAATGTATGCGATTCCCCATATGATTGTTACAAATCTCCAGCAATTCCGATACTGCCTAGTATTTTTAAATTCTTCTGTAAATTGGGTCGTTTTCGATTCTTCTACCATGATTTCTATAAACGTCTTTTTTAAAAGCAAGGTTAATATCACAAAAAATCCGTATAATTCACTTCGAATACCTAAAGAAATCCAATATAAACTATTTGAAACGTAAAAAGTCACAAATTCAACTAAAGCAAATATCATCGTAATTAAAGTAAATATGGATATTTTTTTATTCTTAGCACTTTCTAAAGCCCCTCTAATTATGCTCCATAATCCCGCAAAAAATATGCCAGTAAGCGGCTTTCCACAATTCGCGAGTACAGAATAACTCACCATTGGAATACCCATATCTATCAAAAGCATTCGCCATGGAAAATGCTGTGCAAAAATAACATGCCATGCTGAGCCTTTAGTTTTTTTATCCATCAAAATATAAATCACTCCTAAAAGCATTCATAGCTCATCAAAGTTATTTACGAATCTGATCATTCATCAAAAATACCGTTCTCTTTAGTTTTTATTTAAGACTGTATCAAAATGAGAATTTGCTTTTTCAATATAGATTTCATCTGGAATAAAATTTCGTTCCAATAACTTTTTAGTTTCTTCTGATATCTTATTGTCTACAACAATTTCTCTTCCTGCATTTTTCATATTTTTCAAATACTCAGAAATGATTGGTCGTAATTCTTCGGCGTTAGTATTTAACAGACCTCCTTGTGCCGCATAAAATTCTCCAATTACTTCTGTCTTCATATTAAGCGCTACTCTCTCAATCCAGTGAGAGATTACTTGAAAATGTGATCTTTCAGAAAAGCCACAGTTAGATATCATAACTAGTTTTGGAGAAGGAGTCTCTGTATTTTTTAAGTGTCGGCATTCTCCATTTGCATCTTTCTGAAAATGAGGGTTACTTTTTACGATCGTACGATCCATAAAAGCCTTCAACATACTCGAGATATTATCAAGATACATTGGTGTAGCCAGCACGAAAATGTTTGCCCCTTCGCAAACAGACAATATTTCTGCCATATCATCTTCTATCACGCATTGACCAGGAGTATTAAGCCAACAGCAAAAACAACCTTTACAGTGCTTTACTTCCTTTTCTGCTAAAAAGATATTTTCTGTTTCTGCCCCTGCCTCTTGTGCTCCTTTTAAAAACGCACTAACCATTACATTCGTATTGCTAGCCTCCCCCTTCGGACTACCATTAATAACCACAATTTTCATTTTCTTGTCTCCTCTCATTTTTTATCCTATGGCATTCACCATGAATAAACATATTTTATTCAACCGTTTTCTTTTCCATTTTTTCTAATAATTCTAAGCATTCTTGCCCCCATTCAATTGCTGCTTCGGTTGACTTGACCCCTTTTCGTAATGTCATATGCCAAAATAAAGCTTCATTATCTCCACTTGTTTGATGTTTTCTAATATGCTCTTCACACTCTCTATACGCATCAAATTGCGCTTGCTGTTTACGCACAAAGCGTCTAAGTTCGTATGCTAAATCTGGCAAATTAAGACGCGAGGCAAAAAAAATTCGCGCCAAAAATTCACTTCGAACAATTTCTTCTGGATTATCAGGGAACTCTCGCAACCAGCCAATAAATACTTTTGTCCCCTCTTGCGTAATCGAATAAATCTTTTTATCAGGTTTACCTTCCTGCGGCTCTATTTGGAAAGTCACCCATCCTTTTTCCTCCATATGACTGAGTTCTCGATATATCTGACTCATATGGGCATTCCAAAAATGAATAATTGAGGATTCGAACATCTGTTTAACTTGATAACCTGTCATAGGCTTATATGATAATAAACCCAATAATGTATGATGCAAAGCCATATCATGTCCTCCAAAATGGAATTAATTTCATCTTCATATTAGCAAAGTTATATATAATTTGTCAATTATAATTTTAATAATATTACTTAATCAGTAAAAAAAATTCCACAATTTGGTCATTATATTTCTATACAAAAATAAGCAAAGATACTCAAAATACAATCTTTACTTTCTTTTTGTATAGTATCTTACATAAAAGTGCATACTTTCTTTTTAAATCAACTAGTATATAATTTAAAGAAAGCAATCAAGCAAAAAAATAAGTGGAGGTATGAAACATGCATATATTAGCGATAAACGGAAGTCCGAGAAAAAATCGAAATACAGCAACGCTATTAAATAAAGCACTGGAAGGCGCAGCTTCCCAAGGAGCTACCACTGAACTCATTCATCTTTACGATCTAACCTATAAAGGCTGCATAAGCTGCTTCGCCTGCAAATTAACAGGCGGAAAAAGTTATGGCAAATGTGCTTATCAAGATGATCTGAGTCCTGTCCTAGAAAAAATAAGTAATGCCGATGCTGTTATTCTCGGCTCTCCCATTTACCTCAGCAATCTTACTGGTGAGATAAGATCTTTAATGGAACGGATGTTATTTCCGTACCTAGTATACGATGAAAACTACTCTTCACTCGTTACGAAAAAGAAGCCAATCGGATTTATCTACACAATGAATATCAAAGAATCTATGCTCGAAGAACGCGGCTATGATAGACTTTTTCTTACGAATGAAGATTATTTCAAGAGAATCTTCGGTGCTTCAGAATCGCTATTATCTACGGATACCTACCAGTTCACTGATTACTCCAAATATATTACCTCCGCTTTTAGTGAGCCCGAAAAGGCAAAACACCTTCAGGAAATTTTCCCGAAAGACTGTGAGAAAGCCTTCATGATGGGTTCCAGATTCGCAAGCAGTCCACTCTAAAAGACTTACTCTATCTTTTCAATTTTAAACCTATCTTAAAATAAAGTCCGTCCCTCTGGTATTTTATAAAAAAGAAGACATAGCTAATATTGACCCTCTGAACTGACCCCCATAAGTTAGATTTAGGTCTAACTTATAGGGGTCACCTCATCGTCATCATGTTAGCTATGTCTTCTTCAATTTCTTTCATCAATAGACTATTACAGCGTTTTTAGGCATTGTTTAGGGATTCTACTCTCACAAGGTACACCTACCTGGCATTTTCCACAGCCATATCTAGGCTTATATTTTTCAGCCGTTTGATTCAAAAACTTAGAGCAAATTATGTGATTTTTACCCTTTTCTATTGAAATTGCATTGACCGGGCATTTTTTTATACATGCACCACACATTGAACAATATTCATAGATTTCTTCATACTCTCTTTTATCAGGTGGCAAATATAATGATGTGATGATACTACCAAATCTTCCTGCTATACCCTTTGAAGTTATAAGCCCTTTAGAAAGTCCAAAGGTTCCAAGGCCACACACAAAGGCCGCATGCCGTTCAGACCATGTGCTTGTAAAGGAAACTTCTGGATGCGGTGAATTGCTATTGAATCCAGCTTTAGACCAAAATCTTTCCTCTAAGGATGGAATAAGACTAGGATATCCTGCATTTATCAATTCTGATTGCAAATGCATACATAATTTATTTAAAAAAGTTTGCCCTTCAATACGTCCGTGTAACCATTCCTCCGAAGGCCATGACATATCTTGATTATTGCCCTTTTTAACAGCTTGGCTAAATGGTAAGAAAAAAGAGATCACAGTTTTCGCCTGTGGTAACCATTCTTTGGGATGCATAAAATGATTTCCAATTGCAGATTGTTCTTTAAACAATGTAAAATACTGATCATCTGGAGACCCAAACGCAAAAATTGGTTCTTCAAAAATCTTCATTCCCACCACATCTTCATTAATGGCAATCTGCTTTGCTATGTAATTATCTTCTGAGTTTTCAACAAAGTATGATGCCATTTTTATTAACTTTTGCTTATCCACTTTATCACTCCATTTTCCGTTTTATTTCCTTTACTGTAAATATTTCATTAAATAAATATAGTCTTTAATCAAATATACTATGTGAAACAGTATTTGTAAAATTGATAGTTGTAATAAACTTAATTATAAATTATAATACGCAGTAAAAGGAGTGTTTTATATAGATATTAAACATTTAAAAACTTTTTCTACGATAGCGAAAACAGGTAATTTCAGTCATGCTTCTAAACTCCTAGGATATGCACAGCCTACCGTTACTACACATATTCAATTATTAGAAAAAGAGTTTAATGTGAAATTGTTTGAAAGACTAGGACATAAAATTAAGCTTACTCAAGAAGGTAAACAGTTGCTCTATTATGCTGAAAATATATTGAAATTTTCTAGCGAAGCTATCTCCGTAATTTCTTCTAAGAGAAACTTGTCTGGAAAGATTATAATTGGCGCCAATGAATCTTTTAGTGTTGCTCGTTTACCTTTAATACTCAAAGGTTTTATACAGAAGTATCCAACTGTTGATATTAGCTTAAAATTTGGATCTGTTAAGGATATTCATGAACATATTCAAAATAATACAGTCGATATCGCCCTTTTTTTAACCCGCGAACTTGGCTATCCTGATCTAATTACTGAAACTTTACTCGCCGAACCTGTCGTTGCGGTCACTTCACCTGACCACCACTTCAACTCATATACATCAGTCAATATTGATGATTTTAAAAACGAAACCATAATAATGACGCAAGAAAATTGCACCTATCGTTCAATGATTGATGACCTTCTAAAAGATGCAAACATTCAGCCCCGATCTATTATTGGAATTAACAATATTCAGGCTATCAAACAACTTGTTATGAGTGGGTTAGGGATCACTATTTTACCGCGTATTACAGCCGAGTATGAAATTGCTCAAAAACTACTGTTTGAAATTCCATGGAATCAACCTCCCTTACCAGTTTTCACTCAAATTGCCTATCATAAAGACAAGTGGCTTTCTCCAACCATTTTAAATTTTTTAGAACAAACTAAATTAAATTATCATCAATTTGGTTAAAAAATCTAGAAATGCGCAAAAATTTCTGCCAAACCGTTTGATTAAAACGAGGATACTTTAATCGCTAATTTAAAAACTACCAAAAAATAGCACCTGGTAAATTACTGAAATAAATGTACGATTCTCTGAAAATTTATTAAAACAAAAGACATAGCTAACATTGATCCTCGTCATCATGTTAGCTATGTCTTCTTCAATTTCTCTCATCAATAAATAAATTTTTTCCGTTCATTTCCTTGGAGCATTATATAATACTATCCCAATCTGCAAATTTTTCAGTGATTTGATATTTTTAAAACAAAGACAGGTATCATTTGATCTCGTTTTCATTCTTTCCTAAAGGCATAGGAAGCGCGGGCAATGAACTCGCCTTTGATTTCATGATGCCATCTACATCCAAATGATCCACATCTTTTTCTACATCATTTTCCATTTTTCGTGATAAATCTTCCACCATATTTTTTGCATGTGCCAATTCCTCTTTCAATTGGTCATTTTGGTATCTATATTGTTCAAAAACCTCACGCCAAACTTCAGCTATCGCTTTATATTTATCTACATCTGCCGGGCTTTTTGCTTCAGAAAGTTGTAGGCAAGCTTCTTCATACTTCCGCTTTGCATGTTCTTGCTTAAGCTTTGTGTTTTCAGACCACTTATTGTACACATCTTTGATGAGTTCCATGATAAGTTTTAGCAACTTAGCACCATTTTCGATGACATAAACCTTAATCGCTCTATTGATCTCAGGCCAAATGTGTTTTATAAACCATGGGATAAGTTTGTTGAACATCCAATCTTTAAGCATATATTTAATCATGAATAAAACCTCCTTTAAGCAATAAATATTAAGATAAATTTCTATTAAATAGTTCTATGATTTATTTTATCATGGCGAGGTAGAAAGTTTCTAGTGATTTGGTGGAATGGGATAAAATAGGGCGAAACTTTATCTTTTAATTCGTAATTGGTAATAAAGTGTTTATCAACTCTTTATTACCTGATTTTATTGCAAAATCTAATGCTCTTTTTCCATCATCATTACGTTTATTTGGATCAAGTCCTAGCTCTAAATATTTTTGGGTTAAAATTAAATTGCCATTATTAGCACTAGACATTAAAAGAGTCATTCCATATTTATTTTTTACATTAACATTAGCTCCCTTTGATACTAAATAATCGAAAATATCCGCATTTGTTTGATTATTCATGTCTTTATAAGAAAATGCAACCATTTCAGTCCATCCATCTGAGATACGTAAAGATAATGGAGTGTTAATATTTGCGCCAGCTTCCACTAATGTTTTTACTATTTCAAACGAGCCAGTATTTATTGCATCATATAA
Source organism: uncultured Veillonellaceae bacterium (assembly GCA_963805085.1). Lineage (GTDB taxonomy): Bacteria > Bacillota > Negativicutes > JARBTT01 > JARBTT01 > JARBTT01. The sequence continues at coordinate 504,208 of CAWDTA010000005.1, read as the reverse complement.
AGGAGTATTGTCTCCGTTATTTTGAAAAATTTTCATATTGACATCCACACCATAGGAAATAAATAAATTTACCGCTTCTAAGTTTCTTTGATATATTGTTTCCAAAAATGGTGTTCCAGTAAAATATCCACTTTCAGTATAATTTGGATTAGCACCGCGGTGTAAAGCATCATTTGCCATATCTAAATCCACACTATTAAGGCTAACTGACCTACACAATAATGCATTCAATGTCGCATTGCCTAATTGATTCGGCGTTGCTTGTTTTGTAGTTACAGACTGTTTATTTAAAGTATCTGACCTTTGATTTGAAGGAATATTTTTTGTGATTTTACTTAAGCCTTCATTGAAATTTTCAAAAATATTACCCGCAAAACAGTATTGTGTCGGAAGTAAAAAAAATACAATAACTAGTATAGTAATTAAGTGTTTTTTCATGATGGTTTCCTCCTAAATTTCAACAAATAAATTATAACTTTATATCCTTTCGCTAACATTTATTTTTTACCTGCTAAATTATACATTATTTGGTAAATATTTTTCTTTCTAAAATAATCCTAAAAATAAACAATAAGACTGCCTATCATTCCAACGATAAACAGTCTTATTGTTTATTTCTTATCTTCATTTTTCAAATCATCAAATTTCCCATCTTCCACAGGAAAATATTCTACGAACGCTTTACGAAATTGCACAATTGCCCATCCACGCAAATTAGTGTCAGAGTTTTGCATCAAAATTTTAAGAACATCATACATTTCTTCTAATTCAGTATCAACACCAATCCCATTAGCTCTTATAGACACTATTCCTTTTATCAACCAATCTAAAGAAACGCTATAATAATTAGAGACCTTAAATAAATATTCTAAACTAGGTTTTTTCCCGTGTTCACAGTCTTTAACATAACTATATTTATATCCCACTGGCTCTCCAAATGCTGTCTGTGATAATTTCCCACGTACTTCGCGCAATCTCTTTCCGATATTGGTATATTCAATTTCAGCATCATTATTAAGCATATATATCCTCCACATAGATTTATTAGGTGCTATTTCCCTTGACTATAGTTCTTATAGGAGCTATAATGAATTTACACAAATAATAAAGTTTACAAATTTAACTACAGATATACGAGGTGATCCTCTGTGGAAAATGCAGTTCTTGACCTAGATGCAATCCGCCCCGGAATATTTACAGCGAAACCATTGCTATCCAGTGATAACAAAATCATTTTGCAAGAGAATACTGAATTAACTAGCCACATGATTAATTTACTGAAAAAGTGGAAAATTAATTCTGTTTATGTTCGTTCCACACCATCGGAAACAATTTTTGAACGTCAGGGCTGCCCCTGCTCTCAGACTCAATCTAGAGACTCTCTCGATTTTTTCGAAAAGTACAGCCAAGCGGCAACTTTAGCTAGTACTATATTTGAGTACATGAGAAATAGCGAACAAGTACCCTATCATACCTTTCATCAATTGGCATATCAAGATTTATATCAATTAATTTGTGAGAAAAACGTCTTAGCTAATTTGTATCGGTTAAAATCCACGATTGATTATACCTATCTTCATGCGGTAGATGTCGGCATTATTGCCGGACTGATTGGGCGATTATGCGGTTTTGGAGAACAGGTTGTCCAGTCTTTGATCTTGGCGGGTGTCATGCACGACATTGGCAAATCACAAATTCCAAGTTCGATTTTGGACAAGCCAAGTAAACCAACCACAGACGAGATGGATATACTAAAACTTCACCCATTGCATAGCTACTACATGGTAAAAAACATCCCAAAAATTTCACCTGCAATTAAATATGGCGTTATGCAACACCATGAGCGCGTAAATGGTAGTGGTTATCCTGCTGGTCTTTCCAAACACCACATCCATCCCTTCGGCAAAATCATTGCTATTGCCGATGTGTACGATGGCTTAACCTCAAATCGCGTCTACAAAAAAAGTGTCACACCATTTACTGCATTAGATGTCTTAATCAAGCAGCTCTTCACGCACTTTGACCTCAAATATTGCAAACAGTTTATTCAATATGCCCTAGACAGTTTAGTAGGCTCCACCGTTTTATTAAGTGATCATTCACAAGCCAAAGTACTGCGTTTTGGATACTTTATGTCAGCGAAGCCAGTTGTACAAAAAACAGATGGTTCTTTATTGGATTTAAATCGAACTCCTCCCTCTTCTATTGTAGAGGTCGTAAAGTTTTCTAAATCACTTTAAAAGACAATGCATCTTTATAATTTCTGTATGCCCTCATTATATTCCTTCCTATTACTCGATTTAGACAATATCGCTCTACTTCTTATCTCAGTTTTCTCATATTCACTATTTTTTCATTGCTCTTATATTTGACCATAAAAAATAATCTTTCTGTAAAATTGATGCAAAGTTCAACCCGAAACCAAGCCGATCACAGCGGCAAACACCAGTATAACGTTGGCCGATACGCGCCTTGATATTGCAAGGACTGCACTTATAACGGCAATTGCCAGCATGCTTATATCAATCCCGTTACTATGAAACATTTGAACCAAAACGATTACACTGAAACTAACGATGACCAGCACGACCCCATCAAGTAAACCTTGTGTTGCCGGATGATTGGCAATACGTGCATGGCAACGTTGCACAATCAAAATTAATAATGGGGGCAATATCAGTGCAATACATGCTAGCAATGCTCCCGGTAATCCCGCAACTAGATAACATAGGCTTACGACCCAGAGTCCATTTGGTCCTGGGGTAATCTGTCCGATTGATAATGATTCGGTGAATTGTTTTTCACTCGCCCATCCATTCGATATAAAATCATTGTGTAAACTAGGTAAAGGCCCAAATCCGCCCGTCGAAAACAGAATCGACTTTAAAACAACCCAAAAGAATATAATCCAATCCATCTACTTCTCCTCCCGCGCCTTATTGGCAACATACCAATAAGTGAGTGCACCACATAGTCCACCCAAAAGATATAAGACTATTACTGGCGGATTTAAAAATATGTAAATCATAGCACTCCCTATCATGATTGCTATTGTAACAAAAAGAGCCAATGATCCGCGTTTACAATTACTTACTAAGATAGGTTTAGCGTTTCGCCAGTTAGTGGCCAGTGAGATACCAAAGATAGCGGCAAACACTGCACGCAAAGCAGATTGTACCTTGGGAAGTTCACTGATGCTGGCGTAGATTGCGGATATTCCAATGGTAATTCCCGCACTAGGTAGGATAAGCCCCATCAAGGAGACAAATATTCCCCGCCATCCAGCGAGGCGCTTACCGATAAGGATGGTGTATGCAAGGATGTTAATACCCGGTGTTATTTGGCACATTCCTATGATGTTAGCATACTCTTCAGCAGTTATCCAATTGCGCTTATAAATAAAGTGCTCTTGAATAAGATATTGCGTTATAGCTCCACCCCCAAACGAGGTGAAACCAATTTTCAGCCATACGATAAATAGTCGTTTAATCGTAAGAGAACTATCTACGGTAGTTGAGATAACTCTCTCTGATTCGCATTCATTTTGTTCAGTCATCTACTTTTACTCCTTACTATTGCTCCTATTTCTTTTTCTTCTAAAAACACTGCGCCATTTTCTTTACTGCTTCGTTTGAATATTTCAGTGTCTACATGAAATATTGATTATTTATCGTAAAAATAATATTTTGTCTCACAATACCTCTCTATTAATCAAAATCCCCTTCATATACTTGCTTTGATTATGAAAATGATAAATACTATTTTTTTCTTCTTCTGTACAATCTAATAACAGCTTAATTTCTGAGTCATTCTTGATCAAATCAACTATGCACATCACCGCGTTAATCTTTCCAGCTTTATCACTACCTCGCCAAACATCAATACCAGCACCATCCATTGATGCTGTACCTTGTAAATACCCATAATCGACTAAATACTTCATATTGGAATATTTCGGGTGGCAAGTTCCTTGCGGTCGATCAATCACCAACTTAGATTTCTCTAACATCATATCTAATGCTTGCCAAAAATCTTTATCATAAGTGCCCAATTTTATAGCCTCCCATTAAACAAGTTACACCACACGCAACAAATTTCTTCTTTATAAAATTTAGCTTATCGCTTTTTTCTTAAACCCACCGCGGTGTTTTCTTTACTGCTTCTTTGAATATTTCAGTGCTTGCATGAAATCAATCCAATATCTATATATATTGAACCCATGAATTCTACTAGTTTTCTATATACTTCTCCAATACATAGGACAAGCCGAACTGTTTGTAATCTGACCAAAAAGTACTACGATTTTCAAGAAGGCGTGACGGTTTTTTAAGCCTTCTTTGCTCGTTAAGAGATTCTTCTTGTGGACGTTCTTCTACAATCAAATCTTGTCGACACTCTTCAAAGAGCTCTCTTCCTTTAGGAGAATTCACCATGATTAGTGAAACACCAAGAGGATCAAAGCATTCTGCGCTATATTTTTCAATTCCCCAATAATCGGCAATGGTCAAATCGGAAGCACGTTGAATGTCGGTAAAACGGCACTGTGAGCAAGAAGGACGTGTGATGGCACGTACTAGAAAAAACAACTCGTAAAAGCGGTCATCTTCGAGGAGTTCGGGGCTTTTATCTGTAGAAAAAAGAAATCCCTTATTACCGTTTTTTCGCCAACCGTATTTCTTGGAACGAAATTGTACGTTGGTAATCTTTCCACCATTTTCTTTTTCGAGCAAACGTTTATAATCTTCCCAAATGAGTGGACTCGGGATACTATGGCAAATTAAATCACATGTATACAGATTGTCCGAAAGCGGTGAATTGCCTATAAAGCCGCGGAGTCCCGCTGCCTGACATGGAGTTCCAGTGAAAAGTACCTTTTTCCCACTACCTAAGTCTGCTTTAATTTGAGCATAGGTGTCGCGCATATCACTTTGTACATATTTAGAAATCCGCATCCGATCCCGCTGGGCGTAGGTTTCTGCTCGCTTATGCAGAACATGAAACTCTTGGTCATAATCGGCTCCATAGATGACACCACCTTGTCTGAGAAGCACATCAGAAATAGCGGTAAAGGCACCGCCCGATGTTGATTTTTGTAAAACCTCCAGCACTTTATGGCGTGCTGCATAAAAGTGTGGGGTAGTAAGTTCTTTATAATTGCCGTCATAGGTGAATGGACAGATCATGGTACATTTATGGCAATCAATACACCGTGATTGATCAATTTTCGGATATAAAAAGCCTTCCTCATCCGGCTCCATGGTAATTGCCTGTGTTGGGCAGATGCTATAACAAGCGCTACACCCACAACATTCTTCTTTTTTTAGATAAACTGATTTCATCATGATCCACACCTTTCAATGATATAGATACGAAACTGTATTTTATTGGTCAAGATTGAGTCGCTAGGGATATTTACTTTAAAAATAAAGTTACTTCTCATGTGGTCTACCGATTCATGAAAAAAATTTGCAGAGCTCACATACTTTAAAGTAATATCTTTATTTTAGGTACATAAAATAAAAACATACTAGCAGAAAAGGGAGTGTATTAATGGAGGAAAATACCAAAAGTTACTGTGAAGAACAGCAGTTTCATGTGCATGAAGTATTAGGAAGCGTCAAAGTCGTGCCATAGGAAGATGCTGAAGACTTTCATAACCATCGTTTTGCAGCGATTTCAGGCCCAGCCATCCCAATAGAAAGGTATCACCACGTACACGAGATAAAAACAAGAACAGACTTTTATGAAGACCACTTTCATGAAATTTGCGTTCGTTCAGAGCTAGAAACTCCTGTTGGCGATGGAAAACACGTGCATTTTGTAAGTGGAACGACCACTAGAGTTGATGGTCATCAGCACGATTTTGTTGTTGCTACTTTAATTCAAGATCCAATTGGAGATTAATCTAGTTTTTATTTGGAAGAAAATTAATAATACATAATTTCATCAGAGCGTCATCAGGAATGATGACGCTCTTTGTTTTGTTAAATTTTGCGTTTTAGGCATTAGGGGACATTACGCATGTTCTTTAATTAACTCTTCTAGAATGAGTGCAGAATCTCTAACAAATCCCATACATTCCTGACTAAGATTATTGGTCTTAAAGCGCGCCCATCCCTCAGTAGTCCCAAGATCACAGCCTGTCAGCTGTTGACAGTTTACGCTTCCATGGATTTCATTAAATTTATTAGAGAATTCTTGACCTAGAGCATATGTCTTTTCCCTGGCCAATTTCTCATTATCCTCATGATTGATAAAGCCTAAAACCATGTATGCGCCAGTTACAGCCCCACATGTTTGGCAAGTACGGCACATGCCACCGCCAAAGGAACTGGATATCGTTTTTGCAATCTCTTCATCAATCCCATAGTGTTTTCCATAGGTAACAAATATCGCTTGCGAGCACGATAGACCTTCCTTAAACCTGTTTACTGCTTCTTCAACTAGTGATACTTTCATCATGAACTCCTCCTTGCAGCTTTATTTAATTAGCACTTTATCTGCTTAGTAACATCTGAATATTGATAAACTTACGTTATCCTCTTATTTCACTGTTTTTTTTACAATATAGTCAATATAGCCTTGTATGATTTTTTTATCTTCCTGTATCACATGTAAAACCCTATTTTCTTTAAAGATAATTTTCATATCTTTAAAATACATCTCAGCTTCATCAATATCATAATAAGAATGTATAACGGTCTCATCTCTTTCGATTTGTAAAAATTCATCTTTTCCTAATCGTTCACCACTGCCATACCCTTCATCTTGTATGGACAGAAAATTTATACAACTGATGCCATTTGGTTTTAGCACGCGTTTTATTTCATTAATTGCTTTTTTAATATCAATTTTTTTCATATGAAAAATTGAATTATAAGAGTAAATATAACTAATTGACTCATCTGCAAAAGGAAGCTTACGCATATCTCCCTTACAAATACTTAGCTGAAGATTATTTTTCTTTGAAAAACTTTGGGCTTTTTTTATTTGTACTTCATTTAGTTCAATTCCATAAGTTTTATATCCATGTTCTGCAAAAATAGCTAGTGGCGGATAGCTTCCTCCTGCTCCACAATCCAATACAACTTTTTCTAAATTGCATTCATTACAATAATTTAAAAATCTATATAACTGTGTTTGTTTATGTAATATATAGTTCATGATAAACCTCCTAAAGAAATGTCCGAGCCTTCGTATTTCATTTTACTCATACACGACAAATTTCTATTAAGATTACATTTCCCCATAACAAATAAAGTTCCTGCCAAAATCATACATATTTTAGCAAGAACTTTTTATTAAAAAGCATAAAATCAGGCACATTGATATCCCCATAAGATCAAAATTCTTTATTTACGAACTTTCTAGAAATCGCGTGAAATGCAGCCAGTGATGCTCCTATCAAATCTCCTATGAGGTCGATATCGGTATCCAATAAACTAGGCTGACTTGGTGGAACGGGATGTGAGATGCTATCAGTAATAAACTCTAAGATTTCATAAGAAACTCCTAGACTTAACCCAAGGCAGAGCACTAGGATAAATTTCACTGGCCAGTCTATTGGGGTAGTCTGCATTTGCATCACCAAAATGTACGCAAATAATGAAAATGCATATGTACCAAAGAAATGAAGTACTTTATCAAAGACAAAAGAAGAAGCATAAAGATCAAAATAAGAGCCGAATAAAGCGTCAAAAAAAATGGTCAACACCATCAGAATGCGAACATAGGTGTTCATCTTCAGATGATACTTTACCTCTAAGAAGGTATATCCCATCCAAAAGCAGGTAGTTCCTGCGACGCTTCGCAAATAATCGTGGCGATCTTTATAATCTAGTGCAATCATAATCGCGATTTGTACGATAAAAAAAATTGAAGTGATTGTAAATATCGACCAATTCTTTTTGACCACGAATAGACCTCCATCTTAGTGATAATAATCTTCGGTGTATGCGGATAACTCTATTATATCCCCAATAGTGCTACACTATCCGAAGAATTGAAATCGTTAGATAGGAACGTTATTCTAGGTTCTGGGCTAAAAATTTTTACGCAAAATATATTTATCGGTAGCAAAATCCAACATTTCTTGCCAACTGGAAAAATTCGTATTTTTCGTCACGTGCTTATCCATCTGTTCTTCTGGCAACAATTCAAAATCTTGCTGACAAGTTATATTAAATTTCCCTCCGGCTAGAAATTTTTCAAAAGATTTATACCGTGTAAATTTACGCATAAAAGATGTATCAAACAGAACCGCAAAATCGACCAATTGCGGTTCTGCATTTCCTGGCAATTTATAATATCCTTTAATCTCAATAGACAATCGAATCACCTCTATCTATTAAAAATTCTTTACATATATTCTAAGACTACAACACTGATTGTCCACATTTTTATATGTATCACTTACTTAAACGAGCACGGTACGTTTACGACACATTTTCCGCATACTTCGCTGCCAGCACTATTCGCACTCGTTCCTGTTTGCTCTAGATAAGAACTACCAAAGTCTTTATAAAGCTCTGCATTTTTTAGGCAGACCTGAAAACACTTCTTTCTGTCATATCCTTCAAAATTTAATGCTCCTGAAGGACAATGTTTTACACATACACCACATATTCCTTTACTTTTATACAGGCAATACTCCTCTTCCATAGGTTTATCTGGCACTACATTTAAATTCGTAACTACTGTACTATAACGCCCACAACAACCTTTCTTGCTAATCAACATATTATTGATGCCAAAGGTTCCAAGTCCTGCAATTCTTGCAATATGACGTTGCGACCAATGGCTGATTAAACTTTTTCGATCAAAGGTTGTTGCCTCTTTTGAAATTCCTGCCTCATAGCCCATTTTCTTTAATTCTTCAATTAAATGCTGATTCAATTTTCCAAACATCGCATTTGTTTCTTCATAGGTACGGGCCCACTCCGGCGATGCCGAATCCCTAGTTACTTTATTGGTATCTGCAAGCTCCTTTGTAAAAGGAACAAAATAAGCGATAATAATTGTTGGCTCTTGTATTACCTCACTAGGCATAACATGCTGCTCTGAAATAAGCTCCTTTAGTTTAAAAACATCTGGATGCTTTGCATCAGCAAATCCCACTAATGGTTCACCCCACTTAGATGTAATGTCCGAATTTCTCTGATATTCACAAATATAGTTCTGAATCATACTCGTAATTTTTTTCTTAAGTTCCATTTTTTCATTTCCCTTTGAATGATTTTTATTTCGTCTAAATTAACAAGTCATCAGCAAATTTAATTGTTGATGACTTACTTTTGAATTACAAAAATCCAGTTTCATTATTAAAATTAGTAATCACAGGTAAGTATCTGTCCATCCATATTTGGAATGTCACGCTGTATTTGTTCGAGAACTTCTAAGAAGTATTCCGCTTCTCGAAGTACATGATCTGCTAATAACGGCGGAATCAAAGATATCACTTGGCAAGAGGAGATTAAATCTCTAGCAGTCTGTTTAAAATCTCGAATTTGAATCGTTGCTTGCTTTACATCTTTTTCAAACCGAATAAGATCATTATTGGGACAGAAATGCCACAGCATACTGTCAAGGTCACGCGCTTGAAGTTGTAATTGTTCAAACTGAACTGCAAGGGCATTTGCTTTTTCAACAAAGCCTCTTTCTGAAGGATCCAGTAAGCCTACGATAAATCTAGCATGGTCTGCCATATGCCTGAGCCAAAAAACGTTGTCACTAACGATCGAATCAACGGGATGTTTCATCTCACCATCCTGAAGTTTCTGGAGAAGTTTCAAAAAATACATAGCTTCACGAGAAATATGGTCAATCAACAAAGGATAATTATAGCCTCCAATTTGACATTCGATCAGTAGATGTAAAACATGACGTTTAAAAGCAAATATATTTTTTACCGTAACCAAAATCTTACTAACAAAGGTCATAAACTCTTCATCACATTCTATATTGCGTGAATGTTTTTCAAGTTTTTCAAAAGTTTGATAGAATTCTTCTGCTTGACAAATAAGCTCCTTATCGGAGCAAGCAAAGCCTAGCTTCATGAATAAGGCATGTTCCTTCATTATTTGAAGCCAAAACTGCACGCGCTTCATATTAAGACACTCATACGGCTTTACTTCTCGACAAAATATATCCACTACGAGTCCTCCTCAAATTGCTTTATTACATAATATGTATGCAATAAGCAATAAGGAACGATCATACCGTCAAAATAATTTTAAAGCATCACTAGTTCAGAGGATTTTTTCGATAGCTGATGGAAGAAGACGACCATTAATAATTATCATATTTTTTAGTATACATTCCGGCCGATTGGTACCCATTTTTTCTTTTTTCCACATTTTCATCTTTAGACTTCATCTCTTTTACTTGGTCTAGAAAAGATTCCATACATGTTTTACATAAACGTCCTTTGTTAATAATTTTCTTACATTGATCACAAGGATAATATAAATTTTCGCATTCTTGGAGATGACCACTCTCAATCATACGATAGATAACGATTTCCTTGATTCCCGTAACTTTATGAACTTCTTCGATGGTGCAGCGATGATGCGTTCTAACATATTCAGCAACGATTGCCTCATTTTCTTCTTCTTGTGCCAAACAACTCGGACACATTTCAATGGCACTCTTCATATATAACTTTCCACATATAGGGCAACTAGCAAGCTCCATACTTTCTCGTCCCTCCTTTATCACAATATAAATAATCTTCTCTTTTATATAACGTCCTACATTATTATTAATTTATTTGTACTTAATATATTTCTACATAAAAAAATAAAGTTCCTTCCCCTTTAAAAGATAATTTGTAAGAACTTATACTCCAAAAGTAAAAATCCTTATTATGATTAGCCAAATTACCGCCACTAACCTCATACTCCTTTATAAAACTAACAGCTCCTATCATAAAATTTGATAGGAGCTGTTAGTATGTAGAGTTAAATTCTAAATTTTTGAATCGCATCCTGTAATGCTTGTGCCATATCAGCAAGTTCTTTACTGGCGCTACTCATTTCTTCGACAGATGAAGCTTGTTCTTCTGTCGCTGCCGATACAGTTTCAGAATCAGTTACGACATTTTTGTTCATCTTATCAATGTCTTGAATAGAGGTAACAATTTTTTCAGTGTGATCTGCCATTTCTTGAATATTGACTGCTATGTTTTGGGATTGTTTTGCAACGTTATCAACAAGCTCTACGATTTCCATAAAAGATTTACCTGCCGTATCAACAACAGTTGCACCCATTTCAACTTCCTTTGTGCCTTCATTCATCGTGACAACAGCTTGCTCGGTATCTGTCTGAATTTCGCCGATAAGGGTAGCAATTTTTTCAGTAGCTACTTGTGACTGCTCGGCAAGTTTTCTCACTTCTTCGGCAACTACAGCAAATCCACGCCCTTGTTCACCTGCACGAGCTGCTTCAATTGCGGCATTTAACGCTAATAGATTGGTTTGACCAGCGATACCAGAAATCGTATCGACGATCTGTCCAATTTCTTGTGAACGTTCACCGAGTTTGCAAATTACACGGGCAGAATTGTTTACTGCTTTTTCGATGAGTTGCATTTGCTGAACAGCATTTTCGATCACCTTTGTTCCATCCTGGGCAGTCGTTGTAGCTCTCATTGCATGATCGGCCGATTCGATAGCATTTGCTGTAACTTCTTCCATACTGGCAGACAATTGTTCAATAACTTTTGTAGCAGAGTCTACAGCAAGAAGCTGTTTATTCGTCACAGCAGCAACATCAGTGATCGACTGTGCAATTTGATTGCTGACCGCAGCAGATTGCTCCGCACTAAGGCTTAATTGTGTTGCATCTTCCGTAACTTGTCCAGCTGAATGATGAATGGTATGAATCAATTTATTCATATTGTTTGTCAATTCTCTAAATGCTTGGTCCATTGCCCCGAATTCATCTTTGCGATCACCAAATAAGTTCACTTCACCATTGCTAGAAAAATCCCCCGTGGCAAATTTTTGAAGATGACGGGTAGCGGTAATGATTGGCTCGGAAAAATTTTTTGCAAGATAAATCGCTAGAAAAGCAATAAAAATTTGAATTACTACTAAAATTACGAAGGAAACAAAAATTTGATGATAGACTTCTTTTTCCGTTTCTTCTTTATGCTTTTTAGCCAAACCATCAATGTGATCAACCCAAGCACCAGTTGCAATTACCCAGCCATATGGCTTAAAGAGCATAGAAAATCCACGTTTGGGTAAATCCTGCGTTTCATTGGGTTTTGGAAAAGAAAAATTACTGTAGCCGCCGCCCTCTTGTTTGGCTGCTTTAAAAATTTCTTGCATATAGTAGACGCCTTGGCTATCTTTGTCGTTTAAACGATTTTTGCCTTCAACCTTTTTACCTAAAGTCGCATGAGCAACACAGACACCGTCTAAATTATCGGCAAAGAAATAACCATAGTCATCGTATTTTACTGCTTTAATGACATCAATTGCCTGCTGTTTGGCATGTTCTTCTGTGATCTTACCAGCTTTTTGTTCATTATAGATTGCATCTAACGAACTAACTAATCCTTCTGTTTGTAACCTAAGCTCGCGATCAAATTGGTCATTTAAGTTTTTTTGGTATAATACATTGGCTTGGTTGTTATTTTGGATGGTCGAAAAAATAAAATATGCACCAACGAGTACTATAGAAAGTGTACTGATTGCTACAAATAGAAGGACAAGCCTTCCCTTTACAGAATTTAATATATGCATTACGATAACCACCTTATCTGATAATATATATAATTGATAATTATATTAATGAATGTTATGACACGACACATATACATTATATTACATAAACTGTAATTTTTAAATACTTTTACCATAAAAAACTGATGATTTTATGAGTCTCTCTGCAAATAACACTTATGTATACTTTATTTCTAGAAAAAAGCTACAAATTCTCCTAAAAAACATGCTATAATGGCCTTATTTTTAGGAGGGGGGCTTTTTATGTCAATCATTGCTAGTATGATGCCTAAATGGAGATTTGAGGCAGCAAAAATCGACATCCCAGAAAACTGGCATGTCAAATTTATCAATTCACCCAACGTTGAGGATTTAATTATAGCTTGCCGTGAAGCAGAATGCTTGTTAATACCAGCAGCTACAAAAAATATCAATGCCACTGTTCTGAAAAATATTGCTCACATCAAGCTGATCCAGTCAGCCGGGGCTGGCTACGATGGCGTAGATACCAAAACTGCAAAACAGCTGGGAATACAGGTTGCCAATGTGCCTGGACAGAATGCCCATACGGTAGCTGAATATACACTTGGATTAATCATTGCATTACAGCGCAGTCTGGCTATCGCGGATCGGGAAACTAAAAAAGGGCATTATACCAAAGTCAGACAGCACTTATTTCAGCAAGGCATGACCGAAATAGCTGGCAGTTCCATCGGTCTAATCGGGGCTGGTTTAATCGGTGGTGAGGTTGCCAAGATGCTTAGTTTTCTAGGTGCGTCCGTTAGTTATTATAGTCGTACCCGTAAATCTGCCGCTATCGAAGCTGAGCTAGGCATCCATTATAAACCGCTGGATCTTCTAATCTCTAGCAGTGACATCATTAGTATCCATACACCATTAACGGATGATACTAGAGGCCTGATTGGTACACATGAATTTACACAGATGAAGCCAAGTTGTCTGATAATCAATACCGCACGGGGCGAGATTATCGATCAAATTGCCTTGGCTGATGCCTTAGAATCTGGACAAATTGCTGGCGCAGCCATTGATGTAATGGCACCAGAGCCATTACCAGATACGCATCCTTTATTGAATCTTTCAACAATAGCTCAGGATAAGCTATTGATTACACCACATATGGGTGGCGTCACCGTTAGCAGTTTCCAAATGATGCTCGGAAAAGCGATTGAAAATATTCAACGAACTCTTAAAGGTGAACAACCAGAAAACGTTGTAAATGATTTGTAACCTGACATTATTCCGCAGTTATTCTTTAACGTAACAGTTTTTGTCTTTCTCAGTAATTTCTCTAATTACTTTACACGGATTGCCCGCAGCAACTACGTTTGCTGGGATACTCTTAGTTATTACACTCCCAGAACCGATCACAGTATTTTCACCAATAGTGACGCCTGGATTTATGACAACATTCCCTCCTAGCCAAACATTATCACCTATAGTAATCGGAAGTGCATACTCAATATTAGTATTTCTTAATTCATGATATACAGGGTGTCCTGCAGTAAAAATACTTACATTAGGTGCAAAGAAGACATTGTTACCAATTGTAACCCTCGCACAATCTAAAATTGTACAATTATAATTGCAATAAAAATTTTCTCCAATTGAAATATTATAGCCATAGTCGCAATGGAACGGAGCTTCAATCGTAAATGTACTTTCTATTTTTCCAAAAAGTTTTTTTACAATAATACCCCGCTTTGCAGATTCGTTTGGTCGTAAATTATTGAAGTTAAAAACCAATTCTTTTGCATTCATTCTTTCTCTTGCAAGTTCTTCACCAAATGAAAAATAAGGCTTACCATTTAACATTTTTTCTTTTTCTGTCATAGTAGTAATCGCGCTCCTTATAATTTAGTTTATTTATAGTAAAATAGGCTATTATCAAATACAACTCAGCATTTAAAATGCATCCCCCAAGTTAAATAATACTATAAACTTACAATTCTTTGTTAAAAATAAAGTTCCTGCTAAAGCAATACAAACTTAGCAGGAACTTTTTATTAGGAACTGACTAACGCTTGATAGCTATATGTCAGTATTCATAAAGGTTAATTCTATATTCTGTACACATTTATTTCTTATTTAACCAAACCAGCATTTCATTTTCACCACGGTTCGCCCAGCAATAATAGGGAATCAAGGTAACAATCATAGGGGTAAACGTACTTGAAACTTCTTTTCTGTAAAGTTTATCTTCCCATTCTTCTTCAATATTCATTTTTTCTGCATTAGCTTTAATAATACCAACACCATTGAATTGCTTGGGTACAAACTCATATTGAAATCTCGTTTCTTTGGTCAAATGAATAAGCTGCAAATTTGCACCATTATCGACGCCTTCCGCACAAAATACCAGAGGACCACGCTGCACTGCTACTTTATGTAAATCAGTACGCACCTGTGGATTGGCTGTATAAGCATGAATGCTCATATCCAGATTAAGGGTTACTACATCGCCATTTTCCCATATACGCTCTATCGGAACATAACCATCTTGTTGCGCAGCAGTATACAATTCATCATTTACTTTGATTGTATAGCTCTCTGCCCAATTCGGAATACGTAGACTAAAAATAAAAGGTGCCGACTCTTCTGTTTGGATTACAAAACGTACATTTCCTTCCCAAGGATAGTTGGTAGTCTGCTCAATATTTATATTTTTCCCATTTAGCTTTATTATTGCCTGATTGGCTAGATATAAGTTGGTATAAATTTCGTTGTCATGAACCGTATACGCATAGTGATGGAGCGAGGTCACCATTCTGGCAATATTCGGCGGACAACATGCACAACCAAACCAAGCCGGACGAGTAACTTTTACATGACTTTTCCCTGGATCTTTTTTACTGTATTCAGGTACAACTTCTAAAGGATTTACATAAAAGAAATGCTTTCCGTCTAGTGCCATGCCACTCAACACTGTATTATATAATGCTCGCTCCATTACATCTGCATATTCCCCTTTACGTTCATTTTTCAGCATATTGCTAGCAAAAAAGATAAGTCCTATGGAGGCACAAGTTTCTGCATACATTGTATCATTGGGCAAATCATAATTAGCGGTAAAAGATTCACCGATTACTGTCGAACCAATTGCGCCTGTAATATACATACGTTTTGTTACAATGTTTTTCCACAGACGTCGACAGGCCGTCAGCATTTTTACGTCCTTATTCAAATACGCAAGATTTGCCATTGCTGTACACATATATACAACTCGTACTGCATGTCCTTCGGCGGTTTCCTGTTCTATAATCGGCTTGTGCACTTGATAATAACTGGCAGGGAATTGTTCCATACCTTCTATTAATCGTTTCTTATTTGAGTCCTCAGCTACCTGCCGCTTGAAAAAGCCAGCATCTTTCCCCCGTTCATACAGGAAAAATCGGCTAAGTTCCAAATAAGTTTTCTTACCTGTAACTTCATATAATCTGAGCAAGGCTAATTCTATTTCCTCATGCCCGTCATATCCTTTCAGCTTCTGGGGCGCATCACCAAAGATAGAATCAATATGGTCAGCAAGCTTACAAGCAATATTCAATGCCTTTTGATTTTCAGTCGTCGTATAATAGGCTACCGCCGCTTCGATGAAATGCCCGGCACAATAGAGTTCATGACTTTGATATAACCTTTTATATTTTCGAGACGGATCTTCCGCTGTAAAATACGAGTTAAGATAACCGTCCTTTTCTTGTGCCTGTGCCAAAAGGTCGATTACACCATCAGCCAGCTCTTTTAAATTTTCATCATACGTCTGGTGCAGCGAATAAGCGACTGCTTCCAGCCACTTATAGACATCACTATCCTGAAAAACCATGCCGTAGTGGTGTCCTACCGTCAAACCAGCAGCAATTTTAAAATTTTCAATTGCATGGCTTTTTTCTGAGGGAATATGGTCAGCATCTCTTTCTTTTTCAATAACAATATCAGCCTTATCATTTAATACATCCCATTGATAAGGAATCATTTTTGTACGAATCAATTCCATGTAATGAATCCAATATGGATCTGTTATTTTTACATTATCTAAATTAAGTTCATTCATCTTACTCACCCTTTTTATCATTATATATTACTAACAGTTAAAACCATTCGTCGGCAGTGATTTTTGTTCAATTTCCATAATAATTTGGCCTTCATTTTGCTCGAACTTACGATAAAAAAGCATAGGAAAGATACCTAACAGAAAAATAACCATCGGTATCCAAATAAAAATCAGTTGTATGCCAAGTAAAGAATTCGCTGATTGTACAGCATTCGGCACATAACCAAAATAATCCATAACCATTGCTGGAATAAAACCTCCAATACCAGAACCGGCTTTAATGCAAAAAGCACTGCCAATTGCCGTCAAAAACCCACTAGCACGAATTCCATTTTTCCACTCCCCATAATCAACCGTATCTGACAGCATAGCAAATGGCATAGAACAAGCAATTCCAGATCCTATCGAAGCGATGATCCAACCGATAGCGAGAGCTGATACTGTAGCACCTGCGAAAAACATAATAAGATGACCAACTGCAGCAAGAATCAATCCGATAATCATCGTGGCGTATTTGCTTGAAAATTTCACCAATAAAGGTATAGAAATCATGCCAATAATCTGGAGAACAGTCAGCCCATTGATAAACGGAACGAGACTTTTATCACCAATATAATACTGTAGATAATAAATTAATGTCGATTGCCTAATCGTTAGTGCAACCCAAAAAATCAGATTAGCAGTTACAATGATAATCCACGGCCAGTTTCCTTTGATTGCCATGACGCTCTGTTTAATCGGAATTTTCTTTATCTTTTCAATATTGATTTCTCTTAAATTTGTAAAAGCAATCAAAAATAAAATAACTGCAACAATTGCATATACCGCCAAAGCCATCGAAAAACCTTGTTGATCATTCCCTCCGCCAAAAAAAGCAACCAGTGGCAAAGTAAACGTAGTAGCGACAAAAGCGCCTGCATTGCCTCCTACCATACGAAACGTGTTCAATACAACTCGTTCGCCTGGATTATTCGTCAAATTTGGCAAAACAGAAGTAATTGCTGTTTGTATCCCCGTATAAAAAATACCTGCCAAAATATAAACAACAACTACATAGATTACTTTTGCTGCTCCATCAAGCCCTGGCGTTGTAAATGTCATCCACATAAATAAAGCGAATGGTATGCATAACCACAAAAAATATGGACGACTTTGACCATACCTCGATTTCGTATGATCAACAATAATTCCCCAAACTGGCGCATCTATTGCATCAAGCAGCCTAGTCGCCAAAAGAAGTGTTCCAGTTACACCAACTGATAATCCATATACGTCAGTCAAAAAGTACAACAAGTAAGCTCCAATAATGCAATACAATAAATTGCCGCTAGCATCGGTTAATGAATAACTAAGTCTACCACCTAAAGAAACTTTGTTTGATAAATTATTTTTTTCATTCATGTGATATTCTCTCCCTCTCCCAATTAGAATCCGAATTAAATTAGTTTATAAAACCAGAAAATTATTGCCTAAAGAAGCCCAATTGCATTTATGTTATACAATAATTAAATTGTATAATACAAATTATCAAACAAAAATGGAAAATATTTTCACATCATATAATTATATTAACATTAGTGATATAATAAAATTGATACTTAATCCTTTATATTCTAAAATAATTAATTAGTCTAAATATTTAAAATATTAAAAATCATTGATTATAAACCCTTTATATGCATTTTATTTATATAATAAAATTAACTATTAGGAGCTGGCAAAATGTATATTATTTTTAATTGTCCACCACTCCCTCACTTAATTGTTGGAGGAATTGCAATGTTCAGAGAAGGCGATACTCATTCACGACGTACCCTTGACCACACTTTTGATTTACTTTATGTCGTCAGTGGACAGTTGCATATGGAAGAAAATAAAGTACGTTTTACTGTATCCCCTGGGCAATTTTTGGTATTACCTCCAAAAACAATGCATAAAGGTTATAAACATTGTGATATGGATACCAATTTTTACTGGATTCATTTTTATTCCACAGGAGATTTTTATCTCGCAAATACCCCTGCTTATTATGACAACAAAGAACACTGCCATGGTAAATATTACGAGATCGATGATTTTCACATTGTTCTTCCTCAATATGGTTCTGTAAACAAAGAGTTTCAAAATCAATTTTTAGACTATATGAAGACACTTTCCCAAGTGAAAATTGATCGACATCAAAATGCAAAAATCTTTTATAATTCAACTATATCAGAAATTAAGTATCAACAACTTTTCTATACAATCTTGACCTTTATTTGTGATTCTCACGAAGAAATCATCCCTCATGATATAGCCGAAAAAATTTTTGAATACCTGACAACTCATTATCAAGAACCTTTCCAATTAAATAAAATCGCAAAAAAATATTCTTTCCATCCCGCCTATATTATTCGTTGCGTAAAGCGCAAATACGGAATAACACCACTCCAACTTTTATTAGATATTCGTCTGAACAAAGCAAAACAGCTTCTCACTAACACCAATGATTCTATAAATAAAATCGCTGCAACTGTTGGTTTTGAAGATAATGCATATTTTTCTAAGCAATTTAAAAAGCGGCTAAAACTTACGCCATCTGAATATCGAAATTTGCAGCATGTAAAAATTCCAATTTAGTTTAAACATTTATTTTTTGAAATGGATCTTTCCTTTAGATCGTAATTATTTTAATAAATGACTCAACTACTTATTTATTTTAAATTTACATTAACGCACAAAAATTTAAAACCGATAAAAAGCTGACTAACATTTTTTGCTAGTCAGCTTTTTATTAATTCTCTATATATTCTGCGATAAGAATGTCTGCTAAAACGTTCATCTAGTGATTTTCTGTCATATAGCTAGGTTTTACATTGATCTAGCTGAATCTCTTTGCGTAATTCCGATTAACCACCCCAACGATAAACCGATCACCATTGGGATCACCCAACCCATCCCGAGATCAAAAAATGGTAAAAGATTGTAGGACAATGCCAAAAAGTCTTGAACAAAGGATTGGCTTTTAATACTATCTGGCATCGCATTAAAAGCATCTGCCACACTAGCAAATAAGGTACAAACTGTGGTCAGTATATAAACAATCTGACGATGCTTAAAAAGTGGCGATAAGAATGCCAATATGATTAAGGTGATTGCCAGTGGATATAAAAACATTAAAACAGGAATGGATAAGGAAATAATCTGTGTCAAACCGACATTTCCAATCAAACACGAAACTAAGGTAAATAAATATACATACCCTTTATAACTAAGTGTTTTAGGAAATAATGTTTGAAAAGTCTCCGAACAAGCGGTGATTAGACCAATCGCTGTTTTTAAGCAAGCAAGTGTCACAATGATCGCTAATAAAATACTACCAGCTGAGCCAAAATAATAATCGGCAATTTGCGCTAAAGCAATCCCACCATTTGCCGATACCCCATATTTCGCAACGCTAGTCGCCCCGATATAAGCTAGACAGCTATAAATCAAGCCCATTAAAAGAACACTTACAACCCCAGCTTTCACCGTACCAATTGCAATATTTCTGGGACTTTGCACCCCCAAATCTCTAAGTGTCTGAACGACAATAATACCAAAAGCAAGTGAAGCCAATGCATCCATTGTATTATAGCCTTCAGTGAAGCCCTTGAAAAATGGTTCGGCTATATAAGCACCATGGATCTCAGCACCTGAAGTAGCCCCCATTGGGCTTAAAAAGCTGATAACAACTAAAAAAGCTAAAAATAATAAAAACAACGGATTTAGAACTTTGCCAATCCAAGTTAAAATTTTACTGGGCTTTAAGGAAAAAATAAGTGCGACCAGAAAAAATAAAATCGTAAAACCAGCCAATCCTAACGTTTGATATTCTTTAGCGATATATGGAGCTAAACCAATTTCATAAGAAACTGTTCCTGTTCTAGGCAATGCAAAAAAGGGGCCAATTGTGAGATACAATAAAACCGTCATCCCATAGGCATACAAAGGATGAATGCGACTAGCTAAACCAAATAAGCCGTCACTTTTAGAAGCACCAATCGCCACAACCCCTAAAAAAGGCAAACCAATCCCCGTAATAAGAAATCCAATCGTAGCAACCATGACATTGCTACCAGCTTCTTGTCCCATGTGCACAGGAAAAATTAAATTCCCAGCACCAAAAAACAACCCAAATAACATTGAGCCAATCAATACATACGATGATAATGTCAGTTTTTTATCCATAAAGGCACTCCTAGTTAAAAAAAAATTTTCTATCATTTGAGTATTGTAACCTATCTTAGCTCCCATTTTGCTCAAACCATTTGATTATATAATATTTGTCAATATTTATCAACCAAAACAACCACTTTGCAAAAAAATTAGTGGAATATCCTAAGATACATTTATGATGCCAAAAAGCTGACTAACATCATTTTGCTAGTCAGCTTTTATCTTTTAAAGCTAAGCGATTCCTTGCCTCATTTCTACGATTAAGGCAAAAATTTTATCGTAACCCCCGGTAAATGTCGCACAATAGTGGGAAATAAATCATTTTTCAAGTCTTCTTCCTCTGAGATAATCTTTTCCAGCGTTTTTCTTTCTACACTTGCATAAGGTTTAATAATGCCCATAAACGGATGATTGATTTCTGAATCCAACTTACCTGTTTCAACATCCGTTACCCTTAGTCCACTCAAATAAAGAATATATTCCCCTACCACTTGACTATTTTCCATAACTTGCATGCCGAATTTATTTTTTTTATTGGCTAACATAGGGTCTATTACCGAAAAGATATGTGGATGTTTCTTCTCGAATGCATCCAGCACCCTATCGCGCATTGGCATTAATTTTTCTTTTACCAAAACATTAACTTCTGCTTTATTATCTACTTGACTCATCAAACCACTCCTTTAAATACTATAGATAACATTCACTCATAAGTAATAAATGCTATAGCTTTAGTATGGATGAGTAAAATAAAATAATTCACTTAATTTAAGGTGCGGCTCTATATTGCCTAAAACAGGCTCACATTAAAAGTCTTATTTTTGAGGTGGTAAATATAGAAATGAACTGACTAACATTTCTGCTGACCAGTTCATTTTTTATGCACATGATTTCGTTATAAGCACGTGACACTAATCCAGAAATCACGATTCGTGTTGTGTTATTTGCTCTTTCCCAGCTCTGACATAACCGTCAATTTCTTCAACCTGTACGTCAACGCCTGCTTCTTTTGCACAGGCTATAATTGTAACCTTTTTCTCTTCTTCGTCTCTAGCGCTTTCCATTTCTTTCATCAGATACGCCTGCAAATTTCTATCAGTATCTAATTTTCCATAAAATTTTTCAATCATCTATTAGTCGCTCTCCTCTTTTGAATTTTAGTAATTACTCAAAATTACTGACCAACTCATCTATTAGTTTACCACAAATTGGATTGGTTTTTAATAAATTTTTAAAATAAAGTATGCCAAGTACTCTACTTATATTTTTGAGAAAATAAAAATCGATACCAAATACACATTGTATCTGGTATCGACTATATTTCTTACTTTATCCTTTTATCCTATATGGGGGAACCACTCAGTTACTTGAACCAATGATAATCCCTATCACAAGAGCCTCAATTTCACGGAGATTATTTTCATGTTGTTGTCTTTCTCTTTCTTGTCTTTCATGCCATTCCCGCTCGTTCTCATGATCATGTCTTCTCATTTCACGTTCGTGTCGTTCATTTTCTCTATGTAATCGTTCATCATGATCAGCTTGTTGATCACGTGGTGGTGGGCCTTCTGGATCTTGATTATCATCATACTGGACAACTGTATGGCTATTATGGAACGGAGAAGCCTCGATCACCGCCACACTAAACCCAGCTTGCATTACACCAATCATTGTACCTATTATGATTTTCTTACCTATATTTTTCATAAAACATTTCTCCTACTATCTATGTATTTATCTGTAAAAATCTGATTATTTCAGCATGTTCATCTTCAGTTAATCTTTATTCCTTGCCCCCTTTGTTTCTATAAACAAAGTATACGCAACAATTATTAGAAATTAGTTTGATTAAATAAAAATAAAGTTTCTATCAAATTAATTACATAACTTAATAGAAACTTTATTTATCAATAATTCATAGAATTGTACAAAAATTAAACAATACTATTTGTATCTTCTCATCACATTATTTATTAGTAATTCTTCGCAACAATTTGGAAAAATGCTTGCGGATGATCACATACAGGGCAAGTATTCGGCGCTTTTAACCCGATATGAATATGTCCACAATTTTCACATTGCCATACAACAATCTCTGTCTTTTCAAATACCTGCTTGTTTTCAACATTTGCAAGTAATTTAAGATATCTTTCCTCATGTTCTTTTTCAATTTTCGCAACAGCTTCAAAGAGGTAAGCGATCTTAGAAAATCCCTCTTCTTTTGCAACTTTTGCAAAAGAAGCATACATTTCTGTCCACTCATAATGTTCGCCCGCTACACCGTCTTTTAAATTTTCTATGGTCGTTGGTACTGTACCATTATGTAGCAATTTAAACCAAATCTTTGCATGTTCTTTTTCATTATTAGCAGTTTCATTAAAGAAATTTGAAATTTGAACGTACCCTTCTGCTTTTGCTTTCGAAGCATAATAGGTATATTTATTCCGTGCCTGAGATTCCCCAGCAAAGGCTGCCTGTAAATTTGCTTCTGTTTTCGTTCCTTTTAATTCCATCACAATCGCTCCTTTTCATTTGAAACTGTTTTATGGAAAACAAAGACTAATAAAGTATTACTATCCATTTAGTTAAAGATATAATAATTACTCGAAAAAGTCAAACAATAAATTCCAGAATTCTATCATCTCACTATTACAAAAATATGAATTGATTTATAAAAGTTCTACTAATAACATAACATTTAACACTGCTACAATGATACCAATACTATATAAAAGAAATCGTTGAAAAATCGTATTGGCGTATTTGCCCATAATTTTTTCTGAAGAGGTGAGATAAATTTGGAGTGCAATCGTCCAAGGCAATTGTATACTTAGCGCAATCTGCGAGTAAACCAAGCCTTTAAACGGGTTTTCAATAAAAAATAAAATAACTACCGCTAAACCATAGGTAATCGCGACACCATGCCACGAATGATGATCCTTAATATTATAAGCTTCTTTAAATAGCCCAGCATAAATGCTTCCCCCTGCCATTCCGGCCGTTGTTGTTGAAGCAATCCCTGAAAAAAGTAATGCAACTGCAAAAATCAAAGCTGCCCCATCACCGAGCAAAGGTTTTAACATTTCTTGTGCTTGCTCTAATTCGTCAACGGGCACCTGATTTGTAAAAAATACAGTAGCTGCGACCAAAATCATCGCACTATTAATTGCCCAACCAAGTCCCATGGAGAAAAGTGTATCTAAAAATTCATAGTTTAATTGTTTTTTTATTACCTTTTCATCCTCTAAATTCCACTGGCGACTTTGAATAATTTCAGAATGTAAAAATAAATTATGTGGCATAACAACAGCCCCTAATACACTCATCACAATCGGTAATGAATTTTCTGGTAAAACAGGTACTACCCACCCCACTGCAGCTTGTTGCCAGTCTATTTGAACCAAGCTAAGTTCAGCTAAAAAAGAGAGCCCAATGAGTGATACAAAACCAATTATGACTTTTTCTAATTTTTTATAAGAATTGGACCATAATAGCCATCCGCACAAGACAGATGTCAATATAGAAGCTATTTTTATTGGAATATGAAATAAAATAGAAATCGCAATTGCCCCGCCCAAAATCTCCGCCAAAGCAGTTGCCACCGATGCAGCTACTGCTGAGAATAAAACAGTACGAGATATCCATGGCTTTAGGTAAATAGTAGCCGCTTCCGACAAGCACAGACCACTCACAATGCCCAAATGCGCTACATTATGTTGCAAGATGATCAACATAATCGTCGATAAAGTAACCATCCATAGTAATTGGTAGCCATACTCAGCACCAGCTGCCATATTAGAAGCCCAATTACCTGGATCAATAAACCCCACCGTAATCAATATCCCCGGACCTATATATTTAAGAAACTCTCGAGCTTTTATACTAGTTTCATCTGTTATGTGAAAATATGCGTGGAATTTATTTCTCATCAAAATCAACTCCTTATATCTAAGTAATTTTACTTAATAATTTATATTAGTTTATTTCGTTAAATTTCATTTGCTATCCTGCTCAAGATACGCTCAATAAATGAATCTTAACCTCTTTTTTACTATTAAATGCTAGCAGATAAATGCTAGCAGATAAACTTCTGCTAGTAATTGTGCAGAAGTTTTTAAGTCGTGCAATTTTATATTTTAAATTTGTTGACGTTATTGGTGAGATCTTCTGCCATCTTCGTCAATTCTTGGCTGGACACAGCGATTTCTTCCATAGATTCGGACTGTTTTTCAATAACTACAGAAACATTTTTAGTCTGACATGCGGCTTCTGTACTTACTTTATTAATACGATCAATTGAACTTACCATTTGTTGACTACCACTTGCCATCTGCTGACTCGCAGAAGATATATGCGCCACTTGATCCGCTACTTCCATAATAGATTCTGCTATATCGTTAAAGGATTTCCCCGCTGAGGTGACGACTTCTGCCCCAGATTTAACTTCACGCGTACCATCATTCATCGCAAGAACCGCTTCACTCGTGTCACTTTGAATTTCACCAATTAAATTCGCAACGTTTTTTGCGGCCTCTTGGGATTGTTCAGCAAGTTTCCTTACCTCTTCAGCAACTACAGCAAAACCTCGCCCTTGTTCGCCAGCTCTAGCTGCTTCAATGGCAGCATTTAAAGCAAGGAGATTCGTCTGACCGGCAATTCCCGAAATGGTATCCACAATACTACTAATCTTCTTCGATCTTTCACCGAGTTTAGCAACCACTTCAGCTGAATTGACAACTGTTATTTCTATAGTATTCATTTGAAAAATTGCACTTTCAACAGCTTTACTACCTTCTTTTGATGTAGTAATCGTTTTATTGGTCATCGAAGCAACATGATTTGCACTAGCCGCCACTTGTTGGATACCTTCGGCAATTTGGCCAATCACAGTAGAGGTTTGCTCTACTGCTGAACGTTGTTGCTCCGAACCTCGAGCCAAATCAGATATAGTCGTTGCTACTTGATTAACTGCTTGTGCTGATTGCTCCCCACTTTCCATGAGCGCTCTTGATGCGATAGTTAATGTTTGAGCGGACGAATTAACATTATCAATTAGTTCTTTTAGTTGTTCAATCATGGTATTATATCCTATTGCCAATGCTCCGATTTCATCTTTTGCAGTTACCTCAACTGATTTACTTAAATCGCCACTAGCAACCCATCCCATAGCTGTTACTAAATTTCGAATCGGATTCGTTATTTTATTAGAAATAATCGTAGCAATAACTACAATAATCAACATCACCACCAGAGAAATGCCCCCGACGATCGTGGCAATTTTATTTTGCGCAATCGCAACAAATTCCATGTTTTTACCAACAAACAAAGCTCCAATAGGTTTGTTTTCTGGGCCAATCAATGGTTTGTAACTAGTAATATACTGCGTTCCTAGTATATCTGCTTTACCAACATAATTTTGTCCTTCATTGAGTACCTTTGCCGCAATTTTTTCATTTAATTTAGTATTTAATACGCGTTGTCCATCTTTCATAATCGTTGTAGCCACACGAGTATCGCCTAAAAACAAAGTTACATCGGTACCAAAACTCTCTTTTACTTTATCTACCACGGTGTCATTACTGATATAGTATCCCGCTGAAATAACACCAACAATCTTACCTTGTTCGTCTTTCACTGGAGTTCCTGCTCGCGCAGAAAATTTGACCGCCGTTCCAGACTCAATCGCACTGAAGGCATTACCTTTAAGCGCGTTTTTAACGTTGTCCTGTTTTACTACACTATCGCCTTTTGTCGTTTCATGAGTACGGACAATAACCTTACCAGTTTCGTCCGTAATTGTGGCAAAATCGATTTTAGCCTTTTTAAGGAGCGGGGCAACATCATTTAAAATCGCATCTGCATCTTTATTTTTTATCGCTTTTATCACATTTGGATTACTAGCCATAACCGCGCCAAAATTCAACGCGTTCTCCTTGTAATCTTCAAGAGTTGTGGTAAGTCCCTTCATACTTTCATTTACTTGTTCAGTTGTAATCTCATTATTATATTCTGTTAAAAGATAAAGTGCTGGTACTAAAGTAGCCACAATTGCCAACAAAGTAAGTACTACCATTGATGAAATCAGTTTTGTCTTAATACCAAAATTGCTAAATCTTATATCAAAAATCCTTTTCATCCCCCACCACTCCCTATCATTTTGTAAAAACAAATGTTAGAACGAAGACTAGCTATTCATTCATTATAGCTTTATTTGGCAGTATTTTTCAATATATAACAAAAATGCTTATAAGTATATATAAAACATTTTTCATCTAAATTAAGACAAAAATATTAGAATGCACATAGATAATCAAGTACAAGATATTAATAATTGAGCGACTTTATCTAATCAAACCTTTGTATATCTCTTGAATGTCTTTAAATTCATAGTTCATACTCTAAAATAGTTAAATTACCGTTGACCTTATGTTGTAAGATTTCCAAGTCCTTTTTCGTGACAATAGTCCTATTTTTTCTTGACTTTTACCTTATCTAGCTATAAGCTAATACAAGTTAATATATTTTTTATAATAAACAACAATAAATTACAATGGAAATATTTCAGCAAACTTATTGAAAGATAGGGACGCAAAGCTATGGGTCTAAGGATAGATATCTATGACTGCCAAGTTGCCGATTTCACCTACAAATCGAACTTGACGTCAATCTACCACTAGATTGGCGTTATTTCGTTTGTTGAAAAAAATAAAAAGGGGTAACATTAAATGTCAGAATAGCGGATAGAAAATTTTATTATTTTTATTTTAGGCACAACTGATACATATTGGATGATCAGCCACGTATTATCAAAAAATATGAGTCATAGTGAGATTAAATCATTCTACATTAAATACGAATTTATCAGAAAAATGATTATAAATGATATATTAGAACATAATAATTGATATACTTATAATTGTATTACAAAACTTATTTGGCTATATTTTTACTATATAAAATACGCCAAATTTATCTAAAATGTATTTTTGCTATCTACTTGACGCGTAAATTATTGAAATAAAGCTCTAATCATAACCACTATAAATCAGTAAGCAAAAGGGGGTATTACTTTGCACTTATTTAAAGAGGTTGAAAAAAAGCGAAATGAGCTAGAAAAATTGAGAATTACCATTCAGGCAAGTGAAATTATCTATCGCCAAAAAGGTGAACTCCCCCTAGCGGAACGCTTTAAAAAACTAGAAAGCAATTTAGAAAAGGCGATTAAACTATTAAAAATCGAAGATTAAAGCACTATGCTTCTTTTTTATAAAAATCCGTTAACGAGGAAAAAAATCCTGCTACCATGCAATGCATATAGCAGGATTTTTTATAGATTTTTATTGCCTCACTGGCAAAATGTATCCTAGAAACTGATATCCATCTTTATCTATTTCTTTTAAATCATTAATGAGCAGCACCTCTGTAAATGGATATAGATCATTTTTACGTTCATCAACTGTTATCATATTATTTTTAATATCACGAATAATACCAGCTTTAATTAAATTACTGGTAGGATTAAATCTAATGACTAATGCACCTATTTTAGCTTCACTAGGATCAGTTTTTGTTACCCAACCAGTTGCCTGTGCATTCTTAATCCATTTTTTCACATTTCCTTGCCAATTTACCCCCGGGGCTGGAGCTATTTTATCAAATTCTTTCAACATATAAACCGGGCCCCAAAATTCTTTAAACCCTTTATATAAAGGTTCCTTAATATTCATTTGATCAGCAGAAGAAATTTGATATTTCCCCGGTTCTTTATCATAATCACTTTGACGCACTGGCCATATATACCCCATGAATTTTCTCGTATCCATTTTGAGCATATCCTCATATTTAATTGCTCTTATTGTTGTTTTACCCCAGCCATCCGTTACCTCGCTTTTATAATGATAACCGCCAAATGTATAGTCATTACTTCCCGTTACCTTACCTACGTTATTTTCCTCTACAATAATACGATCCGATAACACTTGCCTTACGATAGCAACATGCCCTCCATTTCGGTCAAGCCCTTGCCATTCTACAATAGCGCCAACCATAACATCGCGAACTGTCGTCTTCACGACCCATCCAGATTGCTGTGCCTGTAAAATCCAATCATAGTTATAGTTCAGCCAATTCACACCAGGTGAAGGAGCTATTTTTTCAAACTCTTGGGCAGCATACTTTGCACAAATCCCATCAGGCAGAACTTTCCAGCTTTCCGCGAATACATTTGCTGAGAAACAAACAAAAAAAAGCAAGGTAAATAAAAATCCTTTGCGCATAACTTAAAACCTCCATTAGAGTAATTTCTTATTACAACATATTTATTGCTATCAACCTTATATGTTTAGGTAAGCATCATAATCTAAATAACAGCCAGTCATTACACAACGATTTTTTCAATTCGCTAAACTGCTTCAAACTTTGCCTTTTTTACCAATGCTCATAACGAACAATTTCTTCAATTTCTTTTCGTGGCCTAGCTGTTGGCTTCTCGTCTGCATAACCAAGAGTAACAATACTAACTACATATTTATCAGGCGGAATACTTAAAATTGGTCTGATCTGATTTTGCGTAAACCAGCTAACCCAACAGGCTCCTAAACCTAAACTTGTAGCTTCTAATATCATATGTTCAATAGCAATGGAGGTATCTCTTATCATTTGCTTAACAGCTTCTTGCGGACTATTCTCATCCAACTTGAGCTGCGGATCTGTATTCATCCTTGCACTGCTATCTGCAACACAAACAATAAAAACCGGCGCTGATAGCATCCATTTTTGATCATTGGCTGTTTCTGCTATTTTTTTCCTCATCCATTCTGATTTTACAATGATAAATCGCCATGGTTGGGTATTACTTCCTGATGGTGCAAGTCTTGCACTCTCAATTAATTGCATTATTTTTTCATCTACTATTGGTTTATTAAGATATTTTCTGATACTTCTACGTATTTGTATCTGTTCCATAATTTATCATTCCCTCTTGTTTTTTAATTGCAACTAAATCCATAACCAAATACCAATTTTCACCAAGATATTTCTTTTCTAATATTTTTATATCACATCTTTATATCAATGTTTATTTCCTTATAAAAAATAAAGTTCCTGCCAGATTAATACATAATTTAGCAAAACTTTATTTCCAAGTGTACGCCATTATAATTCTAAATTATAGAATTAGACTAGCTTTTATTTGTGAAATTATTTATATTCGGCAAGTACTTGATTGGCTAATTCCTCAGAGGTCATTTTAGCACGTGACTGTTTAAGTTGATTGTCGAAAATAACAATTTCAGCTGGCAGTGGTCTCAAATTATAGATTGAAGCCATTGCGAAGCAATAAGCCCCTGCATTTAATATTGCCAAATAATCGCCTTCGCGAATTTCTGGAAGCATACGCTCATTTGCAAAACAATCCCCTGTTTCACATGTATTTCCACAAATATCATATTGTTTCAAGCAGCCTAGCGGATTACTTATATTTAAAATATGATGGTAAGCTCCATAAAAAACTGGCCTTATGAACTGTGGAAAACCTGAATCGGTACCTACTATTAGGCGCCCCTTATTATTTTTTATCGTATTAACCTTCATGATTAAGGACCCAGCTTCTGCTACAGTGTATTTTCCAGGCTCAAAATACATATATAAATCATCTCCGTAGTTTTTACAATACTCCGAAAAAATACGTGTTATTTTATTTCCAAATTCATTATAATTAACGATCGGCTCCTCTGGATGATATGGGACTTTAAAACCTCCACCGAAATCAATAAAGCGTAAATGAGGAAAGTTTTCTCTTGTAGCGATACTTAATAAATTTTTCATTCCCTGGTATACTTTTTCTGTTTCAGATATTCCACTACCAGTGTGTTCATGTAAGCCAATAACCTTTAAATTATAATGGTTTATAATTTTATTTACTATCGATACATCTTTAAGCAATATACCAAATTTAGTAAGATCACCTCCAGTTTGTACTTTTTCATTTTCACCAGCAATTACATCAGAGTTAAACCGCAAACAAATTTCAGTTTCAGGATACTCTTTAGCATACTTTTCTAGACATGAAATAGAGTCTATATTAAATAAAATATTATGTTTTTTAATTAAATGCATTTCAGCCTCAGTCATATTATTAGCTGTAAATAAAATATGATCTTTCTTATATCCGAGTTTCAAGGCCAATAAAACCTCAGTTGGACTCACTGTATCTAAATATGCATTGTTATTCCTAAGCATCTTCAAGATATCAACATTGTAGTTTGCCTTCATCGCATAATATATCTTCAATTTAGGCCAGTCTATATAATTATATAAACTTTTATATTGCTGCAAGACCAAATTTAAATCATATAAATAGAAAGGTGTTTCAAATTGTTCACAAATAGAAAGTAAGTTTTGATTCTGAATATAGTAGTTATCATTATTAAACAAAAATATTTTTTTTAAAGTATTCATAATTTATCTTATCCCCACATTTTTTTAGATTTAGAAGAATTAATCAATAAATTTCTTGCATTATAAATAAATGGTTGTTCATTCACTTATTCAAAAACGAAGCCAACTTCATCTAAACGACGCACTATTTCGCCAATGATCTTTTCTTCTTCTGCTTCATCTTTTGCTTCAAAAGTAACAGAAATTCTAATATATGCCCCCGCATCATCCCATGGAACAGTAGAAATTAATTTTTCTCTAATTAAAAAATCCGAAAAATCTTCTGCCGATATAAAATGCCTTCCATTTTTAGTACTCTTAGGAATAGCAACATACAAATAAAATGATGCTTTAGGTTTAGTAACTGAAAAACCAATATGCTTTAGTGCATTTACCAGCAAAGTATGGCGACGGGAATATTTTAAAGCTGTTTTTTCCGTTATTTCAGGATGCTGCAAACAATAAATTCCAGCCTTTTGAATGGCAGCAAACTGACCAGAATCATTGTCATCTTTTACTGTTGCAAAACCTTTGATTACTAATTCATTGCCACAAACAAATGCCAGTCTCCAGCCTGTCATATTGAAAGCTTTGGATAACGAATGAACTTCGATCCCAACATCTCTTGCGCCTTCAATAGATAAAAAGCTAAGCGGGCGTTCTCCATCAAAGGTAAGTGCTGCATAAGCAGCATCTGATACGACGATGATCTTGTTTGCTCTGGCAAACTCTACGACTTTTTCAAAAAATGCTTTCGTCGCTGTAGCTCCAGTTGGATTGTTAGGATAGTTAATATACAATAATTTAGCTCTATGGCGTTGTTCTGTTGTCAAAGAATTTAAATCAGGCAAATAATTATTTTCAACTAATAGTGGTAAACTAACTACCTCTCCACCCAATGATTCCGTCATAGTCCCCATAATAGGATATCCAGGTACAGTCATAATCGTAATATCACCAGGATTAATAAAAGCCAGCGGTAACAGCGCCAAAATCGATTTTGAACCAATTCCATGATTCACTTCATTAGCTGAGTTAAGATTATGCACCTGATAAACCTTTTCCATATAATGGATAGCGGCATTCTTAAACTCTTGCATACCATTATCGGTATATCCTCTATTTTCTTTCAGCTTCGCTTCACTGTATAAAATTTCTATAACTTCATTCTCTGCCATCCAGTCTGGTTCGCCCACTCCAAGATCAATCAATTTCACTTTTGGATTGTGCTTACACGCCTCTCTTTTAGCTCTTTTTATTTTTTCAAATTTATATAGCACTGCGTCATTCCCGAAATTACTTCCACCAATACGATCCGCGAATAGCTGTTGAATAAAATTTTCTCGCATACCAAATACCTCTTTCCATTTTAATTCATTTTTTTTAGACACTTCACTATTATCTTTACCTATTCCTTACATTATATTTGTATTATACAAATATAATGTAAGGAACAAGAACTATCTAACTCTTTACTACTTAGCTTTTTCTAAAGCGGTTACAAGTAGTTCTACTGCACTCATCACTTCACGAACATGACCACGTGGCAAGTTTGAAATGACATCTTTATAATAATTTGCAATGCTTTTTTGCAATTTGAAAGCAGCTTTTTTACCACTTTCCGTAAGAACAGCCTCTACAACTCTTTTATCGTAGCTAGATTTTTTACGAAGAATAAACCCATCCCGAACTAAATTGTTCATAATTCTAGTAATAGTACTAATCTCAAGATGCATCTTTTCACTAATTTCATTAATTGAAAGCGTCTCGTGTTTATATATTTCCAGTACTATATAGCATTGAGAGCTGGTAAAGCCATGTACCTTAATCTGGCCCCTCTCAAAAATTTGAAAAGTTCGCACCGCCTTTTGCAGTAATTCACCAATATCTTCTACACAACGATTGTATTTTTCTTCTTCACTAACTATATCTTTCACTCCCATCACCTATATTAATTTGTATCATACAACTATATATTTGTCAATTCATTCTAATTAAAGTTCTAACTAGAGTAGAAATGATTGAATAAACTATAGCAAGATTGCATTACCTAGTATTCTATGCTACGATTACTATCAAAGATTTTTCAGACAGATACTTTTACTTTCTTTTCAATCGCCCAATAAATATGCCTAGCTATTCTATACATATTACCAACCGAGCGTCTATTATCTCAAATTAGACATGATAAAACTAAAAGTACGCTATCCTAAGTAAAGCAGATCTTGAATTTTAATATAATGAATTAATTTATAAATAGTAATTGCTCATTTCAAATAGCAATCATCGTATGGAATGAATACGAATAATACCGATAAAAATGACCACTATATTTAAGTGTTCATTTTTTTGTAACTTCTTTATATACAATCGCAATCCCAAAATATCCACATAGTAAGAGTAAAAAATATTATAAATGCTTAAAGCTAATGATTTGCTTTCCTTTATTTTGTTTAGAGATTTTTAGGAGGAGATTTTAGCTATGAAAAAATCACTATTCTCTATGTTTGATAGCAAAAATAAAAATATCCTGTCTCTAATCACATTCATTCTTTTTATTTTTATACTCTGGTCAATCTATATATTCTATCTAGATTTCTATTTTAAAAATAATGATCCTTTTTTTTATAAGCTATTTCACCTAGGCCTTGATAAACTATTATTGATGACATTACCTGCATATTTTTATTTAGCCTATTATGAAAAAGTTAACATTGTAAAATTTTTAAAGCTAGATAGTAATATAACGTCGGGAATGAACTATATAATAATCTCTATTGTTTTTCTAATCATTCTCTCTTTAAATACGCAATATCAACTTTTAAGCTATATAAATTTCAATCCGCTTTTATCTATCTCTATATGGATTGATGCAATTATTTTAGCAGCATTTATGGACGAAATTATATTTCGAGGCATACTTTTGCAAAAGCTAGCAAATGTAATGATCTTTAGAAAAGCAAATGCTCTTAGTTCTTTAGTATTTGTATTCATACACTTTCCTAAGTGGTTTAGTCTTGGTTATTTTTCACATTATAATGTGATAGGTAGTATAAACTTTATTTTTTGCTTTGGATTACTCCTGGGATATATATTAAAAAAATCAAATTCATTATGGCCTTGTATCTTTATTCATTTGATAAATAATTTTCTAAGTTATGCTCTTAATTTGTAAATGTATTGCCCCATAGCAATCAATATTGATTCTAAACATTTAATTACTATAAAAAGTTTTATAATGGGCATATTAGAAAATAGTTGACTTAACATTGGCGTTGTTTAAGAAGAAACAACTCATTTTAGAAGGGATGGTACCATGGGACAAGATTGGAAGGAAGCAAAAAATTACACGTTAACACCACAAGAAGTTGAAAAGTTATTGATGGATAGTTTTGGTGATAAGATTCAACCTATTGATAATGCAAAACTTGCAAAGCAACGACAACAGCAAGCCAAATACCGAGAAAAAAATCAAACCAATCCTCAGTATAAATAAAATTAAGAGCCTTAAGTGTAACACCATGAAAACTGAGCATTTTGCCCGCTACAGCTTTCATGGTGTCATTGGTACTGTCATTATCTTCAAGGTATTTTATCATTTATTTTGCAAATGATATCTAGTGAGAAAATTTAATATTACAAAAATATCATTTAACAATTCACAGGAGGTATCTATTATGAGTCAAGACAAAGAACTAACTTGTCGCGATTGTAACACCCCATTTACTTTTAGTGCATCTGAGCAGGATTTTTTCGCTGAAAAGGGCTTCACCAATGAACCTGGACGTTGCCCAAGCTGTAGAGCTGCACGAAAACAAAGTAATGATAGAAGTGGTGGATATAGTCGAGGCAATGACCGTCCTCAGCGTGAAATGCATACAGTGACATGTTCAGCTTGCGGTAAAGAAACGGAAGTTCCATTCCGTCCTAGTGGTGACCGACCAGTATATTGTCGAGAATGCTTTAGTCAACACGATAAAAGACATTAATTGTTTGACAATGCTTATTGTTACTTTTGACGAATCTTTGTAAAAACAAAAATAAAGCTCCAGTCAAATATTTTTAATTTGACTGGAGCTTTTTAAAATACTTTCCATCACATTATATATTGCTTATAATGTTACATATGAGTCAATATCCACCAATTGACTAACGCTCAACTGTGATTCTAGAAACGAGGCAATGATATGAAAAAACACACTCGGCATTCAACAAAAAAAGCCGGTTTACCACCCGGAAGTTTAGTAAGATATGGTTTTGACCCATCCGTTGAAACCAAAATTCGAATTATTGATTTTAGCTCCGACGGATTTTATGAAAATGATATTCATCGACTAGAAGAGTTAGTGCCATTCAAACGAGAAGATACAATTACCTGGATTGACATTGTCGGTGCCAGCCAGATAGAAACTTTAGATAAAATTGGTAAACTATTTAATATTCACAATCTGGTATTAGAAGACATGCTCAATACTACGCATCGTCCTAAACTTGAAGACTATGGGGAATATTTATTTTTAATCATGAAAAACATTCGAATTCAAGAAGATGAATTATTAATTGAACAGATTTCTTTGATTATTGGCAAAAACTATGTTATTTCTTTTCTAGAAAACAATTTCAATGTTTTTGAGCCGGTTCGCAATCGTTTAAGGGCTGGAAAAGGAAAAATCCGCAAAACGGGGGCTGATTATCTTGGTTATGCACTCATTGATATGATTGTTGATAATTATTTTATTGCATTAGAACATATTGGTGAGCAGATCGAACTTTTAGAAGAAAGTGTTATGCTAGACGCTAATCCAAACCATATTCATAAAATTCAAGGCTTACGCACCGACCTCTTATTTATTCGTAAGGCCGTATGGCCATTACGTGAAGTCATCAATAGTCTCGGGCGAGGGGATTCTGAGATTTTCCAAGCAGAGACACACCTTTATATTCGTGATGTATATGATCATGCGATACAAGTTATTGATACAGTGGAAACTTATCGTGAAATGGTCAGTGGTCTGATGGATATCTATTTATCTAGCGTCAGCAACCGTATGAATGAAGTCATGAAGGTACTAACGATTATTTCTACAATTTTTATCCCTTTAACTTTTTTGGCAGGCTTAGAAGGAATGAACTTTAAAAATATGCCAGAGCTAGATTGGGATTATGGTTACCCAGCCATTCTGTTTATTATGCTAATCATTGTATTAGGTATGATTAGATTTTTTAGAAAGAAACAATGGTTGTAAGAATATTTCCTAACAAATTTACACAAACTTAATATATGATTATGGTAAAATTTTATATTTTCTTGCAGGAAATATATATTTCTTGGCGTATTTGTAAATTATAATGTTATACGAAATAACATTAGCGGTAATTATAAAAAAGGAGCTGTTATTTATGGAAAAACTATTTAAATGTAGTGTATGTAACTTCGTTTATGAAGGAGAAAATGCTCCCGATGTTTGTCCTAAATGTGGACAACCCCATGAAAAATTTAAAGAATTGCCGGAAGAAAGTGCCGACAAAATTTATCAATCAGAAGTAACCAATGACATCCATATGGAAATCATAACCTTGATTGATAAGGTTATCTATTTAGCGAATGAAGGGATCGATTTAGATCTTGATCCAGGTTGTGTCAGTGCTTTTCAGAAGGCTGTTGATAAAGGTTATATCATTAAACAACTTTGTAAAGCTGAAATTGAAAATCATATTGGCAAGGAAAAATGGTAATATAAAGAACTCAAGCTCCTACTATTGGATTAAACTTCCGATAGTAGGAGCTTTTTATTTTCTATACGGCGAATGAAAATAAAAAAGGTATCAGCATTACACCGATACCTTTTTATACTTAAATCTATATTGCTAAACTATCGTTTCCAAGAACATTTATATTTATCTTATACAGTTGCTGCCGGTGGCACAAAAACTCTTGTAGCAAGTTCAGTATCCAAATACAAAAGATCCACACCTCGATCACCAATTAGCTTCATTTTACCGATGACATCTGAAGCATTAGCCTCTTCTTCCATCTGCTCATTGACATACCATTGCAAGAAAATTTGTGCCGCAAAGTCATTCTCTTCTATTGCCACTTTATAAAGATTGTTGATCGCTGCGGTAACATGCTGTTCATGTTCTAGAACCTTCTGGAAAGTTTCTAGCGGTGTACCAAATTCACTTGGCGGTGCACCAATACTCTGTAAAATTACTTGGCCTTCACGATTTTTCAAATAATCATATAGCTTTAAAGCATGAAAAGTTTCTTCCTCATACTGAACTCTCAACCAATGTGCAATTCCCTTTAAATTTTTTCCTTCAATATAGGCAGACATGGATAAATACAAATTAGCAGAATAAATTTCAAACTTAATTTGTTCATTGATTGCATCTTGCATTCTTTTATTAATCATGACTAACCATCTCCTTTGTAATGTTTAAATATAACATAATTTCCATATTTTATAATCATCTAGAAATTGATTATGTATGGATAACTGTTATTACTATAATATCATTTCTACCTATTTTTGCAAGTAAATTATATTTTTTTCTTCGATCCGACGCTCTCAGCACCTCTAGTTTGGATAATATTCGCGATAAGCCCAGTCCAGCCTGTCTGGTGACTAGCCCCAAGTCCTGCTCCGCTATCTCCATGAAAATATTCATAGAACAGGATAAAATCAGCCCACCCCGTTCTAGAAAACAACTCTTGTCCTCCATAGATCGGTCGTTTTCCAGTGATATCTTTACGAAAAATATTGATGAGACGATCTGACAGATCATCACAAACTTCTTTTAAGTTCTTTTGCTCATGTATCGCAGTATAATTTACTTTATAATCATCACCTAAATAGCAATAGAACTTTCGTAAAGATTCAATAAGTAAATAATTGATCGGAAACCATATCGGACCACGCCAGTTTGAGTTCCCCCCCATTAGTTTTACTTTGTTTGACTCAGCAGGCTCATAGCAGATATTCTTTCCATACCAAATATAGTTGGTATCTTTAGAAAGAGAACGAATACCAAATTCACTTAAAAATTTATTGCTATCCAATACTTTTTCCAAGATTCTGCGAAGTTGTTCTTTACTTACCATAGAAATGAAGCCTTCCAAAATAGTATTGCCATTCTCTTCTATCCCATAAGAATTTTCAATATTAAAATGGAAATTTTCTTTCATGAGATCAGGTCGATTTTTTATAAACCAGCGTAAAGTACCATTGAATTTGTAAAAGGACTCAGAATAATCGATTTCTGTAATAGTAGTGTATACTCCTTGGATCACAAATAATGGAATCAAACCTACTGCAGAATAAATCGGTAAACGACCATATTTTTTAGTACTATCAAAGAAAAAACCAGCATCTTCATCCCATAAGCCATCATCGCCAATATGATTCATTGCATCACAAATATAAATAAAGTGTTGCAGGTATTTTCGTTCAACATCATCCTTTTTCAATTCCTTTGCAATCTTCATCATATTAAGGCAAAACATGGCCATCCAAGCAGTTGCATCTGCCTGTTCGAGCGGCGCTCCTTCTGGATCACACTCCATAATACGAATATTATCAAGGCCTAAGAATCCGCCCGTGAAGAGATTATTCCCTTCAGAGTCTTCTTTATTGACCCAGTGCGTAAAATTCATATTTAATTTATCAAAGACACGTTCCAAAAATTGCTGATCTGCTTTGCCGTAAATTAATTTTTCCTGTTGATATACACTTAGTGCCGCCCAAGCATGTACAGGTGGATTGATATTATTAAAATTCCACTCATAGGCTGGAATCTGACCATTCGGATGCATATACCATTCCATCACCACTAACAAAAGCTGTTGTTTGGCAAATTCAGGATCAATAATAGCGATCGTAACAGCATGAAACGCCAGATCCCATGAAGCAAACCAGGGGTATTCCCACTTATCAGGCATTAATAAGATATCTTTACAGTATAAATGCCGCCAGTCGTGCAGCTTAGCATCATTTTTATGCTCCTCTGACGGAGGCGGTTGTCTAGGATCACCTTTCAGCCATTCATCAACCACAAAATAATAGAATTGTTTATTCCAAAGCATTCCTGAAAAAGCTTGACGCTGAATATTATATAACTCTTTTTCTTCCTCATCGCCGTTCCTATTGTATGGACATATCGCATCATAAAAATCATCAGCTTCTTTCATGCGACTGTCAAATATAAAATGAAACTGAGCAAAGGGTTGATTCAACTCTACGTTGGCAAGTCGTAAGCATACGGTTTTTGACTCCTCCGGATGTAGATCCAGTTCATAATGAACAGCTGCTTTAGTCCCCTGTTTTCTGGGATTAATAAGCTGCGCCAATTCAACATCATTTTTTTTATCTTTATATTTACCAAAAATGTAATGATTGATACCATTCTTTAAATAGTTCCGACCGTCATTTGAAGTTCTAAAAGCCGCTTGCTTATCGGTCTCATTTTCTGTAAACAAAACATCTTTCATATCTCCCTGCGTATACAGCCACATTTGCGATACAATTGTGTCGCTTACAGTATCTTTTTGCTCTATTTTAATGCCACCGTCATTTTCATCAGTATAAGTCAAAGTTTTTTCATAAATGCTATTCCTAAAGGACCATGTATTTCTAAACCACACTGTTGGAAATAGGTGTAGCGTCTTCTGCTCTGCCCCACAATTTGTTGCAGTAATCTTAATGCAAATATCTTCGACATCATTTTTAGCATATTCAACGGTTACATCAAAATAACGATTTTCGGAAAAAGCGCCAGTGTTAACAAGTTCAAATTCATAAGGATTCATGCTATTTCTCTGGTTGTATAGTTCATCATATGGATAAGTATAAGGGTATTTATACAGATATTTCATATAAGAATGGGTAGGCGTATTATCAAGGTAGAAATAGTATTCCTTGACATCTTCCCCATGATTGCCCTCCCCATTGGTCAAACCATATAAACGCTCTTTGAGGCAAGGGTCTTCGCCATTCCACAAGGTCAAAGCAAAACATAGAAACTGATGATCATCTGAAATACCAGCAATACCATCTTCGCCCCATCGATAAGTACGATGTAAAGCTTGCTCTCTTGGAAATGTGGCGGGTTGACCGCCATCTCCCCAAGACAAATCTACAATATTATAATTTTCCCTGACCGTTCCCCATTGACGCTCACTTAAATAGCAGCCCCATTTTCGCCAATCTTTTTGCTCTTTATCCTCAATATTATTTAAATAATTTGTATACGCTTCTAACCTTTGCCGTTCTTTCGTATGCAAAAGTCTGTCACGTTTTTTACTGTAGTAATCCTCAAAATTTTGGCTGATACTGCCCCCCATCTCAGAAAGCTCCTTTCGCCAGACAATTAATACTATTTATTATCTTATTACTTGTCTGATCCGGTTGGGTAATAAATCATATGCCTAGCAATATCTCCAGAGTGATTTACAAACAAAGGACCCCAAGCAGGATTGGTATCGTGCATTATTTTCAACAAAGCAACCATTCTATTAAAAATAATGTCAATATCTGCATCTTTAGAAAGCGATTCGATAACTGCAGCGGCGACCACATGGGCAGCATAAAAACCTGATCTATATTCTTCGGTCAAAGGGTTGTTAGTTTTTAGTAATGTGCGGAGAAATTTTGAGATAAACTCATCTACATTTCCCCAATTACGAATTTGATCCAAACTATGATTTTCTAGACATTTAAGTTTTGTTTTCATAATCGTATTGGCAACAATTCTTGCCGATGTTTTTGCAATGTCTGTATCAATATCATTTCCTTCTAGTTTAATTGATGACAAATCTTTCTCCGTTTCGGCTTCGATGATCTTCTCCCAGTCTCCCGCTTGATCAAACGCAAGGAGTCCTGTTGCATACGCTCCTAAATATCCCCTAAGAATATCAGCAGGATGTGGATCTTTCGCTGGACCATTATTTCTTAACTTTGCTTCTCCAGTATACGCTGCATTCATCCCACGAAAATATCCGATGACCCCAATTGCTGCCGCAGGTCCTAAATTAAGAATCCCCATAACATCTGACGCAGTTTCATCAATTCGAGAAGACCAATATTCAGGCAAGCCATCCCCAATGCTTTTTTCAATTAACGCATTTTTTACAGCCTCGATTAATTGTTCCCTCAAACCAATGTCAGCATGAATAATATCATGCCCGCAGACTTCATGTGGGATACTCGACCAAGCCAAAAGACCATTAGTCGCATGGATTGGTGGTACACTTACAATGGCAACTTCTAATCCAAAATTGGAGGTTGCATCTATCGGCCACGTATATGGCCCATTCTCAGGAGCACCCCATTTTACAAGAGCAGGAATTACACTTAAATCAGGTGGATTTACCCCAGCTCTACCTTCTGCACTTAAAAAACCATCATACAGGTCACTAACTACTTCTTGAAATCCATCTGTAGCTAAGGAGTTGTATCCTTCTCCTTTTTGTAGAATGGCCTGGGCAATATCTAGCATTAATCTTGCAATATTGTTTCGTTCGCGATCTCGCAAAAGTATTCCTATAAAGCCTCGCCGACCTAGTTTCCCTAGTATTTGAATAAATGGCTCTACTACTGCTTTGATATAACGAGCTGGAAACTTTTCTTTTACGGCTTCTAGTCTGCCTCTTAACTGGTCATAATCAGTTGGATCCTCTGGAGCTTGAAGATTAGAGAGTACCGCTTTTCTAACATCTTCAATACATTCTTCTAGGTTAGAAATATCAATTTCATCCTTAGCCACTTCTGTTTCTCTTGCATTCTCGTTACAGGTAGCCATCACTGTTTCTATTCGAATTAGTTTTTGAATAGACCGCATGTTTATTTCCCCCTCTTTATTAAATAATCACGTAGATAATTCCACTAATCTATTCTCTATGTATGCATTCTTCCAATTTATATAATTCCCATTAAATTACAAAACTCCTGCCAAATTAAATATAAAATTTGGTAGGAGTTTGAATTGTATCATTTATAAAATTCGTCTAAGATGACTGAAATTCCTTGATTTATGCTAGCAAAATTAGGTTTACTCACACTAAGTTTTTTTGATTTTACATGAATGAACTCATTCGTTTATGCAAATATACATTTTCAATATAATATATTCCATCACTAGTGATCTGCAAGCAAATTTATAATTTTTAAATATTAGTCTCATATAAGATTTGAATAGTTATGCCCCTAATCGAATGCTTTTTGTTTTTGAATATAAGTATATCCAAGAATAAAAAGGCTAGGTCAGCATATTCAAGTTAATCTAAACTTTGTTTTATCTAATCATCTACTTCCATAACTACTTAAGTTCGATAATTATATTAAGCGTTGTTTTTTTGCGTATAGTTTTTAATCGCTTCATGCAAAGCATCCGCCGCTAAATTAGAGCAGTGCATCTTAATCGGTGGTAAGCCATCCAATGCTTCTGCTACTGCTTCATTAGAAATATTTCGAGCTTCAGACAACGTTTTTCCCTTAACCATTTCAGTTACCATACTACTGGTAGCTATAGCAGCTCCACAGCCAAAAGTCTTAAATTTAGCATCTTGAATAATGCCATCTTCTACCTTCAAATAAAACCTCATAATATCGCCACATTGAGGATTGCCAACTTCTCCGACCCCATCAGCGTCTTCTATCTCACCAACATTGCGAGGATTGGCAAAGTGATCCATTACTTTATCGGAATACAACATACATAGTTTCTCCCTTCATTTCATTTATCATGGCTGCAACAGTTGCACGAATTGGATTCGCTGATTTTACTAAAAGCACTCAGCGGTGACATGCTACGCAGTCGTCCAACAATTTCCGGTAGCACTTCCAAACAATAATTTATATCTGCTTCCGTATTAGCACGACCTAATGTAATTCTTAATGATCCCTGAGCTACTTCATGGCTTAAACCCATAGCTAAAAGAACATGCGATGGATCAAGCGACCCAGATGCGCAGGCTGAACCAGTAGATGCAGCGATCCCTTTAATATCAAGATTTAACAGCAATGATTCACCTTCAACATATGAGAAACAAAAATTAACATTTCCAGGTAAACGCATCTCCGGATGCCCGTTTAGCTTAATATCAGAAATTTTCTCTTGAATA
The DNA here is from genome assembly GCA_963805085.1 of uncultured Veillonellaceae bacterium. Classification (GTDB taxonomy): domain Bacteria; phylum Bacillota; class Negativicutes; order JARBTT01; family JARBTT01; genus JARBTT01. The sequence continues at coordinate 460,653 of CAWDTA010000005.1, read as the reverse complement.
CCTTTAATCAATTTATCTCTCAAAACCTGAACATGAGTAATTTTCTTTTCCAAATCTCTTCTGGCTATTTCAGCGGCTTTTCCCAACCCAACTATACCGGGAACATTTTCTGTTCCAGCACGCATTTTTCTTTCTTGTGCCCCCCCATGGTGCAAAGCCTCAATTCTAACACCCCGACGAATATATAATGCTCCTATGCCTTGGGGTCCATGAAATTTATGTCCTGACAGCGTCAATAAATCTATATTGTATTCATTAACATCAACGGGAAAATTGCCAACTGCCGGGACTGCATCCGTATGGAAATATATATTATTTTGACGAGCTAACTGGCCAATTTCCTTTATTGGTTGAAGAGTACCAACTTCATTATTGGCAAACATCACACTTATCAAAATAGTTTTATCAGTAATTGCGTTTTTTATATCTTCAATACTTACTCTGGCGTATTCATCAACAGGTAAATAAGTAATTTCGAATCCCCACTTTTCCAAATACTCACAAGTGTGCAATATAGCATGATGCTCAATAGTGGTAGTAATGATATGATTACCTTTTTTCCGATTGGCGCTGGCAATCCCTTTGATAGCCCAGTTATCAGCCTCGGTTCCACCATCGGTAAAAAATATTTCATTAGCATTGGCACCGATTAAACCAGCTACTTGTGTTCTGGCTTTTTCAACTGCTTTTGCTACTTCACGGCCAAAGCAGTGAACACTGGACGGATTACCGAATTTATCCGTCATATATTCCAATATTAACTTAGCAACTTCACCGTCAACAGGTGTTGTCGCAGAATGATCAAAATAAATTTTTTGCAAAGTTAATCATCTCCTTGTAATTTTTTGTCCGACATAAATCCGCGAGAGCAGCTGCATCTAATGCTCCAGACTATCTCGTATCCTAGTTTTTCATTTATCAAAACAGTCACAGCATTTAAATCTCTCCATTCTCCTAGTATTTCGATAGGTTTTATTGGGATTACTATGTTATAATTGTAGCAAAAGTACTTAAATATGTATAATATTAATAACGTCTTTACTTTTATATGATAAAAGTATGATATAGCAAGAGGAGTGCTGGTTTTATGGATATCAGGAAACTTCAATACTTCTTAGCAGTTGCTGAAGAGGGGCAAATAACCAAAGCAGCTAAACGTTTGCATATGGCTCAACCGCCACTCAGCCAGCAACTTAAACTGCTTGAAACCGAACTCGGGGTCAAGTTAATAGAACGGAACAACCACCACAAAATTAAGTTGACCGACGCTGGACAGACATTACGTAACCGAGCAGAGCAAATACTAGCATTGGTCGACCAAACTGTAACAGAACTAAAAGATTCGACTAAAATGACGCAAGAAACATTATCTGTTGGAATTTCATCAACTTGGGATACCCCTTTTCTACTCGATCAAATTTGCGGTTTTCGCAAACATTATCCAAAAATCAACGTTCAACTCTGCGGGGGTGAATCAAATAAAATCGAGGAGCTTTTGATCAACAGAGAAGTAGAAATCGCCATATCGCGATTTCCTTCCGATTTAAGAGCATATGCTACAATACGTTTGTTTGACGAACCACTGGTAGCCGCTTTGGGTCCCGACCTGAAAAATATCATTCCAACAAACCACGTACGCTTAGTAGAACTCGCTGATAAACCTCTAATCATACACCGCAAACATAAAACCATCTTGGAATATTATCAGCAAGTCGGTATAGAGCCAAGTATTCGTTGCCAACATAGCGACATTCGCTCCATGTTGGCATGGGCAAATGCGGGTTTTGGCATAGCTATCATACCAAAATCTACGACAGACCTTATGCCCGACAATACTCTTATATGTAAGGAAATTATCGACCCGCCTATAAGAACTACGCCTACCGCTCTTATTTGGATGCGAGATCATACTCTATCAACATCGGCACGACATTTTATAGACATGTTTAGCAAAGCTCCTTAAGTTTACTAATTGCACTTCAATAGTTCAATTAAATATATCTATCAATAAAATAAACCTATTAACTGCTTAAACAAAAAAGGTATGCTACTTTAACAAAATGCTAAAGTAGCATACCTTTTTTTATCAGTTATTTTTATATACTATAGATGAAATTCATCTATAGTATATCTTTCCAAGTCTAGCACTATAATTAAGTCTTATTTTTAGTAGAATAGCATAAAATTAAGTTTGAGAAAAAACTTCGAAACTATCTTACCGATGTTACGTTGTTTTTAACTTTTAAATATGAATTTAAATTATATTTAATACTTTTTTCGATTTCATCAAGAGCGGCATATCTTTTTCGATATAAGTTTCGTTTCTGTGATTTAACTTCTTCTATACTTTTACGTGTTTCGGCAATAGGCAATTCAAAAAATCTATGATCTTCACATAAACTTCCACCTGTTTCTTGCCAGAATTCATCTAATGATGTTTTTAATTTTTTATCCAAGCGTACATGTGTATTAGTGAAAAACCCTTCATTAGAAACCGCATAAATTTTATTTATTCCTAGAGTGCAAGCAACTGTTCTTAATGCATATAAAATTAAATTTTTAGGTCTATAGGCAAAAAAGTGTTTCGTTAGATCATGAATAGTGCTTGCTCCACCTAATATGCCTTGTAATGCTCCTATCCTCAGTGTTACTTCTTTATCATCATTTTGATCAAACCAAAAAGTAATATGGTAAATTCGTTGTTCGCCCCAAACAAGCTCAATACTCATAAGACCTTCTTTTCTATCCATATATTTAAAATTAAGGTTGATACAAAGTTTATCATCACCATAATCTTCTTCCCACAACCGAAGAAAACCATCATTATAGATATCATTCAAATAATCTTGGCGAAACCATGTAGAGGAAATAATAAAATGTTGCTTTATTAATGATAATCTTTCTTGAATTGTAGATTGATGATAAAAAACATGTCTCGTTAGTTGTTCAAATATAATCGGATTTTCCGCCGCGATATTTTCTAACGTAGGATTTTCGGAGAAAAATTTTATCAATCCATTGATCTGTTTTTTATGAATCATAGCACGAGCAATGAAAACAACCAGTCTTTGCACACCAAAATCACTAGCGTCTCTATGATGATAAATTCTTTTTCCTAAATCAATATATTCTCTCATACTGCACTATCTCCATCTATAAAAATCATATAAATTATGATTTTCATCTTAAAAATTAAAATTTTGACACATTTATATATTATAGCACACTCTCATCAAATAAAATGAATTTTACCTGAAAAGATTGCTAAACTGTAACTCTAATCCGTCGTATCTCTGATCAAGTAAAGGAAATTTCCTCCTCAGTTCAGGAAATTGCTAGTGATAGAGAACAAATCGTTTCAGTGGTAGCCGAAATACAATCCGCATCCATAGAAGAGATAACTTCTTCCAGTTAAGCGTTAGTAAAAATGGCACAGATTCACAGGAAGTTACAATTGATTTTAAAATATAGCCAAGTTTTCGTTCAATGATAAAACTACTTTTCAACCGTGATTAACCTAGCTAATATTTCTAGCGTTGGTTGATTTTTGTCATATTATAAGATATTATGAATACTATAGTATTCAAAAATGAAAATTATTATTTAGATTAATCTATATTGGTAAAAAAACTTAGTAGTACTTGTTCTGCTCCAACTGTTCCATAAATTGTACCAATGTGATATCTAGTTCATTACATATTTTCACTATTGTTCGTAATGAAGGACTTTTTAATCCCCTTTCCAGTTGGCTAACATAAGTACGATGCAGCCCCATCTTAAAGGCAAACTCTTCCTGGCTAAGCTCTTTTTCTATTCTTAAGTTTTTTAATACTTGTCCAAATTTTTTTTCAATCATAATGTAAATATTATAATATTTATGATTAATTTACTAGAAACTTTACTCAATTGAGGAAAATTAATGTAAGGAGGCTTAAAAAGATACATTTTAATTATTCTAATAACAAAAATTAGTTACACTCAAAGGAGAGATACAAATGAAATCTAATCTTATGACAAGAACGATCGCATTTTTTCTTATTGTTGTTGGCGTTTGCGCGATTGGTACTACTTATACTGTTTACAACATTTCGCAGGTTGTTGATTCAAGCAAAATTATTCAGCAAAGAAGTATCCCTTTATTATTAAAAACAAATGTCGTGAGCCGAAACGCCACAGAGCAGGTAGCTGATTTAAGCGGATACTTACTAACGGGAAATGACAAATTCATCAGTGAATACCAGAAAGCAAACAATGAAAATGCTAAATTAGAACAGGAACTACTTGACCAAGCAACTACTGTAGAAGGACGCAAGCTAGTTAACGAAATGAAAGTTCTCGATGATAAATATAGTGACATTGCTGAAAAGAAGGTAATGCCACTAAAAAAAGCAGGTAAAGAACAGGAAGCGATACAGGTTATGAGCACCGAACTTGCTCCCATTGGACAAGCTTTAATGAAAAAAGGTGATGAATATAGTGCTCTTAGAGAAAAGCAAGTTAATGAATCATTTGCAAAAGCGATGGAAACAGCAGAACATACTCAATCAATAGCCATTCTTATTGGCATTTTGAGTGCAATTATTGGTATCATTATTGGCTTCTTCAGTGCAAGATCAATTTCCAGACCAGTCAATTCTTTGGTTACGATAGCGCAAGGTATTGCGAGTGGTAACTTAAAACAAAATATAGTCATTAGTAGACAAGATGAAATCGGCGACTTAGAAAAATCCTTTGTCACTATGACGCAAAATTTGAAAGAGTTGATTTGCCGTATTCAAGAGAATTCTCAGCAAGTTGCCGCTTCTTCGGAGGAACTTACCGCTACTGCTGAACAATCTGCCCAAGCGACCAATCAAGTGGCAATTGCCATAACTGAGGTAGCCCATGGCGCAGAATTGCAAGTAAATGCGATCAATGATACCTCAGCAATAATTGAGAAAATGTCCACTAACATCCAACAGGTTGCTATAAATGCCAATGGTGTTGCCGAAATGTCAGATAAGACGGCAACTTCAGCTCAAGCAGGTGGGCAATCAGTCGATACAGCCATTAGTCAGATGATTAGCATTGAAAAGACGGTTAGCAATTCGGCTAACGTCGTTGCAAAACTTGGTGAACGTTCTAAAGAAATCGGTCAAATTGTCGATACTATTTCGGGCATTGCTGGACAGACAAATTTGTTAGCATTAAACGCTGCAATTGAAGCCGCCCGCGCTGGCGAACAAGGTCGTGGCTTTGCTGTAGTAGCAGAAGAAGTACGTAAACTTGCAGAACAGTCGCAAGATGCAGCGAAACAAATTGCTACGCTGATTGGCGAAATACAAGGTGAAACCGACAAAGCTGTAGTCTCTATGCAAGAAGGAACACGCGAGGTTAAAATTGGCGCAGAAGTTGTCAATACTGCTGGACAAACGTTTAAAGAAATTGTAACACTGATCAGTCATGTATCTGATCAAGTAAAGGAAATTTCCTCCTCAATTCAGGAAATTGCTAGTGATAGTGAGCAAATCGTTTCATCAGCACAATCCATTGAAAAAATAAGTAAAGACGCTTCAGGGCAAACTCAAAACGTTTCAGCGGCAACGGAAGAACAGTCCGCATCAATAGAAGAAATAGCTTCTTCCAGTCAAGTGTTAGCAAAGATGGCACAAGACTTACAGGAAGCTACGATTAGTTTTAGAATATAAAACACTAAAAGGCAAGGCTCAGAAATTCTGACGCCTTGCCTTTTGTATTTTTAATATGCACTTAGGATATTACTTTATTAACCTTTGCGCTCCATCTCTTTTTTGATCATAGGTTTTATCCCACCACTAGCAAGAATATTAAACATATATTCAGAAAGAGGTTGTGCTTGCATAGTTTTGCCCGTTGTTTTATTAGTAACCTGCCCTGACATTATATCACTGCTTAACACATCACCTTTTTTTACATTACTACTTATATCAGGACAAACAATTGCTGGTATTCCTAAATTTATCGCATTCCGATAAAAAATTCGTCCAAAAGACTCCGCCAAAATAGCCCCAATACCAATTGCTTTTAAAGTAATTGCTGCATGTTCTCTACTGGAACCACAGCCAAAATTGGTGGAAGCAACAATAATATCACCTTTTTTAAATTCTTTAACTAAATTTAAATCGGCACCTTCCATAGCGTGTTTTGCTACATCTTCTACATCAGTAAATTCTACAAACCGCCCAGGATATATTTGATCAGTATCAACATTTTTACCAAAAATAAAAGCTTTGCCATTAACCATTTTTTCCATAATACAACAACTCCTTAGTCAATATATTTAGAAGGATCAACAATTTTCCCTTCTAACGCTGCAGCAGCCACTGCGGCTGGTGATCCAAGAAAAATTTTCCTTTTCTATGTCCCATACGCCCAGGAAAATTCCGATTGGTTGAGGAAATGCAAGTTTCACCTTCAGCAATCATCCCCTCATGCGTACCTAAGCAACACGCACAGCCTGGAGTAACGAAAGTAGCACCAGCCTCAACAAGTGTTTGTATATAACCAAGTTTCATGGATTCAAGGAAAACCGCCTGCGATGCTGGAACCACTATAAATCTTGTATCAGGATTGATTTTTTTACCAGCTAATATTTTAGCAGCTACCGTCAAATCTGGCACACGCCCGCCAGTACAGGAACCTAAATATGCTTGGTCAACTTTTCTGCCAATAAAATCAGTAATCTCTTTCACATTATCTACACTATACGGTGCAGCTAATTGCGGTTGAAATTCTGATACATCAAAGGTATGTTCGGAACCATACTGATAGCCTGGATCAGTATGATATATTTCATAAGGGCGCGTCACTTTTTCTTTTAAATATTCAATTGCAGTTTCAACAAAAAAACTCTATAATTACACATATATAACGTTTCAATTCGTTGCACAAGGAGGTCAAAATATGTCCCAAATAACATTTCTAGCTCCCCATTCCAGTATGCTGAAAATTGCCCGTGCAACGTTTAAAGGTTGCCATGATGATAAACATGGAGCAAGGATTACTCAGTGAAGGATTACGAATGGTATCTGCACTCGTCGCAAATGGAACTGAAATTATCATTACTAGAGGTGGCACTGCACTAGCTATAAAAAAATCTAATTTTCCTGTTACTGTGGTTGAGGTTCCTATTACTGGTTTTGATATTATTCGAACTGTTGAGAAAGCAAAATTACACGGCCGTTCTATCGGAGCTGTTTCTTTCCCTTCAATGCTTCAGGGAATTGACTGTTTGAATACAATTCTCGATGTCGATATCAGACCCTATCCCATAAATGATGAGAGTGAAGCCGAAGCTCAAGTAGCAAAGGCTTTCTGCGATGGCGTAAATGTCGTTATCGGCGGATTCATTACGAAAAAAGCAGCACAAAAACACCACTACCCATTTGAACTTATGAATAGTGGTGTCGAAGGTATCTTACAAGCGGCGCAAGAAGCAAAACGAATTGCTCATGCACGCAACTTAGAAAAAGCAAAAACCAGTCTTTTTCGAGCTGTCCTTGATTACGCCTATGAAGGAATCATTTCAGTTGACAGCAATTATTGCATTACTTTTTTCAACCCCATAGCAGAACGTATTACAGGTATGAATGCCATTGAGTCTACTGGTAAAAAAATAACCAAAGTTTGGCCTAACCTTAATCTTGAGCAAGTAATACAATCAGGAATTGATGACTTAGGGCAAATTCTAAAAATAAATGAAGTTGATGTTTTATGCAATAAAATAGCTATCATCGTCAATAGCAAAACCGTTGGTGCTGTTGTCACCTTTCAAGACGCAACCCAAATTCAACAAATGGAGGCTCGGGTAAGACGCCGAATTTATGCTTCTGGACATATTGCAAATTTTTCTTTCAAAGACATCGAGAATACGACTATAGAAATGAAACAGATAATAGAAATAGCGAAGCAATTTGCCTTAACAAATTCAAATATTTTAATTGTTGGCGGAACAGGCACCGGTAAAGAGATATTTTCCCAAAGCATCCATAGCTATAGCAATAGCCATCAAGGACCATTTGTAGCGATTAACTGCGCTGCGCTGCTCTCCCCGCCCAAATACTCGAAAGCGAACTTTTCGGTTATGTAGGTGGAGCCTTTACCGGAGCAAATCCTAAAGGAAAACCAGGATTATTTGAAGTAGCCCACGGTGGAACAATTTTTCTAGATGAAATTGCCGAAATGGACTATGTTATGCAAAGCAAACTTTTACGCATTTTACAAGAAAGAAATGTTATGCGTTTAGGCAGCGATCGAATTATCCATATTGACGTTCGTGTTATTGCTGCTACAAATAAAAATTTAAAGACTCTCATAAACGAAAATAAATTTCGAGCAGATTTATATTATCGTCTAAATGTCCTACAACTTAAAATTCCGCCTCTGCGCGAGCGAAAAAAAGACATTAAATTATTAGCTGATTTTTTCTTAAGAGAGCATTCAGGTATAATAAAAAACCATTTAAAGCTAGCCTCATCCGCCACAAAAGCACTTACGAATTATACCTGGCCTGGTAATATACGTGAACTGAAAAACATTATCGAACGAGTGATAGCAATTCACAAACGTGAAATTATTGATGCATCCATTATCAATCTCATGCTTGAAGATTCAGATGATTGCACCATTCCGACTCAACTAATCCCCAATGAATTAGAGGAAATCAAACAAGCTCTTACCTTAACGAAAGGAAAATATGCTGAAGCCGCAAAAATACTGGGCATAAGTCGCTCGACGCTGTGGCGTAAATTAAAACGCCTTGGGCTAAAATAAATAAAACCAGAAAAAATCCGAAACCTTAATGGCTTTGGATTTTTTGTTTTATATTTATATTGGCAATTTTTTTTGATTTTGCTGTTGTCATACTCATGTAAACAATTTTACAAACTGGATATACTATGTCCAGTAATACTACATCATAAAAAAATTAATTGAATGGAGTGATCACAAATATGTATCCTAAATACTCAAACTTTGGTACAAAAATACAATCTAGTAAAACAAAAATTGCCTTTCCATCACAACAGCAACTCTGCCAGCCAGGAATAGAATATAACATGACACCTCGCCCAATATCCGAAAATAAAGACTACCGAGGCAGTAGCAAATTACGTGACAAAGTGGCTTTAATTACAGGTGGTGACAGCGGCATCGGGCGTGCAATTGCCTATGCTTTTGCCAAAGAAGGAGCTTATATTGTCATCTCCTATCTCAACGAACATCGTGATGCCAAAGAGACCCAAGCGAGAATCAATGAACTGGGGGGCAAATGCCTGCTACTCCCAGGAGATCTATGTGAGGAAGCTCACTCTGATAAAATTGTTAACAAAGTAATACAAACGTTTGGGCATATTGATATATTGGTCAACAATCACGCCGTTCAATTTCCTAAAACTTCTATTCTTGATATCAATGCTGACCAACTTGATCGTACGTTCCGAACCAATATTTATCCATTCTTTTATTTAACAAAATCCACATTGCCCTATCTGCCGAAAAATGGTTCTATCATAAATACTACTTCGATAACCGCTTATAATGGAAGCAAAGATTTAATTGATTATTCAGCGACAAAAGGTGCCATCGTCAGCTTTACCCGTTCATTATCATTGTCGCTAGCATCAAAACAAATCCGTGTAAATGCAGTTGCTCCTGGTCCTATTTGGACTCCACTGATTCCCGCTTCTTTTTCAATGAAAAAAATAACTGGTTTCGGGAACAATGCTACCATGAAACGCGCTGGCCAACCCTTTGAACTAGCACCTGCCTACGTATATCTAGCTAGTTCAGATTCTAACTATGTATCCGGTCAAGTTCTTCACGTCAATGGTGGTATGATTACAGAATCTTAAAAAATCATATTTTTCTATATTTTTCAATTTACTAGAAACAGCTTTACATTAAACTGGATCTTTCTTTTTCTTATACCATAAATAACCGCCATAGGCAGCTACAGAAATTAAGATAACCACAGTCAATCGCATTGAGTTTTCATGATAGGACGCCAAATCATGTCCGAGCGTAACTTCAATTAATGCCGATGGTAACTTACCAATCAAAGTCGCCAAAATATAATCTTTCATACTAATGTCGCTGAGTGCGCCCAAGGCTGTAATCAGCCCAGAAGGAACAAAAGGAATACTGCGGGCGATTGCCATAATCTGAAAACCTTTTTTGCCACTAAAATCATTTACTTTTTGCAATGAATTACTGCGCACAATCACACGATGGGCATAATCTTGAAAAAAATAACGCATGAAAGCAAAGCTGATCACTACACCGACAGTTTCTGCTAACCAGGATATCATAGTCCCTTCTACTATCCCAAAAATAATACCATTTGCTGCTAAAATAAAAATATTGGGTAAAACAGCAACTGCATTAATAAATACGACTATGACGAAGCTTACTAAGGCTGCATAAGGACCATAAGAGCGAATATACTCAATACTGGCCTCCAGATCACCTGCGAGAAGCAATTGAATAACCTTATGCAGTGATTCCGGTTTTAGCCAATAAATTAGCAAAATAATAATTATAAATATTGCAAATAACACGACACGATTTTTTGCTTGATTTTGATTCATTTAATTATCAATCCTTATCTTCTTAACATACTTCAATCTTGTTTTATAACTAGAATGATCTATTTGTATCTTAATTATCCTTAAAATACAAAAATCCTGCAAGACATACATAATAATAACGCATCTATACACATTTTCCTTTATCTGTTCGTATCAAATATATAGAAAAAGTAGCTTGCTTTTCATATATTTGATATAATAGAATACAAATCTTATCTAAACTATGATAACAAGCATCCATATTTTACACGAGACGTTTTTCGACTCAAAATCAATCCAATAAAATAAATGCATCCGTTATTATCTTAATTAGATCTACCCTTAGACCTTGAAAGGAGTGTATTCTTTTTGCATTTGTTTACGAAAAAAATTTTTACATTGGGAGTAGCCGCTGCATTTGTTTTTCTTTTGTCGGGAATTTATATTGCCTTAACTTACTTTCAAGGAGTACCAGTTTTAAATTATCACCAAATTAACGATGTCGCCCACAATCCGCTAACGCTTAGCGCCAGCGAGTTTGAAGCACAAATAAAATATTTGTCAAAGGAAGGTTATTCGGCAATTACTCCAGATCAACTAGCAGATTATCTGGAGTCCGGAAAAGAGCTCCCATCAAAACCTATTTTGATAACTTTTGATGATGGCTACAAAGATAACTATCTGGTGGCTTATCCTATTTTACAAAAATACAATTTTACAGCTACAATATTCGTAATATCTGATTTTGTGAATACCTATGATCGTTATCTAACATGGGATCAAATAAAAGAGATGTCTAGCAAGGGGTTTTCTTTTGAAAGTCATACATTAAGTCATGTTACGCTGACCAATGTTTCTGATGATAATGATCTGCGTAAGCAATTAACAAAATCAAAAGAGGGGTTAGAATGGCGACTTGGTAAAAAGGTTGAATATCTGGCTTATCCTTGTGGTAAATATGATCAAAGAGTTATCGATGCAACAAAAGACGCTGGTTATCGCGGAGCTTTTACGATTAATCTTGGACGAGATACGACAAGTTCTACAGCCTATTATTTAAATCGAATTCCTATCTTTGGCGGAAATTCGCATACCTTTGCTCGCTTCTGGTTACGTTTAAAATTCACACAATTATTTACTTCTTTACAAAACTTGAAAAGCTATCTAAATAACGAAGGTATTACATTTTTATCTGGATTAATTTATATTCCATAACCATCAACTTAAATGAATCAACCATAGAAATATCGTAACAGTAAAACTACTCAAATATAAAAAGCCTATGAACTTCAAATTGAATTGAAATTCATAGGCTTTTTAATGCTTATTTTAACTAAACAGCTTCATTTTCCGTAATTTTAAGACCCTCAAAATCTTCCTTAGACAAAATTTTTTCTGGATCCAGGATAATAATCAAACGCTCGTCCACTTTACCGATTCCTTTAATATAATGATTTGTAAAACCACTGATCGAATCTGGTGTCTGCTCTAAATCTCCATCATCCATTTTAACGATATCGGTAACTTCATCCACCATTAACCCCGCTATAGAATCGTGGACATTCAACATGACAAACTTGCTTTCATCGGACATTTCTACGTCCATTAAATGAAATTTATTTCTCAAATTATACAAGTACTTAATCTGTCCGCGCAAATTAATGATGCCCTCTATTTCTTTTGGCGTTCCCGGCAGTAACTGAATTTTAAATTTTTTCGATCGTAAAATACCATTTACCGCTAAAACATCAATGCCATATTCTTGATTATCTAACGCAAATACAACCAATTGTATACTAGCCAAAACAAATCCCTCCTCTTATAGCTATTATTCTTCTGTTGCTAAAATATTTAGTTGATCAGTCAGGCTGTTAATTTCTTCCACACTAGCAGTCACCTCTTCTATTGCAGCTGCTTGCTGCTCAATAGTTTCTGTTGTTTCATTCCCCATAACGACTGTTTTATCTACAGACGTTTTAATAATCGTCGTAAGTTCTTTGATTTTACCAACGGTTTGTTTCGAGTCATCAGAAAGTTTTCTAATCTCCTGTGCTACAACTCCAAAACCTAAGCCTGCTTCCCCTGCTCTTGCTGCTTCAATCGCTGCATTTAAGCCTAACAATCTAGTTTCATCAGCAATATCTTTAATGAACTCCATTACTTCGTCAATTTTTCCCGTTACTTCATTCACATTTTTAATTTCATTATTTAAGCTAGTTTGCGTATGACTCACTGTGGATGCAGAAGCCGCCAATTCTTCCATCGTCGCCGATATTTGACTAATTCCATCACTTAGTGTTTCCGATGAGGTTTGTAATTTTAATTTTTGATAAGCAGCTTTTGACATGTTATTGGCAACAATATATAGCACATTCGCTGCAGCTTCGATTCTTTCCTTAGACAATTGACTTATTTCTTTTACAGCTTCAACAAAGCCGTCTTCGTCAACACCGATTTCCCCAGCAATTTTACGATATTTTTCTTCCTCTGGTACGCCTGTAAGAACTTGTCCACCAAGAATCGTTCCAAGATGTCGCCCTTCAAGCATGATTGGTGCTGCAAAATCAATAAGACCAGCATGACATTCATATACTATTGGTTTACCTGTCCGTACGGCTTCTTCGCCACCTTTATGATGTGATTCAGCGCAACGTTTATCACCGCACTCCGTTGAATGCGTATAATCCATGCAAAAACGAGTATAGCTGCTAGGATTTGTAAGAGGCTTTCCATCAGGATCAACCGTTACACTTGCCACGCCCACGCCCTTTGCAAAATCATCTTGAAAGCGTTGAAGAAAATCCATATTAATGACATCGGTTAAAGTAATGTGATCTAGATCTACGTTAGTACCTACATTGTTTTTCTGATATTTACTCATAATTATCTCTCCTTATAAATATTGCTAAAATTACGACAAAACCAATGATTTTTAAGTATTGCAAATGAACATATCATTTTTTAAAGGATAGCGTTAATCAAATGTAGTTTGATTATAGTTCCTGTTTATTGGGAAGTCAATACATTTTTCTATTATTCTTGGAATAAAAATCTTTTTACATCATTTTTTTGTATCATAGAATGAACGGAGGTGAAATACATTGAAATTAGGAGATCGTTTACGGCAAATAAGAGAACAGTCTAAACTATCACAGATTCAAGTAAAAGAGCGGACAGGAATTAATAATAAAACTCTATCCAATTATGAAAATAATATTAGCTCACCAGATCCTTATACTCTTAAAGTATTGGCTGATTTATATGAAGTGAGCACAGATTGGCTCATTGGTGGTCAACAGCAACCACTTACAAAATCAATCTATAATAGTATATATATTTCCGATGAAGATTTACAATTTCTAATTAAGCTAAACAAACTCTCCCCTAACAAACGGCGGGCTATTGAAATATTGATATCAGATAATGACAATTGTCCACCATGGAAAAACGATAGCTATTGATTAACCAAACAAGCAGAAAAGTCAAAATTATTTTAAAATGGAAACCACGTAACATTGATATTAATACGAAATAAAAACTAAAGTCATCTCTTGCTTTTTTTGCAAAAGATGACTTTAGTTTTTATAACAAACATAGATAAAAAAAGCTCTTACTAGTAAAAATTTTACTAGTAAGAGCACTTTATACACTAAAAACCAACATATATCATTCTTATTTTCGTTTAAATGTTAAATTTGCCAACCTCAGAGCGGAGATCCATCGCCAATTTAGCTAACGATTGACTAGCTGAAGCAATTTCTTCCATAGATGCAGACTGTTCTTCGGTTGCTGCTGATACCGATTGTGATTCACTTGAAGCATTTTTGCTCAACTGATCGATCCTTTGAACCGATGCAAAAATTTTTTGACTACCTTCCGCCATATGATCTATTGCTTGAGATATTTCTTTTACTTGACCAGTTACATGATTGACTCTAGTGGCAATATCTTGGAAAGCCAGACCTGATTCATTCACAACTTCGGCACCGATCTTGACTTCACGCGTACCATCGTCCATCGCAGCTACTGCTTTTTCTGTTTCACCCTGTATTTCACCAATTAAGCTCGCGATTTGTTTCGCTGCATCTTGTGATTGTTCAGCTAATTTACGAACTTCTTCAGCAACAACGGCAAAGCCACGTCCTTGTTCACCAGCACGGGCTGCTTCAATTGCAGCATTGAGAGCAAGTAAATTGGTCTGTCCAGCAATGCCAGAAATCGTATCAACAATTTGTCCAATTTCTTTGGAACGTTCCCCCAATTTCTTTACGACCTGCGCGGAAGAAACTACCGTTTCTTCAATTGATTTCATCTGTGCAACAGCTTTACCAACGGATTGATTCCCTTTAGTTGCTTGTTCTTCCGCCTGCATCGCTTGTCCAGCTACTTCATTCGCATTAGCCGAAATCTGCTGAATACTTGCGGATATTTGCTCTACCGCTGAGGACGTGTGATTCGCTGCTTGCAACTGTTCTTCAGCACCTTTTGCCACATCGGTAATAGATATAGCCACTTGAGTAGCTGCCTCTGCTGATTGATCTGCACTAGCAGTCAATTCTTCTGACGACGCTGCCAATTGTTCCACAGAAACATTCACATGCTTCATTAAACCACGAAGACTATCTCGCATATTAGCCAAAGCATCTGCCACTTCACCAATTTCGTCTTTTCTAAGCACTCTCCGTGGTTTATCTCTAAAATCACCATTTGCCATTTCTTTGCAAACATTCACCATCATATGTAATGGGTTGGCTATGGTTTTATTAATATATACTCCACTTATCCCTAAAATGATAACAGCAAATAAAATTATCCCCAATATAATTTTATTCGCTTGACTAGCCGCAATCTCATTATCATTCTCCATTTTTTCTGATATTTCAGAATAATATATAGATAGCTCTTGTAAATTTGCTATATATTCAGCAGCTAACGGCTGTACTTTAGCGCTATAAAGATGATATGCTTCTTCATTTTTATTTTGATCAGCTAAAGCAATAACAGATTTACGTTCATTCCGGTACTTATCTTTAATGGTTTGTACCTTTGCAAATATGGTTTTTCCTTTATCATCTAAATTAACTTTTTCAAGCTTGGCAAATACGTCATTTGATCGTTTTGAGTTATCCTCTATAAATTTTTCAAGTTCTTTATTTTTATTATCATCCGTGGTAATCATTAATTCTAAAATCGCTGAATTTGTCATTGCTACAGATGCCCTAACTTCGTTAATCAGTCTTACTGGAATCAATCGCTCTTCATACATTACACTCATACTAACATTGCTTTTTTGCAAATACAAATATCCTATTCCACCAACAATAGCTACTACTATCAACGCAGTTAAAACTAAAATGCCTATTTTGAAACCGACCTTGATATTGTTCAAAAAATTCATAGCAGATGACGCTCCTCTTCTTTTTTGTTACAAATTTTACTGTTTTTAGCATTTTTTTTAATATTCGCCATTTAATTGTACTATATTTATCCTGTAAACTCAATAAAATCCTAATTAGTGATATATGTGCATAGAATAAATTTCTATCTATTTTTAGAATTTGGTACATGCTAAACTTCTCAATAACGACATGATACAATTATAAAATAATAATTCATTATATTTGCATACAAAAAACCTCTGCAACTTTCTACAGAGGTCATATCATCAAATGGTGCGGGTGAAGGGACTTGAACCCCCACGGTTACCCGCCAGATCCTAAGTCTGGTGCGTCTGCCAATTCCGCCACACCCGCATGTAGTGTTAACTAGTTCGTTAACTTACTTATATATAATATCACAATACTATTACGTTGTCAAATATTTTATTACTATACGATTTGCCATTATACTACTGCTGCGCAATACGCAAAATGCATATTAAAAGAAATCCTCATTACTTATTTACACACTCTATGCATCGTCCAGATACAAATTCCAATCAATACAACTACATATATAAGTAAAACAACCAATGAAACTAACGAAACTTCATTGCCGGTGCCAATGCTTCGCAGCAATGTGCTCGTATGGGTAAGTGGTAATACTTCGATAACGACCTTAAAAATCATTGGTAACTTATCAGGTGAAAAAAAAGTTCCACAGAGAAACGACATCGGTAATAACAAGTACGTATTGACACTCCCCATATCTTCATGCGAACTTATCATCATCGCTGTAATAAAACCGAGTGCCGAAAAAATAATACAATTAATCGCTACTACACTAACAAAAAGAATATTGATGTGAAAATTGGCACCAAAAGCATAGGCCATAACGACAATAATTAGCGAAGATAGTATTCCTCGCAGGGTACCTGCCGCAATTTTACCAATAATAAATGCCAAGGGCTTAATAGGTGCCACTAGATATTCTTCTAAACTTTTATGATACATGCGAGCGGTATGCAAAGACGGTCCAACACTATTAAAACTAATATTCATCGAATTTAATGCCAAAATCCCCGGAACGAGAAAATCCAGATAGCTTCCGCCAGTTGTTGTCGCCGGAATACTCCTACCTAACCCCCAGCCAAAAGCAACCAAATATAGCATAGGTGCCACCATACGACTTAACAAAAATTTACCCAACCGCCGTTTCAATACCAACCAATCCCGCCAAAATACTGTCATAATATCGTAAAGCATCAATCGATCACCTTTCTTCCTGTCAACTCTACAAAAACGTCTTCTAAATTTGAATGGCGAATCATTGTTGTGGCATCAAGTGTACCAGCAAAGTCTGCAGCTTGTTCTCGCGCTGTAAAAAAGTTGTATTTACGCCCAGTATCCCCTTCCCATTCCACCACATAAGCACCAACGTGTTGGCATAGACTAACCGGTGTATCGAGAGCAATCAGCTTCCCCTTTTCCATAATAGCCACACGATTACAAAGATTTTCAGCTTCTTCAATATAATGCGTCGTAAGCAGTACCGTAATATGATCGTTATGCATCCGGCGAATCAAATCCCACAATCGCCTTCTGACTTGTGGATCAAGGGCAACCGTAGGTTCATCTAACAATAAGATTTTCGGCTGGTGCATCAAAGCCCGAGCGATTAAAAGTCTACGTTTCATCCCACCCGATAAGGATTGTACACGATCATGAACACGTTCAGTTAGCTCTACATAATCTAGTAATTCCATCGTACGCGTCTTGCGTTGACTTTCAGACATATGATGTAGACGACCATGCAATTCAAGATTTTCACCAACCGTCAAATCTTGATCTAAATTAATATGTTGCGGAACAACACCAATCAAGGCTTTGATTTTTTCGTCATCCCGCCCAATATGAAGGCCATTAATCAGGATATCACCGGATGTTGGCTTCGTTAACATTGTTAACATGCGAATTGTTGTCGTTTTTCCCGCACCATTTGGACCAAGCAGGCCAAAGATTTCACCTTGTTCTATTTCTAAATTTAGCCCATTTACAGCAGTTCGTTTGCCAAATTTTTTTACTAAGGTTTGGATTTCAATCACTTTATTCACCTCTATTGCAAGACATAATTTCTAATTTTATTATATAACGAAGAGAATAGAAAGGAAAATTTTCACTTACCATGAATGTTGCTTTTACAATCATAAAAATCAATAGTCTTGGACGTTGCATGGCAACGTCCAAGACTATCTATCATAACAGCCGATTTGACTGTTGATTGAAAAAATATGTTCCTATGAGCGTAGGAACATAAGTTACGCAAAAAACGCAACAAGGCAACTAAACTATATGAGCAATATTTCCCTGCAAAAGCTAAAAAGCAGGAAAAACTTTTCGACGAAATAATAAAAGCCCTTTCTACGTAACGTAAAAAGAGGCTAATTAGCTATAATAAATCAATCTAAAATAAAAATCTCGACAATTTAAAAATAGTCGAGAAAAATAGATTACTCTATTAATCCCCTTCCCATCGCTCGCAGGTCAAACGGTGATCGTCAATTAGGCAGTTCTCCTGGCTCTAGGTCATCGCTCCTCCAAACCTTCCCGAAACAGTTGTTCAGTGGCATATATTGGAATCGCTCCCTATTACAGTGGCGGGACCGCGTTGGCATTTCACCAAACTTCCCTATTAAGTCCTTCAAGGACACCTAACTCTTCTTATGCAATTTTAAACAAAATATATATTTTATTCATATTATCATTACTATTCAATATTGTCAATATACTTACAGAAGGTATTTATTAACGCTTATTATATTTTCTAACATAACCAATTTACGTTGCATATTATCAATAAAAACCCGTGCCCGGTCTAAGTCCGCACTATCAGGATGCGATGCAGCAGCCTCCCAACGTTTCAAATTAGCTTCACTATGATGATGCGGGTTATCTACCGGCAAATTTCTACGTTTTTCAAGTAACGCTGGATTGATTTTTCCACGGCAAGAAAAAGTACCCAGAATATTACAACCTTCCCCTACTAAGTAAGCTGCTTTTGCTAAGCTAGTAACCGCATGTTCACTAATAGGATCTGCGCCTAATGTTTGAAATAAAACAACTTGCTTATGTTTGACACTTGCTAAAAACTCTTTTGAGAAAGGGTCCGGGGCTCCTCGGGTTACCCAAAAGCCAATCACGATGACATCAAATTCATCGATACTAGGCTTTTCTTTTATGTCTTTTATAACCGCTTTGTCGGCTAACTCTTCCCCTATCGCTGCTGCCACTTGTCTTGTATTGCCAGTATTACTTGAATAAACTATTAACCATTTCTTCATATAAGAATCTCCTAACTCTGATTTTTTACTTTATTTATTATATAACAGATTGTTTCTACGATAAATGCTTTCCTTTCACAAATACACTTTTCAGTTTGATAAACAAAAGAAAACTATCACACATATTTTGTAATAGTTTTCTAATCAAAAATCAAACTTCTCCAATATTTTATTATCAATAACAACGTCAATAATAGCCACATCGAATTGCGTGCCTTGATGACGCTTTAGCTCTGCAATCGCCTCAGCTATGCTTAGCTTTTTACGATATGCTCGCTGACTTGTCATCGCATCAAACGTATCTGCAATCGCAACAATTCGCGAAGCTAAGGAAATTTCGTCACCCTTTAATCCATCTGGATAACCTTTTCCATCAATACGCTCGTGATGATGCCGAACAATATCGGCCATTGGTTTTAACACTCTTATTTTACTCACAATATGATAACCAATCGTAGGGTGAGTCTTCATCATTTCATATTCGATATCATTTAATTTTCCTGGTTTGTTTAAAATACAATCAGGAATACCGATTTTACCAATATCGTGGAGATGCGCACCAATATGGATTCGCATTTGCTCACTTTCGGGCAAAATTAACACCTTTGCCATTGCTAAAGATATTTCGGCAACTCTTTCTGAGTGTCCACAAGTGTACGTACTTTTAGCATCTAACGTCGTACTAAAGGCATCTACGATCTCATGTAAATCTCCTGACAAAAGTAAATCATTCATAACTTCACCTTTACTAGAAAGTTTCTATATAGAAATATTTTTAACTTTTTACTTTTGCTGAACACTGACCGCTGCAACCACCACAACCGCCTCCTGTAGAGCAACAATCGCTTTCGCCCTTCGTAAATTTTCTAATGATTTTTCTCATTCCTAACATAAAAACAAAACCAATCACAATGGCAATAACCACTGTTGAAATAAAGCCTGTCGTCATAATAAACCTCTCCTTTACGCCATCCATATTCGAAAAACTAATTTTTTTATGCTGTTCCTCCCATAAAAAAATTAGTTTTATTTAAATTGTGTTACTCAAGCACCAAACCCTAATAATTTACCAACTTGATACACCACGAGTGAGACTACCCATGCAACAACAAAGGTATAACTTGCAGAAAACAAAGTCCATTTCCAAGAGGAAAATTCTTTTTTAATCGTCCCAAGCGCAGTCATACATGGCGTATACAATGCGATAAAGATCATAAAAGCGTACGCGGAAAGTGCTGAAAATGAAGCACCAATAGTTGATTGCATTTGCTGTGCCGCTTGCGCTGCGTCATCCGCGATGTCTGCAACCCCATATAGAACCCCCATCGTAGATACGATTGCTTCTTTCGCCAAAATACCCGTAATAACAGCCGCACCTGCCTCCCAAGTAGCAAAACCATGGAACGTAAATATATTCGCTACAACTGCACCAATCGATGCTAAGAAGCTTTCTTCCATTTCAACTTGCCCACTGAAATTGTAATTACTCAAGAACCAAATAACGATCGACATCGCAAAAATAATAGTACCAGCTTTGACTAAAAAACCTTTTCCCTTATCCCAAGTTTCGAAAAAAACTGTTTTCATATCAGGAAATCTATACGTTGGTAATTCTAATAAGAAAGTGCTTTCCTCACTTTTAAAAGTAGTAGAATTAAGAACTTTCGCCATAACAATCGCCACAATAACACCAGCAACATAAATAGAAAACACCACATTCGTTGCATCATCTGGGAAAAATAAAGCCGCAAACAATGCCATAACAGGAAGCTTTGCCCCGCAAGTCAAGAACGGAGTAACGAGCATTGCGATTCTTCTATCCTTTTCAGAGTCCAACGCCCTTGCTCCCATAATCGCTGGAACCGCGCAGCCAAAGCCCATAATAAGAGGCATTACCCCTTTACCTGTAAGACCGGTACGACGCATAACAGGATCCATTATAAACGCAACACGTGCCATATACCCTGTACCATCCAAGAAGCTTAGGCAGAAAAACAAGGTGAAAATGAGTGGCACAAAAGTCAATATACCGCCAACGCCAGGAATAACTCCATCGACAATCAACGATTGTAGCCAATCCGCAACCTCTAAAGATGCCAATGCATCAGCAGCCCAAGGGGTTAAAGTATCACCAATGAAATCCTTAATAAAATCCGCCATTGGCTGTCCTATCCAAGTAAATGTAATTTCAAAAACACCATAAATGATTGCTAAAATAATTGGTAAAGCTAAAAATCCATTGGCAAAAACATGATCAATCTTTTCAGTTAGAGAAGTACTCGCGCCACTTCTTTTCACAACTTTTGCCACAATACTATCAATAAGTGCATACCGAAGTGTAATCACTTCTTCTTCTATCTCTTCTTTACTACTACTACTATTATTTATTTCTTTGGTTTTTGCAATGTGTGCTTCAATCAAAGGGCTTACTCTATAATTCTCTAATGTTTTCTCAGTAAAAACATCCATTAATTTTTTTATGCTTTTACCATCTTTTGCAATGGTTTCTACCACTGGCATTCCAACCTGATCTTCTAATTCTTTGACGTTAATCTTTAATCCACGTTTTTGGGCATCATCCATCATATTCAAATCAAGAATAACTGGAATCCCATATTCAAGTAATTGCAACGTTAAAAATAAGTTACGTTCTAAATTGGAAGCATCTAATACATTTACCACTACTTCTGGTTTTTCATTCAATAAATAATCAATTACGATTTGCTCTTCAGCAGAGCGCGCATTAATACTATAAGTACCTGGTAAATCAATCACGGAAATCGCACGGTCATTGTGATTTATATAACCAACTTTTTTATCTACAGTTACCCCTGGCCAGTTACCAATTTTTTGTCTCGCCCCTGTTAAAGCATTAAATATTGTTGTTTTCCCTGTATTCGGGTTACCTGTTAACGCCACAGAAAGTGTTGCCATTATCCATCAACTCCTCAAAATTATATTGCACTCACCGCAATTTTTTTTGCATCTGCTACACGTACTGCTAAATTATACGAACGTACCGATATAGCCATTGGATCCCCCATCGGCGCTGAGCGCAATACTTTTACTGACGTTCCCTTAATTAACCCCATACTCATAAGACGAGATTTTATATTTGAATTTTCCAGTCCTTCTATTCTCACAGTAGTACCTGGTTTCACATCATTTAATGTCATCTCTGTTCCTCCAATCATACTCATAAATTATAAATCCATAATAATGATAATGAAAATCATAATCATTATTATGGATTTATAATATAATACATAATCTTTTTTGTCAAGATAAATGATAATGATTTTCAAAAATTGTATTAACTTTCTTCCCTATAGACTTCATATAATAGTAGAAATAAACTAAGGAGCTATTGCTTTATTGCGCAATAACTCCTTAGTTTATTCTGGCTTTGAATAAGTCGTTGGCACTAGTACCGTTCTACCCTCACGATTGATAAAAACATCTGCACTTACGCCAAATACTTTTTCTAATAGATCAACTGTAATCACTTTTTCTGGTTCGCCTTTTGCAAAGATTTCCCCATCTTTTAAAATGACAATTTCATCGGCAAACTGCATGGCATGATTAATATCGTGCAGCACCATCACCACTGAAATACCACTATCACGATTTAGCCGCGATACGATATTCATGACCTCTAACTGATGCGCAATATCTAAATAAGTGGTAGGTTCATCTAATAATAAAACTTTTGGTTTTTGCGCCAGTGCCATCGCAATCCAAGCGCGTTGGCGCTCTCCTCCAGATAAGGTGCTAACCAAACGATTCTTGAATTGCTCCATTCCCGTTTGCTTTAGCGCCCAAAGGACACATTCTTTGTCATCTTTTGGAGCACTGCTCCACCATTTACGATGAGGAAAACGTCCGTAGTCAACCAAATCACCAACCGTTAGATCCTTCGGTGCTTCCGCCCCCTGCGGTAAGATTGCCATTTGCTTTGCTAATTGATGTTTTGATATACGCTGAAGTTCTTGCTCATCAAAATAAATCGTACCTACGTTGCATTTTAACAAGCCAGCTAAAGCCTTTAATAAAGTACTTTTTCCCGAGCCGTTCGGACCGAGAATAACCGTACATTGACCTTCAAGAATAGAAATACTGATATCTTTTAGTATTTCTTTATGATTTAACGTAATCGTTATATTTTTTGCTCTAATAACACCCATTATAGTTCCCTCCTTAACAAGAAGAGAAAGAATGGCGCTCCAAAAAAGGCCATAATAACCCCTACTGGCAACTCAATCGGTGAAAATACAATTCGTGCAAAAGTATCGCTAAAAGTAACAACTGCAACTCCCAAAAGCGCCGAAGCAGGCAATAAAAAACGATAATCGGATCCAATCATAAGACGGGCAGCATGTGGCACAATAAGCCCCACAAACCCCAGTAACCCGACAACACTAACAGCACTCGCCGCTAATAATGCCGCAACACCTGTCATTGCAATACGGGTCATTTCAACATGCAAACCTAGACCTCTAGCGATTTCGTCCCCCAGTTGCAAAATATTCAAATGTTTCGCCCCCAAAAAAGCCAGTAGCATCCCAATCGCGGCATAAGGTAAAATAATATCAACATGTGGCCAGCTACGTGCTGCAAGCCCACCAACCATCCACATGAGTGCGCCATGCACACGATCACTATAAAAAATCATTAGTGACGAAATCCCTGAACCGAGAAAAGCTGAAACTGCAACCCCAGCTAAAATAATCCGAACAGGGCGAATTCCACCTTTCCAAGCTAAAATATAAATACAAATTGCCGCTCCCATAGCCCCCAAGAAAGCCACAGGAGTAATCAAATATTCCATCGCCGGATATAAAATCATAATAATGACACCAGCCAAACCAGCACCAGAAGAAATGCCAATAATATGCGGATCAGCTAAAGGATTTTTCATTACTGCCTGCAAAATCGCCCCAGACAGAGATAAATTCATTCCTACGAAAGCAGCAACCAACGTGCGTGGCAAACGGATATTTAAAATGATTTGATCTTTAGCACTTGTTCCATTTTCAATTAAAATCTGCCAAATTTCAGTATAACTAATATTCACCGACCCTTTTAATAAACTAACACCACAGCCTAAAATTGCCAAAATGGCAAATACTATTAAAACTAGTATTCGCCATCTCCCCATATTCATGCCAAATTTGCTATTTTTATTTTCATGAACGACTATATCATTTTGCATGATCAAATACCTCTGGATATACCAAATTTGCCATGTTTTCTATTGCTTCAGGATATTTCAGTCCCGGATTTAATAAAAATAATTCTTGCGGCAAAAAGTATACTTTTTTATTTTTTATCGCATTTAAAGAACTCCAAGCAGGATTACTTTCAACGTCATCCATCATGCGTTTTTTTATCTCTTCCATACTCCCCATCGTTACAACAAAAATGATATCTGGATCGCTTTCTACCAGTTTTTCTAAGCTATAAGGCGTAGAATCTGGATCTTTTTCCAAGGCTTTACTATTAGCAGCGATGTTATCAAAACCAAGCATTTTTGCCGTTGTCCCAGCAATGCTTCCCTCTAGTTCTACAGTCACACTCTTCGCTGTACTATGAAGAATTGCTATTTTTTTATGATCTTTCGGCATATGCGTGATAACTGCTTGCACTTTATCACGCATCGATCTCGCTAGATCTTCACCTTTTTGCTTTTCCCCAGTAATATCAGCAAACAACTTAATTTTATCAAGCACATCTTCATAGGTTTTCATTTTTATTACAATGACAGGAATTTTATTAGTTTCTAGAATCGGTAGAAACTTGTCATGCATACCTTCATAGGCTATAACTAAATCCGGTTGAAGAGATATAACCTTTTCGATATTAATATTATAGACTGCTCCAACATCTTCAAGGTTTTGTGCAAACTCTGGCACAGCATTTTTTGAACTAGGTCTAGCAATAATTTTCGCACCTACAGCGTTCAATGGTTCTAAAAAAGAGGGCGATAAAACAATGATTCTCTCTGGCTTTTCCGCTAAAGTTACTGTTCTATTTAAATCATCTGTAACCGTAAGATACCCCTGCATATCCACTGAACTATTTTCTTTTGTACCTTTAGAACAACCAACTACCATAAGAAAACAGCTAACAAGTGCAATCGCCATACACAAATTTTTATTTTTATATTTTAACATTTTGTATTCCTCTGATAAATTACTATCTACGACGTGCTAAGATCGTGGAAAGATAATTTACTTTCTGCTCCTTGGCAGGTTCTAAATCACGAATGATTATTTCATCTGGCAAACCACATCTACTAATCATAACAGCTTTGTCTGTAAGTTTATTCTCGGTTAATACATCGACAATTTCCGGGAAATTTTTATAAACTTTCATCATCACAACATTATCCGTCACAGCAATGACTTCTTTGATTTTTTTCTCAGTTGCTGTTGCTGGTATAATACTTAAAATATCGTTACCTTCTACTAACGGATAGCCCAATTTACTGCCAATGGCGCAAAATGCTGGCACACCGGGAATTGTTTCAATTTTATAACCGCAGTTTTCGAGTAATCTAAACACGTAAATATACGTACTATAAAACATAGGATCACCCAAGGTTAAAAACGCTACTTTTTTGCCAGCTTGCAAAAGTGCTAAAATTTCATTTTTATTACTTTCCCAAGCTTCTGGGGATTGTTCAAACTTAACAACCATTGGAAAAACCTGCTTCACTATTTCTACATTATCTTTTAGATACGGTCTAGCAATAGAAAGAGCTAAACTATCTTCTTTTTTTTCCGTTTTAGGTGCGATGATAACATCGACCTCGCGTATCACATTAACTGCTTTCAATGTTAATAATTCTGGATCTCCTGGACCTACACCAATACCATAAAATATACCCGACATAATTTCCTCCTAAATTGTTTAAAACTATGATTTAAATTACTGCAAAACAGCCAGTATCACTCTTGCCATGCCACCGAGCATAAACAAACTACGTAATAGTTTCATTACTTCTTATAAATACTATATAAAATCAATTTCACCTGTTATTTTTCTATCTTTTTTGCGTTTTGTAGGAAAACTAACAGGTAAAAATCCTTAAGCATGATTTCCAACTCTTATTGAAACGTTCAATTCTAATGATTTATTTTACACTCTTACTCGCAATGGCGTCTTTTACATGTTGTACATAAACATCTTGTATTGCTTTATTTTCACCTAACCCATGGAGATAAGTATCCACTTGATACCCTTTACTTTCTAATGAATTTTTCCAAGAATCATCTTGGTTACCAGCCATGTCGTTATTGGCATGTTCACCAGCAACCAACATAAGTGGCATCAATATAATAGATTTTACGGATTGTTTTGCTGCTAACCGAGCTACTACATCCTCGAAATTAGGATGATCGGTCTCTTCAACGACACCAATCGTTACAGGTAATGCAGCTGCATCAAATTTTTCTTGCAGTGCTTGATAAGCTGGATTATGTTGATGTGGGGAGCCATGTCCCATAAATACAACTTCTTGCCCTTCTTTTAATGCTGGGAGTTGCGTTTGTAAAGCTTTCATCGCTACAGAAAAATCATCGGTTGTTTTATCTGAACCATCATTCATTAAAATAGGTCTACCAATTTTTATACTTTTGAAAGATGCCTCATATTCTTTAACAGGAGCAATAATTTTTTTATCATACTCTTCTCCTGGGGTCAGATGAGTAGATTGGATAACAATGTCTGTATACCCTTCCGTTTTCAATTTGTCCAAGACTTCTTCTAATGTATCCGTATGAATACCACGTTCATCTAATCTTTTTATAACAATTCTTGAAGTAAAAGCGCGACGCACTTCATAATCCGGGAAGGCTGCTTTGATTTTATTTTCAACACTTTCAATGCATTCTGTTCTAGCATCATCAAAAGTTGTTCCAAAGCTAACAACTACAATTGCTTTTTTATGAGCATTTGCATTCCCTGTTATAAATATTGCCGAAATTGCAACTACAACAATTAAAATACTACATACTACATATCTCATCCAATTTCCTCCTACTATTTTCATTCTATAGATATCACTACAAAAAATAAGCCTTTTATGCATAGCAAAAAAGGCTTATTTAGATATTAACATGTATATCTATGTAAATCCCCATCCCCATCGCTCGCAGGTACATAACGGTGACTTTTTAACAGGCAGTTCTCCTGGCTTTAGATCATCGCTCCTCCAAACCTTCCCAGAGGTAAAACTCTCCAGTGGTATTCCTTGGATTTGCTCCCTATTACAGTGGCGGGACCGCACCGGCATTCAACCGATTTCCCTATTAAGCCCTTACGGGCACCTGTTTCATTATGATTATTTATTTGTATGGTGAAATAAAAATCATTTATTTCAAGAGTTATGTTATCACGTCTTCTTGTTCTTGTCAATTGGTCATCTATAACATACAAAAATGTTCAATACTAGCTAAATTTCATAACCTTTAGCTAGTATTGAACAATAAATTTTATTCACGCATAAGTACTTTAAATTAAACTGAAAACTTGCTTATTTCCATTCTTAATTCAACTGCCATTTTAGCCAAATCATCCGCAGCAGATTTAATTTCTTGAACAGCTGTGTTTTGTTCTTCACTCGCAGCGGCTACTTTTTCTGCTCCATCAGCATTTACTTTGGCAAAATCAGCAATTTTTTCTACAGAATCTTGCATACTATAGCTACTTTCCTTCTGTTTATGGGTAATGCCAAGAATACTGTTGACCTGCTCACTAGCCGCAGTAATCGCGCTGTAAATATCGTGAAATGAAGCACCTGCTTTTTCTACTGCAACGACACCTTCATCGACATTTTTTCTTCCCTTATTCATTGATTCCACTGCCGTTAAAGTTTCTTGACGAATAGAACTGATAATTTCAGCAATTTCTCTGGCTGCCTGTTCTGATTGTTCAGCCAGTTTCCCCACTTCCTCAGCTACTACTGCAAAGCCACGACCATGCTCACCAGCTCTAGCTGCCTCAATAGCGGCATTCAAGGCCAATAAATTGGTCTGACCAGCAAGACCTGTAATGGCATCAATAATATTGCCAATTTGCCTTGATTTTTCTCCTAAAAGATTAATGACTTCGGCACTATCATTTACCCCTTGCTGAACATTACCAATTCTAGCAATCGCATCTTCAGATTGTTTCGTGCCTTGATGGGCTGTTTCCTTACTATCAGCAGTAACTTTTACTGCGCCTTCAGCGGCATTAGCGGCATTCTCAATGTACGCAATCATACCATGAATCACTTGAACAGAATGCTCTGATAATCGAACTTGTTCATTCGTCCCATCCGCTACCTTCTGCACTGTCGCAGAAACTTCCTGCGTAGCTTGACCTACTGCATCAATCGATGCGGCAAGCTGCTGTGATGCTGCTGAAACAGTTTCTGATGCTTCCGTAGTTTTCATAATTAAACTGCGAAGATGATCAATCATAAGATTAAATTCTTGCGCAAGCTTATTGATTTCTAGAGCGCCATTCACATTGATTTTACTTGATAAATCGCCTTTGGATATCTTTTGCGCTCCCTCAATTAACATTGTAATTGGGTTGACAATACTATTTGCTAACCGTAAGGCAACAAAACCACTGATTAAAATAGATAAAAGCACAATAACAGCCATAACGATACCGTTATTAATGACAGGCGCATAGACCTCCATGGTTGGCTCATAAGCAATGACACCCCACTTATATTTTTCAACCGGCACATAGGAAATTAAGCTTTGATTACCAATTGTAGAGTTTGCATCAACCGAGCCATTTTGACCGTTAATGACTTTGCTTACATATTCATATTGACTGAAACTTTCTTTAGCTAATACTTTTTCTTTATTAGGATGGGCAATAATTGTCCCTTTATTATCAACAACATCAATGTACCCTGTTTTACCAATCACATTTGCATCGGTAATATCCCACAAAGATTTCATGCTTACATCTGAAGCGATTACCCCAACAATACTGCCATCTGCGCCTAAAATTGGCGCGGAGATCGTCACGCAAAGTGCTTTCGTTGTTGCTGAAATATATGCATCAGTAAAACATACTTTTCCACTTTTTGCTTCTTTAAAATAATCACGATCGCTACGATCACCATTTTTACCGCTTGTGCGCGCAATTTGTTGGCCATTTTTATCTAGTACTGCGATCAATTCGAATTGTGGATTTTTCTTCTGAACTTCAATCATAAAAGCTTGTATTGCCTCTGCATTCATTGCTCGCACTGCTGGCGCTGCTGCTAATGCTTCATTGATCCCTTGTGCGTCATCCATCGAAGACTTAATTTGATTGGAAATTTCTTTTGTAAGATTACTATTTGCTGCTAAAGCTGTTTGCCGCATCTCTAAAACATTAAAATATGCATTCAATGCAGTACCAATAACGACCGGAACGAATGCAAATAAAATAAATAATACCACAAGTTTTGTCTTAAGACTTTTATACATTCTGCCACCTCAAAATCATTTAATAACTACTGAAAAATCACGATAATCATCCTATGAATATTGATCATCGTAAGAGATATACCTTATAAAAATAACTAGACCTAAAATAAATAACACTCACCTTAGAAGCATACAGCCACAAATCAATTTGTTGTTACTATAAAAATGCCATAGTTAGCTAACTTTACTGCTATAGTTATTCTAATTGTCAAACTATTGAAAACTACGAATAACTATATAAATATTTATTATACAATCATAACCTATGTTTTGTTTATAATGATATCTTTTATGTGCTGCACATAAATATCTTGCATGGCAACATTTTCACCTAATCCATGCAGATAAATATCAACAAGATAGCCAGCATTCGTCATTGTATTTTTCCACGAACTGTCTTTCTCCCCATTCATGTCATGTACAACATGATTACCTGCAACTAATAAAAATGGCATCAAGAGTACCTTCTTTATATTCTGTTTACCTGCTAATCGAGCCAAAACATCTTTTATGTTAGGATAGTCACTTTCTTCAAGAACACCAATCGTGATATTTTCTTCTGCTTCGTCAAGTTTTTTCTGCAATCGTTCATATGCAGGATTATGTTGATGAGGAGAACCATGCCCCATAAAAACAACTTCTGTATTCGCTTCATTGCAATGAATTTGTGATTTTATCGCTTGTATCGCAATAGAAAAATCATCTGTGGTATGATCGCTGCCATCAAACATTAGAACAGGACGACCAACCGTTATCGTTTTGAATGCACCCTTATACTCATCCGCTACAGCAATGACTTTATTCGCATATTCTTCCCCTGGCGTTAAATGTGTCGATTGAATGATAACTTCTTGAACCCCTTCAGCTTTAAGCTTTTCTAGTGCTTGGGGTAAAGTATCGATATATATATTCCGTTCACTTAGTTTTTTAATAATAAAATTTGAAGTAAATGCTCGTTTTACCTCATATTCAGGGAAGCTACGTTTAATTCTATTTTCGACACTTTCAATACATAAGGCTCTGATTTCATCATTAGCTGTACCAAAACTTACTACTATAATCGCTTTTTTATTGGGCATGATCTACTTTCACACTCCCTTAACAAAAATCGGTTCAATTTTGCATTAAAAATACATTAAAGCTCTTGCTTTCTCCTAATGACGATCAGCTATCAAATATTATTTCATATAAAAAGCTCTTTAAATCATCACAATTTAAAGAGCTTACATCTTAAGTATTGCCCTCACTCGACTCCAATACGAGTAACCGACAATAATTTTAACATTATTATATTAATTAATCAAGTTTTTACCAAAGTAAACTAAACCGACTACTTTTATTTATATTACTCATTTTTACATATAGCTAAAAACAAAAAAGCTTTCCAAACAAATGTCTGAAAAGCATTAAATTCAATGGTGACCCACCCGCGGCTCGAACGCGGGACACCCTGATTAAAAGTCAGGTGCTCTACCAACTGAGCTAGTGGATCATAAATATGGCTGGGGCGGCTGGACTCGAACCAACGCATGCGGGAGTCAAAGTCCCGTGCCTTACCGACTTGGCTACGCCCCAATATAAAAATTTTAGTGGGGTGACTGAAGGGGATCGAACCCTCGAATACCGGAGCCACAATCCGGCGTGTTAACCACTTCACCACAGCCACCATAAAAATAATACCGGCAATGTTAGACATTTTATCAGATATTTCTATCAAAATCAATATCTAGTATAAAGCAATTTTTTTTAGTAAAATAAATGGTGACCCTGGCAGGAGTCGAACCTGCGACCTTTTGATTCGTAGTCAAACACTCTATCCAGCTGAGCTACAGAGTCACTTGCGTTACTTTAGATAGTATATATGTTTTTTTATTTTTTGTCAACAATGTTTTTCTTTCTTTTCACTATTATTACCACAAAACTATGAATTTATAACAACAGCATCTAGCATTGTTCGACAAGCTACTAAACTTTTTATGATCTATATTACTGATATACTGAAAGGAAATTACGATGAATTTATTTCAATTGCCTAATACGCTAAGCAAAGAAGAACTGTTTGAAACAATCCTAGAAAATCAAAATCTAACTGTAGAAAGGATTATTTCAGCAGGACAAAAATCGCCAACCAATTTTTATTACGACCAACCGCAAGACGAATTGGTATTCGTTCTACAAGGAGAAGCAATCCTTACCTTTGAATATGATAAATTTAAAAAGCTCATCGCTGGCGATTTTCTTCTGCTGCCGGCACATCAAAAACATCGAGTTGAATATACTTCAAGCAATCCCCCTTGTATCTGGCTTGCAATTCACGGAGATTTAACTTAAAAAGCCAAACTGGTTTGTAGTAAAAAATATTACATACCAGTTTGGCTCTTTATTTATTGGTTTGCGAACCTCTCACCAAAAGCTGTACATTTTTCTTCTCCAGCAAGATCCGGCTTATCATTAATGATTACCCCTTCTTCGAATAACTTCGCCCCATCTTGAATAACGCGTTCCTGCCAATTACGCATCCATTCACCATCCCCCCAACCATAAGAGCCAAACAATGCGACTTGCTTTTCTTTTAAGGCAGATTCAATTTCTTGAAAAAATGGTTCAAACTCAGTTTCTTCTAAGACTTCACAGCCCATCGATGGACAACCAAAAGCAATTTTTTCATATTCGTTTATATCTTTAGCACTAAAATCACTGGCTTGAAAAACATCTACATCTTCCCCTGCCTGATTAACACCTTTTACAATCGCTTTGGCCATCTTTTCTGTATTTCCAGATCCACTCCAATAAATTACTGCAATTTTATCCACATTTATTCCTCCTCTTTTTAAATAGCTTTTAAAAGTTTTTTAATAGAAATCCCTTCGTTTAAGTGTTTGCAAAAAACATTGCTGCATTTTGTATAGCTTTCGAACATTTTTCTTGCTTTCGCTTCGTCAGAATACACTTTCCAATAACCACATAATTTAAATTTTTGTCCCTTATTTTCAATAAATCCTAAAACATCTTCTATTGGATACCCTAGAAATAAACCAATTTCATGTGGAAATGTCTTAGTAAAAGCCATACGCACTTTTAAATAATTAAGATGCTTTTCAACACTATCGCCTTGCCTATAAGCAAATTTTTTTAATATTCCTTGGCTCTCAGCCTGATTTAAGACTTTTTCCAACTTTGTTTTCCTGTAGACCAAGACCACAACAAATCTAGTAGTATTTGATAAAACTGAAAAGAAAATATCTTTACAATTTAAACAACATTCATACTCTTTTAGTAAAGAAAATAAATCAGCGAATTTATCTTTCTGGCAACTTATCAGATTCGCTGATTTTATCCCTGCCAATGTTGGTGCACAATGAAAAGCTAATAGCTGTTCGAACCGTTGATTTACATTCATAAAGCATCTCCCTTAAACGATAACTATATTTGTATTCAAAACTAAATTTATTATAACTAATTTGATATTGATTATCAATATCAAATATATGTTTTATTATAAATTATTTTATACCAAGCTATCGCACCGCAAAAAGTGCACAAAAAAAGCTTACCTGAGCATAAGTAAGCTTTTTTTGTTGTGTATTTTATATTTTGGAGAGCCTCTATGAAAAGCTATGAACACAGTATAACATATTTGATATCGATAATCAATATCAAATAGATAATTTATTTCAAATTATTTTTACCAAACTATCTCATCTTAAAAATATCCAATACAAAAGCTTACCTGTGCAGAGTAAGCTTTTGTATTGGGTATCTTATTGCAATTTATTTTGCTAAAATTTCAACGCCTGTTTCCGTAATCAAGATCGTATGTTCCCATTGCGCCGATAAAGAATCATCTTCCGTATAAACAGTCCAATCATCTTCACTATCCGTATAAACTTCATAGCCGCCAATGTTAATCATCGGTTCCACCGTTAATACCATACCCGGTACCAATAACATTCCCGTGCCATGTTTTCCTACATGTGGCACAAATGGTTCCTCATGAAACTTCTTACCGACACCATGCCCACCCAAATCAACTACAACAGAATAGCCATTTGCGTGGGCATGGTGCTCTACCGCAGCACCAATATCTCCTAGATAGCCCCATGGCTGAATCGCAGCGATACCTTTTTCCATGCATTCTCTTGCTACTCGTACAAGCTTTTCAGCCTCTTCACTTACTTTGCCAATCATAAACATTCGTGATGCATCTGCATAATACCCATCTAAAATCGTCGTGATATCTACATTAACAATATCACCTTCTTTTAAAATTGTATCTTTGGATGGGATGCCATGACACACAACCTGATTAATTGAAATACAAATACTCTTAGGATAACCACTATAATTTAAGCAAGCAGGAATCCCACCCTGCTCCACAATATAATCATGTGCTAATTGATTTAATGTTTCAGTATCAATACCAACTTTGATGCGACTAGCTACTAAATCCAAAGCAGCATCATTAATCTTTGCACTTTTTTTTATGCCTTCAATATCAGCTTGTGTTTTAATAATACTGCGTGGTGGTAATATATGTCCTTTTAGTTCATCTAGTTTTATGTTATCCATTTTTTCATCAAAACTCAAATGACACTTTTTATATTTTTTACCACTACCACACCAGCATTGACCATTTCTATCCATAATAAAATATTGACCTCTTTTCTTTATAGAAATTATAAATTTATAAATAAAATCGCTTAACACGCATAATGGGTAAGCGTTTTATGTAATAAGGATGACACCGTTAAAGTGTCGATGTACAATGCGAACATCTCGTTGCTTTTTCATGAATGGTGGAAAAACAGTATGGGCATTTCCGCTCAACTTCAGGTTCAGGTTTCGGACAAAAGCGATTTATTTGTCTAAGCAAAAAGAAAATTGCGAATGCTACAATAGTAAAATCAATTACAGCATTTAAAAATAAACCATACGCAATGACTGGAACATTAGCTGCTTGCGCTTCAGCTAACGTATGTACGGATTGACCTGAAAGATTGATAAAAAGATTTGAAAAATCCATTCTACCAACCAACAATCCTAATGGTGGCATTAAAATATTAGACACGAAAGAAGAAATAATTTTTCCAAACGCTGCTCCAATGACAACCCCAACAGCCATATCTAAAACATTGCCACGCATAGCAAATTTTTTAAAATCATTAAAAAAAGTCATCTGACATCTCCTTAAAACGATGATAGTTCAAGCTATATTTTATCTAAACTAGGTTTTCCTATACAGCTAGCCTATACATTTAGCCCATTCATTATATCATAAAATCAAAAATTATTTACTAGCTTTGCTAAAAGAGCAGCATCCTATGTTCCTTAGATAAAATGATTCATCTTTATTTTAAATCATTAGCAGGAGTTTTAAATAAGCTATAGAATTAATTAATAACGGTTATAAATTAATAATAAATTCATTTTGGAGGAATAAGCTATGATCATCAGTAATGTAAACGTTACCGTACACAATGGAGAAATTGAAAAACAAGAGATTTTAAATTATATTGAATATATTACAATGAATCATCCCAATCAAATATTGAAAAATTTAGAATTAACAATTGATAACGATGAAGTTGAGATGAAATATGATTTTGATCCAGTTAAATTTGACCGCATTCGTCGCATTACCGGCTATCTCGTTGGTACCGTAGATAGATGGAATAATGCCAAACGCGCTGAAGAACACGATAGAGTAAAACACGGCTTATAATGAAACAGAGATAACTTCCTAAATAAAAGGAATGTTATCTCTGTTTTTTATTCATCTCAATTTGATTACTTTGAACTTACGATAATATCGTGTAAGCTCCGTTTTGGTACGTGATGGATCTGCTGTTCATCGCGCCAGTATTTGATATTTTCGTTGCCATTCATTGTTTCAATCACAACTGATTCTTTTGGTTTTCCAAGCGCAATGACAAGTACAATCTCTAAATTTCCTGCAAGATTTAATACTTGTTTTAACTTTTCAGCCTGGATATTGCCAATCATGCAGCCTCCAAGTCCTATTTCAGTTGCACCAAGCAATATCGTCTGTGCAACGATACCAGCATCAAAACTAGCAGCCATCTTATAACTGCTATCTTGCAGTAAAATAATGTAGGCGGCTGGTCTTTCGCCAGCAACTGGCCCCTGCCAATCTTTTAAATATCCCGCCCAGCCTAACGTTTGAAATATCTGTTCATTATGTTCTTTCTCATTCGCAAGATAATAGCGAAGTGCCTGCTTATTCGCTCCAGATGGCACCACCCTGGCATAATCTACTAAATTAAGTAACGTTTCCTGTGTAATTTTTTCTTCTTCAAAAAAACGTCTATAACTACGGTTTTTCATTACAAGATCTTGAAACACTTTAAAAATCCACCTCACTTTATTTTGATTAATTTACAGCCTGTATTTCTTTGATCAGCGTTAAACTGTCTGGATATTTTTGATATAAAGAATTCATTTCATTACGAAATGCAGCTTTATCCGGAGTGATAAACTCTACGCCTTGGCTCTTTAATTCTTCTGTACCTTCCTGGGTAAATTCTGCCCATAACTTACGCTGATATTTGCCTGCTTCTGTTCCGCATTCCAATAATAATTTTTGATCGTCCGGACTTAATTTCTCCCAAGCCTGTTTACTAATAAACAAAATTTCTGGTATTGCCAAATGCTCATCCAAGGTATAGTATTTCGCTATCTCAAAATGTTTCGCCGTTAAGTAGCTTGGTATATTATTTTCAGCTCCATCTATTTTTCCTATCTGTAAGCCTGGATAAATATCATTATAAGCTAAATTCATTCCTTCGGCATTCACGATTTCCAACATATTTTTGAAAACATCCCCAGACAAAGTTCTAAATTTCATTCCTTTCATATCTTCCGGTGTATGAATCGGTTTCTTACTATAAAAACTTCGCATACCAGAATCATAAAAAGCCAAAACAATCTTATCATTATTTTTTAATTCTTCTTTTAACCGATCACCAATAGGACCTTCAAGCACTTTCCATTCATGTGCGGAATCACGGAAAATATAGGGCATCATGAAAGCTTGCACCATCTTAATATCTTTACTATATCGATCTATTCCTTCGCGATCTATATCAATGATGCCCTCTGCCATAGCATCGTCAATAGTTTTGCCTTCGCCAAGTTGACCACCCGGATAAAGTTGTAATTTTATCCGACCATTACTACGCTCCTCTAATAACTCGGCCAAATATTTTGTACTTTTTGTAGTAGGATAATTATCAGGATGAACATCTGCAGCTTTTAAAATTACTTCTTTAGGCTTGTCATCCTTTAAACTTAACGAGCCACAACCAGTTGAAACTACGAGCAAAGATAAAATCATAACATAAAAAATCGTCAATTTAGTTTTATTCATATTATGCCTCCAGCAAACTTTATATGTTTAATCAAATTTCAAATCGCGCCATCATTGTTTCTAATTCTTTTGCCTTTTTTGCTAGAATGCTACTTGACGATGATATTTCTTCCATCGAAGCAAGCTGTTCTTCGGTAGCAGCAGAAATCGTATGTGTTCCCGATACCGTTTCCTCAACCATCTTTTTCACACTACTGATAGACACCAATACTTTATCCCCAGATGAAGATACATTGGCGGTTGCCACAGTGATTTCACCGATCTGCTGTTCAAGTTCTTGGATCAATGTTGCAATATGATTAAATTGTTCTAATGTACTGGACATGTCATCCGTGCCCTGCTGAACATCTTGGCTCCCCTTTTCCATCGTCGTAACAACATCATTTATTTTTGATTGAATAGTCTTTACAATATTGGCAATATTTTGAGCAGCCATTTGAGACTGATCAGCTAACTTTTTTACTTCATCAGCAACGACGGCAAAACCACGACCGTGTTCGCCAGCTCTGGCCGCCTCAATTGCAGCATTCAGTGCTAGCATATTGGTTTGACTCGCAATATTACTGATGACTTGAACGATATTGCCAATCTGTTGCGAACTTTCGCCTAATTCCTTAATACCCTGAGAGGATTGATTAACCGAGTTATTAATGACTCGCATCTGATTGCCAACCTTAGTCACGGCTGTTTTCCCCACAATAGCGACCTCAGCGGTTTTGGTCGCCCGCAAAGATAACGAAGCCGCATTACTTGCCACATGATTGATATTGAAAACAATATCGCTCACTTCATCGACAACTTGATTCATTTCATTTGTTTGTACTACCGCTCCACTAGCTAACTGCGTCGTTGTTCTTGCAACTTCTTCTGCCGCCTCAGCTGATTGCTCAGATACTAAATTTAATTGATTACTCGCCGAAGCAACTTGAGTTGCTGTCGCTATCACTTGCTGTACCATACCTCGTAAGCCATCAACCATTTTTTGTATAGAAATTGACATATCACCAATTTCATCATTAAAATGATATTTTATTTCTCTACTTCTCAAATCTCCGCCAGCAACGTTTTCAGCGGTAGCTGCCATTGCTGTTACTGGTCGTGAAATTTTACGAGCTAACATTACTGCTGCCACCATGGCAATGAACAAAATCCCAATATTGCATAAGATAACAATCAAAGTTGCCCTACTTTGCTGAGCCTTGGTTTCTTCAATTTGCGCTCTAATCTGCTGACTCACAAATCCAGTAAAATTATCAATAATAATTTCCATACCTTCGGCTCTTTTTCCCGAAGCGGCGAGGAACTTTAAAGTTCCCTCTATTCCTAATTTTTTTCTAACTTCCGCCCCTTGATCCAGGGTTTTGCTATATTCGTTTAATGCCAGCTTTAAAATCCCAATTTCTCTTGATGAGCTAGAAAATTTCATCTTATTTTCGAGTTCACTTACCTGTGCTTCGGTTGACTTTTTAACTTCATTACTGCGATCTAGATCTTTAGCATCACCAGTTAATATGTAATTACGTATGTACGTGTTACGCAGCCATAATTGGGAACGAATATCTTTTGCCGCACTTGTGAACTGTGTAGAATCTTCAAGTAAAATTTGATAAGTATGCTCGACCACAGTTATACGATAGTACATATACAAATTCATCATCATAAATATCGCAATAATCAATATACATGTCGCTGATATCTGCTTACCAATAGTAAATCTCATCTTTTTCCTCCATCTCAGCTATAATCATAATTCTATAACAAAATAGCATGAATAACTAACAAAAATATAAATAATTCCAACCAAATTCGACCAACATCAATAATTAAACTTAATTAAACTATTGAACCAAGTTGTTATTTGTAATATTATACATTTTTCTAAAAATTCCTTCTTTTTAATATTGTATTTTACCATAAAGTGCAAACATAAACTAAAAATACCTTTTTTTTCTGATCCATATTTTCTTTTTTCGTTTTTCAGCTATAACATGCGTGCTATTGATTTTTTACGAACTATCTGTAGTACAATAATTATTTTTTTCACTTTAGTTCCTAAATTTTCAACACTACATACTATAATATAAAAACCCGAAAGGCGATGAAGCCATGACTGAACGTTTGTGCTTTAATAGTGCCAAGCTCTTTACCAGAGATCACTTCCGTTTATTATGGGAACAGCATGTATACTGGACCAGGCTAACCATAATAAGCCTTATTGATAATCTCCCAAATTTAAAACAAACCAATGAGCGTTTATTACGCAATGCGTCAGATTTTGCCCAACTTTTTAAACGTTATTATAAAAATCAAGATGCCATGGAATTTGGTTATTTAATCAAAGAACATCTACTAATCGCAGCTGAACTTATTAGCGCCGCCAAAAGTAATGACCAATCATTAGCCG
The DNA here is from genome assembly GCA_963805085.1 of uncultured Veillonellaceae bacterium. Taxonomy (GTDB): domain Bacteria; phylum Bacillota; class Negativicutes; order JARBTT01; family JARBTT01; genus JARBTT01. The sequence continues at coordinate 421,079 of CAWDTA010000005.1, read as the reverse complement.
AAAATGCCGAAGCCCGTTGGTATCACAATGCTGATGAAATCGTCTGTTTCCTAAATCATATTAATCCCAATTGGACCAAACAATCCATGCAATCTATGTGGTACAAACACTTAGCGTTAACCAAAGAAGAAGCCGTTGCCCACTTAAAGAAAGAATACAGAAAAGATATCCTTATATTTGACCAAATTGAAAAAGAAGCTTTACTCATGTCAGATTCTTTTTCGAACGGTATTATCAAGCAATTGGATCTTTAATAAATCTTCTAATCTTACAAAAAGAAAGAACATTCTTCAAAACAAATCACATAAATGTGTCAGCTATAAATAATGTTCTTTTTAATATAATAATGAAAACCACTAGTATAGTTCTTTGTTCTACATTACAAGACGCAGCTATTATAACGGCTCAGATTATATATTTACCTATTGTTGCACCTATATTGCTTATACCAAGGTAACCTTCTTATTACGTTTAACACAAAGAGCAGAGATGCTCTTTGTCTCTATAAAATATATTCATCTATATTATAATCTAAATTTTCTGTTCTAAAACACAATAAAAAAAAATGGTCACAATAACATATTTTATTATGTTATTGTGACCATCGTCATCAGCTATTAATTTAACTGGAGCAATTCAATGATGCATAAGGTGGTGTGCCTTAATTTATTTATCAAATTGTTCCATCCCAAGTACTAACAGTTTTTGCTTTTTTCTCATGCTCATCAAACCAGTGAGTGGTCACAACTTTCCTTTCCGTATAAAAACGATACCCATCTTTTCCTAGGCAGTGCAAATCACCAAAGAAGGATTTTTTATGTCCGTTGAACGGGAACATTCCAACTGGGACAGGAATGCCAACGTTTACGCCAACCATGCCGCCATCGGTATGACGAACGAATTCTCTAGCATAATGGCCATTTTGAGTGAAGATTACAGAGCCATTAGCATAAGGATTATCATTCATTATAGCAAGTCCTTCTTCAAACGTTTTCACTCTTTTAATACAAAGTACAGGTCCGAAAATTTCTTTTGTTCCGACACTCATATTATCTTTCACATTATCTAGGATAGTAGGTCCAACATAAAAACCTTTTTCATAGCCTTTTACGGTAACATTTCTTCCGTCAAGAACAAGATCAGCACCTTCATCAATCCCCTGCTGAATCCAGTTTAGAACTGATTTTTTATGAGCGGCATTAATGACAGGTCCGAGTTTTGTTGTTTTATCATAAGCTGGTCCGATGGTCAGCGTTTTTGCTTGTTCAATAAGTGCTTTCACCAAGGCATCAGCTATGCTTTCTTGCACAACCACAACAGGTAACGCCATACAACGTTCACCAGCGCAACCGAACGCGGCATTCACAATTCCCGCGGCTGTTCGGTCAATCGGCGCATCTTCTAAGACCAATGCATGATTTTTTGCTTCACATAAGGCCTGCACTCTTTTTCCTGAAGCAGCAGCTGTTGAATAAATGTGCATACCAACTTCGGTAGAACCTACAAAGGTGATACCTTTAACATCAGGATGTGTCAATAAAATTTCTGCCTCATGCCGAGAACACGTGACAATATTAATAACGCCATCAGGCAAGCCTGCTTCTTTATACAATTCAGCGATACGCATGCATGTTTGTGGTGTAAAAGTCGCAGCTTTTAATACAATCGTATTACCGCAAGCAATACAGATTGGAGTCATCCACCCCATAGGAATCATTGCGGGAAAATTGAAAGGAATAATACCAGCGAATACACCAAGCGGTTCGCGATAAGATACAGTGTCATAGCTTTGGGAGGCATCCAAAAGGATTTCGCCCATCATTAAAGAAGGTGCCGACAATGCTTGTTCTGTTCCTTCTTTAGCCTTTAGTACATCGCCTTCAGCTTCGCTCCAAGCTTTTCCGTTTTCTAATGCTACTAAATGTGTAAGTTCTTCCATGTTCTCTACTAAGAGTTCACGAAATTTATACAATATTTGAACCCTTTTTATTACTGGTGTCGCTGACCAGGCAGGATATGCAGCCTTCGCACTAGCAATGGCTTCTGTTACTTCCTCCGGAGTACAACGCGGTACTTTAGCAATGATTTCTCCGGTACTTGGATCAAAGGCATCCGAATAGACTTCGGTTTTAGAAGTTTTGAATTCTCCGTTTACGTAGTACTGCAATTTTTTTATTTCTTGCATAGTAATACAACCTTCTTCCTAAAAAGTAATAACATTCTTAGACTATGATAACATTTAGATAATAACATTGCAATATTGTTATGATATTTATTAATATTTTTGATTACTTTATGATTATATAATGATAATATTTTGAATTTAAAATTATCATTATAGCAATTAAATAAAAGAATATCAGGAAGCGATGTGCTTTCTCCGGGAATAACGACTTCGTTTATTGCTAACGTATCTCCTAAATTAGTGTTGCAGAAAAAAATCCCCCGCTTCAAAAAGTCGGAGGATTTGTATGAAATTTATACAACTTTCGGAAGCATTTATCAATTGAGACTTCCGTTAAATATCAAATGCATCATTTCTCTTAGAAAAATTGTAGAAAAAATAGGTTTTAGCAGGAACACATGGATAATTTACGATTACACATCTATATCCTTTTTAGGTACATACACCCAACCGCTTATTCATCACCAGAAAAGATAATCCCAGCACTTTTTCTTGCTTCTACTAACACATTCAATGCAATACGGCTATGTGCCAGGCGTTTCCCTACCTCTTGATAATTTTCACCATCAATCAACTCCGTGATTTTGACAAATTCGTAGTACATCCGGTGTCTGTTTTCATCAAAATCATAATTTTCAGCAGCTTGCTTATTTATAATTTTTTGAAATGCTGTACAAGCATTTGTCGGTTGCTCAAGGTGAATACAACCAGCGTCACCTTGAATATTAGATACTACAGGAGCGGCACAGTCTTTGGCCCCAATGCATACGCACTGAAAAGATGGATAGGTAAGAATTAACATGCCCGACACATCAATTTCCTTTTCAATATTGGCATAATAATGCACCTCTTGTGGCTTTCCAAACAAACCGGTAACAAAATGGACATTATAAATATTCAAATCCATCAATGCGCCACCTGCGCGTTTCACATCAAAAGCTGGCAGGATTTCACCACGTTTGAAAGCATCATAGCGGCTAGAATACTGCGAATAATTACATTCCACAATCTTTATTTTACCGAGCAAAGCTACTTGCTCCTGAATTTCCCGGTAATATGGCATATACATAACTGTAATTGCTTCAAGAAGCATCAAATGCTTTTCTTCTGCAATTTGGCAAAGCTCCTCAAGCTGTTTCGTATTTGCAGTAAACGGTTTTTCGCAAATAGCATGCTTTCCAGCTTCCAACGCCTTTTTACAGAATTCATAATGGATATCGTTGACAACCGCGACATAGACCGTGTCAATTTGATCGCTTCGTAGCATTTCATCATAATTCGTATATTTTTCCGCAATATGATACTGACTACAAAGTTTATCAAGTTTTCCATCCCGATTATTTCTTGCATAAATTGCTTGAAGCTCAAGGCCTTCTACTTCATCCTTAAAAGATAAAAATTCCGCTACAATATTTCCCGCACCAGCGATTCCAAGTTTCATCTACATCCACTCCTCAAATTTTCTTTATAAGATCAATTTTTATTAGGATACCTAAAAACACTCATTTAAATCTCGTCTACTAATCGCCCTGCAACCTAACCTATTTCACGATCCACAAAGAGTTTTACTAGTATATTATATCTCAATACTAGTAAAACTCCTTGCAAGTACATTAGATATTGTATTTCATTGTTAGAATAAAAACTTTTTTAGATTTTTTTAACTTTTGGCCCTTCTATGAAATCAGCTACATTTTTAGCAACAATATCAGATTCAACAACTTTACGGATAGCCATATTTAAGAATACTGATTCTTAAAAAAATATAAATAGTCTTGAATGGGAGTATGCTGTAGAGTATAATATAATTAGATAGTATAAAAATGGAAAGTAGGTCGGATTATGTCAACAATCAGCAATATTTCCAGTAATCTTCTGAATTTATTATCATCAGATAGCTCAAAGAATTCGAGCACTTCGGATAGCAGTTCAAGCAACACGGTAAGTTCTTCAAAAACGGACGATTTGACGAGTAGTAATCTTGATACTTATGTATCAATGTTGCAATCGAGTCACGCTACGCTTGCAGATTATATGGGCGATTCATCATCAGATTCGTCTTCAGGTTCACTGTACAGTGTTTTAAATTATAATGCAAGCGGAAAAGTTCAGAATATCATCCAACAACTGACTGCCAAGGAAGAAGCAGCAAACAGCAGCTCATCCACTTCGAACACGAATAAAGTATCATCGAACTGAATATAAGTGCTGCAGGAGACTACGTATATGATCCCAAAAGGCTAGATTGAAGAAATTCAATCTAGCCTTTTTGAATTCTCATTTATAAACAATTTTATGGAAATCACTGCTTGGCATTATGAAGAATACTAGGGAAGTTCTGACTTAAAAAAGTCTCCACCCAAAACTGTTCAATCCCATATGATTTATAGTATTTCCTCCTCTGACTTCACCATACTATTTTTACTTTATCAGTATGAAAAATGTCGGACAAATTTTATGTTCATAGATGCTTTTATTAAAACATAATCTAAACAAAGAGAATGTTGTATGGAGTGAACGTTTTGGAAGAATCATTATTTTTCAATTTAAATCCAGACGAATTTGTTTTACTAGGCTATTTGATTAGCTTCTATATAACACAGCAAGAATTGACAATTGAAGAACAAGTTACCCTTAGTAGTTTTTTATCACTAATTGGGCAAATATTATCAACGAATGTAGCCGAGCAACTTTTACTCAGTACTCATCAAGTTTCAGCAGTACAAAAACAAATTAATGAGCTGATCGAACAAAATAAGCAGCTACAGAAACAAATTGATCAATTAAATCAAAGAAATCAACTGCTATAGAAAATTCATAGTTAGATATAGTTAACTCCACATTGCATGATACTTAATCCAGCCCCATATACCTGTATATGAAAATAAATGCCTTAACAAACCAATTGTTTCATCGCTCTGTTGAAAAAGTGCAACATAGTCAATCAATACTTCAATCGGAAGACCTGCACTTCGCATACATCTGATAAATTCAACCTACCTGCAGTCTTCCTCCGTAAAATTTCTGATTCCGTTTTTATTGCGGTTCACATGAGGAAGCAGTCCAATACGTTCATAATAGCAGATTGTATCTTGAGAAACATCAAATTTTCTACTCACTTCTGTAATTGTCATAAAATTTCACCTCTTAGAACAGCATATCATTTAGAGTTAACTCCAAGTCAAGTATTTTTAAATAGTATCTGAAACAATCGTTTTTAGTTACACTGTTTTATCATAAACGGCAGTAAAAATGCCACCAGGTTTTATGCAATCTGATGGCATTTGTTCAATAATTTTTTTGTATTTTTTTAAGCCTTGATCACTTTTCAGGACAACTTCATTGATAACTAAAAAAGCTGAAGTACTTTTATAGTTAATCCTTTATTATGTACTATAAAAAGCTCTTATAGTCCTCGTAGTTCTTGTTTAATAGTTCTGGCGTATTCAGTTTATATGGACATTTGCTCATGCACTTATTGCAATGAAGACAATTCTCAATTTTCTTCATTTTCTCCTGCCAATCTTTCGACAGATACGTATCCTGCGGAGCACGACGTAGGAGAAGGCTCATTCTTGCACAATTATTGATTTCAATTCCAGCAGGGCATGGCATACAATAACCACAGCCTCGGCAGAAATCACCTAATAATTCTTTTCTATCGTGTTCAATCTGTTTTTTCATCCCATCTGTCAAAATTGGCGGATTATCATGATAGGATAAAAATTCATCTAATTCATTTTCACGCTGTATGCCCCAGATTGGAGCAACACGTTCATATTGTGCAAAATATGCATATGCCACGGCAGAGTCTGTAATCAATCCTCCGGATAAAGCTTTCATTGCAATGAATCCCATATTCTTATTCTTACATGATTCCACGATTTCTACATCTGCATCACTTGCAAGATAAGAAAATGGAAACTGCATCGTATCATATAAATTCGATGCTATTGCTTCTTTTGCCACAGATAATCTATGATTTGTAATTCCGATAAAACGAATTTTTCCTTGTTTCTTTGCCTCTAACATTGCCTCATAAAGACCAGATTCATCATCTGGCTTTGGGCAGAAGGCAGGATTATGGAACTGGTAGATGTCAATATATTCCGACTGCAGATTGTTAAGGCTTTGCTCTAAATCTTTCCAGAAACCTTCAGCTGTCTGCGCTCCCGTTTTGGTGCTGATAATAATCTTATCTCTTGTATAAGAAAAGGCTGCACCAAGTTTTTCCTCGCTGTCTGAATACCATCTTGCCGAGTCAAAATAATTGATTCCGTTATAAAATGCTTTCTGCAATAAATACACAGCATCTTTTTTTTCAACACGCTGGATAGGGAGTGCTCCAAATCCATTTTTACTTACGATCAGTCCTGTTCTTCCTAGTGTTACAGTCTGCATATAGCGATTGCGCCTTCCTTCTTAAAATTTTTCTAGCTCCTATCTAAGAAAATTATGCTTCAAAAACAGCAGCTACATCCTTTAGATGTTTTATAATCTCAATATGCTGTGGGCAGCTTTTTTCACATTGTTTGCATCCGATACAGTCTGACGCCTTACCATGCTTTTTTGTGTAATTGTCATAATATACTCGTTGTATGGAAAATTGGGATGGCGGGGATTGTTTTTCTGTATTGTATAATGCAAAATACTTCGGAATTGCTATATTTTTTGGACAGTCATCTACACAGTACTGACAGGCTGTACATTGAATCGCAATAGACTCGTTAATAATCTTAACTGCATTTTTAACAAGTTCATATTCCTCCTGCACAAACGGCTTGAAGTCCTGCATATAACCTGTATTATCCCGTAACTGCTTTATATCAGACATCCCACTTAATACCATCATGACGCCCTCATGACTTGTCACATAACGTATAGCCCATGATGGTATCGACATATCTGGATGATATTTTTTTAATAACTCTTCTGCTTTTTCAGGCAGTCTTGCCAGCATACCACCTTTGACAGGTTCCATAACAATAACCGGTTTATTATGTTTTCTTGCTACTTCATAGCATTTCCTTGACTGAATGCTTTCATTGTCCCAATCTAGATAATTAATCTGTAATTGAACAAACTCGGCTTCCGGATGTGCTGTTAATATTTCGTCTAATAACTCGGCAGTATCATGAAAAGAAAATCCAATCTGTCTGATCTTTCCTTCTTTTTTCTTTTTTTGAATAAAGGTAAAACTATCAAGCTTCTGTGCTGTCTCATAATTTGTTATACCAAGGTTGTGTAACAGATAGTAGTCGAAGTACTCTACGCCACACTTTTCTAATTGTTCGTTAAATATTCTTTCCTGATCTTGCTTTGTTTTTAAAAACATTGTTGGCAATTTTGTTGCTAAAGTAAAGCTGTCTCTTTTATGCCGCTTAACCAAAGCTTCTCTTATTGCTGCCTCACTTTTCCCTGAATGGTACATATACGCTGTATCAAAATAGGTAAACCCTCTTTCCAAAAAAGTATCTACCATTTGATTTAATGCATCCTTATCAATACTTTCTGGATCATTCTTACTTTTCAAAGGTAAACGCATAAAGCCAAATCCTAATTTTTTCTTTTCCATATCTTTAGGCCCCTTTTATTTTAATTTGTTTTGATATCATTTTTACAGGCATCAGTTATCTCACAATTTATTAATTATACTGGCATTATAACCTGCGCCAAAACCATTATCGATATTAACTACACTAACACCGCTTGCACAACTGTTGAGCATGGATAATAGAGCCGAAAGACCGCCAAAATTTGCCCCATAGCCAACACTTGTAGGGACAGCAATCACTGGCTTATCTACAAGACCACCTATAACGCTGGCAAGTGCTCCTTCCATACCTGCAATTACAATCACTACCTTTGCACCACGAATGACCTCCATCTTCGAGAAAAGCCTATGTATCCCAGCAACTCCCACATCCACGATTTTTTCCACGCGATTTCCTAAAATGATAGCTGTTTCCGCTGCCTCCTCGACGACTGGTAAATCAGAAGTTCCAGCCGAAATAATGGCAATATAACTGTCAGTAAGCTGTTCTTCTCGCTTTCGAATGGTGATCGTTCTTCCCATAGGATTATATTGCGCTTCTGTACAGATAGCTTTTACTGCCTCATACATCTCTTCGCTCGCGCGGGTTGCTAATATATTATTATCCTTACTCAGCATAACCTCTATGATACTCTTCACTTGCTCGACTGTTTTTCCTTCACAATAGATCACTTCTGGATATCCTACCCGTACTTCACGATGATTATCAATCTTGGCAAATCCCAATTCCGTATAAGGTAAATCTTCAATAATTTTCATCGCTGTTTCGATTTCTGTTTCATTGTCTTTTACGCTTTGCAAGAGTTTTTTTATATCCAACTTATTCATTATTTCCTCCCGAAATATTTTGAGATTAGATCGGGCTATTTAATTTCTATTGTCTCATTAAAACTCCCGACCCTATATCCTTCTAAATCTAAAGTTACATACTTAAAGCCAAATTCTTTAAACTTACCAGAAATTTCGTCAAAAAGTACCTCATTAAATAATTTACTTCTATCCTTTTTATCCACTTCAATTCTCGCCAAATCTTCATGGCACCGCACACGAATTGCTCGAAAGCCCCTCTCCATCATATATCTTTCGGCTTTTTCTATCTTGATAAAGTCTTCTTCTTTCAGTTTATTACCGTAGGGTATTCTTGTAAGCAGACATGCATATGGTGGTTTATCCCAAGTGGCAAGTCCTAACTCTTTAGATAAATTTCTTATTTCTTGTTTGGTCAATTGACACTCTAATAAAGGACTTTTTATATTCAGTTCACTCAGTGCTTTTAAGCCAGGCCTGTAATCACCAATATCATCAAAATTTGTACCATCAATAACGTAAGGATACCCTTCCTTTTTTGCAATTGCTTTTATCTGACTAAAGACTGCCGTTTTACATAAATAACATCTATTTTCAGGGTTGTTTCTAATTTCATCAATAATAGGTGCCTCTAAGATTTCAAACTCTACCCCAAGTTCGGCTACTAACTGTTTTGCTTCTTCAATTTCCCATTTTGGAATATAAGGAGATTGTATTGTTACTGCTTTAACGTTATTGCCTAATGTCTCTTTAGCTACTTTTAGTAAAAAAGTACTGTCTACGCCTCCAGAGAAAGCTAAGATGACTTTCCCCATATTTTTTAAAGAATTAATTAAGTTTAGATATTTTTCATTATTTATCATTCTCATTGTCCCCTATAATTTTATAAACTTCTTGGTATACTCTGGAAATAGGTATGTTTTTTTCATTGGCTATTCGTTTGCAATCTTCATACTCTGGTTTATACTTCACTTTTTCGCCTTGATAATATGCATTTTTGACCGTTACATTTCCGTACTGTGTGCTGATCTTTACGAAGTCTCTCGACAACATAATTTTTTCAACCTTGTATTTTCTAAGACCTATGGAAGTCGTCTCACGGAAAATTACGTCAAGTACGTTTTCTTCCTCTTTCTCATTAACTAATATACTGAGCTTTATCGCAGCCCTGCCTTTTTTCATGTAAATTGCCGTCTTAAATACATCCAAAGCCCCTTGTTTAAAAAGTTTTTCTTCTATATAACCGTAGAGTTCTGGATTCATATCATCAATATTGGTCTCCAATATATATTGCTCTTCTTTTTTATCGTTTCTATCTTTATAGCCAAGATATAGCCTTAAAACATTAGGAATCTCAAGATCTCTATGACCTATTCCATAGCCAATCTTTTCTACGGTAAAGTCCATGTGGTCTGTAAATGAGCCTACATTTGCCGCTAATATCGCCGCCCCGGTAGGAGTAGTCGTTTCAAACTGCACTATACCTGATTTCATAGGAATGTTTTTTAAAATTTCAACAGTTGCCGGAGCAGGAATTGGAATGATACCATGCGCACATTTTACAAACCCTCCGCCTACTTGAACCGATGAAGCCATAATCTTATCCACCTTTAAATAATCTAAACACACAGCAGCTCCCACAATATCAACAATTGAGTCAACGGCCCCAACCTCATGGAAATGCACTTCATATAGAGGTTTTCCATGAACCTTTGCTTCTGCTTCTGCTACCTTCATAAAAATATCCAAGCTTAACTTCTTTACCCGATCACTTAAAGTACTGTTTACTATTATATTTTCAATATCCTTAAAATTTCTATGCGCATGATGCGTATGCAAAGTGTCAGACTCCATTCCAGTCGGTTCTTCATGATGATGGTCATTATCATGGTGGTCATGTTCATGCTTATGAACATGCATTGCGTTTTTTAAGACTACATCCACTCTAGTTCCGCTTATTCCACTTTTATTATCCTTTTTTACCTGCAGCTCATATTCAACATCCAGATTGAGCTTAGACAACTCCTGCCTTAGGTAGTCTTCATCCACTCCCAAATCCAGCAATGCACCTAGATTCATATCGCCGCTGATGCCACAAAAACAATCATAATATAACACTTTCATTATTGAATTCTCCATATCATAATTTTTATTCACCTTTATTCTTCGTAACTAACTTTAAGTTAAATACCTTTTAGCTATTTTAAAATGGAATACAAAAGACTCTATTTTGAAAATCAGCAATTTTTTACTGATAAATTCATTGTACAACTTGGAGTTGACTCCAAGTCAAGTACTATTTGAGAGGCAAACCAATAAAAAGTTCACAGATACATATATTTTTATCATCCCCGGTCGTATCAACGTGTATCTTACTATCTCTATTTTTTAACTATTTCCACCTGATCGATCTGTTCCCCTGATGGCAGAAACGACGCTAATTTTAGGGTATTTTCCGCTACTTCCAGTGTCATGTAGTTATCCGTTTCCGGCTGCGGGGCTACTGCTTTATCAAAGGGATGGTCTATCCAAAGATTCGGATAACGGACATTTCCAGCGACGCCAGTGACGATATAGAGCGGACCACGCGTATCCGGCTGAAAATTATATAAACGATCTCGGCGACGGTAAGTATGAAGATGGCCCGTAAGTACGACATCGATGCCATATTGGTCAAATAGCGGCATCCATTCTTTGCCGATATCAGAAATTCCCGCCTGACGATCACTTCGTCTCCTGTTTGCATAGGTCAAAACATCTTTATGCATCAAAACAACTTTCCACTTTTTCCGAGTTTGCGTAATGTCATTTACGAACCATTCCTTTTCCGCTGCTAAAAGACCTGGCTGGAACTGCTCCATTTCATCGAACTGTGTGTTTAAAACAATGAAATGAACCGCGCCATAGTTAAAGGAATAAAACTGGTTTTGGCGTTCGACATCACCATTAGGTGGTAGGGAAAAAAGGTGTAGATAAGCCTCCGGCATTCTCACTTTCCAGTCCAAATTATAGGTTTCATGGTTTCCCATGATCGGTGCCACAGGAATGGTATCGATGATACCATGAATGGAATCGAACCATTCCCGCCACTGGGTGTGATCCTCGCCATTATCGACCAGATCGCCCATATTGACAAAAAAAGCCGCATCAGGGTTTTCCTTTCTGGCAAACTGGGCAAGATTCTTCCAGTCACTATAATCATTGGACTGAGAATCCGGGAAAATGAGTGCCTTAAAGTTGCCCCCATCATCGGTATTCAACTCGTGCCAATCGCTGCGTTTATCCTCATAGCCGACACGGTATTCATATTGCGCACCCGCGGTTAAATCCTTCAACATTGTCGTATGTATATAGGTTATCGTTTTATCATCGGTAAATTTCTCATCAGTCGCCATGCTGGATTTTATATCCTCTTTACCTCTTCTCCGATATTCTACGACAGCGTCTTTTTCGGTAAGTTCTGACTGCCACATGATCGTCCGCGAATTAGAACTATCCTCCGTGATAATCTGGCGGACAGCTACTGCATCCACATCACCCATTGGCAGATAGTGCTCAGCAATCTCTTTTGCCGAATTAGCCGCCTGTTGTGGCCATGACCGCATCCCCGGTAGGAATGTATATAGCGCGGCGAAACCTGCAAAGATTCCGCCAGCAATCTTTATAAACTTTCGCCTGGAAAACCTTTTATTTTTTTTGTCCATTTCCGCCCACTCCAATTCTATCCACTATTTCTATTTTATATGTTTCAAAAATCGTTATCAATAAATGAAATATTTTCCTGGCTTCAATACGTATTTAGCTCCTTCTACTATACGAATAGCTTAGCTTGCACTCATCATATCATCTGGAGTTGACTCTAAGTCAAGCATTTCAGTTGGAATTTTTGATAAAAACAAATAGGATGTTACTTAATATTGCAACATCCCAAAAGGATTTCATGAAATTCATTTTATAATCTTTATTAAATTATAAAAATACTTTGTCTTTTAAGATTCAAAACTTTATGAGGCAATGTGACATCTGCATCGCCCAAAAGCTTCTCTATTCTAAAATTTCGGTATTTTCATTTGATTTTCTTTTTTTATAACTAAATCATCATATCTCTTGATTTTGTAATCCAGATGATTGATCGTTTCTTGCATAGCTTCCAATTTTTTAACCAATTTTCTACGTTGCTCAATGAGCAGTTCTTTTCTCTCCGCGATTGTCGAATCGCCCTGCTGAAACATTGCGACATAATCGATCAATACTTCGATTGGTAATCCAGCAACTCGCATGCATTTGATAAACTCAACCCACCTGCAGTTCTCTTCTGTATAATCACGGATACCGCTCTTATTGCGATGTACCTCTGGAATAAGTCCAATACGTTCATAATAGCGGAGCGTGTCGGCAGAAAGATCATATTTTGCACTTACTTCTGCAATCAACATAAAAATCACCTCCTGACCTTAGTTTAAGATTCCTAATTTATAAATGTATCATATCATCTGGAGTCAACTCTAAGTCAAGTAAATTTGTAAAAGTAATAGCATACTACTACTTTTACAAATTTACTTATTCCTTCTTTTATGCAAAAGCAATAGAAACGATATTACCATTGCAATACTTATAGCTATACTAATGAGAAAAACTACGCCTTCCCAGCCATACCAAAGTAGGAATTCCCCTCCCAAGGATCCCAGGAAACTCGATCCTACATAATAAAAAAGAAGATATAGTGCAGAAGACTGCACTTTTCCGTGAGGAAGAACTTTTACAACGCAACTGCTAGCAATAGAATGACTACCAAAAAATCCAAAGGTGAACACAGCAATACCGAAAATTTTCATCATCAATGGCATAAGCAGTGTAATCAATACACCCACTAGCATAAGAAAAAGCGAAAATAAGAGTACACTCTCTGCCCCGTGTTTATCAGCAATCTTTCCTAAAAAAATAGAACTAAATGTTCCACATAGATAGATAACAAAGATAAATCCTACAACCGTCTGACTCAGCGAATACGGAGGAGCAATAAGCGGATATTCTACATAATTATAAAGAGCAACAAAGCTACCCATTACACAGAACGCAATAAGATAAAAGCAAATTAGTTCACCACATTGTAAATTCTCGCGAAACTTAGCAATAAGTTGTTGCCATGAAGTATTTTTAACTTTAAAATTTTGAGAAACTGGAAGCTTTATAAAAAACCAAAGGCTAATCCCCCCGCAGATAATACCTATACAGCCAATGGCTACTTGCCAAGAATAAAAATCAGATACGGTACTAACGATAAGCCGTCCAAGCAAACCACCAATAGAGTTTCCGCTCACGAAAATTCCCATAACTGTACCAGTAATCGCTGGATCAAATTCTTCCTGAATATAAGTCATCGCAATTGCTGGATATCCAGCAATCAGAATTCCCTGTAACACTCGCAAAAATAGCAACAGATAAAAATTCTCAATAAAAGGCAAAATCAATGTCAATACTGTCGATCCAATTAATGAAATCACCATAAGCGATTTACGACCTTTTAGGTCAGAAAAAGATGACATAAATAGCATCGCAATAGCCATACTAGCAGTCGTAAGTGAGATTGATAGACTGGCTATTGATGGGGCAATGCCATATGAAGAAGAAAATACTGGAATAAGAGGCTGAAAGCAATATAAGAGCGCAAACGTTACAAAACTGCCAAGAAAAAGGGCTGCAATTGTTGACCAATACCCCTTACTGCCTTTTTGGATGTAATAGTCCATGAAAGTCATCCTTTCTTTTAAATTATAGTTCTACTTAATGATCTACTGCCTTATAAGTATTTAATGTTTTTCCTGCATGATGTTTTATATTGATTCCTTGAAAAGGATAACAAATATAACGATCAATGTCCAATACCTATTACTTTTCATTTATCATACTTTTAAAGTATAATAAAACGCATAAAACAATGCGCCATCTTCATATTCTTTAAGTATTATAGTTTTAAGCTATTGGCATAATGTTTCATATTTTCTCACCTGACATACAAATCCCCAATCATAGGATAGTTTTATTTTCCTATGATTGGGGATTTTCTTCATTAACTATTATTTGAAGTCCAACTCAATGATTTATTGCATTCATTTTCACATCTATAAGTGTTTGTCTCCAATTGTATAAGACAAATTATTTTAGTCAAAAATTTTTAAATATGAGTTAGACTTTTATTATTTCATTAGTATATCCGCTTCTTCTTGTGCCGTAATAAGGAAATTATTAACTATACTAGATAAGTATTTATATTTTTTCCATATAATTACCGATTGTGATTCTACGCTTGGATTAACTATTTGTTTATAAACCAGATTATCATCCGTTAGAATACTTTTGGCCGATGATGGACATACCACGACTCCCATATTATTTCTAACTAAAACTATAGCACTCATCAATGCATTATAAACACAAAAAATGTTTGGCGTTATTCCAGCTGATTTAAACCAGTGATTTATTTCCACTCCAAGTGCTGCCGTAGAAGGAATAATTAATGGTTGATTTGCTAAAGAAGTTAATTCAATCGTAGCATCTTCATTTTTTGCTAAAACATGGTCTCTGTGAATTAATATGACCCAAGGCTCTTTAGGTAAATAAATGCTTTTATACCGTTCAGTATCAAACGGCGCTCTAACAATTCCTATATCTAAAAGTTCCTTATCTAGGCGTTCTATAATATCGTCTGAACTTCCATTCCATATATCAAAATGAACTTTAGGAAATTTCTTTTTATATCTAGCAATTAGCAGTGGTAAAACCTTGGCTCCAGATGTTTCTATTGTTCCAATAGAAATTGTGCCACTTGCACCATCACACTTTTCTTTAATCTGATCTTTCGTCTTTTTTACTAACTCTAAGATTTCTATTCCTCTATTTTTAAGAAAATATCCCTCCTCCGTTAATTGCATTTTACGTTTTCCACGTTCAAATAAAATTACGCCTAACTCATCTTCCAACTGCTTTAATTGCCTACTCAGTGGAGGCTGAGACATATTTAATCTCAACGCTGCTCTTGTAACGCTTCCTTCTTCAGCAATCATTAAGAAATTTTGAATTAATCGAATGTCCATATATCCTCCGTATGATACAAAAAAAGTATCTTATTTTAAATTGATACATATTATGAATAATATACTGATTTATATTATAGGTCAATAAAGGGTTTCGGGTTAAACAATACAAAAGAGCCTCAACCTCGCATTTGGCAGAGATTGAGACCCTTTGCAAGCTTCCCATTTGTATTTACCAATATAAAAGAGAGCGAGCAGAACTATTCACAGTAGACAGTTTTAATACTTTGCGGAAACTCAAACACATTATGAGGATCATACTCTTTCTTGATCCTCCACAATTCTCGTACATGTTCTCCATAATAGGCACACTCATAGTTTGGCAAATTATTGTAGGGGAAGTTTACATATGAACCCACAGATATAGTATAAATATACCTAAATCCTGCTACTACCCATTCTTTATGGATCGGCGCTGTGGCTTCAATCTCCCAGCTAGACGTAATTCCCATTATATAGTTAGCCTGCCTGTAAAAGAAAGCGGTACTATCTGTTTTCATATCGCTGACGGCTCCGCCTAGTGAATACAACCCAATAAATGAATTGGTCTCAGTAGGTGCGGCCTCAACAATATCGATAACTTTCTCCATTTCACACTGTGAAAGCTGTCGCTCGATAAATCTTCCTGTAGATTTAAAAGCCTCCCGCTTCGGATAGATTTGTCCTATTATCTTTACAGCCTCAATAAAGTCTACATACTCAATATTCTCAAAAGTTATTCCCGGTATACTTAGCAAGGGCTCTAAAATCTGCCTAGCCTCCTCGGGATATCCGTAAAAGAATCCAAAAAGCTGAGGGCCTGGCTTATATATTCTACCGAAGGCACTAATCCTCGGATCTAAATTTCTTAACCACTCTTGCCAGACTCGCAAAAATTCAAGCCTAGCAGACTTATTATCCCATCTTAACTGAATGAGCGTAATTTTGTTTATCTTCTTCAGATGGAATTTGTATGAGGTCACGACCCCGAAATTCCCACCTCCCGCTCCCCTCAACGCCCAAAATAGATTCTCATTATGACAATTGTTTGCTGTTAACAGGTTTCCATTAGCATCTACCATTTGGGCTTCAATAAGATTATCAGTCGTAAGCCCCAGATATCGTGTAGATAAGCCTATACCGCCCCCTAGTACCAACCCAGAAATCGCTACTGTCGGACAAGTTCCACCGGGAAAAGTATATCCCGAATCATAGAGGGTTTCATACAAATGCATGAGTCGCGTTCCAGCTTGTACTTCAACGATATCATCCTCAGAATTGATCTTGATATCATTCATGAAAGAAGTATCTATAACCAGTTTATCGTTACCGACAGAGTAGCCCTCGTAATTATGCCCGCCTGAACGAATCCTCACTTGTACTCCCTGTCTTTCTGAACATAATAACGCATTGACTATATCCTGTACATCACAACAATAACAAATGGCTAAGGGACATTTATTTATTGCCTCATTGTATACTTGTCTCGCCCTATTATATTCAGCGTCGCAAGGTAATATCACCTTCCCTGTTAGCCCTTGACAATTCAAAGTATTCACCTCTCTTACATCTCTTCAGATTATTTTATGTTAATTGTCCAAATCTTGTTACAGGACCCAACATAACCATAATCATCACGAAGCAGATGTTTTGTTTTCCAATCCCTCAGCCTTTCTATCCCATCTTAAATGAAATAAACAAAAAAGGGGGCTGCCTCTGTGTTCCAACATTTTTCTTTATTTTTTGTCCACCAATAACAAAAAGGTTCTAGCAAGATGCTGAACCCTTGATTTCAAATGGTTCGCTTGAGGTGATTTGAATACTCGACACACTGCTTAGAAGAATAAAAATCTTGGCAAAATCGGTCATTCCCGCTTTCATCTTTTATATCATTTCTGCTAAGCTTTGCTGGATCTCCATTAACTTTTCAGCTGGAACCCCACCATCTAAGGCTGAGAGTAAACTTAAATAAAAGTCATCCGTCTGCTCCGTCATTTGCAAAATAAGCTCGCCAAACTCGCCCTCCATGACATTTTCATATAAAGCCTCTATCCGTTTTTGTTCATTCTGTAAATACACATCTGCTAATGTGTTAAACACACGACGAAGCTCATCACTCATTAACTTACTTTCATTTTTTTCAAAAAATGCTTTTGGATTTTTAAAATAAGCCATCGCTTTAGCAAATAATCCATACTGAATATCTTTAAAAGCTACTTCAAAATCAATTTGCTCTTTATCCTTAAATTCAAAAACAGAAAAAGATAAATCCTGATTCATCTCACGAAGCATTTCGACAAGCGCTATCTGATACTCTGCTGTTACTTTTTCAGCAAAGCGATCTAGCCTCACCGTCGTTGCTCTCATTTCCTGCGCAAAGTCAAACCCGATTTGTTCGAGTAATTCGCTCAGTGCATGCTGCAAAACTTTTTTCAGGTTACGACCATCCTCGCGTAACACGGTAGGATTGAATGCTTCTTTAAAGAAATCATTAAAACGCAGGAAAACCCGCTGTTTTATATAATAAATTAATTCTTCTGTTTCCTGATTTAAGTGATTTTTTAAATTTTGTGCTGTCTGCTGCATAAGAATTGCGTTTATACTTGCTTTCTCTGCCTCGATGTTTGCCCGTTTTTGCTGCTTAACCGTAGCATCTTCTCTAGTACTATCAACGAGCTTGTCTACTAAGTGAGAAACACGGTTCAGTTCATTTTCGGATGCTTGAGCCGCCATATTCGCCAAATCATTGGTAATAAAATGATAAAAAGACTCCTCAAAAGATAGCATACCTGAAACAGGAAATGCTATCTTTTCCTCCTTTTCTTTCAGTGCATGTAAGCTTGACAGTGAATATAAATGCGGATTTTTGACTCCGTATTTTATTAGATGCTCATGGACATATGAAACAACGGTTTCCTTTTCTTCCTCGTTATCGGCTAAATCAATTGCATTGATAATAAAAAACATTTTATCTAATTGAAATGAATCCTTTACACGCCCCAATTGAATTAGAAACTCCCGATCTGCCTTTGAAAATGCATGATTATAGTAGGTCACAAACAAAATAGCATCCGAATTTTTAATAAAGTCAAAGGCTACTCCGGTATGACGGGCATTAATTGAATCCGCCCCCGGGGTATCGACTAGCGTAATTCCTTTACGGGTTAACGGGCAATCATAATAAAGATCAATCCATTCGACAAAACAAGACTTTTCTTCCAGCGCAACATAATCACTAAACTCAGCAATCGTTGTTTGGAGTGTTTTACCTAACTGTTGGCTAAAGGCAACATATCCGCGTGTAAACGCCTGTAAAAAAGTATAATTTGTCTTTTCGATTGCACCTTGTTGTCCCAAATCACCACTCAATTTTTCTACTTTTGCGATTGCATCGACTAAGCTCTCCGCATCAAACTCAAATATTTTTAAGGCATTATTTACATCTTCGAGCATCGCCCGTTCCTCTTTAACCTTAACGATAACAGTCCCATGCTGATACGATGCATTGATCGGTCTAATTTTGTTGATCGCCGCTGTCATTGGGTTAGGTGAAACAGGTAAAACCCTTTCTCCGAGTAACGCATTAGCAAAAGAAGATTTACCGGCACTAAACGCCCCAAATAATGCAACAGAAAAACCTTTATGATCTAATCTTTCCGCTTTTTCCTTCAGTTCGCTTGCAAGCTTTTTAAAGCCTGGCAAGCCCTGAACAAGCTGTGCGGTCTTCTTCAATTTTTCAGCTGTATGTTTCATCCGGTCTGAAGATTCTACGGCTAATGGATTTCTTTCTTTTAAGATCGGCTCGTTCCGTGGCGCGATTGTTTTTTTCTGTACCTGCGCTACATGCCCGTTCTCCCCGTAAACTATCTCAACTTCCTCTTCTTCTAGTTCAAACAAATGAAAGCGGTCATCTGTCACTCCATTTGTTTCACTAATCAGCGTTTCGAGCTTCGTTTGCGCAAGACTGGCGCCCAATTCATATTTTTTCACCTGCTCAAGTGCGATGATATAGCGCTTTAAGCCTTCTGATTTTTGTGCTATTCTTGCTTGGATAGCTGTATTTTTATCATGTATAGCATGTAGTATTTCGATCTTAAGCCCAGCTAAAATACTTTGCGCAAGGCGTTTAATTTCATTTGCCACATCAGCAGTATAATTTAAAACATACTCGCCTGATAAATGTGCTCCCGTTTTTAAAGCGGCTTCTAATAATTCGCTTGAAAAATTCACATTAAAGCTCTGGATTTTGGCAAGCAGCTCTTTACTTTCGACCCGCTTCTCTTTCAAAAATCTTATCAGAAAATCACGAAGATGCCACTCTAGCTGTGATTTTGTTTTTTCGAGCATAGGCTGGTAAAAGAGATTCAGTCTTTCCTGTCTCTCTGCTAAAGTTTTTTGTTTTGTAAATAAGAGTCCAACCTTAAATTTAGGCTGACAGGATGCAAGATAAGACTCCGCTAACGCCCTGATTTCAAAAGGCAATAAATAGGCATTCGACATGATTTTATTGACCTCGGAATCAAATTCCTTTTCTGCCTTTTCGCTACCTTCGACTAAAGCGTTTTTCTCTTCACTCAGACTGCTATAAGTATCTGCTAGCGCTTCCTGCTCCTTAATCGATAATTCATTCAAAATATCCTTGAAAGGTTCCAGTTCGAATTCACATTTTTTCTTTGTTAAAGCCAAATGATCTTTGATAATTTTTTGCAGGGAATGAAAAATAGATTGAAGGAGTAAGCTATCTTTTTCCTTTAACCTTTCTGCCAAAAAGTCCTGCAGCTCTGGAAATTGATTATATTCGTGATCATCTATTTTTAAAGAAGTATAAAAAACATTAGCCGGTTTAACGCCCCATGAGGAGAAGGATTCAACCACACTTGTTTTAAATTTTGCAAAAGAAAGCTCCTGCTCAGAATGCTTATCAATTTGGTTAATCACAAGATAAACTTCTTTGCCGGCCTCTGTTAACTCTTTTGTAAACATAAAATTGAGTTCTGATTGCACATGGTTGTAGTCCATTACATAAAAAATCAAATCAGCAAGGTGAATCGCGGATTCCGTGGCAATACGATGCGCATCATCGGCAGAATCAATACCGGGCGTATCCATAATAACAGTCTGACTTGGCAACTGGGAATCTGCATGGCTAAGCTCAATTTCCTTGATTTGATCCCCATCTTTGCAATAGTTTTTTACCATTTTATAATCATAGGGAGCGAGATATAAGCGAGGTTTTCCACTTTTAAAAACCACCTTTGCATACTCTTCTCCCGCTTTAACTTTTACAAGATTAGCACTCGTTGGAATCGGACTTGACGGCAGTAAATTCTCCCCCACCAAGCGATTGATCATCTTCGATTTTCCTGCAGAAAAATGTCCACAAAAGGCAATAGTAAATTCCTCATTTACTAATTTACCTGCTAATTGCTTAACTTTTTCAGCATTTTCTTGATCACTATGTTCTATTAAATATTCATAAGCAGCTAAAAGCTTCCCCTTTAACGATTGAATTGTCACTTGACGATTCGTAGTTTGAATCATAAACAAATACCCCTTATAACAAACTTTATAATACATTTATTTTATACTATACCGCTACTAATAATCAACGTTTATGTTCTCCACTCCATGCAATGTCATGCATTAATTATAAAAATCAAGATCACGAAAGCCACGAGATTCGATACCATATAATATTTTTCACAAATTCCAATAAATATTCATCAATTCTCATAAAAGGCAAATGCCTGCCAAATTCACACAAAATTTAGCAGGCATTTGCCTTTTATGATTTATAGTCTATCTATTAATTTTACCATTAAACTCCATCAATACTTATCGGCCATCCTCCTTGGTTTTATTCCCATATCTAATAATTCCTGGTCCAATTTCGCATAGATAATGTCTCTATACTCTTCGAATGAAATGTCGTCAGCTATTTCATTGACTTGACCAACTAGTAATAGATTATATATATTAACTTCCGCTTGACCATCACATATTCTTTCTTATCCATATCTAAAAGCAATTTAACTGTAAAATCAGCGTTCTCTACTTCCTCAGCCACAATTAGGTCTTTTGTCATTTTATAGATTTTATACATTTACAGAACCTCTATTTCCCAAGAAAACAAATCTTGTCCCTTGTAAATAGAACGAAATTCTCCCATTGGTTGTGGCGAGGATGGCTCCCCGCCACATGCTGCTCCGCTGCCTTGACCACAACTTTTTACTACCCTGTACTGATACAATTTATATTCCCCCCGTCATCATCCTGCACGTGGTTTCTTCTATCCACTAATGCAGATAGAAGAAACCAACATACAGTTTGTTTCAGGGGAAGCTAAAAAAAACGCATGCGAGGTTATCCTACCTACACATGCGCTTTGCTTCATTTTGATTGCATGCAGACGCTAAGCCTCTGCCAAAGCTTCAATCGTATTATGCCGAATGAGCCAGCTCCCTTGTAATCAAGAGAAAAGCACGGTATAATAAATTGTCGTCGTAGACAGCTAGCTGTTACGTGTAGGTGCCCATAACACCTGCTCGTGCCTGAGAGTGCTCTAACACTCTCAGGACACGGCGATTTTTTTAATTTCCACCTATTATTAATTATAATCCATTTCTTGGGGATTGCAAGCGAAAGTAAATCGAAACATGTTTTTTTATTACAAAAATCATGTTTTTTTTATTTTTTTAAACAGAAAAGGCTCTAGTAAAATGCTAGACCCCTTGATTGATAAATAGTGTGTCTGGGGCGATTCGAACGCTTGAAACAGGGCTTAGACTTTTTAGGCTTTGATTTTATTGAGAATACTAGGTCTCCACATAGCAAATTAGCATTAATTCAAACAGCTATCTTCCATGTAACAGCTTCAAATTCATTTCATATTATCTTTTATTGGTGGACAAAAATTGCGAATAACGGAAGGTTAATCTAATAAAATCAGTATTTACATAAGCATTCCGCCATCTACATTAATCACTTGCCCAGTAATGTATCCTGCTTTATCTGACACTAAAAATAATACTGTATTTGCAATATCTTCAGGAGTCCCATATTCCTCCATCGGTATTAATGATAGCATTTTTCTAGATACTTCATCAGAAAGTACCTCCGTCATATCGGATTTTATATATACGGGTGCTATTGCATTGACTGTGATTCCCCGTGCTGCTAGTTCTTTCGCTGTTGTTTTTGTTAACCCTATAAGACCTGCTTTTGAAGCTGAATAATTAGCTTGTCCAATGTTCCCCATGATTCCTACCACACTTGTCATATTTATAATTTTTCCATATCTTTGTTTAAGCATATGTTTAGAAACTAATTTTGTACAATTAAATGCACCTGTTAAGTTTGTCTTTAATATAGCTTCCCAATCTGCTGCTTTCATCATCATTATTCTAGCATCTCTTGTAATTCCTGCATTATTTATAAGTATATCTATTCTGCCAAATTTTTTAATAATTGCACTCACTACATCTTTAACAGAGTTTTCAGAAGTAACATCTATTTGAAAACTATCAGTTTCAACTCCATAGTTTTCTGCAACAAGTTTTGCAACTGCCTCAGCATTTTCGTCGTTACCAATGATATGGTTCTGCGTATCACCTCTCTAACGGCGAATTATTCTAATCGTATTTAAGTGAAGAACCGTCCCGTGATTCCTGCAAAATATTTATCTATGGAACTTTATGCTATATCCCCACTTCTCCAATATCATGTAAGCTTCCAGCATAGTTACTTCAGAAGCCAATAAACCTGTTGTCACTAGTATTGGTTGTTTTAGTGGAAATAATTTCACGTTAACCTTTACTGAATGCTTATTTTTAAAATATTTTTTAGGTTTTATATTCAACATTTTCTCCTCAATTTTATTCACGCTAATATGAAAATCTGTCCCTGGATAACAAAATTTGGCATTATTATTACCTCACTATTTTTTGCAAGATTATTAGTTCAAGATTAGAATTAGATTAAAAAAAGCTTATGACTATCTAACCAAACCATTCGCCATTCAAGAACTTCTAGCCCGAATCCGTGCAACACTTCGTAAAAATATGAGTAAGCACCAAATAGCCGACGAAGGAAAATTACACGTAAAAAATCTTGTCCTATTTCCAAACCGTTACGAAGCGCAGGTCAGCGGACAGCCCGTGGAATTGACAAAAAAAGAATATGGCCTCCTCGAATATCTGGTCCGCAATTAGCACATCGTGCTCAATCGCGAACACATTCTACAAGAGGCCTGGGGTTATGAATATACAGGAAATACAAATGTAGTAGATGTCTATGTTCGCTATTTGCGCAGCAAACTAGACGAGCAGTTTGAAGAAAATTATATTCATACGGTCAGAGGAGTAGGCTATGTGGTCAAAGATTAAGAGTATTACCTTACCAAATTCGATTAAATTATCAATACTCTATATAGCAGTTTCATTGTGTATTCTATTCATCACCAGTTTCATTTCAGTCTGGTGGGTACAATATATCTTGTATTCCCAGGCGTCAAACGACCTTAAAATGAGTGCCAATAATGTAATGAGTTACATAGTAGCCGATCATCCCCTGGATGAACATTTATTAAATGAAAATATTCTTGTACCCGATATTATCCTCAGGGTTTTCGACGAGCAAAATACATTGGTACTAGACAATGCCCCTTCTACACTCAGTACTCACCAACTTCAGATGAACGATCAGGAAGGTGTTCATCTACTTGAAAACACTTTGCTCCGTGAAGAAGTAGCACCAGCCTTCGCGGTGAACCATACTCATTTTTATTACCTAAAACAATTGGTACAACACAATGAACATACATACCAATTGCATTTTCTCAAAATAATCTCGGAAAAAGAAGATTTTCTAGAAAGTTTATCTACTATCATGAAAATAAGCAGCCTCCTCGGACTATTGATTATCATCTTGTCAGGCCTATTTATCATCCGCAACATTTTGCGACCCATTCGCGATATAACTTTCCTTGCTAAAGCGATTGATATTAATGACCTTGGAAAGCGCATTGATGTCAGCAATAACAATAATGAACTGCACAAATTGGCGAAAACAAATCATATGTTAGATCGGCTTCAGACAGGCTTTGAACAACAGCGACGTTTTGCTGCAGATGCTTCCCATGAACTTCGTACTCCCGTCACTGTTATCATTGGCTATGCAAATATGCTAGACCGTTGGGGTAAACAAGACCCAGATATATTAGATGAAGGAATTAGTGCAATAAAATCTGAAGCAGCCAATATGCATGAACTTATTGAAAAGTTACTTTTTTTTGCACGAGCCGACCGGAGTAAGCAGGTTCAGAATAAGGTCAACTTTAATATAAAGAACCTAATTGAAGAAGTCGTACAGGAAACTCGCCTCATCGCCCCAAGTCACTGCATACTTCTAAGTAAAAATGATACTGCTGTTATTTATGCCAATTCTGCCTCTATCAAGCAACTGTTACGAATTTTTATCGAAAATAGTATCAAATATACGCCTATCGGTGGAACAATTTCTATCGTCTCATACCGAACTAGCATTTACTTAGATATTACGGCTCAAGACACCGGAATTGGCATACCACAAGAATGCCAATCTAAGATTTTTGACCGTTTTTACTGGGTTGATACATCCCGTTCAAAACTCACAGTCGGAACCGGTCTCGGTCTATCTATTGCACAATATATTGCCGAGCAGCATGATAGTGTCATTGACTTGACAAGTATACCAGGCGAAGGTACTACAATTAGACTGCATATTCCACTTTCTTTAGAAAAACAACTTACAGTATAATAATTACCTAAAAAAAAATAATTGTACGAGACTCCTGCTAATACAAATCGATAATAGGCGAAGGAAGCAAGCGAAAACCTCTTAATAAGCACATGGAATTTTTCATTCATCATGCCTATTAAGAGGATTAATACCATAGCATCCTTGATTCTTCGAGGCAATCAATTTGTCCCCGTTGGCCCTGCAATACACACCAGCTTTGTTGTCCTAAGACATTGCTCTTTTCCTTTGTGCCTTAAAACTCTTCCGAGTCACATCTTACCAATTGTTCATTTTAATAGTTTCGATTTATTTATTATAATATCTATATTTGCCATACAACACAATAGTTCCTGCCAATTTTAACAAAAGTTAACAGGAACTATTTCGCTATTATAAATGATACGGTTCTGCGTATCGGGTCAAACGGCGAATTTTTTCTTAATATGTTCCCACTGACATACTGTGTTGTGATCGTGAGATGATACAAATACACGAATAGGAAATACAGAGTACATAGGGATGGAGATAGTGCTTCCTTAGCTTTTCTCAACAATTCCTTTGCTTACGTCAGTCACTCAAGCAGCGGGGACGGTGGAACTGTCATTTAGAGTCCTTCTGACAATACCTCCGTCCCCATGTATTGAATGTCTTGACCCATGTCTTTGAAAAAAGGATGTCTAGACAGGATGAACCCCCATTTCTAAGACACCCATTTAGCAAAAATCACTTGGACTTTAAGGCTTTTACCCCTTTATCATAAATAAACCACAACATAAAACCCGCACCAATTATATCAAAAAAACCCATGCTAATAAATATAGGATTATATCCAAATTTCGGTACAACTACACCAATCAAAAGGGAGAATAAAAAGGCGCTTGTCCATGCTGAAAAGCCACGTATACCGTTGACTGAAGCAACCTGATTCGATTCGAAATTCTCCATAATCAAAACACCAAGCATTGCAGAAATCGCTGCGTGCCCAAACCCGCCAATCGCTATTAGACCAATGGCTGCATAAGGTCTATGCACAAAAGGAACGAAAGTCAGTGAAATCATAAGACAGGCTCCTGATATGGAACTCCAAATTGCAGCATTGTTGTTAGATAAAGTAAATTTTCCACGATACATCTTTGCCAAATAGCCGCTAACAGCACTTCCAATGTCGGCTGCTAAAAACGGCAGCCAAGCAAATAAAGCAATTTCTTTTAAATTCATACCTCTTTCTGTCGACAAATATAAAGGAACAAAGAAACTCATTGTCTGCCATGCTGGTTCAGCCAAAAAAGCAGGTATAGCAATTCCATAGAATTTTTTCACTTTGCAAATCTCTTTAAAACTGGTCCAAAGGTTAGTTTTTAATGGCTCTCTTGATCTTACAGTCGCTTCATCTAAAATATAATCCTTTTCTTCTTGCGAAATCAACTTGTGATCCTTGGGGCTATTATAATAAATCTTCCAAATGCCTGCCCAGATTAATCCCATAAAACCAGTTACAAAAAACGCCGCCTGCCAGCCATATTGTAGGCTAATAGCAACAACTAACGGAGGTGCCAACATGGCACCGAAGGAAAATCCAACACCTGCCCATCCGGCAGCAACTCCTCTTTCTTTAGACGGAAACCAATCGGTTAAGATCTTCAAGTTAGCAGGTACTGCAATAGACTCAGTAACCCCCATGAGAAATCTCAAACCGGCTAGTGCTTCCCAACTGGTAACCAGGGAATGAAGCATACAAACCACCGACCAGGCCAGAGCAAAAAACAGGAAACCGACCTTCAACCCAATAAAATCCAGCACCCATCCACAAATTGGTTGAGAGATTGCATACGCAGCTTGAAACGCAGCAACAACCCAGGAATATTCTTGAGTAGACATATGTAAAATACGTTCCAGTTCGGGCGCCAATATACCTAATGAGTTCCTTGTAATATAATTTATCGTTACGCCTGTAATAAATAAGACCAGCATTGACCAACGCAATTGTTTAAATTTAGCCATTTTTTATCTCCCCCGCAACTTATTTTTGAGTCCATTTAAATGCTATTAAATCGAAATCAAATCTTTGCTTGCAAACAATACTTCTACACTTATCTTTTCTTGCTGTTCAGGTAAAGAAATAAAAGCAATACCTGCTTGCGTATCATAATACCAAGCATTTTCGTTTTGTTTTCCATGAGCAATATTCATAATTTTTTGCAACAACTGTCCATTTACTCGGACTTCTAGTGGTGCTTTCTCAGGACAAATCATTTGAATTTCTTCACTATTTATAGGACTTTGATAATTACCACTACGAGAAATTTCTACATTGCAGACTTCTTGTTTAGCAGTACAAATAATCTGTGTTGTACGATATTCTTTATCTTTATATTTCTGAGTATAACCATCGTCTTCATACATAGTAAACTCGCCATCAGCGCTTGGTTCAATCAGGTATTTAATCCTAGTAATTTCCTGCGTTCTTAAATTCGTAATACCTTCTGTTATTGGTATAATGCTACCGACTTTGATAAATAACGGTATTTTGTCAAGCGGTGCATCCACAGTAATGACTTGTCCACCAGCAAACACCTGCCAAGTTCCCCATTCCCGCCAGATTGTACCTTCTGGCAAATAAACATCCCGTGTGATCGCTCCCTTTTCCAGCACGTTGGCAACCAACAGGCTCGGTCCAAACATATAATCAAAGCTTTCCTCATATACCTTGCTGTCATTTTGGAATTCGTACAACATTGGGCGCATAATTGGCGTTCCTTCAATTGAAGCTTGATACATTAAGGAATATAAATATGGAATTAAGGTATAACGAAGTTTAAGGGCTTCTCTTACATACGAAGTATAGTCCGGATACATCCAGGGTTCAGTCACTGTGTTGTCATCGTTACAAGAGTGAATACAAAATCGCGGCTGAAAAATTCCTTGCTGAATCCACCTAACTAAAAGTTCAGGCTCAGGGCGCGGTCCAGCAAAGCCACAAATATCACTGCCTTGATTCGCTACACCAGACAAGCCCATCCCTAAAATAGTCGGGATATTAAATTTAAAACTGTCCCAACTTGTCCAGTTATCACCACACCAAGTCGAAGCATACCGCTGAATCCCAGCAAAACCAGCACGGTTCAAAACATAAGGACGAATACCAGGTCTGGATTCCGCCATTGCTTCGTGCGCCATACGCGCCATCAGCGTTGACATGATTGGACGCAATCCTCCTAATGGTTCTTGCTTGCCGTCACCATAACATACCGCCATTACATCTTGCGTCTCATACTCGCAGTTATCATTCCAGATAGCCACTACTCCGTTAGAGATGAGCGCATTTTTTAACCCCTCCTTCCATAATTGACGTCCATTTGGATTAGTAAAATCAATAAAGGATGCAGGCCCACCCCAGAAACGATCAATTCTCGGCCGCTCTTTCTTAGAATCCTTTATATATGCTGACGCATCGGCAAATTTTTTGTATTGCGGATGCGATAGCAGCATACCTGGCTTAACATTAGGACATAGCTCTGCACCATTTTGCTGTAGCTGCCTAATAAATTCGGCTGGATTGGGAAAACGTGCTTCATTCCATTCAAATACATATCGTTTGCCATCCTTACCGCTGGTATAACCGGAAGACAAAAAGAATCCTTCACAGGGAATATCTTCTTCTTTAGCTTGCGCAATAAAGCCAAGTACTGCTTCATCAGATTTCTTCGGCAGTTCGGTATAATACATCGTTGACCCCATATACCCTAGGCTGTAGCGTGGAGGAAGCACTGTTTTTCCACTAATATCTGTATAATTGGCAACAACATCTTTAACCGTAGGTCCGTTAAAGAAAAACCAATCCATTTCCCCTCCGTCAGCCACAAAATAAGTATAAGGGGCCCAATAGCCGCTACGTTCTGCGCCAATATCAAAAATAGAATCGTACGCATTATGATAGAAAATGCCATGAGCGGTTTTACTCTCTTTATTTAGCACCATATAAAACGGAATATGCTTGTAAAGCGGATCAGCTTGACGTGGATCATAGCCAATCGTATCTTTGTTGCTCATACGCAAACGCCGTTTATCTTTATTAAGAAATCCCGTTTTTTCCCCGTAACCGTAATAACAATTATTAAGTGGTTTCACACTATAGTGATAAACACGCCCCAAATGATCTTTGCCATAAGCAATTTCCGGAACATCTTCATGTAGACACACGCCGCTTTTGTTATATACAGAAATAGCAAATGGTGCTTTCTTTATTCTGACTTCTAACGAGTCAGTATGAAAAATTACATTTTCTGCTGTTTCTTCCTGGTGGGCTACATATGGTTTTACTTTTATCCTTTCACTGCTCATAAATTCGTCTAATTCGTCTTCCCATGCTGTTTTTACCAGAATATACGAACGATCGGGCAGAAACTTTTCATTCCAAGAAACCCGTACCCGAAAGATGTCGGCGCTAAGAAATATCATTCGCACCCAAGCTTCATCAGTATGCATTTCAATAAAATCATCATTAACATCAATCTGTAATAAATTCATATTACCCCTCCTCGTAAACACATTTTATTCGGTTGATTATTATCTATCTTTCAGTAAGTGTCCTTTATTATCCCCGGTTTCAAGAAAACTCCGGTACCCGCCAGAGCTAGTGACACCACCAGAAAAAAAATTTTATGGCATATATTTAGCACTTTTCCCTTGCTTGTTTATTCGAACATTCTTTATATTTCGAATATTCTAAGCAAAAAATCAAAATTAAAAAACAGTTACTGTTTTTCATCTGCTAAGCTACTTACTGATGAATCCACATAAAAACATATCATCCCAATAATAACCTACACTAATAATAGCTCTTTTAATTTTTCTTCCATTGCATTAAACTGGCAAGGTGATGTTAAGTAAATCTTCTTACTCATTTTAGTTTAAACATTACAATTAAATCATAGCTGTATAAAGATATAAAAAATATGTTTTGATTGCTCAAAAACTTGCAAAAATTGCTCTACAAAATATAATATAGATAAGCTTCGCTAACACTCACTACTAATTACAGTTATTTTTCACTATTAAACCCATTCAGTAATGGAATAATTCAGAAAATTTAAAATCAATTTATACAAATTGATTAGGAGGAGATAATAATGAAAAAAAAAGGCATCCATGAATTTTTGACACGAAAGCATATGCTTCCCCGTGATTATGAAGTCTTTCACTTTTTAAATGCTGATCTTCCTTTTCTATATTTACACCATCATGATTTTTATGAGCTTTATCTATATATGTCTGGAGATGTAACGTTTTTAATCGAAGGCAAATCCTATAATCTACAATTAGGGGACATTATATTAATTAATACAAGAGAACTTCATCACGCAATTGTTAATAGCATGAAGACTCCCTATGAGCGTATCGTGCTTTGGATAAACAAATCCTTTCTACAGGAATTGTCAACACCAGAAATTGATCTTCCCCTATGCTTTGAAAGCTTAGTAAAAAAAAATGTAATAAGAGCTGACATTGAATTTCGCCAAAACATAAGGACACAGCTCAATAAACTTCTGAGTCTTGATAACTACAAAGGTTTCGGCAAAGACTTGCTCTATAAAGCTTATATTACAGAGATTGCCATACACTTAAACAATCTCGTTTTAAACGATAAATCTGACATAGATATTACTGTACAGAAGAACCATCTAATTGAAGGAATAATTGAGTATATTAATAATCATATCGATGAAGACATTACCCTTGATGAACTTTCTAAAGAGTTTTATCTTAGTAAATTCCATCTGTCCAGGGAATTTTCTAAGCATACAGGTACTACAATTCACAGGTATATTGTACAGAAAAAATTAATTGTTGCTAAAGAGCTAATTCTTAATGACTATCCAATAAATAGCGTTTACAAACAATCTGGATTTGGTGATTATTCAAATTTCTTCAGATCTTTTAAGAATGAATACGGTGTTACCCCTAAGCAATTTTATAATATGATGGCAGCATCAAAATTAAATAAATCACCATAACAAGGATGTCAATGGAACCCCGACAAGGCCACTAAAGTACCACCGTTCCTATGTCTTTCTGAATTATTCCATAAATAAGCCACTACATGTTTTACATATTGATTATTCATATAATTCAGGCTACCACAAAATGGCATGCTCCCCTATTAAATAAGGGCTCATGCCATTTTTAGCCATTATAAGTGATACGGTTCTGCGCATCAGGTCTAACGGCGAATTTATTATAAAGGTGGATAGGGCTTCGGTTCGCTGAGGAAAATCAAGCCCCTGTCTATTCCCATGTCTCAACACTAATTGCATTTACCCGGCGACAAAACCCTGATGAAAATATTCTACTCGGTTCCAAGAGATGCCATTAAGAAGCAGAACCTACGGGCCCGAAATTGGGGAGCCCAGCCCGGTTGGTCGGTTACTTCGTGAAGCGTACTATTGCAGGTCGGCTAAATTGCTTTCCCTGCTTCATAAGCTTTTAATAAAAGTTCTTTATTACTAGCTGCGGTGTTGGGGTCTCCGCCGCCCGTTAGCAAAATAGTATCGACTACATGTAAACCAAACATCTTAGGCACAGCTTCATTGGTTTGAAAGGATGTTTGAAAAGCCTGTGCATTTGGATTTCCTTGAGAATATACCATGATCAGGCTTTTAGCGGCATACCTAGGCTTGTAGTTTTCATCGAACAAGCCGCAAAATCTATCCCACAACAGCTTCATTTGAGCTGTAACCTGCCAAATGTATACGAGCGAGCCGAAAACCACAACATCGGCATTGATAACATGTTTAAACATGTTCTGAAAATCGTCTTGCATGACGCAGTGTCCTGTCTTACGACAAACTAAACAGCCTTGACAGGGTATAATGGTCTATCCCTTTGCTACATACATCGTCGTAACAGTTAATTTTTCCATGGAATTACACGCCGTTCTACCCATTGCAGAAAATGATTAAAAATAACTCCCAGCAGGGATAACGTCAGTATCCCTACCATTAGTTTAGTTGTAAGCATAAGATCACCATAGTGTAAAATCATGGCTCCGATGCCCTCTTTCGCCGCAATCATCTCAGCGGCAACTAACAATAACAGTGCCGTCCCAGCTGCAAGCTTTAATCCGGCAAAAATAATTGGCATTGCCCCTGGCAGAATTACCTTCCGAATCATATTATACTTAGTCGTTTTAAAACTAGCCGCTACCTTTATCAGTAGTGGATCAAGATTTTTTACTCCTGAATAGGTATTTATCACTACTGGGAAAAATACCCCCAATGCAATAATCGAAATCTTTGATAACTCGCCTATGCCCAACCAGAGTATAATTAACGGTAATAAGGCAAGCTTAGGAATGGGGTAAAGAGCATAAATTACGGGATTACCCATGGCATCTGCTAATTTAGAAAATCCCAAAAATAGACCAAGAAAAATGCCCGCAATACTACCACTCAAAAAGCCAATCAGTATACGTATTAAACTAGCTTTGCCATTCACAAGTAATTCTCCACTCATCACCATATCCCAACCAGTAAGCAAAATCCTCGTCGGCGCAGGCAGGAACAATTCTGATACAAATCCGCTACGGCACACCAATTCCCATATTATTAATAGCAAAAGCACCGTCATTACAGAGACCCATTTGGATGCTTCTTTCTCAATAGAAGCTAAACGATTGACAACTTCTCGCTGATAAGTCATTATTCGTCCCCCTCCTGCAAGGCATCTTGCGCATCTTTGCGTATCATCTGCCAAATCGCTTCGGCATAGTTATTAAATTCAGTTACATATTTACTGTCATCTCGTCCGAATTTAGGTAAATCAATCGATATAATACTGCTAATGCGGCCAGGACGTCGGGACAAAACAATAACACGGTCAGCTAAGTAGACCGCTTCTTGAATATTATGTGTCACATATAGAGTGCTCAGCTGGGTCTGATTCCAAATTCTCAGCAATTCTTCCTGCATAAGTGTCCGCGATTGCGCATCAAGGGCCGAGAATGGTTCATCCATGAGTAATATGTCAGGCTGAATAGCGAGTGCCCTTGCGATTCCAACTCTCTGACGCATACCTCCAGAAAGTTGATGAGGAAAAGAATGACTAAAATTCGTTAACCCTACAAGCTCGGTATAATATTGTACCCGCTCTACCTGTTCCCCTTTTGACAGTCCCATTGCTTCCAACCCGAACGCTATATTCTCCCTAACAGTCCGCCATGGGAAAAGTCCTATTTCTTGAAATACCATGCCAATAGAAGGATCCCGATCCACCTTCAATCCTTCTACATAGATTTTCCCTGAAGTAGGACTCAGTAACCCCCCCACCATATTTAAAAGTGTAGATTTGCCACAACCGCTAGGACCAACTAAGACGACAAACTCTTTTTCGTCAATAGTAAAGTTAATATCCTCAAGTGCAATGGTTTCTTGATCTCGAACGCAGAATTTTTTATGAATATCTTCAATGATTACTTTCATTATATATATCCTCCCGAGAAGCCCTATTTAAGTTCTTTCAATGCCGTTTCCCACATATCCCCATTCACGACCTGAGAACTACTGATCGGCTTATCAATCATTTTGTGGCTTACATACCAATCAATCTGGGTTTGGATATCCTGACTTAACAGTTTCCCGTCACGATCAAGGTATGGTAATCCAGATTTTACGTCCTCCAAAGGAACTCCTGTATACTTAGCAATAATATTGATGACTTCATCATAGTTTGTACCAGGCACAACTTTACCCTCTTTCGAATTTAGTACAGCATCATAATAGTAACGAGTAGATTTAATATATCCTTTTAGAAATTTTATACCTACGCTTGTATCCTTAACGAACTTGGGTGAAAAAAATATGGCTGAGGTCTGATAATCCATAACATCCCCTACTTGAGATAGAATTTTACCATAACCAGCTGATTCCACTTTACTTATATTAGGTTCATTCAAAATAACCGCATCTACCTGCCCACTTTGTAAGCTGGCCATTAGAGCACCAATTTTTCCAAGGGAAACAATTTCCACATCATTCAAGGTTAAGCCCTTTTCCTCCAACAGTCGTCCTATCATATAATGAAAAGTTGATCCCGTCTGGGTAATACCAATGCGCTTACCTTTTAGGTCTTCAATTTTTCGTATACCTTGTTCCCACAGATCTTTTCTCACTAAAAGAGCCGAGGAAGAATATCCAGTATGCTCACGCCCCTTGTCGGCCACAATCATTAATGACTGACCAGTGCCAACCATATTAAACAAGCTAGCTGTGATACCCGTCGCACCAATGTCAACTTTGTTAGATGCTGTAGCGACAGCAATTGGTTGAGCAGCTTCAAACCACTCAATGTCTAGATCCAAGCCTTCTTCTTTAAAAAATCCTTTTTCAATACCAATGAAAATTGGAGCCGAGCTCGTAAGTTTCAACAAGCCAACATTGATTTTCGCAACCTCCTTTGACTTACTACAACCAGTCAACGAAACTGCTACCAATAATAAACCTACTAAGATCAACAATATTGCTTTACCTACTTTTCTACGCATTGTCCTTTGCCTCCCCATATCACTACCAAGCAATAAATTACCACCGTACCCCATTCCCAATTGTCTATGATTCATAAAAATTCAACAACTCCCATCTGTTAAAAGACGAGAGCTGTTCTCGTTAATTACCTTTTTTTCCTATTAATATAACACAGCCCTTTGCAGCCTTCAAGTTTTATTTATAAATGCACAATCAATGTCTTTTGACATTACACAATATCCCTTTTATTCAGCCTGTTAGTTAGGGGGCTCTGTAGCAGGATCAATCATCCTTCACATGAACTGCATTTACCATATAACACAAGAACTGCCACCAAATTTATGCAAAATTTGATGGCAGTTTTTTCGTCATTAGAGATGATACTGTTCCCCCCGATTAATCTTAAACACCATAAATGAAGAAAATATCTATTAATTAATGAAGAAAACGGGGACTCTTCTGTTTTTCAAACATTTTTTCATGATTTTTGTTGTCCACCAACAACAAAAAAGGCACTAGCAAAATTCTAGAACCCTTGTCTTCTAGTGGTGCGCCTAGGGCAATTCGAATGCTCGACATATGGCTCAGAAGTTTTTAGGCTATTATTTCCTTGGGAATAACCTAGATAGAGCTTCTAACCCCATTAGAAATGAACTTAGGCGTGGCACGGTTTCGCAGATAAAAGGCAATAAAAATGTCATGATTTATTATCCTGATACAGGACAACTTAGGTACGAAGCAAGACATGCGGTTCATGTTATCTGCTATGTTGGCCACTGGTATTCCGGCAAATCCTTCCATTAACACTTTAGGCCGTCGATTAATATTCGGAAAAATACGCAACCCTACATTTGACATCCTCCTACTATTTCTAGAATTGATCTAAATTTTAAACTTAGATACAACGGCCTGCAGATTTCCCGCCATTTGCGAAAGATCCGTACTGGACGAGGCAATCTCCTGAATAGATGCGGTTTGCTCTTGGGTGGCAGCAGATACAATTTGTGTTTCACTTGTAACATCATTGCTGATCTGTGCAATATCCTTTACCGAAGATACAATTTGCTTACTACCACTTGCCATCTGTTCAATAGCCGCAGAAATATCACGAATTTGCTCAGATACTTCAGTAATCAGTGAAGCAATCTCGCTAAATGACTGCCCTGCATCATTGGCCACTTCAGTACCTATTTTTACTTCACCAGCACCTTCGTTCATAGCCAGCACAGCCTTAGTAGTATCCTGCTGAATATCGCCAATTAAAGTGGCAATCTCTTTGGTAGCATCCTGCGACTGCTCTGCTAGTTTTCTGACCTCCTCAGCTACCACAGCAAATCCGCGACCTTGTTCGCCAGCTCGAGCAGCTTCAATGGCAGCATTTAAAGCTAATAGATTGGTTTGACTGGATATTCCCGCGATAGTATCGACAATTTGCCCAATTTCCTTAGAACGCTCACCGAGCTTAGCTACTACTTGCGCTGAATTGGTTACCGATGTTTCAATGTTAGCCATCTGATTTGCAACTTTTTGAACAGCTTCCCGACCTGCTAAGGCAGTATTTGATGTTTTCTCGGCTGTCGCAGAAACACTACCCGTATTTGCTGCAATCTGCTGAAGGCCAGCCGACATTTGTTCAACTATGTTCATGGTGTCATTCACAGCCTGCATTTGGTGTGACATTCCGTTGGTCACATCGGTTATTGTCGTTACTACTTGATCTGCGGCCTGAGACACTTGTTCTGTGCTAGCCGTAAGTTCTTCAGAAGATGTAGATACCGTCTCGCTTGCCTCCTGAACCTTGACAATCATTTTTCTAAAATTTTCTATTGTTGTCGACAAGGCTCTCGTCAATATTCCAATCTCATCCTTGGCTGTAGAAGTAATATCCACCGACAGATCGCCCTCACCAATCTTTGCAACTTTCTCGCAAATTTTTTCGATGGGGCGCAGCAATCTGAGAAGAAAAAACCAAGCAATAACCCCAACAACAATAAAAACCCCTAGCAGCGAAACAACCATACTAGTAAGACTGGCATAAAAATCGCTGGTAATCTCACTCCTAGGCATACTAACAATAACCACCCACGGGGTATCCTTTATTGGTATAGCTAAAGCTAGTGAATCTCTACCAGTAGTATCCATATATGAAATCATTTTTCCTTGATTTTCCTTCAGCGTTTGTAATATATCTTCAGGAAGTTTTTTTTGTTCTTTGATTAAATCTTTGTCCGTATGAGCTAGTATCGATCCATCTTGGGCAACTATGCCGGCCACTCCGCCTTCGCCAACTTTAACTGGTGCCAAGAGATTTTGCAGGATGTCCAAAGAGACTGACTGCACAACAATTCCTGCCATTTTGCCGTCTTCCGCCTTTATGGGATGTGTAACAATGACGGAAGGCATTCCATTTACCCTGTTTACTATCACATCGCTGATATGCGACTTCTGATCCGTCATTGTGTCTTTAAAGAAAGCGCGGTCAGCCACACTACCTCCCAGACTTTTAGCATCGTGTGGAGCTGAGGCAACTCTCTCACCCGCTGTATTGATAAACACGAGACGATCGACTCCCCAGGACGTGGCAAAATAGGTATTGAGCTTTCCTTGTATGCGAGCAGTATCTCCTAACTTAAGATCGGTATCTTCACCAAAAAATTTTCCACTTTTCGCAAAGGTAGAAACTAATTCATTGACCCCGCCAGCAAGCTGAGACGCCTGTCCGTACATACTTACTTGAGTGTTTTTCAATGTTTTTTTATAGATAACATACATACCTGACCCACCGACAATTAAACCTGTTACAAAAAGAGCGATTAACAGCAATATAATTGTTTTAACTTTAATAGTCATTAGTATTATTCTCCTTTATTAAAAATTAGACAAGAGTTTGTTTGTAACTGATTTAATGAACAAACTCCCCTAAATTTTTTTCCCCCGAATGTAAACACCAAAAGCCCAGATAAATACCTTGGTTTCAGTACCTCTTCCAAGGGAAACCTAGCAATTATAGACAATCGTCCTCAGACTCACAACTTTACGTCCTTACTTTTCAGTAAGTCTGCCAAATATATATTATTGACCTAACAGAATTTATATTTATATTTTCATCTTAATATTGCTATAATTATTATCAATTTTAATTATAGCAATATTAATTTGGAGTTAAAACCAACTAAGGGATGGGCGTGGGAACAGGCTATTTGATCGAGTAAAACTGATAACCGTTTTTACCAGTGCTCTTTACTGAATACATAGCACTATCAGCATGTTTTACCAGATTTTCCGAATCGACTCCATCTACAGGAAAAAGGCTAATCCCAATACTGACAGTAATAAATATGTTTTTATCCCCCAGATTAAATTCGTCCGATAATAACCTGCGGATATCTTTGGCAGTCATTTCAACATCATTTTTCGATTTTATGTCAGGAAGAATAATTGTATATTCGTCGCCACCTAATCGACAGACGGTATCCGTTTTTCGCACAACTGTATTCAAGCGGTTAGCAACCTCTTTAAGCAATAAATCGCCGCTGAGATGCCCCATCGAATCATTCACCGATTTAAAACCATCTAAATCTAAAAATAGCAAAGCTACAAGGCGTCCACTCCTACCAGCCTGATCTATTGAATGCCTGAGTCGATCGTAAAATAAGGTTCGATTGCACAATCCCGTCAAAGGATCATACAAAGCATTGCGTTTAGCATGCTCCTCCGATTCCTTAATAGATTCATAGTCGACTTCTAGCTCTTTGACCAAGTGTTTCAAGCAGTGTATCCGTCGATACTGACTGGTAATGTCGCTGATCTGGATCAACGCGAAAACTTCCCCGTCTTGGTAAAATGCCTCAATCTGCATGTTTTGCCGACCTTTTTCAGTGATATCCTCCCTATCCTTGGGATAAATAAATCCATTATGTAACATGCCCGAGCAAAATCGATGCTCACCATTGACGATGGCATTGTTCAGCATATCTTTGAAGCTATTTTTTTGAAAGCATGGGCAAATCTCACCAAGCGGTCTGCCAATCACTTCGTCTTTTGGGACGCCGCTTGCTCGTTCCAGCCAGCTATTCCAGACTAGCACACTGTGGTTATTGTCAACAAGTAAGACTCCCAAATTCAGATGATCCAAAATATGATCAAATACCTGATTCATGCAAATTCCCCACCAATCGATCAATTCGGCTGATTAACTGCGCTACCGAATCTAAGCTTAAGGCAATCAAAATCGTGCCTTCAAACTGCTTATCTGCTAAATCAAGTTTTGCTTGCAATACCAGTACATACATTTGTCCCTGCAGCAATCCCCTTTGCCCCTCTGCGGAGACGAACATCATTTCTATCTCGGGTAGCGAGTATACTAGCTTGGATTCAAGAAAGTTCCCCATCCCCCCCATAATAGCGTTCAAAATAACATTACTAATCTCCATTAAAACATCAAAATCAGTATCTAATAAATTCTTATCATTTATATTAGTTTCATCGACACTATCGCCTAGGCACAAACCAACTAAAAGCTTAGCCTGACGAGCCGGAAATAGTAAAAACGCTTTTCCTTTAAATTCAGTTCCAAATTTGATCGACGAAGAGATGATATGCCCCCTATCAACGGAAATCTGTGAAAAAATGGGGGATTCTGCATCCCTTATTGTAAGAAGATCAATACAAGGAACAGATAATTCCACTTTTTGTCTTGTCATTTCAGATAGGAGAGCCGCGCTCCGACCAATCGCTATATTCACGACTTCCGTCAGCACGTCTTTTTGCATTTCACTAAGCATCAATTCGCCCCCCTATCTTTTGCTTGATAAGTTCACCATTTTCGCTGGTTAGCGGCTTATTGATAAATGCGGTAATACCGTACTGAATCAGCTCAAATTTAGTGACCTGCTGAATATCAGCTGTTAAAACAAAAATCGGAACCTGTTCATCGATTTCTCGTATTTGTTTGATCATCTCCTGCCCAACCATTTCAGGCATTAAGAGATCAGTAAATATAATATCCGGTTTTTCGCGGGCAAATGCAATACAACCTGCTCGCCCATTGCAAGCTAAAGTAATTACTATATTAGGAAAATTTTTTTTGAGAAATTTTTCTAGTGTTCGCCTAGCAAAACTTGAATCGTCGACAATTAGTACTTTCAATTTACTTCCCCTCTATTTCTGTCGAATAACTATTATCCTCTATATTATACTTCCGGGCTTTTAATAGTTAGTTAACAACATATTAATTTTAAGTTAATTAATATGTTGTTAGCGTGAAAAATAAACCTAAAACCTTGTAAGAGGGCAATTTAAACTAATATGCGGAAAGCATGTAAACATGGCCGCTTCTGTTTTCTAACAAAAAGGATTCTAGCAAAATGCTAGAACCCTTGATTTCATATGGAGCGCTTTGGCAATCTGAACGCTCGACACATAGCTCAGAAAATTTTAGGCCATGAGTAAATAATTTCTTATTTTTCACTTTTTTTCATTCAGAATAATATATTTTTTAGTAATCCATTTATCCCTTCTTTTTTGAATACTTCTTTGTAATAACTTATTTCATGCTGGATTAATTCATCGATTACCTGCATTCCTAAAAGTTCTACTGGTGCTTTATCATCAGTCAAGAGATACTCTCCCTTTATGTATCTATCCATATTGCCTGCAACATTATGCATTAATGCCTTTAATTTATAATTGCTTAATTCCACAGTATTCTGCTCAAAATTTTTAGCAACCTCCCTATTCTGTGTTGCAAACAATTCTCTGTTGGTTGTTCCATCTACATTCACTGTATATACCACATTAAAAACATTTGCGATTGTGTCTGACAGATACTGATTAATATTTCCCTCTTTTTCGGTATGCATATTCATATTGACAACCATAATGCCATCTTTTGTTAAGTGCTCCTTAACCATAGTAAAGAATTCTATGGAAGACATCTGAAAAGGTATCGTTATGTCCTGGTACGCGTCTACCATAATTACATCATATTTTTTATCTGTAGCATTCAAGTACGCCCGACCATCATAAGTAGTCACTTTTATGTTATCGGGAAGCTCGAAATATTTACTCGCCAAATCAGTTATTTTCTGATCGATTTCTACGCCTTCAATAGATGCATTGGTAAAATATTTTTGACATTGTTTTGCATAAGTCCCTGTTCCCATACCGAGTACTAAAATTTTTGTATTTTCTTTCGTCCCAATTCCAGACATGACAGGTGCAGCAAGTGCATAATCATAATACATTCCCGTCAAGCTATCATCTTTTTTCATAATAGATTGAACGCCAAAAAGTACATTTGTAGAAAGAATTACACTATTATCGATTTCCTTCACCTGCAAATAATTATAAATAGATTCTCCTTCATATAAGAGATTGTTTTCCCAAAAAGCTAAACTGTCTGAAGAACCAAATATACTGCAAACAAGGAATAAAATAACACCAATGATACATTTCACTTTCTTCGCTTTTTTGTCTATAAAGTAAATCAGACCAAGTGCCAAAAGAATCCCCGAGAATATTAAGAATGTAATGGATGTCCCAACTGCCGGAATCGTAACAAAGGTAGGTAAAAATGTACCAATGATGCTTCCAATTGTATTAATCGCAACCAGTGTACCCACGATCTTTCCACTGTCATCTAAGCTATCTACCGTATATTTCACCAGAGAAGGGGTAACTGTCCCCAACAAGAACAGCGGAAATACAAAGATGATCATACAGGATAAAAAGGCTGCTAAAATTAAAAAACTATTGTTTATGGTTAAAACAAGTGCTGCTGACACGGCTAAAATTACATATTTGCCCACTAACGGTATTGCGGCAATCCATAGAGCAGCAATAATCATACGCGTATACAAATTATCCGGATTGGGATCCTTATCCGCACTCCTACCACCCCAGATATTCCCCAGCGCCATTGCAATCATGATAGTTCCGATAATAATTGTCCATACAATCTGTGAAGAACTAAAATACGGTGCTAAAAGTCTGCTTGCTCCAAGTTCCACCGCCATTACTGACATTCCGGCAAAAAATTCTGTCATGTACAAATAATATTTATTATTTAAGATAGACCGTGCTTCCATTCATATTGCTCCTATTCTACTAAATTACTTTATCATTATATACCAAAGTATAGATAATTACAGCTTAGTTTAATAAGCAAAAAAAGGTTCTAGCAAAGCTAGAACCCTTGATTTCATATGGCACGCCTGAGCCGATTTGAACGCTCGACACACGACGACTTGAAGTGCCGTTTGTATGGAAGCTTTGCTAATTTTATAGCTGAGTCGCTTGTCTATATGGAACATTACCATTAGGAGTTTAATATATTATACGGTGCTATGACGCGCTACATTAACCAAATTGGAGGAATAATACATGCTATACTTATTGAAAACTCCAGAAGTTCGTAAGTGGCTCATCCATTCAACGACAGCACTTGGTGTCTTTATGTCCACACTTGATGCCAGTATTGTAAACATTGCTTTACCAGAAATTACAACCTATTTCCATACAACCGTTACCAATACTGAGTGGGTAGTAATAGTTTATCTGCTACTTATTAGCAGCCTACTTTTAACCTATGGTAGAATTGGTGATATGTACGGTCACCGCCCAGTCTTTGTCGGTGGTTTTGCCATCTTTACCGTAGCGTCAGCATTAAATAGTTTATCACCAAATATATGGGTACTTATCGCCTCGCGGGGACTGCAGGCAATTGGCGCAGGGGCGATCTTGGCTGTTGTTCAAGCTATTATAACTGATACCTTCCAGCCTTCAGAGAGAGGAAAAGCTATTGGCATTAACGCTATGTTTGTTTCGCTTGGTCTTGCTGCCGGTCCATCCCTTGGCGGGATTTTAGTTGGAACCTATGGTTGGCAATCTATATTCATTATTAACATTCCTATAGGCATCATTAGCACAATTTGGTCGTGGAAAATACTCCCGATAAAAATTACAAAGCCTCAGAAGTTCGATATTGGCGGAGCAGTTACTATTTTTACCTGTCTTAGTACGTTTTTACTAGCTGTAAGTCATGGACATATATGGGGCTGGCACTCGTCTATTGTTATAAGTTTATTTTTTATCGCGTTAATTTCATTTGCGATGTTCATTTATATCGAAATCAAATGCGGTCACCCAATGTTAAACCTTGGGCTCTTCAAAAATCGAGCCTTTTTAGCAGGCAATCTTGCTGCTTTGATTAATTATTTGACTCAGTATACCGTAACTTTTCTTATGCCTTTTTACCTTGTGGGCTTTTTAACCCTATCAACAAGAACAGCTGGTTTATTGATGAGTACTTTTCCTGGAGCGATGATGCTAGCTTCCCCGGTGGCAGGGGCACTATCCGACCGTTTTGGTTCGCGATTACTTACTTCTGCTGGGATGGTAATAATTTGTAGTGGCATCATACTTCTCGGTCACACTGAAAACTTTACCTACGTTATGAATGCCTTTGGCCTGGCCTTAGTCGGTCTTGGTACTGGATTATTTCTTGCACCAAACAATAATGCCATTATGGGGAGCGTAATCAAAAATAATATTGGAGTCGCATCTGGTACATTGGCTTTAATGCGAAATATTGGGCAAGTGATGGGGGTTGCTGTTAGTGGTGCTGTATTTAGCAATCAGTTAGCTAGATATTCACTTCTTAACGATACTACTGCGAGCTTTACACTTGCATTACATGATACCTATCTTGTAGCAGCGATCATAGGAGCGATCGGGGCAATTGTCTGCTGGTCACGAGGCAATCAAATAGGTTTAAGAACTACTATTCCTCCAAATGAATCCATAGATCAATCCAACAGTGGCAGCAAATATCCATAATTTTTTTCTTCCATTTCTTCCTTACCAATAAACATTAGCGCTGCACTGTTGATGCAGTACCTTAACCCACCGGAAGCCTTTGGCCCGTCCGTAAAAACATGGCCAAGATGGGTATTTCCCGTCTTGCTGCGCACTTCTATCCGCTCCATGCCATGACTCGGATCCATTACTTCATGAAGACTCTCCGATCTTATCGGTCTAGAAAAGCTAGGCCAGCCACAGCCGGATTCAAATTTGTCAGTCGAAACAAAAAGCGGTTCTCCTGTCGTTACATCAACATAGATACCTTTCCGAAAATTATTATAAAACGGATTTTGAAAAGGCGGTTCAGTGGCATTCTTTTGGGTCACCGCATATTGCATCTCCGTGAGCGTGTTTTTTAATACAGACTTTGATTTTACTTGATAGAGCACCGAAGGATCTATCGCCTGCTCAGCCTGGC
Organism: uncultured Veillonellaceae bacterium; assembly: GCA_963805085.1. Taxonomy (GTDB): domain Bacteria; phylum Bacillota; class Negativicutes; order JARBTT01; family JARBTT01; genus JARBTT01. The sequence goes on along the minus strand of CAWDTA010000005.1, from coordinate 376,885 downwards.
TAAATTTTCTACTGGGAATATGGCAATATCCCTGCGGATTCTTATCTAGATATTTCTGATGCCACTCTTCTGCGGCATAGTAGTTTCGCAGCGGTTCGACCTCGATGGCAATCGGCTTATCATATCCCTCTTGCAAGGTCTGTAAAGAATTCAAAATCCGCTCTTGATCCTTATCATCCACATAATAAATACCGGTACGGTACTGTACTCCTATATCATTCCCCTGCTGGTTCTTCGCCACCGGATCGATCACATTATAAAAAAGATTCAAAATGAATTCCAAACTTATCACCGCCGGATCGTAGAGGAGCTTGACCGTTTCCGCATGACCATTTTCCCCTGTGCAGACATCTTCATAACTCGGATTTTCTGTACGGCCGTTGGCATACCCAACCTCGGTAGACTCGATTCCTTTGACTAAAGACAGATATTTCTCAGTCCCCCAAAAACAACCTCCCGCCAAATAGATTTCTTTTATCTCTTTATCGCTTTGTTTCCTATCCATAACATATCGCCTCTCTTTCACACCTATACCAGATTATATTACTATCGTTAGTATTCTACTTCTACTTTGCTAATCCTATCCCGATTGGTTTATTAAAAATATAAATTCTTCATTATAAGAAAAACAAAAAAGGCTCTAGCAAAATGCTAGAACCCTTGATTTCATATGTTGCACCTAAGACGATCCGAACGCTCAACACACGGCTTAGAAGTTTTTCAGCACCAATTTTATTCTCTTCTACCATGATAAATTTACAATCTTCTAGAATGTTCATTCCAGCTTCTTGTGCAATCCTCTGAAGAGGGTGCGCAAGAATTTTAGGTTTCAAATGACCATCTATCCACATAGCCTCTGAAGCTTAACTTTTTCCTGACTAAAAATATCCGCCGCAATCCCTTGGGTATTTCTTACTCTTGCCACCAAAGTGGCGATATCTGCTTGGATTTCTTAAATTGTTTTATACTTCCATTTAAGCAACGCCCTTTATTCTAAATTTATATAAAATTTAATACGTTCATTTCATTTATCCTATAAATGAATTTTAATAAAACGAATTAACTGATCATATTCCACAACACTGAGCAATTTCTTATTGGCAGGCATCATCTCAAACGTACTGCCCCAAGAATAACCTTCCTTGTACTTTGGAACAAGGTGAAAATGAAGATGCAGCAAATTGTCAGAATAAGCCCCATAGTTGATTCTATCCGGCTTACATGCCTGCTGGATAGCCTTGGATGCTTTAGCAAGATCTTGACTATACAGCTTTAATTCCTCATCAGTAAGCTCAAACAATTCACTCTTATGACCTTTGAATGATAACAGACACCGTCCTTTATAAGTTTGTTCCTTAAATAAATATAAAGTTGATATCTCCAGTTCGGCTATTTCTATCATTAAATCCTGCAACCTTTGATCTTTTGTACAATGAAGACAACTATTATCATACTTCATAATAAATTCTCCTTTTTTTAGCATCATCACTTTTGATAATGTTTTGATTGTTTTTTGATAATTTTTTTATTATATTATGATGATATCATAATATATTTACCAATCAAAATGCAAGTTTTTTAACCATTCTCGAAACTAAAAGGCGGGAAACCAAGTACAAATGTACCTAGTTTCCCGCCTTGATTTCACCCACCAGCACAGTCCCGCTGGACACGCGAAAACAAAAAAGGCTCTCAGTAAAAACTGAAAGTCTTTGATTTCAAATGGTGCGCCTGGGGCGATTCGAACGCTCGACACACGGCTTAGAAGGCCGTTGCTCTATCCAACTGAGCTACAGGCGCGATTAATGGTCGGAGCAGCAGGATTCGAACCTGCGACCCCCTGGTCCCAAGCCAGGTGCTCTACCAAACTGAGCCATGCCCCGTCAACCACAAAATATATTATACCAGTAGCAGATCATTATGTCAACACTTTTAATTATTTATTCTTTTTACATCAAAAGCGGCGAACATATTTGTTACTGACACGAATTATAGTATACAATTAAATCCGTTAATATACAAGCTATTTATTTTATACTTTTCTTTATGATTCTTGCACTTAGCAATAGAAGATTGAAGACCTTTAGCTTTCTGCCTGCTATTTTGCCGTTATACCCATAAAACATCTTTTTAACGTTTGCCACAGGGGTGCGGGTTATGCCTTACCCGGGCGCACTACAGCCCCTTTCTTGCCTCTATTTAGAAAATAAATTTAGATCTATTGCTTCTGCCATTCTTTTATATCCTTCTGGATTAGGATGTAAATGATCACCACTATCATAAGTACTCAAAAGTCTTGTTGCAACGTTTGAATCTCTTAATGCGGCATCAAAATCGATTACTGCATCAAATTGACGACTTGTCCTAATCCAATCATTTACTGCCTGCCTTATTTGTTCATGAAGCTCACTATAATATCCTGAACCGCCACACGGCAAAATTGTCGCTCCATATACAAGGATATTTTTCTCATGTGCTTTACTAATGAAATTCTTATAGCTATTTATCAAATCTGTTGATAATTTTAGGGTAGATTTCTCTGATCCAATATCGTTAATACCCTCGAATATTATTAGATAACGAACACCACTTTGTTCCAACACATCACGGTCAAATCTCTTAACCGCTACTGGACCTAATCCACCTGACAGTACAGAATTCCCACCAATTCCTTGATTAAGCACTGCGACGTTAGATGTAGCAGGATTTTTCTGTAAACAGGAAGCAAAAATATCAGTCCATCTATTATTTGCGTTTGTTGTTGTACCTCTCCCATCGGTAATTGAATCGCCCAAAGCAACCACTGCCTTGTCTGAGGCCAGTACATCCATTCCTGTTATAAAGTACCAGTGATCAGTAGTTACTGCTGTGGGCAGGCTTGACTCAGTAACTGCATTATCAGACTGCAAGTACGATGTTGTTCTAGACCCCGGATGACCAGTTAGATCAGTTGGGGTACTACCAAAATATATTGTAATAGCCATATTAGCCAGTTTTTCTAAACCATAATTAAGCGTATCTGAAGTAATCGTTTGGCCTGCTGGAATTGTTACAGATTCATTTCCACCAAAGGTTAATACTTTATCTGTGTCAGATTTAATTGAACTTTTACCATCTGATACAGCCAAATGCACCGAATTCATTGTAATTGGAGATTTACCATATTGATTAGAAAATTTTAATCGAATTTGATTTCCACCAATTGAAACACGAATAATCTGGCGTAAGGTGTTGTTTGAAAGTCCAGGACTAGGCGGTATATTAGACTCTGTAACCAAGTATGGTGAAGTTGCCCAAGTACCAACCCATTTATTTGCGACTATTGTCTGCGTTGAAATAGACTCTGTTTTCATAACTTCATTAATAGTATTTGCTGGAGGATTAAAAATGAAAAACTTATCCTTTGAAATATTCATCTCTGCACACAAAGCCGGACTTTGAAAAATCTGTACCAAAAATAATCCGCAGAATAGAAACCTTATTAACCAACTTTTTCTCATATTTATAACCATTCCTTTCGCTTAAGTATAAATCAGTGAAAGATATTCATTAATACATTAATTTCTATTGAGCGGGCGGTTATTTAAACCGTCTACTCGATTTATCTCGAAATTGGCATTTAAGTATCTAAGTCTTTTCATAAATAAAGGAAAATACATCATTCTTTGGAGTAAGATCAAATTAGATAAAAAATTGATATTCTACTCTGTATTCGTTATTCTTCGCATTTGTGTCGACATCTTTACCAAATGTATACCAGGTGTAAAGCTTTGTATTGATATCAGTAACATATTTGCAACCAACACGAATACCTTTTACATTTTGCCGCCAGTTATCAGTATCGCTATAGCAGGATAATCGTGGACTCATTCTATACAAAATAAAACACTCATAGCTTCCAATCTTAGTAATATCTGCTTTTTTATAGTCTATACGAGCTACATATCCCAAAGTCTTGCTACTTGCAATTGTAGTCCCATCAGAACAAGTCGTTTTTACGGCACTTGCATTTGAATGACTAAAAGCGAGACGTAAATTGAGATTTTTTGCAAAATTGCTATCAAATGCTCCTGTAACATAACCTATATTTTTATCTTGCACCACTGATTGCCCATGACCTAAATACGCACCAATTTTATAATAACCAAGTTGCACATTGCTCACTGGACTTACGGGGGTTTTAAGCAAAACTGAATTATATATTTGAGAAGAGTATGGAGTACTAGTAGCAGTAACAGTACCATCATTAACACTATAAATAGTAATATTCCCATCATCAGTGGAAGTTGCTTTACCTGATTCTATTATCGTCTGTAATTTTTTACCGAAAGTAAATTGTACACCAGTTACTTTGTCATCGTATACCATACCATATGGTGAAACGGAGGTAAAGCGACCTATTTTTACATTCATACCGATTACAGGGCCAATTACACACATTTGTTCAAATATAGAATTTTGCAACGTCTGACTTTCCGTACCACTATTCAACTGACGACCAAATTCAGATTCACCAAACAGTGACCAGTCTTTATTAAGTTGATAATTATACAGTAAATCTAGATTAATATGGCTATTGGGTGTATAATTTTTTCCCATTCCCCCCTGATCTACCGTTGGACCATTTGTTTTTCCTTTTTCAAATCTAACACGAGCCATTCCATTTACTGTAAACCTATCCAATTTACTTTGTGAAACTTTTGGAACTACACCAATAGCTTTTAATTCTTCTGCATATTCAACTGCCAATTGATCAATAGTCCTTTTTGTATTGTCGCTTGCCGTATCTTCCTTGGACATAGCCTTAGCTACAATAACCGCCATTTCAACTCTTGTCAAAATCTGATCTTCTTTTATCGTTGTAGTATCATATCCCGTAACTAAGTTTTGCTGAATCAAGAGCTTTATAGCATCATAGGACCAATTACCTCTAGAAACATCACTAAATGGATTCGCCTGAGCAAATCCGGTACTAGAAAATCCAAATATCACCACTGATATTAGTCCATAAATCATATTTTTTATCATCATGTTCATCAAAAATCCATCCTTTTATGATTTTTCATTATGAAAAACATATCGGACAAAGTATCTTTGTCACTGATAATCATTATTATGTAGTCTTTTATCTTCCTATAATATTCTTCTAAATTAATGCTAAATTTAAAGTATTTCCCCCTAATTATTTTACATTTTATTCATATATCTTTCTTCCCAAATCATCCTTAATGCCTGTTTTTCTATAAAAATAAGTATTAACTACATCTCGCCATTCTTCTGCATTGTTCAGTTGCGCTATAAACCTCTTTGCAACAGCATCAAAAATTTCTGGCTCTACATAATCTTGTAATAATTGCCAATCATCAATAAATCCTTTTACGGCTTCTACCCCTTTAAAATGAGTATTATATATATATTGAAGCAATGTTTGACCATTCTTTAATTTGTACTGATATGATACATGGTGGAAAAACAGCAACAATTCTTCGGGGCATGTTTCCTCTGCTTCATAGATTTCAGCCATTGGCGATCTATATTGACCAGCATAACCAGTCCCGGTCGCAACTGTACGATCTACACCAATCCCTTTAAAATCCGCATAATGATATGTACCCCAGCGCGCATATTCATAGCCATCTACACTAGGTCCATAGTGATGGTTAGGATTAACCATCCAGCCAATTCCTAATGGCACGGTATAATCTTCATAAACACGCCGTGAGCAAACAAGCATATTAACAATAATCTTTGCTACTTTTTCCGTCAAACCAAAAGTAAGCTTTGTCCATTCCTCAGCAATTGCTTCAGAAGTAAAATCTGGATTCCATGCGAGCATGCCAAATCCATACAAATTTGCCTGAGCAAGCGGATTTCCCGTCCAGCTCTTATCATCGCCAATATTGGAAACGCCAACCATACCACCATATGTATTCTTAAAGAGTTCACCGCTGATTACATCTTTCACCGGTGAATTTTCCCCTTTGGCATACGTATCAAAATCCAAGCATTCTTTCCACATCGGCACTAAATAACAAAGATCTTTCTGTTGCCCAGTATATTCTTGAGTAATCTGTACCTCTAAAAGTTCATTGGTCTTTTCCATAGCGCCAAAGAGTGGATGCACGGGTTCTCTGATCTGAAAATCAACAGGGCCATTTTTCACCTGAATGATTACATTGTCTATGAATTGTCCATCAAGTGGCTTGAAATTATCATAAGAAGCCCTTGCTCGATCAAATTCGCGATTACGCCAATTGAGTTCACAATTATAAACAAACCCCCGCCAAATGACTAGGCCATCAAAGGGTTTAAGGGCGGCCGCTAATACATTAGCACCCTCAGCATGATTTCGTCCATAGGAAAACGGCCCAGCTTCATGCTCAGAATCCGCTTTAATTAAAAATCCGCCAAAATCAGGAATATATTTATATATGTTCTGAACACTTTTCTTCCACCAGCTTTTTACTTCTTCATCCCCTGGATCTGCTGTTGGTAAATGGCCAATTCGAATCGGTGCCGCGAAATTCACGCTTAAAAAGAGCTTAATACCATACTTTCTAAATATATTAGCAAATTGAGCAATATCAGGTAAATATTTATCGGTTATAAAATACGCTTCTTCCTGATGTACATTTACATTGTTAATCGTCAATGCATTGATGCCAATGGAGGCAAGTATTCTGGCATAATCTTTAACTCTAGAATAATCTTTGCGAATAGCATTGTTCGCAAAGAAAAGTGATTGACCTGCATAACCTCGCTCAACGTCCCCGCTAATATTGTCCCAATGATTGATCATCCGCAACTGATTTTTCGGCGTCGATTCGATTACAGCTTCCGACAGCGTCTTCTCACACAAAATGGCTTTTATGAGATGAAATACACTGTAAATTACACCATTCGGATCATTGCCAATAAGCTGTAATACTGCATGATTATCTTGCTTATAGCTTTTTATACTAAAACCTTCACGTTTAATTGGACGAGGAACCTCAATTGCATACTCATCAGCAGCAACTGCTGCCGTCCCCACAAAAACATGGGGAGTGTCCGGTTTTTCGTTAATAATCATTGGCCTATGACCAAATATTTTTTCAAAAGCAAACACCAACTCATCTACCGCAGTCTGTAAAACTGCATTGCCTTCCTTAAAAAAAATTACCCCAGCATATTTTTGATAATCATCTTTTATTTTCTCATTTAAAACACGATCATATTTAAACCAGCATTCGTAACTACTACTCATAATAAATCTCCCCTCATAATTTCATCCACTATTTATTTGGCAATTTTGACAACATACTTTACGATATCTACTTTATTATTGATACTAGAATCCATATTATTCTGAATATTCTCAATATCAAAAATATTTGTAACAACTCCTTCAGAAAAGGAACCTCTTATTTCGTACTTTCCAAATTCTTATACTTCGTGTATACTGCTATGCGCTATGCTTATCAGTGAGCGTTGGATAAAGCTTACGATATTCCACACCAGTCAGGCTTTCGACAACTTTTTTTGTTTTAGGATCAACATCGTCTTTCGATCCACCATTCTTCAACCGTTGTATTTCATCGATTAAAATCCCATGATTTTTTTTATTCAATGTGAAAGTAAAGCTTACTAACAATGCCAAAAACGTCATTCCACCAACACCAAAAAGTAGAATATTTAAAATACTATCAATAGCAGTTGGAGGTTGCTCACTAGCTTGTTTCACAAACCCGCCATATTCAAGGACAGCTCCTACAATTATCATACCAACTGAGCCCGTCAGTTTTCGGCAAAATGTCATCATAGCAGCAAACAAACCTTCACGTCTCTTAGTTGTTATCATTTCATCCACATCCGGAATAAAGGAGAATGTATTCCATGGATTAGAATACACAAATCCTTTACCAATTTGATAAATCGTTGAAATAATAATTGCCCATAAAAAAATATTTGTTACATGAGATATCGCCATAATATAATAGCCTACGCAGCCCATAATAACCATCGTATAGCAAATTTTATATAAGTTAGCCGGTCCGAGTCTAATGAATAACCAATAACTGATTGGCGTCAAAGGTAAACTAATGAGACTGATAGACAGCAACGATCCACCAAATAACGTCGTCTGATGAATTACAAATACAACGTAATACATAAACACAGTTACAAAAATATCTTGTGCAGTAACCCCTAATAAATAAAGTGCTAAATGTTGTCTAAAAGCTCTCACTCGTAAGGTAGAGAGATAGTCAATAACAATATGACACAGTGTCTTAACCCCTTCAAAGCTAAAAAAGGATTGCTGTATTTTTTGTGGTTCTAGTTTTCTAGTTGACATAAATTCTTCATAGCTACGTTCCCATGTAGATGTATATGTGAGAAATATGCAACACATATAGAAAACTGCGAAGCTACCACCAAGAACGAAATAAGCATTTGGATTATGTTCTCCCATTACATGAATAATTTCAGCACCTATCAATGGACATATAGAACTAAAAGCGCCTGACATAAACATTCTACAAGTTGAAAGCAATGTTCTTTCATTAAAATCTGTCGTCATCTCCATCGGCAAAGTTTCAAATGGAATCAGAATAACCGTAGCTACTATATCAAATAATACATAAGTACAAAAATAAAACCAATAATTGAGTCCATTCACCCATAATAATCCGTAAGTAAGTACAAGCGGAGACCCAATGAGCAAGAAAAAGCGCCGACGTCCAAATAGTTTTCCAAGTTTCGTATTATAGAAAGTATCACTAAGACTTCCCATCCATACACTTGCTATCGCATCAATAATTTTTGCCCCAGCAAAAATTGATGCTGCTGCCACTGGGGTCAAGCCAACAAATGTTGTATAAAAAAACATTAAATATGTTGTAATTAACATATTTGAGCTACCACCCATAATATCTGCAGCGCCATAACTAAGAGCTCGCCATAACGTAACTTTCTTTTTCTTATTTTCTATAAATCGATTCAAAAATGACATTTCCTATTCTCCCCTCGATATTTTTACACATATTATTAACCTTGATTTATCATTACTGTATCTCATCTTAGATATTTCATGAGCACGCTTTCGACAGCGCCCTCACTTACGAGCATTTCTTTTACGTATGCTTCGATTTTATTACCTAAGCCAATTTTATATAAATCTACTCCAAATATTTCTTGATTAGATAAAATAGCTTTCAATTGATTTTTCAAGGACTCTGGATTTCCTAACTGCAGGCTCTGTATATTCTTTTGCAACTCTAGTAATAAAGGATCTGGGCTTACTACAAAGTTTTTTCCTTTATCATCTACACCCATTAGATAGCGACACCAACCGGCAATCGTCAACGGAATATAGATTAGCTCACCAATCTCTAAATCAGGCCTTTTCGCATAAGCTTTTAATGTTTCACCAAACCGTATCCCTATCTTTTGAGAAGTATCGCTTGCTATACGTTGTGGAGTATCAGGAATATTTGCATTTGGAAAACGCACTTCGATAACTTCCTTCAAAAAGTCTTGTGGATTTATAACCCCTGGATCCGTCACAACCGGCATACCTTCTTGATACCCTATTTTTTCAACCAGTTTTTTCAATATTGGATTTTGCATTTCCAAAGCAATAGATTCATAGTCTAGCAAGCAGCCAAAAACAGCTAAAGCTGTATGTAACGGATTCAAGCAAGTACAGACTTTCATGCGTTCTACCTGGTCTACTGTTTGCCGATCCGTAAGTATAACACCAACCGTATCCAAAGGACCGCGTCCATTTGGGAACCAGTCTTCAACCACTAGATAGCCTGTTTTTTCTGCATTGACAAAAGGAGCATAATGACTCTGATGCTGACTGCAAATAAACCCCATCTGTGTAACGCCATCGTCTTGCAAAATCTTCTGTATCATTTTAGATGGACGCGGCGTAATTTTGTCGATCATACTGCAAGGAAACGAAACTTGCTTCACATTATTAATATACGCAATAAATTCCTCTTCTAAAAAGCCCTTTTCCTGACAAGCCTTTGCTATAGTAAGGATTGATTGTTTCAATTTATCTCCATTATGTGAACAGTTATCCAAACTGAGCAATGCAATCGGTAATTGTCCAGCAACATAACGTTCATACAATAAGGCTGTAACTTTCCCAAGAAAACTTTGCGGCATTTCCAATCCATTCTGAATATCTTCTTTGACCTCTTGCTTATAGCCAAAGAAGTCTGTTATTTTATAACCTTTTTCTGTAATCGTAAAACTGACAATTTGTAAAGAAGGATTTCTCCATATTTCTTGCAGTCTTTTCCAATCTTTTTTCTGTTGCGGGCTGCAAATCAAACTTTCACTGATGCTGCCAATGACTTTTTTCTCCAAAGTATTATCAGGCTCCATTGTAACAACCAGACTCAAATTATCGTGCGGACGATATATTTTTTCAATGACTTCGCCATCGTAGGGTGCGACAGCTATAATCCCTGTCTGTACTGCACATTTTTCCAAAAGTTCTTGCTGTAAGGAAGCAATAAACGCTCGAAAGATATTTCCTGGACCAAAATGCATCCACTGTGGATGTTTTTTACTATTCGCTATCATTTTTTTATCATCGAAGCTAAATAAAGAAATATGTCTACGATTCCAGGCTTCTTTATCTTTCAAATGTTCTCTTTTCAAACATAACATGCTCACATCTCCTTTTGCTTAAAATTCAGTTCTATGATTTTCTCTACAGATGGCATCCCATAAACCAGTTAAATAATTTGCCCCCAAAGCTCGATCATATAATCCATACCCAGGACGACCTTCCTCATTCCAAATCATTCTACCATGATCAGGACGAATCGGTCCTTTAAAATCTATATCATATAAAGCTTTCATAATTTCATACATATCCAAAGAACCATACTTTGATTTATGCGCTACTTCATTAAAAACACCAGGTTCATGCACTTGAACATTTCTTACATGCGCAAATGCTACACGATTTTTTTTGCCAAAATAGCGGATAATTTCTGGGATATCATTTTCTAAGCTCGCTCCCAAAGAACCACTGCAAATCGTCAACGCATTACTAGCACTGTCAACCATAGAAACAATTCTATCCAAATTCTTTTTCGACGTTACGATACGCGGCAGGCCAAATACAGAGTACGGTGGGTCATCTGGATGAATTGCCATCTTTATGCCACATTCTTCAGCGACTGGAACTACAGCCTTTAAAAAATAAGCTAGATTAGCAAACAACATTTCTTCATCCACATCGCTGTATAATTCAAATAAATGTCTCAGTTCTTTTAACCGATCAGGTTCCCAGCCCGGAAGTAAAAAACCATTACTATTTTCTTCTATTTCTTTAGCCAGCGCAATTGGATCTTTATCTTTTATGACATGAAAATCATACGACAATGCCGTAGATCCATCATATAAAGGTTTTGCCAAATCTGTACGCGTCCAATCGAAAATCGGCATAAAATTATAACAAACAACATTTACACCCGCTTTGTCCAGATTTCTTAAAGTCGTATTATAATTTTCTATATATTGATCGCGGCTTACGCGTCCTAATTTGATATCTTCATGTACATTTACACTTTCAACAGTCTCAAAGACTAATCCATACGTTTCAATTTGCGATTTTAAACGCAAAATTTTATCCATTGGCCATACTTGCCCCACAGGAATATCAAATAAAGCTCCTACTATTCCTTGCATACCAGGAATCTGTTGAATCTGCTGCAACGTTATTTTGTCATCTCTTTCCCCATACCAGCGAAATGTCATCTTCATACTATACCCCCTATATATCTATCTTCATTTGCTAATATACTACCATTCTAGTATGTCAGCAAATGGAGATAATCTCCATTTTTTTGACATTTTACTTTATATTCTCGTTTATTCTCTGATTTAAATCGAAATTCTCATTTATTTGAATTTTGTAAATTTCATGAACACATCTATATGCCAGGATTGATCTACCCAAATTCAAATGGGCAGAAATAAAATACAATTGTACTTTTATTTCTGCCCACTATTTTTTATTTCAGTTCAAATTCTAATGCTGACTTTCTCTTATTTAAAATATCCTTCATATATTTTTTTTAAATCTTCTATATCCTCAACAACCTTATTAATATGCAACTCAACAATTTCTCCGCCTTGAATCGGTTCTTTATTTGCAATCGCCTGTAAAATACTTTGATGCTGAGAAAAGAGCTTCGGCAACTCATAATATCCATGCTTCAAGTTCAAAATTCTAACCCGTGTATAATTCAAGCTCATCTGCGTAATCAATTGCCATATACGAGATTTTTCGCAAGCATTAAAAATAATGCCATGAAAGACCCAATCAAGTTGAAAAAATGTATCATAGTCTTCTTTTTCTACACATTCTTCCTGCTTTTTCAAACAAGCATTTAACTCTATCAATGCGTTGGTTGGAAATTTAACACAAGCAATCTTTATAATAGCTTGTTCCATAACTTCACGCAAATATCTCGCTTCCGAAACTTGCTGCAAATCAATTTGAGCTATATAGGTTCCCTTTTGTGGCAAAATATCCAATAAATTCTCCTGTGCCAAACGAATAAAGGCTTCGCGGACCGGTGTACGACTTATGTTCAATAAAACTGCGATATCCTGTTCCGACAGGGCCGTACCAGGAATCAAATTTAGATTCAATATATTCTCACTCAACACACGATATGCATATTCACGCGTCGACTCATATATGGTTTTATTCGAAATGACAAAATTCATCTTATTCGCTCCAGTTAGTTTTCTTTTTTGAACCCATACAAGGTTCCATTACATATTTTATCTTACTATACTACATTCCTAAGCGCAAATATACAATTAAGTAAATTTCAAATTTTTTTGCAAAAATATAGCATTAAATTGGCTTTCACATAGTCCAAATAGAATAAATAGCTCCTCAGAAAATTAGTTGCCTTCATGCAGAAGAATTCTAATCAAAAAAAACAGCTCTAATATCCGAAGATACTAGAGCTGTTTTCAAAATCCCAAACTTATTTGTTGAATAAGTTTTTAATGGATTGTTTATTAACATCTCTGTTCAGTTGTGCAAGATGTTCTGTAAGTTTAATGTGTTTAGGGCAAGCTTGTACACAGTTTTGGCTGTTACCACAACTAGTGATGCCGCCTTTTTCCATTAAAGCATTAAGACGAATTTCTTTGTCATAAGCGCCGAATGGATGTAAGTTGAATAGATGAGCTTGTACAGTTGGAGCAGGTCCGATGAAATCGGATTGAGTTCCAACGTTAGGGCAAGCTTCCATACAACAACCGCAAGTCATGCAGTGAGAAATTTCATATGCTGTAGCCGCAACATTAGGGTTTTGGCTTGGAGCATCTTTAACTTCCCAACTTCCATCAACACGAACCCAACCTTGAATTCTCTTCAAGCTTTCAAACATTACGGAACGGTCGATTAGAAGGTCACGAATTACAGGGAAAGTACGAGCTGGAGCTAAACGAATTGGTTGTTCTAACTGATCAATTAACGCGCAGCAGGCTTGACGAGCTTGACCGTTAATAACCATCATACATGCACCACATACTTTTTCCAAGCAGTTACATTCCCAAGTTACAGGAGTAGTCTTTTTGCCATCTTTAGTAACAGGGTTCTTTTGAATTTCCATCAATGCTGCAACAACATTAAGTGCTGGGCGATATGAGATTTCAAATTCTTCTGTATAAGGCGCGCTTGTTGGAGATGCTTGTCTTTCAACGATAATATGAACTGTTTTTTGTTCTGCCATTATTATTTGCCTCCCTTAGCGACAGCGTAGTTACGAGGACGCGGTTTAATAATCGAATGATCAAAATCAATATAGCTGATTCTTGGACAGCAAGTAGCTTCATCAAATTCAGCAATTGTAGTTTTGAGGAAGTTTTCATCATCACGGTTAGGGAACTCAGCTTTATAGTGAGCACCGCGGCTTTCGTCACGAAGACGAGCTGCTCTACATACAACAAGTGCATAAATAAGCATGTTACGAAGTTGTCTTACAAACATAGCTTCTTGATTAGCCCAGTGACCTTTATCAGCTACGCCAATATCGTCCCAACGTTTAAGAAGTTTTTGAAGTTCTTCATAACAAACGTCCAATTCGCTGTTTACACGAACAATTGTAACGTATTTCATCATCAATTCACCAAGTTCATGGTGTAATTTATATGCATTTTCAGTGCCATTCATCGCAAGAATTTTTTCAAATTCATCGATTGCTTCTTGCTTAGCTTTAGCAATTTCATCTTGTGTTAATTCTGTGCCTTTTTCGCCTTCTTTAGCCCAACGCATAGATTCTGGGCCAGATACTGTTCCAGAATATGCAGCAGAAAGTAAGGAGTTCGCACCTAAACGGTTAGCTCCATGATATTGGTAATCACATTCGCCGGAAGCTAAAAGTCCAGGGATGTTTGTGTTATGTTTAATGTCTACCCAGATTCCACCCATAGAATAATGAACCGATGGGAAAATTTGCATTGGAACTTTACGAGGATCGTCACCAACGAATTCTTCATAAATTTCCATAATACCAGCAAGTTTACGGTTCAAGTAATCAGTATCAATATGAGAAAGATCAAGATATACTTTATTACCACCATCAATACCAAGTCCCATGTCTACGCATACTTTATGAATTGCACGAGCAGCGATATCACGAGGTACAAGGTTACCATATGCAGGGTACATTTCTTCTAAGAAATACCAAGGTTTACCATCTTTATAAGTCCATACACGTCCGCCTTCACCACGAGCCGCTTCTGACATAAGACGATTCTTGTCTTCGCCAGGAATAGCTGTTGGATGAATTTGTACGAATTCACTATTACCAAGGTGAGCACCTTGTTGGTAAACAGCAGATACAGCAGAACCATTACAAATTGTGGAGTTAGTACTCTTACCGAATACCATACCAGGGCCACCTGTTGCTAAGATAACAGCATCGCCAACAAATACTTCGATATCCATAGAATTCATGCTCTGTGCTACGATACCACGGCATACGCCTTCTTTATTCTTAACAATTCTAATGAATTCCCAGAATTCATATTTTTTCACTAAGCCTTTTGTTTCCCACATACGAACTTGTTCATCTAAAGCATAAAGTAATTGTTGACCAGTAGTAGCACCAGCAAAGCAAGTACGTTTATTCTTTTGACCACCAAAGTTACGAAGGTCAAGTACACCTTCAGCTGTACGAGTGAAAGGAACACCCATACGATCGAACATTTTAATTAATTTTGGAGCAGTATCAATCATACCTTTGATCGCAGCTTGATCTCCTAAGAAATCCCCACCATATACAGTATCATCATAATGTTCCCAAATACTATCGTTTTGCCCTTTTGTATTCATGCAAGCGTTAATCCCGCCTTGTGCACAAAGGGAATGCGAACGTTTTACCGGGCAATAAGAGAACAATTCTACTTCGCCACCAGCTTCGCAAACCTTCATTGTAGCCATTAAACCGGATAAGCCGCCACCTACAATTATAATTTTCTTTTTCACGCAGGTTCTCTCCTTAATCTAAGATTATCTAGTAGTACGTCTACTAGACCACAGTTTTGATTACGCAATGAAGCGCGTTAATGAAACTAAAGCAATAACAGACAATACTGCACATAACGCCAACGTAGCCTTGTTGAATACAGCTTGTGCACGAGGACCTTTAGCAATCCCCCAAGTCATAGTGAAAGTGAATAATCCATTCGTAAAATGATAGATTGCCGCAACCATACCAACAGCATATAATACGAATACGATTGGATTGCTAAAATAATTATTCATAAGAGCATAATTAATTTCCACTCCGGAACCTTTCATCATAAAGCGTAAGTAACCAACATGCCATAGTAAGAATACGATTGTGTACCAAGCAGTCATTCTTTGGAAATAGAATTGCCAGTTACGCGCATAACCGTATTGTTGTGGGTTGTTTTTTGCTTGCATAGCAATGATTGCACCGTAAATACCATGGAATAAAAATGGAATTCCAATGAAGAAAATTTCCATAAAAATCATGATATCATGAGGAATAAGAGCTATTTTTGCTACCGAACTATCAAAATTACTTGCTCCCCCCATTACTGATGAGATTGTGAAAATGTGCTCCAACAAGAAGAAACCGACTGGCACGATGCCAGATAAAGAATGTAGACGACGAACATAAAAAGTTGTGTGACTCATGCTTAAACCTCCTATATTTTTGTAATTCCCCTCAATGGGGGAAAATATTATAACTTACGATAAGGTGCTTGCCCCTGTTCGTAGAAGTTATTACCTTCACAGTCAATAACTACGATAGCTGGGAAATCTTCAACCGTCAAAGCAGCAACTGCTTCAGGACCAAGTTCAGGATATGCCAATACTTCATATTTTTTAACTGATTTTGCAATTAAGGCAGCTGCGCCACCTACTGCTGCGAAATAAGTAGTACCATGTTCTTTCATTGCGTCAAGTACTTCTTTACTACGATAGCCTTTACCAACCATACCTTTGATGCCTTGTGCAAGCATGGTAGGTGTATATGCATCCATACGACCAGAAGTCGTAGGACCAGCTGAACCAATTGGATCACCAGGTTTTGCCGGTGTTGGTCCAAGATAATAAACGATTTGATTTTGCCAATCAACTGGCAATTTTTCGCCACGTGCTAATGCTTCTGTCATTACTTTATGAGCTGCATCACGTGCGCTAATGATAGTTCCAGTAATTAGTACGCTGTCACCAGCTTTTAAAGTACGGGATACTTCTTCCGTTAAAGGTGTTGTAATACGAATTTTTTCAGCCATTTTTACATTCCCCTCCTATAAGATAACTTCTGCATGACGCATTGCATGACAGCAAATATTTACAGATACCGGTAAACCAGCAATATGAGTTGCAAACCACTCAACATTAACAGCAAGAGCTGTAGTAGTACCGCCAAGTTGTGGACCAATACCAGTTTTGTTGATTAATTCAAGCAATTCAGCTTCTAATTTTTGATATTCAGGATGCTCGTTGCGCACACTGATAGGACGTGCTAAAGCTTTTTTAGATAAAAGCGCAGATTTTTCCATCGTGCCACCAATACCTACACCTACTACCATTGGAGGGCATGGATTAGGGCCAGCATGTTGAATGATGTCAAGAACAGCCGCTTTCACGCCTTCAACACCATCAGCTGGTACTAGCATTTTAACACCTGATTTATTTTCACTACCAAACCCTTTAGGTGCAATGGTAATTTTCACTTTGTCACCATCTACAATACTTGTATGTAATATTGCAGGAGTATTGTTTGTCGTATTTTTACGATTGAATAACGGTTCACCAACTACAGATTTACGAAGATAACCTTCTGTATATCCTGCAGCAACACCAGCGTTAACAGCATCAACTAAATTACCGCCTTCAAAATGAACATCTTGTCCAATTTCCATAAAAATAACTGCCATACCAGTATCTTGACAGATTGGTCTATCTTCGGCTTTTGCAATTTCTGCATTTTTGATAATTTGATCAAGAACATCTCTACCTACTGGAGATTCCTCAGTCTCTCTACCTTTTTTTAAAGCCTCATAAACATCTTCTGGCAAATAGTAAGCAGCATCTTTACACATCTGAGTGATGGCTTCAGTAACTTTTTTTACTTGAATTGTACGCAATGTAAACCCTCCCAAAATATAATATATAACACACTCATAGGCATCATAATAGCACATTTAATACGCCTTTTCAACAAAATTCTCAGCCCAGATGAGATTCCTTGAGAAGGAGCTAAAATGCGATTTCAATGAATGATTCTATGAGAAGTATTCAAATATACAATCACAATAACTCTTAATTATTGTATGATAACTATTTATCATTTTTCTTTTTATAATTAGTATTATTAATAAGTATTTGCTAGCTATAATGAACTTTCCTGCTATATTGCAGATATTTTTTAAATATTTTTAAATTTATATCATAATTCTATTAAATTCGTGAATATTTCTTGCTTATTAATAGTAAGTCTCAAACAAGTTGGTGCTGTAACGTGATAAGGTCTTGCGACACTGCCAGGATTGATAACGCATAAATCTTCATAACGAGATATTTCACTGATGTGTGTATGACCATAGATAACAATATCAACCCCATACTGCTTGGCATTCCAAATCAAATCATCCGTACCACATTTGACACTGGACTGATGCCCATGTGTAAGCCAGATTTTCTTTCCTTCCACAGTAAGGAATTCGTCCACCTTATTTTTTGTAGCCAATCCATCACAATTACCTGCAACAGCATAAACTTTTTTGCCAGTATACTCTGCTAATATAGCAGCATCCGTGCAAAAATCACCTGCGTGTAGCCAGAAATCAACTTCACCGATTACATCTACTGCTTTTTTAATTGCTACCCCATCTCCATGACTATCACTCATTACGCCTATTATCATTTTAAATATTCCGCCAATTTTTCTGCCATCACTCTTAAAGCAGCACCTCGATGGCTAATTTGATTTTTTTCCTCGACTGTAATTTCTGCCATTGATTTTTTTAACTCTTCTATGTAAAACAATGGATCATAGCCAAAGCCACCATTACCACGTTCTTTTTCTAAAATGATTCCTTCACAACTTCCATTACAAAGGATATTTTCTCCATTCATATCCACAAAAGCCAACACACACCGAAAACGAGCTTTACTACCGATTACCTTGACTTTCTGAAGTTCTTTGATTAATTTGGAATTATTATCAGCATCCGTTGCTTCTTCACCTGCATAGCGAGCAGAATACACCCCAGGCTCACCATTCAGCGCATCCACTTCTAGTCCTGAGTCATCGGCTAAACAAGCTTTTCCCGTTAAGTTAGAATAAAAATGCGCTTTAATAAGAGCATTTTCTTCAAAGGTTTTGCCATCTTCGACTGCATCAGGAATTTCTAGAAATTCAGAAAGTGAAATAACTTTTACCCCGATATTTTTAAAAGCCGCTTGGATTTCTTTTATTTTACCTTTATTTTTACTTGCAATAACAAGTTCTTTCATGGTTCGCGGCCTACTTTCCAGACCAATTGATTACCCAAAACATCTTTTTGATAATCAATCAATTCAGAAATACCATTACTTGCTTTTTCAAGTAAAACATCTAGCTCTTCTCTACTAAATGGCCTTTCTTCTCCAGTTCCTTGTACTTCAACAAATTTTCCATTGCCAGTCATGACCACATTCATATCTACAACTGCTTTAGAATCTTCTTCATAACATAAATCCACGACTGGTGTACCATCTTCCAAGATTCCTACACTAACGGCCGCTAGAAAATCTTTGATTGGAAATGCTCTTTCAGGATTATAAATGGTATCTAGCGCCTCTACCAAAGCAATAAATGCCCCAGTAATCGACGCTGTCCGTGTTCCACCATCTGCTTGGATAACGTCGCAATCAATCATAATCGTTTTTTCACCAAGTGCTTTTAAATCAATTACACTACGAAGAGATCGTCCAATCAATCGTTGAATCTCATGCGTACGTCCTGTTACCCTGCCACGCATTGATTCGCGTGGATTACGTGTTTGGGTAGAACTAGGTAGTAGTGAATATTCTGCTGTGATCCACCCTTCTCCACTTCCCTTTAAAAACCCTGGTACTCTTTCTTCAATCGTTGCCGCACAAATTACTTTTGTATTGCCAAATTCTATTAAAACTGATCCTGCGGGATGCTTCAAATAGTGCCTTGTGATTTTCACCTTCCGCATTTGATCAACACTGTTCCGTCCATCTCTTCTAACCATAACGGCCTCCTAAAATATACTTGTACTTCTTATTATTTTATAACTACTTTGGCAAAGTAGCAATATGAAAAAGCGATAAATAATGACTCTATTCATGGCGCATTGCAATAATGAAAGAGGATAGCATATAGTCTATCCTCTTTTTATCTGCTTTAGCCTTATGATTTCGCTTGATACTCCGAAAAATTTTTAATGATAACGATTGGTGTTTTTTGCGAAGCGTTACCAAATGGATTATCAATTAATAAATGAGCGACTTTTTCGCCATCTGTACCTTCGGTAACACCAACGATACGAGACCGCTTTAAATCATTAACATCGGCAATCACTGCGCCAAAGCAATCCAAACGTTCTTTTAACTGCTTGACAACCTCAAACGGTTTATCTGGACCATAAACAATATGTTTATCAAATGGGGGCATCGTACCAGTGACATCATCAATCAATGCTGTTTGCTCTCCGCCCAATTTATAAAACACGCCACTTTTGCCAAATACTTTGGCAATCATACCAACAATAAATGCAAAAAACACACGCCATTTTCCTTCCACATTCATTAACGCTTGCATACCATAAGGGCTAGCCAAGCTTCCGGCCTCAGGAATAAACCGACATAAAACACGCGCTAAAAAACAAAGTTCTAAATCCTCTGGTCTAACGATTTGTCCTTGCGTAATTGCTACGACACTCTCAGCGACGGAGATTACGTCGTTTGGACCAATTTTATCTTTTGCATACTTTTCCATTATATCTACAATGTCATCTTTATCCGTTAAAATACGGGTTGGCACTGGTATGATTTCAATTTCAGCCATTTTATTCTCTCCCTTAATCAGCCAAAGTTACATTTGCAACACTAGCAACTTCACTAGCTTTCATTTCTATACGCGCTTTTTCTATATGCCAATCAGCACGTGTCACTTGTTGATAAACAATATCAATCGGCATATCGACCATCTGGGCAAGCATAGACTTAATATCACTATTTTTCCGTGCAGTTAACTTAACGGTCACGACTAAGTTAACTCTTCGGTTTCTTTCAATAATTAATGCTTCGAAATAATCATCCTCACGCCGTGCTGTTTCCAGCTCTACTTTCGAAAACACTTGTACACCATCAAATTGCTCATATGGTAGAAGATGGCGTGTATAACAATCCATAATCGTTCCTAATTGCTCTCCCTTATTCACCATAGCAACTTGGCAATTTAGCGTAATACTATCCTCTTTGATCTCTACTAATTCAAACGGCGTTCTCTCCGCTACTTTCAATTCAAAATGAGCATTTCCTTTATTTACAATATATGCCCAGCAAACAATAATAATAAGTATAACCAAGCCTATAAGGCCGTATAAAATTCCCACGACTACGCCTCCATTAATCATTACATAAGCTCAAATTTATTTCAGTAAATTTGACAATTGTTATTATTATATCAAAAAAACGAATAAACTACTATAAATTAGCAATAATCTTCTAAATTTATTAGTTTAAACTCCGCCTTATTTGTACTCAAGACCAAATTGGTCATCTTGCGTGCTTGATCAAGATTCGCTGAAAAGCACATTTTTAAGGAACCAGCATGCTGGTTTATGTTCAATTGACTAACTCTCTTTAATGAAGCAATTGCATCATTTGCCGTTGCACTCGCTGGATTGATAAGTTTCACGTGACTGCCAATAACATTTTGAATCACCCGATCAATCAAAGGATAATGGGTACATCCTAAAATTAGAGAATCAATATCAATTTCGCTAAAAAACATCAAGTATTTCTTGGCTAGAAGCTCCATTTCACGCCCGGCAATTCTCCCACTCTCGATCAACGGCACAAAATCTGGACAAGCCTTTGCATACACTTTGACCATTTGATCAAATTGCGCTGCGGCCTTACTATGCATTTGATTGTTAACAGTTCCTTTTGTAGCAATAACACCAATTTTTTTATTATGACTTCCTTTAATTGCTTCAGGAACACCACTGTTCATCGCCGTAACTAAATAGGGATAGTTTTCTTTTGCCTCGTGAAAGCCATATGTCGTCATCGTATTACAGGCAAACACTGCCATTTTCACTTTTTGCTTTGCAAAAAAATGTAATATCTGATGCATAAATTTTAAAATTTCAACTGGATCACGCGATCCATATGGAACACGTGCTGTATCCCCCACATAAATAATATTTTCATTCGGTAACAGACGTCTCACTTCTCTAACCACAGTAAGACCACCGATTCCCGAATCAAAAATCCCGATTGGTGCACTCGCGTTCACTGCACCACCCCCTCAAAAACTATTAACTCTGTTTATTCACCAATTATCTATTATACTCGCATATTTATAAGTATCCAGCTTTTTATTGCTGAATTGCTTTTAATTTATCAAAATATTCTTTAGGTAACTTGATAAGCTTCCCTGTTTCCATACTAGTAAATACCCCTTGGCTATGACCTTCTGCTAAAAGTTCGCCATCCGCTTCACGTATGACCTTGTAATCAAAAACCAGCTTGACTGGTGTAAGCACTTTCGCAATCGTTTCAATAATCACAACATCATCAAACCGTGCGGATGCGCGATATTTACAACTGACGTCCGTAATTGGGAATACGATATGATCCGCCATAAGTTCATTTAATGTAATCCCTGCTTCACGCAAGAATTCTACTCTACCAATTTCAAACCAGCGAAAATAATTGGCATGATGTACGACTGCCATAGCATCCGTATCAAAAAAATTCACTTTTACCCTTACTTGTCCCATAATAATCCCTCCTATCCTTTGTAAAACTAACGGCTATCTTAAATAATGATTCTATTTATTTCCTAAAATAAATGAATTGCATAATGAACAGAGTAAAACACTCATTGCGTATTGTCAATATATTTTACCATGATTACTCCCATAAAATAATAAACATTTTTTTATTTTATGCAAAGTAGAATATAACAATTAGGAATAAAAAGATAAAAATTACAAATCACCCAATACTTTATATACTTTTGCTCTGCTTTTATACTAAATCAATATTAATCCTCCAGAAATAAAACTATGCAGGATTTTTTAAAAAATTTGTCGAATTACGTAATTAGACAAAGGAATACCTAAGGCAAACCTTCTGAAAAGAAGGGACGCAAAGCTATGGATCTAAGGATGATTAAAATCTACGATTGCCAGGTTGCATTAAAATTGCAACCTGGCATTTTTTATTTTATCATCGTCTTATGAACAGCCAACCGAACATTCGCTTATGCAAGGCAAACTTTCTCACAAAAACCAATTGACTTTTATCCGTTACAACGAACGCTTGACCAACAATCTATCATGAAAAAAAACAAAGGACTAACCATTTATCATTACAAATATATTAGGAGGAAGAAAGAATGAAAAAACGTATGCCGATTGGCACCCAATTAGCTATCCTGATGGGGATTGCCATCACACTAATGACCATTACGGTAGGAATATTACTTTATCAAATAAGAGAAAGTAGCTCTGCTTATCAAACAATACTCTCTGGCGCAGTACAACGAACCCTTGCGTTACAAGGAGCACAAGATGATTTCCATAGCGCTTTAAGTGAATTACGTGGTTACATTGCATATAATGATGAAAAATACGCCGCCGATACTTTAACATTTTTTAACAACAGTTACAACACGATAACTGATGTAGCCGTAAAAATAGAAGATAAAACAGGCTCAGGTAATAAGAAAGCCGCCGAAGATTTACAAAAAGCACTGCAATCTTACAGTGAAGATATGAAACAAGTGATTGAGCAAAAAAAAGCCAATAATCCTACATATACCAGCAAGCTAGCAGAACTACGCAAAAAAACCGATTCCATCAACGCATTATTTGAAAAATCCATGCAAACACAAGACACCGCATTAAAAAAGACTATCAGCAAACTTACTGAAGAGGAAGACTCTCTATTTAGAAAGGTACTTATCGCTAGTGTATTAGGCATTATTGCTATTATCGCAATTCTAATCTGGTACAGCCGCAATCTATCAAGCAGAATCAAAAATTTACAAAATAGTATTTTAGCACTAAGTGATCTAGATTTATCACACAAAGATGTGAATGCTACTCGTAACGACGAAATTGGTGATATGGCCGAAGCACTCATTAAAACAAAAAAAGCGCTAAAAACTATTGTTAGTTTGCTTAGAAGTAACGCTGACTCATTAGCAGCTTCCAGTGAAGAATTATCTTCATCCGTCGAAGAACAATTACAAGTATCAGAAAACGTCGCTAAAACCATTACCGAGGTTGCCGCTGGATCGGATCGGAATATAAATAATATAACAGAAATTTCCGCTGTCATTCAACAAGTTGGTGCCAGTGCGGAAGAAATAAGTGCCAGTGCTTCCCATGTCAATAACCTGACTCAAGATACAGCTAACGAGGCTGATCAAGGGATGCAGCTCATTTATAAACTGGTAACACAAAATCAGACCATTGAAAAATCAATGTCAGACATCACCCACGTTTCTGAATCTCTAGTAAAAGGATCCGGTGACATTCAACAAATTGTCACAACCATTCGTACAATCGCTGGGCAAACAAACCTTTTGGCTTTGAATGCTGCTATTGAAGCAGCTAGAGCCGGAGAAGCTGGACGAGGCTTTGCTGTGGTAGCAGAAGAAGTTCGTAAACTAGCTGAACAAAGTGCATTAGCTACCAATACGATTGAAGAAATCATCGGTAAAATGACGACGGATATCCAGTTCGCTGTGGACGTTGTAACCACAGCCAATAAGGAAGTAGTGTCAGGTAAAACAGCCACTGACGAAACACAACAAGGCTTCCAGACAATTATAAGCAAGTTATCCGAAGTGAAATCAGGAATAGAGCAGATTAGTAAAGCTGTAGAAGAAACCGCTCATGGTATGCAGTCTGTTATCAATAACGTTCACAACATCAACACCGTAGCAGAAGAAACCGGCGCAAGCGCCCAAACAGTAGCTGCCTCTGCCGAAGAACAAAGTGCCAGTCTCCATGAAGTGAACTCAAGCTCTGAATCTTTAGCAAAAATGGCTACGGAGCTTAATGAAATTACTACTAAATTTAAAATTTGATGTCTAATACTTTCATTTCATGTAAAATTTTGTATTAAAAATGGCTGTCTCAAATCAAAAAATTTGAGACAGCCATTACTTGTTATAAAAAATATCTACTCAAATATTGAGGTAGGCATCTATATGCTTACCGCGTTTCCAAATTCAACAGTTCTCCAGCTTCCACCGAGTTCTCTTTAGTCGTCATTTCCTGAGGTGTTAACCGATAAACTGAGACAGCATTTCCATCAAGTGAAGATCGATACTTTTCAATCAAAGTACTGGTTAAAGGATTGCTGTAATACTTTGGCATATATTTATCAAGCAACTTCTGAAGAGCTATAGCAGCCTCCTCATAGTCAGTCACCTTTTCAGCCTTGCCAAAAAGTATTACACTCATATATGACGTATCGGCATGACATGGTACAGGGTCAATCACAGTACCATATTCTCTATATATAGTAAAACAAACAGACTGGTTTTTAGAAAGAATATTTTCCTTTTTACCAGATCCCATACCATGAAAATAAATTGAACCATTATACCATACATAATTCATCGGAACGGCGTACGGGAGTATATCATCTACCATTCCCAGTACGCCATTTCTTTCTTTCAAAATAAACGCTTCTATTTTTTGCTGATCTGTACAGTTTCGCTTTGTATAGCTAATCTTCTGCATCAAAGTCCACCCTCTCTGTACATTTTTTCCAATTGTGTAAGGAACCGATTCATCAACTGATTATCTTGTTCAATATACTCTGGATGCGCAAGTAACTCTTCTGGCGTCTGCACATAAATATCAGCAACCATTTCATCCCTACAATTCTCCACGAGGCCATTGATAATCGATAATGTATTTTCCAAGTGATATTGAAAACCAAATACTCTATTTTTATAAATGAAGGCCTGATACTTACAAGCATCACTTGTTGCTATGCATTTAGCGTCTGCGGGTAAGGCACTAAATGTATCACCATGCCACTGGAATACAATTGGATGATCGGGGAAAAAGCAAAACAATGGTGACTTTCTGGCTTCGTCACTCAAACGAATTGGAAACCAACCAATTTCCTTATGAGGATTTTGAGTCACCTTACCACCTATTACATCAGCAATCAATTGCCCACCGAGACATAATCCGATAATCACTTTCCCCGCTGCAATACTTTCTTTTATGAACACCTTTTCAGCGACAAGCCACGGATAATTTTCTTCGTCATAGATATTCATCGGCCCCCCCATAACCACAAGCCAATCAAATTTATCCTGCGTTGGGAAAGCTTCATTTTTATATAATTGCGTATTTGTTATGCTATGACCATTTTCCTTTGCCCACATTAGAATACTTCCAGGATTTTCAAAGGGGACATGTTGTAAATAGTGAAGTATCATTTCTTTTTTCCATCCTTTCATCACTGTTCTTAGGTTGCTTATCTTCTTAAAATAAAAAAACCAACCCAAATGAATGCGAACTTGCGCATCACCTAGTTGGCACTTCATTATGCTGTCTATTTTATTATTGTTACAATATATATAACCAAAGCTATTATGTCCAGAGCGATCTTCTTCATCGTGCAATTTATAAAAGACATGAGGTAAACCTTTTACACACTAGCCCGCAATTTACATTTTTTCACTTCCGGCTTGGTGGTGTTTCTATATTTATAAGATTGATCTTCTGTCAAAAGTCCGATAGCATCCGCCCTGCATTGCTGGCAGTGGCGCATCTGTGAAATATCAATTTGACACAAATCCCGCATGGCATTTACGTCTTTCATGCTAGTCTGCGGGAAATCATGAAAAACGCTACCTGGCGCTGGAATTAATGGCATGATATTTGTCATTAGAGCCCCCAAACTCTTAACTTTTTTTACTACATCCGTTATATGTCCATCATTGACACCCTTAATCATAACAATATTAACTTTTACCAAGGCGCCTTCATCAGCCAAAAGTTTGATTCCTTCCAACTGATTTCTAATTAAAATTTCAGCTGCAACTTTTCCCACATAATACTTATCTTGATAATTAATATGATGATAGATTTTTGCCCCTATGGTAGGTTCCAAACAATTTACAGTGACCGTTACATGCTTAATTCCCAAGTCAATAATTTTCTGACTATAATGCGGTAGCATCAAACCATTCGTCGATAAACAAAATATCATATCTGGTGCTTCTCTTTTTATGAACTCAATACTCCTTTTTACAGATTGCCAATTTGCCAAAGCATCACCCGGACCAGCGATTCCGACAACACTCAAGTGAGGTATTTCTTCTTTTACCCTAATAAATTTTGCCAAGCTCATTTCGGGAGTCAATACTTCACTGGTTACACCAGGACGACTTTCATTTACACAGTCATACTTTCTATTACAATAGTTACAGCTAGCATTACATTTTGGTGCCACAGGCAAATGCATTCGAGCAAATTTATGATGAGCATCAAAAGAATAGCAAGGGTGTTTAGCCGTTGTTTCTGCTAATTCTTTCGAAAAAACTGGTGCCATATTCTTAGAGTATTCATTTTTCATATTTGATTCAACTCCTTTTGTTCAGTTATGACTGAACATCCTATTCACCTTGATTTTTCTATAAATTTTTGCACCATATTTACACACTGAATCTACAAATTATCTCTATTATTTCCCAAGCAATTCTAAGGAATAAAACTCTTATTTAAGCAAAAAACTTTTGAACTTCATTACACATTGAAAGTACTCGATCCGCATCGTTTGAGGCAGGCGTACCATGATAATAATTTTCAAGAGAGCAGATACCAAATATTAAATCCAAAGACCTTATTTCCTCATTTAATACCGGCGGAAAATCAATGATTTTTTCTATAGTTTCCATAAGACAGACATAATTATGATTTCTCGGCTCTGCACCATGCAAATCACATAACGCGACAAGATATCGTTCGAGCGCAACTGCAGCCACATTGAACACTACACTAGCGCTTTGCCCTTCACGTAAGAACTGTTCTGCTCTATGATGAAACCCCTCTGCATACCGATAATTTTCTTCAAATTCTTCATTTGTTTTATTTACTATCATTATTTATACCCTCTTCTTAAATGATTCTGCCAGAACCAGATAAGAGGACTGGCAGAATCTAATAAATGTTTCTAGTAACGATTACCAAACATTAAGAATCCATTCCTTATTTTTCTTGTATTCCATGTCGGTGAACAGCGTATTTGCTATTGTTTCAGCAAGCCATGTCGCGCCTGCGTAGCCGACTACAGGATGACGGAATAATCCCGCACGATCATAGGTTGGGAAACCAACACGTACCATAGGAATATTATTGTCAATAGAAATGAATCGCCCCTTTGAATGACCAAGAATCAGATCAAGTTCCAACCCCTTATTTTTTATCCGATCCTCTAGTTCCCATAAATCAGCATTTGTAATAATCTCCATGTCAAAATCAACTTTTTCTTGAAGATCCTTGATACGTGAATCTTCAACGTATGTCTTGTTGTCATCACCAAGTAGCAACAATACTGGTTTCATCTCCAAATCGAGACAAAATTCTGCCAGCCCGACAACCAGATCAGGATGTCCATAGATAGCAACTTTCTTATCTGCCAGAAACATGTGGACAAGATCAGTTAACGCATCAATGGCAATTCCCCGTTCACGAACTAAAGACTGAGGAATTGGGTTGCCTGTCATTTTTTTCAGGTTCTGCAAAAAGGTATCCGTATTGCGAATACCGATAGGGCTTGGTCCTATAATAGCTGGAACGCCAAATTCGCTTTCAAGATACTCAGCGGCTTTTCCACCTTCATATTTATTTAGTGCAATGGTTCCGATGGCATCAGCTGTTCCAATCAAATCCTCAACCGTCGTGCTGCCATGAGAGACGGCACTGGCGTCTGGCATGAGGGGAGAGTCAAAACTTTCAATTTCAAAAAGTACAGTTGTCTCTACCTCCATTACGGACAGAAGGTGTTTGAGTGCCGTTACGTCCCCTGGATTGGCCCAGCCAGTAATTAAGTTAATCTTTCCGTTTGGCTTATCTTTTTTCGCCAAAGTCTGTACAAAAGCCTCTAGAGCGACATCGTATCCCGTCACTTGACTTCCCTTAAAGCTAGGACAGTGAATGGGAATCAGATGCACTTCACGATCGGCATATTTTTCTTTCAATAGTCCATTATTAAGTTTCCGAATAACACCATCGACATCATCACCGATAACTTCTGTCGAGCATGTTGTAATGACTGGTATTACTTTCACATGTGGATACCGCATCAGAAGCACATCTACGGCTTCTTCAACGCGATGGACAGCACCGAACACCGCAGCATCCTCATGTAAGGACGAAGATGCGATATCAAAATTTTCCTTCAAATGCTGTGCGATGAGTAGACGGACAAACATAACGCATCCCTGTCCGCCATGAACTATCGCAATACAATCCTTGATTCCTATGCTGGCATACTGCGCCCCCGCAGGTTGGCATGTAAATATCGGGTTAATAATGCCGGCACGTTCCTTTTCTTTTATCTCACAAGACATAGCATGACTCCCTTTACTATTTATTTTTTAAACGTCGGCCGTGACGGCACAGTTCTTATCTCTAATACTTAGGGTCAGTCAGTTCTTCATTAAGGGACCCTGTAATCGTCAAATAGTCCAAACGGTCTTTGAGTGCCTGCATGAGTAATTTTATGTCCGCTTTATCCATCGCACAAAGCCACGGATACCCAGCTTTGAATTCCTTAGCTAATACCACAGCATCTACCCAATAACATTTGTCCGCTGGAGTTTGTAGTTCTACAGGTTCATCACAGAGTAGCTGGCTGGTTTTTGTAAGGATTCCCTCATTTTGTTTTTCTCTATCCCATGCCCGGGAGTGAAACTGCCACAGGCACCATTTCATAATATAATCAACTAGTTGCTCTACTTTATTTTCCATAGTGTCTTCTGTAACTTTTCCCATAACTATATCATCCCTCCTATACCGCGCCGGAGAACGGTACTGATGAGCTTGGATATGTTTTACTCCGCAATTTTGTAACGCAATCATAATCACCAGTATACGGTCTTTCTGCTATTGGAGTTGTTTCATCCTTGATTATATTTACGTCAGAAATCATCTGTCGTGTGGAAAATCCTGCACCTGTAGCGATCTCATCTTTACTGATATCGAGTCCAGAAAGCTGATGAATTGGTGAATATACAGCGTTGTAGATATCCCGAGCGAATCTGACCCAGCCTTCAAAGCCCTTGTAAGGACCATTGTGATAAGCATGAGCGTTAAGATACTGAACTCGAAGTTTTTTTGCAACCTCACCTGGGCGAACACCAGTAAAGATGACATCAGGTTTTAGTGCCTTCATGGCTTCAATTCCTTCTAACTCATTAGGATCATCGATGGCCAGAGCGCCTTCTTGACAACGAGCAATACCTTTTTCCATGTCACCTTGATGACCGAATTTGGTATACACCGAGACAACTTCGACTCCCATTTCTTCATGAATTACATTAGCCCAATGCCATAGTTTGGAGCCACCTGGCCATAGACATACTTTTACACCTTTTAGACGTTTGGCGTACCAGTCGAGTTCTGGTTTCCATCTAGCAGTTTCTTCATCAATGATAGCTTGCGCTTCCTTTTCCAGTCCGAAGAACATGGCAACCTTCATGAGCGACTCCGAGAGCGGCTTGAAACCAAATCCTTCAATATCAAGACGGGGAATTCCATATCTTACTTTAAGCTCATTGCAGATGTACTCGGACGAACGCGCGCATTCCAGTACGTTAAGATGCGCCAAATGCATCCCTCTAAGGTCATCGTAAGATCCATTACCGGTAAAGGTGGAAAGAACTTGAATACCCATTCTTTTAAAATAATCCACCATAACTTCCGAATCACCTTGAATGTTATAGTCACCAACGTAATTGATGACGTATTTGCTAGTAATTTGGGGTTCAAACGTTCCAACCTTCTGATTGACCCACGCAATATTGATTTTGTGATGTCCTCCCGATTGGCTCGGCCCCGCGAATCCAGGAGAATTACAAACAAAAATATCAACATCGGGTCTTTCTTCCTCCACTTCTTGCGCAATGGCATTGATATCGTCACCAATCAGCGCTGTAGCACAGGTTTGATAGATGCTCATCCGTTTGATTTCGGGAAATGCATCAAATGCTTCATTAATGTTCTGTTTGAGCATTTTTTCTGCTCCGAATACAATATTCTTTTCTTTTACATCAGTCGCATAGGTATATTTTAGCTGGAAGTTATCGTTATCACTGATATAACGTTTAGTTTGCCAAGTATCGTAGGTGCATCCGACTGGTCCATGACTCATGTGGATAACATCCTTCATGGGAGCACCGATAACATGTTTTGCGCCGCAGTACGCACACCCGCGTTCTGAAATCGTACCCGGAATTGTGTTTTTGTACCCGAGAGGAAGGCACGATGTCAAATTTTCTCCTGCTCCTTTGATAACAGCATGTTTTTCCCTTTCAGGAATACACTCACTACATTTAAATTTGTGATATGGCATAATTTGTTCCTCCTTTGGACGATTTGATTCATCTTAATGATTATTTTAAATCCCACTATATGGCTGTATCTCCAGATTCTTTAGTTCTAACTCGAACAGCATCCATCACAGGTACTACAAAGATTTTTCCGTCACCAACTTTATACTCTGTCTTATTGGCGTCAACTATGGCCTTGATAATTTTCGGCACATCTTGATCATGCGCTAAAACTGTAAACATTCTGCGTGGAAATAAACGCGTACCATCTAAAAATTCGGTTACAATTTTTTCTGTATTTTGCTCATCGTTACGACTGAGTGCCAATAAAGTTTTTCTACGTTCAGCAATTACCGTTTTGTCTTCTACCAATCTACCGCGTCCCATAACCTTCAATGCAGTTAAACCAGCAGCACCTACTCCTATCAGTGCCCTTTTTGTATCACTGACCTTATTCATCCTTACTACAGCTATAATTTCTTTCATAACGCCACCTCCTTATAGACCAGCAGTGCCACTGGAAACGGTATAGACTTCATCAATAGAACTTACAAATATTTTTCCATCGCCAAACGATCCGTTTTCGCCGACCTTCGCATGCTGAAGAATAACATCTAGCACATCATCTTTATCTTCATCATTAACCACTAACATAATCAGACTTTTAGGAATTTCATCATATATAACGTCACCAAACTTAATCCCCCTTTGCTTACCGCGACCTACAACATCATAAACAGTAGCAGCATTAAATCCAGCACTGGAAAGTTCGCAAAGAATCGCGTCTTTTTTATCTGGTCTAATAATTGCTCTAACCATAATCATAATTTCACGTTCCCCCCTTATTCCTTGTTTTTAATTAATCAACCATGCCATATTTAACAACCATAGCTTCTAATTCATCCATACTGAGAGGTTTAGGAATAACAAAACTCTTATTTTCGATAATTTTGCGTGCCAGTTCGCCATATTCATGAGCTTGCTTACATTCAGCATCAAATTCCACAACTGTTTTTTTGTTAAATTCGGCTTTTTGCACGATATTATCACGAGGTATAACGTGAATCAACTGTGTACCAATTGCAGCAGCAAATTCTTCCATGAATTCGACTTCCCGATCCACTTTACGACTATTGCAAATAATCCCGCCGAGACGAACACCACTTTGTTTTGCATATTTCAGAAGACCTTTGGAAATATTGTTGGCGGCATAAACAGCCATCATCTCGCCTGAAGCAACGATATAAACTTCCTCCGCTTTACCTTCACGGATTGGCATGGCAAACCCACCGCATACAACGTCACCAAGTACATCAAAAAACACGAAGTCTAAATCTGATGAATATGCTCCATTTTTTTCCATAAGATCAATCGCTGTGATTACGCCACGCCCTGCACAGCCTACACCTGGTTCAGGACCACCTGATTCCACGCAACGAATTCCGCCGAACCCTTCTTTTACAACTCTATCAACAGTAATCTTTTCTTCCCCTTCATCGCGAAGTATATCCATTAATGTTTTTTGGTTCATCCCACCGAGAATAAGACGGGTGGAATCTGCCTTTGGATCACAACCATGTATGAATATTTTTTTATCATAAAAATGCACCATTGCACCTGCAGTATTTTGTTGTGTGGTAGATTTACCAATTCCGCCTTTTCCATAAATCGCAATTTTTCTTGTCATTTTTAATAACCACCTTCGTTTTATTTTTACTCTATTAATTCGTGTTCTTTTTTCACCCTATTGCCTTATTTACCAAGCCTATCCAGCATTTAATTTTGTTATTATTTTGTTGAAAAAGGAAAAGCAAAGTGTTATAATGTTCAATGGGTAAATTGAATAAACCTAGTGCCACTGGGAATAGATAATTTGCCTAGCTTCATGAGTACCACGAATACTCATGAAGCCTTTTGTTTTTCTATGCGTATAAAATCACCCCCTTAAAATGCTGATGAAGCTATCGTAGCAGACAAAAAATGGGTACAACAAATAAACCTAGCACCACTGGAATTATGATCTTCACAACCTTTATGAGTACCACGAATACTCATGAAGGTTTTTATTTTAATCCATGGGTACCACGAATACTCATGAATCATGTTATGACTATTTCCGATTATAAAATGTCGACTGATACTCTAAACAGATAGGTACTACTCAATTACAAAATTTTTACTAGAAACTTCAATTCTCATCTATCCATATGACCAAGATGCATCTACTTTAACATCACCCAATATCACTACCTGCACTCCTGTCAAACTTCTTGTCATTGATGCTGATATAATCAAGGCGCTATCAATCGACACTATACTCACCTCACATACAAAAAAAATAAGTGCCAACCAGAACGCACACGCGTATCCAGTCGGCACTTCATTGTACTCTACACTAAAGTTGACAAACAAGTTAATAACTTAACTTATTTTGATTATACATCAAGAGATTATGCATTGCAATACATTTATCTATAACCAACCAATTTTTGTCCAATTAATTCCAAAGGTACCTTCGTATCTGAAATCTCCAATACTTAACTAAAAACTGACTAAATTAGTTTTGATTCCATGGTTACTCTGGTTGTGGCTGCGGTTGCTCTGGTTGCGGTTGCAGCTGAGGTTGTTCTGGACGAGGTTGAGGCTGTGGTTTCAATTGAGGATCATTTGGGTCTTGTAGACCATCATGCCGATCATCGAAACGTATAACCTTGTGTTGATTAAAGTTTTGCAATGATGAAGCCTCTGATACAGCTGCACTAAATCCGATTTGCACCATACCAACCATTGCTAATATCATAATTTTTTTAGTTAAATCTTTCATAAGATATTCCACCTTTTCTCTTTTTAATAATCAATATTTACCTTACGTGTTAGATTCTACTAAATAAATTTTTGAAATTCTTTTGAGTTAAAAAAATAGATTAAGTAAAAATAGCCACTACTTATGTTGCAGTGATACTTGCTTGTATAGTGTTGTATAAACCCATAATGCGTTGAGCAATAATAAGAAACCAGTGACAAAGAATACATAGTGGATTCCAAAAGTTGCCGCCGTCTGACCACCTAGCAACGAGCCACCAAAGGAACCTAAAAATTGGGCCGATTGGTTGTAGCCAAAAGATCGGCCAGTAATAGACTTCGGTGTATTACTCATGATCAAAGTATTAATAGAAGGCAACAAGCCTGCTGCGGCTATTCCTAGCAAAAAACGAAGTCCCATCAATTGCCAAGGATTTGTTACAAAAGCTTGAGGAATAAATAGCAATCCCGCAGCAATAAGAGCCACTAGTATTACCTTATGAGGACCAATTTTATCAGATACTTTCCCAAGTTGCGGGGCTGCCAACATATTGGCAAGTCCGGAAGCAGCAAAAACCATACCGGAAATGAGTGCAACATGGTTTGTGACATGCAACTGAGTGATAAACACTGTGATAATCGGTTCGATAGATAATAATGCCAGTTGCAAGATAAACGTAGTCACAAACATAGTTATCATTATTCTAGGGTTAGGTATCAGACTCCAAACTTCACGAAAAGAAAGTACATTTTTCGTGGGGGGCTTGAAATCTTCTTGTACAAATAAAAAAGATGCCATAAACGCGATCATTAGCAATGTACCGGTAGCATAGAAGACACTGCGGAATCCCCATGTTTCAGCGAGATAGCCACCGATTAACGGCCCTAACAGCATGCCCCCAACAGCTCCGGTGGAAAGCGTACCTAATGCCCATCCAGCACGCTCTTTTGGCACTTGGGTTGCAATTAAAGTTATGGCAGCGGAAACAAAGCCTGAGACGGCGCCTTGTATTAGCCGCAACCCAACCAATTGATAAACGTTCTGTACAAATCCCATGCAAGTTATAACAATAGCCATTCCCAAGCTGGCACGAAGTAACATGGGTTTTCGCCCATATCTGTCTGCAGCTTGCCCCCAAATTGGCGAAGCAATTGCCATAACGATAAAGGTAACACCAAATGCAATCCCAGACCATTGTTCGATTTCTTCAATATTTTGTACTCCCAAATGTTCAATATATAGAGGTAAAACCGGAGCTATCTGGCTTAGACCTGCAGCAGTGGCAAAACAGCCAAACCAGCATACAAATAGATTTTTTTTCCAAAATTCCATAATAATATCCTCGTATTCTAAAATTCTAATTAGTTCAGATTAGAAACAATTTCTGCTATCTACCACTAATAGTGATAGATAGCAGAAATTGTTTAGCAAGAAGACTCTATACCACGAATGAAAATGTTGATTAGCCTTTGATAGCTCTCCTCTCGGTCTACGGGGGCAGCAAACCATCCGGCCTCTTCCAAGGATGCAAACCCATGCATCAAGCTACGTAGACCTCGAATCGCATGGGTTCTATCACCGTCACTTAAATTATATGGTTCTAGCACCATAGAAATTACTGCCATCATTTTCTGAATGGCAGCCTTGAGATCTAGATTATCACGGTCTGGTGATGATACGATAGCCCTGTACAAACCTGGTCGCTCTTTGGCAAATAATCGGTAGGCGCCAGCTATGGCCTCAATGGCATCATGCCTTGCTTTACCAATAGCTGCATCACTTATTTTGACTCGGAGTTGATCTGTACCCCAAATCGCCAATTGTCCTTTTAATTCAGGTAATCCGTTAATATGATTATACAGCGAAGGCTTGCGAACTCCCAATTGATTTGCTACGGCAGTAAGCGTAACATTATCTAGGCCATTCAAATCAGCAATTCCCGCAGCCGCGGCTACGATGGTCTGACTGTCCAATCTAACGCGTGTACACAAAAATATCACCGACTTTCATTGTTATCTAATTTATTCTGGATGTCCATAGTACTAAATTAAATCGTTCTTTCACAAATAGTTTCTAAAACGTTATTGTCAAAGCAATATAAAACTAATTAAATTAATTATAAAACTAACGACGTTAGTTTGTCAACATAGGATTATGCATTGAGTGCTGCGTTTGAATAGCAATAGACGGACTTCCGTAATCACCTTATAAAAGCGGCAAGAAAATGGGAAATCGCTAAGAAGCATTTATATATTGACATAAACTTCGCTTTTGGGTTACACTACTTTAGATTATAAGATTTACAAGATATAGTATAATTCAATGTAATGGAAAGGATAGTGGGAGTATTGATTAGAAAATATTTTAAAATAGTATTTTTATTAATATTATTGACTATGTTTCAAGCAAGTTCAGTTGCAAAAATGGAGTCTAAACAAGACAGAAGTTACTTTCCTCCGATCCTCATGTATCATGATATTAAACCGACACCGATAAATGGGTTTGACGTTTCATTGAAAGATTTTGCGAAGCAACTTGATTGGTTGACTAAACAGGGCTATTACAGTTTATCAATGGACGAATTTTTATATTATATTAACAACAATCTACCGTTTCCCGCAAACTCTATATTAATTTCTTTTGATGACGGTTATGAAGGCATCTATAAATATGCGGCTCCAGAGCTTGTTAAACATAATATGCATGCTACCTTCTTTATTTTCAAAGAAGGTATTAATTTAACTTTACCAGGATATCCCTATGTAACTGATAAGCAATTAAGAGAATTAGCTGCCAATCCACTTTTCTCCATTCAATCTCATACTATAACCCATCCTGACCTCAACAAAAATTCAAAATTGGAAATTCAGCAAGAGCTTGAAGACTCAAAAAAATTCATAGAAGAATTCACTGGAAAGCAGTGTCGTGTTATAGCATATCCATACGGTCATTATAATGGCAATGTATTGCAAGCAGTTAAAGAAGCAGGATACGAAGCTGCATTTTCTGTATCTGATTTAGGTTTAATGGATTATGATGCGAAGTATACGATTCCACGCATTTATATGGGTGTAATAATGAGTAAAGATAATATGGCGTTATTTAAAAAATATATTACTGAATACAAAAGCATGCCACCTGATGCTTTTATGGAGCGGTTTGGTGAATTAAAATGACAAGATTCTATTACATTAATCTAAAAAAGCAAATTACAGTTATTAGCTGTAATTTGCTTTTTTTACTATACCGCTTTACAATTATTGTCCTTATGAATGATAATAACCGCCGTAACGATGATGATAGAAGCTAATCCATCATGATGGGGCATCTGTTCACCAGCCAAGTTTTATACCAAAAAACTTTCTAGTAAAATCGCTAGAAGGCTTATATTTTCTTATGTTTCTCGGTAAGAATCGAACATTGCCTCTTTTCGCTGCATGAATGTTTCTGATACACCAAGGATATTGGCAAAATAAGTCCGAAATTTTCCATCAATATTACCTGCCGCCTTTTGGTAATCATAAAGCTTCTTGATGAGCTGGCCTAGGTCAATGTGAATAAACTACATAATAAAATACAATGTGGAAGAGGTGGGTCTTATCGGCATTCACTGAAAACGGCATAAAAGACCACAAGGGCATACAAAATTTCGAGGAAATCTTACTCTAATTTTGTACGTCTATTTTTGTTCTGATTTACACTATATTGGGGATTAACTCTATTATATTTTTTTAGCCAAAGAGGCCAATATAGTTTTACTGCTGGATATCACCATATCGCCAAACCCCTTGTTCTTAGCAAAAATTTCATCCAAAGCCACAAGCAATTTGTCAAGTTCCTCATAAGATACGATAAGCGGCGGTTCTAGGCGAATAACATTAGGATTATTTAAAGTATATGCAGTAATAATCTGATGTTTATTCAAAAGCTCTCCTGATACCATTGCTCCCAGATATTCGTCAGCTAATTTTCCCACAACGCCTCCAGTCAGCTTGTTAAAAAACCCCTCCTGTTTCGGCTGGCTAAACTCAAGGCCAATCATAAGCCCTCGCCCGCGGACTTCTTGCAAAAACGGATATTTTTCCTGCAACTGCCGTAATCTTTCCAAGAGATATTCGCCCTTCTCTGCCGCTTGATGTGATAGATCCTCTCGGTAAATGATCTCTAAAGTAGCAATTCCAGCCGCTGCCGCCCGAGAATTTCCGCCAAAAGTAGACGTATGTAGAGTCGCCTTTTCCATGCTGCCATAAGCGCGTTTCCAAACCTTTTCGATAGCTATATAGGCTGCCAGCGGCATTACCCCACCTCCAAAAGATTTGGATATGCACATAATATCGGGAACAACCCCTTCGTGTTCACAAGCAAACATTTTACCAGTACGTCCAAAACCTGTCTGAATTTCATCAACAATAAGCAGCGCATTATGTTCTGTACAAATATCCCTGACTTTTTTCAAATATCCTTCCGGCGGCACAATGACACCGCCCTCTCCCTGGATAGGTTCCACAATGAAAGCTGACACATCTTCCTTGGCTAAAGATTTTTCAAGAGCCGCACTATCTCCATACGGAACGAATTCTACTACTGACAGCAGAGGAGCAAAAGGCTTTCGATATTTCTCCCGCCCTGTAACTGACAAGGCTCCAAAAGACTTACCATGAAAAGCACCCTCACAAGAAACAATTTTCATTTTTCCACTAGAAGCTCGTGCCAGTTTCAAGGCCCCTTCCACCGCTTCCGCTCCACTATTGCCCAAAAATGAATATTGCAATTTGCCTGGCGTGAATAGTGCCAGATCTCTGGCTAAAGCCCCTGCTAACGGATTGAGGGCGGCTTGTAGCAGATTCGGCGATTTTACCGACTCTACTGCGGCAATGATCTCGGGATGATTATGACCCAAGTTCAGAGCCCCATAACCTCCCAAAAAATCCAAGTATTCATTCCCTTCGTTGTCCCATACGGAGGTACCCTCCGCTCTAACAAAACACTTATCAAAATTTAGAAACGCCATCATATTTACTAATTCCGGATTTATAAATTGACGGTGATTCTCTCGATTTTGTTCCCGAGTTAATTTCATAGCCTCACCGAGTTCCAAAAAATCAGGCATTGCCTCTTTTATTCTTCTTCCCATTTCTGCCTTTCCTCCTCACTCAATGCTCACATACATATAGATCCACCGCCAGCAAAGCTTCGGCCTGCTGCGTTCCTGTTATCGTAGCCCCTTCTCCAAATCCGTAAGCTGCCACTTGGCTTTCTCTGCCGCCACTTGGTCCGCAGCAAATACAGACTGCGCCAATTCTCTTATAGATACGGTCGCAAGGCGTTTTTGTGCAAACAACGCGCCGTAATTTCCATCAGCCTGGTCTGATCATCCTTCTCTACACTAACACCTCCAAATTAATCAATTAATTAAAAAACATCATAGTTATTGCCAGCTATCAATAACTAGTATGCATTAGTCTCTAGCCCAATGCATCATAGTTATTGATAGCTACATCAATTCGTTAGCCATGGTCCTAGAAAAAGGTTCCAAACAAGACTAGCAAGACAGTAAAAATCCATTTGACAGTGAGTGTGCACGAACCCCGTTAACAAACACCCAATAGCTCCACCTCCTATGGCAATATACTGACTATATCGGCGTAAGTGCTGCCGCCGTCGGTACCATCATGCTGGTATACCGCCTTTTATACGGTATTTCAGATCTGGCTATGGGGCCACAAGTCAAAATACGGCAAAGCCCGTTCTTGGTTGCTGCGGCTTTGTACTCCATTTGCCTTTGCAGCCGTACTTTTATTTTCCGTACCGGGCTGGACGGAGCAAGTGTTTTTATCACTCTAAGCAAAACCTCAAGGTGCACAATCCCTTTAAAATCAAAAGGTTTGAGCGCTTTTAAAAGCATCAAAACACTTATACGTACTATTCGTAATGAGCAAACTATATTTACAAATAAAGCATTGGGCCCTCTAGAAAAAACAAATGAATTTTTCTATCTATTCCTTTAAAGCCCCGCTAATATTAATAATATCAATGCGTTTTTTATGTATTTCCCACTATCCTATAAAATTAAGCCCTCTAAGGTATTAACCTTAGAGGGCTTAATTTTATTCAATTTCTTATGGTGTGCCTGGTAGGAATCGAACCTACGCCCCTGGCTGGCTCTGGAGGGCGTAATTTAAGATTTTTCATCAATCGTATAAAATATTACAATAGGCAAAGCAGTTTTTTATCTGATATTACCTTCATCTTTTCCTTGACTTATTCAATGTTGGTGGATGCTTTTATACAGTTTTAATAATACTCTGTCGCCGGGATTTATAAACTTATATAAAAGACCAAGTAAATCAAGCACTTCATTAACATCTTTTTCTACGTATTCATAGGTATAATCAAAACTGTCTACTTTAACGGATGCTACTGTCTCCATAATACCATGGAATGCTACATTTCTAAAAAGTGTTAGACAAAGGATTGATTAAGCAAATAACGGATATTCTATTTCATCTTTCATACTAACAAATCGGTATTTTTCATATACTAGTCTCCCTATTTCTGTGGCTCTAGCGATATTTTCTTGATAACCCGACCTATTGCTTCTTAAATCAATAAATCTAATGTCTTACTAGCAATATCTCTTCTTCTATACTCAGGTTTTGTATACATATTCATGAGATAAACCTTGCCTGAACTTTATTGATGACTCTGCCGGTATTTCAGCGGTGTATACTGATATTGCGCCTTAAATAAGCGAATAAAATGATCCGTATCTCTGTATCCAACCTCTCGGGCAATCACTGGAATTGCTTTTTCGCTACAGCGCAGAAGATATGCTGCCTGCTCCAAGCGAAGGCGCCTAACCAGGCAGCTAAACGGCACCCCCGTATACTCGCGGATAATTTTGCTCATATACTGCGGTGTATAATGGAAATTTCCTGCTAAACTCTGTAGATCAATTTCACGAGAATGCTTTTGGATATAGTCGAGAATCAACCCGATTTTATGCGCATTACTCTTTTCTTCCGCCCCAACCACCATTATGCTGCTATACTCTCGTATCATCAACGCAAAAAACAACTGCAGATACATCACCGCTATCTTTCGCCCATAAGGCTTTTCACTACAGTATTCACCGAATGCATCGCTAATTTTTCCCCGCAAGTTGGGAGATGTTCCTGTGCGTACGAACAAATATGGGAATTGTTTTTCGCCCTGCAAAATTCGCTGGAAAAATAACAGCAATGGATTTTGTTCCTCAGAAATATCGGTGAAAAGCCTAGCAATTGCCTGCGGTTTAATTTGTACATTGATTAGAATACTATCATCAAAAATGCTTACCCCATGCTTTACCCGTGGTGCGATGATACAAACATCTCCCTCCTGCATCGACATTACCGTATGAGAAAACCTGTTCCTACACTGCCCTCGATAAAGATACATGAGTTCAACATAAGCATGTCCATGGATGAACTCCGGCAGATAGCGCGGATGCTTTTCCATAAGGATATCCGGCTGAGAACCTGCCCATTGCAACAATTCATTTTGAATGATCGTGCCGCCTTCTATCCGAAAGCGCGGCGAAGAAATTTCCGGCAAGATTATACGGTTCCGTTCAATATACTGCGGAGGTAATGCGCTCAACAGCTGCCTTATTTTGTATTTATCATTTTGCTGTGCTAAGCGATGGTACTCACGATAAAGAAATTCCCTCTCTGTATACTCCATAAGAGAATCTTCCTGATTGCATCTGCCTTCCAATATTTTCACCTCAATAAAAAAACTTAAAAAAAGTCGATTTTTCCGCTCAAATAGCAAAATACGACTCCCTGTCGCCATGCTATACTATAGGTAACCTGCTAGCAATATCAATACCAAATAGCCCAATCCGCATCAATTACCAATTCCTTTATAATTTATCTTTTATAGTATATCATAAATTCACACGGTATGCGAAATATTATGATTATTCATAATATATGGATATTGCCAGGTAAAATGAAAAGCGAGGTGTTTTCTTATGCAAATATACCAAAAATTATCCCGCGTGTTACTTTCAGCAATTTTGGCGTTTGCTCTATTCTTGCCGTTTGTCATGCCACCGCAGGCAGTTGCAGCACAAATTCAACAAGAAACGGCTGCTTCCCCCGCCTATCATCAAGGTGTACTTCAGCACACCACCTATGGTATGGTCAGCGGTCTTCGTTCCGAAGGCATCCTCAGCTGGCAAGGACTTCCTTATGCCAAGCCACCCGTTGGAGAACTACGCTGGAAAGCTCCGCAAAAGCCTGATGCCTGGTCAGGTGTCTTCTCTGCA
The DNA here is from genome assembly GCA_963805085.1 of uncultured Veillonellaceae bacterium. Taxonomy (GTDB): domain Bacteria; phylum Bacillota; class Negativicutes; order JARBTT01; family JARBTT01; genus JARBTT01. The sequence goes on along the minus strand of CAWDTA010000005.1, from coordinate 334,413 downwards.
ATAAAAACCGGAAATATCGGCATACAAGGAACAAAAGACGCAATCAAAGGCAGTGAAGATTGCCTGAACCTAAGTATTTTCCGTCCTGATTCAACTGTAATCAATCTGCCAGTTCTCGTCTATATTCACGGTGGAAACAATCAAACCGGTACAAGTGAAGAACTTGCGCCTCAGAAACTAGCGATCAACACAAACAGCATTGTCATTACACTGAATTATCGATTAGGTCTTATGGGTTTCAACAGCCTTCCTGCATTAAAAACCGGAAATCCGTTAGAGGACTCAGGCAATTACACCTTACTTGACTTTTCCCAGGCACTGGACTGGATCAAAGAAAATGCCGCATCCTTCGGCGGTAATCCTCAGAATATAACCATTTCTGGATTTTCCGCTGGCGGGCGTGATGTCATGGCAATGCTGGCCTCTCCAATCTTCAAAGGAAAATATCAAAAAGCCATTTCCTTCAGCGGCGGCATGACTATGTCTGACCCGCAGGACAGCAGCAAAATCATCGCCAAAGCCCTATCTTGCTTAGTTGTAGAAGACGGCATCGCCCCATCAGAAGAAGAAGGTTATCACTGGCTTTTGCAGGATAATGCAGATGTCCGTAATTACCTCTACGGACTTTCCGCAGACCGCCTGGCTGCCACCTTCGGTAACGCCCGCATACGCATGAGCGGGTTCCCCCATCTCTATAAAGACGGAACTGTTTTGCCAAAACAAGGTTTTGACGGAGCTTCCTATAACGATGTTCCAGTCATTATGCTTACCGGATCAAATGAATTTTCTGCCTTTTCTGTCAGCGACCCCTATTTTAATCTTGCCCAGAAAAATCACACCTTACTTTCTGATTCGCAGACGCATAAAGAACTTGCGTTTTCCATCAAATACGGCAGCAAATTCTACGGGCTCTTCAATGCTGAAGAATCGGCCGTCAAGATGATCGAAAATTATCATGCCCCCATCTATACCTGTATGATTAAATGGGGAAATAATGAATCCATCGTCGGTGATGAAATGGCCGAACTCGTCGGTGCAACACATGGAATTTTCCTGCCGTTTCTGACAGATGAACCAATCGGTCCCCGTTCAGCTTATCCACAAGCCTTCGAGAACAACGGCGCCCACGAACTCACAAAAAACTTCCAATCTTATATCGCAAATTTTCTCTGGACAGGAAATCCAAACGGCAAAGGACTCACAAATTGGAACGCTTGGAAGTCCGCGAAAAAAGGCCCCAGCCAACTGATTTTCGATGCCAATAAAGACAAAGCAGAAATTGCCATGTCTTATGATCGCACCTCCTATGATGAAATTCTCCGGGAAATCGAGGCCGATCAAACCCTTTTGCCAGAAGAGAAAACTATACTCATCAAAAACATGCTGAACGGCCGATGGTTCAGTAAAGAATTTGATCAGCATTTTCATAACGAAAGCTTATGGATAAAATAAATAAACAAAGAATCCTTGCGAAGTTATATTCAACATATCGCTAGGCTGCAGCTTAGTTATGATTTCAGCAAATGGCATACGGTTGGTTGTAATACAGGTGAATTATGCAATCATCTAGCAATATTAATGATTATCTTTCTCTTAACGGGAATTTTAATAATGCACTATATGAAAATCAGGTCTAACGACGTTGTTAGACCTGATTTTAACTCATTCTAAAAAAAGTTTGCAAGCATCACATCAATATAGATAATTCAAGGCTTCCGAAGTTTTCAGAAGCTTTTTTCGTCTTATATTTTTACTTATTTTACCAATTTACCTTGACTGTTCATCGCATTATCAAGAGTTGCCCCCATCCTATAAAAAGCAAAATACCCTCTAAGGTTAAATAAAGTGGTCCCCCTTTCAAGGACAATTTGAAAAAGAGCCTATGCAATATTAAGAAGATGATTCCTGTACTGAACAGGAGTCATCTTTTTTAAATTCCATTGGTATCTATAATCATTGTAGTAAATCATGTATTGCTTTATTTCATTTTTTAACTGTTCTAACGTATCACATTTTTTTATATAAGCTTCATCTTTAAAATGACCAAAGAAAAATTTCTGTGGTGCATTATCCCATCAAATTCCTCTCCTTGACATAGACTGACCCAATCCAACTTTTTTAACCAATTTCTGAAATATAGGGCTGGTATAATCGACTAAAGAATATAGTATTACACCATCGATGTCAAGACAGGGAAACTGTTACAATAATGCATTAGTCGAAAATTTTTTTAGTATTTTAAAGACAGAATGCATTTCAAGAGTACTCCCAAAAACGATCGATGAATCCAAAAACCTTATCGATGAATATATCTACTTTTATAATTTTGAACGTATTGAATTAAAAATAAAACTGACACCGTATAAAAAACGATGCCAGTTTGCGTAATTTCAAGTTATTCTACTTCTGAGGGGGTTATTTTCTGTACGTTGCTTCTGGGTCAGTTCAAAAATGCTGACAGGGCCATTTTCCTCCGTAATATACAATTAATCGCTTACAAAGGTCAAGCTAATATGTGGGAAGTTGAATTCTATGAACAAGATAATGGGCAGACCTGTAAAAGAACTTTTATTAGAAATGGACAAACGAAGGCGTGCAAAGATGCTAAAAAATCGAATTTTTATAAGAATTTTGTATTCAGCTTGTTGGCCTGATTAAAAATTCAATTTATATATTTAATAATTCGCCTATCAATCATATATTTTCTCAAACAAAGGTACTAACACTTCGATTGCTTTGCTAAAATCAACAATTTCCAAATCTGTTAAAATATCAGTGTTTTTCTCGATCATGAAATTTAATGCGTTTTTTCCATTCATAAGTATTTTGTTGCCTTTTTCGGTTAGCATAATATTTTTGCAGCGTCGATCCTCAAGAGTTGTTTGACGATTAACATAACCATCTTTATATAATTTATTAATAATTTGAAATACTTGCTGCTTGGAAATAGATAAACGACTGCCTAATTCTGTGGATGTTAATGGTCCATCAAAATATAAAATATTTAACGTTATCCACTGATTCGCTACTAACGGAACGTCTATTCTCAAAAAAAAATTAAGCTGAATGGAAACAAGATAATTAATAAGTTTAGTGGAAAGTTCTTTGCGATCAATATATTCCATAAAAATAGTGACCTTCTTTCCCGAAAGTTAATTTTGGGAATCAATAAATTGAGAGGCGCAGTCTTATAGATTAGATTGTGAAAGGGGGATACAAAATGAAGCTTAATGACTTTTTTAATAGAGAATTAAAAGATAGAGAGTTCCTTAAAGAATGCTTGCTTCTTCCATTGGAACATATTTATCAGACGAACCAGTAAATACTTCCGCTACGAAAAACAGCTGGCTTAAAATCTTTGGATTTTACGAGCTTTGGCAACAGCCAGCTTATCATCATCCGATAATTCTTCCATACAAAAAATCGCAATAATATCCTGCAATTCTTTGTATTTCTGAAATACTGCCTGTACGCCGTGAGTTACTTCATAATGATCTTCACCAATAACATGAGGGGCAAAGTGGTTCATTCATCTGACCGTAAACAAGAGCTACTTTATCAACAATACCTGATTTTGCCATTTCTGACCACAGATCATTCCCTTCACGTGTACATTTCACAACACCGGCAAATACAGGATATCCGCCATGCTGCGATACAGCGGGTGACATAATCACCTAAATGCTGCATAACTTCAACTGTAAAATCAATCTTCATGTCACCTGCTGACCCCTAGATGGTGATCGCATTTAAAATTGCTGGTAGTGAAGAATACGCTGGAAATTCAATATCTACAACAGATCCAATGACCTGTACTGTACTACTTACCATTAGCCACTATAAGAGAACCACCTTACTTCAAGGCTTCCACACCACCTACGATTGATCTCGCGGATAATGTTTGCCTGACGCACTTTATTATAATGCAAGTCTAATTTCTGAATGAGTTCTTCGGTGTTATCCGTTGCATTGCTCATCGCAATCATACGGGAACTTAGCTCAATTGCGGAAGTTGGAGAGCATTGGAACATGCCGTCTATGACATGCTTTAGCACTGTCGACTTCGGGGCACCGGCGCACACGGAATCAATGTCTTTCATCTTTTCATGACTATTTTTATTACCTATTTCGTTTGAACAAAACAAAATCATTCTTCGTCATACCATCGTATTTTTCTTAGTCTTCTATTTCCACCTTTTTGCCAACAGCTCTATCAAGTTTTGCTTTATTTGCATTATAATCATATAGCGAATCTATATAATTTGTCTTCGCCTGATCAAGTGCGAGCTCGGCATCCATGACATCTAAATTAGTATCAATCCCTGCGCTATAGCTTTTCTGAGAAATATCTAAATTTACATTTGCTTCTTCAATTGCAACCTTATTCGTTGTAATTCGCTTTTCGGCTTTCCTCATATTTAAACAGGCTTCACTAATTTCTAAAGCAATATTGTCTCTTGTTTGTTGCTGTATATTTTGTGCAGAAACAATACCTGATTTTGCTGCCTTGATTTTTGCATCTGTATTGCCAGAATCAAAAATATTCTGTTTTAGTGTCAGCATGGCAGTCCAATCTCGGTTATCTGTTCCAGCAAAATCATCATCATCCCAAGCCATAGTTCCCCTTATGCGCACATCCGGACGTTGTGCACTTCTAGCAATATTCATCTGCTTTTCCTGAATTTTGACTGCAATTTCCTGTTGTGCCATTTCGGGGCGATTTTCTAATCCTTCTGCTGTCATTTCTTCTAAATTTAAATCATATTTTTGATATCCAAGCACATCAAGCAACTTAATATCCGTATCAAGCGGCAATCCCATTGTTTTATTCAGGCTGCGAATGGATAAATCATAGTCACTCTGTGCCTTGACCAGATTATTTTCCGCATTCGCCATACGTACTTTCGTCTGTACTACATCATGCCATGGCACTACTCCGACCTTATACATTTGCTGTACATTATTTAGATGCTGGTTAAAATTATCTACCATTTGATGAGCTATATCCAAAACGGTTTTCGCTTTTAATGCCTCATAATATTTCAAGTCAGTTTCAAGTTTAAGCTTTTGTTTTGTTGCATCAATTTCAAGTTCAGATGCATTAAGTGATAGTTTCGCCTGATCGATTGTGCTTTCAATCCGTCCACCAGTATACAGAGGAATATTCGCGGATAATTCATTGCTATAGTAATTATACGGCGAAACTGCTTCCAGTGTTGCTTGCCAGGTGTGCGGTGCTGTCGATCGCATGTCAGTATGCTGATAATCAAGAGATATTCCCTTGTTGCTCTTTGCCTCTTTTACACCCCAAACAGCCTGTTCCTTTTGTGCCTCTACGGCCTGTAAAAATGGATCATTTTTCAGTGCAAGTATAACACTATTATCTAATGACAAATTAAATTCTGCCGACGCATTTTGACAAAAAGATAATGCTATCAACAGAAAAAATGATTGTTTTTTTAAAAATCGAAACCTCATTTCTTTTAATACCCCTTCTATTTTATAATTAAAACCGAACACTGTGCATTCGCTGTAATATATTTACTTACACTTTCCTGCCATATTCCAGAAAGAAAATTTAATTCTCTACTCCCAATGAGAATAACATCATATTGATTACGCTGGACAAAATCTGTAATAGCGTTCACCAATCTCATAATACGTACGTCTACGAATATGCTTAGGAATTAATTTTTCTGCATCTTTTATGCATATGCCACCGGATTAGAAAACACTTCATTCGGTACTTTATCTCCATAAATTTATTTTTGCAACGAAGTTTGCTGTGAAAAGGTCAGGATATATAAAATACTGATTGTCGCCTGAGATAATTCTGCCTATATCAACAGCAGCGGCTATAGCCCGACAGGAATTTTCTGAACCGTCTATCGGAACTAATATTTGTTTATACTGTCTGCAAGAATTTGTAGCCGGTTGGTCCATATTTATCATCTCCAACTTGCTTTAGTTTGCTGACCTTCTTTACTTGGTTCCGCTTTATACCATGCTGCATACATAACCGGCAGTACCAATAAGGTCAATATAGTAGCTCCGGCCAAGCCGAATGCAATAGCAACAGCCATCGCTCCCCACATAACGCTTGAAACCAATGGAATCATAGCCAAAATGGCTGCTGTTGCTGTAAGTAAGATTGGTCTGAATCGCATAATTGTAGCATTAATAATCGAATCCCAGAGTGTTTGTCCTTCATTAAGCAATTGATCAATCTGGTCAATAAGAATTACCGAATTGCGCATGATAATTCCTGCTAAAGCTAAAATTCCCAATTGAACGACAAACCCCATTGGTCTTCCTGTAAAAAATAATCCTATCGATACCCCAATAAGCCCTAATGGTGCAGTCAAAAGCGTTAATATCATCTTGGGAATACTTTGCAATTGCGTCATTAAAATAAGCATAATTATAATAATCATAGCTGGTATAGGTTCAGCAAGATATTTAGATGCCTTAATACTATTTTCCATTGCACCATCAAATTCAATACTGTACCCAAACGGCAGATTATCGCGAGCATCTTTTAACTCATCATATACAGCTTGTGTGACATCATTTCCCGTTACCCCTGGTTTCACTTCTCCCTGTACTATAATCATCGGTTTGAGATCATAGCGATAGATAAGTCCCTCTTCCGCTTCATAACTTATTTTAGCAATCTGATCGAGCGGAACATACATACCATTTGCTGTACGGATATTCAAATTTTTAAGGTTTGATGGATCGTTTCGTTCCGGATTTTCACAACGCAGAAGCATCTTGACCGTCTTATCTGTTTCTCTGAATTCAGCAATAGATGTACCCGAAACATTCGTCTGTAAAGCACCTTTTATAGCCTGACTTGTAATCCCCAAAGCCCTAGCTTTATCCTGATCAATCGACAGATGAATCACCTTTGATTTTTCATCCCAGTTAAGTGCTGTCTTAGATATTCCTTGATTTTTCATCATGACGCTCTGTACATTTTTAGCAATTTCCCGTACCTCCTCAACATCATAACCTCTGACCCGGAGCATAACCGGATACTCAGCCGGCGGTCCATTGCTGAGAAGTTTTGTATGAATCCGTACCCCTGGTAGATGATTCTCTGCATTCTCTTTTATTTTTGTATCCAGTCTATCTCGGGCTTCCCTGTCTTTAGCAACAATAACAAATTCGGAAAAATTTGTTTTATTAAATATCGGCTCATAAGCCAATACAAAACGCGGCGCACCTTCACCAACATGATACGTGTAATAAGCAATATCCTCATCCCCATCGATCATCTGAGCAAATTGATTTGCTCCCGCTTCGATATTTTTTAAAGAAGCGCCTTCTTGTAGTTGCAGCTGCACGATAAGTTCCGGCCGCTTTGTTGCACCAAAGAATTCTTTTTTTATATTTCCCATAAGCGCGCATGAGCCTAAAAAACAAATGAGTGTTACAATAAGTACCTTTTTTCGATGCGTTAAAAAGAAAATTAATATTTGTTTGAATTTATGATAAAACTTGCTATCATATATCGATTTTTCAGTTTCACCATCTTTACTTTCAATGGGCTTTACCTTAATAAATTGATATCCCAATAGTGGTGTTACTGTACCGGCGACAATCCATGAAATAACTAATGATGCCGTTATAACCTGAAAAATTGATCCTACGGCTTCTGCTGCACTGCCAGGCGAAAAACCAACTGGAATAAACCCTGCACAAGTAACCATCGCGCCACACAATCTTGGATAAGCCGTGGACGTATAAGCAAAACACGTTGCATTAAACCGTGTCCAACCTTGCTCAAGTTTTACTGATATCATCTCAATTGTAATAATCGCATCATCTACGAGCAGCCCCAGTGCAATAATTAGAGACCCCAGCGAAATATTCTGCAGAGATATTCCGTCTAAATACATAAACCCAAATACCGCGGCAATAACCAAGGGAATGCACAGTGCAACGATGATTCCCGAACGTACTCCCAAGCTCGCAAAACTAACAATTAAAACAATAATAACGGCTTCAGCCAACGAATGAATAAATTCATTAATAGACACGTCTACAACCTTGGGTTGATTAACCGTCTGATTTAGCATTAAGCCAGACGGTAGTTTCTTTTTTATCTGGGCAACAGTTTTATCTAAATTATCCCCCAGTGTCAAAATGTTTCCACCAGACTCCATCGCAAGAGCAATACCAATTGTCGGCTCACCATTATAAAACATTTTCGGATCCTGTGGTTCTGCATAACTGCGTGTTATTTTTGCAATATCACTCAAACGAAAAGTTCTACCATTCGCTGAAATAGGCGTATTACTAATGTCTTCTGTATCCTCGAACATCCCTGTAACTCTAAGGTATAAATCATCCGAATGTGTTTCTAGCATGCCTGCTGGAATCATTGAATTCTGCGCTTGCAATGTCTGCGTAATCAGATTCGGATCAATTGCGAGTTGGGCAAGTTTGCTGTTTTCAATTTCAATATAAATTTTTTCAGTCTGAACACCGATAAGCTTAACTTTACGAACACTGGGCGTATCCAGCAGCATGCGCCGAATTTTTTCTGCTTTTTCACGTTTTTCTTCATAACTATAATCATTACCAGTCAATGTATAAATAACACCGTAAACTTCATCAAAACGATCATTGAATATTGGTTCCAGCGTTCCTTCCGGCAAAGTTCCCTTCATATCATTAACCATATTACGAGCTTCCAGCCACCGATTACGTATTTGTTCTTTTTGAATGGTATCTTTTACATTTACATAAATTACAGTCTGCCCTGGCATAGAATAACTTTTCAAATAATCCAATCCAGGAAGATCCTGTAATTTCTTTTCAATTTTATCTGTTACCTGTTCTTGTACTTCACCAGCAGTTGCACCTGGCCATGGTACACTGATGACCATCTGTTTGATTGTAAAATCAGGATCTTCCAACCGGCCAAGACTTTTATACGAAAATATCCCCACGGCAAATAGCAGCACTACAAAGAAGTAAATATATTGTTTATGGTTTAGAGCCCACTCCGTTAAATTGAAACTTTTTTTCATAACGAGTCACCACCGGATTTTACTTTTTGCCCTTCTGTTAACATATGAACGCCTTTTGTTACAATACAGTCACCTTCTTGCAAACCAGATAAAACTTCAACTGTATCAGATCCATAATTGCCAACCTGAATCGGGCACAAGGAAAGTTCATCATCTTTAATCTTCCAAACTGCCGGAGTTTCGCTATTTTGATAAATTGCATCAATAGGAATTTTCATCAAATTACCACTGCTTCGCGGTATACTTACGGTTGCTGTCATACCAAGTTTCATATCAGTTGGTGGATTTGGAATACTAATACGCACTTTAAAGGTCCGTGTGCTTGGATCTGCCATCGGTGCAATTTCTCTGACAAAACCACTTACGCTTTCATTGCCTAAAGCCCAAAAATTCACTTTAATATCCTGTGCCTGCCTTAAATCTTCAATACGATTTTCCGGCACATTAATTTCTATTTCACGTTCACCATCTTGTACTAAAGTGACAACAACCTGTCCCGGACTTACCACTTGTCCGATTTCGGCGGAAATACTCGATATGACACCTGATTTATCAGATTTCAGCAAGCTATAGTCCATCTCATTAACACTCTGCGTGTATTGCGCCTGTGTCTGTCGTACTCTTGCCGCACTTACATTATAGGCATTGACATATTTATCATATGTTGCCTGACTGATAACCCCTCCATTAACTAATTCCTGATAACGGCTTAAATCACTCTGCGCAAGTTCCAACTCCGATTTTGCCGAATCAACTGATGCAGAATTAGTATTTACTGTTTGCACGATATCCTTAGCATCAATCTGCATAAGCACATCACCTGTAGTGACCGAACTTCCTAGCTGTACATTTCTACAAACAATTTTTCCCTTTACCTGAAATGCCAGCTTGCTCTCATAACGGCCTCTCACTTCCCCAGAATATGTGTAATTTTGTGCGATGGCATTTGCGGCAATTTTCATCGTATGTACCATAGTAATTTCTTCCTTGGCTACAGGTACTTCATCTTTTCCACGCAACAAAAATATTACCACAAAGACTATAATTACAATACCTAACAAAACAGCTGTTTTTCTACTCTTTTTTAAAGTATTCAACATCTTCGTTTACCACTTCCTATAGTTATATATTTTGACACAATATTTCAATAAATTTTTTATAAATGGCCCTAATAAATTAATTGACCACGGTCAATTAATTTGCCTAAAAAACCGCAAATCTAAATAACTTTTTAGAATTACGGCTTCTCTCGTATATTTTTATTTTATAGATTCAAATGAATTGATCCTGTCTTGCTATTCAATAACTTTTCAATCATATTTTCTGCCATTTTCACTCGTACTTGCAAAATGTCACTAGGTAATTGTTTATAAAATATTTCAATAAGAAAGCTTAAAATCAATATAAGAAACTCAAGTACAGCTTCTTCCTGTTCAACAAAGAACTCTTTTTTTTCCTTTCCCTCCACAATAACTTTTTTCCCTATATTCATAAATGAATCTCCACAATAAGAAGCTACTTTTTCCTTAATATATAAGTTTTTCTCATCATAAAGGATACTTAAAAGTTCACCATCTTTATAAAAAACACCATGAATTACTTGCTCAAACATTCGTCCAATTTTCTCAGACGGCATAATACTCTCTGAATCAGCCATCTGTTTTATTTCGCTTAAAAACAAATCTGAATGACGATTCAGCAATACTTCTAACAATTCCTCCTTCGATTTAAAATAATAATAAAGCATACCTTTTGCTACACCCATTTCTTTAGCAATACCACTTATTGTAGTTTTACGATAGCCCTTATTAATAAAGCATTTTTGTGCAACATCTAAAATTTCATTGATTCGAATTTCAGGGGCTTGTGGTGTTCTTGCCATACTAAGTCACATCCATATATTATAATTTGACCACAATCAAATTATAATATATGGATGTCTTTTTTGTCAATGGCATTCAATTTTAACTTTAATTTCCAGTTTGTAAAATGTAAGATGTCGGCAAATCTTACACTTTCTTTTGCTTCAAGAAGACCTAGAATTTTTTTAATAGTTCATTCTCCATATTTAGTTCATCTACTTGTCCTTGTAGTTTTTTTATTCCATATGTAGAATTAAAAAGTGCATTTCCATGACTAGGAAATGCACTTTCAACATACTCATCATATTCATTTATCTTACTTAACTTATCCAGTTACACGTTCATCTTTCACTCCCATAGCTTTTTCTAATTCGGCCTTACTGAGATTATAATCATATAATGATTGCTCATAAGCCGTTTTCGCAGTCGTAAGCGCTACCTGCGCATCCATGACCTCCACGTTGTTAGCAAGGTCGACTTTATAACGCAAACTCGCCAACTTGAAATCTTCTTTTGCCTTTTCCACTGCGACTCGATTCGTCTCTATATTACTCTCAGCACGTGTCATGTTAAGATAGGCCTGCTGAACAGCAAGTTCGACTCCCGAATTTGTATCATTTTTCTGATGCTTCGCTACCTCAATATTTGCGTCGGCAGCTTTAACCTTGTCATGCGTAACCTGGTTATCGAATATATTGAACTTTGCATTGACCCCAACTAACCATTCTTTGGTATTGAATTCACTTATTTTGGTATCATATGTCGCATAAGTCGCTATAGCTGCAATTTCTGGCTTGTAACTTGCAGCTGCAATCTTTTGCTCCGTGGTAGCCAAAGAAACACTTTTTTCAGCAATAAGAGCATTCGGCTGATGCTGCAAGGCGTACTCTACACATTGAGCCAAATCATAATGTTTTGGCTCATATCCTAGCTCATCGGCAGTTTCGGTTTTCTGCATTATGTCCAACCCAACCACCTTATTGAATATTGACTGCGCAATGCGTAAGTTATTCTGTGCCGTTACAAGATTTTGTTTTGCATTGGCCAACTCTACCTCAGAACGCAATACGTCAACACGTGCAACCGCTCCGACGTAAAATTGATCCTGAACATTTTTTAGATGTTCTTCCAGTTCACTAACGGCTTCTTCCCTGACTTTCTGGATATTTTTACAGTCCAGAATATCATAATAGGCCTTGATTGTTTGATATTTAATATCCTGCTTAACCGCTTCCAATTGGAGGTCACTAATTTCTACTTCAACCCCCGTTTTTTTAACTTTATTTTCCAGCCCCCCCCCTGTATACAATGGCAATGAAGCCGAAAATTCATTGATAAAATAATCAGATGGATCATCCTTAACATTATAAATCTTCCAGTATTCTCCACCAATTTTAGCCGATGTATGAGAAAATCCTATATTGAGCCCCTGTTCTCCTTTCGCTTTCTTCCAATCCCAGATTGCAGCCTTTTCACTGCTTGCTGTAGCCTTAATCTGTTCGTTGTTTGCAAAAGCTAAAGTAATGCTTTCCTCCAGAGTAAGTTTTTCCGCTTCAACAAATTTCGGTGGCAAAAGCATTCCCACTAATATCCCGTTCAATAATATACTCACAACTAATTTTTTCGTTAACATAAAATAGCTCCTGTTCTTTTTCTACCTCACAACAAGCACAGGACAGTCCGCATGATAAAGCACATAACGGCTTACACTGCCGATGAGGATTTGCTGAATTTTTCCTAGCCCACGATTTCCCATGATGATGAGATCATATGATCTAGCCGCACAAAAGTCGATAATCGTCGAGGCCGGAGAACCAATATTCAAAAACGTACAAACTTCCACCCCTGGCACCACCTTCGCCGCTGCTTTTTTTAGCAATGAATAAGCTTCTTCTTTTATTTCCACAGGAATATATCCACATGTACTCACACGATCCAGATCTGTAATATTGACGCTGAGGTCCAAAACATAAAGGATATCGATATGTGCATTGCAAATACTCGCAAAATAGACGGCCTGTTCCAATGCCCGCCAACTTTGTTCGGAGCCATCCACTGGAACCAATATTGTGTCAAGTTTCATCCATCATCTCTCCCCTATTATATGTTCTTGTTATCTGCTGCATCCAAAACTAACAACATTTTCTGTCGTTGACGAAAAAAGCGTAGACTAAAAACAACTGCAAAAATACCTAAATAAATCAAAAACCCACCATATTCCGATGCACAATCCCAAAAGGAAGTTCCTCGCATGATAATATCCTTAGTGAATTTATATAACCAAACTAATGGGAAAAAATGTGATCCAATCTGCACCCACTTTGGAAAATAATCTACTGGTATCGTCATCCCGCTAAGAATAAATCCTGGCGGTACAAAAAAAATCATGCGACTGCCGGCCATGCCTGGATTTGGTGCATTCCAACCTACGAACATCGCCAAGATGCCAAGGGATGTAGCCAAAATAAACACTGCTGGTAAAAAAAGTAGGAAACTACCTTGAAATTTAAGATCACCTATCAAACGAAGCATTACCATGCCTACCACATTCGCCCCCACAAAACAGAGTACATAAGGCACCAGCCGCAGCATTGTTGCAAGCGGGCTTCCCATCAGAACTTCTATCTCCCATTTATGCTCTAACCTCAACCGTGGGATGATGCCAATAACAGCTAAGGTGAAAAACACACTAGAAAAGAAGAACATGAATCCTATAACAACTGTATCAACATAGGAACTGACTGGGTTGAATAAATCCCTCTTATTAAGCGAAATATTATTCATCACACCACTTGCCTGTTCACTACTCAACCCCAGTGCCTGAATCTGACCAGAACCAATTTTTGCATTTTCTGTGGCTACTATTGCATTTAGCGCCTCTTTTATACTACTGGATTGTGACAAATTCGTATTGTCATATAATACTCCTATATTATTCACCGACATATTATAACGATTCTTCTCAAACCCCTTCGGTAAGTACACCACTGCCAGATGACGCGTCTGATAAAAAAGTGTCTGTGGATTAACTGGCATGTTGAGTACCTTATCCACATGGATGTATTGCGATGCATTCAGTTCATCAATAAATTCATGGCTATACTTAGAATTATCAATGTCAACAACAACGATATTGCCTTCTTCGATATAATTATTATTAGAAAAACACGCCATAAAAATTGAAGTGACGACTATAACCACTATCAGAGAGACCTTTCCATAAGGCATTCCCTCACCCGAGAAGAAATATCGTAGCTCATCTTTTAGTGAATTCATCTTTTTTCACCTCAATGGTCATTCCCGGCAAAAGTTTATCTTGCGCTTCAACATAAATACGCACTTGAAAAGCACTCAAATCTGCCTGACTTTTTTCCCTACTCATCTTAAGATCCGCAAATCCCGGTGCTGCTGTAATAAAACGTACCGTTCCAGTAGTAGTTAAGTTTCCTGCAATTGAATGTCCAATAATCGTATCCTTTTCACTCAAATTTGCTGCTTGTTGCTCACTTAAATAAATATCATAATAATAGCGCTTGCTTTCTATGAGAATCACCGGCGTATTCGCCGAAATCATTTCACCTTTTTTCGCGATGACCTTGAGAATCTTCCCATCTTCTGGAGCCCGTAGCGTCAAGCGATCCTTTTTGACCAAAAGCTCCTTTAGTTGGACCTCAAGCATTTTCTTCTGCTGTATAAGATTCTCTACATTGTTTTGCTCATTATTAAGCTCCTCACGTTGCAAAGCAATCGTTGGTAAAGCGATACTATCCGTATTCGTCTTATCATTAGCACCTGCTAATAATTTTTCCAGCAGGTGTTGCTGCTGTGAGACATCAGCTGCTGAAACATCAAGATTCATTTGTGCGGAATCAAGTTCAGACTGTGCCACAGCCCCAGAATCTGCTAAAGCAGCTTTTCGATTATAATCAAGTAGTTTGTTCTGATACGTTGCCAAAGCAGCACTAACCGCAGCCTTCTGTTGGTCAATTTGGCGATGTGTCTGCTTTTCATCTGTATCAGCTTTCGTATAACCGATATCAATTGAACCACCTTTCGCCTTAATCTGTGCATCAATCTGAGCAATCTGTGTCTTCATTTTTTCAATCGAAAGATCAATATCAGTACTATCGAGTTCCATCAATATGTCACCTTTTTTGACTTCTTGTGATTCCTTAACCGCCTCATTCACTAGCCGTCCACCTACCGAATCAAAAGCGACCTTAACCTGTTCTGCTGTCAGAATGCCATCTTTTTTTTCTACGGCAAGCACTATAGCATCATTTCCTTTGTATGTTAATAATAGACCACCTGCAAATAGAACACCTAAAAAAATTATTCCCATAGACATCGATTTTCGTTTTAAGTTCATTAATAATTAACTCCTTACGTATTAGGTAAATTTTTAAAAATAAATGCGCTCATTAAATACGTCGCTTGCGACTTGTTTGAACAGACTTCAACAAAAGAGCCAATTAAACCACACACACATTGTCCGTACTATCCATGCTACATTTTCATATTTACAACCATTAATTAAGTAATAAGCGTTACTATAATATTCTAGATTTTATTTGTCAATAAGACTACCGACAAATACAACACCTAAAAATCATTTTCATCGACACTGATTCTCGCTTTAAGTTCATTTTTAGCTTCTTACTCCTTATGTATTAAGCAATTTTTTTAATAGGTATACCCAGCAAATAAGTCGTTTGCGACTTACTTGAATAGGTTTTAACGAAAGATCTACTTAAATAACAGTTGCTGTACTATCCTTGCTACATTTTCATATTTACAACCATTAATTAAGTAATGAGCGTTACTATAATATTCTAGATTTTATTTGTCAATAAGACTACCGACAAATACAACACCTAAAAATCATTTCCATCGGCACTGATTCTCGCTTTAAGTTCATTTTTAGCTCCTTCCTCCTTATGTATTAGACAATTTTTTTAATAGATATACTCAACAAATAAGTCGTTTGCGACTTATTTGAATAGGCCTCAACATCGGATCCACTTAGTACTATTCATGCTACATTCTTACATTTACGATCGCTAATCTAAGTAACCTACGATATATATTATTCCTTCAGCTCTACTGTTTTAACCCTAGCACACGCCAGTAAAACTTCATATAACAAGAATTACTATAATACTTTAGGTTTTATTTGTCAATAAGACTACCGACAAATAAATCTAAAAAATCATTTCCATCGACACTGATTTTCGTTTTAAGTCCTTTTTTAGCTCCTCACTTCTTATGTATTAGACAAATTTTTTAATAGGTAAGCCCAGCAAATAAGTCGTTTGCGACTTATTTGAATAGAATTCTTTCAGTTCTACTGTTTTATCCCTAGCACACCTCAGTTAAACTTCATATAACAAGAAATACTATAATACTCTAAATTTCGTTGACAAATAACTTGATCTTCGATACAATAAGTCGCAAACAACGTATAAGGAGATTATCATGAATTTAATGGATATCAAAATACTCAATACCGCAATCGAACGTGCTCTCAATCGCAATATGGAGCCACTCGATTTGACCTATGCACAGGCAAGTGTTATCGGTTATCTCGCTCGAAACCAAAAAAAGGATATTTGCCAAAAAGATGTCGAACATACTCTCGGTCTTACACATCCAACCATCAGCAGCATCCTTAATCGCCTGAAACGAAAAAATCTCATTACCACCGCCCCTTTTGACGCGGATCACCGTTATAAAAAAATCCTACTTACAAAAAAAAGTTTAGCTTTACATCAACAGATTGAAGAATCCATCGAACACCTTACACAACAACTCTTTAACCAAGTTGCCCCAAATGACCAGAAATTATTTTCACGCGTGATCTCTGCTATGATTAAGAATCTCTCGTAATAAACTGGAAAGTTCAAGAAAAATAGACATAAAATTAAGAATTTTGACAATTTTGTAATTTAAACTACTCTAAACTGAGCCACTCCAATGCGAATGTATGCGTTTAGTATTATAATAAGTCTCAATATATTTAAATATTTCCATGCGAGCTTGCTCCGGATTATCATAAGAATCATCCTGAACAAGCCCGCTTTTTAATGTGCGATAAAATGATTCGATTACGGCATTGTCGTAAAAAATCTAAATATATTATTCCAAATAAAATTAAGACCTCCTATCAAACCTAACCCCATTCTTCACATGATTCAATCCACAATATGAATTAAACTTTTATCCAACTTCATTTCTTTCACAACATAATCAACTATTTATATGTAAATAGTTTCTATAACTGTAATTAGAATCATAATTATCAACCAACTCCTAACAATCTTTTATTACCATGATCATATACGAAATAGCAGATTCAATACGACTAATTCCAATCAAATTTTCTGTATCCTCTGAATAAACTTCAATATACATACCTAATTTCTCCATAAAATATAATATACTATAATAATGTATTATTACTTCAATAATTTTACAGTTAAATAGTGGGGGATTTTATTACACTATTTTCAAGTACTCAAAAATTTTCTCAATCGGTTGACCATTTGGGACAGCCCCGTAAATCAAAATGATTTTTTCTTTTTTAAATCAGGCATTAAAGTGATAAGATCCATTTGAATATAATTTGCACAATACGTATAATTGATGATCATGATTCTAAGATACCTATGAATACTTCCCTTACTTCGAATTTGATAACCATTTAGCCCAAGATAAGATTTACAATCCATCAAAAAAGCCTTCTAGCAAAATCGCTAGAAGGCTTGAATTTCTTATGGTGCGCCTGGTAGGAATCGAACCTACGCCCCTGGCTTCGGAGGACATCAAATGGCTTTTTTTGCTGTTTTTAAGATAATTTACGTCCAATAACTACAGTACTTCTAGAACCTTTTCTTCCTATTCGTCCACTATTTTCATTCAGTTTTACAACATATTCTCTCACTCATCTGAGTCCATTGCCCCCCTTGTTGCCCCCCCTGTTTTTGTTAAACTCTTACCAGCAGCTCAATACTTCAATATTGGTAACGTTCTGTTCTTTCTTTATTTTATATAAGTCATTAAAAAAATTCATAAATTCATATAATCGCTTGATATTTTCCCAATGTTTGAATATTACTTTACTTGTTGTAAATGTTTCCGCCACAAAAAGGGCAGGAATTCTTCTCCCAAGCAGATATCATTTTTTCAGGATATATATTCTCATCACAGCTCTTGCAAGGAAATATTTCCCCCGCCTTAATCTTAATACTTTCTATGATTGCTTTTGGGTTATATATATACCTTCTAACCTTATCATGAATAGTATCATATTCAACAACAAACTTCAGCTTCCTATTCTTTGCGTGTAAATCATAAATACCAGCATAGTTAAGCGCATAAATTGAAAGCTTATTAAGCATATCAGCATCTTTAGCAGGAACATGTCCTTTTCTAAAATGCAAAAGTCGGTGATAACTCAATTCAGAAAAGCCTTTTGAAGATAAAATTTCTAGATTTTCTTTCGTCTCTTCAATGGCAAAATGACTAGATTTTTTAGAAATACAATAATTTTCAACATCCTTCCATATCTTTAATAATATAGCGTCATCTTTTATATTACTAAACTTCTTATCCCCATTATTTTTTATTGCATCTATGATCATAGGATGACTGATGTACTGATAAGGACGACCGGGCATAAGATTATTAGTTCTATACGACTTATACTCAGACCAACAATGCAGTAACATCGTACCAAAATCTCTGGAATTACCCATGCTAGCTAAAACTAATAACTCAAAGTTTTTATCGTTATTGAATAAAATCGACAATTCATATTCAGAATCATTAAAATAATACAGTAGCCTTTTATTAACAAAATTCTTAAAATACACTATGCAATTTGACTTTTCTTGCTTAGAATTCTCATACACTAAACCTTCGTCTAAATTTATGTAATGTTGTAAATCAGATCCATTTTCAAGGTTATACAATTTCCCACGTTGAGGAACTACGCCTATCCAAAAGTAAAATGGTGTGTCTATGATTCGATCAATATAAAAAGCTAAATATTGCTGAAGTTTAGGATCATAATACAACTTTTCCCACTCATCTACATAGAAAGTTATTGAAGATAGCTTTAATATTTTCAACACGTTAATCAGCTGATTTCTTACGTCTTGGATATTCAGATAACTAACATATGTGTTATTGGTCGATACTTTGCTAGTTAGTTCATCTAGATATTCTACAGAGATATTATTAGTAACTTCAGTAGTCTTCAGCCCTATTTTAGCGACTAAATCATTATGAAGCTTTATCAACGCCTTCGTTGTCTCTTCCTCAGACTGCGTTCCCTTATCTAAGTTTGTTATTTTTTGGCTCCCCTCATGAACAACACTAGAAAATACAGCAAGCCGAGCAATAGCTTCACCTATCGCTTTTATCAAGTCACGCTTATCGTTGTTAAACAATTGTAATATTTTGTCTAAAATTGTTCCGCTACTTAGTTCTTCCAATAAGCCAATCAATTGTTTAGAAAACTCATCATATAAGAATATGCTAAAAACTCTGTTAAATATTTCTTGATCATATCCTTGTGGAATGTGAAGCCTTTTAACGTTTAAATATAATGCTATTGCTCCATTTTTTTGAATATCTTGGTTTATCGCTTCCCTCGCAAGTAAGAACAAGTGCGTTTTACCAGTGCCTCTTAACCCAGTAACTACACCACTAGACTTTATTGAGTATGAAATTAAATCAGATAAATTACTTTTATAATCCACATGAACTTGTTGAAGCTCTGTAATCTTTTTCTTACTAGTATCTAGACTTAACTCATAGTCAGCTCTCAAATCAGCAAATGCTTGATTCATCCTATCTATGAATTCTTGATCATTAACGAGGTCTTTAAGCTGAATACTCATGAACCACCCACTCCAATCGCTTATCATAAAGTAAAATAATCATTCATTTTTTCGTCTGTAGTATTAGATGTTTATCATAATAAAGAAAAAGTCCTTTCAAAATTACAAATAGAATGACAAGATTCACAACTTTTCTGTAAACTCATGATCATTTTATTGTTTTCCTTAACAACTACCGAACTCTTGTCCCAATACTTTGTAACACCAAACTATATAAAAACACATAATTGGTATCCCCATTGAGATATTGGGCGTACGCCTAAGCCTTTAGTATACAAAGAGTTGACACCGCAAATACCAAGACAAATACACCATAAGAATAGTTGTCAAACACCTTTTCAATTGACCCCATCTTCTTCATATCCATCATATACAATATAAATAATGCCATATTTTTTTATAATATCATGTATTATTTGCAAGTTTTGTCGAATTAAATGCTAATTTATCATTTAATGTAATTAACCAACGTTCTCTCTTAAATATAACATAATCCAGCTATAGCTTAGGAACAAAAAATCTCATCTAATATAGATATAATTAAACACACCATGCTTAATTATATCTATACTGAAACACTAATCCCAAATTCGACAATCAACAGTAAATTTCATTTTTAGAAAAAATAAGACTCATTCACGTTTAAAACGGATGAGTCCCCACTAACTATTAACATTATCCTACTAAAAATGTCGATACAGCTTTAACTGCTACATCTTGAGTATCCGGTAATAAATGCGAATATGTATCAAGTGTCATTTCTATACTTGAATGCCCCAATCGCTCTTGTACAATTTTAGGATTAATCCCATCAAGTAAAAGCAAGCTAGCGTGAGTATGACGTAAGTCATGAAATGTAAAAGTTTTATCTATTCCAGCCGCTTCTAATAACTTTTTATATTTTCTATATGAAAAATGCTTCGGATAATAATTTCTACCAAAAGAACCGGCAATCACCCAACCACTTTCTTCATATTTGTCGCCCAGAATAGCTTTATGCCACGCTTGATACTTCTGGTGCTTCTTTAATGCTTTAGTTAAGTCGTCATGGATAGGAATTTTGCGGGCAACACCTGTTTTGGGTTCTTCGATGCTGACTCCATGACTAGTAGCTACTCTCGAACGCCTTACTGTAATTATATTACGGTCAAAATAAATATCATCCCACTTTAAGCCCAAAACTTCTCCTAACCGCATACCTGTTGATAAAGCAATGTATACACCAATGTACACATCACACTCGGACATTTCAGCATTTTTCCGTCTATTTTCCAGACCTATTTTTGCAGCATTTCTAGCAGTATCTAATAAAAATTTTGCTTGTTCTTTATTTAAGGGATGAATCTCATTTTTAGTTAATCTCGGTGGATCTGTTAACTTTGCAGGATTTTTTACTAAAAAGCCAAGTTTAACTGCTTTTTCTAAACAAGCAATAAAATACCGTCTTATACCACGTACTGTAGATGAAGAGAGCCCTTGATTATTCTCACCGCCTGAAATAATCAACTCATTAAATAAACGTTGTACATCAGGTACAGATATCTTAGTAATTAATACATCTTCAAATTTAGCTCTAATATATTTCATACAAGCATAATATTTTTCATATGTTTTAATTCTAACAGATGGTTTTACGAAATCCTCTAACCATCTTTCAACCCACATACCAACAGTTAACTTATCCGCTTCCGGTAGTAAGCCATCATTTAAATTTTTTTGCCATTCTGATTTTTTCTTGTTAACTTCACGTTGAGTTTTAGCCGTAAATTTTTTACGTTTAACATTACCGTCAGCATCTTTATATGTTGCTTGAGCTTCCCATCGCTGACGATTTTTATCATAATAAGCAGTACCTTCACCATTACTACGTTTTGCCATCTTATTTCCTCCATTCTTAGCTTTTAATATAACGAGGCAGGGATTTTATAATCCCTGCCTCTACAAATTACTCTATTACATGCTTGGTGCTTTAGTTAATTTTTCTATAGCCCATGAAGGAATAAGCACTCTTCGCCCAACTCCAACAGATGCTATCTCGCCACGTTTTAATGCAGCATATAAACCACTACGTGAAACTGGGATGATATTCAACACCTCAGCAACTGTATATAGCTTTTCTTGTACCATATTGTCTCGCCCCCATAAAACGATTATATTTTTTGCCGCCAATTTACTGAATATTGCATATCTGGTAGCATACTTGCATCTAATTGTCTTAGTCTTGCTGTACCATTACGTGCATAATCCAATGCTTGTTCATATGTTTTAAAATTTTGCGTTTGCTGGGTAGATAGATCCCAATATTGTTGTGATCTATCAAGTGCCAGTTGATCCGAATAAATCCCATATGCCCAACGATCATAGACTCCGACATAACACTCACAAGGGCTTTCCACTTGCTGTACCCCTGATACCTTTGGCATATATTGCTGTTCACTGATTTCAGTTTGCACTTGCCGTTCAGCCAATATCCTTGCTTCTCTTCCCATCTGAAAAGCTACTAGCATTGCTTGTGTATGTTGTTGCATGATACCTTCAAGATTAACTACAACATTATATTTTACGTTAGAATTTGGTAACAACCAATTTCCTGATTGATTTTCCCATCCATTAGGCATAAAATAATTATTTTCATAATCCACTAAAAGCCACCTCTTCCTAAATTGTAAAATTTCATAAAATGCTCCATTTGTTGATCAAAAAATCTATGCAAATTAAAATCTTGTTGCGCTACTATTGGTCGATAAACTGACGGCACAAATCCGCTGTAATCTTGCCGATAATCAAAAGAGTCAAATTCATCCATATGTGATTTAATTGCACATTTTGTATCAGAACAATCTTGATTAGTAGAATGATGCCCCTTTAGTGGCATCATTCCAT
The DNA here is from genome assembly GCA_963805085.1 of uncultured Veillonellaceae bacterium. Classification (GTDB taxonomy): domain Bacteria; phylum Bacillota; class Negativicutes; order JARBTT01; family JARBTT01; genus JARBTT01. Next base: position 311,724 of record CAWDTA010000005.1, on the reverse strand, counting down.
TTCGCACGAGCGTCTTGTTGTAATGATCACGAAACCGATTGAACTCAGCCATATCTTGCTCAAATTTTTTTCCTGTGTAAACGTTCGTCATTCCCATAACAAAGTGAGCATGAATTCTCCTTGGAATGTTAGTATGAACTGCATAAAGAATTGGGTACTCTGGATAATAAATTTTCATTATCTCATCTGTGACTGCTAATGCATGTTTTGCATCAAGATCTGGCATTCCGAAGGAAAATACGCCATGCTTAAAATTTCTATCGCCCCGTGGCTTCCAACGTTTCTCTATTATTTCCATACTCCGCCTTGGATCGGAAGTTGATATTTTATAACCCCGTTGATAAGCTTCTGGTGCACTTTTAGGGTTCAGAATATATTGTGCCGACTTCTCAAATGCTTTGAGATCTGCTGTTTTGTAATTAATCCAACGCATTACACTGAATGGTTTATCATATTCCATATTCTTGTTACCTCCTGCCGCAATAATATCCAAGACTGTTCGGATGCCGTGTCCGTCTTTAACAGTTCTAACACAAAATCGAGTGCCTCTATAAAAGGGGCAGGCATACTTGCTTTTTTCCCCGCAGCCGAATCAATATACTGTTCAGTAGCAACACGCAAAAATTCTGATCGATTACCATTAAAATTTATTGCTACAAATGCATCAATTTTTGAACGCAGGTCATCAGTTCCTTTAAAAGGAATTACTACTAAACTCATTTGACGCTCTCCCTCTGCTCTTGATTCTCACGTTCCTCAAGAGTTTTAAGGCTAATACCGACAAATCCAGCACCAGTCTTATTGCCAATTCGCAATTTTTTAAAGCCAACCTGCTCCAATGTTGATATTGTCATCTTAAAAGCCGGTTTTTCCATAGTATGCAAACCATTATCTTCAGAAAAGCACTGATATTCTTTATAGATATCTCGCAAAAATATCTTCCCGTCTGCTTTGATAATACAAGAATCATTAATGAATTTGCCTATACTGTTAAGATTGTCCCTATAAACATCTAAAAGCTTGGTACTTTTTTCCGGTATGGTAAAGCTAAACTGATTGATTATCAGACGTGAGAGTTCCTTCATTGCAACCGATGCAATAATGTTTTTCTCACCAATCAGAATATCTAACAAATCGCGATTCATCTCTACTGGATCTAGCTCTTTATCATGCCATTTTAAAATGACCATTCGATTAATCAGTGAATTGTTAGCCGCCCCAGCAACAAATTGTGGCAGGGAATTAACAGCCATTAAAATTTTTGCTTTAGCCTTTGCAGACCATGGCTGAATCCCTTTGGCTTCTACCTCTAACTTTTCATGACCAACTACTCGTTTCAGTACATCTACTTTGGTGATCGACTTCGTCGTTGTCTCATGAAGTAGATTAAGCCTAGCCTTTACTATATCCCGACAACGAAATTTATCATTCATATCTTCTAAGCCAATCGAAGATACGTTTTCTTCCCCAACCATATCTTCAACCAAATGTAAAAAAGTTGATTTACCGCAGTTACTAGGTCCATAGCACAGGAAAAATTTCTTGGCCTTGGTGCAATCTGAAATCACATATCCTATAATTTCCATTAGTAACTTAACTTCAGCTGCTTCCACATTCCGCACGTTGAATGACTTCAACAAGTATTTCGAAAATTCTGGTGCCTGTGCCAGACTGGAATTTTCTTGATATTCACAGTTCAAAACATAATCAAACATATAATCAGCAGTATGTTTCATCAAGATTCCTTCTTTCAAATCCAATGTACCGTTTAAAAAATTGACATGCATTGGATTTGATTTTAGCTCTTTATAAATAGATGGCTGATCCATCAGGTTATCCGTAACTGCTTTCATGTTACGGACTAATACTTTGGACTGCAAATCATCTGGAATATACTGCCTCAAACTGCGATGCGGTAATTCCCTTGTTACATTTCTGAAATATCCTTTTTCAGAGTCGTACCAATAAAGCTGCTGTCTGTTGGTAATAAAGTCTCCACTACCTACAAGAACCTCAACAAACTGCTCTAGTTTAAATGAATCCTCGTCCCAACATGTTCTGCGTACGATATTCTGTATTTCTTCATAATTTTTCAAAGATCATCACTCCATTAAAGCTCCCGGGAGTTGTTTTTTGTTAACAAGCACAATATACGGCAATTCTTAGAAATCCAAAAGCTTTTTCGCCTTATTTTTAAGCCTAATTATTACCTTAATTTCGCTTAACATACTGCTACTCTACTGTTTTTAATGGGTTGCTTTTTAATTGGCATAGATGATAAACTAAATTTAATTTTACTTAACGAAGGAGCAATTATCATAATGGACGAAATATTATCCGATGTTTTAAAAAAGATAGAATCTGAAACTACCTCTTTAAGCTTGCGACAAAAATTTGTTTTATTTACAGTTCCCGATAAAAAGTTAACCCAAAATCTTGTTAAAAAGAAATACAATTTATTATTTTTATTAGGACGAGAATTTGAATCCAACGATCTTAAAAATTTTTACCATGATAGAGATGCTTCACTAGAAAACATTTTTAATGCCATTAAGCAACTAGAGGAATTGGCTGTCTTCCCCGATACGACTACAACAGAAACACTGTTTTCTATATTAAAGGAAAAGCTCCGCCAAGATGAACTTAATTACTCAAGTGCTACGCTCTATGATATTAGAAAAATTCTGAAAAAATTATCTGATATTCAACCAGCTCAATATGAAACTGCCGTTAAAATCTGCAACATTTTGGATATAAAAAAAACTATAGAAAACGATGACTCCATCCAAATAGATACAGAATCTACATCTGAAACATATTATAAAATTTGCAGTCTTGAAGATTCCAAACAATCCATCTTGTCAATAATAGAAAATGAACTGCTCACCTTCGAATATGCATTGTCTCCTTCATTTAATGAGGAAATTTTATTTTGTCTTTCCTATGCAGATGAAAAAGCTCTTCATGATTACGCTCCAAAAATTCATGAAATCATAAAAAAACGTACTCTACTTTACAACAATATGTACTCGGCTCTTCCGCCAGTCTTACAACCAGATATTAAAAAATTCAGCGTTCCTTTTCCCGGAACTTATCGAATAGATGATCGTGATTTCTTATACAATAAATTGCGTTTAATTATAAACAACTACCAATCCTGGTTTAATCCTTTATTAGATAAAGAGCCTAATCAAGCGCCCTCACTCGCCCTACCAAAATTAAACCTTCATTTAAGGACCATTATGAAGATATCCAAAGATACAGATCTATTGAATATACAAGCATCTGATCGTACAAATTTAGATTTTCTCATGTCAACTTTTGATATAACCCAAGGAAATATAGCAAAAGTACTGGGAATTACACCAGCAGCAGTGTCACAACAAAAGCAAAAGGGACCTCTAAAAATACATCCTACACGTTTATGGGAACTAGCCCGTATTTTTAACTCTTCTGTTGATTTTTGGCAAGAAAAAACTACTATACCTTCCTATGGAAAAATATTTCCTAATATTGATGATCTACAACAAACCGATGATGAGAAAAAATACACTAGTTACTTAGAAGGTTCTATTCAACGAGTTGCTACCACCGAAAAACTTCTATCCTATTTTGAGTTGCAAATCAATAAAAATAAAGATTGTAATCAAAACCTATATAAGCAAGAACAAAGTCTTGCCATTTTAGAAATCATTGGCTGCCTTAAGCAAAAAATCAGCAATCCAAAATATCCTACAAAAAATTTGAAATTAATAGGTGAATTGATTAAAATAACATCTTAAAATCAATTCACATTAAACCTTGTTCCGTTTGTTCCTTTTGTTCCGTTGTTTTTATTCTATTAAAAATATTCTACGTAAACTCTAAAATATATAAAAATAATCAATTTATCTTCCGACATGCCCGTATTACCAACCGGTATCCTGGTACAAGTAATACTATTATTAACAATTAAATTTTCTTATGCATAAAAATAAACTTCAACCGATTAAAGTTGGTGTCATAAACATTCTATAAATTTTATTCGACTTTATTGTTTTAAAGATTGCTACTCAGCTACTTTTAAATATGACTTTCCCTTGATTAAAAAGCATATTCATTGCGTCTGATTATCATCAAATAGTACTATGAATCATTCATTAAATATTGCAAAATTCTAGCCATCTCCCTTTTATAAATTATGTTCCATTTGTTTCGTTTTCGCTCGATGAAGCGAAAGCGAATCGAGCGAAAACGAAACAAGAGTAGGGCTTCGCCCTACTCTTATCTCTTTTATTATTATGTTATATCGTTTTTAAAACGATATAACGAAAAATAACGTTTTTTAATGTAACTTACCGTTATTTTATAAAATCATTATTAATAACCCATAAATCATTCATCCCAATACATACGCCTATCTAGCTTACTGGTTTATAGCCCTCCATCCATCAAGCACGTGATGCCAACTTTTATCAGCTTTCGTTATTTCCATACCATATCCATGTATTCCTTCGTTTATCCGAACCCAATAATACACATTAGTATCGCTATCAAGATGCAACGTAACCCTATATTGGAAGCGCCCTGGAAGTGCAGTTTCATCTATAGTGTAATTCCCCATTCCAAGAAAATCATCATCCGTTATGGTTGCATACCATTGTGCACTAGGATCATTTGGGTAATTGACCCGCCATGTACTTTTAAGCACACTTGGTCCGTTATCAAAAGACATATCAGCATATGCTTGGGGAATCATATTGATTGGCACCACAACCATTGACATTACTGCTAATAATAAACCAATAACAAAGCTTTTTACTTTCATCATTTCAAAACCTCCAAAACTTTTTTATGTATTACATCCTCGTCACAAGCTACAATTAAAATTATCATTTAAACTGCCAAAATTCTATTATTCAGCTCTTTTTGTCACTTAGCTGAAACAATTTCATTTTTAATCGTAGGATTAATTATTTGCAAATCAGAGACAAGGTTTTCTATTTTTTCTGTATATGTATAAGCATCTTGGATTTTAAATGTACCGTTTTTTAGATGAATCATAATTACTTTGTCACGCAGACCAAAGAGGGCAATCGCTGTAAATAAAAGAGATGTCCCTCCGCTTATCGGAACTACAAGTAAAGAAAGAATCAGCATCCACATCATACCTTTATCAATTACTTTCTTCATAGATACACTTTGAATATCACAAATATTAAATGACATATTTTCTTTTCCACACTTAGGCAGAAGCGGAAATTTCGTATATTTAAATACATTCATGGTATTTCCTTCAATTGTAATTTCTGTCCTTTTGGTTCCAATAGAACCTCCAATACCTAAAGCTCTTTTTTGTTTTATAAATTCATAGGTTTTAGGTGCATTTACTTTCTGTGCTGTTACATCTGTGTTTTCACTCATAAATTTTACATTGTTCATATAAAAAACATCTCCTTGTATAAACTATTTATTTTTTGCTCATACGCTTTTAAGTATCAAGCAGATTTTTAAAGTTCAAATGTTTAGGGCTCTTTTTGTGTCTATTTTATTGAAGCAAGTTTAATATATTGCTCCTTTGTTGATTCGCTTGTGCAAGCATTGCTTGTGATGCCTGCCATAGAACTTGATATTTGGTATAAGATACCATTTCTTTTGCCATGTCTGCATCACGGATAGCACTTTCAGCACAGGTTACATTTTCATATTCAGTCGTATTATTGGCTTCGGTGTAGTCTAACCGATTGATATAAGCACCAATGCGCGTACTTTCATGCAAGGCATAATCCAATGAACTATTCAGCCGTTTCATGGCAATCTTAGCTTTTTGCTCGGTCGTTACGCTTAAAACATCAATACCTAAGGAATCACAATCTAATTTATTTAGGTATATATTCATTTTTCCATCTGCACGTACTCCAGTTTGAAGCTGCAATGGCTGCAAGTTTGTATTGTCCAGCAATTTACTGTTAAAGAGGATGGAACTATCAAAAACTAATGTTCTTCCTACAGAGCCTGTACCAGCTTCATTTTGTCCAAACTCTCCTTGAAACGCGAGCGTATTGACTTTACCACTGCATCCACTAAGGGTAATATTACCGACTTTTGACGTACCGACACCACAACCAATGGCAGCGCTGGCTCCATTGGTAGCGACTTGATCTAGTTTCACATTGATTAAGTTGATTGTATCAATTCCCCCACCACTGCCTGCTCCAATTGCAGCTCCACTTGAATAAGATCCTACATTCAAGGTACCACCTGCAATGGTAAGACGTTTTGCTGTCTCATTGCTGTTTGTTCCAATAGCCGCACCAAAACCAAGTCCCGAATTGTTTACGGTTAAACTATCATGATTGGTGATTTCAAGTTCCTGTCCAATATTCAGTACTGCATTACTACTTAAGGCATTATATTGAAAGCCACAGGTTCCTGAAAGAGTTAAGGAATTACCGATACCAGTAAACTTCAAAATGCTGTTTTTATAACTGCTGTCATTGGTAATAAAAACATTGCTGAGTGATAAATTCATGCCTTCTCTTTCGCATTCTATATTTACATTGGTCATGTTAGAGCCAGTTTCTATTAGTTGAACATTTGTGGCATCAATTTTTATAGTTCCAGTAAAACCAGCATCTACTTGATAAATACCCTCTTGTGAAATGGTATATTCACCAGCATCTGCTGCGCTTATACTCCCCTTGATACTCTGGGGTTCATCAACACTATCAACGGATCGCAAATCTTGATTTCGATATGTTCCATCGAGCAAAATTTTTGAATTATAGGTTGTCGTATCCGCACTGCTATCAATTGCATCTTGGCAGCTTTTAAATTCTTCTTCCATAGCCAATCGATCATTGTCGTTATAGATACCATTGGCTGATCGCAAAGCCAGTTCTTTCATTGTTTTTAAGTTCTCTACTATCGTTTGAATGCCACCTGCGGCTACATTCAATAAGGAACTTCCATTTTGTGTATTTTGCTTCGCTTGTTTTAGACTACGTAATTGCGCACGCATACGTTCTGAGATCTGATAACCAGAAGCATCATCCGACGCTCCATTAATTTTCATACCGCTTGCAACGTTTTGCATGAACTTGTCTTGTTTTTTCTTATTAAACCCAACCTGATTTAATAACCCGATAGAGGTCGCAGATGCTATTTTCGGCAAATTTGCACCTTCTTTTCTTCAGCTTTACTTGGTTTTATTTTGTGGTGCTCCCATTCCAATTCCATGCTTTCTTCTCTTTTATCTACTTTCAGTAATAAATCCAAATCAATTTTAAGCCCATCTGCAATTGCCATTAAGATGGACAAAGAAATACTATGGTTGTAATGACCACATTCGATTTTTCCTAAAGAGCTTTTGCTGATATTAATTTTTTGTGCTAATTCGTCTTGGGTAAAATTGCGTAGTTTTCTGTAATATGCAATTTTTCTACCGATTTGTTTGTATCTAAATTCAAAGATTGTCCTCACCTCCACCATTAAAGCCCTCTAGAAAATTATCTCATAAACATGGCTATCGCTAGATTCCTAGATAATGCTATTACGTTCATAGATAATGAATCTGCTCCTTTTGCTGAAGCTTTTTCTAGCTTTTTTCATTAAATATTAAGCGATTGCTTGAAACTTTTTCTGGCATCTCATACATAAAGGGCGTCCAAATTTATTACGAGATACATTCATTACCCCGGAAGTAATCGTGGCTCTACAGTCACTGCATATAAGTTTTTCATTTGATTCAAAGGTTTTTATGGTGTCAGTTGTATGCGCTCCCAGTTCATCAGTTCGTACATCTGCTTCAGGATCATCCCCTGTACTAATCGCCATACTGAGCAAGTAGGCATATTTAATTGCGGCAGTTTGCGCTTTCATCACAGCTTTGTCACCGCTATCTTGCCCACTGCCAATACCAGAAATAGTTACGGACTCACCACTTTCTGCATCTAGGAGCAGGATGTTTATTTTAACGGTGGCAAAATGTTCTATATTTCCTTTGGCGGTTGTTACATCAGCTTGCTGAAGTATCTCTGGCAATACGACAGAACAAACCTTTTGTTTTACTAGTGCTGTATTGATTTTTTCTAAGACATCAGCGGAAGTTGCATATTTATAATGGTGAAAATCATTGATTCCTTTCTTTGAGACATAGCTGCATTCTTGCATAACATTTATTAATTTCGCCGCTATCTTTTGCATATTTTTCCTCCTATAACAATAGAAGCCCGACTGGTCTTTTCCAGTCGGGCTTTGTCTTTGTCTTTGTATTCATTTCATTTTTAACCAGCCTTCGATAGTGATTTTACTACCGCTAGGGCAGCTGAAATATTTTTCTGGCAGGATTCTTCAACTGCTTCATTTTCAGATTGAGTGAATTCGATTTGTATTGCTCCATTTATCTGCTTTGCTTCTGCGTTTATAAAATTTTTACTATCCGTTTGACTAGCTAAAGATAATAGTCCTTCTGCTAATACTTTAATTTGTGTGTAATTTAACGTCATGCTGATATCAATATTAGATTCCATTCTTAATGTAATCGCAAAGACATCTTTCCATTGTTTGAGTTCTGCTTTGATATCTTCGTAACAAAAGCATCCATTCATCATCATTTTACATTTCTCCTTAGTGATCTTTTTTAATTGGTGTTACTTTTCCACAACTCTTTGTTATTATCTACGTTTTATTGTGATTATCTTGCCAGTGCAACGACATTTGTAATGTTTTTCATGTGGTTTATTCCTTCTACAGGTGTATGTGTTAGTAAGTTTTTATTGATTGGCGGTACTGCAAGCAACTCACCGCCTAAGCGTTCTAATTCCGTTGCTCTACCATAGTCCTCTATATCTTGACTTGCTCTAGTTACGGCATTAATTAAGCCGTATTTGCTGTTATCTCCTGCCATGATGAAGTGGCGCAAAACACTGCCTCTTTCATTTTGGTTAAGTACGTATTTATCTGCTAAAACTTCTACGGTTTTTACTGGATCATTGCCTGTTGTTTCATATTTACTATTTTTCAACTTTTCTATGGATAATTGAAACTTAGCTTCATCCACGGCAGTTCTTACGGTATCTTGTACTTTCATAAAGAAGGCTTTATCATCGGCTTGGAGTGTTTCATCAGAGTAGATTTCATAAGCAGAATCATCATTTTCAACTTGCTTACCTACATGGTAGCGCTTTTGTGCATAGTCTTTTACAATAAGACCATTTTTACAAACCAAACGATAAATGAGTGGTTCTACTTTAAGACTTCCTAAACCAACTTCACTATTACTAATTACAATACCAGCTTGTACTACATCACCTGTTGCGACCTCTGCTTTTAGACGTTTATTAATTACCTTGATAAACATATGGGTATCTGTAACTTGGCTTGATACAATCTCTGCACCTTTCATCTCTTTGATGATTGGTAATACCGCATCGGCAAGTTCTAAATTATCTAATCTACGGTAGCGGTCAGATAGAAATGCTCTAATATTACCATCAAGCACACGAAGCATTCTGCGTTCACCATTCTTGCCAAACCAACTGTTGATATTATCGTCTAAAAGGCTTGGATATTCTTCACGCATTTTACTGTAATACCGTTGTGGGATCTGAAGCCTAGCTGCAATTTGGTTATGGGCTAATTCATTGAGAATAAAAGTTTCTGTAGTATCATTAATACCTAGTGCTAATTGAGTCATACCATCTTTTGTGTATACTTCAAGATTGCGGGTATCTGCGATAAAATCTTTTCTTGCCATACGTTGGCGTTCTAGTTCCTTTGCTAATTCCATAATGCTTCTACCTTGTTTCATGATAAAATTCCCCTTTTCATTTTTAATTTTAGGCATAAAAATAAGCCAGTTGGATGAACCAACTGGCGCTTTACTATGTTACTATGATCCTTTGCAAGGGTTTTATGATATATTCATAAGATCTGCAAGCGCATTCATAGTTATAATATATAACTATAATTTATTAGCCTATCAAATTATGAACATTATTTATCTGTATCAATGGATTCTCTTGTTTTTCGTAGCTGTATTATCGGAGTTACTACATCTTCCATCTTTAAAGTCCCTTTACGCAAATGAAGTAATTTTTCGATCTCATGAGGATATAAAGCAACACCATATTGCTCAAATTTACGAATAAGACTTCGAGCCGTTAATATTCGTTTATTTAGCAACAAATCAATTGCACCTTGAAAAATACTTTCATTCAATTTAATTGGAGTATCACCCGGTTCCTTCGTCCTCCAGCCATTTTTTGAAATCTGTCGCATTAAATACTGGTATTGATTATCAGTAATAATTTTCAGTTGATGCGTCCGATAAATCATTGCTTGGATAGATACCTTCCATTTTTTTTTCAAGAATTGATAAAAATTCAAATCAGTTGGATATGTTTGTACATCTTTTCCAAAACTACTTTTAGGAAGAAGAAATGCACTGGCAAACATATTAGCCTGACGTTCTCTCATTTTAAATTCATCTTTTGTTATGGACTCTAAATCTTCACTCCACGGATGTAAAAGAATATGTCCTAGTTCATGGGCCATATCAAATCTAATACGACCTTCTGGACGGGTACCTAAAGCTACTGCAATAAAAAAAATGGGATGATTATCAACAATAGTACGTTGACTAAATGCATCAATTTTATCTTCTTCCGTATCAAATCCTGTAATGACAACACCGTTTTTTTCTAAAAGATATTGCAAGTTTTTAATTGGTTCATTAGCAATTCCCCAATGTTTTCGAACATTATCTGCAATATCTTCAAATTCCTTTATTGATTTATCGCTATCACATTCAAACACATTATCATTACCAATAAAATCTATTTCAGGAATATTAAGTATGGGAAAATCAACATACTCTAATAATATCTCATATATTTTAGCAACATATTCCAGTTTCAAACTTTGTGCTGTTCTATTTTTTTTCGTTGCACTTGCTAAAGAACGAAAATATGTTGTCTCCGTTTTTGTCATATAATTATCTTCTTGGAAGAAAAAATTATATGGAAAATCCAATGCGGCTGCCATTAATCGAACCCGTTCATGATCTGGTGTATTTCTATTATTTTCATAAAGTGATATTGATTGTTTACTTATATCCGTTTTCTCAGCTAATTCGGTTAATGTCAATGCTCTAAAAGTTCTGGCATTCTTTAAACGGCTACCTTGAAAATTCTTAATCATGTTTCTCTCTCCTGACCTTTATTCATCGGCCGGCTTGTCTATTTTTCGCAAATTCGGCACAAAAACCTCAGCTTTAATATTAACCAAATTTTCACTATCGGGTTCTTTACTCATTTCTACTTCTTCTTCAACAAATTCCATATCAGTAAGCCTTGCGAAGTCTGGTTTGATATATTCCATTAAAGAAGCTTCATCAACAGTATCAAAATCTTTATCCAATAACCGTAAGATTATTTCATTAATTTCATTGCCTTCTGATTGATAAGCAATTACATAATGACGATAATTTTCATTTATGTTAATCAAACCTTGGCTAATATTAGCATAATCTTGTTCTAATTCATCTGACTCAAACTGAGTTATCCCAAAATCAAATTTTGTTTGCTTAATTTTAGCTTCACAACTAGCATTTTCAGCATAAAGAATCGATTGTAAAAAGTGCGGTTTTATTCGACCTTTCTTTTTAGGTATATTTACCAATGTATTAAAGGTAGTGATTGTATATGTCAAATGATTCACACGATCTATGATAATTCTTCCAGCCCAACTATATCTCTTAAAAGGAACTAATTCTATACCATTACCAACAACATGCCTTCTCAAATTTTCATTGATATAGTCTCCTCTAAGGTGTGGAAGGGCATTATTAGTTTCATAATGATTCTCTCTCAAATAATGAGGAATATCATCTCTGATAGCTTTCTCAACAGCATAAACTACTTTTCTAAGAAAATCTTCCTGTATAATAAGTTTCATATTTTTGGTTTTGTCCAATACAATCACCCCACATTCTTATTTATGTATTATATTTTTACATAAAAATATACTTTTGTCAAGCAGCTTTGCATTTTTCGTATTTTAAAGCTTATTAAAGAACAAAATAATTATAATTTCATCTATCCATTCTTCTATTTTTAGACATTATTTTATTATTTCTTCTTTTGCCTGTTTTATGTGAATAATTAAGGTTCAATTTTAATTTAACATAAAAGTAAATAAATATATTAGAAGATAATTACTCATGTATAATCAACTAATTTTAATGCATGTATCCGATGCAGGTAGTATATTAGGCTGTAGTAGTCAAACAATTTATAAGCTAATTAATACTGGTGAATTCAAAGCATTTAAAACAGGTAAGGCATGGAAAATATCTGCTCAATCCATTAAAGATTATACCAGCGCTAACTTGAATGGTTAAGTTTATTTACGCCTTCCTTAGATTAATTCTGATTTTAAAACACTTATTTTATCTTTAATTTAACTACAGTATTAACTCTTAATTAAAGTCTTACATCATATAAAAAAACTGTATTGGAGGTAATATAATCATGTTTGAGCAATATAACGATTTAGTGAGTGTTGAAGATTTATGCGACATGTTAGCCATTGGCAAAAATTCAGCATACAAATTATTATCATCCGGCGAAATAAAATGTTTTCGTCACAACCGAGTTTGGAAAATACCTCGTGAAGCAGTAACCGACTATATAATGAAAAAATCTAAATTAACGATTGGTTAAAAGACTGTTCCAAGTGTTCCACTTGTTCCACTAAAATCTATTTCGCAAATATATTTTAAATAAAGCAATATCTCATAATTATAAACACACTTTTGATCACATCCATTTATTGGATGCGGTCAATTTTGAGCTATTTGTGCGCAACAAAAAAGACTCTACGTCAAACCACGCGAAGCCTTGAATTTACTAATGGCAGAGTGGGAGGGATTCGAATCCTCGGTACCTTACGGTACAATTGATTTCAAGTCAGCATCTTTTTCTTTAACTAAGTATATTTTTTGATACTAAAAGTAGGTTCTATATCGTCGGAAAAATTTATAGGGGTTATAAAAAGTAAAAACGGTAAGCTGTTAAGCCTACCGTTTTGTTTGTTACAATCTGTCATAAAATTCTTTTGCCACGACGTACAATGCCACCCAGAACAATGCTACTGCCCAAAAACTCGTGAATGGGAATAAAAATGGGGAAGGTAGCAGAAAAGCAAGTACTATGTAGCGATACTCATCAAACATTTCGAACATGTCTAACGCAGTCATAATATCCCTCCTAATCAAAATTATCTGATTGTAGACTGAAGTAGCTTAAGATGATTAAAAGGATTTTTTTAGCGAATAATCAGATATAACTAAATTTCGATATATTTTTGAGAAATCCTTTATGAAATATAAAAAAATATCGATTTATTTTAAATTTTGATATTGATGACGATGAAATGAGCGATGATATTGATTAAAAATTTTTCAGTCTTTATTTCAGTCACTGGCTAAACATTTCGACTGAAAAAGAAAATCTTAGCCAGTTACATATAGGTGGTTGATTGTGTAAAATATAGATAGATTAGGGGTCGTAGACTTTTTCTTGGTAAGTAAATAGTATGTAGTTGTCCTTAACATCGAAGAGGTCATAACTACATCATTATGCATGTTTTTGGGAGTCGAAATTATAACTTTATTATACTGCCCCATTATAATATTTTCAGGCAGTTTCAGTCATAGGCTACTTGGAAAGTAGAATTAGACGAGTTGATACGAAAAGTATGATTGCTTATCGTAGTGGCATTTGCAGTACTCGTCTAGTTTATTTTGATAAGATTAATAGTCTATTCATAAAATTCGTAATGAACAGGTTATATTTACAAATAAAATATTTAGCCTTAGTTAGAAAAAAATAATTCCTAACTAAGGCTATTAATCGTAAGGATACCATACAAAGAATGATTGTTTAATAATCTTTAGTCTTATTTATTTTTGCGAATTTGCGAATTAGAATGAAAAACTAAATAAAATTTAATTGTCCATCTATTCCTTTATTTGCTCGCTAATATGAATGATATCAATGCATTTTTTATGTATTGCCCCCCTTTTTGCCCCCCTATCCTATAAAAAACAAAATGCCCTCTAAGGATAAAACCTTAGAGGGCTTAATTTTACTATATTCTTAAGTGGTGCGCCTGGTAGGAATCGAACCTACGCCCCTGGCTCCGGAGGCCAGTGCTCTATCCACTGGGCTACAGGCGCTTAAAACAGCTACGAAAGATATTATATCACAACCGGGCTGTCATGTCCAGCAAAGACCTGTTCACCTAGCTATAATAAAGCCTCTTTAGATAAAAAGATCATCTAAAGAGGCTTATGAGATACTTTATTTTCCTGTTACAGATGTTTGGCAGGTCGGGCAAACTTTCCAGTCGCGTTCCAATTCCATCCCACATTTACCGCAAGTTGGTTTTAATGTAAAACCACAATAAGGACAAAGTTTATAATCTTCTTTTACCTTACGTCCACACATCGGACAATTCACGGTGTTCTCGACAAACTCGGCATCTATTTCAATGGTAACTTCCTCTAGATTACGATTTGATTTCATCACTTGTTTACGAGCAAGTATCAGATATGCTGGGAAAAATATTGGCACCATAATAATACTGCCAGCTGCCCATAACAAAGCTACTGTCATACTATGACCAAATTTCTTTGCGTCATTATATACCCAAATTGCAACCAAAGCACCAATGATATGAAGAATTGACCCCATAAAAACCTCCTAAAGGTAAAACCTTAGCTATACTTTCATCAAGTATAGCATAAATTTAACGATTAGAAAACTCTAGCTTATCGTTTCCAACACTGATTTCATCGAGCGTTTTCCCCTTTGTCTCTGGGCCTAAAGCGGCAACAATCACCGCTACGCCTAGCATAACCCCTGTAAACATCAAGAAAATATCTTGGAACCCTTGCTTCGAGCCAAGCATGACGCCTACGATGGTCGGTGCTAAAATCCCACCGATGCGACCAATTGCCGCTGCCCATCCAGAACCTAAAGCCCGTACACGAGTAGGATACATTTCTGGTGTATAAGTGTACACTACACCCCAAGCGCCCAAATTAAAGAAGGACATCAAACTTCCCCACGTTAATACTACAGTCGTTGATCCACCCTGACCAAAAAAATAAGCACAAATAGCACAACCAGTTAAAAAGCTAACCAACGTTGCTTTTCTCCCAATGCGATCCACTAAGTATGCAGCGGCAAAATACCCAGGTAGCTGCGCCAGTGTCATGATAATGACATACTCAAACGTTTTAATTTCCGTAAAACCTTGTGTCACCATCAGTGATGGCAACCAGGTAAAGATTCCGTAATAAGAATATACGATTCCAAACCATAAACACCACAACATAATGGTTCGTTTCAGATATGCAGAAGTTAATATTTCACTAAACGCCACCTTCACTTGAGCTGGTTTTTCTGCTTTTGTTTCACGAACGAACGGAGCAGCTTCAATACCTGCCGCAGCTTCCATTGCTAAGACTATTTTTTCTGCTTCCTGATCTTCTCCTTTGTTTAATAAATAACGGACTGATTCAGGAACGGTTTTCCAAATATAAAAGACATATAATGCTGGTAATGCACCAATGATAAAGGCAACATGCCAGCCGAATTTTGGAATTACTAAATAAGAAATAAGTGCTGCAACCAACCAACCTACACCCCAAAAACTTTCTAATAAAACGATAAACTTACCACGAACATTCGGTGGTGAAAACTCCGTAACCAAGGTAACCGCCACCGGCAATTGTCCGCCCAAACCAAAACCAACTAAAAAGCGAAATGCTAGCAACGCTTCATAACTCCAAGCAATACTACAAAGGCCTGTTGCTAAGCTATAAATCACGAGCGTTGCTGCAAACATTTTCTTGCGGCCAAAACGATCGGCAAATTCACCTGCCATGACTGCACCAATAGCCATCCCAACTAGACCAATACTTCCGATATACCCCATTTGCGCAGTGGTAAGTCCCCATACTTTTGCTAAGGTTGGTAATACAAAGGCAATGATACCAGTATCCATAGCATCAAACATCCAACCTAGCCCAGTGATAAATAATAAACGATAATGAAAAGAACACACTGGTATCTTTTCCAAACGATTTACAATATCCACATTTACACCTGTCTTTACATTAGTTTTGTCACAGTTTTTATTATACATATTTTACATTATGTTGACAAGTAAAAAAAATAAAGCTGATACATTTTCTGTACCAACTTTATTTTTCACTGCTATGTTATCTTAATATACCATTTTCTTTTAATTCTTTTTCGATTCCATGTAAAATTTCTTCACTGGGCACTTCAATCGTATGTAGATGTAAGCCGCCCGTAACCGCTGACAATGGCCCTGCACCACACCGTTCCAATCCAGCTAAAAAATTTTTTACTTCTCGTCTCGATGAAATCATCAAATCGGCGCGAATCTCACCATATAAAGGATGTTCTACGATGACATCACGTACTTTGCCACCATTGTCTACGATAATTTCCAATTCTTTCGCTACACCTCGCTTATCATGAATGCAGGCAATCGTCGCAATCAGAACCTCACCATTTACTGCGATTTCTCCGGGAATTACATACCCTTGTGGCGTAGCATATACCTCTGTACCCATAGCTCTTAAAATGCCAATGTCACCAACAATCACTTGTCGACTTACGCCTAATTCACTTGCTAGAGCCGTCCCCGTGATCGGTTTTGTACTTTCTGCAAGTTTCTTTCGTAAAAATTCACGACGCTCATTCGTATTCATTTTTGTATAGCTCCTTCACTATTCCGATTATTTTTTGCCTCTGGTAATATTATTTGTAAAGTCGTGCCTACACCCAAACAACTATCAATATTTATTTTACCACCATGTTTTCTAATAATTTCAAAACTAACTAATAATCCAAGCCCAGTACCATTTTCTTTTGTCGTATAAAACGGAGTTCCTAAATTTTCCAGATCACTTGAACTAATTCCGCTACCATTATCCTGGATCGTAACCACGATATTTCTTTTATGTTTACGACAAAGCATCGTTACTTTACCATGTTCTCCAGTTGCCTCAATTGCATTACGGATTAAATTAATCAATACCTGCTTTAATTGATTGGTATTTCCCTGTATCAAAAACTGTTCATAGTTAGCCTCTACTGGTAACATCGTTAAGTCGATTGACTTTTGTAGGGCCTGTTGTTCAAACAAAAAAATAGCTTTGCACATAAGCTCATGTAAATTAAATGTTTTATACTCAACTTTATCCAGCGGCTTTGATAACATACAAAACTGATTCGTCAAGCAATCAATACGATCAATTTCATCTTGCATAATCGTTAAATAATTGGTTTGTGAGCGTTCGTGATCTTGCTTGCTCATCAATTGAATAAACCCTTTTAATGAAGTTAGAGGATTTTTGATTTCATGGGCAATCCCCGCTGCAACTTGCGTTGCCGTAGTTAATGACTCAATCCGCATCATCGCATATGCTTTTTGATGTCCTCTCTCTTTATAGATAAACCAAATCGTTAAAATAATGATAATCGCACACAAAATCAATAGGCTCAAAGGCATAAGTAACGCGCAAGCAATGCTTTTATAAAAAACCTTCGTTGGGATAACAGCATCAATACACCAAGAAGAATGTTCTAATCTCTGATGTAATCTTATAAAATCTGCCCGTAAAAATAAAGTTTTTTCAAGGTCCTGACTACTTTCCACTTGCAATTGTACAGTTCTTTCCTTTGGATTATGTAAACAACTATTTTCATTATCTAAAACAAAAGAATATCCACTGCTTCCATCATACAAGCCAGACAATAGGGCGTTGAATTTTTTAATATCCATTTTTGCCACTAAAACACCGGTAACATACCCCCGCATGTCTAATACAGGAACATTAATAATCATATAAGAGCGATCCATCGTAGCATCAAAAAATACATCCGATATATGCTCATGCCCACGCAAAGCCTGTTCGAAACCGATGCGATCTTCTATTTTTTCTGTACGGGCATCACTTGAAAGTACGTTGGCAACCAAATTTTCTTTATCATCAAAAACACTGGCATAAAAAAAACCCAATTTAAATATTTCGTGCAGTTTAAGCTCCACTTCAGTTGGTTCCGTGTCTGTTAAATCTATGCCCCTAGCTAACAATTTTAATTCTGCTAAATTATCATTAAAATAGGTATTCACTAGATTAGCTGCACTATGTATTTCAGCATATCGATTTGCCATAAATTGCTGAAAAGTCATATCAAATAATATTTTTATGATTCCTAGTACCAATAAGAGGACACTACATACTATGATACCTCTTACTAAAAGATACTTCGACCTAGAGATATGCATATACCCACATCCTAACAAAATGTTAACGATTCTTCTATAAAGTTCTCAATTACTTTTTATTATAATAAAAGCAAAATCAATTTGCAAAAAAAGAAGCAAGTATAAAATATACAACAACTATTTTTACAAAACAATAAAGCGAGCACTTGGTCTTGCCAAATACTCGCTTCTTTTTAAATTATCAAGTTTTAATGGTGGGCGATGACAGGATCGAACTGCCGACATCCTGCTTGTAAGGCAGGCGCTCTCCCAGCTGAGCTAATCGCCCACTTAAAAACACCAAATGGGAAAATGAAGTTCCTCGCTGTAGCTTAGAACAAAGCGATTCACACAAAATCAATTTTGATTTTGGTTCTCTGCTTATTTGGTGACCCGTACGAGATTCGAACCCGTGAAGCCGCCGTGAAAGGGCGGTGTCTTAACCGCTTGACCAACGGGCCACTTGGCTCCTTGAGTAGGACTCGAACCTACGACCGATCGGTTAACAGCCGATTGCTCTACCAACTGAGCTATCAAGGAAGGAACATTTATTATTATATGGTATGTAAAATAAAAAAGCAAGCGTTTTTTTATTTATTTATCTTTTTCTGCAGGTTTTATGATTTTTTTTCCGAACTTTACCTAATAATAGCATTATAAGCTAAAAATATAAAAATAAAGGAGTCTTCGTTCATGGATTCAAGAATAACAACCCTTGCAAGAAATTTAATTCATTATTCTACAGATTTGCAAAAAGGCGAGAAAATACTGATTGAAGTATTCGATGATGCACAGCCACTTGCTAAAGCCTTAGTAAAAGAAGTATATAACGTTGGTGCTCTACCTTTTTTAACAATAAAAAATAACGAATTACAACGTGCCTTAATCAGCGGAGCAAGCAAAGCTCAGTTAAATATCATTGCTAATTACGAAGCAAATCGCATGAAACAAATGGATGCCTATTTGGGTATTCGCGCGAGTGCAAATGTCAGTGAATTATCTGATGTGCCGAGTGAAAAAATGAAACTTTATCAGCAATATTGGCAAAAACCTGTACATAGCGACATCCGTGTCCCTGACACAAAATGGTGCGTTATGCGCTATCCCAACGGCTCCATGGCGCAGCTAGCGAATATGAGCACCGAAGCGTTTGAAGATTTCTACTTTAATGTTTGTAATCTAGATTACGCAAAAATGGATACTGCAATGACGCCGCTAGTTGAACTAATGAATCGAACAGATAAAGTGCATATCATTGGACCTGGCACGGATCTTAGCTTTTCTATCAAAGATATTCCGGCAGTCAAATGTTCCGGTCTGCGCAATATTCCGGATGGAGAAGTTTATACCGCACCAGTAAAAGATAGTATTTACGGTACATTATCCTACAATACCCCCGCCGTATATCAAGGCGTTACGTATGAAAACATTAGTTTAACTTTTGAAGCAGGAAAAATTATTACTGCAACAGCAAATCACACGGAAAAAATCAATGAAGTCTTCGATACCGATGCCGGTGCCCGCTACGTTGGTGAATTCGCACTTGGAGTTAACCCTTTCATCACTACCCCAATGAAAGATACATTATTTGATGAAAAAATCCAAGGTAGCTTCCACTTCACTCCAGGCATGGCGTATAAAGAAGCAAACAATGGCAACACCTCGGCAATTCATTGGGATTTGGTCTGCATCCAAACCCCAGAATATGGTGGCGGTGAAATCTACTTCGATGACGTTTTGATCAGAAAAGACGGTCGTTTCGTAATCGATGCACTCCAAGGATTAAATCCAGAAAACTTAAAATAAGCAAGCAAAAAGCCATGAAATACGGTTTACAAAACTGTACTTCATGGCTTTTATCCTATATTAGCCTATTTAATTAATTCTTTTACAAAATTAGGCAAGGCAAAACATGCTGTTTGCAAGCCTTCATTATAATAACGAGTTTCTAGTTTTTGACGCTTTGTTAAATCAGCATCCGTTGGCTTATATTTTTTAGAACCAATTGTAAAACAATGCATCCCACCTGGATAAATTGGAATATGTGCCAAATACAGATCATGGATTGGGAAGATAGATTTGACATCTTTCGTAATTTTTTTGATTAATTTTTGATGATAAAATGGTGATTCTGTTTGTTGTACAAACAAACCATCCTCTTTTAATGCTTTATGTACATTTTTATAAAATTCACGAGTAAACAAGCCTTCACCAGGACCAATTGGATCTGAGCAGTCGACGATGATGACATCGTATTTATTTTCTGCTGCTGCCATATGGCCAATGCCATCGCCAATTTTAAGTTCAAGTTTTGGATTATTTTCACGCATTGCTACACTGATTTCCGGTAAATATTTTTTTGACACTTCTACTACCATACCATCAATTTCAACCATTTCTACTTTTTCAACACTATCATGACGAACAACTTCACGAACAACGCCACCATCACCGCCACCGATAACAAGTACACGTTTAGGGTTTGGATGAATATAAAGTGGTACATGAGAAATCATCTCATGATAAACGAACTCCTCGGCAATGCTTGTTTGAAAAACTCCGTCTAATACTAACATTCTGCCGAATTGATAAGAATCTACAACTGCGACATCTTGAAACTCAGATTTACCAGCAAATAAAGTTTCTTTTACACGAGTTGTTAAGCCCAAATTTTCAGTTTGATTTTCTGTGCACCATAATTGCATAGTTTATACCTCCATATAATGAAAAGAACTTTATAGCAACCATACGATTTGCTACAATAATATCCACTACTGTACTTCATTATCGTCTATAAGTCAACAAATTCGTTAATTTCCGCCCCGGCTTTTGCCATTGGTTTTACAAATTCTCTAGCAATATTCATCACGATAACTTGGGGCTTTTCACTTGCCAATGCTGCATCAAACGCTCTTTTAAACTCCTCTGGCGTATCAACCGCTACGCCATGAATGCCAAAACTTTTTGCATACATGGCAAAATCCATACCACCATTGAACTCACAAGCAATATAACGTTCTTTATAAAATACTTTTTGCAGCTGTCTAATCATGCCTAGACTGCTATTATCGACAATAATTGAAATGATCGGCAACCCAAGTGTTGCAATGGTATAATACTCATTTCCAGTCATTTTAATACCACCATCACCAGCGATGTGGATCATCCTTCTGCCACTATCGCCAGCAGCAATTTGTGCGCCCATTGCCGCTGGAAGCCCAAACCCCATTGTACCTAAACCACCCGAAGTGATCCAAGTACGTGGTTTTGTCATTCTTAAATTTTGTGCCGCCCACATTTGATGCTGACCAACGTCAGTAACAACAGCAACATCTTTTTCCTTTGTGACCTCAGCGACATAGTTCATCGCCCAAGGCATATTTAAATAACTATCATCATAGTTCAGTTTATAGGTCTCTTTCCAATCATCTATCATATTCCACCACTTGGTAAGATCTCCCGTTGTAGTAGCACTCATCAACATCGTTAAAATTGTTTTCATCTCTCCAGCGAGGCCAATACTGCTAATGACATTTTTATCAATCTCCGCTGGGTCGATATCTATATGTATGACTCTTTTATCTTTCGAATATTTATCACGATTTCCTGTTAACCGGTCGCCAAAACGACTCCCTACGGCAATGACAACATCCGCTTCAAAAACGGCGTTATTCGCCATTTTCAGTCCATGCATCCCTGTCATTCCTAATGATTGTTCATGCGTTCTGGGGAAACCACCAAGCCCCATCAAGGTATTCACAACCGGCAAATGACATTTCTCGGCAAAAGCAATTAATTCTTCACTCGCACTGGCTGAAATAACCCCTCCACCAGCGACAATCACTGGCTTCTCAGCATGGCTAATTACCTCTGCTGCTTCTTGAATTAAACTATCAAGCTCATCGCTCGTAACCTTCCATTCAGGATTTATCATGGTTGGTACACCTTCAAAGTTAACCATTTCATTAAATATGTCGCGCGGTATATCAACAAGTACTGGACCCTGCCGTCCTGAACTCGCCACTTTAAACGCAAGTCGCATAGTTTGGCATAATTTACTGATGTCTTTGACTTGAAAATTATGTTTGGTGATCGGCATTGTTACACCCATAATATCAATTTCTTGAAAGGCATCGCGCCCTAAAAGTGCCGTTTCTACTTGCCCGGTAATCGCTACCACTGGCACCGAATCCATAAAAGCTGTAGCCAGTCCTGTTACTAGGTTGGTAGCACCTGGGCCGGAAGTTGCAATACACACCCCCACTTTTCCACTGGCCCGCGCATAGCCATCTGCGGCATGCGCGGCACCTTGTTCGTGGAAAGTAAGCACCTGTTGGATGTTCGTTTCATCATATAAAGCATTATAAAGAGGTAATATCATTCCGCCAGGATAGCCAAAGACGGTATCAACACCTTGTTCCAATAAACATTCTACAACTGCCTTTGCACCTGTTATTTTCATGATACTTACCTCCATTAAATAAATTTTTCTTAGATACGTTCGGCAATGATATCTGCCATTTGCGTTGTCGTTACTTTCTTAAAGCCATCCCGATATAAATCAGCCGTGCGATAGCCATCTTGCAAGGCTTTTTCTACTGCTATTTCAATGCTCTGCGCTGCCGCTTCTTCATTTAAAGAATAGCGAAGGAGCATTGCCGCTGACAAAATCGTACCAATCGGATTTGCAATACCAAGACCAGTGATATCTGGCGCTGATCCATGGATTGGCTCATAAAGACTTGTGCTTTCACCAATACTAGCCGATGGCATCATACCGATAGAACCGCCAAGTACAGCCGCCTCATCACTAAGGATATCACCAAACAGATTTCCTGTCACGATCACATCAAAGTTTTTCGGATTGATCGCAAGTTGCATTGCACAGTTATCTACATACATATTAGAAAGTGTTACATCTTCATAGTCTTTCGCCACAGCTCCCGCAGTTCTCCGCCATAATCTTGAAGTTGCTAATACATTCGCTTTATCAACAGAAACCACTTTACCACTACGTTTTTGTGCTGTTTCACAAGCAAGACGAACGATACGATCCACCTCTGGCGTACTATAATTTTCCAGATCCCAAGCACGCTCCACGCCGTCAATGATTTCTGATTCGCATTTTTCCCCAAAGTAAATACCACCGATCAATTCACGAACGATCATGATATCAATCCCACTCACCAATTCTTTTTTTAGCGGTGAATATTCAGCCATAGACTCTGGCACTTTTATGGGGCGTAGGTTTGCATATAGACCAAGCTCTTTTCTTAAACCCAAAATCGCTTTTTCTGGACGAAGCGCTGGTTCAACACTATCCCATTTATCGCCGCCCACAGCACCAAAGAGTACTCCATCAGAAGCTTTCGCCGCTTTGATTGTACTTTCTGGTAGTGGTGTCCCATATAAATCATATGCAGTTCCACCAGCATGATGCTTTTCAAAGGTAAGCGCTAAATTATGCTTCTCTGCAACTTTTTCAAGGACAACCACTGCCGCACTTGTGATTTCTTCACCAATGCCATCGCCAGGGATGACAACAATTTTTTTAGCCATATTATTTGGTCTCCTTCACATAGTTCACTAAACCACCAGCTTTAGCAATATCTTGAATAAAACCAGGCAATGGTTGTGCTTTAAATACATCACCAGTCGTTAAATTTTCAACTGTTCCTGCGCTGACATCAATACGAAGTTTGTGCCCAGCTTTGATTTTTTCTACGTCATCACCAATTTCTAACAAAGGTAAGCCGATATTAATACCATTGCGATAGAAAATACGCGCAAAGTTTGCAGCTACAATCACAGGTACACCAGCTGCTTTGATCGCAATCGGGGCATGTTCCCGCGAAGAACCACAACCAAAGTTTTTGCCACCCACCATGATATCACCTTCTACCACGTTCTGAGCAAAGGTTTCATCAATGTCGACCATACAGTGTGATGCCAATTCTTTTGGATCAAATGAATTCAAATAACGAGCTGGGATAATAACATCTGTATCAATATTATCACCATAACGCCAAACTTTTCCTTCTAATGTCATAATTATTTTACCTCCTCTGGAACTGCAATTTTGCCTAGGATTGCGCTTGCTGCTGCAACATGTGGGCCTGCCAAATATACTTCGCTATCTACATGCCCCATACGACCTCTGAAATTACGATTTGTCGTCGATACACAACGTTCTCCTGCTGTTAAGATTCCCATATGCCCGCCCATACATGGACCACAAGTAGGCGTACTTACTGCTGCGCCTGCATTGATAAAGGTTTCAACATAACCAGCGTTCATTGCTTCAAGATAGACTTGTTGACTACCAGGAACAACGATACATCTTACATCTTTATGCACTTGATGACCTGCCAAAATTTCTGCTGCATGTTTTAAATCTTCTAAGCGACCATTAGTACAAGAACCAATCACAACTTGATCAATTTTAATTTCACCAATGTCACAAACGCGTTTTACATTGCCAGGTAAATGTGGGAATGCCACGACTGGTTTCATTTCGGAAAGATTGATAACAACCTCTCTTGCATAGTTTGCATCTGCATCTGAAGTTACTACTTCATACTCTTTTGTTACGCGTCCTTCAATATATTCCATGGTTTTTTCATCCACTGGGAAAATACCATTTTTGCCGCCAGCTTCAATTGCCATATTCGCAATGGTAAAGCGATCCGTCATGGTTAAGGAAGCAAGACCTTGACCAGCAAACTCAATTGCTTGATATCTCGCGCCATCTACACCAATCATACCAATTAAGGTTAAGATAACATCTTTCCCATTGATTCCTTTTGGCAATACACCATTCAGCGTTACTTTGATTGTTTCAGGAACTTTAAACCAGCATTCACCGGTTGCAAGTGCTACACCAAGGTCAGTTGTACCAACCCCAGTAGCAAAACCACCAAGCGCCCCATACGTACAAGTGTGTGAATCTGCACCGATTGTTAATAGTCCAGGAGCTACCAGACCTTTTTCTGGTAAAATAACATGTTCGATGCCCATACGGCCTACTTCAAAATAATTTACGATATTATTTTCTTTAGCAAAATCACGTACTGCTTTTGTCATTGCCGCAGTTTTGATATCTTTATTCGGTGTGAAATGATCAGGTACTAAAGCAATTTTTGTATGATCAAATACTGGCTTGCCGATTTTTTCAAACTCTTTAATTGCTGGAGGTGCTGTAATATCATTTGCAAGCACCATATCAAGTTTGCAGTTAATCAATTGTCCTGGCACTACGGATGCTAAGCCCGCATGCTTTGCCAAGATTTTTTCCGTCATATTCATTCCCATAGAAAAAGCCTCCTTATTACTTTGCGTCTATATTTACGCTATTACCAGATATAATCTTATTTAACGCATTGACATAGGCTTTGGCCGATGCTTCAATCACATCTGTACTAAGCCCACGACCACTATAGGTAAGGTTGTTTTCCTCCACCCAAACCGTCGCTTCCCCTAACGCGTCTTGTCCTGAAGTCACAGCTTTGAGCTGATAGTCTTTCAAGGTAATTTCTCGACCAACGGCTTTTTTAATGGCCTTAAACACCGCATCCACTGGCCCATCACCACAACTGGCTTCTTCAAGCAATTGATTTTTGTTATCCATTAATTGAACGGAAGCTGTGGCGATGGTTTGATTACCACTTAAAACATTATGACAAATCAATCGATAATGCTCGATAATTTCATTTTTCTTTGAATTGATGAGAGCTTCGATATCGCGATCAAACACAAATTTTTTCCGATTTGCTAGCTCTCTAAACTGGACAAATAATTGATTGACCGTATTGCTAAAAAGCTCATATCCCAATTGGGCAACTCGTTCTTCAAACACTTCACGACTTGACTGCCTACCGAGTACCACCAAGTTACGACTGATGCCGAGTTTCGCAGGATTAATAATTTCAAAAGTCGGCGCATAGTTCACTACGCTATTTTGATGCATACTTGCCCCATGGCTAAACACGTTATCTCCGACAATTGGCTTATTCACTGGCACTGCAATACCGCTTAACGTACTGACAAGTCTCGATGTACGATAGATTTGCTTGAGATCAACTTGAGATCTATGTTGATAATACTCATTGCGTGTCTCTAGTGCCATAACAATGGATTCTAAACTAGCATTTCCCGCCCGTTCGCCCAGACCATTGACCGTGCACTCTACTTGCCTAGCACCACTTATGATTCCTGCGAGCGAATTGGCAACTGCCATATTTAAATCATCATGACAATGTACACTAATCGTTGCCTTTTCAATATTGACAACATGTTCTTTGATATAGTTTACCAGCGCACCAAACTCCATTGGTGTTGCATAACCAACGGTATCACAAATATTAATCGTTGTTGCCCCAGCTGCAATAGCCGAGCTATATACTTGGCACAAAAAGTCCCAATCAGATCGTACCGCATCCTCTGCTGAAAATTGAACATCAGAAAAAAACTGTTTTGCATAACGGACGGCTTCTTGTGAATGTGCCAATACCTGCGCCCGTGTCATTTTTAGCTTGTGCTCCAACTGGATATCACTGGTTGCCATAAATGTATGTAAGCGAGGATATTCGGCATATTCCAGTGCTTGCCTTGCCAAATCAATATCTTTTTGATTTGCTCTTGTAAGTGCTGCGACTGTCACACCTTTTACATGACTCGCAATAGCACTCACAGCTTTAAAATCAGCAGGTGAAGCAACAGGAAAACCAGCTTCAATGACATCCACATTCATTTTTACTAACGCCTGGGCAATTTCAACTTTTTCTTTCGTATCTAAACAAACACCTAGTGTCTGCTCTCCATCCCGTAAAGTTGTATCAAAAATTTTAATTGGGCCGTTTTCCATATGCCTCCGCCTTTCCTTTTCCGCTGACTATCAAAAAGCTCGTTATCCACTATTATCATAATCTTTGTAGCACTGCAACTATCTTCTTTCCAAATTTGAATGGTCTTTTATTAGAAAATGGGGATGCTGCTCAGCAACATCCCCCACCTTCTTTCCTATGTTATAAAAACCGTCGCCGACTTATTTACTTTTCTTTCAACAAAAACGATACTTCATCGCGCGACTTTCTCCTGTTCTTGCTAAAACAAAGGGTAACTACTTCATAACATTTTACTGCCACAATACTCTTAATTAGTTATTGATTAACTTATCTTCGCCATTCCAGCTATATAATTTACGAAGTTCTTTACCGATTTCTTCTGAAGGATGCAATGTTGCTTTCTTTCTCATTGCATTAAACTGAGGAGCTCCTACTTGATTTTCAAGCATCCAGTTTTTTGCAAATGTACCATCTTGGATATCAGTTAGAACTTTTTTCATTGCTTTTTTTGTATCTTCCGTTACAATTTTAGGACCAGTGATATAATCACCATATTCAGCTGTATTGGAAATGGAATATCTCATGCCTTCGAAACCACTTTGATAAATCAAATCAACGATTAATTTCATTTCATGGATACATTCAAAGTATGCATTTCTTGGATCATAGCCAGCTTCCACCAAAGTTTCAAAACCAGCTTGCATAAGAGCACAAACACCACCACAAAGTACTGCTTGTTCACCAAATAAGTCAGTTTCTGTTTCTGTTTTGAATGTAGTTTCAAGAACACCAGCTCTTGCGCCACCAATTGCTAAGGAATAAGCAAGTGCCATTTCAAGTGCATTACCTGTTGCATCTTGATGTACAGCCACAAGACAAGGAACAGCTTTGCCGATTTGATATTCGCTTCTTACTGTATGTCCAGGACCTTTTGGAGCGATCATTGTTACATCCACATCTTTAGGTGGAACAATTTGGCCAAAATGAATGGCAAAACCATGAGCGAACATTAACATATTGCCTGGTTTTAAATTTGGCTCAATGGATTCTTTATATAGGTTACCCTGTAATTCATCATTGATCAAAATCATAATAACATCAGCACGTTTTGTTGCTTCCGCTGCTGTATAGACTTCAAAGCCTTGCGCCTGCGCTTTTGCCCAAGATTTACTGCCTTCATATAAACCAATGATAACATGACAGCCAGAATCTTTCGCATTTAATGCATGAGCATGTCCTTGGCTACCATAACCAATAACCGCAACAGTCTTTCCTTCTAATAAGGATAAATTACAATCTTCTTGATAATAAATTTTCGCCATAATAATCTCTCTCCTCACATTGTTCATAAATTGTATGATCTCCCCGTTCCAAGCCAATAAGGCCAGTACGGATGGTTTCAAGAATGCCATACGGTGATAAAAGACGTGTAAACGCGTCTACTTTTTCATCATCGCCGGTAATCTCTAATATAAGAGTTGTAGCTTGTACATCAATGACCTTAGCCCTAAAAATTTCAGCAACTTTTAAAATGTCCAAGCGATTGGCATCTTCTGCTTTCACTTTTATCAAGGTCATTCCTCTATTTACAGCTGAAACAGCCTCCAATAGCTGTACAGCAACAACTTCTAATAATTTTTCTAACTGTTTCACCATTTGTGAAATAATTGCTTCATCACCATGCACAACAACGGTCATGCGTGAGTATTCTGGTGATTGTGTAACGCCAACGGATAAACTATCAATATTAAACTCTCGACGAGAAAACATGCTAGCAACTCTAACCAAGACGCCCGGCTGATTTTGTACCAAGACCGATACTACATGTTTCATTTGCCTATCTCCTCCATACGAATATGCATAAATAAAAACCGCCCCTACTGACCATTAGCCAGTAGGGGCGGATTACTTACCGCGGTACCACCCTACATTATACTCAAAATGCCTAAAATAGACTTCTCATTAACGCTGAGCAACGTTCCTGCCTACTTGCAATGCACATCGACACGAAAGCTCTTAGGCGAAGTCAAGCATTAGCTCCACGCCGATTCGCAGCAACCATCGGCTCTCTGAAGTGGTCATGTAATACTCTTTACCTAGTCATAACTCTTACTCTTAATATTTTACTACATATCGCTTCGTATTACAATATGTAATGTTGTAAATTTGTATACATTATTGCAATATTTTAAAACTTTGTCAACACTTTTTTGTAATCCTTATTCTTTTTGAATGGAAACTTGATATTTGCCAGTCGAAAATCATTTATTTTTGAGATTTTTTCCCATTTATGGATTTTTTAGCATTGACTTTACCAGAAAACGTTCAGTATTGTTGTCGAAAAAAATCAGATACTATTAACGTTCCCAAAAATAAAATTTAAGGGAGGCATTTTTATGAAGACAAGCAACAATAAAAACTCTGAAAGCAAATCAAAATTTGGTACGTTAACAGCACTATCAGATACTAATCAAGATTACTCTAGTAAGCAAAGTACAACAAATAGTGCTATGGATTCAACCCAATCAAGTATGAGTGAATATGGAACAATGACAGCACTAGAAGATACCAACCAAGATTATTCTAGCTCTAGCCAATCAAGCAGCAAAAGTACTGCAAAAAAGAAAAATAGTATGACTTCTGCTTACGATTCAAACGGCAAACCTTAACAACAAAATAAAATAGAATCGACAAATTAAGCCAGGCCTTTGATGCGCCTGGCTTAATTTTATCCAATTACGTAAAAAATACACCTGCTTCTAAAAAGCAAGTGTACTTTCAGGGTGTTTTCTAAGTAAATTACTTAGACTTTAGAACTGTCTGGTCTTCTATTATTTATGTTGCTAGTTAAGGCTTACTAACAACTGTCAACTAGCATGTCTTAATATTCGTTGAACATTCTTTGAATTTCACTTAAATCATTTGTTTTAGTTAATGCAAGAGATAATAAGATTCTTGCTTTTTGTGGATTTAAAGAATCACCATTTAAGAAATGTTCATCGATGTAAGATTGTTCAGCATCAATTACTGTGCCATTACCAACACGTGAGCTGCGAACAACTACAACGCCTTTTTTAGTAGCTTCAGCTAAAGCTGCTTCAGCATTTTTATGAATGCTACCATTCCCTGTACCAGCATAGATGATACCTTTTGCACCTGCAGCAACTGCAGCATCAACGAATACTCCGTCATCATCAGCATGTCCATAAATAACTTTTACATAAGGTAATATATTTAGGCCATTAACATCAAATTCGCTTTTTGCAGTGTGTTTACGAGTGCTTTCACGATAGAAACAAGGTTTGCCATCGTTTACATAACCTAAGAAACCAAGTTCAGGAGTTTTGAAAGTATCTACATTTGTGGTGTTAGTTTTCGTAACGTCACGAGCACCATTGATTTCGTCGTTCATTACAACTAAAACACCTTTACCAATAGCATCTTTGCTACTAGCTACGCGAACAGCATTTAATAAGTTTAATGGACCATCTGCACTAATTGCTGTTGCAGGGCGCATAGAACCAACAAGAACAACTGGTTTATCGCTTTTTACAACTAAGTTTAAGAAATAAGCAGTTTCTTCTAAAGTATCTGTACCGTGTGTGATTACGATACCATCAACACTATTATCTGCTAATAATTCGTTGATTCTTTTACCTAATTTTAACCAAACGTCATTTGACATATCTTTACTGTCAAGTTTGCAAACTTGTTCACCTGAAACATTTGCATAGTCTTTAATTTGCGGTACAGCATCAATCAAAGTTTGGATACCAAGTGCACCAGCTTTGTAACCAGTCATTTGCGTATTAGAGCTTGCACTACCAGCAATAGTTCCACCTGTAGCTAATATTTTGATATTCGGTAAATCATTTGACTTCTCTGCGGCAAATACGCATTGCACACCAAGCATCAACATACAAAGAACCATAAAACCAACCACTAGCTGTCTTTTCAACAAAATAATTCGCCTCCCAATATTTAATTGTAATACCTGTATTTCAAATAAAAATAGCATAGCTATTTCTATTAAATACCTTTTTTACCAGTTTGCAATTTACTATTATAGCAAATAAACTAAAAATTTACTACACTCAAATAAACTACTTAGAAGAAACCAAGAACGCTCATCCAAGGAAGACCGATTACCATCCATACAATAACATGAACCGTTGTCATAATAAAACCTATTTTCCACCATTCGCCTTGTGCCATATAGTTTGCCCCAAAGAAAATTGGGGTTACACCACAACCATAATGTGTTAACAACGAACAGCTATTTGCAAGTGCACCGTACACAATAGCTACACCTAGCGGAGGCGCTCCAGCTGCAACTAAGATAGAAGCAAATGCTGCAAATAAAGCCATAACGTGTGCTGTGTTACTAGCTAATCCATAATGTACATACGTATATACTACCGATAATACAATTAACATTACAATCCATGACGTACCAGCCATCTGAGCACCAATAAGGTTAGCAAACCAACTCATCAATTCAAATTTTGATAAAAGAGCTGCCATATTTACTAAAACGCCCATCCATACCAATACATCCCAAGCACCTTTTTGGTTTAGAACATCTTCCCAATCAAGGATTCTAGTAATAAGCATTGCCGAAAGTCCAAGTAAAGCGACAAATGCTGAATCAATATGATGAATATTCCCTGTAGCCCACATAATGAGAGCACCGGTAAAAATAACACTTAATATTTTTTCTGCACAGCTCATTGAGCCCATAGCAGCCAATTCTCTATTCGCCATTTCTTTTGTTTCTGGAGTTTCTTTTAATTCAGGATTAATTAATTTATAAAGCAACCAAGGTGTACCGATAGAAAGAATAATCCCCGGTACGATACAGGCCATAAACCAAGACATCCAACTAAGTTCAACACCAAACATATCTTTTGTTAATGTAACAACAACCGCGTTATTGGAAGCACCAGTTAAGAAAATGCAAGCAGATGTAATAACCGCACAATAAGAACTGAAAATTAAAAATGCCCCCGTACGTTCTCTTGATGATCCTGGTTCTGAACCAATTGCCGAACAAATACTTCTAACGATCGGATAAACAATCCCACCACCACGTGCTGTATTTGATGGGGTAAACGGAGCAACGATAAAGTCAGTCGCTGAAAGTACATACGCAACACTTAACGTACTGCCACCAAATTTGCTTAGTAAAACATAAGCAATTCGTTTTCCTAATCCAGTTTTAATGAACCCTTCAGCAAACATAAATGCCGAAACGATCAACCAAATTGTTCCGTTGCTAAAACCAGCCAATGCTTCTTCTGGTTTTAATACGCCTAAAAACACAAGCATGGTACAGGCAATCAACGCTACCGCGCCAATAGATAATGGTTGCAAAATAAATGCTACAATTGTTGTTGCAAATACTGCAAGTAAATGCCATGCCACAGGTTTAACACCTGCAGGGATTGGACAAAACCAAATAATAATTCCGACTAATACACATAATAAGCCTTTTCCTAATTTGCTATTCACGGTGTTTTCCTCCTAAAAAATACTTAAAATAAATTCTGCGTGATTACAAATTAAGTGTACTAATCCAACTACAAAATCCGACAAAATCCTAATTAATAATTTTCTGACTATTTTTATTTTTTATTTTAGTATTACTTTTTTGTATTGTATAGCAAGTATTTATACATAGATAAAAATAGTTTTGGCAATATTCAAAATACATGGTATAATTTAAATTAATCATTGTATACATTATACAAATACACTGTGAAATACTTTTCTATAGGAAGGATCTCTATGAAACAACATCAGAATCTCTATATCTTTCTCCTGATGCTAATTTTAGTTCCCCTTGCTGGTGAACCAAAAATTCATCCGTTTAGTGGCGACCTCAGCTCTTTTCGTGTTAGTTTTGGCTCCCCGATTTTCTTATTGTTCTTACTTTGGATCCGCAATACTTCATTTGTATTTTCTGGTTTTTGCGTTGGACTATCTGTAATGTTATTTCGTATCGGTTTAGACTTACTAACAAACGATCTATCCTTTAGCTCTAGCATTTTACTCCGCGGGCCAACCTTTTTCTACTACTTAACCTATGCGACTTGTTTTCATCTACCAAAAGTCGATACGCTTTGCAGCAAATCGTTACAAATTGCCGGGTGGTCTATCCTCGCTGAATTTGCCGCCAGCATCGTCGAACTTTCACTAACTAATATTTGTTCCAGTACTGAAATGGACATCACCTTTAATGTCTTAATGAAAATTATTATTATCGCTATTATTCGTTGTTTCTTTATCCTTAGTTTCTTTTTCTTGGTCCTATTGCATCAAGCAGAGACAACAACAATTCAAGAACGAAAACAAAATAAACGAATGATTTTGCTTATTTCTGGACTCTATGAAGAAGTTGTTCAATTAAATAAATCGCAGAAAAATGCAGAAACTGTTACAAGAAATTGCTACCAACTTTATGAAGAACTCCAAAAGATAACCTATGAAATTGACAGGGACAAACTATCACAAGAGCTCCTCTGTATTGCTGGGCAAGTGCACGAAATCAAAAAAGATAATCAACGTATTTATGCAGGTCTTAGTCAGTTAACCAATAACAGAAAATTAAATGATTATATGCCTGCCACTGAACTCGGTGATATTATTGTACAATCGAACCGAAAGTACGCATGCTCTCTGGGCAAGGAAATCACTTTCTCAATTACTGTCGATCCAGCTTTACAGAACTTACACGTGTATACAATACTGTCAATCGTCAACAACCTGGTTGCGAATGCTGTTGAAGCGATTAAACGCATTGGCAACATCGACATCACCTTCACCCAAAATGATGGTCTTATCGAAATAGAAGTTTGTGACAACGGGGTTGGCATTCTCGCAAACAAAGTTGATTTACTCTTTAAACCTGGTTATACAACTAAATTTGATGCCAAAGGTAATCCTTCTACTGGTGTTGGTCTGCCTTATGTAAAACATTTGACCGAAGAATTAGAGGGTACTATTTGGGTAGATAATAACAGGTCAAATAAGACAATTTTTCATTTGACCTTACCATTGAAGAATTTGGAAGGGTGAGAATATATGCGTTTCTTTTTAATTGATGATGATGAAGTGATTCGTTCTATGCTTACAGAAATTATCGAGGATTATGATTTAGGTAAAGTCGTTGGCGAAGCCGACAGTGGTGCTAGTATCAGCGGTCAATTGCTCGAAGTAAAAAATGTCGATATTTTATTAATAGATATGTTGATGCCAATTCGCGATGGCATCCAAACTGTAAAAGCAATTAAAGATGATTTTCGCGGAAAAATCATTATGATATCACAAGTTGAAAACAAAGAAATGGTTGGTAAAGCTTACAATTTAGGTGTGGATCATTATATTACTAAACCAATCAACCGCAATGAAGTCGTAAGCGTGATTAAAAATGCTACCGAACATATGAATTTGCGCAAACTCGTGCGTAATATTGAAAACAGCTTAAATATAGCTTTGCGCCCTGAACAAAAGCAACCAACCAAAATAATTTCCCCGGAAATTATCGTCAGGCATAAACTAATCGCAACGGGTGAGGTTCTCCTAAGCGAACTTGGTATTGCCGGAGAAAAAGGCTCAAAGGATTTGTTAAACATTCTTAATTATTTACAACAACATGAAAAAAGTCATCATAATGGTGATGACTTTCCTTCCTTAAAAGATATATTTCAAAATATCGCCATACAAAAGTTCGGTTCTGAGCATGATCAACTAACAATCCAAAAAGAATGTAAAGCTATTGAACAACGGCTCCGCAGAACTGTATTTCAAGCTTTGATTAACCTTGCCTCTATTGGGATCATAGATTATGCCAATCCAAAATTTGAAGACCATGCTGGCAAATTTTTTGATTTTGCTGAAGTAAGGAAAGTCATGCTACTTTTAGAAAATGAAGAAAAACCAAGCATGTCTCAAGCTCATATCAACATCAAAAAATTTATCAAAGTACTCTTCATTGAAGCAAAAAAGGTCTGACAAATTGAACAGACCCCCATAAGTTAGACCTAAATCTAACTTATGGAGGTCTGTTTTTTCATGGCAAAATATAGTTTTGAACTTAAGCAAAAAGTTGTCCAAGCATACTTATCTGGCGGCTCCAATACAAATGTCAAGCTTGGAAAAGTTGGCAACGTAGATACTGGCGCAACCAATTCTTCTTTTGTATGAATATGTTTAATTTTACACCCAGCTTTTAATGCTAAATCAAGTAGCCAGTCATTTACTTGTCCGCTATTATTGGTAAATTGTGCAACAACCTCCTGATCTGCTTTATAGCTAGAAAATTTCATGATTTCGCGTGTTACATCCAACGGATTGATTTGAATGCCAACTTCTTTTTGTACTTTTGAGTTAATTGCACCATAGTCATAACTACGGAAATTTACACTTTGTGTCTTCTCAATCAACGTAACCTTTGCGCCTTCCTGTGCTGCTGAAATAGCTGCGCAAAGACCAGCCATACCTGCACCGAGAACAACGACATCAGCTTCTACTGTTTCTTTGATATCACTATCTTTGATTGGCGCTGGTGCTTTCAGGAAACTTGGTTCCTGATTAGTCGCTGCTTTTTTACCATCACTTGCTTCTTCTTTGCCTTTTTTTCTCCCCTGACCACAAGCCGTTAATAAAAGGCTAGAACTTACAACCCCAGCAACAGTTAACGCGCTATTTTTCAAAAAACCTCTGCGAGAAATTCCACTTTTTTGCGTATCAAAGTTTTTTTCCATTTATTTTACCTCCATCTAAAATATTTTAATTTGTCGAATTATTGTATATATCACTAAAGCAAATAAATACAATTAATTATAAAATAATTAGGCAGAGTGAATATTCTGGGCTATCATTCTGCAAACAAAATCTATAAGAAAGGAAGATTAACACATGAAAAGTTTTTTATTAACAACACTAGACTTTATAAAACGTAGACCTTTGGTTGTAGCAGTTGCTTTAGTTGTATTAATTGGTATTGGCTCCTTTGCAATGAAACAAGCAAGTGCCAATCCTGCATTTTGTGGAAGCTGTCATAATATTCAACCATACGTAGATGGTTATCTAGGCAGTGACTTATTGGCACATGACCACAATAAAGCAAATATTAAATGTATTGACTGTCATAACAAAACAATTTCAGAAAAAATAAGTGAAGGGATTGCTTATGTAACAGACGATTTTGATGATCCTATGGGAAAACACAAATTGGATAATGCAACTTGCTTAAAATGCCATGATATTTAGAAAATCAAAGCAAAAACTCAATTTGGAGAACAAAATCCTCATGATTCTCATATGGGCGATTTGGTATGTTCGGATTGTCATAGTATGCATAGAAAATCAAAAACGACTTGCTCGCAATGTCATGAATTCGAATGGATGAAAAAACTACCTTCTAACTGGGAAAAATAAATTTTGTAGAAATATTCCATTTGATTATTTCTACAAAAATCAACATGTTTACTCATATGATTATCATAACTAATTTAAAATTTTGAATAATTATGTCATATAATTATTTTTGAAAAGGAAGTGCGTATGTCATGTTCGGCTTAGGTGTGCCTGAAATTACTCTTATCGCGGTCATTGGTCTTGTAGTTTTTGGTCCCGGTAAATTACCTGAGGTTGGTAAATTCCTTGGTAGAAGCATTGGAGAATTGCGCAATGCAATCAATGAACCAAATCCAGAATCAAAAGAAGTTGTAGCAGAATCTACAACAACTCCTACTACGGAAACAATTCAAAAAGCAGCAACGGAAAAATAAATTCATATCATGCTGATTACCAATGACAGAATATTGATCATGGCGCTTGCTTCATATCATTCGTTGTTTTTGATTAAGTAGTAGGTATCCAGATAAGACCATATCTTTTTTAAGGAATGGTCTTATCTGGATTTATTGGGAGGTGAAAAAATGAGCATTGAAATCGGATTGTTTGATATAAACAAACGTTATGGAAATAAAACCCTTTATCAAAATTTAACTGGCACAATAGTATCTGGTAATTGCACTTGTATTACTGGTAATAATGGCTCGGGGAAATCTACTTTGCTAAAAATCATTGCTGGTATCTTAAACCCAACGACAGGTAAAATTGTCCCATTAAAAGAACATATGCCAATTTCTATGAATGATTACCGAACTTACATCGGGATGGTGTCACCAGAAATGTGTATGTATGAGAATTTAACGGCTCGTGAAAATGTTCAATTCTTTACTGGCATCGTGAATCACGAACACGCCACTGATCTATTTCCTGAAGTTTTAAACTCGGTAGGTCTCGCTGATGAAAAAGAAAGTTTAGTAAAAACCTTTTCAACTGGTATGAAGCAACGACTGAAGCTTGCAGTTTTACTTGCATCAGACCAACCTGTATGGTTACTTGATGAACCGTCCTCTAATCTTGATGAAGAAGGTCGTGATCTTGTTGGTAGATGTAT
This sequence comes from uncultured Veillonellaceae bacterium, assembly GCA_963805085.1. Lineage (GTDB taxonomy): Bacteria > Bacillota > Negativicutes > JARBTT01 > JARBTT01 > JARBTT01. The sequence goes on along the minus strand of CAWDTA010000005.1, from coordinate 274,056 downwards.
TACGGAAGGTCTAACCAGAAAGAAAACAATCATCATTGCAACAAATGATCCCTTGGAGGTAAGTTATGCAGGAAATTTATTCAACCTTACAAAAAATTAGTCTCGTGCTAAAAAAAGAAGTAAGAACTGAGTTTCGCACGCGTTACTCCATCGGCACGCTAGCGATGTTTTCTCTAACAACATTGGCAAGTGTTAGTATGGCGATTGGTAGTATGAATTTATCAACTAAGCTCCTTGCGATACTTTTATGGATCATTTTATTTTTTTCAGCAATGGCTGGGATGTCTCGCGTTTTTATTCAAGAACATGAAACTGGTACAATCCATACATTAAAAATTTATGGCCATCCGCAAATTATTTTATTTGGTAAACTGATCTACAATATTTTACTACTAAATAGTTTAGCTATCTGTTTATTACCTCTATTTGTTATCTTATTAAATGTTGATATCACTTCTTTAGGTTACCTCATCATCATTTTAATCCTTGGCAATACTGGTATGGCAACAATTTCTACACTTACCGCAGCACTAGTAGTAAATACACAAAGTAAAGGTTCGCTTTTTACCGTATTAACATTTCCTATTTTATTACCTTTATTTTTAATTGTTATTCAATTAACGGAATTGGCGATTGAAAATAGTGTTTTTACTGGCGGTAACCAATTGTTTTTTATCGGTGCTTACGATATGATTCTAATCGGCGTTTCGTCTATATTGTTCGATTATATTTGGTATGAGTAAGGAGATACATTCATGTTAAATTATTTATTAACATTATTTACATTTAGCGTACTATGGGCCATTTTTTATTTAGTTCCACCGACCGAGGGCTTAGGCAGTTTAGTTCGCATTGCATTTTTTCATATTCCTGTCGCATGGGTTTCTGTTCTCGCGTTTTTACTATCAGCTTGGTATGCATTTCGCTACCTCAAAACAAAAAATTTAAAATATGATTACTTGTGCGCTCGTTCTGCTTATCTAGGTTTAGCATTTTGTTTACTGGCAACGATCAGTGGTGCTATTTTTGCTAAATTAACTTGGGGAGCCTATTGGAACTGGGATCCACGTCAAATCACTATTTTTATATTATTACTGATCTATGGAGCTTATACAACTTTACGTAGTGCGATTGAAGATGAAGAAACACGGGCAAAATTGTCTGCTGTATACTCCCTACTCTCGTGTATTACCGTTCCCTTTTTAGTATTTATCATTCCACGTTACTATTTTACCCTTCACCCAGAGCCAGTTCTTAATAGTTCTGGCAAAATTGATATGGACAATATTATGGTATATGTGTTGGTTGCTGCTTTACTCAACTGTACTTTGATATTTTTACGCATCTTACTTCATAAAAAGAAACAGCAAGACTTTTTAAAAGAAAGTAGTGAACTCTCATGAGAAAACGTCATTTTATGATCGCAATTGCGATTGTTTTATTTGGAGCCTACTGCTTGTCCCAATTTTCCAGTTCACTCAATCCTTATGTGGGTTTCGCAGAAGCAAAATCTTTAAATAGTACCGTGCAAATCAAAGGTACTTTACTCAAAGATGATAACTCTATTACTTATGATAATAAACAGTTAAACTTCTTTCTTCGTGATGACAGCGGCGAAAAGGTACTGGTTACATATAAAGGGAGTAAACCTGATAACTTCGAACACGCCGAAAGCATCGTTGCTGTTGGCAAATATAACAATGATAAATTTATCGCTGAAAAATTATTGGTGAAATGTCCATCTAAGTATGAACGCAAAGGAGAACCTAAATCATGATCGGTGTCATTAGTTTATTTTTAGCTTTAATTACAGTGATTATCGCTGCTTTTTCTTTTATCAGTCATTATTCCAAGGAGCAATCCAAAAAAGTTTCTACCTCAAAATTCAACTTAGGATCATTTTGCTATCAATTGTCTGGTATTTTCATTATATTTGCCAGCATTTTCTTCATGTATGTCATTCTAACCGACCAATTTCAATATACGTATGTTTGGAGTTTTTCTTCCAAAGAACTACCACTCGCTTATAAAGTAGCAGCTTTTTGGGCTGGACAAGAAGGTTCATTTTTACTTTGGATCTTAATTCATGCTTTAATTGGCCTTTACTTTGAACGCACAAAAAAAATGGCACCGCCTGCTTTTATCGCTTACGTTGTAATTCAGGCCGTACTCGCTATATTATTAATGTTAAAAAACCCATTTATGTTGCAAGCTGGCCATGTAGCAAATGGTATGGGCTTAAATCCACTGTTACAAGATCCTTGGATGGTGATTCATCCATCAATTATTTTTATCGGTTATGCAACACTTGCTATTCCTTTTGCTTATGCTTTACTGGCAATCATAAAGAATGGATGGCGAAAGCATTACCATGGACCCTTTGCTCTTGGAGTTTTTTAGGTGCTGGTATCTTCATCGGTGGATACTGGGCATATAAAACGCTAGGTTGGGACGGTTATTGGGGCTGGGACCCTGTAGAAAACTCTTCGCTCGTTCCTTGGCTTACAAGCTGCGCTCTGGTTCATTTATTCATCACAGCTAGAGTAAAACCTGGGGCCTTTAAACTTACTTACTTTATGTCAATTTTCAGCTTTCTGCTCGTGCTCTACGGCAATTTCTTAACACGAAGTGGTGTACTTAGTGATTTTTCTGTACACTCTTTTAGTGAAGACGGTACCGCTGGTACTATGGCAACTCTCTTCATCCTTGTGACAGTTGTAGCCTCATTGATCTTGTCGATCAAATGGCCCTCCATCTACAGTGCTCCTATTTATAATAAATTTCATAGTCGTGAATTTATCATCACAGCTGGAGTAATCGCTTTTATGGCACTTGCGAGTCTGATTCTCATTGGCATGTCAACACCACTCATCAGTAAATTCTTAGGTAGTCCGCAAAATGTAAATATTGATTTTTATAATACTTCTTCTTTACCACTGACCATCATCATCTTAGCGCTAGTTACATTAAGTCCAGTGCTAAAATGGTTACAATCAGAAAATTTTACTTTACGTAAATATTGGTATCTTGTCATTCCTACAATAGTAGCCATTGTTATTTGTATACTCTATCAAATCTATAATCCACTTTGTATCATTGCTGTCATCTTCGCTTTCACAGCGATACTTACTAACATTCTCTATTATAAATGGCTCGCTTGTCCTGCGGCAATTGCACATGTTGGGTTTGGGATCATGTTTGCTGGTATTATTTTTTCTTCCGCTGGCAACCAAACAAAATCCGTTAGCTTTGAAAATAACGAAACAAAATCAATCTTTGGCTACGACGTAAAATATCTCGGTGAAACCATTTCAATAGAAACACGTGAAAAGCATCAATTATTTGAACTTATCAATGAAAATACGACCTTAAAAGCACTAACCAAGCTAAGCGCAACTGGCGATGATGCTGCCAGAGAACCTGCTATATACAAAGCTTTTACTGGCGATTTCTATTTTGCTCCAGCACACAAACATGAACAAGAAAGTAGCACAATGACAGTAAAACAAGGGCACTACGTTACAGAAGATAGTCTCACGCTTAATCTAACCGATATCGTTATGGATCGAAATAATGCGAATATGGAGAACATAAAAGTAAAAGTATCACTTGAAGTAAAAAATGATCAAATGACAGAAACCGTCTTGCTTGAAATGATCAACGGTAACGGTCAATTTAAGTCCATTCCTGTAAAAATACTAAATAATACTTATAACCTCTCTCTTATTGGTGTTAGGCACGTCTAGAGCTTACAAAAATAGAACCAGATAAACAGCCAAGCATTGATATAGAAATTAGTTTTAAACCTCTTGTATGGCTAGGGTGCTCACTCATTACTCTGGGTTGTCTCTATGCACTCGTTAAAAAATTTAACCGATCAAAATCAGAATAAACATTTCTACAAAAATAACCATTATAAAACTGTATTAACGCATCAAGACAATAACAGCAATTTATTATAAAATAACTCTTGTAGACAACCTATATATTATATAAACACTCAGATGTAGTGAAAATTTGGTTCGCCTAAACTAAACTTTTCACTATACACTCAAAACGACAACCATATAAAAACACCCTTCTAAAAACACCTGCACTATCCCTAGCAGGTGTTTTTTACATACAAAAAAGGTTAGTGTAACAATAAATGTACACTAACCTTTTTCTATTAGTACGCTTATTTACCAGCTAATTTTTCGTAGCCTTCGCGTCTTTCTTTTGCATCTTGTGCTGTTTTATCAAACAAAGCTTCTGCTTTGTCTGGATATTGACGTTTTAATGAAGAGAATCTTACTTCCCCCATTAAGAATTCCTTAAAGTCAGCAGTTGGTGCTTTTGAATCTAAAATAAACGGATTTTTATCTGTTCCTTTAAGTTCAGGATTAAATCTGTACATTGACCAGTAACCAGAATCAACCGCACGTTTTGTTTCTAATTGGCTAGAACCCATACCTACACGTAAACCATGATTGATACATGGTGCATACGCAATAATTAAGGATGGTCCCTTATAGCTTTCTGCTTCAGCAATTGCTTTTAGAGCTTGATTTTTATCAGCACCCATTGCAATTTGTGCCACATATACATAACCATAACTCATCGCCATCATGCCAAGATCTTTTTTCTTCGTTGTCTTACCAGTTGCAGCAAATTGTGCAATCGCAGCTGCTGGAGTTGATTTTGAAGATTGACCGCCAGTATTAGAGTAAACCTCTGTATCAAATACCAATACGTTTACATCTTCACCAGAAGCTAGTACATGATCTAAGCCTCCATAACCAATATCATACGCCCAGCCATCGCCACCAAAGATCCATTGTGAACGTTTCACTAAGAAGTCTTTGTTTGCGTAGATTTTATTTAATAACGCATTGTCACCTTTTTCAGTCTCCAGTAATGCAATGATTTTGTCAGCACGTTCGCGAGAATCCGCACCTTCGTCTATTGCCACTAACCATTCACTACATGCTGCTTTTAATGCTTCACTTACGCCAGCAGTTTCCGCTACCGCTTCTATATCACTAGCAAGTCCACTACGAATCGCTTTCGTTCCAAGGAACATACCTAAGCCAAATTCAGCATTATCTTCAAATAAAGAATTAGCCCAGGCAGGTCCATGACCATAATGATTGGTTGTATAAGGAATCGATGGTGCGCTACCGCCCCATATTGACGAACAACCCGTCGCATTGGCAACCATCATACGATCGCCGAACAATTGTGTAACAAGTTTTGCATATGGAGTTTCACCACAGCCAGCACAAGCCCCAGAGAACTCAAGTAAAGGTTGTTCAAATTGACTACCTTTTACCGTCATTTTATTGACTGGGTTTTGTTTTGGACTTAATTTCATTGCATAATCCCAATTTTGTTCTTTAGAAAGTTGCGTAGCAATTGGTTTCATTATCAAAGCTTTTTCTTTTGCTGGGCAAACCTGGGCACAGTTACCACAACCAACACAGTCACGAACAGCAACTGACATGTGATATTTGCTACCGTCTTTCAAGCCAACAGCTGGTTTCATATCAAAACCTTCTGGCGCACCTGCTGCTTCTTCTTCATTCAATAAGAATGGACGAATCGTAGCATGTGGACAAACATAGGAACATTGATTACATTGGATACAATGTTCAACTTGCCATTCCGGTACATTAATCGCAATACCGCGTTTTTCATAAGCTGCAGATCCAAGTGGGAATGTACCATCTTCCATACCATTGAAAGCGCTGACTGGTAATGCATCGCCTTCTTGTCTGTTCATTGGTTCAAGGATATTTTTAATGAACGCTGGAACTTTTTTCGCATTGCTGTCATCGTCAGTTGCTTCTGCCCAACTAGCAGGTATCCCAATTTCAACTATTCCTTCAAGCCCTTTGTCAATTGCGCCATGATTCATGTCAACGATGTTTTGACCTTTATTACCATAAGATTTTACAACCGCATCTTTTAGATAGCCTACTGCAGTATCAATTGGAATGATATTTGCTAATCTAAAGAAAGCCGATTGCATAATCATGTTGAAACGACCGCCAAGACCAAGTTTTTTAGCAATTTCAACTGCGTTTACAACATAGAATTTAATTTTGTTTTTCGCCATAAAACGCTTCATGCTTGCAGGCAAATGTTCAGCGATTTCGGCTTCACTCCAATTAGAATTGAGCAAGAATGTACCATTTGGTTTTAAACCAGCAAGTAAATCATATTTATCAACATAAGATTGTTGCGAGCAAGCAATGAAATCTGCTTTATTAATTAAATATGGTGATTTAATCGGCGTTTTACCAAATCTCAAGTGAGACATCGTAATCCCACCGGATTTTTTAGAATCATAGGCAAAGTAAGCTTGCGCATACATTTCCGTTTTATCACCGATGATTTTAATAGCACTTTTGTTTGCACCAACCGTACCATCAGAACCAAGACCCCAGAATTTACAAGCGGTTGTCCCTTTTGCCGTTGTGTCAATATCTACACTAGCCTCTGGAAGAGATGTGAAAGTAACATCATCAACGATACCAACCGTGAAGTTATTTTTTGGTGCTACTAAACTTAAGTTTTCGAAAACAGATAAAATATGGTTCGGTGTAATATCTTTACCACCTAATGCATAACGTCCACCAACGATTTGTGGCTGCCATTCAGCCGTATAGAAAGCAGCTTTAACATCAAGATATAAAGGTTCTCCCAATGAACCTGGTTCTTTAGTTCTATCCATAACAGCAATTTTCTTCACTGTTTTAGGAATATATTTAAAGAAATGCTCAATAGAGAAAGGTCTGTAAAGATGAACGCTAAGTACACCCACCTTTTCACCTTTTGCATTTAAATGATCAACTGTTTCTTCAATTGTTTCACATACAGATCCCATTGCAATGATTAAACGATCTGCATCTTTTGCGCCATAATAGTCAAACAAATGATATTCACGACCTGTGATTTTTGCAATTTCTGCCATATATTCTTCAACTAATGCTGGAAGTGCATCATAGTATTTATTCGCCGACTTCACGTTCTTGGAAATAAATATCAGGATTTTGTGCAGTACCACGAAGCACTGGATGATCTGGATTTAACGCACTACGACGGAATGCATCTACTGCATCCCAGTCAATAAGTTTCTCAAGTTCATCAAATTCTAACACTTCAATTTTTTGAATTTCATGAGAAGTTCTAAAACCATCAAAGAAGTTGATAAATGGCACACGCCCTTTGATTGCAACCAAATGCGCGACCGCACTTAAATCCATAACTTGTTGTACGCTGTTTTCAGCAAGCATTGCACAACCAGTTTGTCTTGCAGCCATAACATCTTGATGATCACCAAAGATATTTAAAGAGTTTGCTGCAAGCGCGCGGGCACTTACATGGAATACACCTGGTAAAAGTTCACCAGCAATTTTATACATATTCGGAATCATCAATAACAAGCCTTGTGATGCTGTATAAGTGGTTGTTAACGCACCTGCTTGCAGTGATCCGTGAACCGCACCTGCTGCGCCTGCTTCTGATTGTAATTCAATAACTTTAACTGTTTGTCCAAATATATTTTTTTGACCCTTTGCGGCTAATTCATCAACGAATTCTGCCATTGGTGAAGATGGTGTAATAGGATAAATTGCTGCTACATCGGTGAACGCATAGGAAATATACCCAGCAGCCGCATTACCATCCATTGTTTTCATTTTTTTACTCATGTCATAGCTCCTCTCAACTTACAAAATTACTATACAACTGTATAGCGAATGAACCTGTAAATACACTTAGGGACACTATTTTTACTGTAAATATGTAACATACAATAAATCATATATTACTATTACATAAAACAAATAATTCTTCGTATACCATCATATGCATAACTGAATTTTTATGACGAAGTTATGTTTTTTTATGCACTATATACGAACAAATATTAATTAATTATACACCCAAGCAAAATTAAAGTAAATATAATACAGTTATTTTAACGATAATATATTATTATCATTTATGACATTGTCAGAATATTATAACTAAAGTAAATTATTAAGCACATAATTGTGACTTTAGTCGCTTTTAAATAAAGATTTTTCTTGATTTCTCTTAAAAGCTAACTATTTGTGATTTAATCTACTGTGTGAATAACCATACATGAAATAAATCACACAGCCAATGATACTCCAAACGAAAAATCTTTCTATTGTCATACTCGATAAGTTGCTCATAACGTAAAGACAAGAAATGATTGCTAGGCTAGCAATCACATTCACTGCTGGACACTTGAAAGGACGGTCTGCCTCTGGATACCGACGACGCATAACAACAACACCAATAGAAGCAATAACGAACGCAAATAAAGTCCCACTACTACACATTTCTGCAACAATATGAATCGGTGTAAAACCACTAATAATTGCAATGATAACCCCAACAATCATCGTGATAACATGAGGCGTACCATATTTCGGATGAACTTTACAAATGCCAGCTGGAATGAGTCCATCACGTGACATCGCAAAAAATGCTCTCGTTTGTGCATAAATCATAACCAATAAAACTGTTGTTAGACCTGCAATCGCCCCGGTCCCCACGACAGCAGAACCAAAATTATAGCCAATGGTTCGTAGCACGTAGGCAACTGGTTCAGCATTATCAAGCTCTGTGTAACTCACGACGCCTGTCATAACCCCAGATACTGCGATATATAAAACCGTACAAATAGCAAGCGAACCGATAATACCAATTGGCATATCGCGTTTTGGATTGCGCGTTTCCTCAGCTGCTGTTGCAACGGCATCAAAGCCAAGATACGCAAAGAAAATAACCGCAGCCCCAGCGGAAACACCAGCAAAACCGAATGGCATAAACGGTGTCCAGTTTGTAACGTCAACTTTTGGACCCGCTAATAACAGAAAGGTAAAGATCGCAATAAACTTAACGGCAACTAACACTTTATTAACTGTCGTACTTGCTTTGATCCCAAGTACTAATAAATAAGTTAAAAATAACGTAATCAACATAGCTGGTAAGTTAACAATCCCGCCATCTGCTGGCACAGCAGTTAAAGCTTTTGGCAATTCAACTCCACCAGATTTTAGTAAGCCAGCCATATACGCTGACCAGCCGCCTGCAACGGCACTAGCCCCAACAGTATATTCCAAAATTAAATTCCAACCTACTAACCAGGCAATGAATTCTCCCAAAGAAGCATATGTATACGTATAGGCACTTCCCGATACCGGTACCATCGAAGCAAGCTCTGCATAAGCCAAGCTGACAAAAGCGCAAGTCACACTGGCAATAACGAAGGATAGCATTAAACCAGGTCCAGCATATTTTGCGGCAGCAAGACCAGTCAGTACAAAAATACCTGTACCAATGATAACCCCTACGCCTAGCAAAACAACATCTAAAGCACCTAATGATCTGTGCAAAGAAGTAGTCGCTGCCTCTTTTTTTAATACTTCAAGACCTTTAGTACGAAAAATATTCACAATAAATCCTCCTAAACTAGAAAATATAAATATACACTCAGCTGTAAATTATATCATGATTTACTTCACTTGTATAAATAAGTTGTTGATTTTTATTACATAACTATTATTATTTTGTATTTCAAATAAAAAAATACCGATTATATGACTAATATTTTTTCTATGAGTAATTATATTTGCGAAGCCATAATAACTAATAAAGATTCGGATTTTTATTAGTTATTGACATTCCCTCCACTCTTACGCCTCTCGCGACCACCGCCTAATTTCTCCAACTTGTTCAGTAGTTAACCCAAGAAGTTGCAGAAAAGTTTCATGCTTCTCTGGGAATTGCTTTTCGAATTGATTATGAAGTTTCCACATAGCCTTATCATTGATCCCGGCGGACTGTAACACCCCGACAAATGAATCCTTTTGAATTGTACTCACCCTGTCCAAAAGTCGATGATCCTGCAAAAGGTTAATAATAAAATACTGTTGCTGCCTTAATATAGCAATTTCTTCATTTAATTCTTCCAATTTTGCCTCCAAATTAATTACTGCAGCACATTTTGTACCGTCTAATATTTCTTTTATCTCTTGAAGGGACAAACCTGCTCTGCGATAAATAGCTATTTGCTCCAAACGATGACACTCTTCTTCAGAATATACACGATAATTGTTGTTGCTCCTTTTAGCAGGCGATAATATACCAATCGAATCATAATAAAGTAATGTACTCCGCGATAAATTAAATTTACCTGCGAGTTGGCCAATTGAAGCTACCATCTCTCCACTGCCTTTCTCAAAATACTTTGACAAAAATGAAAAACAATTTACTCAGTGGAGGGACAATCATTCTCCCCACCTTCTCTTTATCCCTTGTTTAAAGTACCATTAAAAATTTTTTGTTTCTTATATAACAGTACTATTCCAATGATGATTAGGCAAGCTCCTGTTAAAGCTAATAACGATGCAGAGTTGATATAGTTCAAGAATATTCCGAATGCTCCAATCGAAATAGGTAAAGAAATATTGCCTGTCGTAGAAAATACACTAAAAACTCGTCCAGTCATTTCTTTAGGAACGCAATGCTGAGCGATCGTCCGCCAAAACACACTTGCAACAGCTATACAAAAACCTATCATTGTGCAAACTATTGCATAAAAAACTAGTAACTGAACCTGCATTAACTGTAGTACTCCAAGTGTTAAAATTCCTAACCCCATGCACATAATAGCGTAAAAGAGATATAATTCATTAAAAATTTTACGTACATATTTTGATATGTATACCGCCCCAACAATCATCCCAAGACCAATGGCAGCTTGTAGTACTCCTAAATTATTGAGCTCGTTTCCAACCAATAAATTGGCAACAAAAGGCATAATAACTACAATACTTCCGACAAATACATGAACGATAGCAATCACAACTACAATTACAGACACCCGCACATCTGTCCTAATATAATGAAAACCTTGCATCAAACTAGCAAAAACCGATTCCTTAGTCTGTTTTTCTATTGTGTGTATCCGCAAAAAAACCTCGCATACTCCTGATATAATATAAGAAATCCCATTAAATACGAGCACTCCTACATATCCTATTAAAGCAACACTAGAAGCCCCTAATAATGGGCCGATTATCGATACGCCCCCTGTTACCATTTGACTCATAGCATTTGCTTGCTGGAGTTTGCCTTTTTCAACAATGACCGGTATAACCGACATTGCCGTTGGATTAAATAACGCAACACATAGAGATATACAGAGTGCCGCTATATAGATATGACATATTTCTAAAAGATTCAACTGATAAAGAACAGCAAGCGCTAAAACAACAATTCCTCGAACTATATCAGATACAACTAATATTTTCTTTTTGTTCCAGCGATCAATATACACCCCAGCCACTGGACCAAAGATCAACTCCGGCAGCATTGATGCAACAAGATAAGAACTAACAAAAAATGGTGATTTAGTTTTCTCAAACAACCACCACATCAGCGCAATGTTATACGCTTTATCACCTAACTGCGAAACTAACTGCCCAAACCAAAGTAGCCCAAAATTTCGATTAATCAAGAACATTTACATACCACCTCTCAATAGAGTCACCTTAAAACATGTAATTGCTTTATTTCAATGTAGTTCTTTTTCAATTTTTCCTGCCTCAATATAGCAATATAAGCCCCAGACTATTAAAATAATTCCTATTCCAATATTAATCCCCTGGTTAGAGATAACGTCAACGCCTCTTAGAATTATATCTATAACATTTATCAACAAGAGAAAAACGACTGGAAATACGGTTAGTAATATTACGCCTCTTCTCGCCAAAGGTTTCCGGTCTGCCCAAATAAGCAAAAATTTCCATCCCCACATCAGCCCGCAATCTTGTCCCACACTATATAATCCAGCTAATAGCGTAGCCCTAGAATCAGGGTTTCGTATAAAATCCGGCATTTCTAGATATCTCTTTACTAATAGTACAATTCCAAGTCGCGCATCCAAAATAGCTCCCAACCAATAAAATGTTCGAATCCTTAAAATTTTCTTTTTCATAAACACTACTCCCTACCTAATTTCACTTATGATAATATAGAGTTTAAAGTATAAAGTTATAGACATGTCAATATGTTTTTTGAACAAAAAAAAGATAACCAGAAGTCCTAGACAGAACTTCTGGTTATCTTTTGGAGATGATATAATAATCTGGACACAAAGTTAAGTGCGAAAGATAGACCAGATTATGAAAATGGCTGTATCTGACAAGCAGTTTAAAACGGTAACCGTCAAAATGTCACAAAGTACGGATAAATCTGTTCTTGAGGCTGCTAGAGATTTAGGCATCATTGACAGTAGTTTACATCGTTGGATAAGTGAATATAATTACTTTTGATTTTCATTGCTGGTTTTATTTCCATTAACTGGTTTTACTACTAACCATTGCTGCTCTTGATGATCTTTGGGTAGCATATGGGCATCAAACCACATGAAATAGAATTTTTCTACTGAAGTTACGACATAACCATCCTGCAAATGGTCTGCGGTATCATACGAATCGGCTAAAATCAAAACATCATCAGCTTCCGTAGCTGTGCCCATCGTATCATAACCAATGATAACTCGCCAATGCCCGCCCCAATCAATATTTTCAACCAATACTGGGGTATTATTTTTCAAATTTGCAATTACAAATTCTTTGAAATCCTTTACCGATGCAAAGGTGTTACCATTTTTCTCTGTCGTCAAACTTGATTGAACCTCCCAGCCTAGCTGTTTAAAAAACGTAACCATTCCTTTCGTTTCTGTACCTACTGCTGGTTTTGTACCCATTATTTGGGCTATTTTTTGTTCATCCCAGTTAGTATCACCAAAATAATGTAAAACGGTTAAAACCGCGGCCGGACCACAGGTTATTTCTGTTGTTTGTTGATACGTTTTATAGTGCGACAGAATTGTTAAGGTATTGGTTGACTTGAGGTTGTAATAATCCACTGAAGTGTAATAGGGAGAGTTTTTGACATTGCCTATCCCCTGATATGCAGATGCACCTTCACTCGTCAGATTATAATCAGCAGGATAAGGAATTACATGGCTTTCTTGTGCAGTCTCAACTGTATCTGCATCAGCCGCAAACGTTACAGTTGCATTGCCGAAACTAATTTTTGCGGCTAGACAAATAACTAATAAACATATTTTCCCCTTTACGAGATTACTTTTTATTGTACACACTGATTTTTCTAACATAGACTCTCCTTTCGGATAATAGAATATTTTTCTAATATTAGCTTTCCTTACTATTTTATCAGATAGCATTACCATAAATCTATGTATAAGCTTCCTAAAAATCACAAATTTCATTGCCCAAAAATGCAATTTTTATTTAGATTGCATTCCTATTATTTTTATGAATAGGCTTTCCATACTTATATTCGTGAAGCTAGACCTATCATTTCTAAATATACTTTGTGCATAAGATAACCCCACTACCTTTTATATCTGCCACTTTAATATATTTTATTATTAAGTAGTGAAAACTTCATCAAAATGTTTTTCATGGCCACGATAAAACTACTTTTTCAGCATATTATCAACATATCGCTTAACTTTTTTAATGTAAATTTCATTAGGAATAAAGTTATGTTCTAACAATTTTGCGGTTTTCTCGGTTAATTTCATTTCGGTAGCAATTTCTTTACCTGCTGTTTCTAAAACCTTCAGATAAGTAGCAATAATCGGCCTCACCTCATCTGCATTGGTACTCAGAAGAGCACCTTGTGAAGCATATATTTCGCAGATTATATCTGTGTTTATGTTACGCGCATGCCTCTTAATCCAATGAGAAATGACTTGAAAATGAGATCTTTCTGGATACCCACAGTTGGCTATCATTATTAATTTCGGAGGTAAACTGGTTGTGAAATGTCGACATTCCCCATCTTTATCCTTTTCCCAATAAGGATTGGCCGTTACCATCATCCGATCCATAAAGACTTTTAGCATACTAGAGATATTGTCAAAATAAAGTGGCGTAGCCAAGATACGAATGTCTGCACCTTCCATAAGAGATATTATCTCAGCCATATCATCTTCGATCACGCACTGCCCTTGGCTATTAAACCAACAAGCTTTACAGGCCTTGCAATATTTAATCTCCTTTTCCGCCAAAAAAATATTTACTGTTTCCGCACCTGCTTCCTGCGCTCCTTTTAAAAAGGCATTCACCATTATATTGGTATTGCCAGCCTTTCCTTTATGACTCCCATTAATAACTACAATTTTCATTGAATCACCTTCCACCTCATAGTCTATAAGCAATTATATCAGCAAATCCCAATAATTAGCAGTCTTAATATTTGAATAGATTTATGGTATAATATTCATAGAAAATATGGAATGTAATTCAGCACACTTTACATAGATAAATGCGCACGGAGAAGTAAATTCTGAAATCATGGCAATTCATTATTTCTAAAGCCTCAGAATAAATCTGTGGCTTTTTATTGTATTAAATAAAAAGTGCAATCTTTTTCAGACTGCACTTTCGTTTTTCTTCTTCATTCTACTTTTACGTCCGCAATACCACTGCACGCGGCGTAGGCAATTGCTTCACTGCGATTCTTTAAGTGGAGGCGTTTCAAGATCTCTTTGATCTCATATTTAATCGTCCGTTCACTAAAAAAAGAATTTCGGCAACTTGACGATAGTTCTTCTCTTGAGCGACAAGAGATAATACAATCGTCTGCCGTGGCGAAAATTTTGCTTCTACTGGTGCTTTTTCTATCGCAAGAGACTCTTTACCAGCCTCTTGCTGGCGAGCAAACTCTTTCAGAACTTTCATTGCTAGGCCAAGTGCCATTGGGGGCTCGCCATTTTCTATATCAGAAAATATTGTAGTCAATTCTTCTGCCTGCAAATTTTTTAACAAATAGCCACAAGCACCATTTTTTATTGCTTCAAATAGGTTTTCTTCCTCTTCCTAGGCCGTCAGCATAACAATTTTTATCTTCGACAGTTCCGCTTTTATTAAGCGAGTAGCTGATACCCCATCACAACGGGGCATGTAGACATCCATCAAAATAACATCCGGTTGTAATTTGCGTGCCTGCTCCAATGCCTCTAATCCGTCTCTAGCCGTACCGACAACCTCGATTCCCTGTGCGGCAAAGAGATTGACCATTCCTTCCAATAACAGGAAATGATCGTCAACAAGTAGTACTCTCACTAAAAATAACTTCCTCTCCATCAAAGTTATGAAAAAATTTTCCGCTTTATCTTATGTATCTCTCCCCCATAGCTAAGATGCAATTCGAGGAATTTCTATGACTCTTTTTTCCCCCTTGACCAAGAACTGATTTTATTTTTAGCATGCCGCCAGCTTTTTCAGCGCGCTCACGCGTTGTTGTAAACCCAAAACCTGTCCCACAAGAACACACGGCAATGTCGAATCCTTCACCATCGTCTGTAATAATAACACGAATCACGGTATCATCCAGCATCAGTTTTAGGGAACAATGACTGGCTTTCGCATGTTTACGAATATTAGCCAAAGCTTCCTGAACGATCCTGAGCAACTGTAATGCAGCAATCGAGCCCATATCCTGTTCTTCAAATTTCTTCGAAATATCTAGTTGAATATCCAAACCATATTCTCGGCAAAACCAAGTAACGTAGTTTTGTAAAGCTGCTACCAAGCCTTCTGTTTCCATTTTAGCCATCTGCACACCACGAATATATTCGCGGGCATTAGCAAAATCTGCCCATATACCTGCGCCTTTGCACCGGGAACTTTGCGAAATTGCCAAGTATAAGTAGCCAATACTAGCAATCCCGCAATAACAAATACATAATTTCCTTTACTTAGAATATATAGTACTTCTATGTATGAAATACAAATTCCTGTCTACTTGTAATATGTAAAGTCTATACTCAAAAAAGGAACCATAGGTTTATCTTTTTGAGTATATTACTGACTATTTCTTCCTACTATTGCACATATTAAGCATAACTTAAATAATAGAATGAGGTGCATCAATGGACTTTCAAGAAATATTTCGCGATACTTGGCAGACTGGTTTAGTCTTTGTCAGTTTATTAATTTTCACACGGTTTTTAGGAAAAACTCAAGTTGGGCAGTTGACCTTTTATGAATACATTAGCGGCATTACAATTGGATCGATTGCCGCTAATATAGCTGCTTCCGATCCGGATAAAGTCTGGAGTCACTTTTATGATTTAGTATTATTTGTTATTCTTACCTATGTGTTTTCCTATCTTACCATAAAAAATCGTTCCATACGTAAGATTATCGAAGGTGAGGCAACAATCGTAATTGAAAATGGTACTATTCTAAAAGAAAATATGAAGGAACTTCGCTATGATTTGGATGAATTAAATGCCCAGCTCCGCGAACAAGGAGTCCTTGATATTAGTGAAGTACAGTTTGCTATTTTAGAAACAACAGGTGGTCTCAGCGTAATCAAAAAGACATTGGAACAACCAGTAACTAAAACGGATATGGGACTCAAAATGGCAGAGGCAACCTTTCCAGTAGAGTTAATTATGGATGGGGAAATCCTCCATGAGCACTTAACGAAAAATAATTTATCCCTTACCTGGCTAGAAAATGAATTAGCCAAACAAGGGATAAGAAATAAAGCTGAAGTTTTATATGCGGTCATTGATAGTAAAGGGAAATTGTTTGTGAATAAAATTGAGAATCAATGATTGGACAATAAGTTTCGATCACGAAACTTGATAATCAATTTTACGATGATTGGAAATAGTAGCATAATAAAGAGCAAACGAACCAATTGGTACGCCGTCATTGTCGAGATATCTGCCCCAACGATTAGCGCAGTGATTCCCATCTCGGCTAACCCGCCCGGCGCAGTACTCAAAAATGCGGTTGCAAGAGATACTGAGGTTAACTTTACAACCATATACCCCGTAAATAAAGATACAAATAAAACACCGGCGACGCCGACAAAAAGACATGGCATCAAGCCATGATATATTTTAATTTTAGCTAAATTAATACTAGAACCAATATATGTACCCACACATACTTGCGCTGTACTAATAATATAAGAAGGTACAATAGGTGCTGGAATACCTGTTGCTAAAATAAAAGCACCAGTAACCAAAATAGGTCCTAACAAAAAAGCTGTGGGTAATCGTAAAAATTTAGCAAAAAAAGCCCCTGCAACGGCAACACAACTATAAATCAATATTTCATTACTACTTACCATCGATACGCTTGCTGCAGCGGCAGTTGGATTGCCATCATGAAGTACATGCATGGTCAAAAATGGTACACTAAACACGACCGATAACATACGAACCGTTTGCATAATCGTTACCGCTGTTTGATCGGTATTTTCCATTTCCTCCGCCAATACCACCATCTGGGATAATCCACCTGGTACGCACCCCAACAAACAAGTTTCTAGGCTAATCCCAGTTTTTCGATGGGTAATATAGCCAACAAGGATTCCTACAAATACGGTGATGAGGGTTGCAATTAACATCAAAGGTAAATGTTCAAGGATTTTATAGCCAGTTTCTACTGTAAAGGGTCTCCCCATCGCATAACCGAGTACGATCAATGCCGTATCACGTATCGTAATCGGCCAATAAATCCGCTTACCTGTTTTTAAGGAATATAAAGAAATCGCCGCAATTGGCCCTAATGTCCAAGGTAACGGCACATTAATTAACGCAAATAAAGCGCCGACTGTCACAGAAAGACAGAGTGCTTTTAAAATTTGATTCATATAATTTCAACACCTACTAAAAAAAATTCTTCTATAAGATTACGATGTTTCCAAGCTTTCGTCAAATAAAAAAATCTAATGATGATACTTACGATTCCCTGATCATGCCAAACAGTACAAAGGACTCTACTGCTAAGTCATTTTGATAAAATCTAAACATACCTTGTCATCATAGAAAAAGGCAGGCTGCAAACTTCATTGCAGACCTGCCTTTCTCTATGCCTTAAAAACTAGTCTTTTCAAACTTCCCCACCAGCTATGCATTGGATGTTTTTCAAAGAACAAGAAAATAATTGGAATAACAATTAAGGTAAATACCGTTGAAGTTAACAAACCACCAATGATCACCCAAGCCATACTGACACGTGTTTCAGAGCCTTCTGTAATGGATAACGCTGTTGGCAGCATACCAACCACCATGGTTAGCGTCGTCATGAAAATTGGTTTTAGCCTTACTTTACCTGCTTCGATAATTGCATCATGGGCATTCATTCCTTTATCCATGAGCGTTAATGTATAGTCAAGTAGTAATGTCCCATTCTTCGCAACAAGTCCATCCATAACCAAAATACCAATTAAAGAATAGAGATTGATCGTATTATTGGTGATGAAGAGCAATAATACTGAACCAATCAAACCTAATGGTAACGAGAACATACGAATAAATGGAGTCAATGTTGATTCATATAAAACAGCAAGTAACATATAAATCAGTACCAAAGCCAAGGACAGCGCTTGTAGTAATTCACTAAAAGTATCATTCATACTAGTAGCCTGACCTGTAAAACGATAGCTAACACCATTGCCTAAGTCTTCTTTATTTAATAATGTTGTTGCTTCTTTTATTACTTCATTTAATGGTCGATTGGTTAAATTTGCCCCAATAACAATTGAACGTTGTTTATCTGAACGACGAATGCTCACTGGTCCAACGCCCTCTTTGATTGTTGCAACATCATCAAGAAAGATGATATTACCGCCTGCATTAATTGGTATCTTAGCGATATCAGAAGTTTTAAAACCGTCACTTCCTTTAAATCTAACATTAATATCGGTATCATTACCATCATTTTTTACGTCATTAGCAATTACCCCAGCTTGTGTACCAGCGATTGCTGCTGAAAAAGTATTCGTAACATCCTGAATGGATGTATTATATTGTTTTAATTTTTCTCGGTCAAGCACCATTTGCACTTCTGGCATACCTTCGGTATAAGAACTACTAACATCTTTTAATCCATTGACATTTTTTTTCAATAAATCTTGAACTTTATAAGAGGTAGCAACCAAGCTATCTAAATCGTTGCTACGCAATTCTAATTGAAATGCCCCACTACCACGGCCAGAACCAACTCCACCTGATACCCCAGCTACTGACGATTGGGTTTCTTTTACTTGAACATCGCCACCACTAATATTTTCATTCGCAAATTTTCGTACATCATCGGTGACTTGCCATACACTACGGTCACGTTCTTTGCGGTCATAGAGTTGTACACTTATGCTACCTTCATATTGATTTGTGCCACCAATCGTGGATAAATAAAACTTTACTTCAGGAATCGTTTTTAAAAATTCTTCTAATTGTGCAATCACGATATCTGTCTGTTCGACACTCTGTCCGACAGGTAACTGAACATTAATATTAAAGCTGCTCTCATCTGTACGTGGCATATATTCAGAACCGACAATTCCTAGAGGAATAAAACTCATCGTGCTGAAAAATAAAATCAATGCAGTCACCAAAATCTTTTTCCGGTTATTTAAACTCCATTTTAGAATTCTATCATATTTTTCTACTGCAAGATGTTCAATCTTATCCATAAATGACCAAATCTTGCCTTTTGGTGCAGTATAACCCTTAGAAAAAAATCTGGAAGCCAACATCGGCGTAAGCGTAAACGAAATAAATAAGGAAAATAACGTAGCGAACACAATGGTTAACCCAAATTGCCTAAAAAATTGTCCTGTCATTCCTGTCATAAAAGCAATTGGTAAAAAGACCACAACATCACAAAGTGTAATGGAAATGGCCGCCATACCAATTTCATTACGACCATCTTCTGCTGCAACTTTTGCATCCTTGCCCATCGTCATATGCCGATGTATATTTTCCAGTACCACAATTGAATCATCAACTAGTATCCCCACGCAAAGTGCCATCCCCATTAGGGACATCATGTTAAAGGTAAAACCCGCCATATACATAATGAGAAATGTCGATACGAGTGATGTTGGAATAGCAATCATTACCGCCAAAGTTGACCGCCACCCACGAAGAAATAAGAACAAGACTAACCCTGTGGTACATAACCCTTCAATTAGTGTACCTAATGTATTATGCAAAGAATTATTAACATAATCAGCAGAGTTATTAACCACAACAAATTCATAATCGGGATAATCTTTTTGTAGTTTCGCCAAATTCTTTAAAATTGCATCCGCTGTTGAAACAATATTGGCATCGCTGTTTTTGTAGATTGCCATTGAAATTGCATCTTGACCATTTACACGACCATAGCGATTTGCTCTGACATCTTGTGCCCTAATATTTGCAATTGCTGTTATCGGAATACTAGCTCCAGCAGAGTTAGTAATTTGCAATTTTTCAATATCCTCTGCGGCTTTATATTGTGCAGTTACTCGCACACTCGTTTGTGTAGTCGTCGTATAGATTGATCCAGATGGAAGCAATGCATTTTCTGAATTAATTTTACTAATCACTTGATTTAAGGTTAATTTATAAAATGCCAACTTATCTTTATCAATTTCTACGGCAATTTCTTTATCACGTCCACCACTCAGCTCTATTTCGGACACTCCGTCAGACTGCTGCAGTCGATCCTGAAAAACATTGCTTGCTTTGCTATAAATATCTGATAAGGAATTTTTTGACAGCACTGCAATTTGTACAATTGGTGAAGCATTGATATCACGTTTGATAACAACTGGATCATCAACAGAATCAGGAAGTTTTGATCTAACCGCATCTACTTTTTTTGTTGCCTCAATAGAAGCAAAGTCAGCATTCGCTGAAAACTCTAGCTGCAGTGTGATTCTCGCTTGTTCTGCACTGGCAGTTGACGTCATTTGTTTGACGTTAGATACCGAAGATAAAGCATCTTCTAAAGGTTTTACGACTTGCTGCTCCACCGATTCAGCACTTGCTCCAGGATACTTTACGGATATAGTAACATATGGTGTATTCAGTGCAGGCAATAATTCCACGCCAATGCGATAAAAACTATATAGACCAAGCACAACAAAAAACCCAACAATCATACAAATTCCAATTGGCCTTTGTATGGAAAAACGTGTTAAATTCATGGATTATTCACCTGCCCGCTTGAACCATTTATGTCAACGACCATATCATTCTTTAAGCGCGCTAAATTAGTGACAGCAACTCTGTCTCCCTCTTGAAGGCCTTCGAGAATTTCTACCTGTAGATCATTTCTCAGACCAAGCTTAACCAGACGTTCTTGGGCTTTATTTTCACTGTCAATAATAAATAAAGATATTTTTCCATTCTTCTCAATAACGCTTTCTTTTGGTACAAATAGTGTTTGGGGACGTTGCAAAATTTCAATTTGTGTACGACCAAACATACCAGCTTTAATCAATTCATCATTGTCATCCAGTTCAATTCTGGCAGTATAGCTTTTTGTTGTACTATCTGTTGCCGGACTCACATAAATAATCGTCCCTTCATAGCTATTACCTAAAGATTCAATATCTACTTTTACTTTTGCCCCAGTTTTAACTGCAGCTACATCTTGCTCAGAAAGCTGACAATCAATATAAATTTTACTATTATCAACTAATGTTAAAAGTTTCTGACCAACTGTAACAAATGCACCAGCTTCAATATTACGATAGCCAATCACTCCATCACGTGGAGCACGTAAAATCAAATCATCACGTTGCTTCTCCAAAGATTGAGTACCAACTTTTGATTTTTCCATAGCTGCTTTTTTTGATTCTACAGTTGCAGGAATATCCCCTGACATTATCTGATTTAAAAGTGTATCTAATGCAGCTTTACTATTGACCATGTCTTGATAAACTGTGTCTAATGTTTCTTTTGCAATAGCTCCCTGATCATAAAGTGACTGATAATTTCCATATTTTGTTTTGGTACGTTCGTAGTCTATCTGTTCTTTTTGATAAGAGGCATTGTAGGTAGACTCTGATTCTTTTGCATCAGCTTCTGCCTGCCGCGTTGCCGCATTGTTTTGTGCTATTGATAAATCAAGATCACCAGTATCTTGTACAAGTAATATATCACCGGCTTTAACCTTTTGCCCTAAAGTAACATTTACTGCAGTGATACGACCTGCATATTTAGGTGCGATATCGATATTTGCGTCTGATACCGTTTGCCCAAATAAAGACACCCGCCGCATCATGTCTTTGCGCTCAACTATATAAGTATCTACGGCTGGCTTAATGTTAACCTTAGTTTCTTTATTCTGATTGATACTGCCATGAAATAAAAAATAAATCATCCCAATAGCAGCAATACAAACTACGCCTACCGTAAGAACTTTTTTCTTATTTATTGCTGAAAAATCATGTCTCATAAACTTTCACTCTCCATCTACCTCTGCAAATGTCACCACACTACCTATTACATAAAGCCTTGCCAATATATTTTCCCACTTGTTCAATTATTTTTCTACCATACTATATCAATGTGACAATTCCATGACAAAAACTTATCTTCCTAGAAACTCTAGATAAATCAACCAACTTTACTTAGGATATACGTAAAAACCCTAGTTGCATTATAATAACTCACATGCAACTAGGGTTTATTTATCCCTATTTCTTAATAGGTGTACTTATCGTTACAAATTGCAATTAATTCAATTTCAACTAAGGCATCTTTCGGCAATTTTGCAACTTGTACACAAGCACGGGCAGGTGCTTCGCTTATAAAGTATTTTGCATATACTGTGTTCATCGCTACAAAATCGCTCATGTCAGCTAGAAAAACACCAGTTTTAACAACATCATTTAACGTAGCGCCAGTTTCAGCTAGGATTGCTTTTAAATTTTCCAAGGATTGTGCTGTTTGCGCTTCGATACCACCTGCCACGATTTCACCAGTCTGCGGATTTACTGGAATTTGTCCTGAGATGAATAAGAAACCATTTGCTTTAATCGCTTGCGAGTATGGACCAATTGCTTTTGGTGCATTGTCAGTATGAACTACTTTTTTCATTATAGCTAACCCCTTTTATTCATATTATTATTTTGTATTTCAGTAGATTACAATATCTTTTGGGCTAAATCAGGGCGTAGGCAATTGGATTCGCCTAAATATACATGGACAATTTCATTTTGTCGTTTTTCTGTATTTACCAATAAAAGTACACGTACGCACTTATCTAACCCATTTTCAACATCCAGCTCTTGCGTTCCAAATAATGGGACTAATTCCCAGCCAATTTTTCTGGCTGCAGCTGCTGGAAATGCCGCATTTAAATCGGGTGTGGCACTAAAAATAGCCGCCCCAATATCTTTAATATCTAAGTTATTCTTGGTCACTAATTCCTTTAACAACTCTTGTACTGCGAGAAAAATAATTTCTTTGTTATTTTCTGTTACAGTAATAGCTCCCCTTATTCCTTGCAACACCATAGACCTCCTAATTATTATCTTAAAATCGAATGTACTTTTCATAGTATTCGCACTAATTGACAAAAATCCTATCTAACTTCTACAAAATTTAATAAATTAATATAAAATTAATATAAAATAAGAGCTACAAGAGAAAACGCCTTCTCTTATAGCTCCTATTATGGTAAATAGTGACGATTATTGTTAAATATACCTGACTTGGGATATGGGGGAAACTCTTTTATCTTACTATATTTTTCAATATAACCAGTAACATTATTCGCGATATCATGCACACTACGAAGAAAGACATCCGCTTCTTCATAATTGTTATAAACTCCAAGGCTCACTCGAACGATTCCTGGAAAAGGGACATTGTCATTTTCTCTGTAGTATTGAATCTCTTCACTTGACAAACCTAGCAACTTCTGTACATAAGGGTGGGCGCAAAATAAACCACTGCGGACAGCAATACCAAATTCATAAGATAATATTTTTGCAATCATCCGATGCTCAATATTGGGCAAAATAAAAGAAATAATGCTGACTTTATCACCTTGTTTTTTAGGACAGCCAAACAATTTAATATTTTTAACAGCTCTAAGCCCGTCAATGATATAATTTATCACTTCTTGCTCATAGATATGGACTCGCTGCATATCAAGCTTATTTAAAGTAGTAATCGCTTTTAACAGTGCCGCAACACCGATCACATTTGGTGTACCAGCTTCATCTTTATAAGGCGCAGCATCCCAATCTACAAAAGTATCAGTAACGAGTTCTACTGCTCCTCCACCTTTTAAATAAGGTGTGTTTTTCTTAAAAGTCCTACTCTTGCCAATAAGCACTCCAATACCAAAAGGTGCATACATTTTATGAGCTGAAAATACCAAATAGTCAATATGCTCCTCCCGTTCATGTGGCTTCATGTCTACCGCCCGATGTGGTACCAATTGAGCACCATCTACTAATATTTCCGCACCATAGCTATGCGCAAGCTTTGCAATATCATAAATCGGATTGATATAGCCAGTTACATTGGATGCACCGGTCACACTTACCAGCTTGACTTTGCCTTTGTATTGTATTAATTTCTTTTCTAAATCGACCAGATCCAATCTGCCAACTTGATCAATCTTTACATAGTCCATGGCAAATTTATAACGCCACGGTAAATCGTTCGCCAAATGTTCCATTTCTGTACTAAGAATCATTGCCTTTCGGTGCTCATACCAGAAAGCATTCGCAAAAATATTAATTGCTTCTGTCGTCGTCTTTGTATAAATCAACGTATCTTTATGATCATCTGCACCAACAAATTTTTTAATCAACGCTCTACCATTTTCGTAAATGTCTGAAGACACCGTCGACTTGTAGCCCATTCCTCGATGCACTGAGGAATACCATGAAACAAATTCATTAATCTCACTCATAACAGAGATAAACGGTGGTGTTGTTGCGGCATTGTCAAAATTGATTGCTGTGACCAATTCGCCATTCAGTATTGGTATGCGCCGGTCTACACCCACTACCATTTGCCGAAGTTTTTTCGCAAAACTTTGTCTTATCATACCGATCCCTCTACTATTTATTTTTTCCGCTTCCTTTTTCTTTCATTCTATTCAGCATTTTTCAAAAAGGTAACCATATTTTTATTTTCCTTATGTAAAAAATAGTCTAAATAATAAACGCATTGTTTATCATTTAGACTATAAAATACTGATTATTTTCCTAATAATAGATTGCTAAGTTCCTCCACCGAAGTAACTATTTTATCCGGTTTAGCTTCCGTTAACTCTTCTAACGTTCCATACCCATACCCTACCCCAATAACTGCAAGATCATTTTCTTTCGCCCCTAAAATATCATGCTGACGATCACCAACCATAATAATATTTTTAACGTCAGGATTTTCTAGTTGGGACAAAGCAAATTCGATCACTTCGCCTTTATGTTCCCGCGTGCCATCAAAATTACTGCCAGCAATCACTGTAAAATAATGATCAATCTGATAATACTCTAAAATCTTTTTGGCGTGCTCCGTCGGTTTTGCCGTTGCGAGAACCATTGTTTTTTTCTGTGCTTTCAACCCCGCTAATAAATGATCGACCCCTTCAAACATTACATTTTCCTTGATTCCCTCACGTTCAAATCGCTCGCGATAAAACTCAGTCGCTTGCACGGCCTCCTCATCACTCATACCGTAAATTTTTGTATAAGTTTCTGTTAGTGAAGGGCCGATATAATGGCGTAGCTTCTCTCCTTCAGTTTCCACAATATTAAGCTTTTCTAATGAATACTGAAGACAACGAATAATCCCTAGCGCAGAATCGAACAACGTACCATCTAAATCAAAAAATATCGTATTATATTTTGTAAAATCTTGCATAAATATCCCCTTTGCCTAAATAAACTTCATCATAGATTAACTATTATAAAATTCTCTTTTATTGATCAATTCCCCTTCTTATGAACAACATTTCTCAATAAAAACTAGAATGATAAATTTTATTGATAGAATAATAGAGGAAATTCTTACACTATTTAATATGCGAAAATTTTTTTACCATTTTTACCATTATTAAAGGTATTTATTGGTATGTGTTGTATATAATATCTATAAAATAAATTTTACCAAAAAACAGTTTAGGAGATATCTTTATGAACAAACGTTCCATTAAGACAGCCCTTGATATTACATCTACAAACCATAATGATGATTATATCGAATTTGTTGATAATTTACCTGCTACTGTTTTTGTAGTTGACTATAAAAACTGTATTCTAACCATTAATAAAGCGGGAGAGCAATTATTTAAAAAATTAAAATTTACGAAAGAAATCAATCTGAAAAAATTTCATCTACCAGATTGGTTAATGAATGAGCTATCTAACTTTCGTCAATCGCATTATATTTCCATTACTTTTACAAAAAAAATAATACTGAACGACTCTGTCGTTACTTTTGAAGTAAAGTTTTCCCAGGAAGATTTAAACCAAGAAAATAGCAATACAATTATAAAGATCAAACGAGTATCACAGAACATAGCCGTACCTATATTACCTGACTTACCTAAGCTTTACTATGATGCATTTTATTATAGCAGTACCGCAATGGTTATTTTTGGTGAAAATATGTCGATTGTTTCACTAAATAGAAGTTGCGAAAAATTATTCGATATTAATCGAGAAGATTATGAAGGTAAAAAGGACTACTTAGGACGAATATCCAAAAGATCTTATCGCTACTTTATTCATCTGCAAAACCAAAAGCAATTTGATCCTGATAGTGCTCCTAATTATCATACAATTCACGTGAAAACGGCCAAAGGTATCCAAAAGAATCTCTATATCACCATTTCTCTCATCCCACATAGTAAGCAAACCTTAGTTTCCATTACAGATATTATCCAAGAAAAGAACATCTTCAAAAAACTTTTATTAACCAATGATGAAAGTGAAACTACGTTTGATCAATTACCCATTATAACATTCATCACGAATAGAGCTGGGGAAATCATTGAAGCAAATAAAAGCTTTTGTATTGCAACGGGGTTATCGCATGACCATATTTATGATAAAATTTGGTTAGACTTAACACTTGATACAAAACCAGATCAGCACAATTGTATCTTGAGAAGATTAGAAAATAACAATATTGTTAGAAATATAGAAATGAATTTTAATTTTACAGCTTTAACTCCATCCCAACGCATTGGTTTATTATCAGCTCGTAATATTGATTATAAAGGTACACCAGCGATTATTTTTACGATCAATGATATCAGTGAAGTACATGATCTAGCAAATGAAATTGATCGACTAGAACGACTCAATATTGCCAGCGAACTCGCTGCTGGTGTAGGACATGAAATTCGCAATCCAATGACCTCTGTTCGTGGCTTTTTGCAAATGCTTAGTAATAAAAATGAAATGAAAACCTATCAATCTTATTTTGAATTGATGATTGAAGAACTAGATCGTGCGAATTTAATCATTTCAGAGTATTTATCACTTGCAAAAAATAAAAGAAGTCAAATAGAATCCGTCAATTTAAATACTATCATTAGACAAATACTACCTTTATTGCAAACCAATGCGATTACAAGCAATAACTTTATTGATGTTGATTTGCATGAAATTCCTGATTTATTACTAGATGGTAAAGAGATTCGACAACTGATTTTAAATATCGTTAAAAATGGCTTAGAAGCAATGAAACGTGGTGGAAAAATAACGATTTCTACCCACCATACTACGCCTGAAAGCCTCTTATTAGCCATCAAAGATGAAGGCCCTGGTATTCCTGATGAAATACGAGAAAAAATCGGCACACCATTTTTTACTACCAAAGATAACGGTACCGGTTTAGGACTTTCTATTTGTTATAATATTGCCAGCAAAAATAATGCCACGATTACCATCGATTCCACCTCAGGGGGTACCACTTTTTTTATAAAATTCTTCTTACCAACTTGTAATAGCTCTGATAAATAAAAATATTCTACGAACATAAATAAACTCGAAAGGCTGAGCCTCCCGAGTTTATTTATGTTTTAATATACTATATAACAGCCGGCTACACAAAATCAAAGCACCAATGTACCCAAAAACCCCCAGTAACGGTATCCCCATGATTTGAGGCTTCATTTGCGTTGTGGCAATAATGCTTGAACCGACTAATAATGCTGAACTGATGATACAAACGATCAGTTTATTGATCATCTTATCAACTTGTCTAATTGGTTCTTCACAGCCTGTCAAATCTAAATTGACCTTGGTTTGCCCTTTGATTGTCATCTTTAAAATATCCGACAACTGCCCTGGTATATCCACTGCTTTACGCGTAAATTTATATAACAACTTCTGCGTATGCTGCAATTCTTCAGCTAAATCAAAATTTTTTTTAAAATCGGACTTCATATGCCTTGATAAAATGTCGACTAAGTTTACTTCTGGACAACAAGATCTAAGCACTCCTTCAAGGGTTATTGCACCACGCGCAAGAATACTAATCCCCGGGGCGAAACCAATATTATGCCGTTTCGCAATTCCGAGCATTCTTCGAATTAGCTGTCCAACATCCAGACTGCCAAAATCCGTTCCGACATATTTATTCATTACATCATCAATATCAGCATATAGCTTGGCATGATTGACTCGCTCATTTTGTATACCAATAGAAAGCACCGCATTTTTCATCTCATATGTGTCATTATTGACGATTGCAATGACGGCCTTCCGAAACATCGTTTTATCTCTATGTGACAGTTTTCCAATCATCCCCAAATCCAACCAAACAATATTCCCATCACGGATCCAAATGTTACCTGGATGAGGATCGGCGTGAAAAAAGCCATCGTCAACGATCTGCTTTACATAATTTTCGCCAAGTTTTTTACCAATCTCCGTCATATCATAACCAAGTGCCACTAGCTGATCGACCTTATCAATCTGAATTCCTTCAATATATTCCATAACCAAAATATGTGAAGTAGTTAAATGCTTCTCAATCATGGGGCATGATACGTACTCTACATCACGATTAAAATTGCTAAATTCATAATTATGATTGGCCTCCATCAAAAAATCCATTTCTTGTTTGGCTAGAGTCCACATTTCATCAACAATCATATTGAAATCAAGTACATTGCTTGTCTCACTGATAATCCTTAGGATTTGCGCTGCTCTGCGAAGTAAGACAATGTCTTGTGCCATAACATCATAAATGCCTGGTCGTTGTACTTTTACAACGACTTTTTTACCGCTCCGTAATGTAGCTTCATGGACCTGCGCAATTGATGCCGAACCAAGTGGGTTAGGTTCAATTTTCTCAAAAATATCTGAAGCTGAAGTATTATATTCTGATTCTATTACCTTGATAATTTGCTCGAAAGATAAGGGTGTTACCTCTGCCCGCAATTTAACCAATTCATCACAATATTCCTGCGGCATGATGTCAGGCCGCATTGACATGATTTGTCCAAGTTTCACAAAGGTAGGGCCTAAATCTTCTAAAATCAATCGTAATTTTTCTGGCGTTAATCCATGGACAATATCTCGTCCATTCAAGACTGAGATAATTTCTTTTAATCGATCTGTAGATATATTTTGACTTTGGGCTTCTTTGCTATATTTTAAAAAGCTTCCCATCAACATACGCTTTTACTCCATTCAAGAAATTTTACTAAGATACATCTTACTACTAGTATAACATCGAAATGAAAAAAGGCGAAATCTCCTAGAGAGTTTCGCCTTTTATTTTATATAAAATTATTTACCGTATTGCTCAGCCAATTGTTTTTTTACTTCTGGATTTTCTAGATATTCATCATATGTCATTGTTCTGTCCACTAAACCATTTGGCGTAATTTCAATGATACGATTGGCAATCGTTTGAATGAACTGATGGTCATGCGATACGAAAAGCATCGTGCCATTAAAGCTGGTCAAACCATTATTTAACGATGTAATCGATTCAAGATCTAAATGGTTTGTTGGTTCATCTAATAATAATACATTCGCACCACTAAGCATCATTTTCGATAACATACAACGAACCTTTTCACCGCCGGATAATACATCCGCATGTTTAAGCGATTCTTCACCAGAGAATAACATTCTCCCTAAAAATCCACGAATAAAAGATTCATCTTGGTCAACAGAATATTGTCTTAACCAATCAACAAGGCTAAGTTTCACACCTTCAAAAAACGCAGAATTATCTTTTCCTAAATAGGCTTGTGATGTAGTTACCCCCCACTTGAATTCACCAGCATCTGCTTCGATTTCACCTATTAAAATTCTAAATAAAGTTGTTTTCGCTAAGCCGTTTGGACCAACAAAAGCAATTTTATCACCTTTATTTACTAGGATGCTCACGTTATTTAATAATTTTTCGCCATCAATCGTTTTGCTGAGACCATCAATCTGCAACAATTGATTACCAGCCTCACGTTCAGATTTAAAAGCGATATATGGATATTTGCGCGTCGATGGTTTGATGTCATCAAGCGTAATCTTTTCTAATAGTTTTTTACGAGAAGTAGCCTGTTTTGATTTAGACGCGTTGGCACTAAAACGTTGAATAAACGCTTGTAAATCTTTCATTTTTTCTTCTTTTTTCTTGTTCGCATCTTTAGCTAATTGCAACGCAAATTGGCTAGATTCTAACCAGAAATCATAGTTACCAACATACAATTGAATACCTTCAAAGTCAACGTCAGCAATATGTGTACATACTTCATTTAAAAAATGACGATCATGAGATACTACGATAACCGTATTTTCAAAATTCGCCAAGAAATCCTCTAACCAATTGATCGACTCAATATCAAGATGATTTGTAGGTTCATCTAATAACAAAATATCAGGGTTACCAAAGATTGCTTGCGCTAATAGTACCCGCACCTTTTCTTTACCGCTTAGATCAGCCATTTTTACAGTATGTAAGCTTTCTGGGATACCAAGACCATTTAATAACCGTGCCGCTTCTGGTTCTGCTTCCCAGCCGTCTAATTCAGCAAATTCACATTCAAGCTCCGATACACGCATACCATCGGCATCAGAAAAATCAGGTTTTGCATAAAGTGCATCTTTCTCGTCCATGATTGCAACGAGCCTACCATGTCCCATCATAACAGTTTTTAAAACTTCAAATTCATCAAATTCATAATGATTTTGCTTTAATACCGCAAGGCGTTCGCCTGGTGTAATATCAATTGTCCCCTTAGTCGGTTCAATATCGCCTGCTAACAATTTTAAAAACGTAGATTTACCAGCACCATTTGCTCCAATCACACCATAACAGTTACCTGGTGTGAATTTTATATTTACATCTTTAAATAAAATACGTTTCCCAAACTGAAGCGTTAAGCCATTTGTACTAATCATATATTAATTTATCAGTCCTTTAAAAAAATTTCTTTATATCGCAATATTTTATCATATTCTGTATGTGAAGTCTAATAAATCGCAGTAAAATCATGATAAAAAAGCTGCTATAAAAATATTTTTTATAACAGCCTATGCGCACGAAACAAAAATAGTACAATAAAATTGAAGATTGGCCTTTTTACCTAGCTTTTACATTCATCAAAACAACTATACTGATTCCACCAATACTCTTTTTAAAATCTTTCCCGTCTGGTTTTTAGGTAAGGACTCTACCACGTGAAATTCACGCGGTATTTTATATAAAGCTAAATTTGCTTGTAAATATTCTTTCAACGCTTTTTTACTTAGTTCTTTGCCAGTTTCCACAACGATAAACGCAGCCCCCGCCTGACCACGAAGTTTGTCAGTTACGCCAACAACTGTTGCTTCCATAATATCGGGATACGCATATAATAATTCTTCAATTTCTCGGGGATAAATATTTTCACCATTGCTGATAATCATATCCTTTAAGCGATCTACGATAAAGATGTACCCCTCTTCATCTTGATAAGCCATATCTCCAGTATGAAGCCAACCATGAGCAAATGCTTTCTCGGTTTCCTCTGGTAAATGAAAATACCCTTTCATCACATTATCTCCCCGAACAACTAGCTCACCAACCTCACCTCTTGACAATTCTTCGCCTTCTTCATTCACAATACACGCAATAATCCGTGGCAATGCCAAACCAATAGAACCAGACTTTACTTTTCCGGGTCGATTGACCGCCACAACTGGTGATGCTTCTGATAAACCATATCCTTCTAATAATTCCACCCCAAATTTGGCAATAAAATCTTCGGCAATTTTCAAAGGTAACGTAGTGCCACCTACAACTACAATCCGTACCGTAGCCAAATCCGTTGGTGTTGCTAATCGCGTAAGTAAGCTACAAATTGCCGGCACTGCATAAACGACACTTACCTTTTCTGCTTTAATTACTTCGGTAGTTTCCTTCGGCGCAAATGTATCAAGAATCGTAATTGTTGCCCCACTTAATAATGGATTTAGTACCGCACAAGTCCAAGCAAAACAATGATACATAGGCAATACACACAAAATATTATCTTGGTCATTGATTGATAACGCTTCTTGAAACATAGCTGCATCACTTACCAAATTATGATGCGACAATTCAGCACCTTTTGGGCTTCCAGTCGTACCTGAAGTATAAATAATAACACAAGTTTCCTGCGCGCTAAACGAATCCGGCAAGCTAGGACAATTCTGATAAGACTGACTTGAAATAGCATCAACGATATCAAGGATCTGTAATTGGGTTAACTTTTTATGATACCCTTGCTTTGCTAATACTTGATCTAAAGTAATCGTTTGATTAGCAATCAAAAAATTCATGTCAGCATCTTTTACAATATAAGCAATTTCACGATCACTTAATTGAAAATTAATCGGCACAACGACAGCACCTAAGCTAGCAATTGCCATATAAATATAGATATACTCAACTGAATTACGCGATAATAAGCCAATATTTTCACCAGAGCGAATGCCACAAGCATAAAAATAATTCCGATATTTTTCCATTTGTAGTTGCAATTGGCGATAAGTGATCCGCTTATCACCATCAATTAATGCAATTGTTTCTGCATTGCCCTGTTTTAAAAGTTCTTGTACTAACATCGAATGCTTGCCCCTCTATTTATCATATTTTATTGCTCAAGAAAAATGTTCACGACCATTTTGCCATCTATACACAGCATTAATAAAATAGTGAAAAACTTTCTAACCATTTCTTCTAATTACTCTGCTAAAATATCATTATGAATTTTCAGTATTTTTTCTCCATAGCCATACCCTGGTACCGCCCATCTACCATCTAAGTCTGTCCATGTTCTGGCTTGCCCAAAATTTCTTGTCGTAGCGACCAAACGATACCGTGGATCAACAATATTGGTGCTCGGTGGTTTGGTACTTGAATATGCTAAAATATGCTGAATATGAGCACGTACCCCCATCTGTGAATTAGCAAACCACGCACCTCGTGCTCCGCCACCAATGGTACCTAAGCCACAAAAATTATTTTGTTCTGCTACCACTGAACCGCCATAACGGAAATAACCTGTCTCATGTAAGGCTTGGGCAAAGGCAATGTCAGGTTTGACTCCTTCTCTACTAGCCTCTTCATAGTAATACGCTACCAGTTGCTCTGGCGATACCATGAGCGCAGGGTTGGGATTATTTTTTAATAGATAGCTTACACACTGTTCTTTCGTCGCTACAGCATTCCCCATAATAGAATAATCTGAACTAATAGGAACCATCGTCTGTGGTTTACTATTCCACGTAAACGGTCTTGATTCAACAATAGTACTGGTACATGTAAATACCGTGACATAAATGCCCATTAAAAATATACTAAATTTTTTGAAAGATTTATTCATGTCCGCCCTCCAATACGATTACCAATTTTATGTAAAAACTTAATTATTTTAAATATACCATTAAAGCAATTAAGTTTCTACATAAAAATAACGAACCTATCAATGTACTTATACTGATAGACTCGTTATCTTTTTATAAATTAATGACTTAAGAAGCCAAGTTGTATGATAAATAAAATCTGGAACACATACATAATTGGATGTATTTCCTTTCCTTTACCACGGAATAATTTCAATAAAGGATAGAAGATGAAACCAATACCGATACCAGTTGCAATGCTGTAACTAATCGGCATTAAAAATACAACCAAGAACGCTGGAAAAGCTTCTTCCATATCGGACCAATCAATTTGCCGAAGACCATTCATCATTAAGAAACCAACGATGATTAAGGATGGTGCTGTAACTGCAGCAATCCCTGCTAACATTTGTGCTATTGGCGCACAAAATAATGTAAACGCAAATAAAATTGCTACAACAACGGAAGTAAAACCAGTACGACCACCAGCGGCAACACCAGCCCCAGATTCTACATAAGCAGATGTTGGGCTTGTACCAAGCATCGCTCCAAGCGTACTTCCAACAGCATCAGCAAGTAATGCACTTTTTACTTGTGGGAATTTACCATCTTTAATTAAACCTGCTTGTTCCCCAATACCAAGCATCGTACCAGTGGTATCAAATAGAGTCACAATAAAGAACGTAAAGATAATCGCATACAAACTACCATCAAATACACCTGCTAAGTCCATTTGCATCGCCGTATGAGATAAACCTGCTGGCGCCGAAAAAAGGCTGTCCGGAATAACAACCAAACCTTGTAAATAAGCAATAATGGCTGTACAGATCATTCCAATAAATAAAGAACCTTTAACCTTATATACCATTAGAACCAAGGTAATAACCAAGCCTATAATTGTAAGTAACGTCATTGGTTCTGACAAGTTACCTAACGTAACCAAAGTTGCTGGTGAACCAACAATTAATTTTGAATTTTGTAAACCGATGAAAGTAATAAATAAACCAATACCAGCTGTAATTCCTTGTTTTAAGCTCATCGGAATTGCATCAATTAAAATATAACGGAATTTTGTAAAAGATAAGATCAAAAATATAACAGATGCAATAAATACAGCACCTAACGCCTTTTGCCAAGGAACCCCTGCTGCAATAACAACTGCAAAAGCAAAGTACGCGTTTAACCCCATACCAGGAGCAAGGGCAATTGGACAATTTGCAAAAACCCCCATAATTAAGGTTGCAACCATACTTGCAATAATCGTAGCAATGAAAACACCATTAAAATCCATACCTGTTTGACTAAGTACTGCTGGGTTAACAATAACAATATAAATCATTGTTACGAAAGTCGTAACACCAGCTAAAACTTCAGTAGAAAGATCGGTACCTCTTTCTTTAAACTTAAACCATTCGTTCAATTTTTAATCCTCCCCTAAATTTATTAATTTTAGCAACAAAAAAGCTCATAACCTTTTCACTAGTCATGAACTAATGTAGAATAAAAACTTACTTTACCGAATTATTTTACCACATTTATTGATTATAAACATTATTATTTGTCATATTTATAAAAAAATTTCATTTTAGCTAAAAAATTTAATCATTTAGTACAACAAATTGCAGTAATCTTTGGCAAAATGAATGATTTCTTGCTAAGTTAGATAGCACTCTCTATATCTAGGAACAATTAAAGAAGGTAGCGACCACAAATGCATCATCACTCATATTCGTTACCTTCAGTATCTCTCGTAAATAAAACGATTGTCTGCCTAATAATTATAGCTTAGCGACTTGACGCATCAAGGTAATGATTGAAACATGAGATTCTGCTGGGCAGCCATCTACACTAGTGCCTAAACAGCCAAACATGCCATCATGGAAGCCAGCTCTAGCTGAAGCTTCTAGAATACGTATTTCCTCTGCTGGTGTTTGGAGTGCTATAGATTTACCACTCATTGCTGCCATCATCGTAGCAATCCCATAGGCGCCCCAATTGGAAATAGAAGATGCCAATAATAGATCAACTTTTGTGGCAACTGCGATACCTGAACAGCATGGGCATTGACATTTGAATCCATTAGGAACTCCTTTTTGTACCGCAGCCTTGATATTCCCCATACCAAGTTCATTACCACCATCGCCGATAGCGACTGTAAAAATACCCTTTTCACGCGCATCATTAAACATATAATCCATGAATGCTTGCTCTATGCCAGTATCAGCGCCTAACATATTGTGAATGACGCCTTTTTCATTGATACCACCACGTTCGATAGACATACACATCCTAGGTTGATATTTTTCTAAAGCTTCTTTCCCAAAGTCTTTTCCTGCTTCATGCCCACGAGGGAAACCAACTACCGATAATGTTCTAAGGCGATTTAGTTTGATTGAGTTTTCAAGATTTTCTACTGGCACACATTCAAAGCCTGAAGCACGTGCCACTTCCTTCATCGATTCTACTAAACATTCATCTACCATAATAATCGGGCATGCTTTGCAAGCTACGTTTAATGCCCTTGCCAAAGCAACAGCACCAGCGGGGCCATCTGATTCACCACGATCAGGTGATACCAATGGCTGATCAATCCAGCCAGTCACGATAATCACCTTATCCATTGGTTCTAATTTATCTAAACAAGCTTTCGCTACTGTATAACTAAGAGGCGCTGCTACTAATGCTCTTGCGGCATCATATAAATGAGTAATAATTCCTCTTGACGCCATATCTGTACACATCAAATTATCAATGGATTCTGCTATTTTTACAAATGTATCTTTTTCCATATTTATCAACCTCTCATCACTATGATTCTATATTATATTTTGGGTATCCTATAAAATAACCTAACTTTTTCAGCTGAAAAAAAACACCTATCGACAAAAAATCGATAAGTGCGTCATTGCAACTTTTAATATAACTACATTATAACAGATCACAGGGAATATACAATATTAAATTACTAAATTCGCTTAAATTTTAAGTAAAACTCATCAATTACTTTATAATAAAAGAAATTGCTAACCATTTAAATTGCTTATATTTATAAAATATCGCAAATACAAAAACGGTAACTGAATATTATCAGTTACCGTAAATTCTTAAAATGGCGGAGTGGGTGGGGTTCGAACCCACGCATGGTTACCCACCTAACGATTTAGCAAACCGTCCTCTTGAGCCTCTTGAGTACCACTCCGTGCTTAATAAATATTTCAATATAAAGTTGGCAGGGGCAGAAGGACTTGAACCCTCAACCAATGGTTTTGGAGACCACTACTCTACCAATTGAGCTATACCCCTGTAAAATAAAATGGGGTGACTGAAGGGGATCGAACCCTCGAGTACCGGAGCCACAATCCGGCGTGTTAACCACTTCACCACAGCCACCATATGAGAAAAGCCAAGCGAAACTATTCGATTGGCTTTTTAACCAGCAACTTTCTATCCTCCCAGGGCGTTTCCACCCAAGTACTTTCGACCTTTAAGTGCTTAACTACTGTGTTCGGTATGAGAACAGGTGGAACCACTTAGGTATCATCACTGGATTTAACTGGCAACTACCTACTTTCCCAGGGCGTTTCCACCCAAGTATCATTGGCGTGTATAGGCTTAACTACTGTGTTCGGTATGGGAACAGGTGGTACCCTATAGCTATCATCACCAGATCTTTTCAGAGATATTCTCTGAAAACTAAACAGAAGTTTTATTATTGTATTCTTTGCATTTTAGTTATCTTTTATTTATCTAGACATGCTTGCATGTCTGGCTTTTTTTTAAGTCAAGCCCTCGACCTATTAGTACCAGTCAGCTACATACATTGCTGTACTTCCACACCTGGCCTATCAACCTTGTCTTCTACAAGGGGTCTTACTAGATTACTCTATGAGAAACCTCATCTTAAGGCTGGTTTCACGCTTAGATGCTTTCAGCGTTTATCCTTTCCGAACGTAGCTACCCAACTGTACTCCTGGCGGAATAATTGGTACACCATTGGTTCGTCCACTCCGGTCCTCTCGTACTAGGAGCAGCTCCCTTCAAGTTTCTTGCGCCCGCGATGGATAGGGACCGAACTGTCTCACGACGTTCTGAACCCAGCTCACGTACCACTTTAATGGGCGAACAGCCCAACCCTTGGGACCTACTTCAGCCCCAGGATGTGATGAGCCGACATCGAGGTGCCAAACCTCCCCGTCGATATGGACTCTTGGGAGAGATTAGCCTGTTATCCCCAGGGTAGCTTTTATCCGTTGAGCGATGGCCCTTCCACTCGGTACCACCGGATCACTAAGCCCGACTTTCGTCCCTGCTCGACATGTCCGTCTCGCAGTCAAGCTCCCTTATGCCTTTGCACTCTTCGCGCGATTTCTGTCCGCGCTGAGGGAACCTTTGGGCGCCTCCGTTACTCTTTCGGAGGCGACCGCCCCAGTCAAACTGCCCGCCTGACACTGTCTTGAATTTAGTTATTATTCCAGTTAGAATTCCAGTAAATGAAGGGTGGTATCCCAACAATGACTCCTAGAAAACTTGCGTTCTCTATTCTCAGTCTCCCACCTATCCTGTACATCATTTACCAAAATTCAATGTCAGGTTGCAGTAAAGCTCCATGGGGTCTTTCTGTCCAGTCGCGGGTAACCTGCATCTTCACAGGTATTTCAATTTCACCGGGTCCCTCGTTGAGACAGTGCCCAAGTCGTTACACCTTTCGTGCGGGTCGGAACTTACCCGACAAGGAATTTCGCTACCTTAGGACCGTTATAGTTACGGCCGCCGTTTACTGGGGCTTCAATTCACAGCTTCGAATTGCTTCTAACCGCTCCTCTTAACCTTCCAGCACCGGGCAGGTGTCAGCACCTATACGTCAGATTTCTCTTTAGCAGGCACCTGTGTTTGTGGTAAACAGTCGCTTGGGCCTCTCTTCTGTCGCCACCAATCGCTCCAATAGTAAATATCTTCACAATCAATGGCCATCCTTTTCCCGAAGTTACGGATGCATTTTGCCGAGTTCCTTAACGAGGGTTTTCCCGCGCACCTTAGGATTCTCTCCCCGCCTACCTGTGTCGGTTTGCGGTACGGGCACCTTTAATCTCGCTAGAAGCTTTTCTTGACAGCGTGGTCCATTCGATTTCTCTTTGGCCGAAGCCTCAGATACCCATCACTCCTCAGGCTTTCAAGAGACGGATTTGCCTATCTCTCACCCTACAAGCTTAGACATACTATTCCATCAGTATGCTCGAACTTCCTTCTGTGTCACTCCATCACTCAAACAATTATTGGTGGTACTGGAATTTTCGCCAGTTGTCCATCGCCTACGCTCTTTGCCTCGGCTTAGGTCCCGACTTACCCTGAGTCGACGATCGTTGCTCAGGAAACCTTAGGCTTTCGGTGGAACAGATTCTCACTGTTCTTTTCGCTACTCATA
Source organism: uncultured Veillonellaceae bacterium (assembly GCA_963805085.1). GTDB lineage: Bacteria > Bacillota > Negativicutes > JARBTT01 > JARBTT01 > JARBTT01. The sequence continues at coordinate 234,914 of CAWDTA010000005.1, read as the reverse complement.
CCGGCATTCTCACTTCTATACTCTCCAGCACTCCTTACGGTATACCTTCGTCGTGTATAGAACGCTCCCCTACCCAAGATGTATTTTTCAACATCTTGACGCGACTTCGGTTCTGTGCTTTAGCCCCGGACATCTTCGGCGCAAAACCTCTCGACCAGTGAGCTATTACGCACTCTTTAAATGGTGGCTGCTTCTGAGCCAACATCCTGGTTGTTTGTGAAGTTCTACATCCTTTGCCACTTAGCACAGCATTGGGGACCTTAGTCGGCGTTCTGGGCTGTTTCCCTCTTGACTACGGATCTTATCATTCGCAGTCTGACTCCCAAGCTATCAGTATAGCCATTCGCAGTTTGACTGGGTTCGGTAAGCTTTACGCCCCCTAGCCCGATCAGAGCTCTACCGTCTATACTTATCACTTGAGGCTAGCCCTAAAGCTATTTCGGGGAGAACCAGCTATCTCCGCGTTCGATTGGCATTTCACCCCTATCCACAACTCATCCCAAAACTTTTCAACGTTCACGGGTTCGGTCCTCCACGCAATTTTACCTGCGCTTCAACCTGGCCATGGATAGATCACTGCGGTTTCGGGTCTACAACATATAACTTTCGCCCTATTAAGACTCGCTTTCGCTTCGGCTCCGTATCTTCTACTTAACCTTGCTATATACTGTAACTCGCCGGTTCATTCTTCAATAGGCACGCTGTCGACCACATAAGGGTCTTCAACTGCTTGTAGACATACGGTTTCAGGTTCTATTTCACTCCCCTCCCGGGGTTCTTTTCACCTTTCCCTCACGGTACTATACGCTATCGGTCGCCAAGGAGTATTTTGCCTTGGAGGGTGGTCCCCCCTGCTTCCCACAAGGTTCCTCGTGTCTCGTGGTACTCTGGATTCTAGCCCTCAGATGCAGCCTTTCGTTTACAGGAGTTTTACCTTCTACGCTATACCTTCCCAGGTATTTCAACTTGACCGTTTCTGATTTTTGCTAGTCCTCAACCCCAATGAACCGAAGTTCACTGGTTTGGGCTCTTCCCCGTTCGCTCGCCGCTACTTAGGGAATCTCAATTGATTACTTTTCCTCCGGGTACTTAGATGTTTCAGTTCCCCGGGTCTACCTCCTCATGCTCTCAGGCATGGGTAACAGTCCATTACGACTGCTGGGTTGCCCCATTCGGACATTCATGGATCAATACCTACTTGCGGTTCCCCATGACTTTTCGCAGCTTATCGCGTCCTTCTTCGGCTCTTGGCGCCTAGGCATCCACCGTATGCCCTTAGTAGCTTGACTTATCGTACTCTTCGAACACGTCTATAAACGCACATTTGCTTCGTTGCTCCTCGGTAAAATCACTCGACGTAATTTTCATTACGACTCGCGCTTTTCCCTGCGGTGCGCCTTGCAACTGTACATTTCTAGTCTGTTCTAGTTTTGTACTAAAATCAAATAGCCATTAAGTTATACTTAAATGCTTAATTTAATCTTTTTGAATCCTAAAATGCTCGTTAATTTACTCTCACTTCTGAGAGGTACTTTAAAACTTAAAATACATTTTATTTTCTTCTGTGTAGTTTTCAAAGAACATAAGCAGAGAACAAAAAGCTTCTGCTTTTTCGTGAATCGCTTAGTTCCGCACGTTAGTAAGGAACCTCTACTTTTCACTTTTTTTGAGTTCATACTTTCGTATTCCCTCAAAACTAAACAATGTAAATGAATTAATTAGATGTGTCGACCTCGGATTACGAAAGTACATTTAAACCTTCATATCTCCTTAGAAAGGAGGTGATCCAGCCGCACCTTCCGATACGGCTACCTTGTTACGACTTCACCCCAATCATCGGCCCCACCTTAGACGGCTGGCTCCATTGCTGGTTACCCCACCGGCTTTGGGTGTGACTGACTTTCGTGGTGTGACGGGCGGTGTGTACAAGGCCCGGGAACGTATTCACCGCAGTATGCTGACCTGCGATTACTAGCGATTCCGACTTCATGTAGGCGAGTTGCAGCCTACAATCCGAACTGAGAGCTTGTTTATGGGTTTGGCTCCACCTCGCGGCTTTGCATCCCTCTATTTAAGCCCATTGTAGTACGTGTGTAGCCCAGGACATAAGGGGCATGATGACTTGACGTCATCCCCGCCTTCCTCCGTGTTATCCACGGCAGTCTCCCATGAGTTCCCGCCATTACGCGCTGGCAACATAGGATAGGGGTTGCGCTCGTTGCGGGACTTAACCCAACATCTCACGACACGAGCTGACGACAGCCATGCACCACCTGTTTTCTTGTCTTCCGAAGAAGAGGTACTAATCTCTTAGCATTTCAATCAATGTCAAGTCCTGGTAAGGTTCTTCGCGTTGCGTCGAATTAAACCACATACTCCACCGCTTGTGCGGGCCCCCGTCAATTCCTTTGAGTTTCAACCTTGCGGCCGTACTCCCCAGGCGGGGTACTTATTGCGTTAACTCCGGCACAGAAGGGGTCGATACCCTCTACACCTAGTACCCATCGTTTACGGCTAGGACTACCGGGGTATCTAATCCCGTTCGCTCCCCTAGCTTTCGAGCCTCAGTGTCAGTAACAGTCCAGAAAGTCGCCTTCGCCACTGGTGTTCCTCCTAATATCTACGCATTTCACCGCTACACTAGGAATTCCACTTTCCTCTCCTGCACTCAAGAAATGTAGTTTCTATCCCATCACGGGGTTGAGCCCCGCACTTTTAAGATTGACTTACATTCCCACCTGCGCTCCCTTTACGCCCAATAATTCCGGACAACGCTTGCCACCTACGTATTACCGCGGCTGCTGGCACGTAGTTAGCCGTGGCTTCCTCGTTAAGTACCGTCATTATAAACCATTATTCACAATCTATACATTCGTCCTTAACAACAGAGTTTTACGATCCGAAAACCTTCATCACTCACGCGGCGTTGCTCCGTCAGACTTTCGTCCATTGCGGAAGATTCCCCACTGCTGCCTCCCGTAGGAGTCTGGGCCGTGTCTCAGTCCCAGTGTGGCCGTTCATCCTCTCAGACCGGCTACTGATCGTTGCCTTGGTGAGCTTTTATCTCACCAACTAGCTAATCAGACGCAGACCCATTCTTTAGTGATAGCTTATAAATAGAGGCCATCTTTAGTTTGAGAAGCATGCGCTTCTCAAGCAATATTCGGTATTAGCACCACTTTCGCGGTGTTGTCCCCATCTAAAGGGTAGGTTGTCTACGCGTTACTCACCCGTTCGCCACTAAATTACGCTCAACACCCAATTCTTATTGGTGTTGGCACTTTTATATGCGTGGTGAATTCACTTCGTTCATTCACCGCATTTTCAGCTTAAGCATCGCACCATTTTATAAGAAATCGGTGTTAAGCGTAATTCCGTTCGACTTGCATGTGTTAGGCACGCCGCCAGCGTTCGTCCTGAGCCAGGATCAAACTCTCCAATAAATTTATTAGAAAGCCTAAAAGGCTCTTTAAATTCTTTGTTTCTTTATAATAAAGAAATTGACTCGCGATTCAAGAACCGCGACGCAGCATCTCTGCTGCTAGTACTGACAGTTCACGAAGAACTGTGCAGTGCACATCTGGCATTAATTTTTTCTACATTGTTTAGTTTTCAGAGAACACTTGCTAACGTCTTGCGTTGTCAGCTCATTTATATTAACACAACGTTCAAGTTGTTGTCAACACATTTTTGAAATTCTTTTTTAAGAAGAGTTTCGTTTGTCGTCCGCATATCTCGTTGGCGACTTGTATTATATTACACTGTTTGTTTTGTTATGTCAATATGGTTTTTGAAAATAGTTTTTAAATACTTGTAACGGATTAAACTTTATCTTATCCTATAATGAAAACTCCTCTTAGATTAAATAGTCTAGACAACTTTCAGTGACGTTTCAGTCCGCTGAAACGAACCCACTCATTCGTTCCCTTTAAACGCAAACAAATGATTTGCATAAGAAAATGTCACAACAAAGGCAACATAGACGAATCTTAACTAAATCATAGCTTTGAAGGCTTTACGTTTGACCGAAGGGAGTTTAGCCTTCATTGCGGTCTCGTAATTAGTACCGCCCCGAGATTCGTCTCTTGCCGACTTGTTATTTTCGTTCTAAGTCATCTGTTTTTTCATTTTTATTATTTTGTATGTATCATTTATTACATTAATAAAACTACTACTAATTACGCGTCAACGTATTTAGTAGTAGTTTATTTAATACTGCAATATTACTTTCATGATATTGCCTATAGAACGCTAGTATTTATAATTTCATAGTGGATAAATTAAAATCAATGAGCGTTACTTTCTTTACCGGAAAACATACTAATTACCAAAACAAGAACCATTGCCCCGACAAAACTTGCTATTAGGCTTCCAATAAGCCCAAAAGTTGCAATTCCAAACATGCCGAGTATAAAGTTACCAATAAAAGCACCAACGATCCCGAGAATCGCATCTACCCATATGCCGAATCCATGTCCTTTTACGACTTTACCTGCCAGCCAGCCTGCTATTGCTCCGATAATTAATGTCCAAATTATATTACTCAAATGTATCCCTCCTTTTCATTTCTATTATCTCTAAATAGAAATAATATTATACATGTTGTCGCATGGTAACGAAAAGAATTGATCAATATAGTGATTTTTACTTTTTTGTATAAATGATATCGTAAGAAAACTAATTTATTTTCCCAGCAAAAAAGATAAAAAAAATACTGTCCAAGAGCTTCACTAACTCATGAACAGTATCTAATGTAATTATCTTTATATGGTAATAAAAAATTACCTATTAAAAAAGTAAATTCTATAGCGCTAATTGATTAGGCGTTATATCAGATTACTCTTTATGTCTCATATGTGGGAATAACAATACATCTCTAATAGATGCACTATCAGTTAATAGCATAACCAAACGATCAACGCCGATTCCAAGACCACCTGTTGGCGGTAAACCAAATTCAAGAGCAGTGACGTAATCCGTATCCATCATATGAGCTTCCGCATCCCCTGATTCACGTTGTTTTACTTGGTCTAAGAAACGACCTTCTTGATCAATTGGATCATTTAACTCGGAGAAACCATTTGCCATTTCTCTACCGTAAATGAAGATTTCAAAACGATCCGTGATTTCAGGATTTTCTTTATTGCGTTTTGCAAGTGGAGAAATTTCTGTTGGATGACCTGTGATGAATGTAGGTTGTACTAATGTTTCTTCTACTTTATCTTCAAATATAGCATTTAAAATTCCGCCAATGCCATGATTTTTTTCGTATTTCACGTTAAGTTCACTTGCTATTGTTCTGGCTTCTTCTAACGTAATCACTTTGCTAAAGTCTTTGCCCGTAATCTCAAGAACCGCATCGCTCATACTAATCCGTTTCCAGCCTTTGCTAAGATCAATATCTACGCCTTGATACTTAATTTTTGTTGTGCCTAGAACTTCTTCTGCAATGTGAATAATAATATCTTCAGTTAGATCCATTAAATTATTATAATCTGCAAAAGCTTGGTAAATTTCTACAGATGTAAATTCAGGATTATGTCTTACTGAAATACCTTCATTTCTAAATACACGACCTAACTCATAAACTTTTTCAAAACCACCAACAATTAAGCGTTTCAAATAAAGTTCTGGAGCAATACGCATATATAAATCCATATCAAGCGCATTATGATGCGTAACGAAAGGGCGAGCGGCCGCACCACCTGCAATTGGATGCATCATTGGTGTTTCAACTTCTAAGAAATCTCTTGCATCCAAGAAATGACGCATGGATTTAATGATTTTGCTACGAAGTACAAAAGTATCTTTTACTTCTGGATTCACAATTAAATCAAGATAACGTTGACGGTAACGAGTTTCTACGTCTTTTAAGCCATGAAATTTTTCTGGTAGTGGACGAAGTGATTTTGCTTGAATTTCAAATGCAGTTACTTTTAAACTGATTTCACCACGTTGTGTTCTAAATACAATACCTTCCGCCCCAATGATATCACCGATATCAAGAAGTTTGAAGTTCGCATAAGCTTCTTCACCTAATACATCTTGACGGAAATATAATTGGATTTTGCCACTCATGTCACTTACAGTTGTAAAACTTGCTTTACCATGCCCTCGTACTGCCATAAGTCTACCGGCAACACTTACGGTTTGACCTTCTAATTTTTCGAATTCATTAACAATTTGTATTGCATGATGGGTATAACTATAACGACGACCAAAAGGTTCGATTCCTTTTTCAGCAATAGCCGCCAATTTTTCACGACGAACTTTCATCAATTCATTTAAATCTTCTGTTTGAATTTGTTGTTCGTTTACTTCACTCATTTAACCATTCTCCTCTAGCGCTTACATCTAGCCTAACCTAATACAACGTAAATTTTCTATCAGTAATTACACTCTATTACGATTACGCGTGTCTAATTTCCAATATTTTATATTTTAAAACACCAGCTGGTACATGAACTTCTACAATACTACCAACTCTTTGACCAATAATCGCTTGCCCTACAGGCGATTCGTTTGATATTTTAAATTCTGTAGGATCCGCTTCTGCCGAACCAACAATAGTATATTTAAGGTCTTCATCGAATTCCATATCTTTAATAATAACAATACATCCTAAATGAACTGTTTCATTATCAGCACCATCTTCAATGATCTGACTATTACGAAGCATTTTTTCAAGGGTCATGATTTCCCCTTCAATAAATGCTTGTTCATTTTTTGCATCTTCGTACTCAGAGTTTTCACTAATATCACCAAAATCAATTGCCTGTTTGATGCGTTCAGCCACAGCACCTCTACGTACTGTTTTTAAATGCTCAAGTTTTTCTTCTAACTTTTTAAGTCCTTCTACAGTTAGCATTACTTGCTTCTCAGCCATTTATATGCGCTCCTTTTTACTCTTAGTCTTTGTTATATGACGATTCATAATAGAGTAATAATAAATACAATTTCAAAAACAATCTGCTACGGCAATATAAATAGTGCCAAGTATAACTTGACACTTTAAGTCATATCAACCCTACCAATTATTCAACATTATATGTTTTTTTAATCTTTTTGTCAATTAATTCTAATCTTAACCGGCATCCTTTCTTACCTTGCCATTTTGCGCTACATTGCTTTTAATTTGATTTATTTCTTCTGCGGTAATCGCACGCTCAAAACTTCTTAATCCAGCCAGGCGAAAACCATGTTTATCAGCCAATTGACTCATCACTTCAATTTGTTTTACAGTCAGCTCCCTACCCAATGTAAAGCTTTCATAGCGCCCTTCCAATGCTAAAATCATCGTCTCCGCCATACAAGCATACGCCATTTTTTCGGGAAAGCCAAAGGAAAAGCCAAAATTTACATCTCCTGGCACTTCTACTACGCCACCTTCGATCACTAAAATATCATCTCGTAACTGGGCAACTTTTCGCGAGACATTTCTCGGTCTGGCAACATCACAAACAATCGCACCTACTTTTAAATCTTCAACTTCAACGATACTATCTAACGCACTTGTAACTGCGATTACGATATCTGCTGAACGTAACGCCACTTTACTATGATTCGTAATTCGCACGGATAAACCAAAATCAGCATAAATTTTCTTAGCAACTTTTTCAAGCTTGAGTTCATCGCGAGCTACTAATGTTAAATACTTGACTTCACTAGCGAGAATTTGCGCACAAGCTGCGCCAATTGAGCCTGTAGCTCCCAAGATAACCACATTTGCTTTTTTCATTTCTAGCCCCATGATACTTGCTGCTTTTTTCGTTCCTGCTATTGCAGTAGCAACTGTATAACTGTTACCTGTTGTCACAGGAATCTGCAGATTCTTTGCAATCGTGATTCCAGCATCACCAACAACTGAAGTAAATGCTCCCAAGCCCAAAATTTTTGCTCCCAATTTTTCAGCAAGTCTTCCTGTTTTGATAATTTTATTAAGCACGTAATCTTCTGATAAAGTAATCATCTGCTTGGATGTTAACGGGCAGGCAACAAACCATCCTTCAGCTTCATTATAAGGTGACGTTATGCCTGAAATATGAGAAACTTTTATTGGTGGAATATATTTTAAGATACCTTCTAGTATAGTTGGCGATACCTTCTTGGCAATAGAATATTTACGGGCAAAATCCATCGTCTCCAATGGATGTAAAACAAAAGCAAATTTTTCCATATAACCATCCCCTCAAAATCAAAGTAAAACTATCTTTTCTACTTTTTATTGAAATATTCTATATGAGGTTGCATATCAAATTCATTTAATAGCTGGTCATAGTCTTTTGAAGTTAACATTTTTTTATTTATATTTTTACTTGCTACAAGCATCGCTTCCATCATATTTGTACCAAAAGACCGCCCCTCAAATTCTGGTGTCGTCGTGATAAGCATCTGAGCCCCAGCTTTGCAAAGTAGCGTTTTATCATCTGAAGTTACCGTATTGGTTAAAATAATCTTTTGGACTATGTTTTTTGGCATATACCGCTTAATAAAATGAAAATCTCCAGCGATTACTTTGGCTTGATTAAAATAGACGGAAAACCTTGGTTTACTTTCTTCTTGCTTTTTACCGATTGGATAAAAATATCGAATCGGAAACTTGGTAATGATCGGTGCCAATACATGGGCAAACTTATTTAAATATGCAATATTTCGTATCGCAATTGGCACACCTAAACCAAATAATAAATCACCAAATACCAGATCACTTTTTAATTGGTGCAATGCACTTGCCATGCCAAAACGATCAACACCACAAACTAATAGAACTGGCAAATTCGTAAAATCAAGAATTTTATCTTTTTGTAATTTTTCAACAACACGTCTTTCTAATGTATTTTTCAGCCCACTACCATCGACGATCGGTGTTGAACCTGCTGCTCTAACAAATTCTTTTGATTCTCTAAATGTATATCGCTTTTCACCCGCATATATGTATAAATCTGTTCCTCCCAGACCAAATGCATCAACTTTACCAGAAAGTCGATGCAATAAATCAATTGCTTTTGCTTTATTACCGTCAGTGCCAACCCGTTCTAAAAAAAAAGTTTCATCGCCAAAGGAAACATTGACTTGATGATTTCGCTTAGAGGAACCTAGACTAATACTAACAATGCGTTTCATTTTTTCATCAACTCGTTTCGGTAAATATGAAAACATTCTACAAAGTGCCAGATAAAATAAAAATAGCTTCAACTCAAATTTGAAGTTGAAGCTATTTTACCCAAATTAATTAATTTTACTACGCATTCATCGAATCTAAAATTTGCCAAAAGTCTTCCCTTGATTCGGCCTGGTTAAATTTTAAACGAAGCTCTGCTGAATATGGCAATCCTTTTGTATACCAAGTAGCATGTTTTCTCATTTCCCGCGGTCCAATGTAATCATCTTTGTATTCTAACAACATATCTAAATGACGACGAATAATTTCTTTACGTTCTTCTAGCGTTGGTACTGGTAATTCCTCACCTGTCTTGAGAAAATGTCTTAGCGTTCTAAAAATCCAAGGATTTCCTTGCGCCGCTCGACCAATCATAATTGCATCACAATTCGTCTTTTCAAAAATTCGCTTTGCATCCTGGCAGGTGCGAATGTCACCATTACCAATGACAGGAATATTAATCTGCTGCTTCACTTCTGCAATGATATCCCAGTCCGCATGTCCTGTATAATATTCTTCGCGCGTTCTGCCATGAATTGCAATCGCAGCAATGCCTGATGCTTCTGCTATTTTCGCCATTTCGACAACATTGACGGATTTTGCGTCCCACCCTTTGCGAATCTTTACGGTAACTGGCACATTCACCGCTTTTACGACAGCTTTCATAATCTCTGCAGCAAGTTTTGGATCTTTCATCAAGGCAGAACCTTCATTATTCTTTACTACCTTCGGTGCAGGACAGCCCATATTGATATCAATAATATCAGCAATGCCTAAATTGTCGACATATTTTGCAGCCTCAGCAATACTATTTGGCTCAGCCCCGAATAACTGCAAAGCCAGTGGTCGTTCGCGCTCTTCGCTTTTTAACATTTCAAGCGTATGACAATTACGATAATTGATTCCCTTATCACTGATCATTTCTGAATAAAGTAAGCTACAGCCAAGTTCACGGGCTAAAATACGATACGGCAAATCTGTAACCCCTGCCATTGGCGCTAAAAAAACTTTTCCATCTATTTCAACATTACCTATTCTCATCTACTCAATCACCTCTTTATTGATATTGATAACGAAAGGCAGACACATTGGTCTGCCCTTCAACATTTTTATTATTTTACCGAAAAAAGCGTAGGTATGCAACCCACTCTGTAAATTCGTTTTAACAAGAAATCATGAATTACGTTTATATAAAATATTTAGACCATCCAAAGTTAAGAAATGTTCCACCACATCAATCGTCTTAGATTCTTTAGCAATTAAGTTGGCCAGTCCGCCCGTCGCAATCACTTTTGCCTCTTGCCCAAGCTCTTCTTTCATTCTTCTAACAATTTCATCGACTTGTCCAGTAAAACCATAAATAATACCAGATTGCATACTCGCTACTGTATTGCGGCAAATCACAGATTTTGGTGTTATCAATTCAATACGTGGTAACTTCGCAGCCCGTTGGAATAAGGCTTCACTGGAAATACCAATTCCTGGGGCAATCGCCCCACCCAAATAATCACCATTTTCTGCAATGGCACAAAAGGTTGTCGCTGTCCCAAAGTCAATAATAATCAAAGGCCCGCCAAATCGTTCATAAGCTCCAACTGCATTTACAATACGATCAGCACCGATTTCCCGTGGATTTTCATATTTTAGACGAATTCCTGTTTTGATGCCAGGACCGACAACCAAAGGATCAATATTAAAATAACGTTTACACATTTTAGTTAACGGTACAACCAGTGGCGGTACAACCGAAGAAATAATAATTGCTTTAATATTTGTCATTTTTAAGCCGTGGAAGTTAAACAAATTGTTGATTAACATCCCATACTCATCACCAGTTTTTTGACGATCTGTTGAAATACGCCAATGCGTGAGAAGTTTATCATCTTTATATGCACCTAATACTATATTACTATTACCAATATCAAATACTAATAACATGCTTAGAAATTCCTCCAAGTAATCTTCATCATTATATTTTCGGTCTAATTGATACATCTCCAGCTAAAACACGCTTAACTCCTGTTCCCGTTTTTACAAGCAAGGCACCATCTGCATCAATATCCATTGCTAGACCAGTAAAGGTTTTATTAATGCCAATGACATTGACTTCTTGTCCTAAAGTAATAGAATATTTACGCCATTGATCAAAGATTCCGCCAAACCCATTGGTTAGGGCTTCGTCATAAATCTCCTCGATCTGAACCAAGACTTCAGCTAATAGCCCCAGTCTATCTACACGTTCTCCTTTTATTTGGGAGAGCGATGTCACAATATCCTTTAATTCTTCCGGTACTTCATCTTTTGCAATGTTGACATTAATCCCTGTACCAATAACAATATAGTTGATGCCTTCCATTTCTGCATTCATTTCCGTTAAGATGCCCACCAATTTTTTGCCATCATATAAGATATCATTGGGCCACTTAATGCCACATTTAATACCTGTGATTTTATCAATTGCTTTTGTAATAGCAACGGCCGCCATTAATGTGCATTTGGGAGCATCTTGTGGTAACAAGACTGGACGTAAAATAATAGAAAACCAAATTCCTTTATGTGCTGGAGAATACCAACCTCTGGAAAGTCTACCGCGTCCGCCATTTTGCGCTTCACTTACGACAATAGTCCCTTCCTCAGCCCCATTCGCTGCTAATTGTTTTGCTTCAATATTTGTTGACACAAGATCATCAAAATGCTTTATGCTCTTACCTAAACGTTTCGTTTTAAGAACCGATTTTATCTCATTTGGCAGTAATAAATCTGGAGTTTTCACTAAACTATAACCACTCCGTGAATGACTTTCAATCGCATACCCTGCTTGTTTTAACTCACGAATATGCTTCCATACAGCTGTCCTCGACACATTCATCTTCTTTGCTATTTCTTCGCCGGAGATATAGCCTGACGCATTTCTAAGTAACTCCAATATACTAGACCGCATTTTGTATTTCCCCCCTAGCGTGCACTAGAATAAAAATCTTAAACAAATTAATAATACATTATCGCACTAAGATAAGCAAACATTTTTTAATACCAGCTACTAATGCTTCATCATATATGACTATCAATAACTTATGTTAGAATGAAAATAGAAAATTTTTCTCAGTAGAGTAAAGGATTGCATTTGTATTATAATAGAAACAATGAAATTGTTAGGAGGTCATGCCGATGAAAATTCTCATCGCCGACGACGAGGCAACGATTCGTGAAGTTGTTGCACTGTATTTAGAAAAAGAAGGCTTTACTGTTTTCACTGCAAAAGATGGCGATGAAGCCATGGAAATCGAGTGCGAAGAACGTCCAGATTTATTGTTACTCGACATTATGTTACCAAAAATTTCTGGACTCGAAATTTGTCAGTCAATTGAGCGCAATGTGCCAAAAATCTTTCTAACTGCAAAATCTGCTGAAAATGATAAAATTATCGGGTTTTCTCTGGGAGCAGATGATTATATTACAAAACCATTTAGTCCTCGCGAATTGGTGGCTAGAGTGAAAGCGGTCTTAAAAAGAAGTGGGTTATTAGCAACAATTACGCCTACCATAAGTGTGGAAGGATTAATCGTCAATATTACGGACAAAACAATTACAATAGACGAACAGCTAGTTTCTTTATCACCAAAAGAGTTTGAATTGCTTACCTTTTTCATTAGAAATCCCAAAAATACATTTTCCCGTGAGCAATTGCTAACAAATGTATGGGGTTACGACTTTGACGGTGATGATCGAACTGTCGATGCAACAATTAAGCGGTTACGGCAAAAGCTAAACATCTCAGAATTTCAATACATTCATACGACTAGAGGGTTTGGCTATCGTTTTGAGGTAAGCCCAAGATGATACGTTCATTATTTGGCAAAATATTCACTTCGCATATTATTATTACTATGATTATTACCGCTAGCATCGGCATTGTATTATCCCATCTCGTTACGGAATATCTCATTGAAGCGAAACGTACTGAGTTGATTCGTGAAGGGATTGTCGCAACCAAAATTTTAGAAAGCATGCTCGATCAGCAAAACAGACTTCCCCAAATGCTTGATATAACTAGTGAACTATCTGGTGCTAAAATGTGGATCGTTACCGAAGAAAATACGATCATTGGTAATGCACCATCAAATTGGCATCGTCGCTTTGAAAAAAACAAAGAAAAAAATCAAGAACAACATAGGAATGGATCTCCTGACTCAGCTATTGCATCTCCTCGTATGGGTAATATCAATATAGCTAACGATTTACTAAATGGTGAACCAAGATCATGGATACGAAAAGCACGAGACGAAGATGATCCTTCCATCGTTGTAGCAATACCATTTCCGCCAACCAACCAATCTGCTTTATTTTTATACACACCAATTTTTGGAATTACAAAAACAGCAAATGCGATTCAGAATTTACTGTTTTATTCAATTATCGCTTCGTTTGCATTGGCAGCGATTTTTGCCTTTTTCTTATCACGCAATCTCACCAAACCAATCAGCAATATCAGTAGTGCCGCGCAATCTTTTGCCAATGGCAATTATGCTAGTCGCACAACAGCTAGAGGTACTGACGAAATCGGCAAATTGGGACAAACCTTCAATACCATGGCAAATGCTCTAGAAAGCATTGAAAAAAATAGGCGAGAATTTTTTTCTACTGTTACCCATGAACTAAAAACACCAATTGCGGCAATCCAAGCCTTAACAGAAACGATACTTGACGGACTTGCTAATACTGCTGAAAAACGTGATCGTTACCTAAATACCATTTTAGATGAAACCACCCATATGAATCATCTGATCAGTGAACTTTTGAATTTAGAAAAACTTGAATCTGGACAACTTAGTTTTCACTATCAGACCATTGACCTTTTGGACTTCTTTACAAGTATGAAGGAAAAATATACGCCCTTACTGCGCACGAAAAATCTTTCTTTAATCATTGATTCCCCACCAGAACTCAAGACAATGCATACCGACCCCAATCGCCTTGAACAAATCCTCACAAATCTTATCAGTAATGCGATTCGCCATTCTTTAAAGGATGCAATTATTACAATAAAATTAGTCGACTATATGAATACCATTACAATTGCAGTGATTGATCACGGCGAAGGTATTCCTGCCGAACATTTGCCCTTCATTTGGGATCGTTTCTACCGCGTAGACAGAGCTCGCTCTCGTAGTGAAGGAGGAACGGGACTCGGGCTGGCGATTACCCAACAGTTAGTCGAAGGTATGGCAGGTACAATTACAGTTACAAGTATTCCCTATACGAAGACAACTTTTTTGCTAACCTTGCCCAAGAGTTAATACAATTTCTTATTCTTGTCATATTGCTGTCACAAAATCCTATTATACTAAAGTTAACAACTCAAACAGCTGTGAGTTAAAACTATATATAATGGAGGTTTTTTTCATGAACTTAGAAAATCAATTACAATCATTCAAATCCAAGGTTCTAGCGAAAAAAGCTATTGTTTTAGCACTTGCTGGCGCTTTCATTGTAACAGGCATTGGCATAACCCAGATGCCACAGTCAGTAGCTATTGCTGCAACACAGCAAGTTCAACACCACGAGCAATATCAAAGACCTAATTTCAATCCTGAAGTCATGGCACAAAACATTCAAGACTCTTTTGGTATCGATAAACAAGTGATTCTAGATTATAATAAGCAAGGCTGGAAAATGCATGATTTACATAACGCTGCCCTCATTGCTTATGCAAGTGAAAAACCAATCAGCGATATTTTAAATGCTAAAACAATGACAAATGATTGGAAAGACGTTGGCGAATCCTTTGGTGTAACCAAAGAAAAAATTCACACTGTATTGCAAACTATGATGAGTAAGAAAATGGCAACTACTCTTGGAGTTAATTCAGATGTAATAAACTCTTTCTTATCTCAAGGCTACCATCCACGTGATACTGCCATGGCCGTTACACTATCAAAGCACACCGATAAAACCACTGATGAAATACTCAATATGAAAAAAATCAACAATCGTTGGTCAGATGTCGCTACTGCACTTGGTATAAGCGATGAAGATTACAACCAATACCAAGATTCTGTAAGAAAATGTCTTCCTTGGAAAAATCATGGTCATCATGGTGACGGTCTAGAATTTAAGCATTGCCGAGTAGACGGCAATATGACCCAAATGGCTCCTAACAATGAACCAACTCCTCAATAAAAAGATACACATAGAAGAATACCTCGTAAGTGATTGTTTCACTTACGAGGTATTTTTTTCTATGTGTATCTTTTCGTTGTACTAAAAAATTGTTTCAATTGTACCAATCACATCACCACGATGATTTTTTAGAATTGGCGGAAATTTTTCAACAAGCTGCTCATATTCTGATTTACTAATTAAATCCAAGCGTTTTAATACCCCGATGACAGTTGGATTAATCGCTCTATAGCTACCATCTTCAATTTTAAATGTAATACCAACACCAGCAGCAACCGAGGCCAAGCAATATACTGCCTCTGCACCAATTTTGGCAATGATGCGCCCCTTCGTTATATTAGCTACAATCGTATCAATTCTACCAGTCCCACCAAGTATCTCTGGATAAGCAATCATCGCATCACGAATGGTCGTTGCTGCTGTTTCATAGCGTCCCCAATTACCAGCCTCGGGGTTAGACAGTCTTGCATAAGCAAGCGACATATGATAAAGCGGTAAATAAAATACGGGAACACCACAGCCATCGATACCGATTTCAAGTTCATCTGGACTTATGTTTGCGCTATGCGCCACAGATTGATGCATTTGCCTCTGCACTTCATGATCTGGTTTCGTATACCCTTCAATAGGAATTCCAAGCATTTGACAGAGTGCAAGCATACCAGAGTGCTTACCAGAACAAGCATTATGTACAGCTTCTGGTTTCTGTTTGTTCTCCGTTAACACCTTTGCTGCTTTACTACTCATTGGTCTGCTAGGACCACAATCAAGGACACTCACATCTAAATTGATTTTGCCAAGTACACTCTTCACTAAGTCAACATGCATTGGCTCACCGCTGTGGGAAGATACGAGTAATGCCAATTCTTTTTGTGTTATTCCGTATTTTTCCAAACCATTTTTTTCAACAAATGGTAATGCTTGAAATGGTTTTGCTGCTGAACGCCAAAACATTTTTTTATATGCTTCACCAACACAATCAATAATCTTCCCTTTATTATCTACAGCAACGATGTCACCACGATGGACACTTTCTATCTTTCCCGCCCGTGTATAATTCAGCAATATTTCACTCATTTGATCACCTATACTTTCTAAATCATCTTAGTATTTCCCAACTAAACTTTTATATTTGTCATCACAGTAAATCAATTCACCATATTTTTTTCAAAAACTCGCTAATTTTATTATAAAAGATATTAAATATTTTTCAATAAAAATCCACAAGCATTCGATAAGGAAATTCTTGCGCATTACTATCTTGTTTTCCTATAAATTCCGTATATTAATTGATATTAAACTTTAAATTTTCTAATGGCTCCTTGCAAATCTTCTGCCATCTTAGCCAAATGTTGACTCGATGATGCAATTTCTTCCATAGATGCAGATTGTTCTTCTGTAGCCGCTGAAATTGTTTGTGTCTGCTCTGCCGCCTTCTTGTTTTCATTATTGATATTCTGTACAGCAACAACAACATCATTGGTTCCACTTGTAATTTGCTCACTAGCCGCAGATATTTCATGAATTTGATCGGAGATTTTTCGAATCATATCCAAGATTTCACCGAAACTCTGTCCTGCTACATTAACGACTTCAGCACCCGTATCCACTTCTTTTTTTCCTTCCTTCATAAAGGAAACTGCACTATTGGTCTTATCTTGTACCTGGCTAATTAAATCTGTTATTTGCTTTGCTGCGTTCTCAGATTGTTCCGCAAGCTTACGAACTTCTTCAGCCACGACAGCAAATCCTCGGCCAGCTTCACCAGCTCTTGCCGCTTCAATCGCAGCATTTAATGCCAATAAATTCGTCTGCGCTGCAATGCTCGCAATCACTTCAACAATTTGTCCAATTTCTTTTGATTTTTCCTCTAATTCACCGATAACATTAGCCGTCGCATTCGTTTTTTGTTCAATAACCTGCATTTGTTTCACTGCTTTTTCTACTGCTTTTTCACCATCATTAGCGGAAACCGCAGTTTGCTCTGCTGAATTCGAAACCACCATTGTATTTTCTGCAACTTGACCAATTCCTTTAGACATTTGCTCCACAATATCATTTGCCGAATTAGCCAACCGAAGTTGATTTTCTGCTCCACTGGCAACCTCTGTAATAGAACCAGCGACTTGATTTGCTGCCTGTGCGGATTGCTCAGCACTTGCCGTTAACTCCTCTGATGCCGATGCTAATTGTTCGGAGGTATTAGACATTTGTTTAATGAGAGCTCTAATATTTTTATTCATTTTATCAACAGCTTGTGACAATGTCCCAAATTCACTTTTATCATGCATGCTTTCATCAGGAACATTCCCAGAAAAATCGCCCTCGGCAATTTCACCTAGAAAATTGACTGCTTGAGTTAAGCGGGTGGTAATGCGCTTCATAATAGTCCAACCAAGTAACGTACCAATAATAATTGAAACTAAAATAATAGCAATGAAAATCATAATCGCATCTGCAACACTTTTCTCACTCTGCACATTCATATCTTCCGCTGCTTTTTTTGCATGATCGGTCATATCAATTAAATTTTTTGTAAACTTCTCTGCTAGTGGTTTTGCCTCTTTCATGTATAACTCATAAGCTTCAACATTTTTATTTTGCATTGCTAAATTCAGAACTTTTACTCTAATTTGACGATATTGTCCTAGATTATCTCGTAATGTTTTCACATTTTCTTTTGAACCAGCATCTAATGGGAATTTTTCATACTGCGTGAGATTCTCATCAAAAAGCTTTGCTCTCTTCGTTAGATCCTCATTTAATCTTTGATTTTCCTTTTCATCCACACTAACCATTAAAGCAAAAAAATCACTTTCAATCTTAGCTGCTTCAATACGATTTTCACTCATTAATTCAACAGCGATTAGTTTTTCCGAATACATTTTATCCATGTCATTACTTGTTTTATTTAAATAATAGAACCCCGTCATCCCAACACCAACAAGGCCAATAATAAATACCACAATTAATACAATTAATTTTTGTCCTACTTTTAAATCATTTAACCAATTCATTTTAAAAACTCCTTTTATTTTCCAATTCATTATTTTAAAATATTAAATGCGTAATTTTTTTACTATAACTAATAAATGAATTCGACAATATCCAATACTTTCCTGCAAAATAACCTAGGTAATTTGTTCTATATTGTAGCATTTGGAATAATACACATGCTGCTATTATCGTTGAATTTCTACTAAATATTCATTTTATGTACCTAGGACATATATATCAAAAATGGTACTTTGCGCTTAACGCAAAGTACCATTTTGTTTAATCTTCAAAGTAAAAGAACCTAATCACAGACTTTTTACTTATCTTATTTTCTTGTAATATAATTAATTTTAGGACCGTTTGTATTATCGGCATCACTACTGATCGTAATATCAATGGCATTATTGACTGGAGCCATAACTTCCGATGTTTCTTCACTATCAGCAGTTTCTACTTTTGCTTCCAATTTCGCTTTACTTTTTTCTTCAATGCGACCAACTTCCATTAATTGCTTTAACTCAGCAGCTTCTAATGTTTCACGTTCTAATAACTCTTTAGCAATTAAATGCAACTTATCAATGTTTGCAGTTAATAAATCACGACATTCATCATAGGAAGTCTTAATATACTTGCTTACTTCTTTATCTATTTCACAAGCCACTTCTTCACTATAATTTTTCTCGCTATTAATATCTCTCCCTAAGAACACTTGATGACCATGACCTTTACCAAAAGCAATTGGTCCAAGAACTTCACTCATACCATATTCTGTGATCATGCCACGAACTAAGCTGGAAGCTCTTTGAATATCACTTTGCGCACCAGTACTAATTTCGTTTAACACAACTTCCTCAGCAACACGACCACCAAGAGCAACTTTCAATTGTGCTAACAATTCACTTCTGGTAGCATAAGAACGATCTTCTGTTGGTAACATCAAGGTATACCCACCAGCACGGCCACGTGGAATAATTGTAACTTTATGCACGGGATCTGCATGTGGAATGAGCATCCCAACTAGCGTATGACCAGCTTCATGATAGGCTGTAAGACGTTTTTCTTTATCACTCATTACCTTGCTCTTTCGTTCCGGACCTGCCATAACACGTTCTATTGATTCCTCTAGTTCAGCCATCGCAATTTTTTTCTTATTACGACGCGCGGAAAGTAAAGCAGCTTCATTTACCAAATTACTTAAATCAGCTCCAGTAAATCCAGGTGTACGTCTTGCTAAAATATCAAGATTCGCATCTTCCGCAACCGGCTTACCTTTGGTGTGAACTTGAAGAATTGCATTACGGCCTTTTACGTCTGGCTTATCGACAACAATTTGTCGATCGAAACGACCAGGTCTTAAAAGTGCTGGATCTAATATATCTGGGCGATTGGTCGCTGCAATAATAATAATCCCTTCATTTGCCGCGAAACCATCCATTTCCACAAGCAACTGGTTCAGTGTTTGTTCGCGTTCATCATGACCGCCACCAACACCAGCACCACGTTGACGCCCTACTGCATCAATTTCATCGATAAATACGATACAAGGCGCATTTTTCTTCGCTTGTTCAAACAAATCACGCACACGCGATGCACCAACACCAACAAACATTTCTACGAAATCAGAACCACTGATACTAAAAAACGGTACACCAGCTTCACCAGCAACAGCTTTGGCAAGCAAAGTCTTCCCTGTACCCGGTGGGCCATATAACAATACGCCTTTTGGAATACGCGCACCTAAGTCATTGAATTTTTTAGGATGTTTTAAAAATTCTACTACTTCTTCGAGTTCTTGCTTGGCTTCATCTGCACCAGCTACATCTTTAAAAGACACTTTGACTTTATCATCATTATTTAACTTCGCACGACTTTTACCAAATGACATGACACGATTGCCACCGCCTTGCGATTGTTGCATGATAAAAAACCACACACCAATCAAAAGAACCATTGGTAAAACTGAGGAGAAAATTGTCGTCCACCATGGTGGTTCAGGAGTTTTTTCTGCCTTAATATTTACACCTTTATCTCTAAGAGTACCAATTAATGTTGGATCATCAGGTGTCACAGTCATAAACTCTGTACCATCTGTTAAGGTACCTTTAATCACATTATCAACAATCGTTACTTTTTCTACACCTTGCATATCTACCTGACGCAAGAACTCGGTGTAATTTATCTCTTGCTTTGTATTGCTTCTCGTTGAAAAGTAATCAATAACAGAAATTGCTATCAATATAATCAATAAGTAGAAGCCTACATTTCGTAAAAACTTGTTCAATCAGTCGCCCTCCCTCTCCGTGGAACACATAGTAAATATAAGTCTCCATAGGAAACTATTATATCATCAAAAATTGCATTTAACAATCACAGCAACACGATATCGCTTAAATATTAGAGACTTGTTACAAAATACCCATCTGCGGCTCCTGCGAGCACTCGCTCAACGTACTACACGTACGCCCTCGCTCGCATTCTCGTCGCGCCTAGCATTTGGGCATCTTGTAACAGTCTCTTGAATTTTATGGTTGTGTTTTTTTTAAAAACACTCTATCAACACTTTTTATCATTAACATTATAACTGTTAAGCTACGATTTTATGCTATCATTAACAATAAATCTTATTACTCATAAACTGATGATTTTAAGATTCCAATGAATGGTAAATTGCGATATTTTTCTGCATAATCTAATCCATAACCAACTAGAAAATAATCTGGTACGATTTTACCGATATAATCAACAGAAACTTCTACCTTACGACGCTCTGGTTTACTAAGAAGCGTACATAATTTTAAACTTTCTGGATTACGATCAGATAAATTTTTCAATAAATAGTTCAAAGTAACTCCTGAATCAATAATATCTTCTACAACGATAACATGTTTGCCCTCAATGCTATGATCTAAATCTTTTAAAATACGTACATTACCACTTGTAGATGTACCCGTACCATAGCTAGATGCTACCATAAAATCAATCGCTGCCGGTATTTTGATTTGACGTGCTAAATCTGCCGTAAAAATCATCGACCCTTTTAAAATACATACTAACGTAATCTCTTTGCCTGCGTAGTCTTCGGTGATTTTTTTTCCCAATTCTTTTACACATTTAGCTATTTCTTCTTCACTAAAAAAAACTTTTTCTATATCATTAATCATTACAACCTATACTCCTTTTGACTTTTCATCTTTCCTTATTGAAACTTGCAAACACTTTTTTGTTTTTTCCGAGGCTTTCCCGTATTCACTTTGACGATACCCAATCACCCAAAGAATTCCCTGCTGATCACAAAGTAGTGGCACAATATCACGTTTTTGCCGTTCCAGCTTATAATCAATAAAGAAATCTTTTAACTTTTTACTACCCGCCATACCACTCGGACGAAAACGATTCGCCAGCTTGGCGATATCTTATAAATAATGGTGGTACCAATTGATCAAAATCAAAGAATAGACTATTTTGATCAGCATGTTTTATAAAAGAATCGGTCAATTCTACTTGCACTGTCGCTTTTAATGCGGGAATATACGTATCACCTTGAGGCGCTAACACCACATACAATGAATCAAGTTTTTTTATGCCAGCTTGTGAATCCGCAAGCGTCATTTGCTGATAGTTACATTTAAAAATTAAAATTCCTGGTAACGTGATTTGCGTACCAACAGAACCTTTATCTGACAATACTATCATTTTTTCTACATGCTTAAAACTTATTCCTCTAAGATTCCCTTGTTTTTTTTCAATTGCCATCCGAAACAACTCACGTTTTTGTGAAATATGCAACTGATTGAACTTCTCTCTATGAAAAACAATGGATTCTCCCTCATGAGAAACAATATCTGTCCAGATACGCTCTACGCTTTGTCGAATAAAATCATGCTCGGCCGCAATGATTTCTGCACTTTTACAAAGTGCAGTTTTCATTGCCGGATTAAAGTTTTCTATCAATTCAGGCAATAACTGTAATCGAATACGATTTCTTAAATAATCCGTTTGGTAATTTGTGCGATCAATTCGCGGTGAAAAATGATTATTTTCGCAATATTCTTCAATTTCTTGGCGCGTTACAGACAATAACGGTCTTATTATACCACGACTTACTGGTCGAATTCCACCAATTCCACTACTACCTGCGCCACGAAATAAATGAATTAATACGGTTTCTGCTTGATCGTCCTGATGATGTCCTGTAGCAATTTTTGCATCACCTATTTTTTTTGCCACGCTCCGCAAAAACTCATACCGTACAATGCGTGCCGCTTCTTCTGGTGAAAAACCAGTCTTTTTTATATAGGCAGGCACATCAAACGTTTTTTGATAGTAAGCGATATTCTTTTCCCGACAGAACGCCGCGACAAATTCAGCATCAGACTTTGACTCTGCACCACGAAACATATGATCAAAATGTGCAACCGCTAGCTTTAATTGATACACCTTTTGTAATTTAAGTAATATATCTACCAATGCTAACGAATCAGGACCACCCGAACAAGCAATTAAAATTGTATCACCTATTGTGATCAAGCCATTTCGATCACAATAACATTTGACTTTCTCTAACATGATATATCCTCACTAAATTTTATATCGGCACGAATGTCATTATATCACAAATGCAGCCTATGACAAAAATATTACAAAATAAATTAAAATTAATCCTGTAATATTTTATCATTTTCCCCAGCCAATAGAATACGATTCAAAAAAATTCATTAAGCAATACCAAGTCAGACTAAGTCAATAAAAAAATGTTTATCATCACAATCAGATGATAAACATTTTTTTATTTAAATGAAACTCGCTTCGCTAATTCTCGCAACAACGACAGTCATGTCATCTTTAGCTACACCTCCAGAAATACAAATTGCCTCTTTTAAAATAGTTTGTGCAAGTCGTTCTTCATTGTTTTCATTGGTTCGACGAATGAAATTAAGTAACCAGCCTTCTTTATCTTCACTCCGAAATTTAATATCCTTGGTGTCTGCTATCCCATCACTGACCATGATAATCAAATCATTAACATCCACTTGTACTTTCACTGGTTCAATTTCGATTTGATTTAAAATACCAATTGGCAATGCCGATGTTTGAATCGTTTTCACTTCCCGTATCCGTTTTATATAACTAGGTGCCGAAGCAATTTTTAAAAATTCTACTTCCCCGGTATACAGATCAATAATCGTCATATCCATTGTTGCAAATTTTTCCCCTGGCACCTGCAGTAGCAAAAGCGAATTCACTGTTTTTACTGCGATATCAATATCAAAATCTATTTGCAATAGTTTACTTAAACAATCCACAGTCATTTTACTTTCCCTCGCTGCACTATCACCACTTCCCATACCATCACTTAATAATAAACTCATCTTGCCATGATTGAGCGGGATAATCTTTACACTATCACCGCAAATATGATTACCATCCTTAGCAATATTAGCCACTGCTGTTCTCACCTTAAATCGGTTGGCTATTTTCATACACAGTTTACATTTTTTATCAATATCACGATTTCCACATTTTCTCAGCAGTGTCAACCGTTCTTGTAATGTGCTGGATACCAATGGCATGATCGTCGTTGCACATTCACCGATTTTACCACAAGCCTGTTTTTCAAACTCAATTTGCCGAGGCTTGTCCTTCCCAATTACTTTTACATTTTCAATCGGACATCCTACACTTAAAGCTTTATGCCTAAGAATGTTTGCAATTTTACTATCTTGATTTGGTACTTTATTTAATTCACAGGCTAAATTCGCAACAATATTCCCTGTCGCTTTCATTTGCTCAATAATCATTTGTTTTTGTGAACCTACTTGATTTTGCCAATAGGCACTAATATTATTTTTTTCTACAACTGTTTGAATAATTTCTACCATTTTTTCCGCATGTAAACAATTATTTCTAAAAGCTTCTGGTAGATCTGCTACTTTTAATTTTTTCTTTTCTAAATGTTGAAAAATTGTAATGAGGTTTTGGTACGTCTGATAGTAATGATCTTGCCAACAATTAGAACGATTCGCACAATTTTCACACAGTTTTACGCCAACTGCACTTAACAAGGTATTTAAATCACCTTGGCGTATTTGTTCATGCATCTTATTTTGACTAATTCCCAACAAACCTGCTAATTCATAAAACATGTCAGCAATATTCTGTAGCTTATAACTACTTTCTGACAATACCTGTGTTGTATCTGGCACAAGTTCACCTAAAGATAGCTTGTTTTGCAAGCTCATAATTTTTGTAATCGGTAAAAATAATAGCAGAGCAGCTGCAATTACTGATTCTGTGATCGACCCCATCAAGATTGGCAATTGCGTAAAGGATAGATGCATCATGGTACTACCTAAAATAAAGCCTAAAATCACCGCGAATTTACCAAGACATTTAAATACACCTGCTAATGTGCCACTGACCGCATATAAAGCAATCATTGTCAAAGCATGATTACTACTAAGTCCAATAACAGTACCGACAACAACACCTACCGCGGCTCCAAGACCTGCCCCTCCAGCCAAAGCAAACATCATCACCAACATACAGCTTAAAATATTTTGAAGATTATAATCGATGACAGTAATCTTACCAACTCCAGCAATTGCAAATGCGAAAATAACAATAAGACAAATCATCGCCTCATTGGTTGGCTTTTCATAGGCGGCAGCAATTTTTGTTTTACTCGTTAATAAGGGAATACCGTAAGTAAAAATATGTGTTGCTATCATACATAATGCTGCATTAAAAAAAACAACCAGATTATCATATAGAGCTCGATCTTCTATGTAGTTCAATACAAAACCACTAGCTAAAATAGAAAAAAACATAACAATCGGCACTGCAAACATTTTTCTATCCAACTTTGTCAACTTTGTTTGCATCTTAAAATAAACAGCTATAGAAAATAAATAAATACCAGCTTCATCATATCGGCCTGTGGATAAAACCCCTAAAATAGCAGAAACCGCAATCATATTAATTCGCATTTTCATTAATTGGGCCGTTGCTGCAAAAAAACCTAAGCCAAACGGCGCTAAGTCTCCTAATAAAGTCAAGCGAGCCAATAAAAAGGCCAACCCATATAGAAATAAATCATCCCTATAGGAAATAAGTTTTTCTACATTTATTTTTCCTGTTTGCCACATACCTTTCGATTTTACTTGTTGTCCCTGCGTTCTTTCCATCACATCCATCACATGATTAGGCAATGCCATTACCGTCATTTTTTGCATGATACCACTCCTACTATCATTTAAATTATCAGTTTTTAGTCTGCAATTCATTTTACATATTATGGCAATATAATATTGTCTGAATTAGGAAACATAATCATAAAAAAAACTGACAAACGAGGGAGTAATACTACAATATCGGACATAGCAATGATGAAAAGCGCAACAAAAAAGCACTCCTATCATAAGGAGTGCTTAAAATAACAAGACGACTATTCAGCTCTACGTGCGCCACCACGACCGCCACGTTTAGAATCTGTGTTTTTCTTTAAATCAGTTAGACGTTCATCGCTGTCTTTTAAAAATTTTGACAACTTATCTTCAAATGAAGGGGCATTTACGCGATTTGGCCGTCTAAAATCATTGGCTGGTGCTCTTCTTGGTGCTGGTCTATAACTAGGTGCAGCACTAGATGCACTGACTGGTGCAGCAGCAGGTTTTTGTTCTTGCAACTGTTTGATCGATAAACCGATTTTACCGCGTTCATCAACTGTTAGCACCTTTACTTTGACTTTATCTTGTTCTTTTAGAAAATCTTTTACGTCGCGGACATACACATCTGCAACTTCCGAAATATGAATAAGACCTACTTTTCCTCCTGGTAATTCAACAAATGCACCAAAATTAGTAATTCCGGTTACAACGCCTTCTACCACACTGCCAACTTCAATGGACATACTAATCAGATTTCCTCCTCATAATTTAACATTACATTATAAACCATACAAGGTCATTATACTCTCGGACTGTAAAAGGTGTCAAGAAATTCACTTGCAAATCAGCTTTTATTTGAGGATATATATGGCAGTTCACCAGGTTTTACTAAACCTAGGTCTTCTCTCGCAATTTTTTCAATATAGTTGACTTGATTTAATTTATCTTTTTCTACTACTAGTTCATTATGGATTCGCTCAGCCTCTGATAAACTAGAACTAGCAATTTCTTGTTCACGATCAATCGTATTTAAATGTGCTTGTTGATTAAAACTAACATAGCCAAAATACGCAATAATTATAACTAGGAGTAAACGAAACCAACTAAATTTACGTTTATGTTTCATACTGACACCACCCTAAATAATTATGTACAAAATTCCTAATCTATCTAAATTATAATAATATTCTCAATACATACTTCTTATAATAATATAATCATATTTTTGTAATTGCAATCATATTTCACAATTTAGGTCTTAAGTCATCCATATTTGTAACTTTTGCCTTAGCTTTTTTCACATATTTCTTTACATAACGAAACGGAGTCTTAAAAATACCTAGCAAATAGCCGATTGGTTGCAATATCCATCTAAATAAAATACTTCTAATGTACCTAACAATAAGGATACACCATTTAATAATGCCCATACTAAAAAAAAGCGTATAGCGACTACAAAGTTTATAATATAAAATCGCCCCCAGAATAATTCCCATAAAAATATAAAAACGAAGTTCTGCCCAATTACTCATAAGTAAGCACACAAAAGTAATGATAATTGCGATGAGCCAATACAGACCATCAAATAAATACGTCACCCATAACCTAGGTTGAAATACAGCGCGTGAGACACGGTAAAAGTCGAAAATGCAACCCAATATGATACCGATGAATAAGGTCGTGAGAAAACTGATCAATTGTGCATTGACTTCCATTTTCTCACCTCCCTACGAACACCAATTATTTTAGTAAGCGATCAAGTAGGCCTCGTCTTTCCTTGTGACCTTCTTCATACTGAATCCCTTTGATATTTCCTTCAATCACAATATTGCTAGCCTCTAGGTTAAGCTGCTTTACATTAAGCCCCTCTCCATGCACCGTCATTGTCCCTTGCGAAGTTTCCATTACCACTTCCTTCTCATCATAACTACCTAAACTATTCACACCTTCAACTGTAAGCTCCTCTCTATCTACTAATGTAATTTGATGTCGCCAAGTTGGAGCTTTATCATTCACCATCACAGTCTCACTCCCATACTGCTTTTGTTTAACTATATGCAAAATAGCGATGAAGTAGAACTATAATCATAAAGAAGAATGGTGCTGCCAAATCATTTTGCAACACCATTCTTCTTTATTATGGTTATTCCCACCGTTTCTCAACTTTAACATCTTTAAAATAATAGGTTACGATCTCATCAGCTTTCTTACCGTCTGTGGCCATTTTTTGTGCACCCCATTGAGACAAGCCAACACCATGCCCATAGCCTTTCCCTTTAAAAACAATTTCACTACCACTCAGTTCCACACTATCAAGGAACATTGATTTTAATACCGTGCTCCCAAGTGCCAAACGTAATTTAGGTGCCGACACTTCAACATCACCATTAAAAAGTATCGTTGTTGCCCGTCCTGATACGCCTTTCTTGCCAATGGTTACACTGCTAATCGTAGTAACACTTTTGCCAAGTTCCTCTAATTTTTTTATGACATCTTTAACAGGAAAGGTTGCCGTCCAACTTTGTACATCTGCGGGCGCCATATCATCTGGTGATGATACCGATTGTATAAACGGAGGATCTTCCTCTTTATAATCCAATCCTTCTTTCGCCATTGCTGTTTGACCACCGGCAGATGCGTGAAACCATCCCATAATTGGGGCTGATTGATAAGTGACTACTTTTCCTCGTGTCATCTGCACGGCATTCCTAACATTGTCATTAATCGCACTAGCATTATAGGCTTGAAATTCTTTAATATCGGTCGACGCATTCGTACCTTCTTTTGTCAACTGACCTTTCTCCAAAGCCTGCAACGTAAATGTCCTAGCCATAATCGCCTGTGCTGCTAGCGCCTCAACTTGCCAATCATTTTTCATTTCACCAGCAACTACACCTGCTAAGTATTCCTCTAACTTCATCTGTTTTGTTTCGCCGGTCTCGTGCATATACACACTCAAGGTTGGTTCTATCAATTGTGTATTATCATTACTTTTGTTTTCCTGTTGATCCTTCATTGGAGACTGATTCAGATCACATCCAGTAAAAGCCAACACAAACATTCCAATCATTATCAAACAAATTATATTACGCACAAAAACACACTCCTTTCTACAAATTAGTATGATAGGAGTATGTAAAAATTATGTGTTAATTATTACACAGTAAATTTAGTAATTACTTGTTCTAATTCATAGGATAAGTCAGTCAATCTCTGGTTTGCTCTTTTTATTTCAAGCGTACTCATCGATTGCTCCTGTCCATTTTTTTCAATGATACTAGCGCTTTTAATATTGTCTCTAGCCAATATGTCAATATGATCAACCTCATTCAAAACCTGCTTAAACAATACAACCTGTTCCTTGGTTCTTCCAGTAATGACATCGGCTTGCCCATTGGCGATTTTTATATGATCCCCAATTTTCGAAAAAGCAATATCACTTTCTCTAATCATTTTGACACCATATTTAACCTTTGTCTCACTATCTTGCATCACCGTTAATACTTTTTGCGTATCCAGTATGATTTTTTGCGTAATACTTGTAATATTTTTTGTTGCAATTGCTGATTCATTCGCTAATTTTCTAATTTCTTCTGCAACAACAGAAAAACCTCTTCCAGCCGTACCAGCCTGCGCGGCCTCAATTGCAGCATTTAAAGCCAATAAATTCGTTTGCTGAGAAATTGATTCTATCGCTTCAGAAATATCATTGATTGATTTCATATTGTCACTTAATTCACCAACTGTACCAACTGAATCAAACACCTGCTTTTCTAGATTTATCATTGTATCAATTGTTTTTATTAATGTACCTTTGCCATCTTCTGCAATATTTGCACATTGATTGGTAGCTGTAGCCGTATTTTCAATTCCCGTTGCTACACTCTGCGTAATTTCAACTAATTTATCTATCGTTGCTTTTGTTCCCGCCGTTTTTTGCCCTTGTTCCTTTAACTTATCAAGCATGCTCTTGGTTGCAACTTCAACAGCAATACTGCCTTGATGAGAATTAGAACATTCTTCATCCATATGATTTATTTCAGCTAAAACCGAATCCGTTAATTGTTTTACAGAGCTTACAATTTTCTGCAGATTTTCACTCATCAAATTGAAACCTTGCGCAACACTGCCAAATTCGTCTCTAGTCATATGCGTTAGCCGATAAGACAAATCTCCTTGCGCAACTTGATTCACACCATACACCAATTGATCAAATGGAGCTAAAGCCTTTCTCGTACAATAAACGGCAATACACATTACAAGACAAACAATAATTAAAAGTGCCGTCAGACATTTTTTTAAGATAATCAATAGCGATTGCACTGCCAATTTTTTAGGATATGTAGTAACTACAATAAATTCAGTATTGGCGATTGGACGATAGGATACAAGATATTCTTCACCACGTATCGTATGAATCGTATGCCCATTTTGTTTTTCTACCGCTTCAGTTAAAAATGGTTCATTAACGGCTTCTTGATTTTGTACCGCCTGCTGATTACGTTGATAAAAAATCGGTATACTATTTGGACCCACAACAACAATACCAGAGCTAGGATTTTTAGCTAATACTTGTTCAATCAAATGATTCATATCTTCAATATAAATATCAGTGGTTAATATTCCCTGAATTTTTTGACCAATACCATAAATCGGAGTTGCACCTATAATCGCTAACTGATTGCTTCCGTTCTGCTTAATAGGTTTGGAAAAAACGACATTTCCCTTCATCGCCTGTTGGAAATAAGACTGAGTAGAAATATCTGTTACTGGGTGTCCGTCCGTTCTTAATATTTCATATCCTTTTTCATCTGTAACGCCAATACTATTATTTTTACGATAAACTTGTACATTCATCAAATACTCTTTCATGATTTTTTCATTCATACTTTGCACTTGACGATTTGCACTTGTTACTACTAAAAAATTTTTTTCACTCTCAATATATTTACTAATATCATCGCCAATCCGTTCAGCAACTTGATTATTATTGTTGATTGCAATTTGTGTTAAATCTTCGATTTCTTGATTAATTAAATAAACGCCAATGATTAAGGCAGTAGTGAAGCAGATACCTGCTGTAAAAATAGCAGCCTTAGTTCTAAGCAATGAGAACCAGTTTAACAACCTTTTTCTATTGAATCTACCAAATGAAAACTTACCTTTATTCTTGAATCCTAATTGATATTGCTGGAATCTATCAATCATCCGATGTGTTATCCTATCTATTTTCATCATTTCCTCCACTATCTTTTCAGCAAATAAGATAAGAAAAAATTAAGGACTTATCGATTTTAAATCCATAATTGAGCATTTATTAGCGCATAGTTCCCGTACGTTTTTGAATTATTCTTCCAGGAATAGCAAAGACCAAATTAAAAATCAAAATCATGATAATTAATAGTGCCCCAATGCCATCAGCAATCGCAACACGATCTGGAACAAGTCCCGTTGACATCAAATACCACATGTGTACAGCCAACGTTTCGCCTGCCGCAAGCACATTGGTATCACCCAAATGCCTTGACACGGTTGTCCCTGCTGTAAAAATTAAGATCGCCGTCTCACCCAGTGCCCGCCCTGCCGTCAACGTAATCCCAGTGATAATTCCTGGCATTGCATTTGGTAAAACGACTTTCCAAATCGTTTGAAACTTCGTTGCCCCAAGTGCTAGGCTAGCCTCACTATAATATTTTGGTACTGTACGAATGGATTCTTCTGTCACTCGAACAAGCACTGGCAGATTTAAGAGCATCAACGTGAGCGATCCACCAATAATGCTGAAACCAGCTCTAAAAAAGTTAACAAAAACAATCATGCCAAATAAACCCAAAACGATGGATGGCACTGTCGCTAAACATTCCGTGCTTAAACGAATGAGATACGTTAACGTGTTCTCTTTTGCATATTCGGCAAGATAGACTCCTGCTCCAATCGCCAATGGAATAGAAACTAACATAGATAAGAATAAAATATAAAAAGAATTGAACAGTTGTGCCCCAACACCACCGCCTGCTTCCAATTCACGTGATTTTCCAAAAATAAAATCAAACGAAAGGGCCGGAAGACCTTTATATAAAATATAGCCTAAAAATGCCATTAAAATACCTAAAATGAGCACTCCCGCCATCCACATACAGACTGTCGCCAGTTGATTTATACCTTTTGCACTCATTATGCTATCCTCCTTGCGCCAATTCGTCTAATCAAAAGGATCATCCCTAACGAAATTAACAGCAAAACCAATGCCATTAGAAATAATGAATTTCCCCAAGCTGAGCCAAACGGCGTATTCCCCATTTCCACCACAATATTACTCGTTAGCGCCGAAGTTGGCGAAAATAGCGAAGTTGCAATCAGTGGCGTATTACCAATGAGCATCTGTACCGCCATCGTTTCACCAATCGCCCTAGCCATTGCCAAGATGATTGCCGTAAGTATACCAGGCATTGCCGCTGGAATCACAACATGCCAAAGCGTTTGCCACCTCGTCGCACCAAGCGCTAAACTTGCTTCTTCTAGTGTATTCGGCACGGAACGTATTGTATCTTCACAAATACTGATAATTGTTGGCAATATCATGACCGACAAAATAATTGCCGCTGCCAGCAAACCAAACCCTGTACCAACATGAAAAAACTCACGCAAAAACGGTACCAAGAGTACTAACCCTACATATCCATAGACTACAGATGGTACTGCTACATATAAATCAGTAGCTGGACGCATAATTTCCCGAACCCATTTAGGCGCAATTTTAGCCATGAATACTGCACCAGCAAGACCAAGTGGTGCTCCGATAACAATGGACATAAGAGTAACGACGATTGAGCCAATAATAAAACTAAGCGCCCCATAATGATGCCCCATCGGATCCCATTTGCTTGTAAAGAAAAATTCTATTGGACTTACCTCTTTAAAGGTCATCAAACCTTGTTTGCCAATAAAAAATATGATGGAAAAAACAATCACTGTCATAAAAACAGCACTGGCAATAAATAAATATCGCACATATTTATCATAGGCTAAAGTTAGTTTATGATTATGGTCAATGGTATTCATTACTTTGTTACTCCTTGCTTATCATTAATCATTTATTATCTTAGTAAAAAGGCCCGCCTAAGCGGGCTTTTTACTAAGATATGAGGGAATAGCTATCAATTATTTAGACATTTTTGTTACAGGAATGAAACCAGCTTTTTCAACATAAGTGTTTTGGAATTCCGGGCTCATCACATAGTCAATAAATGCTTTTGTTGCACCAGTTGCTTCACCTTTAGTGTACATATGACCATATGACCAAACTGTGTATTTACCACTGATGATTGCTTCTGGACTATATTTTACACCATCAAAATCAAGTGTTTTTACTGTTTGATCTGCATATGGAGCATCAACATAACCAATTGCACCTGGCGTATTAGCAATGGCTGCTCTTACTGCCCCATTAGAATCTTGAATAATTGCTTTATCAGTAAATTCCGCACCTTTTAATACTTTTTCTGCAATCGTTGCTCTTGATCCAGACGATTTTGCTCTATGAATAATCGTGATTGCTTGGTCAGGTCCACCAACTTCTTTCCAATTCGTAACCTTTCCAGTCATAATATCTACTACTTGAGCTGCTGTTAAATTATTTACTGATAACTCTTTATTAGCAATAAATACGAAAGGCTCTACTACAACTTTATGGTCAACTAAACCTTTATCTTTATAATCATCTGGTAAGTTTACATCGGAGTTACCAACTTGTACGGAACCTTCAGCTACTTGGTTCATCCCAGTGAACGAACCGCCACCAGCAATATTTATATTAACTTTATCATGTAGCTTTTGAAACTCTTCTTGTGCTGGTTTTAGTAACGGTAATAAAGCCGTGGAACCAGAAGCACTTACAGTTCCTTCTATAGCTGCTGTCTTGGTAGTATCTTCCGCTTTCTTATCGCCACCACCGCAACCAGCAATCATCGCTACCCCCAACATCATCGCTACTGCAGTTGCTAAAACTTTAGATTTTTTAAATAAATTCATTCTTTATGAACCTCCTAAAATATTTAAATCTTTTCTATGTCTTTCATTCTACCGCAGGATCAGTGTTTTAGTGTTAAGACAATGTTAAGGAATTGTTAAATTAATATGTGCCTAGCAATAAAAACTTATACAAAAAAGCAGTAAGGCACCATCATTTTCCATAACGATGCCTTACTGCTTTTTCGAACTATATTTTTATTGAGATTTAAATAATACCTTCTAAATGAAGCATAATTTCTGCAACTAATGTCGCACAGAGGAATGTACCCGTATAAACGGCTAGTGCAACAACGATAATTCGCCACGACATTTTTTTAAACATGGCCAAATCCTTACCTACGGTTAACCCCGCGTAAGCTAAGACCACAGTACAAATTGCCAAGAAATCAATTTTTGCTGTATATTGCGTAACCGTCGCAGCAAAAGGTGAAATCGAAGTAGTGGATAATATCGCAACAATCGACACCCAGAACACCATCGGCAAATTTCCTGGCATAATGCGCGCCACTAAAATACCAACTAACGTAATCAAAACTAAAATTGCACTACCAATGATAGCCTCTGTAACAGCAATTTTAAAACCAACAATTGCTGCTGCAATGGCCAAGATTCCTGCAACAACAAATACGGCGATAGTTTCTATCCAATTCATTTGCTAATACCTCCATCTCTCACTCTTTTAGGAGCAAGTATTGGTGTAAGTACTTTATATAAATAATTTGTAATCGGCAAAGAAACAAACAAACAGAAATAAATACCAACCATCGTTGTAAGTAAGTTACTTGCCCCCGCATACATTAAAATTTCATCTTTACGATCGGGAAATACTGCAACAATAGCACCAGTGGCCGCTGCCATCATACTACCAGAACCAACACCAGACCCCATTGCCAATGCATAAGGATGGAAAATTTGGAGTGCTGCCAAGAAACCAGCGATAAGACCTACCCAAATCGCACCAAATACAGTACCACAAATATAAACTGCCATAACCCCACGGCCTTCCGCAGAATCAAGGCCATATTTTTCGGCGATAATTGCAATATTGGGTTCCCGATCAATCGAAAAAGTCGCCCCAACAGATTCACGTCCCAAGCCTAAAGCAATTGCAATTGGCAAGCCAAGAACAACAGTCCCAAAGAAATGTCCCAATTCTTGAATTGATAATGCAAACCCAGCTTCAGCAAGCTTTGCTAGTGATGGTCCAATGACCACGCCTAATTTTGTTACTAATAATAGCGTTAATAAACTAAGCACGGCTGTAGCATGTTTCATCTGACCAGTCGTAATCACCTTCATCTTAGGCCAACTAATAAAACCACCAAGGATCATAGCATAAAGCATTGGTAAAAATAATAGCACACCTGGTCCTACTGGTATTTTCTTCATCCCAATCATTTCTGAAATGATTACTAAAACAAGCGCAATTACATGGATTTTCCAATTCGTCAATAAACTCATTTACATTTTCTCTCCTTACTATAAAAATACAAAAAGTCCTCGCACGTTACGCATGACGAAGACTTCACTGTCTAACTCATTACACTTATACCAAGTTTTTTTTAATCCTTGCTTTTAATTCTTTTACAAAAAAACAATTGTATTAGTAATGATTATTAAAGTATATAATATTGTTTTTACACTGTCAAAGAATAATTTCATTAAAAAACAACGTATTGTTCTATTAATATAACAATAATCGACATTTTCCGCCATTTTAAATCAAATATGTACTATCATATGATACACACAATCTTTTTTATCCTGCTATAATAAAAACAAGGTTAAAAAACATTGTGACCATGCAATATTTTAACTATTCCAGCTTGAATAAAGCAATCTATAATTTAGGAGTGTGTTCATTTGAAAGAAATATTAAAGCAAAAAATTCACAACGCAATTTATGCACATAAAGATGAAATATTTGCCTTGGCGAATTCTATTGCCAGCGAACCAGAGCTAGGCTTTAAAGAATTTAAGACAGCCCAAAAAGTTGCCGATATTTTTGCCAAACATAACATCGACTATACCGCTAATCATGCAATCACCGGTATAAAAGGTAAATTAAAAGGTAAGTCATCCAACCGTACCATTGCCGTTCTCGGCGAGCTAGATGCGATCGTTTGTCATGACCATCCATTAGCGGATATGACGACTGGTGCAGCACATGCCTGTGGGCATAATGCACAAATCGCTGCCATGGTTGCGTGTGCAATTGGTTTAAAAGAATCTGGAGTAATCAATGAACTAGATGGTAATGTTGTCCCTTTTGCCGTACCTGCGGAAGAATATGTAGAATTAGAATATCGCAACCGTTTACGTAAGCAAGGTAAATTAAAATATTTTGGCGGCAAAGCAGAACTTATTCGAACTGGATCATTTGATGACGTCGATATGGCAATGATGATGCATGTCTCGATGAGTGGTGAAACGAAACGTCTCATTGATATCGGCGGTACAAGCAATGGCTTTGTCGGCAAGCTAATAAAATTCATCGGTAAAGAAGCTCATGCTGCTGGTGCACCCCATGAAGGAATCAATGCGTTGAACGCCGCACTTATTGCCCTCACTGCTGTCAATGCTCAACGTGAAACCTTCAAAGATGAAGATTATGTGCGTTTCCATCCCATCATCACCAAAGGCGGCGACCTAGTAAATGTGGTTCCTGCCGAAATTCGCATGGAAAGTTACGTTAGAGCAAAAACAGTAACCGCAATGCTAGATGCCAATGAAAAAGTAAACCGCGCCTTAAAAGGTGGTGCCATGGCCATCGGTGCTGAGGTAGAAATCAATGATCTGCCTGGCTTCTTACCACTTGTGAACAACGATAAAATCACAGATTTATTTGAAGCAAATGCGATTGAAATTTTAGGCGAAAACTCCACTTTGCATCTTGGTCATAACTCAGGTAGCACTGACATGGGAGACCTATCTCACATAATGCCAATCATTCATCCGTGGATGGGTGGCGTCACAGGTACGGTACATACACGTGATTTTAAAATTTCCGACCCAGAAATGGCCTATCTCATCTCCGCAGAATGTATGGCGATGACCATCATCGATTTACTCTATGACGATGCAAATCAAACCGAGCAAATACTAGAAAACTACCAGCCAACAATGACGAAGGAACAGTACTTAGCATTTATGGAATCAATTAAGTAAGATATTTAGCGTATTGATAAAAACAATTGCTATGAATATACAAAATTTACAATGTAATAACTTAATTTTGTTGCGATAATAAAAAGCTGTTACCAATACTTGTTTTGTATCGGTAACAGCTTTTTACTATATAAGGCTAATTTTTAATACCATTTCGTAAAAACTAGTATTATTTATTATCTGCAGTCAGGAGTTTTAACCCAAACCCTATATATAATATTCCACACAATTTATTTATCATTTTAGAAGATGTAATATCTTTTTTCAAATACTCGGTTACCCAAGCTGAAATAAAAACGAGTACAAAGCTCCAAATTAAACTCATCATATAAAATGTCATACCTAGAATAATAAATGGAAAAATTCCATATGCATTCGTTGAATCAATAAACTGCGGCAAAAATGAAATGAAAAATAATGCTACTTTAGGATTTAAAAGATTGTTTAAAAATCCATGAAGGAAAGTTTCTTTTGAAGAATGCGCAGTGCTTTTTTCTACGCACATTAATTTCTTATCCTTAGAAATTAACGTTGTTACCCCTAGATAAACTAAATAAACGGCACCAATAACTTTGACGATCATAAATGCCATTGCAGATTTTGCTAAAATAACCGATAAACCTAGTGCTGCCAAAATTGTATGAGTAATAATTCCCGAACTAGTTCCTAAAACGGAGTAAACTCCAGTTTTTTTTCCCCAGGCACTTCGACTAAGAATATAAATTGTATCCGTCCCAGGTGTTAGGATTAATATTACACATGCTAGAAAAAATACTTCAAAATGTTGAATTCCAACCATTATTTCACCCTCTATCTTTATATTTGCAAAATATTTTTAAATCATTACTTACGATAAAAGCATTAATCTTCCTGCAAACTACCATCGTTTCACCATATTTTTCACTTATTTTACATCTACCAATGCATGATGCATCACTTGTATTGGTGCATCATATGAAGTCCACATTTTAAATGCTACAGCACCTTGCTCTACCAACATGCTCTCACCGTTTAAAATTCGATTGCCGTTTTGTTCAGCCAGATCCAAAAACTTCGTACATTTTGGATTATAAATCAAATCGTAAACTAAAGCATTTTTATTTACGCAGGTCCAATCTATTGGCGGACAAGCATCAATCTTTGGATACATACCGATTGGCGTAGCATTCACGATAATATCTGCAGTTTTGCTTCGCTCTGCATATTTATTATCATTCCACTCAATGATTTCAATTTCAAAATATTCCTTGAACTGATCACGTAGAATATTAAGCTTCTCCACATTTCGACCTACAACGGTTATATTGCTGACTTTTTCACTGATTAGCCCCCAAAGAACCGCTCTTGCAGCACCACCCGCACCTAGTACAACTGCATTTTTATCTCCCATTGAGAAATTCATCTCTTTAAGAGGGGCTACAAATCCTAGATAATCAGTATTGTAACCTATCATTCTTCCATTATCATTAACAACAGTATTTACAGCACCAATCACTTTCGCACTTTGATCGATTTCATCAAGATAGTTCATAATAGCGATTTTATGTGGAATTGTTACATTAAATCCTCTAAACTTCATCGCTTTTAAATCAATAACAATCGTTTTTACATCCTCTGGTTTTACTGCCATCGCAATATAGGTATAGTCTAATCTTAAAGCTTTAAGTGCTGCATTTTGCATACGTGGTGACATAGAGTATCCGATTGGATAGCCTACTATTCCAAGATCTTTCATTGTATCAGTCCTTATAGTATAATTTAGAATAAATTAAGTATAGTAAAAAACAACCAAATATTACAACTAAAGTTTACCATAAAAAAAAGAAAATCGCTACCACACATACCCAATAGGGTATAACGTAAAAGGTGCCTATCTCAAAATTTTGAGATAGGCACCTTTCGTCATTTCTTTATTCTCATAGTATTCTATAGATTTTCCATCGCATTTCTAGCCAATATTTTATGACTGCGATCCAATTGCGATACCAATTAATAGAGCTCCAATTTCACGCAAGTTATCTTCATGTTGTTGTCTTTCTCTTTCCTGTCTTTCGTGCCACGCCCATCTACTCTCATGATGACGTCTCTCCATTTCGTGCCGATATCGTTCATTTTCTTTACGTAACCGTTCATCGTGCTCATGTTGCCGCCAATGGTCGTCATCATGCCTATCATCAAACTGTATAAATCTATGCGAATCTTCAGTATGTAACGGAGAGGCTTCCGATATGGCTGCGCCAAACCCAACTTGCATCATACCTACCATTGAAAATATCATTATTTTCTTAGTTAAATTTTTCATAACATACTCCACCTTCATATTTTAATGCTCTTATAATATAATCCTTTCTAAATTTATATTATAGATTCATATTACATGAACTATATGACAAAACCATGACTAAAATAAACTTACGCAAAAAAAAATATACCCCATAAAATCATACATACAAAAAACGTATCTTTCTTTTATATGGTATATTTAAAAACAGATAACTTTCATATTTCATCATTTCCTTGTTCCATCTATTTTCCTGTCTTTTTCATATAATCCAGCCTGCAAATATTTCGCACCAAATTGATGCATCATTTCCAGAATCGGAATGATTTTTTTTCCAGCCTCCGTTAAACCATATTCTACCTTTGGAGGAATGACTGGATAAACTTTTCGATAAATCAACTTATCTTCTTCCAAACTTCTGAGTTGTAAAGTGAGCATTTTTTGCGTAACATCTGGCAAATCTCGTTTCAATTCGCTAAATCTAAGCACTTGATGACTCAAATACCATAAAATTAAAATTTTCCTCTTGCCTGATAAAATTCGTTGCACTAATACCATCGGGCAAATAGCATGTTCATGGGCATCACTACACTGGTCAGAATCATTAATTTTTTCAATTTTATTCATCATTTTTCTCCTAAGTTGGTATCCTCTTTTATACTATACAACAAATAAGTGCCTACTTGCTATATAAATATTACAATGTTAACATTTTACTAAGCAAAGTAATATTTTTCCTGTAAAATATAATAATAATACTACTTTTTCCACCGCATTCTCACTAATGAAAGGAGACCATATTGTGCAATATATTGTTAAAAATTTAAATTTATTTCTCTATGAAAAAAAAGACTACGCTCTTTTGATCTTCCGCATAATCTTAGGTGGCATGTTTATTTGGCATGGCTTTCCTAAAATCATGGGCGGTGTAGAGGTTTGGACGGGCTTAGGAAAATCTTTAAGTGTCGTAGGCATCACCTTCGCTCCGGCAATGTTTGGCTTTTTGTCCGCAATATCTGAATTTGTTGGTGGTATTTGTTTTGTATTGGGTTTGTTTTATCGTATCGCTAGCTTTTTATTATTCAGCAATATGATGGTTGCTTTTTTAACGCAAATGCTCGCAGAGAAAGGACTCCCAAAAGCCTCCCAATCGCTAGAGGATGGCGCTTCATTCTTAGCTGCAATCGCGATTGGCCCAGGTAAATTTAGCTTAGATGCCAAGTTAGGTTTCCTGAAATAATACAATTGATCACTGAATAGATCATAATAAAAAGGAGTATGAAAAATAATGAGAAATTTCGCAGAAGCTATATTGAACAGACGTACTATTTATAATATTGA
Organism: uncultured Veillonellaceae bacterium; assembly: GCA_963805085.1. GTDB lineage: Bacteria > Bacillota > Negativicutes > JARBTT01 > JARBTT01 > JARBTT01. Next base: position 194,590 of record CAWDTA010000005.1, on the reverse strand, counting down.
TAGCAATGTTACGGTAGCACCAGAAACGATAATCAGTACAATCGAACACTTAACCCGGGAGGTTCCATCATCATTTAACAATCAAAGTGCCCGTGTTGTTGTCTTGTTTAGTAAGCACCATGATAAGGTTTGGAATATCGTTATGGAAACACTTCGTAAACTTGTTCCCCCTGAAAACTTCCCAACGACAGAAGCAAAAGTAAATGGGTTTGCAGCGGGTTATGGCACCGTTTTATATTTTGATGATACAGCGGTAACCGATGAATTTGCTGAAAAGTTTCCAAGCTACAGTGAAAATTTCCCTATCTGGGCAAACCAATCCAATGGGATGTTGCAATTTGCGATCTGGACAGCATTATCCGATTTGGGTCTAGGCGTTAACTTACAGCATTATAACCCAATTATTGATAACGAAGTAAAAGCTGTTTTTAATATTCCAGACTCTTGGAAGTTAATTGCTCAAATGCCATTTGGTAATCCACTTGAACAACCAGCAGCAAAGGAAAAAATTTCGATTGATGAACGTGTGAAAATTTTCAAATAAGCACTTCCCGCTAAATAATAATACTTAACAACTTCTAAGAGGGCTTATTCAGGACACTCATGATGAGGCGCCTGAACAAGCTCTCTTTTTTGTACCATGAAATAAATTATAGAGCAATTGGCCATTTTTTGCCATTACTCTAATATAACATATTTCAACAATGCTGCTGCAACGCCGTCTTCGTCATTGGTTAAGGTAGTTTCTTTGGCCTGCTTTCTCACCGCATCAGGCGCATTGCCCATAGCGATTCCAAGTCCTGCATAGGCTAGCATATCAATATCATTATAATTATCCCCCATGGCAATGATTTCAGACTGATGTACTCCAAATTTATCTTGCAACACTTGGATGGCTGAAGTCTTGGATGCCATTTTAGACATGATTTCTAGATATGTAGGTTTCGACGGATAGATATTCAAGGCTTCTATTTGTAACGTTGCTTTTAAATGCAGCATTTGTTTTGGCTTTGCCATGCATAAGATTTTATTAGGCCCGCTCCCCTCTTTTTTCCACAGATCAAATAACGTAGCAAAGCTGGTCACCGTTGGCTTAATATTTGTTATCTTGCTTTCTTGTTTTGCCCAAACATCAATGGATTCCACATACCATTGATCATCCTTATATAAACTCATATGAAGGTTCCATTGACTCGTTACCTCATAAATTTTTTCAATGCAAGCAATATCGATACGTTCTGCTCCTAATGGGCTTCCTTTTTCATCTAAAATCAAAGCACCACTATAACAGATGATAGGCGCTGTAATATCCAGCTCTTTCTGTAGAAATCTGATTCCTTTCGGCATTCTTGCTGATACGAGTACAATTGGTATGTGATTCCTATTGGCCACTAACCTAATAGTTTCTTTTACAGTTTCAGAAATTTGGTGACTCGAATTTAATAAAGTACCATCAATATCTAAACATATCATTTTATACTTACTCATCATATTTTCACTCTCCTTTGTTGACTAAAATCGTTTTTTATTTACAAACAAATACGCTCCAATACATCATTCTACAATGATGTATTGAATATCATTTGCTTCGATCACTTCCATAAAGCTAGCGGGTGGTCTTTTATTCGTAATCAGGATATTAATCTGCTGCCAATTTACCCCCTTATAATAACTCAAGCATTTAAACTTATCATATTCCGCTAATAAAATTACCTTATCCGCCTTCTTAGCTATATTCTTCTTAATAAAGGCATCTTCTTCGTCGACATAATAGATACCATCCATCGCAATCGCTGCTGCACCTAAAAATGCAATATCAACTCTCAAATCCGTAAAATACTCTGTACAGCCTGGTTTGTAAAAAAATCTATTTTTATGATGAAGACAACCGCCGATTAAATTTGTATTTACCGCTACTTTTTCCGAAAGTATTTCAATATTATCTAGCGAATGCGTAAGTACCCAAATATTTTGATTAACCTCTTCCGCTAAAAATCGTACGATTGTCGAAACGTCGAAAAAATAATGGCCCGACTCTTGAATAAATTCCAACGCTTTTTGTGCAATCAACTTTTTTTCTTCTGAATACGATTGTAACCGCTGTCTATATGCTTGGATGGTATTTATTAAAATAGGTAAACTAATTCCACCATGCGTACGTATTGCCGCTTTTTGTTCAATAAGTTTTAAGATATCTCGCCTAGCAGTATCCCTTGAAACCTGCAGAAAATCACAAATACTATGAATGGACATATAATTATGCTCATTTAAATATTCCAATATTTTTACAAGTCGCTCCTCCTGATACATCAACTCATCCTTTCCACTCAATTTATTATCAATTCATATCATAGTTTTATTATAAGTACTTATAAGTATTTTTTCAACTATTTTAAGTATTTATAAGTAATTAATTTTAATATATCAAAAAGCCTACTTACCCAAGTTGCAAGTAGGCTCATACTACAAAAGCCTCCCGAAAATTCGGAAGGCTTAACTTAACTTTTAATGGTGGGATTGAGAGGAATCGAACCTCCGACCACCTCGATGTCAACGAGGTACGCTAACCGCTGCGCTACAATCCCATTTAATATAGTAAGTATTATACTCTTCTTATTAGCATTCCGCAATTTTTTTTAATTTCACGGTCTATACCTATATAGTAGTAGGTTTTAAAATAACAATTAGAACTCTTTGGAAGCTTTTTATTTGGCCGCAGGGGGTTTAAGAGATTCGCCGCTTGCTGACTTGCAGATTTTCGTTTTAGTTCATTTATTACAAACATAAACTATTTTTCTTCCTTTACCTCATCTTCAACTTTATCCACAACAGTTACTGTCACCGAGAACTGATCAATCGCATTACTAGCACCTTCCCAATCGCGATAATTTAGTAAATCAATCGTCGAAGTTCCCACCTTTTTGACTTTTAGCGTAATCACCTTTAATCCCGGTTGTCCGACCATTGGCATTAAATTATTCGGTATAAAGCTTTCTATATTGAGTATATCAAAATAACGATCATCAAAATTACTAAATTTCCATGTATACCCTGTACTTGGATTTTCAGATAAACGGAGCTGCAGCGTATCATTCGGTTTTACTTTTATTGTATGGCTCTGATCTGCTTTGGTGATAATAAATTCTTCTGGTGCTTTTCCTTGCACACCTTCTTTTTTTGCTTTATCACCACTCTCCGCACCTGGTACCGTTTGCTCTTGCATAAAGGCTGTAGGTTGCGTTGAAACTATACAAACCCCCAAAATGAAAACGATCATACTTTTTTTCATCATTAACATCATGTTCACCAACTTTTTATTTTTAATTATCGCATAGGATACTGCATTCATCAACCGCTAGAAAAAATAAAAGTGCAAATTATTTTAGTAAAGCATAAAATAATTTGCACTTTTATTTTTATTTAGTATAACATTGAAAATACTCTGTATGAACTAATCGACGAAATGATAAATGACATGACTCACATTTATAATGCGCTTCACTATCAGCAAGATTTAACTTACCATCCACTACAGTTACTGGCTGCGCTTCTATATATCGTAAAGCATTTGCACATTGCGGACATTCACAAACACCGTCACTATCTTTTACTATTTTTACAGGATCCATTCTTCTCACCACAACTTTCTTGTTATAAATTCATGATACCATAGTCCCATTTTATTGTATACCTATATTTTGGTGTTTCATTGTGTTCACCTAATTTAATTAATGAAATCTTATCTTTTATTTACAATTATTTTGAAATTTTATGTTATTTCTCTATAACCAATGAAAAACACCTTACTCACAAATTTCATAAGGTGTTTCCGCTTACATACTTAATCCGACAACTTGTTCTTGTTTGTTTATATGGGCTGCAATATGTTTAACAATATCATGGGCAGCCTCTGGTCTTTTATATTTTTGGGCTTGTTGCCGCATTGCGATTAGTTTTTCCGGTTGGGAAATTAATTCTTCAACTACGCTAGTCAACTTAGCGCTATCCTTAATCCAAATCGCTGAACCTGTATTTTCTACATAAGCCGCATTTTCTTTTTCCTGCCCTGGAATTGGCTCATTCAAAATCATCGGCAATTCCATCGCCAATGCCTCACTAATAGTAAGCGCGCCAGGCTTACTAATCAGAATGGTCGATACTGCCATTAACTCTTGCACAGTATTCGAAAATCCCCAAACTTGAATATGATGTTTTGATTTACTGGCTTGCAGTTTCAAATTTGCCCATAAATTTTGATTTTCACCAGCAACGACAATAATTTGCACCTTTGCCTTAAGCTCTTCTAAACTTTTTAAAGCCATACTAACACCACCCAGTCCGAGTCCACCGCCCATAATCAAAATGATTGGACTGGTAATATCCAATTGTAATTTTTCCGTTAATACTGCTTTATCATAACTTTGGTTAAAATAACTATCGATGGGAATTCCCGTATCATAAATACGCCACGCTTCAATTCCCTTTTGAGCAAGTTCACTGCGCAGCATCTCATTACCAACAAAATACAAATCGACATTTTTATACACCCATAATTGGTGAATTGAAAAGTCTGTGATAACTCCTCCGAGGATAACATCCACTTGATTTGTTTTCTTCAAATGTGCCGCGGCTGCACAAGGAAATGGATGCGTACAAATTACAACATCGGCATGATAACGCCTTACCAGTGATTCCATATCATTCTTCATCGCCAATGCCAATAGACTTTGCACTGAAAATCCCTGAAATTTACCACGTGTAAAACTATATAAAAACTCGTACATATCAGGTACTAGACTTAACATCTTTAAATAGGCCTCTTTTAAAATTCCATTGAGATAAGCCGTCTTTGTTGACATAAAATCAACAATATGTATCTCAGCCTGTGGATATTTAATTTTTATCTCATTGCCGATTGCCTCTGCTGCTCGATTATGGCCTGCACCAATAGAAGCCGTAACAATAAGAAAACTTTTTTTGTTTGAATACATATTTTAGTCCTCCAACCAACCTCTTATATACTATAATATAAAGTAGCTGTTTTGTTAAGCTATAATTAGAAAATCAATTTATTTTTTATGATTTATTATTATATTTTACTCACATAGCCATAAAATCGAACGATAAGGAGGTCCTTTATGTTTCCACTTGGCATACGTAATCGTATCATTTTTTCTACTCTTATTATAACCATTTTATCATTATCTTTACTAGGTGCTTACTTATTACATTTTTTTTATACACAAAACCTAGAAAACGAGACACTTCACTTAATTAATAATGCTAAAATAATCGAAACCACACTAGAACCAACTCTTTCTGACTCTAGCAAACAAGCTAATATAGAAACTGAAATTAAAAAGATCAGCAGTATGGTAAATCTTAGAATTACTATCCTTGATTTATCCGGTAATGTTCTTGCTGATTCCTGGGAAAACGCTTCTGACCTAGATAATCATTTAGAACGTCAAGAAATACAAGCTGCCTTTCATAGTGATTATGCGACAGCAATTCGTTATAGTACAACAATAGAACAAAATATGCTGTATGTTGCAATACCTTTTTACCGAAACAGTCATCTTTTGGGCATCGTCCGTACTGCTACAACATTAACGCCGATCGAAGAAAGTTATAATTCCACAAAAACCGTTATACTATCAGCACTCGTGGTTACTATTTTTATCACAATTCTAGTTGGTGCTTGGCTCGCGTATAAAAACACGAAGCCCATCAAAGAGATTACAGCAATTGCCGAAAGAATTGCCGACGGTCATATTAGTGAACGTATTCATCTACACACCAATGATGAAATCGAAGTTCTTGCCCATACCCTTAACCATTTGACTTCTAAACTCGAAGAAAAAATCATAGAAATTGATTCGGAAGCAAAAAAGTTATCGTTAATTTTGGAAAATATGGATAACGCTGTTATTTTACTAGACAGTTATGGTAATGTAACGACAGCAAATAAAACTGCGAAGGAGCTTTTTGCTATTTCACCATCTATGCTAGGAAAACATAGCATTAGCGTAATCGGCAATAGTCTTATCACATCTACCGCTACCGATGTTTTATCCACAAAGCAAAGTAAATCAATACACTTAAAAATTAAAATTCAAGATACACCAAAGACCTTCCAAATATTTTTTGCTCCAATTGCAAGTGGCGATGATACGACTAGTGTCCTTAGTGTTTTCCATGATGTCTCGGTTATGCAAGAAATATACGACAGGCAGGTAGAGTTCGTCACCAACGCTTCGCATGAACTTGCAACACCGCTGACCTCCATCAAAGGGTTTGCTGAAACACTACTAGACGGGGCTCTGGAAAGTCCTGCGCTCAGTCAAAAATTCGTCGGCATTATTCACACTGAATCTGAGCGAATGCATCGTTTGATTAAAGATTTATTACAACTTGCGAAGCTGGACACAAAAGAATATCGAAAACAAATTCAATTAGACTATATTGATATCAAGCAAGTTTTCCAAGCAGCAACTCAAAAATTATTGCCACTAATTACTGATAAAAACCAAACATTTTCGCTCGAGGTTCCTCAAGATCTTCCCACACTGAAAGCCAATTATGATTGGATGATGCAACTTATCATTAATTTAGTTGAAAATGCCATAAAATATACACCAAATCAAGGAGAAATCGTATTAAAGTGCTGGCAGCAAGAGGATCATATTTGGGTTAGTGTAAAAGATAGTGGTATTGGTATCGCACCAGCAGACCTCCCCTTCATTTTTGACCGATTCTATCGCGCGGATAGGGCACGCTCCCGTAAAGAGGGTGGTTCAGGTATTGGCTTATCACTCGTGCGCTTTATCATCGAAATTTTTGGTGGTAAAATTAAGGTCGAAAGTAAGATCAATATAGGGACAACGTTTACCTTCAACATTCCCTTGACAAAATAAAATAGGAGTATAAATAAAATGAGCTATTGCAAAATTTCAATTTTGCAATAGCTCATTTTATTTATACTCCTATAGCGTTATCTATCTTTACGAATTCGTTCTGCTGTAACCAAATAAATTACCCATTCAGCAATATTAGTTGCATGATCGGCAACACGTTCTAAATAACGAGCGATAAAAATTAATTGCGTTGCTTGCTTTACCATAGCCGCATCATCAACAACAAACTTTGATAGCTCTCTAAACGTCTTTGCATAAAGCTCATCAACTTTATCATCATCTAAACAAACTTGTTCTGCTAAGGCTACATCAAAGGTATTATAGGCTTTGATAGCATCTCGCAGCATTTTGCCAGCAAATTCAGCCATTTGCGGAATGTCCACCAATTTTTTCACAAAAGATTGTTCATCAAAATCCATTGTTGTTTTAGCAATGTCATGCGCGTGGTCCCCAATACGTTCTAAATCAGTGGAAATTTTAAGTCCAGTTGCAATAATTCTTAAATCACGCGCGATTGGTTGTTGCCTAGCGATAAGTAACATACAACTATCTTCGATTTTAACATTCATTACATCAATAACATCGTCATCGAGCATGACTTTTTTTGCTAATTGCATATCACGATTTATTAAAGCAGTCATAGAATCTTTTAACCCTTTATCAACTGCCATACCCATTTCACTGATTTCTTTTCTCAGTGTCTCCAATTCCTCGATATACGCTTGTCTTGTAACGCCTACCATATTGATACCCCCCTTTAAAATTATGAATTATCAACCAAAACGCCCCGTAATATAGTCCTCTGTTTTTTTATTGGACGGACGAGTAAAAATCACATCGGTTTTATCATGTTCAATTAAACTACCGTTCAAAAAGAAAGCTGTATAATCCGATACACGTGCCGCTTGTTGCATATTATGCGTAACCATAACAATTGTATATTTTTGTTTTAATTCAGTAACCAATTCTTCAATTTTCATCGTAGAGATTGGGTCGAGGGCCGAGCAAGGTTCATCCATCAATAATACTTCTGGTTCTACAGCTAATAGCCGTGCAATACATAACCTCTGCTGTTGCCCACCGGACATTCCCATCGCCGAAGCATTTAATCTATCTTTTACTTCATCCCAAAGAGCCGCCCCTTGCAGACTTGTTTCCACCAATTCACCAAGTATTTTTTTATTTTTTATTCCATGAATACGTGGCCCATAGGCAATATTATCATAAATTGACATCGGAAATGGATTTGGGCGTTGGAATACCATTCCCATCCGTTTACGAAGCATAACAACATCAGTATCAGGTTTATAAAGATTTACTCCATCAAGTAAAATATCGCCTTCAATTCGCACGCTCTCAATCAAATCATTCATTCGATTTAACGTCTTTAAAAAAGTTGACTTACCGCATCCGGATGGACCAATTAAGGCAACAACTGTATTTGGTTCTACATTGAGTGATATTTGCTTTAAGGCTTGCGCTTGGCCGTAGAATAAATTGACTTTATTCGCTTGAATTTTATAGTCCATAGATAGAACTCCTCCATCGTGATTTTCTCTTTGCATACAGGAACTATACCATGAATCGTAAGACATATTTGTTATAAAATTGTTAAGATTGTGTTAAATGTCTAACATTCAACATCATCTAAACGTAGTATGAGCCAATAAATTTCTCCTCATACAAAAGAAAAAGGTATTACAATATCATTTGTAATACCTTTCAGCTTGTAGACAAAATAAGATATTTGTGTCGATGATTTAGAAAATAGCTAAATCCGTTCCACTTAAAGCTAATACGAAAATAGGCTGCCGGTTGGTGAGAAGTTCCCAGATGCTAGGCACAGTAAAGGGTTGCTAAGGAGCCGTACTGTGCCCCGTACGTCGACGAGCGTTACCTTTCTGTAACGACGCAGATGGGTACTTAACGCCGACCCGCTGCCTATCTGTCCATAGTTTATAATATCTTTTAGACTATACTAATATGCGGTTACCCCACCATCGACGCTCCAAGCGGCTCCGACGACAAAACTTGCTTTGCTTGAGGCTAGAAAACAAATCACTTCTGCGACTTCTTCGGCTTTGCCAATACGACCAATTGGATAAACGCTCGTCATCTCACGAAGTTCCTCTGCTGGATCCATTGGATTGCGAAATTGTGCCCTTGTAAGTGGGGTATCTATATCGCCAGGACAAACACAATTCACGCGAATATGATATGGTGCTAGTTCCAATGCTAGTGCCTTACTAAAAACGGTAACAGCTCCTTTTGAAGCGCAATAGGCCGAGCAGAGAAAATTTCCATTCAGCCCTGCATCAGAAGATACGTTAACAATTGCACCAGCTGGGCTTTTTTGTAAATATTCTATCGTCTGTTGGCACATGAAATAGGTACCTTTCACATTCACATCCATGATTTGTTCATACGCCTCTTCCGTCATATCAAGCAGTGCTTTTTCAAAATAAATTCCCGCTGCATTGACGAGTACATCAATTTGTCCAAATTGCGCAATGATTTCCGTAATCATCCGCTTACATTCTTTTATATGTGCAATATTCCCCTGCACATATATTGCCAGTGCCTGATCTGCATTAAGAGCTTCCAATGCTACCCGACCTTTTTCCAAGGTACGGCCAATTAAAACCACCCGGTATCCTTGCTCTAAAAATAATTTGGCACTTGCCAACCCAATTCCTGATGTCCCGCCCGTAATAACGGCGACCTTCTTCATTGTATGATTCATGAAAACTCCCTCGTCAACTACGCTATTTAATATTCGTAAAACGATACCCTACCCCACGAATTGTTTCAATGGCTTCACTTACTTTCGGATCTCCGCTTAGCTTCGCCCGCAAATGTCTGATATGCACATCCACCGTTCGCGTATCACCATAGTATTCATAACCCCAAATTTGATCAAGCAATTGTTCTCTAGAATATGCTTTACCAATGTTGGTCAAAAATAATTTTAGCAATTCATACTCTTTTGGGGTTAACTCTAAACTTTCTTTGCCCAAAAATACTTCATAGCTATTAAAATTCATCTTTAGCTCACCAATACTAAGCTGTCCAATTGATGAAATTTCTTTTGAACTCCGACGTAGCACTGCTTTAATTCGAGCGACCAATTCCCGCGGACTAAAGGGTTTGGTCAAATAATCATCTGCCCCTAGCTCTAAGCCTAAAATTTTATCGATTTCTTCATCTTTTGCCGTTAGCATAATCACGGGAATACCTGCTGTTTGTTGTTCGCCTTTCAAACGTCGGCAGACCTCTAGTCCATCAATTGCCGGCAACATCAAATCAAGTATAACCAAATCGACTTTAGCCCGCACCAAACTTAATGCTTCTAACCCATCTTCCGCGCAAAGGACTTGAAAACCAGCCTTTTCAAGATTAAACGTTATAAGTTCACGAATCGATTGTTCATCATCAACGACCAATATCTTGTGTTGCATTTTTTCCTCCATCATTACCTAATTTTAGCTGAAAAATAATAGATCACCCCAGTGGCGATTAAACCGACAACACCATATAACACTCCATACTCCATAAATGCGTAAACTGTAACAAATAGACAAACCACCGTCGCTAAGCAGCCTTGCTTTGCATTTTCTTTTCGCACTTGAAATGTCTTATAATCAACGCCCATATATTCTTTAAAGCACTCTTCACATATGACCATTTTTTCATTGGTCTGTGTATTTGTATTTACAAGTCCCTTTTCCTCAGGAATACTCTTATTACATTTCTGACATTGAATCATAAAAACACTCCTATCCTTCCTTACCTGCTTTTATAATATCATTATTTTGCTATAAAATAAATAAGGCCGCTCATAAATACAAGAATGACCAATACTGACATCATATCACCGAATACCAGTCCCCCAAAAGCGCCAGGGGCTTGTGCTATGCCAGAGCTCATTGTATTGTTGTTCCCTATAAAATTATGTTGGAGTAAGTTGATAAATAAAAAAGTAAAAATAATCACCATACTAACAAAAGATAACGTTCCTACAACCATAATTTTCATTTTTTTAGCCATCAAAATCTCTCTACTTCCACGATGATTTGGTCAAGCGGTTTTTAGATCAAGATAAAACAAAAACCAGGCGATTACACCTGGTTTCGTTTTTATTACATATTAACAGCGTCTTTAAGACCTTTACCTGCTTTGAATACAGGATTTTTAGATGCAGGAATTGTTATTTCTGCACCAGTTTGTGGGTTGCGACCTTTTCTTGCTTCGCGTTCTTTTACTTCAAAAGTACCAAACCCAATTACTTGCACTTTATCATTTGCCACTAATGCTTCTTCAACACTTGCAAATAATGCATTTACCGCTTTCTCAGCATCTTTTTTTGTTAAGCCAGCCTTTTCTGCTACACTAGCTACTAATTCAGTTTTATTCACAAAATTAGCCTCCTTTTGAAATGATTACGAATAGCTTAATTCGCTATTACTTGATTTATTCCTCTTTATTTGGAAAAAAAATTGCCAAAATTTCGCGATATTCTTATAAATATGAAACTTTTGACTCATCCCAGTACTGATTTAGCTCTTTTAAAGTGACTTTTTTCCACTCTTTCCCCTTCTCTTTTACATTGTTTTCTATATAAGAAAACCGACGAATGAACTTATTATTCGTCATATTTAAGCTAACTTCTGCATCAACATTTAAGAATCGCGATAAGTTGACAATCGAAAACAATACATCACCAAATTCGGCTTCAATCTCTGATTGATCATTTTCTTTTATCGCTTTTTTCAATTCGGCAATCTCTTCATTTATTTTATCCCAAACTGGCGCAATATTATCCCAATCAAACCCGACTTTCGCAGCTTTATGTTGTAATTTATAGGCTCTCATTAAACTCGGTAAATCTTTTGGTACGCCGTCTAAAATAGATTTACGTTGATCGCCTTTTTCTTCTTTCTTTATGGCATCCCAATTCAGGACAACCTCACCAGCATCACGTACAGAAACATCACCAAATACATGTGGATGACGGCGAATCATTTTTTCAGTTACGGTATCAACAACATCCTGCATCGTAAATTCACAAGTCTCTTCTGCCATCCGTGCATGAAATACAATTTGTAGTAATAAATCACCCAATTCTTCACAAAGAAGTTCCGAATCTTCAAGATCAATGGCTTCCAGCACTTCATATACTTCCTCAACAATATAACGACGTAACGATTTATGGGTTTGTTCAATATCCCAGATGCAACCACCAGGCGAACGTAATCGCTGCATTACGTCTACAATTGGCGCGAGTTCAAACGTTCGCTGCTGATGTGTAAAAGCTGGAATATACACACTGGTTAAGTGATCGATGTTTGGCTGTCTATCAAGCTCGTAAAGCGGTATTGCCCTAATTTCTTCATCGGGCAGGCCAAGATTGTGCAATAACGTAACCTGAAAATCATCTGGATAGGCTTCCATCAAACTAAGTTTCGCATTTGAGGCCACCTGTTGATTATATACTTGTGTCACTACAATCGCCGTTGGCATGTCCTTTGGTAAGGACTCGATATCTTCACTATCAATGACCGTTAAGCCATCAATAGGATCGATTCCTAGTTTTACATAAAGAATCTCAATAAAACTCATTCCGGGCAAAATATGCACAGCTATATGTTCAGCGATTGCAAAATCACGAATTAACATAACTGTTTTTTCAGCAACCAATGGGCTTCCCGGTACTGCATACACGATATTATCCCCCTGTTTTGCTCTATTGACGACATCTTGAGCAATGGCTTGATAAACCTCTTCAAACGTTGCTTTCGTATCATAAATGTGATCGTAAGAAGTAAAGGTAACATTGCGCTTTTTCATTTCTTCTACGGTCGGATGTTTCGTTGTTCTAAGCAGCAGCGTGTCCTCACCAGCAAGCTTGTCCCATGTTTCTAAAGTAATAAAACCGAGCGAACCCGGCCCAAGTCCAACGACTGTAATTTCTCCCATAACGAATACTCCTTTATTCTTTCATCCATTTCAACTGCTATAGAGATTGTTACAAAATACCCATCTGCGTTGTTGCTCCTGCGAGCACTCGCTTAACGTACTACCTCGTACGCCCTCACTCGCGTTCTCGCCCTGCCTAGCATTTGACCATCTTGTAACAGTCTCTTGAATTTTAAGGTTGTGTGTTTTTTGAAACACATCCTATAATAGACTACTTATTTTTTTACCAACTTTCGGTATGTTTTCAATATCACGTTTTGTAATACTTTTTGTCATGATTAATAATAACACGTAAGTAATACTTCCCGTGGCTATAGCTACCAACGTAGCCAACGTATTCTCAAAACTATGTAGCATAACAAAATCATAACTAAGTAGCACAACAATCCCCATAAGTACCGTCGACACAATAACTTTTATCGTATCCTTCAAGTTGATCCCAACCCCAACATACCGATAAACAAAAATCAAATTTAACATTGCTGCTATGCCAAAGTCTGCGTTAGTCGCCCAAGCCGCACCTTTGATCCCCAAGGTAGGAATTGCCGTTAACCAATAGCTTAACACTACCTTTGCCAAAGCGGCAATGATCATATTGATCAATGGTATCGTCGTATGCCCAAGTCCTTGTAAAATTCCCGTTGTAACTTGCCCAATACCAAGTAAGATTATACCAAAAGATAAGATCGCAATACAAGTACCAGCATTCGGCGTGGCATATAAAAGCTGAGAAATCGGAACCGCGAGTAAAAGCAATCCCATAAAGCTGGGAATAACCAATAAATTGGCAATGCGAAATGCAGTTTTTGTCCGCTGACAAATTGCTTGTTGATTTTTCAGCGTATATGCCTCTGAAATCGCTGGCACTAAACTTGCGGCAAGCGACGCTGTAAGAATCGTCGGCAAATTGACCAAAGCCACGGCCATACCAGTCAAATAGCCAAATAACTCCGTCGCCATCTCTACCGTGTAACCGGCAACTTCTAAACGTACTGGTACGATCAATAAATCAATATTGGCGGTCAGCGGCAACATAAGATTGGCAATCGATACTGGTAACGCTAGTTTAATAATGCGTTTAATAATCGAAAAACTGCTTTCCTGTTTACTTGTTTTCTCTTGAAAGGTGATCTTGTGTTGATTCGCTCTTTGATATTTCCAGTAGTAATAAAATAACACCATGACGCCAATAGCAGCTCCAGGGGCAGCACCAAAGCTCGCTCCTGCTGCCGCATAAGAGAGACCATAAGGTAATAATACCACAGCGAGGACAATCATGGTAATCACTCGAAACAATTGTTCAACGATTTGTGATGACGCCGTTGGTGCCATACTTTGCATGCCTTGAAAAAAGCCACGATAGCTTGATAAAATTGTCACAAAAAAAATGGCTGGTGCCAAGGCGACAATCGCATAATAAGATCTAGCATCACGCACAATATGATTCTCAATGAGCCAGCCCGCACCAAAATACAGCAATAAACTAAAAAAAAGCCCTGTCACGATCATCACATTTAATGATATCTGAAAAATTCGCCGCGCGCCTCGATGATCTAACAATGCCAATTTTTCTGCTACCAAAATCGAAATCGCTACGGGAATTCCCGCTGATGAGACACTGAGTGCCAATTGGTAGATTGGATAAGCCATTTGATAAAGTCCAATCCCTTCGCCACCAAGTAATCGCGATAAAATAATGCGATTTACCGAGCCGATGACTTTTACGATAACACCAGCAATTGTTAAAATCAATGCGCCCTTTAAAAATTTATTTTCAGGCATACGCTCCTCCTTCCTACGATAACAAAGAGGTTGTTACAAATTATTTGCAACAACCCCTTCGCTTTCTTTTCAAAAGACAAATCTACTGCGACATCTGTTTGGCTAGAAAACTTGCCGCTGTTTCCGCAAGTTTTATCTCGGTATCACCCATCTGGACGTTTGGCTGCCTAGCACAAAGAATGACAGCGCCAATGGCATCCCCTTCCACGATAATTGGTGCAATAACCTCCGCAGTAAACTTATAAGATTCCTCTTCATCTTCTTCAATTTCAATCGGACAAGCATGACCATTTTTGATTTCACTTGGATTATTAATAAGTACCGCTTTACGTTCTTCCATGATTTTTTCTACGATTGCACCCAATGGCTTATTTAAAAATTCTTTTTTGGCGGCACCGGCAACAGCTACCATAGTATCACGGTCAGCAATTAATACGATATTGCCAATCGTTTCATACAAAGAATCACAGTACTCTTTTGCAAAATCTCCCAGCTCACTGACTGGCGAATATTTTTTCAATATGACCTCTCCATCACGGTCAACATAAATTTCTAATGGGTCGCCCTCTCTAATCCTCAGCGTCCGACGAATTTCCTTTGGAATAACAACCCTACCTAAATCAT
Organism: uncultured Veillonellaceae bacterium; assembly: GCA_963805085.1. Lineage (GTDB taxonomy): Bacteria > Bacillota > Negativicutes > JARBTT01 > JARBTT01 > JARBTT01. The sequence goes on along the minus strand of CAWDTA010000005.1, from coordinate 179,291 downwards.
CAATTCTTCTAACTATCCCTGTTGCTTTCAATTGTATCCCCCCTTTTCTACAGTTTCTGACATCTGATTCCAATAATAGTATATATCTACTTATTGAAATTTATTCATCAACTACAGGGGATAAAACTACTTTTTCACATCTTGTAAAGCTAAAATCATCAAAGATTTTGTTATAAAGCCCAACACTTTCTTCGCATAGTTCGGAGTCAATTTTAAATGAATAATTTCTGGTGGTCCAGCTATTACTTTGACAAATCCGCCTAATAAATCTTTTAACTTTATGATTCCTTCAACTTCAACATTTGGTCGATCACTAAAAATGATTTCCACTTTTGCTGAACGCTGAATAATGGATTGTATCCCTAAATTACGCGCTAAATTTTTGATACGGGCAACACCTAATAAATTCATTACGGCTTGTGGTGGTCCACCAAAACGATCGATCAGTTCATCTAAAAGTTCCTGTAGATGCTCTTTATTACGAACCGCAGCAATCCGTTGATATATTTCTATTTTATGCATGGCATCTTCAATATAGTCACCCGGTAAATATGCTTCTACGGTAAGTTCTAACAATGGTTCTATCGGCAACAAATTTTTTTCACCGCTCTTTAGGCTCTGTACAGCCTCTTCAAGCAAACGGCAATACATTTCGAAACCAACACTCGCAATGTGACCATGTTGCTGTGCACCGAGCAAATTCCCCGCGCCACGAATCTCTAAGTCGCGCATTGCAATTTTAAAGCCTGCGCCTAGTTCAGCAAATTCTTTAATCGCCTGCAAACGTTTTTCCGCGACTTCTGTTAATACTTTATCTGCCTGATAAGTAAAATATGCAAAAGCCATATGATTAGAACGCCCAACACGTCCACGCATTTGATAAAGCTGTGATAACCCAAAACGATCCGCATCATAGACGATGATCGTATTGGCATTGGCAACATCTAAACCATTTTCAATAATGCTGGTCGCCACTAAGATATCATCTTTTCCTTCATAGAAATCTAACATCACCTGTTCTAACAACTCTTCTGGCATTTGCCCATGCCCAGTTTGTATTTTTGCGTCTGGCATCATCTGTGCTAAATGTGCACTCATTTTATCAATCGTTTCCACACGATTATAAACAAAATAAACCTGTCCGCCACGTTTTAGCTCTCTTTTGATTGCATCGCGAATAATTTCATCATTGTTTTCTACCACATAGGTTTGCACAGGAAAACGCTCCTCGGGCGGCGTTTCAATAATGCTCATATCCCGTGCACCGACAAGTGACATATGAAGCGTTCTTGGAATCGGCGTCGCACTTAACGTCAGCACATCAATATCACAACTTATTTTTTTAATTTTTTCTTTTTGCGTTACACCAAATCGTTGTTCTTCGTCAACGACTAATAGACCCAAATCTTTAAACTGTACAGTATTGGCATTTAGTATGCTATGCGTACCAATTAGAACATCAACCTGTCCCGTTTTCACCTTTTCTAAGGTTTGTTTTTGCTGCTTGGCTGTCCTAAAACGGCAGATCACATCAACCGTTGGGCCAAAGCCGGCAAAGCGATTTTTAAACGTTTGATAATGTTGTTGTGCAAGCACGGTTGTCGGTACGAGTACTGCAACTTGTTTGCCACTCATCACCGCTTTAAAAGCAGCTCGTATCGCCACTTCTGTCTTTCCAAATCCAACATCGCCACATAGTAAACGATCCATCGGGCGCGGTCGTTCCATATCTGTCTTAATCTCGGCAATCGCCGATAATTGGTCAGGCGTTTCTTCAAAAGCAAACGCATCCTCAAATTCTTTTTGCCACGGGGTATCTGGTTCAAATGCATAGCCGATCTCTACTTGCCGTTCCGCGTAAAGCTTAATTAGTTCTTTGGCAATATCAGCGACTGAGGCCTTTGCCTTCGCTTTCGCTTTACTCCACTCGCTGCCACCCATTTTATGCAGCCGAGGAATGTCCCCTTCTGAGCCAATATATTTTTGCAATAAATGCACTTGGTCAGTAGGTACAAATAATTTATCATCACCACCGTAACGAATATGCAAATAATCACGATGGATACCACCTACATTTAATGTTTCTACACCAATATATTTACCAATACCATGGTTCACATGCACCACATAATCACCGATATTGATATCCCTAAAATAAGCAATCTTCTCTGACTTGGCCACGCGCGGTAAGGCTTTCTTTTTTTGCCTACCAAATATATCTTTCTCTGTAATCGCTACTAGCTGTGCTTGTGGCAGCTCAAAACCATTCGCCAATGTACCGATTGTAATGAGAACAAGACCATCAACGAACTCCTTGATCGTTGGCTCAAACGTAGAGCCAATATGATGCTCTTTTAACAATTCCTGCATCGCCGACACCTTTTGTTCACTTGTCATAAATATGACCGTACGAACCTTATGTTCCAGCCAGCCATTTATTTCACTCGCCAGGATATCCATTTGTTTATGAAAAGGTGCAATTGCTTTTGCCGCAACACTAATAATTTCACTTGGCTCTGCATACGGAGGCTTTTGTAATAGAAGTGATAAATAGACTACGTTTTTGACCTTTGCCAATGCGATCATATCCGGCCAATTAAACATCCGCTTTTTTAGCTCAGGATTTTCTTTGGAGAGTGTAGTAATCTGCTCACGAATTCTTGTTGGTTCATCAAAAATAACCGTTGCCGTTTGTTCTAGATAAGATAAAAACATCGCTGGTTTGCCATCACTATCCATTTGACCAAGTGGTAAAATATCAACACTCACAATATTTTTTATGGACCGTTGCGATGTGATATCAAACTCACGCAAAGAATCAACTTCATTATCAAAAAACTCGATACGAATTGGTACTTGCCGATTAATTGGAAAAACATCAATAATACCGCCACGCGCACTAAATTTCCCCAGACTATCTACCTGTTCCACGCGTTCGTAACCAAGTTGTACTAATTTTTCTAAGATTTCATCTCGCTCTATTACCATGCCCATAGCAAGACTCAAGCTAGAACGTTCGAATTCTCTTCTGGATATTCCTTTTTGGATCGCCGCTGCCGTTGTCGCAAGTATTATAATCTTTTCTTTACGAATCAATCGCCCTAAGACATCCATCCGTCTAGCTGCAAGTTCAATACTCTTTGCGACGGCTGAAAATGTTACCATATCCAACGCGGGAAGTTCTAATACTGTTACCTCAGGTAATAACATCGTTAAATCAGATTTGAGTAGTTCCATTGCATCCATATTACTCGTAATAATAACGGTGGTCCGTGGATGCTTTTGATAACTTGCTGCTATGACTGTAGCTTTTTGCGATCCAGATAAACCATAAATCAAACTTTGATCATTTTCTAATCCAAAACAGTCCATCACCTTCGTAATTGTTGGATCTGTCATCAACACTTCGAAAAATTTTTTCATCTTTACACCTCACCCATGCGAAAAGGGGCTTTAGCTAAAGCTAAAGCCCTATTATTTATATGAGAATCAATACACTTATATTCCTTAATGAATCCTAGATTCTTCTCGGTTTAAACCCAGACGTTCGGCACAATCATCACACAATGATTTTACATGCATCGTATTCCTTAAATCGTCCACTTCAATTATATCCTTCCGTTCGTCACTCGTCAAGCAGTTAAAACCTAATTTCACTTCATCTACATGCTCCACATCGAGGACCGCAATATCTATTCCGCACATTTCACAATGATAATATATTTTCATAAAAACCCCCCCCAGATTGAAAATCAACTTATTTTAGTATTTCCAATCTGAGGGGAACTATACGACTCTATGGCAACACTTTTGCCGGATTGATAAGCACGCCATCATGACGAACTTCAAAATGAACGTGTGGGCCTGTTGAATTACCGGTACTACCCATTTCACCGATCTTTTGTCCACGATTTACAAAATTACCTTTTTCCACACCAATGCTCTGCAAATGCCCGTAAAGCGTCGAATAATCCTCCCGATGCTCTAGCATAATCGCATAGCCATAACCACCAAGCCAACCAGCATAGGTAACCTTACCCGCCAAGGCAGCTTTTACGGGTGTTCCAGAGTCATTGGCAATATCGATTCCTTCATGCATATGTCCCCATCTTACCCCAAACGGCGAACTTACTTCACCTACACTCGGCAAGGCAAACTGCGTGGAAATTTGCCTTGATACCGGTAGATTTGCTGGTTCAATATTTCTTGGCTTACCACCAGGAATAAATAACTTTTCACCAACCTTTAAAAAACTTTCCGTTTTTTCATTCTCAGCTAAAATATTTTTAACTTCTACATCAAACAATTTGGCAATTCGCCACAACGTATCCCCTTCCGTTACGGTGTATAACACTCCTTTTTGGGGTAAAATCAGCAATTTATCCCCCGGATGAATCAAATCCGTTAGATTTTCATTTGCTCCACGCAGAGTATCGATATCTACCTCATACTGAGCAGCAATATCTGCTAATGTTTCTTCCTCCTTTACGATATGGATCCGCATTTTTACTACAGGAGCTTTTGCAATCTCTTTATATTGACTCACCTCTAAAGCAGGTTCGCGTACAGGACTAATATCGCTATATTCTACTACAGCCCACCAAACCAATCCCATAATCATACCAATGCCGATGACAATTCCGAACATCCGCAATTGTTTTATCTTACTTAAACTCATTTGTCTCGCCTCACTAGAAAATAACTTTATTCAGGAATATAGTTAACGATCCGAAGGAAAAATATACATTTTCCAAAATGACGACAAAAAAAGCATAGAAAATACAAAATAATCTTTGTATGATCTATGCTTAGAATTCAACTTAATCTAAATCAATATTTTTTACTAAAATTCTTCCTTGTGTTAGTTCAATGTAATCTAATTCCCGCACCTTTTCCAAATCATCTTCATCTTTAGCCTCTATCGTACAATAACTGCCACAATGCAAACACTCTAAAAGAACTGCATCGGAATCACCTGTTATATTTGCTTCAATGGCTTTGCTATCACATGGACAAACAATCCCTCCCTGCTCGGCAATATCATGCAGCTTGTTGATAATTTCTAAAAAAATTTGCTGTTTCTCGATTTGTTCTTCACTCTGCATGATACTTTCAAATTCTCGTTTCGTAAAAGCTAAGATTTCCTCAATTGCTTCCCTTTTACCAATATATCCAAGTTCAAAAAAATCTTTGGAACAATAAATTTTTTCTATTTTTAGCTTCAAAAGATGTTTTGCTTTATATTTTGCTTCATGCAAAGAGTTACATGCCCCACAAGGAATTTGCAATTTCACTTGGTTAGGAGCAGTACGTATCAAGGTTGCCTGTGGATGGTTACAGCTACACCGCAACGTTTTTGTGCTATCTTGTCTCGTAAAATAAGACACATCATGAATCTCAATTTTTCCACAACGTTGACAATACAAAGCGACAGACCAATTGGCATTAAGTATCACGTACCTCACTCCTTTCTTCAATCTAATTCCTATTAAATTGAGAAATTCGCCAATGATAATAAAACTCCTGCATACTTCTAGAAAACAAAAGAAGCTGCCGCAAGTTATTTTGCGAGCAGCTTCAGCCTTAGCCAATCATTAAGTTATCTTTATTTCCAGCAATATAACTAGATACCATCTCACAAAGTTTGATGATATCAAAAGGCTTGGTAACATAGGCAAAAGCACCTAACTCTTTTGCTTTTGTTACAAGCTCCAGTTCACCATACGCAGTCATCATAATCACGCGCTCCGCTAAACCAAGCTCTTTTAATTCTTTCAGTGCATCAATACCATCCATCCCTGGCATCTTCATGTCCATCAAAATTACAGCTGGTTGTACTTCCGTTGCTTTTTCCAAAGCTTCATTGCCATTCGTAGCTACATTAACCTCATAGCCTTCATCCGTAAAGACTTCTAACAGTAGTCGTCTAATCCCTGGCTGATCGTCTACAACCAACACTTTTGTCTTACTCACCTTTTTCTATTCACCTCTCCCTATTGATCAAATAGCCTTAATTACCTATTCTTTACATTTCGACCAGTACAATTAAAATCCTGCTTATAATAAGGAATTTGTTGTAAATTTTTTTGTATACATACCACAATTGTCTTTTTAATCATGTTTTTACTAAAATTCCATGTAAAAGCAACTAAAATTGTGGTGGATTAGCGAGAATATCACCCGCGGCTGACATAAAAAATGCACTGGCTGTAAAAATCATGACAATAAAAATACTAATAAAAATCAGAATCGGTAAGAAATAAATAAGCGTCGCCTTGCCTCCAGACAATTGATAGACTTCGCTAATTGCCAAAATTCCGAGTACGATTGACCATACCGCAACCACCAAAGTTGCGATCATACTCAATAAAAAGCCGACGGCTGGCAGAAAACTGGCAATTAAGTAAATTGGCACAATCAACAATTGTAAAAAATAAGTGAACCCAATTGCGGTTAATAATCTTCTCACCGAGCCTCGCCCACCGATTAATTCCGCCAATAAATGCCAGACAGAAACAGAAACGCCCCATAAGAGTACACTGCAAATAATTTCGGCCAGTAACATTGCACCTTTAAAGCCACCTTCAAAAACATTTGCATAAGCAGCTAAACTCGAAATCACAGTACTAAATAATACGATTTGACAGGATTTTGCTAATCTTCCTTCGCTAACAATTACTTGAAATGCTTCTTTGGGTCTAGTTAACATATCATAAAGAGTCTCTAATATACTACTCATTATTTTCACCTACCACTTTTCTGGTATTGCCATCGGCACTACAGATTGGACATCATTTTCTGTGGGCACTTGTAATAACAAAGTTTTTAAAATTTCAGCTTTATCACTGGTTGACATCAACATTGAAAATGGATTGTTTTTGCCATACTCTTTAATTTTTGGTTTTCCGTGGATTCCTACCATCTGTGCGGTACCATCAATGGCATCATACAAATTTCCCATTTCATCGACTAGGCCAAGCTCTTTGGCTTGCTTGCCTGTATAAACGCGACCATCCGCAATTTTTTTCACAGTTTCAATATCAAGATGACGTCCTTCAGCAACGACTTCCACAAAGCCTTGATAAATTTCATCAACCATCGTCTGTAAAATCACGCGTTCTTCCTCAGTCATTGGTCGGTCATTTGATAAGATATCTTTATGCGCGCCACTTTTTATTTTTTCTTGACGTACTCCAATTTTTTTATACAGCTCTTCCCAGTTGGAATATGGCATATACACACCAATACTTCCCGTCAAAGTCGTTGGATTCGCATAAATTTTATCTGTACAGGCCGCCAACCAATACCCACCAGATGCTGCCATATCCCCCATTGAAGTTACCACAGGCTTACCTTTTGCACGAATTTTTTTGATTTCTTCACCAACCTCTTGCGTAGCCGTTGAACTACCACCTGGACTATTAATCCGCAGTACAATTCCCTTAATACTTGCATCATCACTAGCTTCGTGCAATTGCTTGATTAAACTATCCGTCCCGCCACTTTCCGAAAGTAAACCACTGGCCCCATGACTTCCAGTGATCGTACCATCGACATAGACGACAGCAATTTTATTACCAGCGGAGACTTTTCTATCTATTGATTTATTCGCAAACGTTAGTATAACGACAGAAACCAGAACAATCATACTTAAAAGTACCATAATTATTTTCTTACGCATCGTGTTACATCTCACCTTTAATAAGAAAACTGTTGGAAAATCCAACAGTTTCTTGTTTATTTTTAAATTTCACTATTTAATGCAGCCTTCACAAAATCTGTGAATAGTGGATGCGGATTATTTGGGCGTGATTTTAATTCAGGATGAAATTGTGAAGCAACAAACCAAGGATGATCTTTTACTTCTATGATTTCAACTAGGCTATCATCTGGCAATGTGCCAGCGACAACCAAACCTGCTTCTACCAGTTGCTTACGATATAAATTATTAAATTCAAAACGATGACGATGGCGTTCGTGAATCAATTCTGACTGGTAAGCTGCATAGGTATTGGTATCAGGAGCAACTTTACAAGGATACGCACCAAGGCGCATCGTGCCACCTTTTGCTTCAACATCAACTTGCGATGACATTAAATCAATCACTGGATATTTCACATCAGAAACAAATTCTGTGCTATGCGCGTTTTCTAATTTACATACATTACGAGCAAATTCAATAACTGCACATTGCATACCTAGACAAAGACCAAGGAACGGAATTTTGTTTTCACGGGCATATTGGATGGAACGAATTTTTCCTTCCACACCACGATCACCAAAGCCACCTGGTACTAAGATTCCTTGGCAGCCAACAAAAACTTCATCATAGTTCGTTCCAACAGCTTCGATTTTTTCTGAGTTCACCCATTTGATATCTACATCGGTATCATTTGCAATACCAGCATGATGTAAAGATTCAGTTACAGAAATATAGGCATCTGGCAATTCTACATATTTACCAACAACAGCAACGGTAACTTTTTTTGCTGGATGATTAATTTTATCCACCATTTTTGCCCACTCTGTCATATCTGCTGGACCAGATTGCATATTTAATTTTTCCAAAACGATGGTATCAAGACCTTCTCGTTGCATCATTAAAGGAACTTGGTAAATTGTACTTGCTGTTCTATTTTGAATAACCGCGTTTGCATCAACGTCACAGAATAATGCCAATTTATCCTTCATATCGGAAGAAAGCTCTTTTTCCGTACGACAGACAAGAATATCTGGTTGAATACCAATACTACGTAATTCTTTTACACTATGTTGAGTAGGCTTTGTCTTAAGTTCGCCAGCAGCAGAAATGTAAGGTACAAGGGTAACATGTATGTATAATACATCATTTTTACCAACTTCTTTTTTCACCTGACGAATTGCTTCCATAAATGGAAGACTTTCAATATCACCAACGGTACCACCAATTTCTGTGATAACAACATCAGCGCTGTCATCAGCCGCAACATCATAGACACGTTGTTTAATTTCATTGGTAATATGGGGAATGACTTGTACCGTGCTACCTAAATATTCACCTTGACGCTCTTTGTTAAGAACTGACCAGTAAACTTTACCAGCTGTAATATTAGAACCTTTACTTAAATTAATATCAATAAATCTTTCATAATGACCTAAATCCAAGTCAGTTTCAGCACCATCTTCAGTAACAAAAACTTCACCATGTTGATAAGGACTCATCGTTCCTGGGTCAATATTGATATACGGGTCAAACTTTTGAATCGTAACTTTAATACCACGGCTCTTGAGCAAGCGACCTAACGAAGCCGCAGTGATACCTTTACCAAGTGAGGAAACCACCCCTCCAGTAACAAAAATATACTTTGCCATGCGAAATATCCTCCTATTAATTGCTCCTGCATTATTATATTTCTAGCAAATCGACTATAAAATCAACTTACATTCTTTAAAAACACGCCCATTATTGTATCCTTTATAATGACCTGCTGTCAAGCCTATTCGTTGTCACTAGGTTTCACAATTGTATCATGCTCTTGGATTTCTTCTAATAATTTTTCCCGCCGTTTTGAAGTTGGTTTCTTCGCTGCTTTTGTTGTTGTTGTCGCTACCGCATGCGTACGCTTCACTTCTTGTGGTACCCATTCTGTTAAGCCCCATACGCCTTTACCCATGTGATGAAAGCGGCTGTCCATATTAAGTAATGTATATACTTCAGAAATCGCTTTCGATAAAGATTGTACTGGTTTATGTTTTTTATCAATAACATCCATGATCAAATCTTTAAAATAAATCGGTTCCCCTGATTTCGTTAAAATAAAATATGCAATATCAACCTCTAATTGTTGTGTAAAATCCAAAATAAAATCTCCCCTCATATTTAAAACAAAACTATACTATCAGAATCCAAACCAGTCAGTGCATCCATCGCACTATGCTATTCGAATCAACTTATTACATTTTTTCTGGTGCACTTACTCCTAAAATAGTCAGTGCATGACGAATGGTGTTTCTTACTGCACCAACCAACACGAGTCTCGCCTCCGCAATCTCTGGTTCTACCCCCATAATCCGACATTGATTATAAAAACTATGGAATGCACCAGCAAGCTCATGCACATAACGGGCAATCCGATGTGGTGCGCGTTCCTTCGCTGCATAAGCGATTTCATCTTCATAATCAGCCATTTTCTTAATCAAATCAATTTCAGCCGGCATGCTTAAGCGTGTAAGGTCCGGTTTCGCCGCTATGTTCAAACCAGCTTCTTCTGCCTGTCTAAAAATACTGCAAATCCGTGCATGGGCGTATTGAATATAATACACTGGATTTTCATTCGATTTCGATTTAGCTAAATCTAGATCGAAATCAAGTTGGCTATCAATAGAACGCATGATAAAGAAGAATCTTGCTGCATCTGTGCCAACCTCTTCAATTAATTCTGATAACGTAACACTTTGCCCCGTACGTTTTGACATTTTAACCAGCTCGCCATTTTGATACAAACTGACCATTTGCAAAATGAGTACCTCTAATGCCTCTCCTTCATATCCCATAGCTTCAATCGCTGCCTTTACGCGGCAAATATAGCCATGATGGTCAGCACCCCAAATATTAATGAGGGTGCTAAAACCACGTTCTAATTTATTGCGATGATATGCAATATCAGCGGCAAGATACGTAGGCACACCATTATCACGAATAACAACACGATCTTTGTCATCACCATACGCAGTAGATTTTAACCATAAAGCGCCATCTTTTTTATAGATATTACCATTACCAAGCAAAAAATCACAAGTTTCTTGGATTGCATTCGCTTGGTGTAAGGTACGTTCGCTGAACCATACATCAAAATGCACGTTAAATGCCGCTAAATCTTCTTTTAAAGCTGCTAATTTTTCTTGCAAAGCCAATTCCTTAAATAAGTTTAAACGTTCACTAGAATCCATCTTCAAGTACTTATCGCCATGCCCATCAACGATTCTTTGGGCAGTCGCAACAATATCTTGACCATGATAGCCATTCTCAGGAAATTCTACAGTTTGACCAAGCAATTCTAAATAGCGGACATTCACCGAAGCTGCTAGATTGTCTATTTGATTTCCAGCATCATTGATATAATATTCACTTTGTACATCATAACCTGCCGCACGCATTAAATTAACTAAAGCGCTACCAACAGCTGCCCCTCTACCATGCCCTACATGAAGAGGCCCCGTTGGATTCGCACTTACATACTCAAGTTGGATTTTCTCACCTTGTTTTTTATCTAATGTGCCATAATTTTCACCAACCGCAATGATTGCCGCCAATTTATCATAAATGACATCCGCTTTTAAATAAAAATTAATAAATCCAGGTCCTGCAATTTCAGCTTTTTCTAACCAATCTTCTTTTAACCGTTTCACAATCGCTTCTGCAATCGTTCTTGGTTTCGTCCTTGCTGCCTTTGCTGCTTGAAGTGCAAAGTTTGTTGCATAATCACCAAACTCTTTTTGTGGTGGCACTTCTAAAATAATTTGTGGTAACGTTTCAGCATTAAATGCCCCATCAGCAATTGCCTGCTGTGCGGCATCATATATTGCATGATTCAATAAATTTTTAATATCCAAAACCCGATCCTCCTGATTAAAAATGCTTATCTAATTAATATTACTACAAGTTACCCCATCAGCACAAACTTTTATATGTAACTGATTGTCACTTTGCCACTTACCATCGACTGATAACTCATATTCGATATCAAGATTACCAAAAACTTCTCCATATGCAATTTCTAACTTTTTCGTTAAAATAGATAAAGTTAAATTACCATAAGGAGTAGTATATACACTTGAGCTTCTTTTTAATAATTCAAAATGTTGCTCTTGCATCACTTGCCCTTTGCGGATTAAAGTAACTTGATCCGTAGCAATTTTTAGCAATGTCGTCGTGCCATCCATCCCACTGACTTCGCTATCTTCATATAAAATATAATGAATGCCATGCTTATAATAATGCTTACCAACAGAGATCAATTCAATGCAATTTTCTTCACCAAATCCATCCTTTTGTAAGCCAACAACTGTGACTAATACTTTATTCATCAAAAAACTCCTCTATAACATATAGATATTATAGCGTAATGACTCGGTGTTGCCAATAATATAAAATATTTAATTTTTATATTCTACAGATTTTTCTACAATATGGCATTATGATTGCCATTTTAAGACAAGATAATCGTTTCTGTCCAATAAAAAAAGAACCACCGTTTTTAGGCAGTCCTTATAAATCCGTAGCGCCGCGATTTATCTACTTAAAATAAATCTACGGCGCCTTGTTCTGGAAAGCTCCGCTCGCTTTCCATTCGTAGTATATGCAACAAAAATAATAAAAATGCAAAAATTTTAAGATATGTTTAAAATAAAACCAAAGGATGCCATTGGCAGATCAGTTCAACAAAAAGCGACGATTACACGGACTTTGCTTTTATGTTAAACTTTTCAATCATTTTTACTGGTTTATAACTTGTTTTTGCTTTTCTAAGTCCTTCTAAGCCCATATCCTCTTCTCTATTGATATAAGTTAAATGAGGCCAAGCAGCTTCAACAAAGCCTTGGTTAATCGCAGAATAGGCCCCTCTAATCTCGGGATCTGCTTTTTCTACGTGAATAACTGCAGTATCGGTATTTAGCTCTTCACCAAAGGTAAACGCAACGACGCGATGATCAAGGATCAGTGCCCCACCTTGCAAATTGAGATATTCAAAATTATTTAGCACTTCGATGATTGCATTGCGTTCTGTCGTCAAAATTGGATCATCAAACGTACCATGTTTTTTATACCAGCCATTGATATTGAGTTTACATTGTGTAATCAGCTCTTCCGTAATTGGTTTGTATTCAGCTTCTGGATAACTTTTCTTAAAGCTATTTAAATGATTTTTCTTCGAGTGATATTTACGTCCCGCTAACTGGATTAAATCTTCACTAAAATAGACATAATCAAAATTATCGCGGTCCTCTTCAATCTCAAATCCCACATCACGATATTGTTCCAATTGTAGTACCATTGATTTTTCTATACCATACATGAAAAAAGGTTTCTTTTGCTCTTTAAAATAGGCTAGCCAAGTTGCAATCGCTTGTTGCATTTTTTCTTCTGGGCCAAACGGTTGCAAAGCAAATTCTTCATCTTCCCAAGTGGCTTTTAAATAAAGTACTTCATCCTCAATCGTCCACATAATTTGGTAAGCATTACGCCACATAAATAAATTTGTAAAATTAGAATGCGAATTTTCATAATATCTATTTTTAAAAAATTTATCAAAAATAACTTTATCTTTTTTTTCTAATAATTGAAAATTAATATAAATCACTCCCCTGAGTCAATATTATAACAATAAAATTTAATGAATACAATCAATTCCGATAAATTTTATCGGATTAGTCGGGAATATTTAAAAATAAAATGAAACCACTCACTATAGTATAAACGATAGCAAGTGGTTTCATTTATTTTTTATTTATAGTATCGAATACCAGCAGCAAAGATTTGTTGGTCTTTGTTACCAGGAACATTACTCCCTACCGATGTTCCCATACGTTCTGAGTGACCCATTTTACCTAATACGCGACCATCAGGACTGGTGATACCTTCAATCGCTTCTACCGAGCCATTTGGATTGAATGGAATATTTAGCGATGGATTACCAGCAAAGTCAACATATTGCGTAGCAATTTGTCCTTTTGACCGTAATTTAGCAACCACCTCACTGCCGGCGACAAAACGACCTTCCCCATGAGACATTGCAATACTATGCACATCGCCAACTTTTACATTGTTAAACCAAGGGGAAAGATTCGAAACGACTTTCGTTTCCACCATACAAGATATATGGCGACCGATATGATTATGCGTTAAGGTTGGACTATCAATCGTTAAATCTGTAATTTCACCATATGGAACCAAGCCCAATTTAATTAATGCTTGGAAACCATTACATACCCCAAGAATTAAGCCATCACGTTGTTTTAGTAATTTAATTACAGCTTCTTTAATCCGTGGATTTCTAAACATTGCTGCAATAAATTTACCAGAACCATCTGGTTCATCCCCTGCACTAAATCCACCAGGTAACATCATAATTTGTGCTTGGTTTATCCCTTTTACAATGGCCTCTACAGATTCTTCAACTGCCTGCGGGGTTAAATTTCTAATGACCAATGTTTGAGGAGCTCCACCAACGCATTCAAATGCTTTGGCAGAATCATATTCGCAGTTCGTACCTGGGAATACTGGGATGAAAATTCTTGGTTTCGCATAACTTGAAGTAGCAATAATTTTATTATTTGCTGTATAAGGAACTAGTCCAATTTTTTTGCTAACTTCTTTGGTTTTTGTAGCAAAAATCCTTTCTAATGTTCCATCAAATGCTTTTTCTGCTTTTGCAATACTAACAATGGCATCACCAAAGATAATATTTGGCTTTTCTGTCGTTACACCTAATTCATAGTAATTGGTAGCTTCTAAATACCCATCTAAGTTTGTCCCTGGTGCAACTTCTAATATGATGGTACCATAATCGCTCATAAATAATTCTTTGGCAGTGATTTTCTCTGAAAACTTAAAACCAATTTCATTACCAAATGTCATTTTACTAACTGCTGCTGCTATACCGCCAACGCGCACACTATGCGCAGCAAATATTTTACCGTCTTGCATCATATTGCTGATTTTGCTAAAGTTCCGCCTAAGTGCTGTAAAATCAGGTAAATCATATTGATCACGCACAGCTGGAACAACGACAACTTCACTCTTGATTCGTTTAAATTCTGGGGAAACGGCTTTATCTGCTTTAATCACATCAACAGCAAATGCTACTAACGATGGTGGTACATTAATATCTTTGAACGTACCTGACATACTGTCTTTGCCACCAATCGCCGGAATATCAAAACCATGTTGCGCATGTAATGCACCAAGCAACGCACTGAATGGCTTGCCCCATTTGACGCTGTCTGTGCCTAATTTTTCAAAGTACTCTTGCAAAGTAAGACGAATGCTAGCATAGTTACCGCCTAGGGCAACAATCTTTGCTACGGATTCAACAATGGCATAGACTGCACCATGGAACGGACTCCATTCCATTAAGTGTGGATTAAAACCAAAGGTCATTGCAGTTGCGGTGTTCGTATCACCATTGAGTACTGGTAATTTTGCAACCATACCTTCGGCTGGAGTTTTTTGATATTTACCACCGAATGGCATTAATACCGTACCAGCACCAATCGTCGAATCAAAGCGTTCTACCAAACCTTTTTGACTGCATACATTTAACTGCGCAAGGTTGGCAAGCCAAGCTTGTTCTAAATCAGTTAAATTATCTTCAATCACCTCTGGCATCCGCTGTAGATAGTTCGTGTCAGTGCTTGGCACTTCTACTTTAACGGAAATAATTTGTTTAACACCATTGGTATTTAAAAATTCACGACTAAGATTTACAATATCCCTGCCGCGCCAGAACATTTTCAGTCTTTCATCACCAGTCACAGCTGCTACTTCAGTTGCTTCCAAATTTTCTTCATCAGCATATTTAATAAAAGCTGCAACATCTTGTTTTTTTATCACAACTGCCATACGTTCTTGTGATTCGGAAATCGCCAGCTCTGTACCGTCTAGGCCTTCGTATTTTTTCGGAACTGCATCAAGGTTGATTTCAAGTCCATCTGTTAATTCACCAATGGCTACAGAAACGCCACCAGCACCAAAATCATTACAACGTTTGATCATTCTACTAACCGCTGAATTTCTAAATAGCCGTTGAATTTTACGTTCGGTTGGTGCATTCCCTTTTTGTACTTCTGCCCCGCAGCTTGCAAGAGATTCTTCAGTATGCTCTTTCGATGAACCAGTTGCTCCACCACAACCGTCACGACCAGTTTTACCACCAACTAAAATAATAATATCACCAACTGCTGGCACTTCACGTACCACATTGCATTTTGGTGCTGCAGCCATAACCGCACCAACTTCCATACGCTTTGCAACAAAATTTTTATGATAGACTTCCGTCACTTGTCCTGTCGCTAGTCCAATTTGATTGCCATAAGAGCTATAGCCATTGGCTGCACCTAGTGTAATTTTCTTTTGTGGTAACTTACCTGGCATTGTATCAGCGACACTTGTCCGCGGATCTGCGGCCCCAGTAACACGCATTGCCTGATATACATAAGAACGACCAGAAAGTGGATCGCGAATGGCTCCACCAAGACAAGTAGCCGCACCACCAAATGGTTCAATTTCAGTTGGATGGTTATGCGTTTCATTTTTAAACATGACCAACCATTCTTCATTTTTACCATCAATATCAGCATTGACTACAATGCTACAAGCATTGATTTCTTCTGATACGTCTAAATCTTCCAATTTACCAAGCTTTCTAAGTTGTTTCATTCCAATAACAGCGATATCCATTAAGGTAACATCGCGTTCATTATCACCATAAACAAGCTTACGGTCATCTAAATAAGCTTTGTAAGCAGCTTTGATTGGTTCGGCGAAATAACCATCCTCAATATCAACAGCTTCTACTTTGGTCATAAAAGTCGTATGTCGACAATGATCGGACCAATACGTATCAATCACTTTAATTTCCGTAATACTAGGATCACGTTTTTCTGTATCTCTAAAATAAGTTTGGCAGAATTTCAAATCTTCAAGGCTCATCGCAAAGCCTTGTTCGTCCATAAACACTTGTAACTGGGCCTCTGTTTTATGAATAAAACCAGCTAAAACAGCCACATCTTTAGGAATTTCGGCTACTAAGTTTAAGGTTGCAGGTTTTTCAAGTGATGCCTGACGACTCTCCACTTCGTTGATGCAATAATTTTTGATTTTATCAAACTCTTCCTCGGTCACTTCACCAACCAACACAATAATACGAGCAGTTGTAATAACCGGACGTTCCTTTTGTGTCAATAATTGCACGCATTGTGCGGCCGAATCAGCGGTTTGATCGTATTGACCAGGTAAAAATTCTATGGCAAACAAACGAGAATTAGGGAAATTAGGTAACGCTTCATCATAGACTACATCAACCGTTGGTTCAGAAAAAACGATATTACGAGCAGAAGCATACTCTTCATCACTAAGCCCTTCCATATCATAACGATTGATAATGCGTACTGCCTTCAGTTTTTCTAAGCCAAAGCTCTCCACCAAATCGGCACATAGTGCTTGGGCTGGTATATCAAAAAAACCTTGGCGCTTTTCTACATAAATTCTTTTTACGCTCATTTTCCATCCTCCAATATATCTTAACATTTCCTTAAATTTATTTTATAAACAAACCATTTCACTCTAAAAATGGTTTGTCTATGAAACAAATGTAACTTAGTTTCTAGTGAAAATAATCTTCACCAGAAACTAAGTCTTATTTTACAAATTCCCTTTTACTCTTGGGATGTTACGTCCATAGAAAATTTCTGCCATTTCTTTTTTAAGACGCTGTTTAATTTTCTTCTTCTCACCAATCATTAATTCATTTTTCGGCGTACCAAAAAGATAATTATCCAAATCAAATTCTCTGAGTAACATTTTAGTATGGAAAATGTGTTCTTGATAAACATTTACATCAATCATTTGATATTGATTTCTAATTTTAGGCTCAATATAATTTTGAATCGAATTGATTTTGTGATCGATAAAACATTTTTTACCATTCACATCACGAGTAAAACCTCTCACTCTATAATCAACCATAGCAATATCTGAGCAGAAAGAGTTTAATAAATAATTAAGCGCTTTAAGCGGTGATATCATGCCACAAGTAGAAACATCAATGTCAGCACGAAAAGTAGTAATTCCTTGGTCAGGATGACTCTCTGGATACGTATGCACTGTTATATGACTTTTATCTAAATGACATACCACTGCATCGGATACTGGTTCAATAGGTTCTTCTGAAATCAGCATCGTTACACTTGCACCTTGTGGCTCATAATCTTGCTTAGCAATATTTAAAATATTGGCACCAATAATATGCGCAACTTCTGTTAAAATATTGGTAAGTCGTTCTGCATTATATTCTTCGTCAATATACTCAATATATGCTTTTTTATGCTCTGCTGTTTTTGCATAACAGATATCATACATGTTAAAGCTTAATGTTTTTGTTAAATTGTTAAATCCATAAAGTTTTAATTTGTTTCTAGTATCCAATCTCATCCACCTTACTTTTTAAATTAACTACCGAAGTAGAAATAGCTCAGTTACTATTCTACAAAAACCGCTTAAAACCTTTTTATTTCTTCATTCTGATGATTTTTATATGAACCACCTACAAATTATGCCATTTTTAGCGATTTTACGCTTATTTTAATTACAATTTTTACTACATCCGTTGGCTGATCGATTGCACAACATGGACGATGTACATCAGTTGGATATAATATTGCATAAGTTCCATTCGCCAAGATCACTTGGTTTTCTGCAGGCAAATTTTTGTAGAAACGCGCATCACGTTCTGCCAAACAATCTTCTTCAACTTCAAGTGAAGGACTGTATGCACATTGTCCCATACTTTCTTGTCCTTTTGCTAAAAATTGTATATCTAAATATTTTGCATGAGTTTCTGCACGGCAATCTTTTTTATCTTTCGTTACATAACTTTGTACCATAGCGAAAATATCATCGCCATTGATTGCATATTTGCCAGGTTTTAAATTTGCACAATCATTCTCCTGTAAAAAAGCCAATGCTTTTTTGATAGCTTCAGGAAAGTTACATAGTTCTTGGTTTACATTATCAATATGTCCAACGATCATCAAAAACAACCCCTTATATAAATTTTATTTATGTAGTAGGCGTAGGAATAATAATTTATAATATTTTATAATAATTTTAAAATTATTATTGCATTCTTCTTTTAGCCTATGTTATTATTTTATACAAATATATCAATATAAGCAATGATTGGATAAGTATAAAAATGAAATTCTTTTCAGAGAGCCGATGGTGCTGTAAATCGGTAAGAATGTTTTTAGAAAGCTACCCATGAGCCGTAAGCCGAACAAACTTTAAGTAGGCTATACCGTATTACCGGCGTTAACGGTACATCAAGTGAGCTTTATGCTAATCAAGGTGGTACCGCGGGAATAGTTCTCGTCCTTATTTTAAGGATGGAGGACTTTTTTTATTGCAAAAAAAAAATTTTTTAGGAGTGAAATCTATGAGAGAACTACTGGAATTATTAGAACATGATGCAAAAAGACCGGTGGAAGAACTAGCCGCCATGCTAAATAAATCAGAATATGAAATAGAAGAACAATTAAAAAAACTAGAAAAAGATAAAGTAATCTTAAGCTATAATACACTGATTAATTGGGAAAAATTCGGTGACGATACAGTAACAGCTACAATTGAAGTGAAAGTAACACCACAACGCGAAGTTGGATTTGATGCAATTGCAGAACGCATTTATCGTTTTGATGAAGTCCGCTCTGTCTATCTGATGTCGGGAGGGTTTGATCTACTCGTTATGATCGAAGGTAAATCCTTAAAAGATGTTTCTAACTTTGTTTCTACGCGCCTTGCTACAATTGAAGGTGTGATCAGTACACGCAGCAATTTCATGCTAAAGCCATATAAAAAAGACGGTGTCATCATTGACGACCAAGAAAAAGACCGTAGATTGGTGGTATCGCCATGAATTGGGAAGATCGTATTTCACCATCAGTAAATGCAATTGCGCCATCTGGCATTCGCCGTTTCTTTGATATCGCTGCTGAGATGGAGGATGTCGTCTCTCTCGGTGTAGGTGAGCCAGATTTCGTCACACCTTGGCATATTCGTGAAAGCTGCGTATATGGTCTAGAACAAGGTTACACCGCCTATACGGCAAACCATGGGCTTTTAGAATTGCGTGAAGAAATCGTTAACCTTTTAAAACGGAATGACAATGTAGAATATTGCCCGAAAAATGAAGTACTAATCACAGTTGGCGTAAGTGAGGCACTCGATCTTGCGTTACGTGCAGTAATCTCGCCTGGCGATGAAGTATTGATTCCAGAACCTTGCTATGTTTCTTACAATGCTTGTGTCACTCTTGCAGGCGGCAGTGCAGTTGGTGTACCAACTACCATTGAAAATGAATTTCGCATTACCGCAGCAGAGCTAGAAAAATATTTAACGGCAAAAACAAGAGTATTGTTAATTGGTTATCCAAATAACCCAACTGGTGCCGTGATGAGCAAGGATGATTTACAAAAGATCGCTGACTTTGCGGAAGCCCATGATTTAATCGTTATCTCCGATGAAATTTATTCCAACCTGATCTATGCCGGTGCAAAGCATACTTGTTTCTCTTCATTACCAAACATGCGTGATCGCACGATTCTATTAAATGGATTTTCAAAATCTTATGCGATGACTGGCTGGCGGATCGGTTATGCTTTAGCCAATCCTACCTTTATTGCCGCAATGACAAAAATTCATCAATATACGATGCTTTGCGCACCAATCACAGCGCAAATTGGCGCACTAGAAGCACTTCGTCACGGTGAGAAACACATGAAAAAAATGGTCGCTGAATACGACCGTCGTCGTCATCTCATTTTAGATGGCATTCGCAATATGGGCCTAACATGTTTCGAACCAAAAGGTGCATTCTACATCTTCCCTTCCATTCAAAATACTGGTCTAAGCTCTGAAGAATTCGCCGAAAAACTGCTTCGTTCTGAACGTGTTGCTTTAGTTCCTGGTACTGCTTTTGGCGAATGTGGTGAAGGCTTTATTCGTTGCTCGTATGCAACATCTGTAAATAAAATTTCCGAAGCATTATCCAGAATTGAAAACTTCGTAAAAAAACATATCAAATAAGTCCCCTTGTTTGATCGTTCTTCTAAAAAAAATCACCGATATTATTTAATATCGGTGATTTTTTTATTTCAAAGCAATATTAACTTCTAAGGTATGTCCATCTGCAATCATTTCAATTGCTACATATTGTGCATCACTAATTTTTACAGTAAAACCATCACCGATTGTTAAACTGGGTGTTGAAATATCTACTTCAATTCCTAAGGCGGTTAGATTGGTGGCAGCATTTGCTGTAAGCATATTGGATAATTCAGAAATGGCACTTTGCGCCATTTCATCAAAGGCTGCAACTGGCATACCACACATCATCGTCGAGGCTATAAAACGAGCAGTTTCATCCGACATATTATAAGCCACATTACCACGTATTTCCTTTGTCAACCCGACTAAAGCTGTGACCCCCAAGCTATCTGCAGCTTTTTCTTTTAATGCAACTTTACCTCTAGCAATATTTTGAAACCCAACTTGCGGCATTATTGTCATAAATGCATCAATAAATGGGTTGATTAATTTTACATCCACAGTTACTCCCCTCCAGCAAACCCAATATTCATTTTTAGATCCCCTAGTTCGGTACTTGCTACTATATTAAACGTTGTCAGCTTAGGATTTACAATACTAAGTTTCTTACCAACAATAATACCTGGAGGTGTAATTCTAAGTTCTTTATCTTTAAATATATCATTGATCATCGAAACACTACTTCCAGCTATAATATTAGCAGTTTCCTCCATACATTCATTCGCTTCTGCATCACTAAGGATTTCATCAGGGCTTCTGCCAAGAATAGCCCTAGCAAATTGATTCATCGTATCGATATCAGTATGTACAATGGCTCTACCAATCGGTTTACCAGTAAACCCAATGATAATTGCTATCCCGTCTATCTCCAGTTTTCCTTCCGTGGAAAGTTCATAACTCATATCACTATGAACGCCAGCAAGACTAAATAAATTTTTATGTAATACTTTAATAAACGTTTTTACATAAGATTCTTCCAATATTTTAAGGCTATCTTCATTTGACTGGCAAACCATACGTAAGGTATCAAGCAGTTCATTTTCATTCAATGGTTTTTGTACAAATGCACTGATCCCAATAGCACGACCTTGCATCATCAAATTAGCATCGCGCATCGCGCTAACCATGACAATTTTTGCATGTGGATTCAATTCTAAAATTCGTTGACTACATTCCAAGCCATCAGCATCCGGCAAATTCATATCCATAGTAACTACATCCGGGCTTAGTATTTTATACTTTTCTATAGCTTCTGCACTTGTTTTTGCATAATCGCAAATTTCAAAATTTGTTCTAGATATTATTCCATCCATCATGGCATGACTCATTCTAGAATCATCCACTACCAATACACGAATTTTTTCCACATCGATCACCTTCTTAAAAAAATAAAATTATTTTATTACATAATTATACAAACACGACCAAAGTCCTGCTATCACTAGTTAAATAATAACATATATCAACATATAATAACATACATTAACATATATTTAACACAAACTCTCTAAAAAGAAAAAACCAGTATACAACATTTTGTTATATACTGGCCTCAGCATACTATTAAATACTTGAGATGATTAAATTCACCAAATATCTATAAAATCTAATACGATTTTATTTTTGATCAATAATTGCAATGTCGCCTTCTTCACCAGTACGAATACGCACTGCATTTTCAACGTTATACACAAATATTTTTCCATCACCTATTTGACCAGTTTTTAATACTTTTTGTGCCACTTCCAAAACTTTTTCTACAGGGATTTCACAAATAACTGTTTCAACTTTTACTTTAGGAACTAAGTTAATGGCATATTCTTGGCCTCTATATACTTCTTTATGCCCCTTTTGCAGACCACAACCATAAACTTGGCTCACCGTCATTCCAGCTACGCCGATTGCATTTAATGCTTCTTTAAGCTCTTCAAGTTTACCTGGTCTTGTAATAATGTCTATCTTTGTTAACTTTTTCATGTTTATACCTCCCCTTATTATAAAATTATATCAAACTTATAACTTATGAGGTTACTATATTTTTAGTAAACTTAATAAATTTATAAAATATGAGGAGGGGAGCATTCCCCTCCTCATATTATTGTCTTTTATAAATTTACGTCTTGACCACCGATGACTGGATGACCAGCTACGATACTTTGACCATAGGCACTTTCACCATGCCCACTAATATCCACACCAGCAACTTCATCAGCTTCATCCACTCTAATTTGCATAAATAAACCGATCAGTTTTACAAGGATGAATGTACCAACAATGGCAAACGCCCAAGCAGTTACTACAGAAATTAATTGCGTTACAACTAAATCCGGATTGCCATAGAACAGGCCATCTGCACCAGCTTCATTTACAGAAGTTGTTGCCCAAAGACCAGTTGCAATTGCGCCCCAAGTACCACCAACCCCATGAACACCAAAAGCATCTAGAGAATCATCATAACCAAGTTTTGCTTTTACCACAGCAACGGAGAAATAACACACAACCCCACCAACAAGACCGATAATAAGAGCTGGCATTGGTGTTACATAACCCGCAGCAGGCGTAATTGCAACTAAACCAGCAATACACCCACTCGCTGCGCCAAATAGAGTTGGTTTACCATTGTAGATCCATTCTGCTACTACCCAAGATACAGTTGCCCCAGCAGCAGCGATTTGAGAAACAATAAAGGCACTAGCAGCTAGACCATTTGCACCAAGAGCACTACCAGCATTAAAGCCAAACCAACCAAACCATAATAAAGTAGCACCAATCACAATCATTGGAATATTATGCGGAATAATTGGAGATTTACCATAACCACGTCTTTTACCAACCATTAAGCAAAACACTAAGCCTGAAACACCAGATAAAATATGAATTACAAGGCCACCGGCAAAATCAAGTGCGCCAAGTTTAGCTAACCAGCCGCCACCCCATACCCAGTGAGCCATTGGATTGTAAATGAAGATTGCCCATAAGGAACTGAACACTACAAAAGCCGAGAATTTAATTCTTTCAGCAAAAGCTCCTGTAATAAGAGCTGGTGTGATAACAGCAAACATACATTGGAAAGCAACAAAAGCAAATTCAGGAATTGTACCATTATCTAAAATTGTAGTGACCCCAATACCAGCCAAACCGGCTTTATCAAGATTACCAATAATACCTGAAACATCACCACTAAACGTTAAAGAATAACCAAATAATACCCATTCAACAGAAATAAGTGCAACAATAAAGAAACTTTGCATGATTGTCGATAAAACATTTTTACTTCTAACCATACCACCATAGAAGAAACCAAGACCAGGTGTCATAATAAATACCATTGCAGCACTTACTAGTACCCAAGCAGTATCCCCTGAATCAATTTTGGTAGCCGCCTCTGCATCTGCAGCAAAAGCTACAGGAACCATCATAGCAACTAACATAAGTGTTGTTAACATTGTAGGCCATAACTTTTTCATTCTAATCCCCCTCTTTTCTCTCATACTTTTTTGAAAAAAAATAAACGTCTGCAACTCTAGTAATACACGCAACTTATTACTTTAAGTGGCAAGACGTCATTGTCTCGTCAAACAAGATACTTTAAAAAAATAGAAAAAGCCCCCGCAAATAACTATTGCGGAGGCTTCATTGCCTCGAACTATCTTGTTGATGTTTATTATTATATACAGGATAATAAATTCTGTCAAGTTGCATACATGTATACATAGTTACATTTTAGCAATAACAATATAACTTCTATTTATATAAGTGTAAACCAGTAAAACCACTAAAGTACTGGTAAGTGGATATCATATTTCATCGCAAAGGCAATTGTTCCAATAATATCAAGCACAAGCATTAACCATAGAGTTCCACTCATATAAAAATACGCCCCAACTCAATGAGTGGGACGTATTTTTATATGAATCTTTTTACTTAAGATTTGGCCAATAGTCTTTATTTGCGGCAATGAGATCATCCAGAATCAGCTTAGCTACTTTTGCACTTGGCACTGTTTTAGACATAGTAAGCGCTTGCCAGAGTTTGAGGTAAGATCCCTCTGCCCACGCTTCAACAACAAGTTTTTCTACCGATACCTGTTGCTGCATCAGACCTTTTTGAAACTCTGGAATCTTACCAACGTTCAAAGGTTCTGGTCCATTACAGCCCACGATGCAAGGAATTTCCACCATCGCCGTTGGGTCAAAATTAACAATAACCCCGTTATTTTCAACAATTAATAGCATTCTCTCTTTTGTATTATAAGCAATCGCTCTAGCAAGGTCTACGATATAAGAAGCATGTTCATCAACTTCAAATTCACACTTTTTCGCTGTGCCTGCAGCTGCAATACGGTGACATTCACCAAATACGGTCTTTTCACGACCATCCATAACTTCATTTGCTCTCGTATATTCGCGATTGGCATGTTCTACAACTTCATCTTGACAAAGATAATATTTAAGATATGTATTTGGCAATGTGTTAGGGTCAAGCTGATAAAAATCTTTGACCATATCATAAGTAACCGCCCAACTCGGGTCTGCCTTGAATTCCGGACTATCAAGATTGTAACCTTTTTGCCCAACATATTCACGAATTTTGGGCATAAGGTCGTTGCCATGATGATCCATAATACTCGTCCACCAGCCAAAATGATTCAGTCCATAATATCTGATTTCCATTTCCTTGCGAGATTTGAGTCCAGCAATTGCGGCCATACGCCGCTCAATGCCAATCGGCATATCACAGATATTTAAAATTTTAGCATTTGGTCTAAGTTTACGGGTTGCTTCAGCGACAATTGCTGCTGGATTCGAATAATTAAGCATCCAAGCATTCGGTGAATATTTTTCCATATAATCAATAATTTCAATGATACCGCCGATAGAACGCATACCGTAAGAAATTCCGCCAGGCCCACAAGTTTCCTGTCCAAGTACATTATATTTTAGCGGAATCTTTTCATCTAGTTCACGCATTGCATATTTACCAACACGAATATGTGCCATGATGAAATCAATATCGGTGAACGCTTCCTTCGGATCCGTAGTTGCTTCAAATTCGATATCCGGTGCTTTTTCACGTAGGATAATTTCACAAGCCTTCGCTACCACTTCTTGACGAGCTGCATCATTATCATAAAATTTCAATTTACGAATTGGGAATCTGTCTAAATTTGCTAAAAGCATCATTACAATCCCCGGTGTAAATGTACTGCCACCCCCTGCTACTACCACTGAAAATTTCTTACTCATTCTAAATTCCTCCCCTAATTTTCTACTCTATTTTTTAATTCTCTGTGAACAAATATTCAACAATTACCTCTATCCATTTTATCAGCAGCAACAATGCTACCGACCAAACTCTCCCTATACTATCTTCCAGAAAGTTTGCCTAGAAAACCTTTTTAAATACCAGGTATGATGTTCTTCATTATAATGATTGCCAATGCGCTTTGACAGTTTTCATGTTATCACCAAAAGCTCGTTGATTCAATAGATATCAGGGGTTTAGGAACTTTTCACAGTTTTTGTGAAACTATCAATATCCTGTTGATCATTCACCTTGACAAAATAGAGAGTGGAGATTTCGCTCCACTCCCCATGATCATTGATTAATTAGCATCCTTGACTGAAACTTGTTTAAACTAATTGTCAACTTGCCATTTTCAACAGAAACCTGATAACTATTATCTAAAGCATCTGTAAACACCATGCCATCAGTATATTGCGGTACATCAAGTGTGATTTCTGTCTCATTGCCTCTGTTCATAGCAACTACAGCATTTTCACCAGCACAAGACCGACCGTATACATAAAGATCCCCCTCAGCTTTCAGTGTAGATACATCACCGTAAGCAAAAAGCTTTTTGTTATCATTTCTTACTTTTATTACTTTTTTATAATAATTGAGCAAATCTTGGTCTTCATATCCCCATGGATAGGCTCTGCGGCAGTCAGGATCCACACTACCATACAAGCCAGCTTCGTCGCCATAATAAATCGTTGGCATTCCTGGATACCCCATCAAGAATGTCGCTGCAAGTTTAAGTTTTGCCTTGCCTTCATCATAGTTGAAATCTTTCAAAGAAGCCTGAGCCACACTATCTTTTCCCCCGCCAAATTTGAAAATAGCACGGACTACATCATGTGAATCCACGATATTCATCAAATCATAAAGAGCTTCTTTCGGGTAGTTTTGTTGCAAGGTCTTGAGCTCAACATCAGCGGCGGCAGCATCACCCTTATTCAAGAAAAGATCACCTACAGCAAAGCTGAGCTTATAGTTCATGACCGAATCAAACTGGTCGCCGGTAAGGAACTGCGAGCCATCCTGCCAGATTTCACCAAGCAATAATGGTTCATCACCTTGTCTGTTCTTAAGTGTCTTCACTTTATCCCGTACTGCTGCCCAAAATTCTGGCGGAACTTCTTTGGCCACATCAAACCGCCAGCCAGACAAACCCTTTTTGAACCAACTTGTAATTACAGCATTATCATCATAGATGAGATAGTTGTCAAGATCGATATTATTTAGCTGGCTTGGCGCATCTTTGACCGGTGAAGTAGCCGTTGGCGGAAAATCTTTGAATGGTGCAAGACTTGAATAGCCCTGCCAAGAGTGGTAGTTGTATTTGGCCCCCATTTCATCAACAGCTTTTTCATTATAGATATCAAACCAATTCTGCCAATTATATGGACTAAACACCTGTCCTTCCGCTATGAGCGATTTTTTAGCAACCGCTTCAGCTTTATCCTGCTTCATATGCTTGGTGTTCATTAAATCGTAAATTCGCGACCAGTATTCATAAGCACCCACTGTTTTGTATTTGCTGTAGCGGTCGAAATAAATTGAATCATCACCAACATGGTTGAACACGCCGTCCATGATCAAATGCATGCCGCGTTTATCCATCTCCTTCACCAGTGTATCAAAATCTTTCTGTGTGCCGAGGAAGGGATCGATATTTTCATAGTTTACAGCATCATAACGATGGTTGGATGCTGCTTCCATGATCGGGTTCACATAAATAGCTGTTATACCAAGATCCTGCAAATAATCGAGTTCTTTTGTAATGCCAGCGAGATCGCCACCAAAGAAGTCATTGCATTCATATGAATCACTGTCAAGCTGTGGTGCCCTCGTATGATTGGCTGGCAACTGATTCCAACTCTTATGTTGGATTGGCTGCAAGCCGCGCGCTGTCGATTTCGCATTGTCATTGCTTGTATCACCGTTATAAAAACGATCTGGGAAAATTTGATAGGTAACGGCTTCTTTTGCCCAATTTGGCGTCTTATAATCAGCCCGATAAACGGTCAGCTGAAATGGTTTAGCATCTCGCAAGGTTACCATACCCGTTTGACCTGGTTTCGCATCATCGCCGTATTCTTTTATTCCGTTGATGATAAATTTATAGCCGTAAATACCGTTTTCATTAAGCTGGATTTTTTTTGACCAAACATCTTTGTCATTTTCACTGCTGATAAAATCCAGATCATATACCGTTGTCGTACCAGCATTATAATCGATATTGTATTCATCGCCACCTTTGGCAACAATCTTCGATTTGAACAAGACGAGTTGTGCTTTTTTGATATCGCCTTTTTGACCGCTAATGGAAAGTTTCACGCTGTCGCCGGCTTTGACAGCTTCAAATGGCTGACGACTCGAAAGTTCCCATGTATTATGATAGAGTTTATCTTCATGGATACTGCCATCATCAACGATCAATTTATCAGCCTTATTATCAAAATAAAGCGCTACCTTGCCATCCTTGTTCAACGTGATTGGCTGAGCCGCAATCTGTTTACCTTTCTGCATGATCGCCACATTATAGGTACCAGCTTTAGCGTCAAGACTTATTGTATAAAATCCATCGAGTATCGTATCACGCATAATGAAATCACCTTTTGCGACCTTCGCAAAATCACCGCTAACCATTGGCAGTTCCTTATCTGACAATAATTTATAGCTACTGCTGTCTTTGATTTTATGAGTTGTATCATTATAATAGAATGTCGCCGCCTGTGGTTTTGCCAATGTGAGTTGTAAGTTAGCCCCATCAGCATCGCCACCTAATCCATAATTTTCATTCCAGCTTCCATTGACAGCAATTTTATAACTATAAGACCCCGCCAGCAGATTGGCGGTATAGCTATAAAATCCATGACCGAGATCTATCATCTGCGTTTTCATATCCGATGGATCCCAATCTTTGCCCGCACCAAGCTGCCGTTGCAGATTGCCAGCAATCATTATTTTTCTTTGCTGCACAGCTGCCGCTACAGTTTCTTTTATCGCTGCTTCCTGCTCTGCTGCCATCCCCTCATAAGTATACGTAGCAAGATGGGTAGCCGCATCATAATCAAACGTCACTTCATGCGCGGCCTTGAGGTGCAGGGCGATATTTGCTCCATTAAGCTGACCTTTGTCGCCGTAATTTTCATTCCAACTGCCGCCAACTGCAATCTTAAACTCATAATTTCCTGCGGGAAGCTTGCCCTTGAGTTGATATTTACCGTTACCAAGAGCTTTCATCATCGTTCTTCGATCACTCGGATTCCACTCTTTGCTGCCGCCCAATTCATCTTGTAAACTACCGGCAAGGATAACTACTTGTCCCACTGACTGCGCTGCTTCTGCTCTTGCTATAAAGGTCGTGGCCGTTGCATTCGGTGCCAACAGCGGAGTCGCAAACATACCAAGTGAAACTGCTAATACAACGGCACACACTAGATTCTTTTTATGTGTCATGGGTCTTTCCTCCTTTACATGCTGATAACAAAATCTATATTATTAGAAATGGAAATCAACCTGTGTACGGAACAACTTTCTGTCATCTTTTGTACTGTTCTCATTTATTGTCTGTTTAGAATAGAGTGTTTCCCATTCTACATCTTGCCAAGGCACATATTTAACACCGAAAATCCAGCCCTTCATATTGCTTGGTAAAGAACCCCATTCATCATCATGGCCAATATCACCATTGGCACCATAGTTTACAAATCGCGTATAAGCACCAAACGATCCAACATTTTTAAGATTTGTTCCCTTGTAGTCCAGACGAACTGCTTTATCTGTATTATCTTCATCTGCGCCTGTCCATACATAAGTACCTGTCAACTTCACAGTTGGTGTAAGCTGTGTACGCAAATCAGCAGAGCCATATTTATCACCGAACCATTTTTCCTTATTTGATGCGCCATAGGCAACATTGAGTTCTAGGTTATGGGCAATTTTCCCGAAGATATTAGCGCCATAGACAGTGTAATCTGCACCATTCCAAGTAGGCGCAAAGGACCAGCCGCTGACCATCAGATCTTTAGAAATTGGATGCCAGAGCTGCACGCCATCCGTTTCACTGCCCTGCAGCATATTTTGATAGCCAATACCACTCCATTTTCTACCAATATTTACATACCAATCATTTGCGATAGTGCCATCAACCCAGATTCTTTGGAAGGTACCTGTATCGGTATCATCATTTCCCTTGTGTGTTTTTCCATTAATACTTGAATAATGGCGGTTCGTTTCAGACTGAAATTTCGCTTTCCAGTTATCGGAAACTTTCATTTCACCTTCTAAATCCATATAGAAACGTTTATCGCCATTGTTAGAGTTACCTCCCTGATCATCGCTATCCCACTGTGTGCGAACAAAACCTGTAATTTTCACATTGTCAATACGTACATTCGTTTCATCGACTTTCTTATCTAAAGCATCGACTTTCTTATTGAGTGCTTCAAGTTCACTACCATATTCCTTTTCAAGTTTTTCAACCAGTGCCTGATCGCCGAGCGAGCCAGATTTTACTTTATCCATCGCCTTGGCAACAATGGTCGCCATTTCATAGCGGCTCATCATACGATTGCCTTGGAATTTACTATCTCCATAACCTTCAATGATTCCATCCTTAGCTAATTCATCAAGTGCGGCATAGCTCCAGTGATCTTTTGGTACATCAGTAAAACTATCCGCCGATGTCGCAACGGCTGCGAACGCCGTTGTCGCTGCTCCTAGTGCCAAAGTAATTGCCAATGTGGTCAAACTTTTTTTCATTTTCATTCTATGCCAACATCCTTTACTTTTTTATTTTTTAAAAATAATCTTAAAATTCTAAATGTTCTGTAAATTATTTTGTAGCATACTGCCAACCGTAGCAAAACTTCGCTTTGCTTCTCTTTTTATAACCGCTCTTGCCGATTCGACAGCATAGCCATTAAACTTATGCATCATTGGTAAATCATTGATTTCATCACCAATAACATGTACCTCTGCAGCCTGCCAGGCTTTTAATTCTAACAATTGCTCAATGCCTTTGCTCTTATCAATACCAATTGGTGTAATGTCTACGCTGCCACGATTCTGGCAGGCGTACACCGTATCACCAAATAGTAAATTGATTTGCCGGGCAGCTTCCGCCGCCCCGTCCAGACTAGCAAATCCCAATGCGATTTGATGCACCCGACTAAGTTCATGGATTTCAGCAATCTCAATCATCTTCAACAAAAATTGCCATTGTTTTGCCTCACGAACCAACCAAGAACCTTCTCTTTCTCGGTAAATACAACTACGTTCTGCCTGTGAAAATGCAACATGCAAGCTATCTGTCACACAGGGATGTGTCGCAATTACATAAAGTGCTTGCTCTGGAATCTCAGCTTGATAAAGTACCTTACCATCCTCACCAAAAATGATCGCACCATTATTGCATACCGCAAAATCATAGCCTATGCCAAAATAGTCTAACTGTGGCACTAGCATGCCGTAATCACGACCTGTGACTACGCCAAACTTATTGCCAGCCGCCCGCCACTTACGAACCCCCTCTACATTTTCTGGACAAATTGTATTATCGATAAACAGTGTTCCGTCAAAATCACTGGCTGCAACCTTCAAGGGGATTCCTCCCTTCACAGAGATATATCCTTGCTTCATAGGAACGCAGAACTTGATCTGGTGCATCTCCATAATTGCTGAGCAACAGCTTCCCATCGACTTCAAGCTCTGGTAAACTGTACGCTTTCTCTCGTCCAGAGAAATTGCAAAGAACAATCACTTTGTTTTCAAGCATTAAACGCCTATAAGCATAAATCTGTTCATCTGTTTCTAACAGTTCTTCATAACTGCCCTTGAGCAAAACATCATATTCTTGACGAAGCTTTGCTAGACGGTGATAATACCGCAGTACAGAATCTTCATTCTGGATTTGCTGTCCTACATTAACCTCGTGATATTTTTCGTTCAGTGGCAGCCACGGCTCGCCGCTCGTAAATCCAGCGTTTTTTTCGCTCGTCCACTGCATCGGCGTCCGCGCATTGTCCCTGCTGTAATTCCATACAAATTCTAGTGCTTGCTCTTTAGAGAATCCCTCCTGCAAAGCAATTACATATTGTCCTTTAGAAGCGATATCATCATAACATTCAATGGAAGACCATTTGGTATTTGTCATGCCGAGTTCTTCTCCTTCATAGATAAACGGCGTTCCCTTCAAGGTAAATAACACAGTTGCCAGTACTTTTGCCGCTAGCTTTTGATCTGCATGATCCGAGAAAAATTTATTCACCGAGCGCGGCTGGTCATGATTTTCAAAAAATGCTGGATACCAACCGTTTTCTGACGTTGCCCTCTGACTATTACTAAGCGCCTTTTTGAGCTGTGTCAACTTCCAAGTAACTGGATGGCACCAAAGGCTCGATGCTTCCATATCTAAGTCCATATGGCTAAACTCTAGCAGCATATCAAAGGCGCCATTCCTGCCTATCCATTGTGGCAACTCTTCAGCTGATACACCATTTGCCTCTGCCACCGTAAACATATCTTTCCCTGCAAAAACTTCTCGCTTAAATTCATGTAAGTATTCCAATATCCCCGGCTGATTTGCTGTTGCAACATGCACATTACTCATACCATCTGGACCATCGGCTGGTAAATCCTTAAATTCTTCTGGCTTCTTGATATAGGTAATCGCATCAATACGGAATCCGCCGACTCCCTTATCCAGCCAGAAATTTGCTATCTCATATAACGCTTTGCGTACTTCAGGATTTCCCCAATTTAAATCGGGCTGCTCCTTTGCAAAGGTATGTAAATAATATTGTTTGGTAACCTCATCGAAAGTCCAAGCCGAGCCGCCGAAGATGCCTCGCCAATTTGTCGGTGGTGCTCCGTCTGTTTTGGCATCACGCCATATATACCAGTTACGTTTACAATTTCTGTGATCTGCTCTTGACTCCTTGAACCAGCTGTGCTGATTGGAGGTATGGTTGAACACCAAGTCCATAACAATGCGAATACCTCGCTTCTTTGCTTCGCCAATGAGCGTCTCCATATCTGACATTGTACCGTACTCCGGTGCAATGTTGCGATAGTCGGCAATATCATAGCCGTTATCGACCATTGGCGATACATATACTGGTGTTAGCCAGATCGCGCCTACTCCTAAAGCACGAATATAATCGAGTTTTTGCGTTATCCCATTCAAGTCTCCAATACCATCGCCATTACTATCACAGAAGCTCTTTGGATAAATCTGATATACCAGCGTTTTTTGCCACCATGTTAAATTGTCCATCTTGACTTTCCCCTTCTTAGAATGTTGCAATTACTGTTTCATCGGCTTTTGCTGTCATACCTGAATGCAGTTTCATTAGCGGATATTCTGTATAATTTGTAACAGCTAATATAACAATAGAAGAATAACCTTCTTTCTCAATTTGTTTTTTATCAAAATTCACAAGAGCTTGACCAGCTCTTACCTTTTGGCCCTGTTTTACAAGTACATTGAACCCGCGCCCTTCCATTTTCACCGTATCAATACCAATATGGATAAGGACTTCGACGCCGCTCATTAAACGCATACCGACTGCATGACCAGATTCATCCATTACCATAGTGATTTCACCGTCTGCTGGTGCTGTCACTATTTCATTTTCTGGATAAACAGCGATACCATCGCCCATCATTTTTTGTGAAAACATTTCATCTTTAACTTGCGTAATCGGAATGACTTTACCACTGACAAATGCCTTCAATGTTGTAGATTTATCTGTACCAGATGCAGTTTCTGCGTCTGATGTATCTTGCAACAATGCTTCAAAACGCTCTCTCACTTGTGGTACGGATAAGCCAACAATCACTTGCACTGCATGACCGTTCTTTACAAGGCCATGAGCACCAGCCTTTGTAAATGTGCTTACCCCTTTAATCAACGAATCATCTACGACTGTTACACGAAGACGCGTAGCGCAATTTGTTACATCCTTAATATTTGCCTTGCCGCCTAGAGCCTCAAGGAATACCGCGGCCTTAATATCACGTTCATCAATATTCATTGTTCCTTCCATCGCTATTTTTGCTTTATACTCAGCTTTGGAATAAAGTTTATCTTCTGCATCATCTTCTGTCCGGCCTGGGGTTTTATAATCATTCTTCACAATAAAATAACGGAACACGAAGAAGTAAATCGCGGTAAAACAAAGACCAACTACAATTTGCAGAGTATAAGTTGCAGAATGATATTTAAATAATGGAATCCAGTTCTGCACGAGGGCATCAATAAGCCCGCCACCGAAAGAACCGACTACTCCGAATAAGAAAAATGTTGCAGCAAGTGTTGCAGCAAGTATTGCATGTACTGCAAACAGTACCGGAGCGACGAACAGGAATGTAAATTCAAGCGGTTCTGTAATCCCACATACCACTGCCGTAATCGTAGCTGGAATCAAAAGTCCAGCAACAGCTTTCTTTTTTGCTGGCTTCGCCGTAGCATAAATCGCAAGCGCAATCCCCGGGATACCAAATATTTTGGAAGAACCATGTAATGAGAAACCAGCACCAGGGAACATTTCTTTCAATGACTGAGCCGAAGTTGCAAAATCTTGCAAATGTTGCAACCAATACTGTTGAATACCACCATCAACAATAGCTGGTCCGAAAATAAAGGGCGTGTAAATAAAATGGTGTAGCCCTGTTGGAATTAAAATTCTTTCGCAGAAAGTATACATCCATACGCCTAGCGCATCACTAGCTTTTAGAAACTCCTGAAAAGTTCCAATTGCGTGCTGTACCGATGGCCATACCAAGCAGAAAAGATACGCAACTGGCAACATGAGAAAGAATCCAGCTGCAACTACGAGAGATGACCCTTTGAAGATACCGAGATAATCAGGAAGATCTACATCAAAGAGACGATTATGCAGCCATACGGTAATTCCTGAAATCAAGATAGCGCCAAGCATACCAATGTCAAGCGTCTTGATATTCGCAATCATTGCTAGGCCTGTACCGCCGCCTGCTTTGAGGCTATAATCCACACCGAACGATGGACCTGCTAGTGTGAGAATCCCTGAAACGAAATAATTAAACACAACATAGATTACAAATGATTCCATGCAGGCTCTTGCCTGATTTTTCTTCGCCAAACCGATTGGTAAAGAAAGTGCAAATAAAAGTGGCATTTGCGCAAACACTGTCCATGCGCCCTGTTCAATAACATACCAGACGTTGTACCACGCCGTCCCTTTTGTTGCTATACTACCAACAATATCCGGGTTTTTGAAAATAATCGATAACGATACCATAATTCCAAAAAAGGAAAACAATATAACTGGTGTAAACATTGCTCCGCCGAAACGTTGTACATTTTGCATGACAACGTCCTTGTTGATTGTCATAAATCCACCCCCATAAAATATTTTTTTTCCTTTGTAAACGAATTCTTAAAAGTTAGAATTTTTTGAATTCTTTAATGATACCTAAAAACGTAAAATGCTGTTTCAGTAATTTTACAGTAAATAGATTTTGTCATGACATATAGTTTTCTTCAGATTGAACTATTCAATCTGTCATACAAGATATCTTGATTTTTATAATAGCTTTTTATTTCCGCACATTCAATAGGTTCAAGACATTACGGCACTGTAACACAAATGCGTACCAAAGTACATTTCATGTACTTTGGTACATGCTGATAAAAATACAAAAACTGCCTTAAACTTTCGTCAAGACAGTCTCATTTGCTACTTTATTTTATTATTGCGGTATAACTTATACTTTACGTACCATATCTCAATCAAAAGGAAATACGGCAACATCGATTGATATGGTGTCCTATCCTCTTCCGCCTCATAAATTTGAAATGTTGCCGGTGTCACATAGAGATTTTCTGTGCTGAGTCCGGCCAATGTATTGTCATGTAAGCGTGTAATCGATATCAGCGGCACATCTTTCAACTGTAATTTTTGCGCAAACTCCACTGCCATTGGTGTCTCGCCACTCAAAGAAACCATAATAACTAGATCATTTGGTGTCATCATTTTAACCAATGAGTGAAACTCCTCTTGTCCACGCACCTCATAAATCAATACATCATCAAAAAAGAAAAGCCTTTTTACTTCTTGTACAACATTACTTTGTACATATCCCGAAGCATAAGCAAACACCCGCTTGGCACTATACATAAGTTTGCTTGCATCATCAAAATTACGTTTGACGATTTCCTTCCAGCTATGCTGATAAAAACTGGTAATAGCCGCTAGTACATCCTGTTCTTCGTGAATACTTTGTTCCTCTTCCATCTTCAGTACAGCTTTGAGCTCACTGAATCCGTCAAGTGATAGTTTCTGGGCAAACCTTACCACAGTCGTACTCGATACACAACATTCTTTGGCCAAATCATGAATCGACATATGCCGACACTTTTGCTTATTATTAAAAATATACTTCCATATGACCATATCGGTCTGGTTCAAAGCCCCTTTACGCTTGTTAATCAGTTCTTCTAATTTCATCTTCAAGCTCCTATTTTACAAATAATTGCATTGGTCAAAATGAATTTTTGCCTATATTATTTCTCCACTAAAACTTGTTTTTCCACATACGCTATATATTCCCGAAATAAGATATCCGCGATCATAAAAAATAACGCTGTAGAATTATAGAGTATCCCTGTTGGAACCTTCAACAGGGTGGATGGAACATAAAGGTTATACTTTGTATTTTGCGCTAAAAAATTATTGGTGAGATTGGTCATCGACATATATTTGACTCCATGTATCTGGAGGGTATGAACAATATTCTTTAGAAAACTGCGGTTACCTGAGCAAGAAATTATGATGACAACATCATCATAATCCATATCCACCATTACATTTTCCAGTTCAGTCTCTCCTTCGATGACATGTAGGTATTTCCGCAGAATCAAGAACGTCCTTTGCATCTCCTTGCCGATTTCCTTTTGCGCCGCCCCTGTACCATAAACAAAGACCCGCTTGGCATCATGCAAAATCTGGCATATTTCTTCCATTGCCATTGTCCCCATATTTTTTCTGATGGCATCGATATCATCATACAGACACTGTACATAGTTTTTTTCCGCTGGCATCTGTTCCTCATCCTCCTGCCAACTTAAGAATACCTTGAACTCACTATATCCGGAAAAGCCAAGTTTCTGCGCAAACCGCAGAATGGTTGTCCTAGACACATTACAGCGCTCAGCTAACTCATTGATTGACAAGTTGACACAGGCTTTTTTATCCGCACAAATTACCTTCAAAATATATAAGTCGTTTTCATTCAGATGGTTATAATACTTATTGACCACTTCTTCTAAACGCATGCTTACACCACCTGCTACAAATAGCAAATTCTTTCCCACTTTTCAAACTTCGAAAATGCAATGGTATATCGTTAAACTGTGAGACGTTCTAAAATTGTCCTCGCTACATAAACACCACTCGCTCCAGCTTGTGATAAGCCCCTCGTTACCCCGGCACCATCGCCAATTGCAAAAAAGTTTGGAATTTTCGTTTCGAGTTGTTTGGTCAATCTTAATCTTGAACTGTAAAACTTCACTTCAACACCATAAAGCAACGTATCGTCATTTGCCATACCTGGAGCAATTTTAT
The DNA here is from genome assembly GCA_963805085.1 of uncultured Veillonellaceae bacterium. Taxonomy (GTDB): domain Bacteria; phylum Bacillota; class Negativicutes; order JARBTT01; family JARBTT01; genus JARBTT01. The sequence continues at coordinate 141,527 of CAWDTA010000005.1, read as the reverse complement.
CTAATTTATAAATCATTTCGATAATGTTATCTAAGTGACGTTTTGGTAGTACTAAGCTAAGATCACCAGGTGTTGCCTTTAATGTAGGCTTCGTAAAACTTTGCGCTAAGCGATGTTCATTGCTGCGACGGCCTTTGATTAAATCGCCAAACCGTTGTACAAGTACTCCACCACCTAGCATATTGGAAAAAGAAGCAATTCGTTTTCCATACTGATGTGGTTCATTAAAGGGTTCATTAAATTTATTGCTTACTAATAACGCAAAGTTTGTATTCTTACTATGCAATTTTTCATCACGAAAACTATGACCATTGACAGTAACAATACCGTCCGTATTTTCCGCCACAACATAGCCTTTCGGATTCATGCAGAACGTACGCACTAAATCACCGTATTGTTTGGTACGGTAAACGAGCTTTGCCTCATAGACTTCATCGGTAATATGCTCAAAGATATTGGCTGGTATCTCTAACCTCACCCCAACATCGACTTGGTTATTTAAAAGCTCTAGACCAAGCGTCTTACACTGCTTAGAAAACCACTCCGAGCCAGCCCTACCAGGGGCAGCAATGAGATACTCTGATTCTATTGGGCTGCCAGATTCTAATTCTAGCGTAAACCCTTTTCCCTCGTTAACGATATCTGTAACCGTTGTATCAAATATTAATGTTACTTTTGTTTTTAAATATTCATAAATTGCCTTAAGCATTTTTAAATTATTTTCTGTACCGAGATGCCTTACTTTCGCATCAAGCAAATGTAATCCGACACCAATCGCTTTTTTACCAATCAAACTATTTTCTGTACTAAATACCTCTGTTGGCGCACCATATTGCATATTGATTTGATCGACATAATCAATGAGCGCGAGTACTTGCTCATCGGATAAATATTCGTTCAGCCAACCGCCAAATTGAGCGGTAAAATTATATTTACCGTCAGAAAAAGCCCCTGCGCCACCGAAACCTCGCATAATGCTACAAGGCTTACAATTAATACAATGGTCCACTTTTTTCTCGGCAATCGGGCATTTTCGTTTGTATATATCTTTGCCTGCTTCAATCAACGCTACTTTCAATTCTGGTTTCTTAAGCACGAATTCATAAGCTGCAAAAATCCCTGCCGGGCCGCTTCCTATGATCGCTACATCAAATTTGTTCTCCACCTTTGAAGCACTTCCTCTCGAATTTGCCTATTATACATACAATAGTATTATAGCTTATATTCTAGGTCTTAGCCACCAGGGTTTTCCACTTGCACATATTTCGCCCGCGATAAAGTTTTTTTTGCATTTTTCACCTATTTATATGTATAATATGTACTATCTTAATTTATGGGGGAATTATTTTTTATGTTAACCGAAAATTTTTATGTCATATTGGCAATTGTACTTTATCTTGCCTTAATGATGGTCATTGGTCTTTACTTTTATAATCGTACAAAAAACATGTCAGATTACATATTAGGCGATCGTCAGCTTGGTGCCTGGGTAACATCCTTAAGTGCCGAAGCTTCAGACATGAGTGGCTGGATGCTTATGGGTTTACCAGGCTACGCTTATGTGACTGGCCTTGGCGCCGCTTGGATTGCCCTTGGCCTTGCTCTAGGGACCTATGCTAACTGGCGCTTTATTGCTACTAGATTTCGTCGTTATACCGAAATTGCCAATGATTCTTTGACGATGCCTGACTATTTCCAGAATCGTTTTCATGATACATCAAATCTACTTAGAATCATCTCCGCGGTATTTATTCTTATCTTTTTTATCATTTACACTTCCTCAGGCTTTGTTGCCGGCGGTAAACTATTCAATACGGTTTTTGGTATTCCTTATGAATATGCCTTAATTTTAGGGGCTTTAGTTGTGGTTTTCTACACCTTTGTCGGTGGTTTTCTAGCAGTATGTTGGACCGATTTTATCCAGGGCGTCATGATGTTTTTTGCAATTATTGCAGTTCCTTTATTCGGTGCCTATATACTAGGCGGAATTACACCAACTTTTACGGCCCTTTACATGATAAACCCTGAATATTTCAATCCATTTTCAAAAGCAGACGGTAGTCTTTTTAGCTTTATTGAAATTATTTCGCTACTCGCTTGGGGACTTGGTTACTTTGGTCAACCACATATTTTAGTTCGTTTTATGGCCAGTAAATCTTCCAATGAAATTAAACGAGCAACAAAAATTGCGATGACTTGGGTTATCATTTCACTCGCCGCTTCCGTTATTCTTGGTATGGTTGGTAAAGTTTTTTTAACTACAGAACTCACTGGCTCTGATGTAGAAACAGTATTCCTAGTTATGACAAATGAGATTTTCTCACCATTCGTTGGTGGGTTAATTCTTTCGGCAGTCTTAGCGGCCATTATGAGCACCGCTTCTTCGCAATTACTCGTTGCCGCTTCTGCCTTTTCACAAGATTTTTACAAATCTGTTATTCATAAAACTGCTTCAGATAAAGAACTTGTTTGGACCAGTCGGGCTGCCGTTATCGTTGTTTCAACAATCGCGATTATCATTGGTATGAATCCTAACAGTCTCATACTTGACATGGTAGCCTACGCTTGGGCAGGGTTCGGTGCTGCTTTTGGTCCAGCAATCTTACTTTCCCTTTACTGGCGGAGAACGACACGCAATGGAGTTTTAACTGGAGTTATCGTTGGTGGTGTCACCGTTCTGATTTGGAAACAATTCGCATGGTTTGGTCTATATGAAATAGTACCTGGTTTTATTCTTTCCCTACTTTCCATCTACTTGGTAAGTAAAAATGATGCAGAACCAGACAAACAAACCCTTGCAGTGTTTGATGCTGTAGAAAAAAGTGATATATAAAGGAAAAGAATAAAAAAGAAGCATACTGTAAAGTTTCTATTTAAAATAAATTTGCCAAACGAAATTTTAAAAGAAATTCTTATTATGCTTCTTTTTCATTATATTCAATTTGTAGTAATGGACTAGAACCAAAATTTCAGCTCTACGGAATTTTTATTACTTATTATTTTTCCAGGTATTCTCAACAACCTTTGTGAAAGACAAACGAAAGATGATGCTGCCATTTTCGTCTACATAGCTCAATCTTTGAATGAAGAATCGGGCGATAGAGCCAGTGATAATGGCTGAAATTAAGGTTCCTTCGCGAACACCACGGATTTCACCAAAGTAAATCCATGATATAATGCAGGCGCCAATGACAAGGGCTGTGTCAAAGCATGTCTTGGTATTTCCAAAGTCGAAATGCCAATGAGTAGCAATGGCATTGACAATACCCTCACCGGCCAAAGTGACAACATTGCCGATGATTTGCAAGGCAACGCCTAGAGCCACACAACCTGCTCCTACGAACATCGTGACCATTTTACCGATATACATTTCTGGTGCAACAGCACTGAGTAAGTTCATCGTCATGTCAATGAAAACACTGAAGATGGCTGTCATGGGAACCTGCAATAATTGAATGTATTGGAATTGTCGCTGTAAAATGACAATTTGTCCAAGTAGGAAGATCATATTGACAATAAAGGTAACACCTCCGAGAGAAATAGGATAACAGAAACTGAGAACATAAGGTATGCTAGAGATCGGTGATGTACCAAGCGTGCTTTTAATGACGCAGGAAATACCTAGAGACATAAAAAAAATTCCGCAGATGAATAATAAATAACGCTTCGTTGTAGACATAAAAATAAAACCTTCTATCAAAATATTATATCTTAAAATTGTAACATATATAAGAATATAAGTCATTTCAGGGCAGTTATAAAGCTGTTTAACACAAAAGATATTGCCTTGTGTTCTTCTATAAGTATTGATATAGAGCCAAAAATCGGTAACGCAAAATTGCGTTACCGATTTTTTATGTATGCTAAACCAAATACCATTTTATGTTAATTTTTTTGAACTAAACCAATTATAAATATCGTAGATAAAGATAAATACTCGATAGAATGATTGATACAAGCATAAGCGGAAAGCAAATTAACATATATTTTACAAACGATAATTGGTGACCGTGCTTAGCCGCCATACTAGCAACAACGACATTGGCACTGGCACCAATAAGCGTACCATTACCCCCTAGGCACGCGCCAAGGGACAACGCCCACCAGAGTGGTTCTAAATTAGTGAACCCCATGCTGCTCATTTCTTTAATCATAGGAATCATCGTTGCAACAAAGGGGATATTGTCAATAAAGGCAGATGCTATCGCACTCATCCATAAAATCAACATCGTCGTAGCCGCTACATTGCCTTGCGTTATTTTCATCGCTTCGGCAGCAACCAACCTGATTACACCCGTTTCTACAAGTGCGCCCACTAAAATAAAGAGACCCGCAAAAAAGAAAATTGCCAGCCATTCTACTTTACTAAATATTTTGGTTAGCAGTGTTTCATCACGAGCAATTGTGATTGCCATCAAAATACTCGCACCAGTTAATGCTGCCGTAGCCGTTTCTAAATGCAATACACTATGCATTGTAAATAGAGTAATGGTAATTGCCAAAGCAACTAAACATTTTTTCAGTAGTTTGGCATTGGTAATTTGATTTTTTTCCGTTAGATTCATTATTTTTGCTTTTAAATCTTCCGTAGTATGTAACTCATTACGATAAATGAGCATTAACAACAGCAAAGTAACAGCCTCAATCACGATACAAATAAAAGTAAGATTTACTAAAAAAGCCATGAAATCTAACTCTTTTACTGCACTGCCGATCATAATATTGGGTGGATCACCAATCAATGTAGCTGTCCCACCAATATTAGCAGAAAGAATTTGCGCAATCAAAAATGGTTTTGGCGATATTTTTAACTGTGAAGCAATACTAAAAGTAACTGGGACCGTCAATAATACCGTCGTAACATTATCTAAAAATGCCGAACAAACTGCCGTAAGTAAACTAAACACCACTAAAATTTTAATCGGATCGCCTTTTACTTTTTTTGCTGACCAAATCGCTAAATAATTAAAAAGACCGGTTTCACTTGTTATATTCACAATAATCATCATACCAATTAAGAGACCAATCGTATTAAAATCAATATGCTGAATCGCCGTTTCTTGACTTAAGATGCCAAGTAAAATCATCGTGATTGCACCCGTTAAGGCAACCACAGTACGATGAATTTTTTCCGATACAATCAGAACATAGGCAATGACAAAAATGGCGACTGCCAGTAATGCATTACTCTCCACTCACTTCACCTCTCCCTAACTGCGATTTCAATTTTCTTCTATTAACCTATGTATAAAATATGGCTAACATCATCGAAGCAGTTATGCTAGATTAGTCAGCCATAAAATGATCTATTTGCTTGCTTTTTTCTTAATCGGCACTGCTGAAAGCACGATTTGTTTTCCTTCACGTGCTACCTTGATATCATAGTCAATCATGCCATCTTTATACAGCTCTAGCTTTAACTCTAATAAAGCTTTCCCAATCTTCTCTTGCAATTCCTTTGTTAGAAAGGCTGTTGATAGATCTTCTTTTTCTTTATTTGTACCCTTAGGTTTAGGTTTAGGCTTAACGAACGGTTCCTCTTCTTCAGCAGCTAAAAACATATGTTCAAAATTTTTTTCTTCCTTGAACCCAACCACCATCGCCTTATCACTTAAGTTTTTTGGTATTTTCGCCATATTCTATCACTCTCTTTTCATGATAAACAAAGGTTATATCAATCTTTTTTTGCTTTCGCCCAAGAATCACGTAAACCAACCACACGATTAAAAACCAATTTATCTTTTGTTGAATCTTTATCTACACAGAAATACCCTTGACGTAAGAATTGGTAACGAGTTCCTAGTGCTGTCCATTCAAGACTTGGTTCTACCATACAGTTCTCCACTATTTCTAAGGATTTTTTGTTGATAGAATTCATGAAATCGGCATTTTCTTCTTCTTCTTCATTTACTAATAAATAGTCATATAAGCGAACTTCCGCTTTAATCGCATGCTTCGCTGAAACCCAATGCAGTGTGCCTTTGACTTTACGACCACTATTGGTTTTACTACCGCTTTTCGTATCTTCATCATACGTACAATGAAGTTCTACGATATTACCAGCTTCATCTTTAATGACCTCTTCGCATTTGATAATGTAAGCATGTTTTAGACGAACTTCCCCACCCGGTTTTAAGCGGAAAAATTTCTTTATTGGTTCTTCCATGAAATCTTCTTGCTCTATATATATTTCGCGACTAAACGGCATATTACGTTTTGCAGTAGAATGTGGATGATTTTCAGCAACGACATACTCTACTTTGTCTTCAGGATAATTTGTCAACACGATCTTTAATGGATTTAATACAGCCATCACACGATCCGCACGTTCGTTTAAATCTTCGCGAATACAATGTTCCAGCATCGCAACATCAACTAAACTATTGCTTTTCGCCACACCAATCCGCTCGCAAAAATCACGAATAGATTCTGGCGTATAACCACGACGACGTAAGCCAGAAATCGTCGGCATCCGAGGGTCATCCCAACCAGATACCACGCCTTCTTCCACGAGCATTCTAAGCTTCCGTTTACTCATCACACTATTGGTTAGATTCAAGCGAGCAAATTCAATTTGTTTTGGTCTAGTATTTTCATCAAAACCAAGTGCTTCTAATGTCCAATCGTATAACGGACGATGGTCTTCAAATTCTAACGTACAAATGGAATGTGTAATACCTTCAATTGCATCAGAAATTGGATGTGCATAATCATACATTGGATAAATGCACCATTCATCACCTGTGCTGTGATGTGTCGTATGTGAAATACGATAAATCGCAGGATCACGTAGATTGATATTCGGTGATGCCATATCTATTTTCGCTCTTAGAATCCGTGCACCATCAGCAAACTCACCATTTTTCATCCGCGTGAATAAATCTAAATTTTCTTCCACCGTGCGATCGCGATATGGGCTATTCTTGCCTGGCTCAGTTAAAGTTCCACGATATTCACGCATCTCAGTCGCATTTAAATCACAAACATAAGCTTTACCAGCTTTAATTAATGCAAGAGTAAAATCAAATATTTTCGGGAAATAATTAGATGCATAGAACATTCTATCATCCCAATCAAATCCCAACCATTTAACATCCTCTTGAATAGAATCTACATATTCCACATCTTCTTTGGTTGGATTTGTATCATCGAAACGCAAGTTACAAACACCATTGTTATGAATCGCCAAGCCAAAGTTTAAACAAATTGACTTCGCATGACCAATATGTAAATAGCCATTTGGCTCTGGTGGAAAACGAGTGTGAATCCCCTCGCTATATTTTCCATTTTTTAAATCTTCATCAATAATGTTTTGTATAAAATTTGAAGATATAACACTGTTTTCTGACATAAAACTTACCCCTTCATTATTCATCTATTTCATTCGCAAATATTAAATTTAAAAATAATTCTCTTGATGAATTATTCAATTTTAAGTACAAATAGCTTATATTCGTTCTTTCATGACATATTCCTGCTTAATACTGGATTTTTAATGCAAAAGACGTCTATTCTGACACTTTTGTCTTCTCTAACATGTACGCTTCTAATTTTTCAATGCCTTGTTGTGTAATATCTGTTTTTGGTAAACAGCTTAAAATTTGTTCCACGTAACCAAGCGCAATAATCTCGCGAATCGTCCATGCAAAATAAATATTATAGATCCAGAGCAACCTGACTAACTTCCGGTCATCTTGAGTTTTAATATCTGAGTAATCACATTGCTGACCATTCAAGAAACTTTGGATAAACTTATCACTATACCCCGTTCCATCAGAAGGTTCTAACGTTGGTTCCAGTACACGATAAATATCTAATTTATCGGCATCTCGAATCACTTTTGCAAATAGGATCACTCGTTCATTCTTGGTTTCAGCAATCTCAATCGCATTATGATTGGCAATGGCAAACGTAAAGGCCTCACGATCCTCATCACTCAACCTATTTAGCAAATCTAAATTTGCAATTTCCTTTAAACCAAGCAATGCATGATTTTCTGACCGTCGGTCATTAAAGGTCTTGTAAATACTATATTGCTTAAATCGCCCAATATCATGAAACAAACCAATCATCATCGCGAGTATTTCATCATGATAATTAAAATTGAGCACCTTTGCCAGTGACTGAGAATGTTCTACTACATACTTCGTATGTTCTTCTTTTAATAAGATATTCTTGTGAACAACCTCGTCTTCAGTATAAAACGTTTTGATATATGTTTCCACCCAAATTAGCATATCCTGCAGTAATTCTTCCAAATAAGCTCAACTCCTAAAAACTTACGGTAAATTCATATTAGCATTATTATACTACTGCAACCTATTATTTGCAGTATACCCAAATAAATTAATTACTATTTTATGCTCTTCGCAATCTTTATTTTAAAAAGAAAAATTTATTCTTAGCATTCTAAAGCTCACATAAGCAATCCATATATCAAAAAATTCTATCTAAAAAGACTATAAATAAGACTAAGAGTTATTGCCTAATCACATTGCAATAACTCTTAGTCTTATTAGTTCAATCGATCAAAAACGATATCTTTTATTACTTCACTAGCTATAATCAAGCCTACTACGGATGGGACAAAAGCGATACTTCCTGGACAATCAGCCTGCACCATTTCGCCATTTTCATTCTTCAGCATTGGAATCAACGGCTGTTCTTTCGAATAAACAACCTTGAGGGAATCTACACCACGCTTTTTCAATTCTCGTCGCATCACTTTTGCTAGCGGACAAACAGAAGTTTTCTTGATATCGGCAACTTCAAACCGCGTTGGGTCAAGCTTATTTCCCGCCCCCATACTGCTAATGATAGGAATATTGCGTTCTTTGGTTTGCACAGCCAAATCAAGCTTTGCTGTTACATTATCAATCGCATCGACAACATAATCCAAATCTGTCTTCAAAAAATCATCCGCCATACCTGGCAAATAAAACTCTTGCCTAACTACGATATCAATTTCCGGTGCAATCGAAAGGACGCGCTCACGCATCACTTCAACTTTTGATTTTCCTACCGTTAAAGTGGTTGCTGGAAGCTGACGATTGACATTACTAATCGAAATATCATCTTTATCTACCAATACCAAATGTCCTATCCCTGAACGTGCCAGTGCTTCTACTACAAAACTCCCAACACCGCCAACCCCGAAAATCATAACCTTACTATTTTTCAGTTTTTCTATTCCATTGCTGCCTAGTAGCAACTCAGTTCTGGTTAATCTATGTTCCATTTTCAACCATCCTTATTATTAAAATCATATTTGATTATTATTTTAACATAAGTCACTTTACTTGCAAACGTTATCAGGTTCCTCCGACTTGCAAACTGCATATAATAACGTAACTCATAAATTTTTTGCAATACTAAAACATTATAAGAAGGTGAGAAAATTGCCATACGATGAAGACCCTGAATTTATTGACTGGGAAGATACGATGCCTCCTCAGGATAGTCGCCTTGCTTTCGCTCCAACCTTCGCAATTGCTGCACTAGCGGACGTCGCACTACTCGGCTGTCGTCCGCGCCAGTACTATGGTTGGCGCGACTATTATACCTGCTCCCCTAAATATGTCTGTCGCCCACTCCCCTACGGAGGCAATCATTTCTAACAAGCAAGTGAGCCTAAAAATGGAACTATGAAAAATACATAGCTCCATTTTTTATCGCATTACCAATCCTTACAAACATCTACCCATTCATTACTTTGGGCATATTTGAAGAGTTCATCACAAGTTAGTTCAATCGCACTATTACTACTACCACAAGCGGGAAATACGGTATCAAATCTTTTCAGTGAAACATCCGTAAATATTCTTGTCGCTGGATTTGTGATAGCAAATGGACAAACACCACCGATAGCATGTCCTGTAAGTTCTACTACCTGTTCTGCTTTTAGCATCTTTGCCTTTATGCCAAATTTGGCTTTAAACTTAGCATTATCGACTTTTGTATCCCCTGCCGTCGCGATTAAAATACAACCGTCCTCACCATCTTGAAATGAAATCGTTTTTGCAATTCGTGCTGGGATAACGCCAGCTGCCTCTGCCGCGAGGTCCACCGTTGCGCTCGACTTAGCGAACTCTAGCACCTTACCATCCATATCCCATTGTTTTAAATATGCTTTTACGCTTTCTATCGACATCATCATTCTTCTCTCTATTTTGTTTTCAAGGTAAAAATCGTAACTTCAGCTGGACATCCGATACGAAATGGGAACCAACTACCAGCGCCCGTGCTGACATATCCATAGCGATGATTGGTTCTGTACATACCACGCATATACTTATAACGTACTGGCAATAAGGTTTGTCCCATAACCGCAACTTGTCCACCATGGGTATGACCTGTTAAGGTAAGATCAATGCCATTTTCATAAGCGGCATCAATACAGGCCGGATGATGACTAAGCAGTACCTTCGTAGCTCCAGCTGGTACATTTTGCATCGCTTCTGCTGTCATCTCTTTACATTTTTCAATCTGTTCTTGTGCTTGATCCGTCCAAGGGTAATCTACGCCAAGTAAATACAGTGGTTTCTTGGCTTCAACCAGTAACTCATTCGTATTTGTTAATACTTTTACTTTACTTGCTTCTAGCGCCGCTTTAATTGCCGTAAAATTTTTAAAATACTCATGATTTCCCCACGAAAAATAAATGCCTTTCGGAAAAGCTGGCGCATATTCATTAAGCAGCGCTACAGTTTGATCTAGCATCCTAACCTCATCAATAAGGTCACCCGTGATAACCAGAACATCGGGACTTTCTCCTTTAACTCGCTCTAAAATCTTCCTGAATTTATGCACTGAAAAAAATAAGCCCAGATGAACATCACTAATTTGTGCTATCTTGAAATTTTCTAACGTGGTATCTAAATCAGGTAAAATAATCGTATGCTTCAATATTTCCACCTGCTTACTACCATAAAAAGCTCCATAAGTACTCAGCCCAATTGAAGCCAGTGGCAATGAAATCGCAATTCCTTTAATTAACCTACGTCTTGTCATATCTACCTCCACCGTTTCTGTATTAAAATATTTTAAAACAGCTTTCTTGATGAAAAAATAAAACGGTAACAAGAGTAGCGCAAATAACTGCGCCATAAACCAAGCAATAATGAGCTCCACTATGATCCCAGAAAAAGAATACGTATCGAATATGCCTCGAACAATCACAAAACCAGCAAAAGCTAACACGTTTAAAAGCCAATATATCTTTTTTAACTTTATCGTTCGATAAACTGGGAATAAGCGCATCGCTAATGTAATAGAAAGATAAGAAACAACGATAATAAACAAGGATGCTAACAATAAAATTTGAATTGATGGACCTTTCACAATTACCTCCATAATCGAATCATTATGCTTATTATGTTCAAAATTCGAAAAATAATAAACATAATAATTTACATTATTTTACGCTATATGACATGAAAAATCTAGTAAAAAAAAGTAGAACCGACCAAAGCCGATTCCATTATAATCATTTAATTGCCTTTTTCAGCATATATTTTTTTATTTTAAACTTCACCACGTAAATGAGCCAACTCAGCTTGTTTCTCACAATAATACCATCTAACCGAATTACCGATAGCACAACGGACTGCATCTAGCTTGCCTTGTTGGGCAAGTTTCTTTAATCTACATGCATCAAAACCACTGACTGATAAATAACTTGCGGAAATGAAACCTCCCCTTTTCAAAAGATTACGATAGCTACTACTATCCTTACGGTCCATTTCAATGCTCTTTATTGCCACAAAAGATCCCCCCATTTAATTATGTGAGATAAATCTTACAGCTCAACTGTGATGACACCTACATTATAATATATTTATGTAAATTTGTATACTAAAATTTTGGAATATATATCTTGTAACTACACCCAAGATGATAAAAAAGCCATTTTCCCCTTGTTTTCCCCTTGTTTTTCCCTTGTTTTTAAGCTTCTATAATAAATAAAAAAAGTTCAAACAGCACCTAACAAACTCTATCTAAACTATGTTTTAATTATTTATTCCATTTCAGAGTCCTACTTTTTAAATACATTTTGGTTCCAAAACGTATAATTGATCCTCAGCAGAAATGACCCCTCCATGAAGTATTTTTACAAAAATCCCTTCACGCGGCATAATGCAGTCCCCCATCGTCTTGTAAATTTCACTCCTCCTAGCCACCTACTTGAAACATCTTACGTTGATCTATTTGTGTGATTGTATTATCGTTGAAATGATGTTCACGAGGTTTTGAAAATATATTTTTTTCGATTATTCTTCTAATATATGTATCATCGGCATTATTTCTTAAGAGGTGTCTTAAATCTATCCCCATATCATATTGCAAACATAATTTCAAAAACCCATTCGATGTCAATCGAACCCGATTGCATTGACCGCAAAATTTATTATGTAATGCTTCGATAAAGCCAATTTTCCCTCGAAATCCTCGTGCTGAAAAATACGTTGCTGGTCCATTGCCCAAATTACCATTCCATGGAATTAATTCACCATATGCTTTATGAATGATCTGCAAAAGTGTCACTTTGTTAATTGCCGTATAGCCTGTTGCCATACCAATTGGCATAAGTTCAATAAACCGAACCGCAATAGGATACTCTTTCGCAAGCGATGCAATGTAAGCAATTTGATCACCATTCACCTCAGTAATTGGTACACAATTTATTTTAATTTTTTCATATTTCATTTGCACTAATTTACAAATGCCCTGTAGCACTTGCTCCAAATGATTTCGCCGCGTCAATTGTTTGAAATTTTCTTTTTTAACCGTGTCTAGACTAATATTAATGCCATCGATTCCCGCATTGATTAAATCCTCTGCCATAGCTGAAAGCAACACACCGGTGACCTGCTCGATTCCAGCAATCCCCTTAATCGTAGCAATGAGTTTACATATATCGAGTCGAACCAACGGTTCTCCACCCGTTAATTTAATTTTTTTTATACCAAGCAAAGCAAATACATGACATAACCGAATAATTTCTTCATAGGATAATAAATCTTTGCACTGAAATTGCTCTACCTCTTTTTCCGGCATACAATATGAACAGCGCAAATTACAGCGATCCGTCACTGAAATTCTTATATAATCTATTGTTCGTCCAAATTGATCAAGCATAATATTCACTCTTTCTCTGCAGTACTTAATCTATTATATGATTTATAAAATCACCACTTCTACTTCTGCCCCATGCATAAGCTCTGGTGTTCCTGGCGGAATATCAACAAAGGCATTACAGCCAACCGCTGAAAACAAAGAGCCTGACGAATGATTGTTTGCCTCTAAATACACTTTTCCTTCAGCATACGTCGCACGAATAAATCTTCGTCCCAGACTTTTCTTGGGAAAATCATTCTGCAATACAGCTTTGACACGCTTATACTGTATCTCATGATGACGACTTAACTTTGCCAATACTGGACGCACCAATAATTCAAAAGTAGCTAACGCTGCAAACGGGTTTCCCGATAAGCCAATACAAAGCTTCTCTTGATATATATAACTTAAAATTGGTGTGCCTGGCTTCATATTGACACGCCAAAATAGTCTTTTTGCCGATAGCCGCTCAATCACTTCATGCATGATGTCTTTTTTTCCGACCGATACGCCACCTGTGGTCAAGAATAGCTCAAATTTATCACTCTGCTGACGAATCACTTTTGCCACTGCTTCAACATGATCTTCAACAATCCCTAAAACAATCGGTTCAAAACCTAGCTCTTTTAACCTTGCCGCGAGTAGGTATAGATTACTATTATAAATTTTCCCCACAGCTAATCCTTGCCCTACATCCATTAGCTCATCGCCAGTACTGCAAATAGCAACTTTAATTTTTTTATAAACCGTCACATTTTTCTCACCAATACTAGCTAAAGCTGCAATATGCGCAGCGGTTAATAAGCTTCCTGACGAAATAAGTAAAGTATTTTGTTTGAAATCCTCACCTTTAAAGCAATAATTTTCATAAGGTTTCATTGGCATAGGAATCCAGACATGATGCTCATCCGCTTTTACCTCTTCCTGTCTTACTACACAATCGCAAGGACATGGTATCGGTGCTCCTGTCATAATACGCACAGCCTGCTGCATGCCTATTTTTTCTGTAAAAACCTGACCAGCACAAACTTCACCAACAATTTCAAACTTTATCGGTTCCTCTTTTGTCGCAAACTCACTAGGTTTTGCAATGAAAGTATACCCATCTAAGGGAGAACGATCAAACGGTGGATTGTCGATTGGCGCCGAGATATCTTCAGCAACGACTCTACCAACAGCGTCCAATAAAGGGATAGTTTCAGTCGCACGACTTTCCTTTACATTTTTTAAAAGCAGTGTAATTGCCTCTTCTAATTCAATACCAACCATCCGCTTATACCCCCTTGCCAAAACTACAGGCTGGATAAGTGCATACCGTACACTCCAGGCAAAGCCCACCATGGCCCAATCCCATTAAATCTAATTTATTGATCTTTTCTCCAGCTACGATGCGAGGAAAGATCAAATCAAAAATCGTCGTCTTCGCATACATTACACATCCCGGTAAGCCCATAATCGGCAACTTTCCTTTATCATAGGCTAACAAAAACATTGCTCCCGGCAAAACAGGCACCCCATAAGTTACAATTTCTGCTCCTGTTGCTTTAATGGCTGCTGGTGTCATATCATCAGGATCAACACTCATGCCTCCTGTGCATATAATCAGCTCCATCTCACTCCCAATAAGGTCTCGTATCGCTTTCGTAATATTTTTCGGTTCATCATTTACGAGCAGATGCTCTTGCATAACCAATCCATATGTTTTTAATTTATTGACAATGACTGGTGTAAACGTATCCTTAATTCGCCCATGAAAAACTTCATTGCCTGTGGTAACTACTCCAACTTTTAGGTTTTGATAAGGCAATACTTTTAAAATATTTTTTTCTCCGGCAATTTTTTTTGCCGCTGATACTTTTTCTTCAGCAACAACTAGCGGAATAACGCGCATGCCAGCTAATTTATCACCGTTTTTTATCGGCGTATTATTATGCCTCGTGGCAATGATGATTTCATCTAAGCAATTGATTTTATTCAATCTTTCAATATCTATTTTCAAAACACCGTCACAAGCAGCAAACAATTCAATTTTTCCTTCTTTGACTTCTGACGCTATCGTATGTTCACTTTGACAAATTTCTCGCAAAATTTCTGCCGCTTCATTTTCATGTAGCATACCTTCTTTTTTTTCCCATACATACAGATGATCTTTTCCTAATGACAAAAGAACGGGAATGTCCTCCTTTGTTACGATATGCCCTTTATGAAAACGCACATCTTTCGTTATATCTTTAATAATCTGCGTAATATCGTGGCACAAAACATGTCCAACCGCATCTACTGTTTTTATGATTTTCATTTTATAAACTCCTCATCAAGTCAAATTTCATAGAAAAAGGCTGCTTTTTTATCTCGAAATTGAGTATAAGAAAACAGCCTTCATGCCAAAACATGAAATAGACAAATTCTCCTTCTCAACTTAGGAAGGCAATGGTATTTCTCCCATTACCCTGTGAATGAAAAACTCATTCAGGCGCAACATCGTAGGCGTAGCCCTTAGACATTTTTGCACGGAGCATAGATTAAATTGTAAAATTCGATTTTATCATTTTACCAAAATCATAGAATGATTGAAATGATAAAAATCACATAGGAGAATTTTTGTACGCGGTTTCAACTTAATAAATATCTTGCAACTTTTTATCTTGTATCCGCCTACATTCCTGACAAACCACCTGAACCTCTTCAATTATGGCTTTACCACATGTTTCACAAATCGTTAGTGGCTTTGCTATAACTAGTGTCGGCTCATTTTTACCGATACTTTCTAAGCTGCTATTTCCTGCAGAAATTTCAATTGCTTTTTCTGGACAAATGATCGAACAAACATTGCACCCTGTACAGAGCGTTTGATCATGTAGCAATTCTGAGCGATTTTTTTCTTGATTCATTACGATCTGCAAAGATTTATTGCGACATGCTCGTACACAAGTGCCACACATCGTGCAGTTATTAAAACCTTTTGCCCCCTTAAAAAGTGGAGCAGCCATTCCCTTCGCATCAGTAAATCTCTGCTGCAACTCAGTTACTAGTAAACTGCGATAATCTGATGGTTTTTCAACCATAGGTAAAACTTCAGAAATCGATTGTTTTAACTTTGTTAATACAAAGCTAAACAATTCTCGGCGATTGATTTGTTCTGCTGATTTTTTTTGTCGCATGGAAAATGTAATCGGTTTGATATCAAGGTTCGCTAAAAAACAATTTACACGTTCCACCATTTTATAAAGATGCTTGACAATATTGGGTCTACACTCTACACATGCGGTCTGATCTAGACAGAGAATCACCTCTGCTTTAACTGCTAAATAGGCTAATTCATATTCATTTAAATTAGCTAGACAAGGTGCATAACCATCGCATTTTATTTCAGTGCAAAAAATCTCTATTTCTCCGTCGTTAATTTTAAGAGAATATCGCATAATATTCTGCCAACCAATTGCCTGTGCTGGACATTCTATTATGCACAGACCACAATTTGTACAGTCACCGTTCAAGGTAACTATGCCCGTTTTTTGATTCATTTCAATTGCATTTTGCGGACATACCGCTTGACACTTCGCACACTTGTGGCTACAAATCCGTTGATTTAAACAAAGCAATTGTTGAACTAGAATTTCATCTGCATCAATCATCTTTATTAACCCCATACTTAATTATTTTCTACTCTAACTCAAAAATTTCAAATAAAAGTTTGTCCCGCATACAACATATAGAATCTAAGTAAAATGACACCTGTAAGTACCAAACCTGAATTGACTAATAATGCGCCTACCGGAATAGGTGCATGATCACTTTCCTCATACTGATGAAGCGATAGTGTAATAACAAGTAATGGTCCTAGTAGACCTATCCCAACAATACCCGCCCAAAATACTTTTGCCCAAATACCAATCGTAAGCGCTTGCTGTCCAACAATTGCATATTGCCCGCCCATATTAAATAGTCCAGTAAACATAACAAATAAAATGAACAGTTCCGTAGGAATTAGTTTTGTATCTAAAGAAAGTAAGTATTTTAAATTACTTTCCTTTACGGATTGTTTAAAGAAAAGTATACTTACTGCGATAGAGCCAGCTATCCCGGAAGATATTCCCGATATCAAAAATAACAATGGCAGCACAGGTACATTTAATAATGGTTTCGCAACTAACGCGGATAATAAGAACCCAGTATAAGCTGCAATGCCAATTGCAAGGACAACCATAACCCAGTCAAACCATTTTCCTAATCCTTCAAACCACTCGATGATAAAAAGAAATGGTCTAAATGCCCAAGCAGTCAAACTGTTTTCTGCAAATTCTTTTTTGAATATGACTGCTGCAAAAACTGTCATGAATCCAGAATAAACGCTTAATAAAATAACACCAATTGACATTACGGATTTTAAATTAAAATGGAACATCAATAGCCAGAATGAAACAGGCTTGCCCAAATCAAAAACAAGTAACGCTAGTCCCAAGCTTATCGCTGGTAGTGCAATCACCGCACCAGCTTTCATAATACCATCATAGCCTGCTGATAAATTGGAGCGCCATTTCACTAAAATTGCCGAAATTAAAGCCCCAGCACTAAGCCCAGCTAAGAATAAATAAACTGCGATTTGCCATCCCCACACAATTTCCGTGTATTGCGTCGTATTTCCCCAAATTTGATCCATTATTTTTCACCCCCATGCCGATTCGGAATCACGATGAGTTTAGGATTGGTATGTAATGATTCTTTATATTTTACTGTAGCTTGCTTCTTGATTGCTTGACATATTTCACTATTTGGATCATTTAAATCGCCAAAGATCAATGCATTTGTCGGACATGTCGAAACACATGCAGGCTTTTCACCAGATTTTACTCTATTTTCATAGCAGAAGGTGCATTTATCAGCAGTGCCTGTTTTCGGATCTAAATACCGTGCTTGATATGGACAAGCTGTAATACAATATCCACAACCTACACATTTTTTTTCATCGACCATGTTGATGCCTTCATCATTTGTATAAGAAGCACCAGTAGGACAAACCGGCACACATGGTGCATTGTCACACATAACACAGGATTGCCGATGAAAATCCATGCGAAGATTAGGAAATTCTCCTTTTGGTCCCTCAATTCTTACTTGTAATCTATGTACATCATCATGCACTTTGTTTTCAGCGCGACAAGCAATCGAACATGCTTGGCAACCGATACAGGCATTACTGTCATAAAGCAATCCATAACGTTTATTTCCCATTGTTATTCACCTTCCTTATCACATCAACTATATCTTTTTAACATCAATTCCTACCGTATGTAGTGACATTGCACAAACTGGTGAAAACTCTGTAGGTAAGAGAATATTAGAATTTGTTCCTTTTTTATTTGCCCGTTTCATTTCTGGTGCATTTCTACCAAACCCAAAGTAGGTAAATACACTATCCTCTCTAATTCCTTTACTGATTAAAAGAGTCGCTGGTTGTTTACCAAATGCTGAAGTAATTTCTACTGTATCACCATGATTTAGGCCCCGTTTTTCTGCTGTATTAGGATTGATCCATAGTCTATTTTCCGGCATCAATTCATGTAACCACGGTACATTATGTGTATGCGCGTTGGTATGCACTGCGACCTTTCCTTGGATGAAATATAATTGATCTTCCTCTTTCAATTTTACAGCACGATATTTTGGTACTTCACGACCTGGGAATAATTCCTCTACTTCCACAGAAACCATTTCCATTTTTTTACTTGGAGTTTTTAAATTCAGCATTGGGCCTGGAATAATCCCTTTTTCATTTACTTGCGTCGCTGCCGTTGGGAATTTTTCCACAAAAACTGCTACAGACTTAGGATCGCGTAAATAAAGTGGCGGCATCTTAAACTCAACAAAACCTTTTTCCTTCGCTTGCTCAACTAGCTCTTTACGTCCACCCATTTGTAACAGTCGCATTTCATCCATATCTTTCCAAGGGAAATAGGAACCTAAGCCCATTTTTTCGCCAAGCTCTTTAAAAATTTGCCAATTTGGTTTTGTATCATAAATCGGATCGACTACTTTTTGGCGCAATGTATATTTAGGCGTACCACCAGTTGCATCATTAAATCCTTCCTCACGTTCTAAGAATGTACTTTCTGGTAAAATAACATCCGCAAGATTCCCTGTATCCGTTAGGTATAAATCGCAAACAACTACCAAATCCAATTTCATTAAGGCTTCTCTAACTCGGTTTGTATTTGACTGACTCAGCATTGGATTATTTCGATATACAAACCAGCCTTTTATCGGATATGGTTTTTCTGTTAAAATAGCTTCCGGAATGTAATGTGCAACACCGTCACTTTTTGGTATAAAATAATGCGGATCACCTTTTACGCCAGCACCATCCACTCTTTGTTTCATTTTCGGAAATTTAGGAATTTTAGGTGATTGAATACTTGGAGCAACATTGCTACCAATCAACTGATTTAGCATAGCAGCATTTTTCGTAAAAAATATACCACCTGGAACTTCACAATTACCGATCAGTAAATTTACATGAATCACTGCTCTTCTTAACTCAATCTCTTCTGGAGAAGTCGCGGTACGCCAGCCCCAGTCAACTACAGCTTTTGGTTTCATTGCTGCAAATTCTTTGGCGATACGCTCAATATCCTTTGCTGCAATACCAGTTTCTTTTTCTGCCCATTTAGGAGTTGTTGAAATAACAGAAGCTTTAATTTCATCAAAACCAATGGTAAAGGTATCAACAAATTCTTTATCATATAGATTGTCTCTCATGATAACATGAGTTAAAGCAAGCACAAATGCAAGATCAGTTCCTGGTTTGATCGGATACCATTCATCTGCTTTTGCCGAAGTCACTGAAAATCTTGGATCAACTGAAACCATTTTTGCACCTTTTCTTAGTGCATTCATCACACTTCTTGCCTGTGGAACATGGATTCCTTCAAAATAATTGCGTCCTAGTGTAATTAAATACTTCACATTGCCATAATCGATATCCATTCCATTCGTGCCAAATACGATATCTCTTGCTACCGTTCTAGCAAATGGACAAGTCGATTCATGCGTAAATGTATTTGGCGAACCATAGGCATTAGCAAAAGTGTCCATGTATTTTTTATGCATGCCACCACGACAAACAAAAGCCATTGCTTCCGGACCATAGCTTTCTTTTATTGCTGTCATTCTTTTCGCAATGTAATCATAAGCCTCATCCCACGAAACTTCTTTCCATTTATTTTCACCACGTTCCCCTTGACGAATCAAAGGCTTTTGAACACGTTGTTGATCGTAGACCTGCGATAAAGCAGATCCACCACGCGCACAAATTGTACCACCAGTGGCAGCCCAATCTGGATTACCAGCGACAAAATCAACTTTTTTATCTCTTACTCTAACTTCCATTGAACAACGTGTCGTACACATTTCACAGAAAGTTCGTACCTTTTTTACATCTTCTTTTTTCAATTCATCAGCTGCAAATAAAACATTTTTTTCCAAATCACTGGCCATGGCTACAGTTACAGCAGTCGCTCCGGATAACTTTAAAAAAGTTCTGCGCGAAATATTATTTTTCATATTCACTACTCTCCTTGTCCTTTATTCCGACTTATCGCCGTTTCCATTCATATGGTTTAACTTATTATGTAGTCCCATTGTTGTTCCTAAATTGGTGTAATCCGACATATCGTTGGGAACGATGACGATTCCACCTTTCTCTTTTACACTTTCATAAAGTAAGCTCATCGATTTCAACTTAACAGCAATCTCATTTTTCTCATAGATTTTAGCTGCATTTACAAAGTTTTCAGCGATTTCACTTTCGGCTGAAGCGAGGATAATTCTTGCTCGGCGTTCACGTTCCGCTTGCGCTTCGCGCGACATCGCATCCTGTAGCGCTTCGGGAATGATAACATCTCGTATCTCAACAGATTGTACAGCAACACCCCAAGCTTCTGTCCTTTGATCAATAATTTTCTGTAAATGTATATCAATATTTTCCCTACCAGCCAACATGTCCGACAACAGCGTTTTACCAATGACATCCCTAAGCGCTGTCTGAGAGGCCCACGAAACGGCTTCAAGATAATCAGCCACTTCCAAAGCTGCTTTTTCAGCATCCCATACAACCCAGAACAAAATTGCATCAACATCTACGGGAACATTATCTTTTGTTAATGTCTGTTCAGCATTAAAAGCACTAGCATGAATTCTTTGGTCAATCCAATAGGGAACCGTATCTATTAACGGTATCGTGAAAAACAGCCCCGGCCCTGCTAAACGATGGAATTTTCCTAACCTTAATATCACTGCCTTCTCCCATTGTTGTGCAACTTTTATCGACTGTGACAATATGATTGCTACCAACAAACCACCGATGCAAATAAAAAAATCGTCATACAAATATCCATACCGAACAAAAATAGCAAAAACAGCAACAAAGACGACGAGCGGCAAGAAAGTTTTAGGTGTACTTGGCTTTTGGGTTGCAATTTTTATATTTTGATTATTTCGATAATTATCCATCTATTGATCACCCCTATACTTTTTCCTTTATTTTATTTGTTAATTTTTCTAAAATATATTCTTCATTAAATCCCAAAGACAATGTGTCTGTAATAAACTTCTCTAACAATTTATCTAGCTCTTTTTCTTTCTCGTCATTCTCTAGCCCGGTAGGAATCATACAAACAAAAGTTCCACGGCCCTGCTGTGTAGAAATTATGCCCTCCCTTTCCAATTCAGAATAAGACCTTGCTACTGTATTACTATTAATTCTAAGTTCAACAGCCATTTGTCGAACTGTCGGCAATTTAGCACCTTGTAAGTAGATTCCTTTTAAAATTAATAACTTTAGTCCTTCTTTTAACTGAATATATACTGGAACCCCACTCTTTGCATCTATCTCAATCAGTAAAATCACTTCCTTTAGATATCTTAAGGTCGTAAATTGTTATACTATGTAGAATTATCTGTAATCAGTATAACATTGTATTAATGTATTAGTACAATACTATAATATTATTACAATGTATTAGTACAATAAATAAACTTAATTGATAATAAATTTACTTTATCTTTTCATAGCTTAAATTTAACGACAAAAAACCGTTAGAAAGATTAGCTGCACCCCAATTAATCTAATCCATGAGGTCAGCTTCAAATTCTAACGGTTGCTATTATTTTTTCTCATACTGCTGATTTATCAACAAACCTAAGCAGATTTGCACACAATTTTGTTGATACGTTGCTAGTTACTCTTATTTTGTGGATTAATTTGATTTTATCCATTTATCCACAAAACATTAAACCAAAGGCAGCCAGTAACAGCTCGCTAACGGTAAAACCGGTGCTGGTGTAATGGTCTCGCTATATCCTACAATAAAGCTTACTGGAACCGTCGCACTCGCCCATCCTGCGATAAAGAACTCGTTGGCAAGTGTGTTATTCGCGCTAAAAATATCTGTAGTACCAGTAGAACCTCCATCAATTCCGATAAGTCCCTTTCCTGCAGTATTTTGAACGCTGTTGCCAATTACTTCGATGAATTTAAATATACTTAAAATAGCATTAAATAGTAATATAGGTACATTTCCCTCACTAATTGTCGTGTTATTATTAATAAACAATTCAAAATCCGAACCAATAAACTCCTCAATAACCAATAAGTGCCTTAGGGTAAAAGGAGATGGTTGTTGTGTATTGTTGCTGATCAACAACTTGCCTTGAAGCGTACCTGAAGCACCACTAATATTTGTGATACTAACAAATCTGCATTGTGTGTTTCCCGAAGCAGATATAAAGGTATTGTTATCAATAATACTAACACCTGAGGTGGATGCTATATTAATATATCTATACCCATTACCCAGTGCAGCGAGCGGTGCATAGGTGAAACTGCAATTCGTGATTTGGAACTCTGCAGCAATCATGTATATGCCAAATTCACATACTGAAATCTCGCAGTTATCTATATAAATCCCCGTAGCCGTTAAATTATTAACTGCAATTACAGTTTCTGTCGATAGTGTCGAAGGATAGTTTTGGACTATTTTCATGTTTGACATAACAACATCTGGTACTGTTATATTAAACATACTAATTACCGATGTAGTTGTCGTTATTACTGTAGTCGATGCCATGCCTTGGCCTTCAATCGTTACTGATTTATTAACAGTAATCGTTGCTGTAATAATGAAAGTTTCAGCATCAAGTAACAATCTATCACCATTACTTGCAGCAGCAAGAGCAGCCTGAATTGTTGTATACGTACGGGTAGACCCTACTAGCAATGTACTACCTGTCGGAGATGGAATATCTCTAACAAGGGGCGCAACAGGTTGCACTTCTTTAAAATATAATTGCCCCGTAGTTACATCAACATAGAAATCACCAGTTTGACCTATAGCACATGTTGGTGTACCAGCTCCTGATAAAACGGTTGTGCCCGTTGCTCCCGTTGCTCCCGTTGCTCCCGTAGCTCCCGTTGCTCCCGTTGCTCCCGTTGCTCCCGTTGCTCCCGTTGCTCCCGTTGCTCCCGTTGCTCCCGTAGCTCCCGTTGCTCCCGTAGCTCCCGTTGCTCCCGTAGCTCCCGTTGCTCCCGTAGCTCCCGTTGCTCCCGTTGCTCCCGTAGCTCCCGTTGCTCCCGTAGCTCCCGTTGCTCCCGTTGCTCCTTGACGTCCTTGAGGCCCTTCAATTACTGGACCTGAGCAATGGTGATAATAATGTCTATCATTCTCTTCTTGATCTTCTGCTAAATCACCAGCCAACGAATCCGTATTTTTACTATCTGAAAAATCCATAACATTTCTCCAGTCTAATTTATTCCTCATACTATAGTATGAGAAATAAATCAGACTGTAACTAAAATCATTGAAAATATTTCGCTACTTCATTCACTAATTTAGTATTTTATGGTAAAAAACACCTTTTGACAAACTTAAAGATCGCAAAGAAAAAGCATCATCATAACAGGACATCACTTACCGATGTCCTGTTATGATGATGCTCTCTTCGAACTAATTGATAATTCTATGCATCAGACTTTCCTTCATAACTGCGTATATCATATATATTTAATTAGATAAAAAAATACACCACTTCAAAAATATTTCTTATTTTTAAAATGGTGCCGAGGACCGGAATCGAACCGGTACGGATATTACTATCCGCGGGATTTTAAGTCCCGTGCGTCTGCCAGTTCCGCCACCCCGGCAATACATTTTGGAGCGGGTGATGAGAATCGAACTCACGTGGCTAGCTTGGAAGGCTAGGGCTCTACCATTGAGCTACACCCGCATGCAATAATCAATTGCTTATATATGTTAACATAAAAAAACAAACTTGTAAATATAAAATAATAAAACTTTCACAAATTTATTTAAAAGTTCTAGAAGTTTAACAAAACTCCCCAGACGATCTTAGCTAAAGCGTATACGCTTACCTCCGATTATCCAAATACCCTGCCGCCAAATCAGCCATATGAAGTAACGTCACAATTTTGTATTGCTCCATCGCTTTTGATAGCGACTGCGTCGTTGTATAATCATTACCTGAAAAACTGCCCATATGCCAACGAATTGCCATGATTTCATCGATGGTTAAAGAGATATACTGCTGTAACATGATCACCGATTTTTCGCCATGTCCCAACGGAACTGTATCATCGATCTTATAATAACTAATTTTCTCCCATACACCTTTTTCATTTTTCTTATTACGATAATCAATTTTATAGAAATTCACTTTGCATATATCATGGAGTAATGCTGTAATAATAATACTACTTTCATTCATATCACTTAATTGATAAATTTGCGCTAATTTCGTCATATGCTCGTAGGCATCCATACTATGCTCTAATAATCCGCCCTCATACGCCCCATGATATTTTGTACTCGCTGGTGCTGTAAAAAAATCACTTTTATTTTCTAAATAATTTATTAAATTTTCCATACCTTCACGCTTAGTGGAACGCAACAAAGTCAGATATTTTTCTTTCAAAATTATCACCTCATTCAATTTGGTAAGAATTTATTATATCATACTTGCTTCATTAAAATGAATATAAAGCAATTTATTTTTGTTCTTCTCGTGAGAAAAATTGAAAACAACATTTATGATATCCGTTTTGGACTTTATTTATTAGCAAATTAATGTCTTTTGCATAACAAAAATACACCTTTTGAAAATAACTAAGTATTTTTAAAAGGTGTATTTTATAGTCGTAATAGATCGAACCATGTCTACTTAATTAAATAATTTAACTAAGTAGACATAACTGTTCGTTGTATAAATAATAACTTATATACTTCGCATATTTATTTCTTCTACAATTTGACCATGTCTATCATCACTCAAACCATAAAGAAATTTAACAACCAATCCTGCACAAAAAATTGTGATCACTGGATAAAGTAATAATAATCCTTTGATACCCAACAAGGACTGGGCTGACTGCTGTACATTCGGAACATAACCAACCAACGAAAGGCCGATTCCAGAAGCAAAACCGGATAAAGACTGCGCAATTTTACGGGAAAAATTAAAAAATGAGTACGTGATGCCTTCTCTTCTTTCGCCGGTCTTCCATTCGCCATAATCAATTGCATCCGATACAAATGCCCAAGTAACACCGTTTGGAATACTAATACCAACAAAAGCGATACTCGCTAAAATCGTAAACGTAATTAAATCGCCAGGAATTACGAAGTTGATTAAATCAGCAATAGTACTAATAGCAAAACCAATCAACGCTGTATTTTTTTTGCCAAATTTTTTCGTTAACCGTGGAATAACTGTAATACCAAGACAAGAGCACCCTATTGTAATAAAACTAATATATGGCATAAGACTGATATCACCAAGATTATATTGACAATAATAAATAAGCATTGCCGACTTAATATTGTAGGCAGAAATCGTAAATATCGTCATGAAAATCAATGCCAAAAGTGGTTTGTTGGTAAAGACAGAACGTGCCATAGCCTTGACTGAAAATTGTTTTTCCGAGCTTATTTTTTTTGCGACAACAACCTCTTTACAATTTTTATAAGTGAAATAAAATGCCGTAATCCCAATCACGGAGGTTAAAGCTACTACTGTTGGCCAAGCAACTTGTGGATCGTCAAATTGTTTCACAATAGGAATAACAATAACGCTAGTAATAAGTAACGCCCCTAAAGATCCTGCTTGACGCCATGATGCTAGTGATGCCCGGTCGACTGGATTTTGCGTCATTGCAGCGCCCAGTGCACCATAAGGAACATTGGTAAAAGAATATCCAACCCCCCACGCCATATAGGTAAGATACGCAAAAATAATTTTTGCAGTTGTTGACATATGCGGTGATAAAAATACGAATACCGATAAAAGACCAAGGACAATACTGCTCAAAAACATGATCCTTCTAAATTTGCCTTTTTCAGCATCAGTTTTTCTACCATCAATCACGGCACCAGCAATCGGGTCCATAAAAGCATCGAAGATTTTCGTAATCAGAAAAATACTACCAGCAACCGCTGCCGGTATGCCAAAAACATCTGTGTAAAACTTAAGTAAGTAAATTTGTCCCATATCAAACATAAAACCATTACCAAAATCA
Organism: uncultured Veillonellaceae bacterium; assembly: GCA_963805085.1. Taxonomy (GTDB): domain Bacteria; phylum Bacillota; class Negativicutes; order JARBTT01; family JARBTT01; genus JARBTT01. The sequence continues at coordinate 114,826 of CAWDTA010000005.1, read as the reverse complement.
CCTAAACCATAAGAAAATTTTTCTTTGATCGTCAATCTTTTTTCTACAGTACTCATTTAGAATTAATCCTCCCACTATTTAATAGTATCCATTATTACATTTCAAAACAAATTCATGTACTGTTGCGATTATTCTGATTATTCTGATGCAGATATTGCTACTTCTCTTAACCTTACTATAAGTTCACGCTTCGCATCCCTCCGTACTAGTGCAATACTTTATTAACTTATTTAATTATCTCATTGTATGACAATTCTATATTTTCTTTAAACTTCCTTCTTTTTATCTTGTATATTTTTGTATTTTTTTAACTTTATGGCTATTTTCGCAGATAAAAGCTAGATTTACTTAACCTAACTTTTTTACTATTCTTAATTAATTCTATTTATTTTTTAGCAATAATCATTTTCGAATTTGGCGATTTCAATAAATTTGTGAGCGCCAATGCACAAGCTCCAATGACGCCGGAATTTGCCCCCAATTTCGATATCGTTACCGGTGTTGACCCACCGACTTCAGGAAAAGCATGCATCCTGATATTACTTCTAAATTCTTCGATGAAAAAGGGCGACTTTACTGCTAATTTACCACCAATAAATACTTTATCAGGATTGCATGTATTGATCATATTTGCCGTTGCCCTAGCAACATAACGTGCCGTTTTGCGTAATAAATCTCTAGCATAAGAATCTTCCATATGAGCAATTTCCAGAATATCACTCATTTTGATTTCTTGATTCAATATATATCTTTTTTTTAATATATCGCTCTCTGAAATAGCTGGTATTTCAGCTTCAACCTTTCGAAGTAAGGCTGGAATAGCACAAATTGCTTCCAAGCAACCACGATTACCACAATTACATAATGGGCCTTGATCGATCATGACCGTATGACCAATTTGCCCAGCATACCCTTGTGCTCCTTGCACAATATGATCATCCATGATAATTCCCGCACTAATACCCTCACCCATATTGATATAAATAAGGTTTTTACAGCTCATCCCGCCACCAAACCATTTTTCTCCTAAGGCTGCTACCTTAGAATTCGTATCAATGAAGACGGGTAAACCTAAGGCTTGCTCTAAGGTAACTTTCAACGGAAACCCATTCCATTTTTCTCCTAGATTTACAGCCCGTTTTACGACACCTGTCTCATTTTGCATAATCGCTGGAAAAGCTATTGCGATACTAAGAAAGTTTTTATCATGATTTTTTTTGCTATGAATAATTTTTTCTAAACACTTTTTCAATTCAACAATAGCCGTACTCGGCTCTTTCATATCGATAGCAAACGTATGCATTTCTTTTGGCATATTTTCAAAATCAGTTACAGCTAATGTGATTTCCTTACTCGTAACTTCCACACCCAATACATACCCGGCCTTACCATTGAATTTTAAATGTACCGGTCTACGCCCCCCTTGGGATTCACCTAGACCGACTTCCTTAACAAAACCAATCGTAATAAGCTCACGAACAATTCCAGTAATTGCTGCTGGCGTCAAGCCTGTCAATTCGGCAATCTGCTGCCGCGAAATCAATTCATTATCCTTAACAATATTAAGTATCGCCATTTGATTCATCCGTTTGATTGTTTTACTATTACCAGAATTACGCATGCTTGCTATCCCCCTTCTTATAACACTAGCCCACTCAAAAATTGAGCTTTATTTAAACTATCAATACCAAGAGACTTTAAAATTAAACAAAGCCTTCTTTATTTTAATATTTTTTTATTATACCTTTTTTTTGCAAGCTTTGCCTAGTCTTATTCGTAGCATTTACAGTTAATTTTAAATTTTACATTATTTGATTATTGTATTTCGGATCCACCTTATTACTACATACTCTTTTCCCAAAATGCTTCGCTTACTATGCCTGTACCCATTACAGCCTTATTTAAAACTGAACTTCACTTTAGTTCGCTCCAAAACTATCGTTTTCGCTTCACACTTATTTGCACTTCGTCAAAAAGTTGAAAGCTCCTACCAGATTTATGCAAAATTCTGTAGAAGCTTTTATTGTTTTAAATTTATATTTTTTTAGCAACCGTTTTAGTCTTGCTCCGTAGATTTCTCCAAATAAACTCTGCGATTAAAAGATATCATCGCCCCAATTCCCGCAAAACAAGCTGCCACAATAAGCGAAGCATGATAGGCAGACAAAAATGCGGCAATTTGCTCTGAAACATCCGGTTGTGCAATCGAACTAAGTATCTGATGTTTGTGATTTTCAAAAACAGCGACCGATATCGCTACCCCACTGACCATCCCTACATTACGAACCAAGGCATTAATACCGCTCACTAAGCCAACTTTGCTTTTAGGCACCGAACTCAGAACACTATTATTATTAGGTGATTGAAACAATCCATTGCCAATTCCCATTACCGCCTGACTGATAATCACATGCCAAATGGTAGAATTTGCATCTAGTGTCGACATATATAGCAATCCCCCCATCGTTAGAGATAAACCAGATGTCGTTAGTATCGCTGGATTCATTTTTTCGGATAGGTAGCCGCTAGCAGGTGCAGTCACTGCCAGTAATAAAGGAAATGGCGTAATTGCTATACCGATTTGCGTAGGTGACAATAATAAAATGGTATGTAAGTAGAAAGGCAATAGCATATTATTAGAAAACATGGCCATAAAAGAAAGCATCCCCGCTATATTTCCTGATAATAATGTCCAATTTTTAAATAAAGATAATTCAATCATGGGATATTCCACATGAATTTCCTGATAAAAAAAGGCACTAAAGCCGATAAACGCCACAAACGAAATACTATAAACATATGGAGACGCCCAGCCCCACTCCTGCCCATGGCTGACAACCAACAATAAGCTAGTCATGGCCAGTGCAAATAATAATGCCCCCATATAATCAAAAGGCTTTACCGTTTGCTGTTCATCTGCTGGAAGGATGGCATAACCAAACAAAACTGCGGCAATCGCAATGGGAATATTGATATAGAAAATAGATTGCCAATTTAAAGTGCCTACGAGAATCCCCCCCAAGCTCGGCCCCGTAAGTGAACCAAGAGCGACAACAGTACCATTCATGCCCAAGGCTCGTCCCCGATCTTTCCCGGGAAAAGTAGTACTGACAATAGCTGGAGCATTTGACATTAGCATCGAAGCTCCAACAGCCTGAACGATCCTAGCAATGACCAACATCCATATCGTATTTGACATTCCGCAAATTAGTGAGCCAATAGCGAATAGCACCATTCCCGATAAATACACTCGTCGCCGCCCATACATATCACCGACTTTACCAAACAGCGGTAATAGACTGGATATCACCAAAAGATATGCTGAAACAACCCATTGCACCACTGAAAGCTCCGCGCCTAATTTCTGTGAAATAACGGGCAATGCAACATTGACAATACTCGCATCTAAAGTCGCCATAAATGTACCTAACGCTGTAACGCCAAAAATAAGCCATCGATAATAATTCGTTTGTTTTAATGTTTCAAGCATATTGCAACCTCCACCACTTACTTGCACCGTATTCCTCTATTTATAGTTATCAACTTTATTATTAAACAGTTGCTCTTGCACTATATTATAATTTACAAAATTATCATATAGCAAACAAATTTCTTGCAAAATTGTTACATAATAAAAAAAAACTTTTTATTGTAATGAAAAGCACGCTTATCAAAGGCTGTACATAGGAAATTTATCCCTTATTAACCAAAATAAAATATGTTATAATGAATTTTGTTAGTATGAAATGATTGGGAGGCTCTTTACATTGAAAAGACATCTACATTTTGCTTTTATTTTATTTTTACTCTGCTTTATTACAATTCCTTGTTCTGCACAACCATTGCCTGACAAAGATTTCAGCAGGGAAAAAGCCATTCAGGACTTTTTAACCACTGATAACAAAGATCTAATTGAAGGCATTTGGACGGCTGAAAATGATCAGTATGAACTTGCAATTATAAAAAATACTTTTTCCGTAGAAAGAGGTTATGATTATCTTGGCTTCATCACACAAAGCAACGACTCTGCTTGGAGTCCAGGAGCACTCAAACTTCAGTTAAAAGCTTCTGCTGCTTCAAAGTTATATATTGGATCATTGCATGAATACAAACAAAATCTTCTGGTTTTTACCGAAAACAAATTAGCTGGAAATACCTTTCGATTAATGGACGACAATACAATTACTTATATGCAAACTACCAAAAATAAAAGAGAAATAAAACATCTATATCGGATATATCCAAACGATAAAATTGATGGCAAAAATCTAGCGCTAAAAAAAGTTGGTTCAGGTTCTGGATTTTTTATCACACAAAATCTGATTATCACCAATCATCATGTCATTGATAAAGCTAAAAATATTGAAATTGTATACAACAATGATCAAAAGATAGCCGCTACTGTGATAGCAAAAGACGCGGCAAACGATCTGGCTATCTTAAAGGTAGATGATTTCAAAGGCTCGGTTAGCCCATTATTTCTTGGCAATACGCAAAATGCAAAAGATGGTGATCCTGTATATGCGGTTGGCTTTCCTATGCCGAATATGCTAGGAGATAAAGCTAAATTAAGTGAAGGTATCATCAATAGTATCACTGGTTTTAAAGACGATGTAAGAATGTACCAGATTAGCATTCCAATACAACCGGGTAATAGTGGCAGTCCTTTATTAAATGAAAAGGGACAAGTTATCGGTGTAGTTACTGCTAGCATGAACGGGGCAGCAACAATGTTATTTACCGGAACCATTCCTCAAAATGTTAATTTTGCCGTTAAAATTAATTATATTCAGAACTTGATCAGCACGCTTCCTGATGGACTATACTTTCCAGCTGCTGAACCTCAGGAAAATCTTACACCTACCCAGATTATGAATTTAGCGAAAAAAGCTGTCGTCGAAGTTCAGATAAAAGAGAAATAAATAACACCAAAACTCAAAAAGCTGGCTAACATTTTTGTTAGCCAGCTTTTTTTATATAAAAAAACGCCCCAGAGGACGTTTCCGTTTAGAATTCACAATGACAATGGGAGCACTCATGTTTATGACTAAAATGATGGCCACATGTTAAACACATATGACAATCCCATGCACATACATGACCACATGCCGGGCACCTGCGCTCATATTCTTGTTAACATTTTGGATAACAATTGTTTTTTCTGCCTGTGACAACAACTATAATCTGATATCAAAAGATTCCTCCTAGTGCTTTTAGCTATACCATTAGTTTTATCTTTTTAGATTATATTATGTCCAATTTATTCAACTAAGCTTACAACAACATCGACAAATTCTTCATAAGTATTACATTGCATTACTTTATTTAGGTTTTCAATCTCTAGCATAAGAGCAACTAGCGTATCAAATATGTCAGAGAAAAGCTTCCAATCGTTTTTATTCACAGCAAAAAGTAAAATAACATTCACTTCATGTTTTTCCCAGAGTATTGGTTTGTCATTGATCATTATAAAAAGCCCTGTTTTATGAGCTGTCATTTTTATCGGATGTGGAACGGCAATTTGCCCAAATACCGTAGACGAATATTTTTCTCGTTCAACTATAGCAGCATCAAAATCCTTATCTACATATCCGCCTCTTTCTAATATTTCTTTCATAAAAAGAATCGCATCTTTTTGGGTTATTTTATTTTTTCTTTTTAAATTTTTACAGAACAGATTTGCATTTGTAATTTTTAATAATGCATTAAGCAAAAACTGTTTTTTTCTCGACAACATTACAGATTTTATCTTTTTTGAAATCCTACTAATATCTGGTTCTAAGAGAAATGGATTGATTCTAACCCATTCCGTTTTAAAGCTTTCCGGCAATGGAACCGTTGAAATTATCAAGTCAACATTTTTAAAATCTTTTATTTGCTTTTCTACTCTCAATATATCTAAAACAATGATATCATTTTTAAATTGTTTACTAATTTTTTCGATAACCTGTTCTCCATAATCATAGTAATGAGTAATTAATAAGCAACAGCAAAGCTTAGGAGCCTTTTCTTTCTGTTCCACAAAATTATACCCCATATGCACCGCAATTTGGGCAATATTGTCTTCAGTTAATTTATACCCTGTTAGCTGTGTAATTTCCCACGCAATACTTACTGCACATTCAAAAATAAACGGGTATGACATTTTTAGATCAACTTTTAAAGGATCATTGATGGTATGACCACTTTGTAAGCGGCATAATAATTTTTTCATATGTAAAGCAAAACGAACCACAAAATGATCATTTTCCGTATTGATGAAATAAAAATTTGCTTTTGTATATCGAAAAACTTCGTTAACGATATTCATACAGTTTATACCAACAATTTTGCCAACATTTGTTTTGCAAATTTTCTGAAAATCGACTGGAATTAAGTAACTCATCATAATATCAGTAAGATAGTCAATCTCTATTTCATTGTAAACAATTCCATAATAGCGTTCAATTTCACCAACAATCTGAACTGTTATTTCTCGTTCTCGGCACTCCAACTTCTCTTCGCTCCCTTTTATCAAGAGAATAGTTTTATCATTTGTTATACGATCGATACTAATCATGGTATCTAAAATCAAATTTAATATTACACAGTCATTCACAAAATAATAATGCTTTCCACATTGCTCAATAATGATAGAATATAGTTTTTCTACATTATAAGGCTGAAAAATTTGTTGTATTGCAGAAGCGCTAAATTTACTTTTACCAAATTCTTCATAAATCGCCTTACTTATAAGTTTGCGTTTGTCACTTTCTGCACCTTCAAGCAAAATATAAGCGTTATCCATATGAATACTAAGTTCAAAATCCGCAATTTTCTTTCTTACTTTTCCTATATCTTTTTTCACTGTTTCTACACTTACATACATTTCACTTGCAAATTCATGTAAATCAAAACCTTTATCAAACTCAGATTTTTTTGTAAGCATAGTTTTAATAATATGATTGACACGTTCCTCTGGTGTTTGAGGAACTTTTGTTCTTTTAAATTCCAGCAATTTTTTTGCCATAGTTTTATCAATATTATAGCCACTTCTAGAGGATGCAATTAATCCAGCATAAAAAAAATTAATTTCAGAAATGTAATTCATTATGCTGCGAATAGAAACTCCTATTTTACTAGCCAAAGAACTTGCAGTTATGTTTTCATTAGCATCTAACAAAATTTTTATTAGATTTTTCTGCTTATTATTCATAAACTTCTTTTCACTCCATCCAAAATAGGAATTATCAGATATATTAGCGTTGTTTTTTCTTTACCTAATAATACATGCAAAAAAAAAACTGTCCAGTCTATTTTTCGACAAAATATACCTTCAAAAGTGAAAATCATAGCCATATAAGATGATATATAACTTTTATTTATGAAATAATAATTTGCATAATCTATATGAAATAGATTATTTGTTTTGAATCCTAATTCACTCTAAAATACAAGTTATACATACATAACTTATTTTTATTGTGGATTAAAGCTTTTGTAATAATAGTTTATAAAAACGGCTTAAATATCCATAAAAGTTTCTTCTTTTTATAAAGCAATAAGCCAACCATTAAATAGCTGGGCTTACTGTAGATAAACAATACACTAAATATATTTTAAAAAGGAACGATGCTTATGAGTAAGAACGATACTATTACAAATGAAAAGAAGTCTCAGGACAAACTATCACGAAGAAATTTTCTAAAAGGAGGCGCAATGGCTGCTGCCGGCTTTGTTTCTAGCAGCTTACTTCTATCCGGTTGTGGTAACCAAGAGAAGCTATTACGCGAACCAAAACCTAAAGAAATGCCAACTGGAAATTGGCTTGGAGAGCCGCCAACGATTACTGACTCTGAAATTAAGCAGACAGTCAAAGCAGATGTAGTTATTGTCGGTGCTGGTGTTGCTGGTTTATTTGCCGCACGAGCAGCGTCAGAAGCAGGTGCTTCGGTTATTGTGATTGAAAAAGCTGGTACTTATCAATGTCGCAGTGGTCAATATGGAACCATCGACAATAAGATTCAAAAAAAGCTTGGTATTACAATAGATAAAAATGCTGCCATCCTTGAAAATATGAAACAGATGGGCTACCGAGCTGACCAGCGGCTCTGGAAATACTGGGCAGATCATAGCGGTGAAGATTTTGATTGGCTGCTAGAACTTGCGCCAGATCTTGAAGTTCTTCCAGAAAATGCATTGGCTTTGGCCGATAATAAAATTAATTTAATGATGATGCATTATCCTATCCCAGAACATTACAACCGTGAAGAGGAAAACAGTCCTACATATCCAACGGTTATGACCTTCTTACCAAGTCAAGAAGAAATCATAAGTCGTGTTTATAAAAAATGCTTAGATCAAGGTTGCAAATTTATCTTCTCTAACGCTGCACGTAAATTGATTCGTCCTGACAATAAAGGTAGAGTCGAAGGTGTCATCTGTCAAAATACAAAAGGCGCATATACAAAAGTTCTTGCTAAGAAAAGTGTTATTTTGACAACTGGCGATTATGGTGGCAATAAGGACATGATAAAACATTTTGTGCCTTGGGCAATTGATTATGTAAATGTATTCCCTAATAAAGATGCCAAAGGGAACCCTACCAATACAGGTGATGGACATAGACTTGGTGCATGGATTGGCGGAAAAATTGAAGATGGTCCTCATGCTCCAGTAATTCACACACTTGGCGGTCCTATGGGGGTTGATGCTTATTTCCTTGTAAATACTAAAGGTAAACGTTTTGTCAATGAAGATATCGGCGGACAGCAATTATCTTGCGCACTTTATCGTCAACCAGAAAATTTTGCATGGCAAATATTTGATGATAAGTGGCCTGAACAACTTGAATATATGGGTGTCTCACACGGAAGTGTAAATCATTTTGTTGCTGATGATAAAAATCCAAAATTAAAAGGTTGCGAATGGGCGCTTGGTAGAACAGCCTATACCTCTCGTGCAGACTTTCTTAAAACTAAAGATCTTATCGTTGCAGATAGTTTAGAAGATTTGGCCAATAAGCTTAATATGGATGCAAACGCTAAAAAATCATTACTTCAATCAATCAAACGCTATAATGAACTTTGTGAAAAAGGTCTTGATGACGATTTTGGCAAAACAGCCAAACGTCTATTTTCTATTAAGACTGCTCCATTTTATGCAGGTAAAATGGAAGGTGGCGCTACACTCATAACTATGGGTGGACTTACTTGTGATCCAGAGACATGCAATGTTCTCGATAAAGATTACAATGGGATCGAAGGTTTATATGTAGCTGGAAACTCAATGGGAGGAAGATTCCTTGCTGATTATCCAGTTGTTACTGCTGGTGTAAGTCATGCAACTGCTCTAGTTTTTGGTCGTCTTGCAGGAACAAGTGCTGCAAAACGCTAAACTTAGCTCCCCTTGTATCTTGATGTTAATTTATCAGATTAATAAATTTCTGTATAGGAGACCGTAAAATGACAATAGATGATGAAAAAATCTCTAAAAAGATCCTAGATAAATTCAAGCAGCCTAAATTTATGCTTTTATTCGTAGTCGCAATGATATGCATTGGCGGCATCAGTTATGCTATTATGGAAAAAGTTAGTGCAAGTCCAGCATTTTGTGCTAGCTGTCATAACATGCAAACCTATTATGCCTCTTATCACGAAGGCCCTTTATTAGCAAAAAAACATGCGGATGCGAATGTTACCTGTCATGATTGCCACGAGCCTTCCTTTGAACAGCAGGCTACAGAAGGCATTAAGCAGATTACTGGTAATTATAAAGACCCATTGCCCGCATATGAGTATTCCAACGAATTATGTCTGAAATGCCATGATTTTGAAAAAGTAAAAAACACAACAGCATCTTTAGGCAAAGCAAATCCGCATGCTTCAACACATGATGTAGGAAATGAAACACCAGATTGCTATAAATGTCATAGCGTGCATCATCTACAATCCACTGAAGAATGTGGAAAATGCCATCCTGCACCTTGGCTAGATCAATTAGACGACAGCTGGAAAAAATAATACATCAGCAAAAACCTCATAAATAAAAAGACAAGACCATTCCTTAAAAAGTATGGTCTTATCTTACTATAGGGAGTATTTTAATGAGCATTGATATTATCTTTACCAATATTACTAAAAAATTTCATACAAATTCTTTATATCATAATCTTTCTGGGAAAATCACCGCTGGCTCTTGTACCTGTATCACTGGAAACAACGGTTCAGGTAAATCTACGTTTTTAAAAATCATTGCAGGCAATATAGCCCCTTCATCGGGTGCTATTTCCTATCTTCATATGCAAAAAGAAGTATCAATAACCGAATTTCGCACGCATACTGCTTTCGTGATGCCAGAAATGCAATTATATGATTCATTAACGGCTGAAGAAAACCTTAAATTTTTTGCAGGTATCACCGGAATTAATTTATCTACTGTTTCCATAGCTAACCTGTTAGAAACAGTACAACTTTCTGTACAGCCAGATCAGCAAATAAAGAATTTTTCTACCGGCATGAAACAACGTCTTAAATTAGCTCTGCTCGTTGCCGCAGATAAAACTGTATGGTTTCTAGACGAACCTTCTTCCAATTTAGATGAATCAGGACACCAGCTAATACAACGCCTTATTCAAACCGCTTGCAATGAAAACCGTACTGTTTTTCTAGCAACAAATGAACCCTCGGAGGTAAATTATGCAGATTCAGTCATCCACCTTACATAAAATAAATCTTATTTTACAAAAAGAATTCAAAACAGAGTTTCGTTCCCATTATGCAATAAACTCACTGCTCATGTTTTCTCTGACAACCTTATCTGTCATTAGTATGTCCATCGGCAATCAAGCATTAGATGCGAAATTCTTAGCCATTCTTTTCTGGATTATTTTATTTTTTTCAGCCATGGCAGGTTTGTCGCGCGTTTTTTTACAGGAACAGGTTTCAGGAACAATCCATACGCTCCGCGCTTATGGCACAAGTCAACCAGTTTTATTCGGCAAATTCATTTACAATTTTCTTTTATTGAATGTTTTAACACTATTTTTACTTCCTTTATTCATTATTTTATTAAACGTAGAAATCTATCATCCTTTTTTCTTATTGCTTATTTTATTAGCCGGAAATGCTGGTATTGCGATTGTTACGACACTGACTGCTTCGATGATTATTTACACGCAAAGTCAGACTTCGTTATTTACCATACTGAGTTTTCCTATTATCCTGCCGCTTTTTTTATTATGCATTCAACTTACTGAAACTACCTTTACTCCAAATTCGTTTACTATGCAGCGACAGCTACTCTTCGTCGGTGCTTATGATATGGTTCTGATTGGCGTTGCTTCTATACTATTTGATTACATCTGGTACGATTAGAAAGGATTTTTATAATGATTAATATTTTTATTGCACTTTTTACTACAATAGTGGTCTGGGCTGTCTTTTATCTGGTACCGCCTGCCGAAGGTCTTGGCAATCTTGTCCGCATCGCTTATTTTCATATTCCAGTTGCTTGGGTATCGGTACTTGCTTTTTTACTTTCCGCCTGGTGGGCTTTTCGTTACTTAAAAACACGTGCTTTAAAATACGATACAATCAGTAGCCGTTCGGCATATTTAGGCTTTCTCTTTTGTCTGATGGCAACGATAAGCGGGGCAATCTTTGCAAAGCTAACCTGGGGCGCTTACTGGAACTGGGATCCAAGACAAATCACCATCTTTATTCTACTGCTTATCTACGGTGCTTATTTCGCTCTGCGAACCTCGATCGTAGACGAAGAAGTTCGAGCAAAGATATCCGCCATTTATTCTCTATTCTCTTGCGTAACGATGCCATTTCTTGTTTTTGTCATTCCTCGCTATTATTTTTCTCTGCATCCGGAGCCACTTTTAAATAACAGTGGCAAAATCTCTATGGACCAAATCATGCTTTATGTCCTAATCGCTGCACTATGCAATATAACCTGCATATTTTTCAAACTTTTATTTAAGCGAGGAATCAAGTTATGAATAAACGACATGGGATTATCTTATTTTCCATTGCACTATTTGCGGTTTATGCACTCATGGAGTTCAGTACCTCCCTTAACCCTTATGTAAGTTTTGCCGAAGCCAAAGCCAGTAAATCTACCGTACAAGTGAAGGGAACGCTGGTAAAAGCTACAGAAACCATTACCTATGAAGCGCAGCAATTGCATTTCTTCCTAATGGATGAAGCAGGTGATAAAGTACCAGTTTCTTATCATGGTTTAAAACCTGATAATTTCGAACACGCCGACAGTATTGTTGCGATTGGCAAATACAAAGATGGTCAGTTTCAAGCGGATAAGCTATTGGTTAAATGTCCATCAAAATATGAACGAAAAGGAGAAACTCAGCAATGATCGGTGTTATTTCTTTATTTCTAGCTTGTATCACGAGCATTATTTCCTTTATTGCGTACATCTCTCGCTTTGCAAAGGATGATAGTAAAAAAAAATCAGACAGCAAACCAACATTTTCGTTAGCTGATTTTTCCTATAAGCTATCAGTTATTTGCATTATAATATCTAGCATCTTTCTCATGTACGTTATTTTAACTGATAAATTTCAATATTTTTATGTATGGAGTTATTCATCACATTCGTTAGGGCTGTCCTACAAAATTGCCGCTTTCTGGGCAGGACAAGAAGGTTCTTTTTTGCTTTGGCTTCTTATCCATGCTGTACTTGGCTTATATTTTCAGAAAAACCAATCTATGAACCAGCCGGCTTTTATCGCCTATGTTATGGTACAAACACTCCTTGTAATCCTCTTAATCATTAAAAATCCATTTATGCTTGGTCCTGCCTACCCTGATGGCATGGGTCTCAATCCTTTATTACAAAATTTTTGGATGGTCATTCATCCACCAATCATTTTTATTGGCTATGCTACCCTTGCGATTCCATTTGCTTATGCCATTGGCGGACTCATAAGCACTAAGCATAAAGACTGGATAGATAAAGCTCTACCCTGGGCTCTTTTTTCGTGGACATTTCTTGGTGCCGGAATTTTTATCGGTGGCTATTGGGCCTATAAAACACTAGGTTGGGGAGGATACTGGGGCTGGGATCCCGTCGAAAATTCCTCCCTTGTTCCCTGGCTCGTTAGCGGCGCACTCATTCATCTACTACAACTGGCAAAAATAAAACCTGGCGCTTTTCGCTTTACGTATTTTTCAGCAATTTATAGTTTTATCCTTGTGCTTTATGGTACTTTCCTAACACGCAGTGGCATCTTAAATGATTTTTCTGTTCATGCCTTTAGTGGAGATGATTCGGCCTATCTTCTTGGAATATCGATATTTATCGTAATCTTCGCCGCTACACTCGTTTTAGTATTTAAGTGGGGGTCCGTCTATACCGCACCGCTATATCAAAACTTCACAAGCAGAGAATTCATGATCACCGCCGGTTCTATTCTGTTTTTAGGACTTGCACTTTTAGTCTTGATTGGTATGTCAACACCGCTCATCACAAATTTTCTTGGGAATGCAACCAATGTCAGTACGAATTTCTACAATAATTCTACCTTGCCTTTGGTTGCACTCTTGCTGGTACTGCTTATTTTCAGTCCAATCGTAGCCTGGGGCCAGATAAAGAATATCAACTATAAACGATACCTCTTTCTTGCTATTCCATTTTTTATTGGTGTTATTTTTTGCCTCTATTATGGAATTGTTCACCCACTCTATCTCCTTACGATCAGTCTTGCTATGGCTGTAATTGCTATTCATATCATTAAACGGCAGCTTTCACTAGCAGCCATACTCTCTCATATCGGCCTAGCCTTTTTATGCATCGGCATCCTTTTTTCATCCGTAGCGGCGCAGCAAGAAACCTTCTCTCTTGCTGTTGGCGAAACTCAAACAGTATACACTCTACCAATTACCTACCAAAGCAAAACCATCAATGACAGCCATAATGAAATGAAGCAAAACTTCTCTATTGACGGCAATACAATTTCCATAACGAACAAGCTCAACGATCTTGGTACAATTGCCGCAAAAGAGCCGGCAATTTATAGTACATTATCAGGTGATTTCTATATCGCTGGAAATGATCAAAGCTTTGAGATTAGCTTTAAACCATTCATTTTCCTTGTATGGTTAGGTTGTATCCTCATAACGCTTGGCTGTCTTTTAGCAACAATTCATCATTTTTCACAAAAATAAATAACTATTATTTATGAAATAATAATTTGCATTTTAAGTGTGAAATAGATTATTTGTTTTTACCCCCTAATCCACTCTAAAATATTGATTATACATGTATAACTTATTTTTATTATTAATTCATGCTTTTCATAACACTGGATATATTTGCTTGTAAATTTGCAAATATTTCTTCTTTTCAATTAAGTTCAGTCAAACATACGCTGCCTGCATTTAATTGAATAAACAACACACTAATTATATTTGAAGCGGAGGCAAAAATTTATGAAGAAAAAATCAATCACACTTTTAACGGCTATATTACTACTTGGTATTGGTGGCAATACCTTTGCAGCTGATACCACAGTGGCAACTGATACAAAAGCTGTAACTAATAACACCGTTGCCACTGATACTAAAACTACAACTGATGAAAAAATCAAAATATCTGGTATTTTCGGTACTAGATATGAGCATACCCAAGGTAAAGGTGTTACAGATTTTGATAGCATGGTAAATTTAAAAATTTCAGCAAAGATAAATGATCAACTTTCAGTTATAACTGAAAGTGAATTTCACCGAAACCTAAGAAATGATGTACCTTTTTCTTATTCTCCTGATGGCGTATTACATGACTGGAACTGGCCTGTTTTTCAAGTTCATGTCGATGGAGAGTTTGATGGAACCACCGTAAAACTTGGTCGCTTTACTTATATGCCTACTTACGGATTAGTTCATGGTAACTATCAAGAGGTCAGCGGTGGTCTTATTTCTTTTGGTAAAGTAGTAAAAACTACTATAGTAACTGGTGAAAATACTCCATATTGGCCAGGAACTAGTAACAACTCGTCACTAAGCACTGCCGATGGAACTATGCAAACAAGTTCATATCATGCAATTGATGTTGTAGTTCCAGTTTCTCAAATTACCAATATTAGAGCCTCTTACCAAAAAGGTTCTGTGGCCATTCCTAAAGAAGTACTATTTAGCAGTCCCGAACTCAGTTTCACAGAGTATGGCTTTGATACAAAGATCAGTAAAGACCTTAGCTTCGAATGCGCACAAGTCAGATCTACTGCAGAGTCGGATAATACTGGATCTTATGCAAAACTAACATATAAGGGCGCTAATCCATGGAAAATTCATTCCTATGATACTTTTGTTACTTATCATAATCTAGAAACAAATTCAATTATCGGAAATGATATACCTTTAGCTGCTAATCAAAAAGGTATTCG
Organism: uncultured Veillonellaceae bacterium; assembly: GCA_963805085.1. Lineage (GTDB taxonomy): Bacteria > Bacillota > Negativicutes > JARBTT01 > JARBTT01 > JARBTT01. The sequence goes on along the minus strand of CAWDTA010000005.1, from coordinate 99,438 downwards.
CTATGGATTCCATTACGTTCCTTGTATGAGCTCAATGCTTACCATCTGGTACGATGACGTCAAAGAATTGAGCACAAATACTAAAGAAGATAAATTCCGTGCCCAAATAGACTTTTTCTTCTAAATTAATAATTTGATAGAGCGATACATTGTTAAGCTAAAACGTAAATTAACAATGTATCGCTCTATCGCTATCACTCATCTATAGAGCCAAGAACAATACTATCGATTCATTATCCATTGGAGGTGTTTAACATTAATCGTATTAGAACAAAGTTGGCTGTGGTGATTATTACTCTATTTATTTTTTCACTTGGCATTTTATCCGGACTAAACTATTGGCAAGCAAAAAAACTCATACAAAATAATGTTCAAAACGAAATTTCCTCTTTAGCAAAATCAACATCAATCGAAATCTCTGCTATTTTAAATAACAGCAAAACGGAATTGGCGACTATATCCCGCTCGCCAATTATTACGAATGGAGATCGTAGTACCATTCAAACTTATCTTGCATCAGAATTAAATAAAAATAAAGACCTTTATGAAGCAATCGTTTGGTCTGACACATCTGGTAACTTAATTGACTCTCATGGAGAAGCTGGAAATATCAGTAAAGCTCCTTTCTTTAAATCAGCAATGAATGGAGAAACAATGATATCTGATCCATCTATTGCCGAAAAAACAGGAAATCAGGTTGTTGCAATTTCGATGCCAGTCAAAAATGGTGATCGCATCACAGGAATGCTTTTTGGTGTAACCAAAGTAGATTTTTTACAAAAATTTATTAGTGATATAAAATTATATGAAACGGGTACTGCTCATATTGTACGAAAAGATGGCTTAACCATTTTTCATCCAACCAAAGATCTCGTAAATAACTTCAACGCCCTTACCGACCCTAACAGCTCAGCGGAATTAAAAATAGCAATGGAAAACGCAATGAATGGAACATCCGGAACTATAATCAATAAGTATTCCGTTGGAGAAAAATATTTATCATATGAACCAATTAGCGGAACAAATTGGTCAATATGGATTACAGTTCCGGTAAAAGAAACAACTGCCGTTTTAAGCTCATTTACTTGGATCACGCTCATAACCATTCTTATTGTATTACTGATTGTATCTGGTGTTATTTTCTATATTGCAGAGCAAATTAGCAAACCGATTAAAATACTTGAGAAGGCAGCAAATTGTATTGCTAGTGGTGATCTCAGTCTATCAAAAATTACAGTATCCAGTAAGGACGAACTCGGACATCTGGCTTTGGCTTTTGAAACCATGGTCAAAAATCTGCGTGGTTTAGTACATAAAATTGGTTCTTCTTCAGAACAAGTTGCGGCTTCCTCTGAAGAATTGACTGCGAGTGCTGAGCAATCTGCCCAAGCTGCCAACTCTGTGGCCATTTCTATTAGTGAAACTGCTACAGCGGTTGAAGACCAATCTACTACAATATATAAAGCAATGACAATGGTAGAAAAAATTGCAGCAGAAATGCAGCAACAATCCAATAAAACACAAAACACGGTAACCATAGTTGGCGGTGCAGTAAATTCAGCAAAAATAGGCGATGAGACGGTCAGCACTGCTATTAACCAAATGAATAATATTAGAAAAGCAGTCGACAATTCAGCGAATGTGGTTGGTGAACTAGGTGAATACTCCAAGAAAATCGGGCAAATTGTTGAAACAATTTCCAACATTGCCGGACAAACGAATCTGTTAGCACTCAATGCAGCAATAGAAGCGGCAAGAGCAGGAGAACAAGGGCGAGGCTTTGCAGTAGTAGCCGACGAAGTACGTAAACTAGCGGAACAGTCTCAAGAGGCGGCGAAGCAGATCTCAGGTATTATTGGCGATATACAAAGTAAAACAGAAGATGCTGTTAAAGTGATGATTGACGGAACACAGGAAGTACGACAAGGATCTGACATCGTCATTCAAGCCGGTGAAGCATTCCGGGATATTGATAAACATATAAGTGAAGTTGCAACAATAGCGCAAGGATCAGCCGACGACATGAATCAACTGGTAATCGCAAGCCAAACGATACTCGAATCAATGCGAAAATCAGAACAAATTAGTCATGATATATCGGGACAAACCCAATCAATATCAGCTGCAACCGAGGAACAATCTGCATCAATGGAAGAAATCGCTTCCTCCAGTCAGAGCCTTGCTACGCTAGCTCAGGATTTACAGACAGAGGTCAATAAATTCCGAGTTTAACTCAAGGAATATGAATAAATACTACTAGTCACCATGCCATGTATTTGCCTTGATTATACGCTAAATAAGCCCTGCTTTTACAGGACTTATTTAGCGTATTTTTCTTTATGCTTCATTGGAGTATTTTCACTTAGAACTCACAATGACAATGGGAACACTCATGTTTATGACTAAAATGATGGCCACATGTTAAACACATATGACAATCCCATGGACATAAATGAATGACCACATGCCGGGCACCTACGCTCACATTCATGCTGACATTTTGGATAACAATTGTTGTTATGATGATAGTCACAACAACAATCTGACATTTAAAAATTTCTCCTAATACTTACTTCCACTATTAGGTTATTCTTTTTAGACTATGATTGTGCTTAAAGTATAATACTACCGTTTATTTTTAAATTTTACATCAATCAAATGCTGTATTGCGAGAATCGGGTGATAAAATAACATCCTTGGTCCTGAATAACGCATAATCGCAGCCACTTCTTTAAACTTGTCACCACGATAGCAATTTATGTTACAACTCCCACAAGCTGGTTTATTATCACCAAATCGACAATGCTCTAAGCGTCTATGAACTTCAGCTAATAATGCTGTACACTTCTCACATAAACCAGCTTGATGGTGTTTACTCTTACAATAGATAGCTAACATCTTATGCATCGCTTCTTTTTCTAGTTCTATTTTATTCAATACTAACGCTCCTATAAAAATGAATTTACTTTTTAGCTGAAAAATAATTTCAATAAATATGACACGAAAACGCATTCATATTTATCTTTGCTATTAAATAATATAAATAGTAGTTATTTAAAATATAGCGCAGTTTCATTTTGATTGCAATAAAACATAATCACTAAGGCCTCTTTATTTGCACAGCTTTTTTGGAGAGAATATTTTCTACAATGACATCTATTCTATCTTTTAAATTTTTGTTATGATTTTTCTTCGCAAATAACATCAGAAAGATTGCATATTTATAAAACATAGAGTAGAATCTCTTTATATGTAATTTTTGTATGTTAAGGAGTTGTTATATTAGTGTTAGAGATGTTGAAAGTAATATTTCTTGGAATCGTAGAAGGTATTACAGAATGGTTGCCAATCAGTAGTACTGGCCATATGATTTTAGTAGATGAATTTATCAAATTAAGCATTACCCCAGCTTTCAAAGAAATGTTTCTCGTTGTCATTCAATTGGGGGCAATTATGGCAGTCGTTACGCTCTATTGGCAAAAACTTTGTCCGATTGCCTATAAGCGTGGTATTTACATCAAGCAAGAAGCAATTTCATTATGGATGAAAGTTATTGTAGCTGTAATTCCAGCAGCAGCGATTGGCTTACCGTTTGATCATATGCTAAATGCGATGTTTTATAATTATCAGACTGTTGCCATTACCTTGATTATCTATGGAGTTTTATTTATCGTATTAGAAAATCATAATAGAAATAGTAGACCACAAGTGACGAATTTGCATAGAATTAGCTTTGCCAAAGCATTCAGTATCGGCTGTTTCCAAGTATTATCCTTAATTCCGGGAACATCACGCTCCGGTGCGACAATCTTGGGAGCAATGCTGATTGGCTGTTCAAGAGAAGTTGCCGCTGAGTTTTCTTTCTTTTTAGCTGTACCAGTTATGTTTGGCGCGAGCTTGTTAAAGGTCGTGAATTTTGGCTTTGATTATACCACAGAGGAAATTCAAATTCTTGCTGTTGGTTTAATTTCTGCGTACATTGTATCCGTTATCACGATTAAATTTTTGATTTCCTATATTAAGACAAGTGATTTTAAAGCCTTTGGTTACTATCGTATCGTGCTTGGGATTATTGTACTTGGATATTTCATTTTCTCATAATAATAAAATAGTATATTAAAAACATTATCCGTCATATCCAAAATGGGCTGTCAAATTATTGACAGCCCATTTCTTGTAACAAACTTTATTAAAGTTAAACTATTTCCCTATAAAAGTGATGTTCCAATACATTTGTGATTATTTATAACATTTCACTTTATCACCATCATTAAATAATGCAATCTTAGCATAGATGACCTCTTTCATTGCTTCAATGCATGGTGGATAAATTGCATTTGGTTCGCGTATCCCTGAATCTTGCAATAATATTTCCCGGCATTTTTTATAAAAGGCATCCTTGATATCACTTGATATATTTATTTTAGATATTCCTAATTGTACAGCTTCGGCAATTTCTTTGTCCTCATTCGCCGACCCGCCATGCAGTACCAATGGGATATCCACAATTCCTCTGATTTCTTTTAATAAATCTAGTTTTAATTTTGGTTTCATATCTTTTGGATAAATACCATGCGATGTACCAATCGCAATTGCCAAAGTATCAACGCCCGTTCTTTCAACAAATTCTTTCACCGTATCTGGTTTCGTATAAATAATTTGCTCCGTTCCTTCCTCCCCGCCGTTTCCAGTTGTTCCTATCGTTCCAAGCTCCGCCTCAACTGAGACATTTACTGGATGCGCTGCTTCAATGACCTTTTTCGTAATCGCAATATTTTCTTCAAACGACAGTAAAGAGGCATCAATCATAACTGAAGTAAAACCACATTTAATTGCTCGCATTACTTGTTCAAAAGTTCCACCGTGATCTAAATGAATGACGCCTGGTATATTACTGCTCATGAGCTCTTCACGCACACTCGCAATAAAGCTATCTTCAATAAAGGATAATTCATCGGGATGAATCGCGATAATAACAGGAGCTTTTTTTTCTCTACAGGCTTCCATAACACCTTTTAAAATCATACTACTACTTGTATTAAAGGCAGGTACGGCAAACTTATTTTCTTGTGCTACTAATAGTAATTCTTTCATATTCATTAACATATTCTTCAATCCCCTTTTAATTTTTATTATTGGAACCAGATAATCTAATATAATGTCTTACGATCTCCATGCTCTCTTTTTCAACATGATCAACTAAATCGTAGTAATTAATGCTAGGATCTTGCGCAAGCTTGCATTTTAAGGCATTCACATTTGCATTCATAAAGTCACAACCAACATTAATCTTGTTGATCCCATCTTTGACGGCCTGTAAAATATTTTTTTCGCCCGAACCAGATCCACCATGAAGCACCAACGGCATTTGGGTTAGTTTTTTAATCTGCCTTAACCGTTCAAAATCAAATGCAGGCACCATATCCTCCGGATAAATTCCATGCGATGAACCAATCGAAATTGCTAAGGCATCTATCCCTGTTGATTTTGCAAATTTAGCTGCTTCAATCGGATCAGTATACATCGAATCTTTTGTAAATTCCGAATCTTCAGTAAGTCCGATACAGCCAATTTCACCTTCAACGCTTACCCCTTTAGGATGAGCATACGCAACGACCTCTTTTGTCATCGCGATATTTCCATCTAAATCAAACCGCGAAGCATCGACCATCACCGAAGAAAAACCATCGTCTATTGCTTTTTTTAAATACAAGACTTCTTGACCATGATCAAAATTTAGTACAACCTTACAACTTGTTCTGCTGGCTAAGACTTTGACAATTGGTGTGATTAACTCACTATCACAATGATACAGCAAATGATCTTGAAAAAGATTGATAATAATCGGAGCATTTTCCTTTTCAGCAGCTCGTATTACAGTTCGTGCTGTCTCCAAATTAAAACAATTAATCGCCATAACTGCATAATTTTCTACATCAGCCTTCTTCAACATATCTGTCATCGAAACATACATACAGCCATTGCCCCCTTTGCTTTATTTTATATTGATACCTGATAAATCAACCTCTTCTTCTATCTCGTCATCTTCCGCATTTTCTTTTTCCACAGCATCCTTCTTTAAAGCTACTAGTAATAGTGCTGTAACCACACTACCAACGCCTAATGCGATTAAAAAACCTATCGGATTTTGCATTGCCGGCACGATAAACATTCCTCCTGATGGAACCGGCGAAGCAACATCTAATAACATAATCAAACTACCACCTACTGCAGCTCCAAACGAGCAGGAAAAGATAACTCTAATTGGATCAACAGCTGCAATCGGAATAACACCTTCGGTGATCATACAAATTCCCATCGGAAAGGCTATTTTTATATTGTCTGCTTCACTTTTGCTATATCTTGATTTTTTAATGATCCAAGATAACGCTACACCAAACGGCGGAATCATCGATGCACAAATTTTAATTGCTTCTGGTCCATACACGCCATTAATTAACAACCCATCTGCGAATAACGAAGCAACTTTGTTTACTGGACCACCAAAATCAAAGGCTGCCATTGCTCCCATAATTGCGCCAAACACCGCTTTTGAACCACCTTGCATATTAATGAGCATATCGGTTAGTGCAAAGGAAGCTGCTGCAATAGGTCTGCCAATGACAAAAAACATAATAAAACCTACAATAATCGATGCTAATAAAGGGATAATCATCATTGGCATTAGGCCTTGCGCCCAAATCGGAACCTTTACATTGCTCCTTAGAAAATTAACGCACCATCCAGACATATAACCACCAAGCATACCACCAAAGAATCCGGCGCCCATCGCATTGGCTATCATCCCCATTAATAAGCCAGGTGCGATCCCAGGTCGATCAGCGATCGAGTAAGCAATCGCCGCTGACATAACTGCCGGAATCAACCCCATACCATATACACCTAAGGTAACTGCTGCTTCCCATAAAGTATAAGAACTCTTGTAGTCAGAGATTAACGCAGGATTTCCGCCAGCCAGATTTCCAATCGCGATCAATAGCCCTGATGCGACTACTAAGGGAATCATATACGATATTCCTGTCATCGCATGCCGTTTTAGCTCCAGATTTCTCAACATAATGAAAAACTCCCTTCAATTTCGAATTTTTAAATTCCCAGATCTGCCTGAATTTTATTCAATAATGCTTTCGGAGATTTAATCACAATATGGGTCGGTACATCTACAATTTTTTTTCCTTGAAAACGATCTCTGCCGTTTACTTTAATATCTGCTGCAATAATTACAACATCTGCCTCCGCAATATCTTTCGCTAAGAGTTCATCCTCAGTTCCGATAGTTCCCTGCGTTTCAATATGAATCGTATGGTTCAACGCTTTACCGGCTTTCAGCAATTTTTCTTTGGCAATATACGTGTGTGCAATTCCAGATGTACAAGCTGCAATTCCTACAATCTTCATGTTTATCCCTCCATTTTCTAATTGTCTTGACTGAAAATAGAAATAATTTCTTTCGGCTTTCGACTGGTTAGCAGTTTTTCAACAATTTCTTCATCAGCTAATTTACCCGCAACCTCACCCAATAACTTTACATGTACCGTTGTACTGTCCACATCTCTTACCGCAAATAAAATAATACATTGTATTGGTTCATCATCTAGAGACTCCCATAAAATAGGTTTTTTAGTCCTTCCAATAGCTAATGATGTTTTCAGTACACTCTTTGATTTGCCGTGCGGAATTGCGATTCCGCCACCTATACCAGTTTGTCCTTCTGCTTCTCTCAAATAAACATCTTTGATGAACCCCTCCTTTGATGATAATACCCCAGATTTTATTAGCATATCAGCCAATGCATCTAAAGCTTCCTCTTTATTGTCCACATCTAGTTCTAAATTGATTCGATTTTCGTCGATAATTGTTGATAGATCCATTTAATATCCCCCCCATTTTTATTCCATTTCATGTGTTAAAAAGTAGTATACTTCTTTCAGCATCTTTTCAGATAAATCCTCATTTGTTCTAATTAAAACGATCAATTTCACTCTATTTTTCCCTCGAATTTGACAAGCCATCTGACTACAAAGCTCTTCTTTTTCCAAATCTTTCTTTTCATATACACATAACTCCAGCAAGTTGTTTATTACGATACAATCAACACATTTTGCCTGGGAGACATCCTGATAAAACTTTGTTACACTCTCTAAAAAAACATTTTTAATGAGTGCCGCCTTTTTTTCTTCAATCACTAAATCCTGACATTCTTTCACTAAGGATGCTCTGATTCTCTTTTCATCAGCTTTATTAAATAAGGCACTCACATAAGCCACTGGTTTACTTAAGGGAACATTGAGTTTGACCGTTGATATAATTAAATCAATATGATCTAGGTTTCTTTTTCCCTCTAATTGTTTAGCAGAGATAACCTCCACAATATTCCACTCAGGAAAATGATTTTTCACTCGTTTTTCCAATAAGTGTGAGGTTCCAACCCCTGTGGAACAAACAATCATGACTCGCTTTTTGCTGATTACTTCTTCGATCGCTGCTTGAAAATAAACAGCGATATAACTAATTTCATCTTCACTAATCTGAGGCAACTTATATTTTAGTCTTATTTTTAAGATAACTAGCTTTAATAAAATCATCAATTCGGGAAATTCATCTTTTATTTCCTCCAATAACGGATTTTTGATTTGAATTTTATACTCAATCCGATTCATCATCGGTTTTAAATGAAGAATTAGATCATTATACAAAGATTGGCTAAAAGTAAATTTAATCGGGAAGATTTTAGAACTTAAATGAATCATTTCGATTGCTATTTCGTGTAAAGATTCATCAATTTGGCTTGATTTTTTCGAATTAAATTCCTGTACAACAACTCCACCCGAAGACATCAAATATCGGTAAATATAAAAGACTTCTTCTTGATTTATCTGAATTGAAAATATAGTTTCAATCCTATTCGCTATTTTTTCGGATACTTCATAAAACGCTGGATCACAAGATCTACCTTCCTCTTTCAATTCTGAATAAATCGTTTTTCCGTTTTTAGTTCTATGAATTAAAATTAAAATATGTGTCACAAGATTAATGTAGTAAGGCTCAGTTATTCTATAATTTAAAAGTTGTTCTGCTTCTTCAATAATTTCCTTAACTTGTTTAACATTATATTTTCCAAAATGCTCTTCCAATTCCAATAACGTTTCACGGTTAATTCGGAAATTTTCTTCTTGAAAAGTCATACTTTTTGAACTTATCAGCGTATTTAACATATCAACCATGGCCTTACGAATGTCCATCTCTGAACCAACGAGCTGTGTTCCCTGCGTATCCTTCTTAAGATGTAAATTATACTCTGCTAATTTTTCTTCAATCACTTTTAAATCATTCACGATTGAAGTCTTACTTACAAAATATTTATTTGATAAAGACTGAATAGATAGTTTATCTTTTGCTCCTTCAAGTAGCTCAAATAGGATTTTCATTCTCCGGTGATCTATTGATAGATCATACAGAATACTAGGTTCTTGTATAAGAACTTCTGCAGTACTCCGTTTTGAGGGTAAAATACGAACGCCTCTTCCAGCTATTTTTTCTAAAACAACTCCACATTCTTCTAAAATCATCAAATCATTTCGCACTGTCTTAGTCGAGCACTGCAACACAGCGGCAAATTTTTTAACAGGTTCAAAATCTTCTATCTGCAACAAATGATTCAAAATTTGTTTTTGCCGTTGTTGTAAATCTTTCATTTGAATTTCCTCCCGTTCTTATTTACAAATTCATCATAACATTCTTTACTAACTCCAAAAATACCAAAGCATTACCACAATGCTAACTACATTTTAGTATACTAATTTTTCCACAAATAGCTTTTAAATTTTTAGTATGCTGAATTTTCCGAAAATTATTATAAGTACTGAAAAGCGAAAATCATAAGTTAAGTAAACCGTAAGATATATCCCCTAAATATTAGTATAAAACTATACATACAAAAATTAGAGAGTGATTACATCCACTCTCATCTCTTTCGACATATTTCAACATACTTACTTTAAGTATATCATCTTATTAAGAAAATAGGACATCTTTTATCACTACTCTACGAACAAAGCTAGACGTATGCAAAGAAAACTGGCTCCGCTAAAAAGCGAAGCCAGTTTTCTTTGATGAAAGATATATCGCACGAATAAGCTAAATATCATTCCACCTTATTTTACCATGTATTTATGTCGAAATTATTGCTGATTCGTTTGGAACTTTGCACTGATCACGCGGTAAACAAGAATCGCAATCATCGCGATGAAGCCGATCAATCCGAGCCAATCTGCTGTAGGGCCAAATTCTTTGCCTACCATGGCCAGTGGTGCATCGCTGCCGCCACCGGTTACCGAAAATACAATAATGATCGCAATGATTACTCCCATTAAACTTTCCCCAACAATAAGACCAGAGGCAAAAAGCACCCCATGGCGGTTACAATTTTCCACAGCTTCTTCCTTGTTTTCTACTTTTTGCTCTATTACCCTATTTTGAAGATACCTGTGCACAAAGTAACTCGTTACAGCCCCCATCACAAGCGGCATTACCAAGGTAGGCGGCAAATAAATTCCCAAACCTACAGCTAAAGGTGGTAAAGAGTAGCTTGCCGAGTTTTTCTTCAATAATACATCAACAATAATGATCGCAATTCCAGCACCTATGCCAGTGATAATGTAATTCCAATCCAAATTATGACTAAAAATACCTTGCGCAATCGTAGTCATCAAAGTTGCCTGCGGCGCTGACAATGCTTGCGCTTCGTCCATACCAACGCGTGGCATAGCACCAGCAAAACCATACGCTTGATACAATAAATTCAAAACTGGTGCAATCGCAAAAGCCCCGATAATACTCCCGAGTAGTAATGCCACCTGTTGTTTCCATGGTGTAGCGCCGACAAGATACCCTGTCTTCAAATCCTGCATATTGTCATTTGAAATAGCCGCAATACTAACAATAACACTCGTCATGAAAATTGCTAAAGCTATGGCAAATTTGATCCCGATTGCCGTATTAAAAAGACCAACTGCTGTACCAATGCCCAATACGACCAATGAGGATGTAATAATCCCCAAAATACCAATCCCCGAAATCGGACTAGCTGAGGTACCAATTAAGCCTGCCATGTAACCACATGCTGCAGCTACAAAGAAGCCCATACAGATAGCCACAACAACACCTATGATAATAAAGGTCCAAGCGGTACCTGTCGGCAAGTTGGCATCTGCAATAAAGGAATAAAACGTGCCCAATAAACCAACAACGATAGCACCAAAAACCATCGCAGTCGTTTTAGGCGATAAATCTGTATCCATGCGATGCAGACTCTTCTCTGTTTGTGAACTCTTCATTGCTTGTATCGAAATACGCATACCGTCGATAATTGGTTTTGCAAGCGTAATCAGCGTCCATATTGCAGCAATACCAATTACACCAGCCCCCATAAGTCGCACTTTTTGCGCCCACACACTCGAGGCAAATGCACTAGCACTCTGCCCAGCTGCCGGAGACAGCATTGATGTAAGCCACGGTAAAAATACGCCCCAGGACAACGCCATCCCCACGAGCATAGCCACACCACTACCAATACCAATTAAATAACCTGCACCCAAAAGTGCGGAAGAAAACCCAAGCGGTATCTGTGAAGTAATTTTCCCGAAAGAAAACCAATAGCTAACCCCCGAGGACATAATCATCAAACCATTCGAGCATAAACTAATAATAGCTGCGACAACACCACCAGCCATAATATCTTTTATCCCGTTTTCCCCAGCTTTTTCAGCGCTACCGCTACCCACTTTCAAAATTTCAGCCGCTGCCACGCCCTCTGGATAAGGTAAGTCACTGTTTACGATCATCGCCCGACGTAACGGAATCGTAAATAGCACCCCGAGGCTACCGCCACACGCACAAATCATCAATGTTTGCCAGAAAGGGAAACCCTGCCAATAGCCAATCATCAGCAAACCAGGAATAATAAATATAACTGCCGAAAGCGTACCTGCTGCTGATGCTTGTGTCTGTACCATATTATTTTCTAAAATATTAGACCCTTGGAACATCTTCAAAATTGCCATAGAAATAACCGCCGCTGGAATAGAAGATGAAAATGTAAGACCTACTTTCAACCCTAAGTAAACATTAGATGCTGTAAAGATCACCGTAATGAACATCCCCAAGAGCATTCCCCGAAGAGTAAGTTCTGGTAATTGTATGTCATGATTCTTAAAATCTACTTGTTTCATATGTACTCCCCTTTTATTCTTTATTATTGATATAGTATTTTGGATTTTAACCTCCTCCCATTTTCAAGACATTTTTATTGATTTTTACGGCAGTCTCATCAACAATATGCCTATTTACTTATAGATTTCTTTTCCATAGATCATCTTCTTTACTATCGACTTGAAATGCTCCTTCTGTGACCATTTCATAAAAAAGCCGCCACTCCTGCCACGGTCACGGCATAAAGCAACGCTGCTCTGATTCAACTATTCTCTTTAAAACTTCATAATATATCCAAAATAAGAATATATTCATTTACTTATTTTGTCAAGTATGAATCAGTATCGCTTGTTTATAAGATATTACAAACTGACAATTTCTATGACTCAATTATTCCCTTGACGGCGCAACCATCACCAATATTGAATAATAGTTACATAAAATATTATAGTTCTATTCTTATAATTTAGCAGCCTCAAACCGTTGCTGACAAGCGTATATTATATGATACGTAGCATACACTTGTTGGTTTTGCGTATAGTTATTTTGATAATATTGCAGCATTTTCAACATAACTTTTCGACTTAATAACATATCCTTTGCAGATGATGCGTTATTAGCACCAACACGTTTTATTGTATGTAAAAATTCTTTAGGATTCTGGAAAAAATCACGATGATTTTCTTCCAAATGATAACCCGTAAATCCAGATTGACTTGCTATGCATTCCAAAAAGTTGATATCTTTAAATTGGGGTCCATGGTGCGCTTCTTTTTCAATATGACTTAATTTGAATGCATGTTGAAAAGAAGTATGAAGTTCTGTAAAAGTTTTTACCCCAAAGGTTGTATACATCAAATATCCATTTGGTACTAGATGATCATGAAAACATTGAAAAGCGCATTCATAATTAGTAAACCATTGAAAAACTGCATTAGAGATAATGAGATCAAATTTTTGGTTGAAATTAATCTTTTCTCCATCCATTAATTGATAAGAAATATTATGATAAGAAGCTAGGTTTTCCTTTGCGGCAGCGAGCATGTCCGGAGATATATCTGTAACCATAATTTTTGATTTTGGATATTGATTTGCTATTATTTTTGTAAAAAATCCTGTTCCGCAGCCTATTTCTAAAATATTCTTAAAATCTCCATGAGTATTTACTATTTTCGCTAAGTCACTAGCCATTTTCTTCTGGACAGTTGCATAGTCATCATATGATTTTGCAGCACTCGAAAAATGTTTAACAACTTGTTTTTTATCTATCATTTAATCACCTGTTATTTCTAATAATATTATATGTTACATATTAAATATTAATTTCTTACAGGTTTCCTCTTGAGTATAAAAAGGAATATGTCCTGCTCCTGGTATAACTGACAGAGTAGATTCAGCAATATGATTGGCTAGATATTGTGCTGCACTAAAAGGGCAGATACTATCATCTGTACCATGAATAATATTTGTTTGAACATTGATTGATGATAATAATTTTCTTAAATCTGTATCTAATAAATATTGCAAACCATTTTTTAGACTTAAAATATTTTTTGTTACTATATTTTCGGCTGATTCATCTAAAAATTCCTTGCAAGCATGATCCTCTTGTTTGGAAAACATAAGCTTGTAAAAGTTTTTTTGTTCAGCAATACTATCTGAATTTATTTTTCTAGCAAGATTTTTAACGATACTCGGATGAATACCCGCAGTATAAGAATCATCTGCTGTAAACTTTGCTGTAGATGAAATTAAGATGAGTTTATCAATTTTTTTGGGGAAATCAAAAGCTAACTGTAAGGCTAACATTCCGCCTAATGACCAGCCGACAAGTATATGAGGAGAATCGGTTTTGTCGGTTACATCTATAAAAGTTTTAGATAACTCTTGATAATCGGGATAGGTAGAAGAATCGTAAAAATAACAATCTTTTCTGTCAGATAAATTCGACCAAACCATAGGAGTCGACGCCCACCCGTGAATAAAGAAAAGCATAACATTACCTCTCGTTATATCTATTGTAAACCATCAATAAATTTTAAGTTTACAATAAAAATATATCATATATGGTAAATAATATCAATATATATTCTGCCATCAACTCTGCCAAAGCCTGGCGGTCAAAATTACTTAATCTCTTTGAATTTGAAACCGTTAATCTCTTTCTTTAAACTCACCGCCAATATTGCCGTTAGTATTGTGGTTAATAAATCAGCGATCAATTGAGTATAAATGACGCCGTCTATACCTATGATTGACGGCAATATCAAAATAACAGGAATAAAAAATATTCCTTGTCTTCCTATACTTAGCACTCCACCCTCTTTTGCTTTGCCAAGTGCTAAAAATAAGGATATATATATCGTTTGAAAGCCAAAGGAAATAAATATAATGCTATTAGCGATCAAAGCTTTACTGCCAATAGCAATAACCGCACTATCATTACTGAACAAAGCAACAATTGAATTTGAAAAAACTATGATCAACACTGCACTGATTCCACAAAACCAGGTAGTCCATTTAAGAGAAACACTAACTGCTTCTTTTAATCTGTCAAATTTTTTTGCACCATAATTATATCCAGCAAGTGGCTGAAACCCTTTTGAGTAGCCAAAAACCACATATGTCACTATGGCAAAGACTCTAGTAACAATCCCCATGGCAGCCACTGCAGCATCACCAAAATTACTAGCAGCTGCATTTGTTAATCCCATCGAGGCACTTGTTAAGATTTGATAAATCAGAAGTGGAATTCCTACTTTTAATATTTGAGAATATATTCCTTTATCAAAAACAAAATATTGAAACGCTATTTTCACATAACTTTTATTGCCCCCAAAATATCGCAAATATAAAAAAGTAGTTATACTCTGAGCCACTACATTAGCAATCGCTGCTCCTTTTATTCCCCAGGCAAAGGTATAAATAAAAAGCGGTTCTAAAATTATATTGATGACTGCCCCTGCTATCATAGCCGTCATGCTTAGTTTGGCAGCACCTTCAGATATTGCTATATTATTCATGGTTACATTGATGATACTTAGAATGGAACCAGCAATAAATATAAAGGCAAAATCCTTGGCATACGGCAATATCGTTGCAGTAGTACCAAAAGATAATAAAACATTATCCAAAAAGTACAATAATATTGTTACCGTAATCCCTCCGATAAATAAGCTGCTAAAAAAAGCTGTTGAAGCCGTCCGATTTGCCTCTATACTATCCCCTTGACCTAACAACCTTGAAATATAGGAAGACGCTCCGCTACCAAAAGTTAAACCTAACCCAATGAGAAACATCGAAATCGGAAACGCGATTGATACCGCTCCTATGGCGCTTGTTCCTAATCCCCCTACAAACATAGCATCGATAACATTGTAAAAAGCAGTTACCAGCATACCGATAATTACAGGTACGCTAAACTTCAATAAAACTTTCGGAATCTTTTCCTCAGCCATCAGCTTAATTTTTTGATCTTTTCTATCCATTGTTTTATCCTTCCTTTCAATGAAATACAGTTCTTATCTTTATGTATAGATACTATACACTTTGTTTAAAAAATTTTTATTTATCAATTTCCTTTTTTAAAAGCTCCAGTTTTTCTTCTAAAGCAACCAAAGTATCTTTGAAAAACTTAACATTTTCCTCAGATGCATCTTTAACTAATTCATTTACCATAGCATCAATTTTCTTATGAAATTTTTCATGATTACTACAGGCTAGTTCACCTTTAGCAGTTAATTTTAGGACAAGCCTTGATTGATTATTTATATCCTTTTCTTTTCGAATTAAACCTTTCCTTTCAAGCTTCATTATAATCTGAGAGACCGCGCCCTTAGTTACCTTTAGAATATTGGCCAGACCAGTTACATGTATCCCATCATTTTGTTTGATCGCTTTAATCATATGAACTTCCGAAGGAAATAGCGGTACATCAGTACCAAGATAACGAGTTTCTTTATTAATTTCAAAAAACCTGTATACTACTCTTAATAGTGAATAACTAATTCTTAATTCATGTAAATCATTCATATTTATCATGACAAAAGTATATAGCAACTATACGCCTATGTCAATATTTATATCGACTAAGCACAATAATGGGCATCATTGTCGCCAGAATATCTTGCAAATGCATCGTATGCTTCCCGTTGTTACATATGACCATAAAAATGAGGTACCATATTATGTCTCTTTTCATATCCTATATTAAGATTATAACGACAGGTAAGCGAGGTGTTGCCATAGTGGGCTATATTGAGGTAGAAAAGGGCGTCCGGATTTTCGTGAATGACTTAAATCCTTGTAATGGAGAAACTGTATTGTTCCTTCACGGCTGGCCGTCAAGCCACAAAATGTTTGAATATCAATTTAACCATCTCCCCAAATATGGATTTCGCTGTATTAGTATAGATATAAGGGGTTTTGGCAAATCCGACAGCCCGTGGGAAGGGTATTGCTATGATCAATTGGCAGATGATGTTCGCTCAGTCATTGGAGCCCTAAATCTCCACGATATAACTCTCTTAGGATTTTCAATGGGAGGAGCCATCGCCGTAAGATATATGAACCGTCATTCGAGCTACGGCGTATCAAAGCTCGCCTTAGTAAGTGCGGCAGTGCCTCTATTTACTAAGCGCATGGATTATCCCTTTGGGCTTTCTATTCAGGAAGTTGATAAGATAATATGGCAAACCTATACTGACCGTCCGAAGATGATAAGCGATTTTGGTAAGAAATTTTTTGCAAGCAAGCTAAGTAATGAGTTTAAGAATTGGTTCAATGGACTTGCTCTAGAAGCCTCCGGCCATGCAACCGCTATGACGGCAATATCTCTTCGTGACGAAGATTTAAGGAAAGATGCACAGCGAATATTTGTTCCAACAGGTATATTCCACGCTATTCATGACCAAATCGTGCCTTTCCCCTCCGCTGAAGAAATGCATCATTATATCGAAAGTTCGATGTTAATACCTTTTGAATATAGTGGGCATGGTCTCTTCTATGATGAACTTGATAGATTTAACTATTGTTTAATGAAGTTTTTAAGAATGTAGTCAAAATAAAAGATGAGGGCAACCAACGAAGTATATCTCTTCTATTGGTTGCCCTCATTTTTTATTTGTTTTTTTTCTTCATTACCTGACCGCAGCAGTGAATTTCTGGGTTGCCGCCAGCTTTAGTGACAGTCACTTCATTTCCACAGAGCTCGCAAACTAATACTTCGCCTAATTGTGCCATTGAGAAAAACCTCCTTTATATATTTTAGATTATATCATGATTAGCCGTTTTTCTTTGCAGAAGAACTTGCTATTGATGAACTAAATAGATTTCCTAGTGAAAAAGTGTTACTTCCTGATAAAATCAATGACAATGCCATCGCTAGTAGCGATACATCAAACTCATATCCGCCAATAAATCCTTTGCTAAGTTTGACCGAAAAAATTGCGCCTAGCATAACAAACAAAATTCCAGCGGCTGCAACTCGTGTAAACAATCCTAGGATCAAGAATGCCCCGCCCACAGTCTCAATGGTAGCTACCACATAGGCAAGTACGGGTGGTAACCCAATTGAGCCAAACCATTGAACAATACCGTCCATTCCAGATAATTTTTGCACTCCATGCGCTAGAAAAATTATGCCTAGTGAAACACGGATGATAATCATGCTCCATTCATAATAACGTTTTACCATTTTTTAAATCCCCTTTTTTTGTATTTATATAGTTAGTCAACTCTTTCTGTGAAAAGGATACGGCCTATTGCAACTTTTTTTCTACATCATTTTACTAGAATCTTCAGTTGAAAAAACGCCTACGCCTACCCCTTCCATTCCTTTGACCACAAAACCTTTCCTTATAATATTGCGCAAAGCCGCTCTACCACGATGAATTCTTGATTTTGCTGCATTGGTATTCATATTTAAAATACTGGCAACTTCCGAAACAGGGATTCCCTCAAGATCATGCAAAATAATAAGAACACGCTGAGTTTCAGGCAATTTCAAAATTGCTTGCTGCACCAAAAATTGCTTATATTTCGTCTCACACATCTTATCTGGATCCTCATTAGGCTTTGATCAATCTCCAAAATATCCATACCTTTTCCCTCTGAAAGCAGTTTAAGAACCTGCCAATCAAGTTTTTCATGTTCCATCAGCATCTTACCACTCATAAAACAGTTAAAATCGTGAAAAAGGGAACCAGAAGCAAGAAATAATACTTTCCCACCCCATTTTCTTAGTGTATCCCTCAACGTTCTCCCCCATCGGAATGAACAGAGCATTGAACCAGATACAGAGAGCGGAATTACAGGAATATTTTTTTCTGAAAACATAAAGTGTAAGGGAATAGCAATCGCATGATCAGTACCATGTTTACAAATGCTAGGAAAGATCAAATTTCTTTCACCTGCCTGCAATAACAATTCGGCCAATTCCGGATGTCCAAAGACATCATAGGCAAATTGGGTTTCGCAATTAGAATACTCCATTGATGTTTCATGTAGTAATGAATTATCTATGAAAAATTTATCCTCCGTTTGCCAATGCGTTGTAACTGCAACGACAACCTCCCCCCCCCCACTCTTCCATCCTTTTGCCACAATCCTGAAGTGCTGCTATAACGGAAGATGCTTGATCGTCAATTTTCTCTGCCAGCAATGTTGGGGCATGCGGTACAATAATTCCACGAATATTGGACTCTACTTTCATTATAGTTTATCCTTTCTAGCTGATCTTGTTTTTTATGACAAAATGCTGTCTATTTAATCAACATCCATAACTAGTGGATCAATCAATTTCTATAATATTAGTCTCAATTATAACTAAAATGGATACGGGGTAATACAAATTTTTTCTAAACTAATATTTATTGATGTTTTAAGTGGATTTTTGTAATAGTAATATAAATTTAAAAGGCTGTTGAGATATAATTTTCTCAACAGCCTAAATATTAACCCGGATGAAATTTTATTTTTTTCGTATGCTTTTTCAAAGATATCCGAACTACTTACACAGCCTTCGCTTGAGTTGCCCTCATATGTACAGGTTTTGGCAAAAAGAAAGAACATAATGCTGCCAGTAATGCAAACGCGGTGAGAAGTTCCATCGTCGCTGGCAGGCCGTAATGATCCGCAAAACTACCAATCAATGGAACAAACACACCACCTACACTAAAAGTAAGCCCTAGCGTCACGCCCGAAGCAAAACCTATACTACGTGCTAAATAATTCTGCCCCAAAACAACGACTGAACTAAACGGTGAAAACATCGCAAAGCCGATCGGTATCATCAGCGCATAACAAATGAACGCATTCGTCGTCTGTGATAATAAACCTACCATCGGTACCAAAAGTACATAACTCATCTGCACCACTTTCAAATAACCGATTCTGTCTGCCAATAGTCCACCAATGAGTGTAGTCACTACACCAAACATAAATAATAACGTCAACGCCGAGCCAGCTGCCGCAGTAGAAAGCCCTGTGACATTTACCAAATATAGCGGAATAAAGCTTCGTAACCCGCAAATGACAATCGAACTAAAAACGATCAACAGTGTCAAGCGTGCAAAAGATGGCCAATCATTTTGAAGATTGCTTTTTGGTTCTGCTCCCTTTCCAGCTGCCGCTGCTTCAGATAATGATGTCTGCGCGATATCTGCTTTCATTTTCGGAACAATGATCAATAAAACAATTGCCATGATCAAGGCCAATAAACAAAATACCGCCGTTCCTTTCATACCGAACGCCGTAATGGCAGCCACGGCAATAATCGGGCCGACAGCGAAACCACCGTTCCCGCCCACAGAAAAAATACTCAGCGCTGTGCCTCTTTTTGCTCCAGAAAGCTTATGGATCATCCGCGCCGCTTCTGGATGGAAAATAGCACTGCCGATGCCACTCACCGTTACGACTGCAAAAATAGACCAATAATTTTCAAAAAGCCCCGCCAGCCCCATTGCTGCACCAGCTAAGAAAATTCCCAGTGGCATAAGCCATGTTTTTGACGTACGATCTGCCAGCCAGCCGAAGGTCGGTTGGACAACCGATGATAAAAAGCAGGAAGCAAACATCAATCCTGCTACTGCCTGATAATCCATACCATACTGTAAAATAAAAAATGGCAAAATTGCTGGCAATGCTCCCATGCCAATATCACAGAAAAAATGACCTAACGCTACTACATACACATATTTTCGATTCAAATTCATATCCCCCTTTATGTATCCTATTTATACTTCTTCATTTATCTTTTTATCATATCTCCGGTTCATATCGCTCAGAAACCGCAAGATAATCAATTGCTCAGTTTCACTATACTTTGACAAAATTAATAATTTTTCTTCATTCGCTTGCTTATGACATTTTTTATGCTCAATATATACTTTTTTACCTTGCTCCGTAAGACAAAAATAAATTTCTTTGTTATTCTCTGGCTTTTGGTAACTTTCAATTAAATTTTTATTTAATAGTTTCTTACTGATTTTACTTATAGCCCCTCGTGTCATCCCCATTTCAGCAGCCACTTTCGTGACATTTGCATAGTCAATCGAACCAATCTTATCGATACAATGTGCTTCCGCTAAACTAATCCCCGCAAAAATCTCCTCTTGATGATGCTCAAGAATATCAGAACGCTCTTGTATTCGCGTAAGTGATCTTATAATTTGCATTGCATTATCTATACTAAAACCTCCTTTGTTTCCACAGAAACAATATAACAATAACATATTTTTGTTTCCATGTAAACAAAAATCATAAAAAATAGTATTCCAGTGCTAGAAAGCATTCTAACACTGCAATACTATCTTTTTCTTTATGCAGAAAAATTTTATTTATAAATTTGATGCTAATTAAAATTTCTATTAATTTAGTTATTTATTTAATAAAGCTCAACGGATCTCGGCTTTTATTTGGATCTGCACTTGGTGGGATCAGAACTTCCCAAATCGTACCGCTAAATCCACCATTATGGGAAGACGAAACGTCCTGTCCATTTTGTAATCCCTGCTCCCCAAGTTTTCTTTGAAAAGCGGAAAACCCCTCACGATCTTTTGATCCTTGCTGCCAAATGTTTTTTTCGAATTCGGAAAAAACTTGATTCAATGCTTCATACGCCGCTTTACCATTTTCTTTCAAAATAGCTTCCATATCTGGCATATGACCACGCCGCTCATAATAATTGAATCCGTATTTAGCACATACGTCTTTGACCATATCTTTTATTTCCCAAATGTGAGAACCCATTTCTATTTCTGGTGCGGTAACTATATGTGTGAATCCGTAAATCTGCTCATCCGTATAACTTTCTTTATAACATTCTGAAACAAAATCTTTAAAATCCTGATCTTTGTAATAATCTGGATTGGTGTAATCAATACAACCATCACAGCCCTCTTTATAAACATGTTTGCAATATTCTAGATCTTTATTATTTGTCTTTACTGCGAGAGCATCTTCCTGCTGCTTTAACATTTCTTCCTGCACCGATGCAAGCTCCTCTTGCAGAGGTTTCAATAGGTTGCTCTTCGTGTCATTCTCCATTTTCTCATCACCATTGAAATTCGCAATTTGTTCTTGCAATGACAAAATACGCTTTTGTGATGAATTCAAGGTTGAGGTGTCATAGTCATCCTTCGTTGAATTTTTAAACAACGCCGCCGGGGTACTACTGAAACCTTTACCTGTCTTTTCCTGTACCTTGTTATTACTAGTGCCTACAACTTTTTCACCTTGAATCGCGTTTTTATGAGCAACGATCTGTTGCTTATTTGTAATCTGCATACTAAAACTCCCTTTCTAAAACTCCATCCATGAAATTATGTCTTGCTATTATATTATGAATCCCCTTTTATCTGTAAGAAAATTGAGCCATAAATTTAAGGCTCAATTAAAATTTCTATTAATTTAGGTATTTATTTAATAAAACTCAACGGATCTCGACTTTTATTTGGATCGGCACTTGATGGGATAATAATTTTCCAAATCGCACCTTCGTATCCATTATCATGGGTAAACGAAAATCCCTCGCGATCTTTTGCTGTTTGCTGCCAAATGGTTTTTTCAAAGTCGGAAAAGGCTTGACTCATCGCTTCATAAATACTTTTACCTTTTTTGCCGTTTTTTTTCAAAATAGCTTCCATATCCGGCTCATGACCACGCCGTTCATAATAATCAAATCCATATTTATCGCATACATCTTTGACTATACCTGTTATTTCATGCATGTGATCCCCCATTACTCCTCCTGGTGCCTCAACCACATGCGTGTCGTAATAAATTTGCTCGTCCGTATAACCTTCTTTGCGCCATTTTTCTACAAGGTCTTTATATTCCTGACTGCTGTACCAATCCTGCTCTTCGGAATAAATTGCCATAGCGGATGAACTTTTTACAGGAGATGAACTCTTCATTTGAAGAGTTTTCCCAAAAGACACTTGTTGTTGCTCCGCTGACTTATCATTATTTTCTGTTGAATTAATCTTATCGGTATCAGTATTTTCTGTAGTAACTGTTGCTTCATCTTTACTGTCTATTTGGGGGCTTGTATCCGTTATGGGAGCATCTTCTTGCTGCTTTACCATTTGTTCCTGTACTGACTCAAGTTCTTCTTGAAGAGATTTCAGTTGGCTGTTCTTCGTGTCATTATCCATTTTCTCATCACTATTGAGATTTGTTATTTGTTCTTGTAATGATAAAACACGTTTTTGTAATGGATTCAATGTTGAGGCGTCATAGTCATCCTTCGTTGAATTTTTAAACGTCGCCGCCGGGGTACTACTGAAACCTTTACTTAGACTTACCTTTGCCCTGCCATTACTTGCACCTACGACTTTCTCACCTTGAATCGTGTTTTTATGAGCAACGATCTGTTGCTTGTTTGTAATCTGCATACTAAAACTCCCTTTCTAAAACTCCATCCATGAAATCATGTCTTGTTATTATAATATATCGTAATTTTTAAAAAAAAGTTAAGTTATTCCATAATTTATATTTTATCTCAAAATAGTAATATACGTATTTCCTATTAAAACAATACACCTATTACAAATAAAAAAAGTGTAGATAAGATAACCATTTTTGACTATCTCATCTACACTTTTTAATATTTAAGGGCTGGTATGCATAAGTAAAGCAAAAAGCTTCTCTACATCATTAAATTTCCTTATTTAGTAACTTCTCATTCAGCATAACAATATCAATCTACTACATTTAAAATTACATCCATGTTTGAGTAAATGTCTTTACCATCTTTACCATTTATGCCATAAAATTCAACTGGCTGTATGTCATAGCTATGTATATATTTGTAACCACTGAAAGCACCATCTTTCCCATAGCTATATGGCAAGCCAACGGTCATTTGAAAGTTACCATTTTTATCAGTGACTGCATATGCCCTTGTGACATCGCCTGCATCTTTTCCCGTGATCTCAATTTCCAAAGGCGTATCAGGACATGCATAACCATCTGACCCGTCTTTGACTCCTCGTGCCCAGCCAAGAATCACACAACTGCCACCATTCACCCAAAATTCCCCGCCATATTTTCCGTAATCCCGGTATGAGGTTACACTTCCAACATTTATGCTGAATGGAACAATAATTGCCGAAAGCTGTCCTGCACTAAACGTATATTCTTTATTCACTAAATTAGCGGTTGTCGGCTGTACATACACATAGTAATCTCCAAATGTTTTCGGCTCCCATTTCAAACCAACAAATGGTGCTGCTAATGCTGCATTCTTTACACTCCAGGTACCTTGATTCACATTAATAATGCAAAGATTAACGTTACCTTTTGTATTGATATCTTTAAAAATGAACGACATATACACTGGCTCTGGCGTCGTGGCTGCATCATTTGGTTTTGTAATGCTTAAATGAACCGTATCCATATCATAGAGGTTATCAAACATATCTGTAAGATCAAATCGGTTTACCTGTGCTACATCTGTTGAAAGCTGCCCCGCACTAAACACATAACCTTTATTCAGTAAATCAGCGGATGTCGGTTGCACATACACATAATAATCTCCAAATTCTGGTGGCGCCCATTTTATATCAATAAATGGTGCTGTTAATGCAGCAGCTACACCCCAAGCACCTTGATTTACATTATAAATGTAAAGATTAACGGTACCTTTTGTATTGCTATCATTAAAAATAAATGCCATACTCATTGTTTCAGGCGTTGTGGCTGCATCATTTGGTTTGGTAACACTTAAATGAACTGCATCCAGATCATTGATGTTATCAAACATATCTGTAAGCTTAAAACCATTTACCTTAGCTGTAAGTGTGCTTGGCGTATCATTTGGCTCTGCCGCACTGCATGTATCTGATTTTGCTAATTGAAACTGCATATCTCCACCACCGGCAGTGATATAGATCAGAACGTAATAATACCCTCCTTTAGGCAAGAACGAAACAACATCAAAAGAACCAAAGTAATCAATTGATTGTACAATCTGGTTAATTTCATTCTGTGCATTCAGTGTAAATACAAATGTTTGAAAGGTAGTAGCTGCACTAAAACTTGTAATCGCCGTAAGCTTTAACATATTCGTTGTATTGATTTTAACTAGAAGCTGTTGACCAGCCGCTGCGGTCCCGATAGAGTAGGCAATATCGGCATTGATTTCGATTGCTGTACTTGGATCAATAGAAATATTCGTGGCCTGTGCTGCTGCCTTCGAGTCTGCTAAGGTATCAATCGCCATACTTTTTTGCTGCATGTTGATTTTTTCTGCTGACTTCTTCAGCCCAAGTGTAATCATTCTTTCTCCCATCCCTTTGACAGTGTTGAAATCCAGCTGTTTTACATTGTCAGAAAAAATGACTTTAGGGATTACTGTGTTTTGCATTGTGTTTAAATCCATGTTTCTCATCCCTTTACCTTTTTTAGATTTTTTTAAGAACCTTCACTTATATACATTCTTTCAGTTGCAATTTTTAAACTCAAACTAATACAATTATTTTAATTTTAGTTTATCGTACCAAGAATTAGCTAGATACCATAGCCTTTGCCATTCATTTTATACAAAAAAAATCCAGCTGAATTTATAATTCAACTGGATTCAAGATGTCGACAAAACAAAACATTTATATCGATGATTTAGAAAATATCTAAATCCGTTCCACTTATAAACTAGTACGAAGATAGGCTGCCGGTTGGTGAGAAGTACTCAGATGCTAGGCACAGTAAGAGACTCTGAAGGAGTCGTACTTTCGTACGTCGACGAGCAGTATCTTGCTGTAACGACGCAGATGAGTGCTTATCGCCGACCCGCGGGCTGTCTGTCCATAGTTTGTCTACAAGCTGAATCCAGCTGAATTTATAATTCAACTGGATTATTATTATTTTTACTGGAACTTCTCATCATTCGTGCTAAAAAATAGAACCTTAATCGTCATTCTTACTTTTCCTGTCTTCGCATGATGATTTGTTACTTTTCTTGTCAAATAAATCTTCCGTAAAGTCATAATTATCATCAAGAATAGCATCTGAATCATCAATGATATTTAGATGCTCATCATTACTACTCGGCCATCCATCATCATCATCGCTTATCCTAAGTAGGTCTTGCTCAGAATCTGAACTTCCATACTTCAATATTGCTTGTAAAACATCATCTCCATTAAACCTAGCAGAATTAGACTCAGCATTATCCAAAAAGTTTTGATGAAATGGTGGTGCTAGGACTTCTTCTTCCACTGGACGCGAAGTTGAGTCTAACTTATCTGACTCTTCCTGACATTCCATGCATAAAATAGCCGATGGCAGAGCCTCAAGCCTTTTTATATTAATAGATTTACCACAATGATTGCACTCTCCGTAAGTTCCTTGTTTGATCTTGTCCAAAGCTGCTTCGACCTTTTCCAGCAAAATATGTTCGTTATCTCTCAGTGCTAAATCCTTACTACGCTCAAAAACCTGATCCGCAATATCCGCAGGATGATTGTCATACATCGATAGTTCCGATACTGAATCTGACATTGCATCACTTAATCCTGTTTCCTCTATACGCGAAACAGTCTCTAAAAGCTGTTTCTTCTCATCCATAAGTTTTTTCTCGAATATTTTTAATTGATCTTTTGAAAAATTGGACATTTTCAACTCTCCTCTCCTAAATTTATTTATATCATCCCCGAGAGTTTCAAATAATACAACTTTAAATTTTCTTTAAATATTTCCAAAATTTAAAAATCTTAAATATACACTTTCCTTAAAAGTACAAAAGAAAAACCGCTTATCATCAACGATAAACGGCGAATATACATACTTCCATAATTTATGTTATAATGCATAATAGGTGTTACCATAACGGTAGGCGGTCAATTTTGCCCCCAAAAGGGGGTGATGCCCATGAATGAGACGAATGCAACTTTGTTGCTTTTTATTATTCTCGTGGTACTTTTACAAAAAAAGTAAACCGCCCCTGTCTCGCAAACTAGGCGGTTAAACTTTTAACTACTTATAACGGGGCTGACCGTCTATCGGTAGCACCTTTTTATATTCTTATCTTATATCATGCAAATTATACTGTCAATAGCTTCTAGCAGAGCATCAATTGCAATAAAGGTACCATAGAAAACATATGCCTCTTGCAAATTTTTTATCTATTCATGCAGTTCCAGTGGCAACCCATCTGGATCTTTAAAAAACGTCATCTTTCTCTCTGTAAATTCGTCAAATCGTACTGGCTCTGTTTCGATTCCCTTGTCATTGAGTTCACGAATAACATCTTCAATACAATCGACTTTAAAAGCCAAATGTCTGAGCCCGCACGCTTCCGGACTTGGACGTTTCGGTGCATTTTTTATGCCGAAAATCTCCAATTCACTATCGCCAAATTTTAAATCCAATTTATAATCCTCACGCTGTGGACGATAATTCTCCCGCACGATTTTAAAACCCAATAAATCAACATAAAAATGCTTTGACTTCTCATAATCAGACACAATGACTGCAATATGATGCATGCTCTGTAGATTAATCACTAATATCCCCACTTTCGTACGTGATTTATTATTAGGCATATAGTTTAAACATTATTTTTGCTGAAAATACATCTTCAAAAAAAAAATCTAGACATTTATTCTTTCTCTCTCTTTATGTTATCCAGCCAAAAGATTTGCTTGTAAAATGATCAATCTCTTATCCAAAGTTATATTGAGCTGTTTATCCACGACAAAGCTTTCTTGCAAAGCATCGCGCAGTAACTTACCCTCTTCAATGATTTTTTTATTTTTAAAGGCAGTGATGCCATCTCCACCCGCCGCAATAAAATCAGTGGCCGCTACAGTATATTCCGCATCAAAATCAATTGGGCTTCCATCTGGCAACAGAATTTGCGTCACCTTATTGCCATCTGTCTGATTATCATCAAAAATGACGGATACTCCCGAAAATTGCAAGAGTCCATGGGCGTTATTTCCCAGGCCATATTCCAATAAATCCTTAATTTCACGCCCCGTAAGCCTTGCTTTTACTAATGTATTATCAAATGGAACCGTTGCATATAAGTTACCCTTTGTTACAATACCTTTTGCTATATCGTTGCGTACCCCGCCGCCATTCATCACAGCAATATCTGCCTGTTCGACTCGACGCATAACATCTGTAACCCATTGTCCAAGTAATGATTCACCATAGCGATTATGCCACAACTTTACTGCAGTCTCGCCAACTTTTTCATTTTTCAAATAGCTTACCTTTGTATCAATATATCCTACATAATTGGCAAACTCCATATCGGCTGCTACTTTTTCTTTCGCAATATTGACGACTTCTGGCGTAACAGCGATTACTTTCTGCGCTTTTTTATCATACTCTATTTTTACTTTGCTATAGGCATTGCCATACTTTCCAGCTTGCACAATCGGAATTCCATTCATTTTTGTATTCACAACGCGATGTGTATGCCCACTCACGATTAAGTCAACGCCTGTCACTTGTTTCGCCAGCTCGATGATTTCTCCTTTTTCTGTCCCATCGGCAGACACCTCTGACCCCATATGCGCCAAAACAATAATAACCTCTGCCCCTTTTGCTTTCAACTCAGGCACAAGTTTATTTACCGTCTGTGCGCCATCCAGAAAAGTTAGACCTTCGATATATTTCGGGTTGACTGCGACTTTTGTTTGGGGTGTCGTTAAACCGATAATACCTACCTTAATCCCATTGCGTTTCACGATGGTATACGGTTTGATATTTTGTAAATATGCACCTTTTACATCAACAATATTTGCCGCCAAAAATGGGAAATATGCTTCTTTAGAACGATTTTTTAGCGTTTCCAGCCCCCAATCAAATTCATGATTACCAAGACACATCGCAGCAAACTCCAAGCCATTCATACCAACAATAACCGGTGCGCCTAAAGTGATATTCGATTCCATTTCTCCTTGAAACATATCTCCAGCACTGAGTAAAATCGTTTCATCTGGCGCTTGCTTCTGCTCATCTCTCAACGCACCTGCCAATTTTGCCAATCCCGGTGCGTGGTCATTTTCTAGCAAATTACCATGAAAATCATTGACTGAAAGAATAATAACTTCCTTTATTTCAGCCGCATATGCAGGAACTATTCCCTCAGTAATAATCATCCATGCCATTACTATACTCATTAGGATCTTTTTACATCTCATCATTTCACCTGCTTCTTAATCTAACGTTCTTATTTCTCTAAACATATTTTACCACATCTTGTTCCAAGTGTATCTTCTAAATAACAAACAATAAACTACGGTCTTCATAAAAAATACGCTACCAAGTACTCTGTACCTAGTAGCGCATACAATTCAAATGTCATTTTTCATATCCTCTATTTAAGATAAGAATGGCAGGTAGTAAGGTGTAGCAATCATGGATTCTCTGTGAGCTTTATTTTTATTAGTTGTCGCACTTCATTTTACACTCCAAGTTACCAGCAAAAAAATAAAAACATGCCGCCATAATAAAGCCTAGAAAAGCTACCGCTCCCTCTGCATAAATGGCCTGGTGATACCCCATAGCCGTCGATTTTTTTTGCGGCGAAACATCTCGCATAGCTTCTGCCGTACAATAAGAAAACAAAATTCCTGTTGACAGCCCTGCAACAATCTGAATCCAAAAAAGTTGTCCGACTGAAAACAAATTAGCTAACATGATACAGTAGATAAAAAGCCCTAATCATACAACTGGAATCCAAAATTTTGTACCTCTTCTTTGTGCAAAGGCTGAAGTAGAAAAATAAGAACTTAGCACAGCCGCTATCATATTATAGACATCTTTTCACCGCTCTTTGTCTCAATCTAAAGCCAATTATATATGTCCATAATACTCCTGCATTATTGTACGAAATATTTCCAATGGAACTAGAGCTTACTGAGGAATTTCTAGTCCTATCTTCATCATCTTCGTAATAAGTTGTTGCGTTTTTAGTCCTTCGATACCATCTATTAAAGGATTTGTATTACCTAGGATTGATTCGATAAAATGAAGTATTGCATCTTCAAATCCTTTGGTTTTTATTATTGTCTCCCATGGAGGAGATACTTCCTGTTCTATTTTTGCATTTTTTTCAATTTCAATACTGTTCATATTTTTTACTCTTACAATAGAATCCTCAGCTATAACTTCCAAACGCTCTAAATTTGTTCCAGACTTTCTGTGCATATCAAGGAATATACTACTATTATTTTTTGATTTATAACTGTGTTCAGCAAAAATTAATTCTTTATTATCATTAACTTTAATAGAGCCATTAACAGCATTATTAGGTTCCGCTAACCATCTAGCAGTATCGACTAAATGAATATAATCATCCAATAGTGTAGTTTGAAAATTTTCATGTCTAATAGAATTACTTCTATATTTTTCAATTCGAATTAAAGATGCCGTATGTACATTGTTTTTAGCACGTATATACATAGGTGCAAATCTACGATTAAATCCGACCATTAACTTTCGGTTATTTTTTATACTTAATTCAACTAATTGTTCAGCTTCATTCAAAGATGAAGCAAGAGGTTTATCAACATATACGTCTTTACCTTTTTTTAGAGCTTCAGCTACGATTTCAAAATGAGAGGTTGTTGAACTATTAACAAAAATAGCATCACAATTTTCAAGTAAATTAGGCAAACTTGAAAATTCATTAATTCTATACCAATTGCAAATCTTTTTTCTTTTGTGTTCATTAGGAGAATAAGCACCAGTAAAAGACCAATTCTTTTCTTGTGAAAGATACGGTAGATATACTTTCTGACATAGACTTCCTAAGCCAACTATTCCTATTTTTACATTAGACATAGAAACACTCCTTGTATATGAAAAATTTCCACAAATATCACACATGTTTATTATCCATGAATTAGAAATAAAATAAATTTTCTTGCATCAAGTACATTGCCTTATTGCAAGAAAGAAGTGTCCTTCCTGTAACATAATACCATTTTGCTAGAATGCTCCTTCTAACTTTAATATGGAGTATTTAAAATTTGCTTGAACTTGGCTTTAACATCCTTATCATACTCACCACCATGATAGCATATAACTTTTTCAATATCATAATGCGAAATTTTTTCGATCGCTTTCACAGCTTTCTTCATATCCAATACAAATTGCGGATTCGCAATACATAGATCGCCATTTTGTACCCCAAGCGCATCCCCTGAAATCAAAGTCTTTTCACTTGGTATATATAAAGAAATATGTCCTGGCATGTGCCCACTTGTATCAACTACTTGAACACCACCACATATCGGAAGAATCTCGCCATCTTTTACCGTTGTTACTTTAGTTACATGCTGTACAGATAAAATCATATTCATAAATTTTTGGTTTTGTACTCTTTCAGTCCCATTTAATACTTTATGATTTTCTTCTAACTGCGCAAGACGCAAAGATTTCTCTTGTCCAGTTATAAAAGGAGCTTGTTTTTCTGAACAAAGCACTTCAACCTCTGGATAAAGACTTACGATTTCTTTTAAAGCCCCTATATGGTCGTGATCATGATGCGTAATGATGATTTTAGTTAGATCTTTAATTGATACTCCAACTTGTTTCATCGCTTCTTCAATTTGTCCTAAAAAACCATGATACCCACAATCAACCAAAACCAAATTATTTTCATCCCGTAAAATCGTTGGAAAAATCGTTAGTTTAATTTGTTCACGTTTAAACTCTAATGGAAGTGCAATAATATTTTTCAATCCATTCACCCATCTCTCTATTTTTTTCTTTAGGATATAAATCTAGTATCTTACAACTTCATATAAATGCTAAGATATTAGACACCACACCCCCAAAGTCCATAATATAGGAGCCCATCTAGTTACTCTAATCCAAAAGAAACTATGTTTGTCTTCCAATCGTACTTCTTCCCCTGTCTTTGGATCAATTAGTATCCTAACTTTATCTCTTACTAAATATTTTCCTAATAATAAAAGGAAAGCTCCTGAAATAAATAACGCACATGCGATTGCCCACTTATGCGTCGAGTAATATCCTTTATAAAACACTAGATCAAATAACTATTTGTTCCCAAACATACTAAAAATATTATAACTGGAACAAAGTGCCCACGTCCTTTACTTACAAATATCATTCTACAAAATCCCACCAGTCTTCTTTTTTACTATATAAACAAATCATTTCAATAAAATCTATAAATTTCCTTCTTTTTTGAAATATGAGAAAAATATCTTAAAAGTATTATTTCTTTGCAAAATTCTAGCTCCCCGATCTTGCTATATGAAAAAAGCACCTCGAAAGATGCTTAAAATAAAATTACGCTATTTGATTCATTAAGTATGCTTTTGTAAATATACTTTCTAATCTTTTCATTGCAAGAGTATGCTACTGCACTCTTTTTTCATCACATTTCATTAAACGCTCAATATTTATAAAACGTCCAAATATCATCGACAGCACAAATGAAAAGATTTTTATTACAAACGTTTTCAAAAAACGAGGTATTGGCATCAATGGCTTATCGTAGCTTTCCTGAAATTGTGTTTTTCTCTCTTCTTCCATGTATTGACGATATGCCCCTTATTAGCTACTATTTCAGCTTCGTCTTCTTCTAAGCCTTTTCCGTAAATACATTATGGATAATAATTCTTCTAAATCCATAAAAATTATGCCAAATTCATACAATATTCATCAGGAGTTTACCTTTTACTATTTATAATCTATATATTACATCTTGCCATAAAATCTTAATAGCCTCACATGCTATTAAATATATCTAGGTCATTATATCCAGTTTCGAAACAATCGCCATACTATATTGGGCGGATTAATTTGTTCAGAATTTCGCAGCGGGAATTCCTGAATAGACTGGCCTGACTGGATTTTTAATGTAGCTATATTTTCATCGCTCCGAATCGGTAATTGCGTCTGCGACAAGCTGATAGAAACAGAAGCCGTCATTCCAGGATAGCCAAAAATTTGTACAGGTTCGGTAGAATATAAGGAACTGTTGCTGTGCCACGCATTGATTACCTGTCCAAAACCGTTTTGCGGGGTTGTCACAGGATATAATTTAAACTCAGAGCGAACCTCGTCTAACATTTTTGCATTCGCATTTAAAGCATTCTGTAGAGTTTTTTGTCCCAGTACTACGCCAATGATATAATGTGTTTCTGCTCCAACATTTATGAGGCTAGCCGAGACAAAACAACCGCCGGCGGCCTTTGTAGAACCTGTCTTAATCCCCACAATACTACGCGTTCCCAGCAACCTGTTCACATTATGCACGGTACCAGCAACAGTGAAGGTAGCTTGCGGCATAGCGACGATTTCTCGGAAAATCGGGTCTTCCATGGCAGTTTGGGCAATTTTGATTTGGTCTGCTGCGCTACTTACGGTTGCCGAATTTATACCACTTGCATCCGCATAATGAGTCTGCGCCATACCTAGGGATTGTGCCGATTTATTCATTTTTTCTACAAAAGCACTTTCTGAGCCTGAATCCCACCGGGCTAAGATGCTCGCAATATTATCTGCTGATGGCAACATCAAAGCCTCTAAAAGCTGCTTTTCGGTTAATTTTTCTCCTTCTCCAACCTGTAAAACAGAGTAATTCTGCGCTTCATCATTAAGATAGTCGGAAACATCTTGTGCTGTCATAGTTAAGGTAGGTCCATCTTGACCAGCTTGCAAAGGGTGCGCCTTTAAAATCAAATAAGCCGTCATAACTTTCGTTACACTGGCAATAGGAACAGAACTTTGATCGTTGGAAGAAGCAATCACCCCAAAATTATCCGTGCCAACAGCGGATTCCCCTTGCGTCGGAAAAGTAACAGAAAATTCCCCTGGTAAAGTAATGGCGAGAGATGTTGGTTTGACTTCAATTTTGGGTTGGTTATTATAAAAATGGATAATACCT
This sequence comes from uncultured Veillonellaceae bacterium, assembly GCA_963805085.1. GTDB lineage: Bacteria > Bacillota > Negativicutes > JARBTT01 > JARBTT01 > JARBTT01. The sequence goes on along the minus strand of CAWDTA010000005.1, from coordinate 65,825 downwards.
ACAACAGAAATTAATGCAATAATAAATCCCCTTATGATCCAAAACCTAGTGGGATATTGGTGCGGTGATACAGACATAAAAAAGCCTCCTCTAAAAAATTTATCAGATGTTGCAAAAACAGTAACGTCTCCTCCTACTAATTTGAAGGCTTACTCTACTAATGAGAGCTTTCGGTGAGAGGACTTTCTAGTCCTGTTTTCATAATCTTCGTAATAACAAAAATAGCATCACAATTTTCAAGTAATTTAGGCAAATTTGAAAATTCATTAATTCTATACCAATCGCACATCTTTTTTCTTTTATGTTCATTAGGAGAATAAGCACCAGTAAAAGACCAATTTTTCCCTTGTGAAAGATACAGTAGATATTACCTTCTGACATAGATTTCCTAGGCCAACTATTCCTATCTTTATATTAGACATAAGAATACTCCTTGTATACTAAAAATTCTACAAAGTATCACGCATGTTATATTATCCATAAATTGCAAATTAAATACTAGTAAAATAGGCACCATTCCTGTAGAAATTATATGATAAAATCCACACTTTCTTAACTTCTTTGATATTAAAGTTCCCTATTCTTATAAAAGCTCAAAACTTCTGCCAAATTCATACAAAACGCTACTGTCAAATTTTTCTATCCACTAATACAGATAGAAAAATTTGACAGTAGCGTTTTAACGGTGATAGTATTTGCATATAACAATATGATTTTCAAAGGTGGAATGCTATCCGGCGCACTTGATGCTAGGTAATCAAATAACATAAGTGGAACGTGGAGAGGTAATAAAATCATTAATTGAATAGGAAAAAAGCTGTTAATTTTGACAGTTCTTTTGTTGTACCTATTTATTAATTGTGATTTGAATTTACTCTTCTAGTGATAGTCTTCTAGTATATTATTATGGGGCTGCCACACTAATTTTTTAGTGCGACAGCCCCTTCTAGTTGTATTTTCGGTCAATCACCATTACATACTTTGTCGACTCTTGGTTCAATTGCATCGCCTTATTGGCAAAAGAAACGTCCCCTCCCGTCACTTTTTCTGTCTTATTTTGTTATTTTATTTATCTTATCCTTGTTAATGACCGTGATCTCTGCCAACTTTCTTAGTGGTAAATTTGTTTTGCCCCTTAAAATTTATTTGCTCTTTTTATGCCACTTGAAGTTCACACAAGATTATTTAGCCTACCCATTCTTCAAAATATTTAAAATAACTTCTTTATTATCGGCAGTTTTTATTTGTGCAATAAGATCTGAATTATTTACAATCCTATATATCCGCTGAAACTCATTCTTTGATTTTTCATTCAGAGCTAACATAAATATTAAAGAAATCATTTTCCCCTCAAACCATTCAATTGGTTTTTTCAAGACCAAAATTCCGACTGCCGATTTGATAATATCTTCTCCATATCCATGCGGTATTGCCAAACAATCATTAATTAAGGTTGTCCCTAATTTTTCTCTCGTCATAACGCCTTTGATAAAATAATTCGTTACATATTTTTTATTAACAAGTCTATCTGTTAATAAAGTTAATGCCTCATTTTTACTCTTTACCTCTTTATTGATTTCTATGAGATCCGTATTAAAAATCTCATAAAAACCATTAGCAATATATTGCTGTCTTTCTTCATATTGCTTACGAACTACCTTAACTAGATTTTCAGATCCATTCCTTATCACATCTACTGCTGAAATGAAAGGAATATCATGATACCTTTCATCAATTGAACCAATGATAGCCAAAACATTCATTTTTTTTATAATTCCATCAATTTGCTCTGTCATCTTCACTGCATCAATTGCTCCTATTGTTATAATATTTATATTTTTATCTATTTGAAGAATTTCTTTTCTTATTATATCAGCAACATAATTGGCAGTACCTTGACCAGTTAAACAAAAACAAATTACGGCATATCCTTTTGCTGTACTTCTATTGCTTTCTTCAAACTGAGATGTTTTTAAACTTTTTTCTTTTATCAAAGAATCAGCAACCATATCAAGATCATTTTCTGGTAACAAAACTTTTCTAATAGCATCAATAACCATTAAAGTATCCGTCCTAGTAACAGTTCTTGTAGCTATTCCTGTCTGTAATGTAATTTGATTTCCAAATGTATCTAAGGATCCCATATCAACCAATAATAAAACACCTTTTCCTTGATCAACTTTAGCTACAACTTCCATCGTTCTTACAAGAGCATCTTCTGTTTTTTCATCAAGTGACATTTCAACAGCTTGCACTAAGTCAACACCTAAAAATCGATTAGCTACGCTAACCATTCCTTGAGCAACGTGCCCATGAGATATAACAACTATTCCAATCGTATTCTGAGAGCATACATCTTTACTGATACTAGCTTTCAGATACATTGCAATAAATCCGATTTCTTCCTCTGGTAGATCAATACCCATATACTGCTTTGTCAGAGATGCCATTTCTATAGCTACTTCATATTCCTGCGTACAATACTGTTTTACATTATTAAGACAAAGAGTTGAACTGTACTTACCACTTTTTATTCTATTAATTGAAATATTTAAGTGCGTTGCTAAACAATAAAACAATGTATTATCGAAGTCTCCTAGTTTCGCTTTCACTATGTTAAGCATCTTTTCTACTAACAAAATAACCTCGGGACGCACTATCGCCTTAAAATCTTGTGTGACTAAATTATATTTATTTGCTCCAATCTGGTTGATTATTTTTTTCACTTTAGTTTCTAAAGCATCCATAATAATACGATTGATTATTTCATCAGATAGACCTTGCTTTTGTAATTCTTGGTATTCTTCCTCAATATTTTTATAAATTTCATTAGAAAATGTATAAATGCTTTTTTTTATTTTTTCAGGAATTATAGCACCAGGTAGAAAAACTAAATCATCTGAAATAATTTTTTTAACTTTTTCTCTATCCCAAACTATATTATATAAACTTTTTGAAATATGAATAGGTAGTGTTGGAACATCAATAATGATAGAATCGTCTTCACCACATCTAGCTACATATTCTAAAAAACCTTTTGCACAGGACAATTGAATATCTGAACGTAATTGTCCTATATTCCCTACACAATTATAACTCAATAAAATACGTAAAGCATGCGTAGTCACTATAATTTTTTTATTAAGCACATTTGTTTCTTGAAAAAAAAACTTCCTAATCATATCTAATCTTTCTTCTAAAGTTCGTACAGCCAATAATGGAAGTTCTATTACCATTGGTATTCTTCGTCTAAAAGTAAGCAAAAGACTTTTTTCTATGTCTTCAGACGTTGCAGCAATAATCATAACTTTAGCCTTATGAACTGTATTTGTTTCTCCTAATCGCCTATAATGGCCCTTATCAATAAGTTGAAACAACATTTCTTGGCCATTTGAAGTCAAACGATGGACTTCATCAAGAAATAAAATACCTCCATCAGCCTTTGTTACCAAACCATCTTGATCGCTTTCAGCGCCAGTAAATGCACCTTTACGATATCCAAAAAGCTGTGCTAGAAGCAATTGTGGATTCTCAGCATAATCAGCGCAATTAAAAGTGATAAACGGATAGTTATCTGAACTTAATTCTTGATAAGTTAAAGAAAATTTATACATTGCTTCGGCCAATTCTGTTTTTCCAACTCCTGGTGAGCCAATAATTAAGGTATGTAACCCATTGGGTGGATAAAGAATCGCAGCTTTAGCCTGTTCAATTTTTGTTCGTAAACTTTTGTTACAACCAATCATTGAGGCAAACGCATCTATTGATTGAATATCCTTATGTAAATCATTATTAGACTTTTCTTCTAAATCTGATTTTTTATATTTAGCAAGGTCTAAAGTATCAGAAATACTATTTACTATAGATGCTATAGTATTTCTAGATATATGAAAACCTGCTTTATTTAATTCCACTGTTAAACGCCGTTCAGAAATACCCGAATTTGCATTTATAATTTTTGTTATTTCTTCACGCAGTAAATTTTCTCTTCTTTCCTGTGCCTCAGGTATTTCTAAAGCATTTCTAATTTTGCTTACTTTACTTCGACTAATATATAACTTGTTAGAAATTTCTTGGTCAGTCATTGGATTTTTTTTATCTTCCTCACTTATAACTTGGGATATTTTTTTCTCCATGACTTATTCTCCCCCTAATTATTACTTATAGTCAAATTTAATATGAATACCTTGATTGAACTGCATTCCATTTTTAATGACTGAAAAAGAGGTTATTCTGAGGTTAGCATACTGCTATTATTTAACGTTTTTAACTAAAAATTTTACATCTATACTATGTAAAAAGCCATGAAACCTTCTTGCAATTTTTTATTCAAATAATTGTCCACTTTTGAATTTTATTATAAATTCAAAATTTTCTATCTTTTTATGCGATATTTAAATACAACCTATTTATTCCTTATAGCTCCTCTTGTCTAAGTACTTCTATCATATATATAATAACATTATAAGTAATAAAATTCGACATATTTCTACATATATAAACATTTATTAATATTAGTATAGACAAAGGAGAGCCTGAGTATATGACCCAGGCTCTCCTTGTCTATTTTTTATAATTTTATTTGGCCTTAAGATCAAAGATTTTCTTTTCTCCGTAAACGCCCCAAGCATCAATAGCGGATTTGAGTTCTTTATTTTTACTATCTAGACAAGCATCTTTTAAAGATTGCCCTTTCATTACCGCATCAATACCTTGCCTAAATGCCTTACCACCAGCAGTAGTTCCTTGAGGATGTCCTACTACTGCACCACCAGCAGCTATAATAACATCCTTGCCAAATTTGTTTATAAGCTCTTCAATATGACCTTGCGTTGTCCCGCCACCAGGCATTGGCATCATTGGTTTAATATGCTGCCATGGGGTCAAACAAGCATATCCTGCTTGAATAAATGTATCCATTGTAAGTGGGAATTTTCCATAAGGACTTAAGACAATCCCCATATCAAGACCAGCAAGACGAGGTAACTTCGAACAAACCAAACTAGCAGACATCCCAGACCATGGTGATTCATATAATGCCCCTTGCATATCACAATGAGACAGAATAGGTACATTAATTTCAGGATCTTCAGCAAGCATTCTACAAGCATCCATTCCAATCGGCCAAGCATTGACCATTAAAGCATTTGCACCAGCATCAATTGCGCGAAGAGCATTTTCTCTTAATTTTTCTGTTCTATCTGTAATATTAAAAGTATAAAGCGTTTTTTCACCTTTTTCTGCATCAGCAGATTTCAAAGCTGCCATAACAGCTTTAACTCTATCTACCAAAGGACAATGATCTGGACTAGCTGTTAATTCATCATCTTTTATGATATCTACCCCGCCAAGTGCTATTTTATGGGCAAGTTCAGCAGTTTGTTTAGGATTTAAACCAATACATGGTTTTATCATAGTATTTACTAAAGGTCTGTCGTAAACGCCTAACAGCTTCCGTATTCCTTCTACACCAAACTTAGCACCCTTGAATTCCTTCAAAAATTTACGAGGAAATTCAAGATCTAGCAATTTTAATTTTCCCATACTCGAAATGTTTCCAATTACCGCTGTAAACATCATAGCAAATTGAGCGCCAAAATTATGTGCTGGGAATGCCAATCGTAAAACAAAGTGTCTTTCAGTAAGATCTGCAGGATATGAATCAGAGTATGCAGGAACTTCATAAATACCAACTACACGTCCAAGATGTTTTTCTCTTACCTCATGAGTTTCGCCAGGTACTGAAATCCACGTACCTGTGGTTTGTTCAACAGCTAATGCTGCAGCATATTTAACAGCTTCCATTGATTTGGCATTTGCCACATAGTAAGTTGCAATTACATATTTGTCTTCCTCTATACCATCAGAAAATTGCATAAATAAAGGATCAATATACATTGTGAATACCCCCTTTTATATTTTGAAACAATAGTTAGTTTTTTGACGGGCCCATCACGAAACTAACTACTATCCCTTACCTAATTTAACACTGCTTTTCCTAAAGCATAATCAATAATCAATATATCAGTTAAACCACCTGCCAAAACTCCTTTTAGAGCATGGACTTTGGATTCTCCAGAAGCAACCATGATTTTTGTTCTGATTTTTTTAAATAGGTCTAACTCTATTCCAATGGTACGATTTCTAAAGGATGTATCGCATTCATTCCCTTGGCTATTAACAAATCTAAGGCTTATATCACCTACTGCACCTTTCTGTTTCAATTCACGAATTTCACTATCAAGAAGATATCCTCCTTGTTTATAAAGTAATGAATCTACATTGGGGAAAAAAGCACCTACACTTGTCAAAGATATACTTATGTGTTTGAATATTTCAAATATTTTATTGACATATTTTTCGTTTTTTACAGAAGCCACTATTTTTTCATTACTCATTAACCCTTCTGCTAAAAGTGAATAATTCTGTCCACCAAAAGCCATAGATATCCGCGATCCTAATGCCAGCACATCTAAATCTGGATGACACCCTGAAATACTTCCATGCATTGTAACAAAACTGGCATTGACTTTTTGACAAGGATTTAAGTAATGAATTAAATCATACATTGTTTTTCCCCAACTAAGTCCTAAAACATCATTCTCGGTAATAATTCGCTGAACATATCGTGCGCCTTCAAGTGCTACAAGTTTTCTTGCATTAGCTTTGGTTTCTAAATGGTTCCCAATTTCTTTAATCGGTGGTACGACTATTACATCCCTTAAATTAAACTTATTTTTGATTTGATCTTCTGTTTCGAGACAATCCATATATGGATTCCGAATTACAAATTCTACAATCCCATCTTGCTTAGCTTTTCTAATTAAACGAGATACTGTTGATATAGATATATTCAATATATCAGCAATTTCATTTTGTGGTTTATCCTGAAAATAATAAAGATATGCGGCTTTAAATACTAGAAACGTAGATTGATCGTATACCGACGACTGCATTTGTAGACCGCTCCTCTTATTGAAGGTCCCTTCAATTTTTATTTTACATTAAAAGAAAATAACATCAATATAGAAAATATTTTCAATAGCGAAATTATATTTGAGGAGATATTGTACAGATTATTTTAATCACAATAGTATTTTGGACTTCAAAAGTTCAACAATATCATACCCATTGTTTTTTATCTGCCCAAATGAAATATTGGGTTTAATTTTCCCATGAAAATCACTGCCAGCAGTAGCAATCATGTCTGTATCTCGACAAAAACGGTGGTAATGCTTTTCTTGATTTTCATTATGCCAATTTGTAAACACTTCAATTCCAGCAAGCCCTTCCTTTATTAAACCAACAATTAATTCATCCTCACCTTCTTGTAAGCTAGCTCCAGGATGTGCCAAAATAGGAACACCACCACATTGCAATATAAGCTTAATAACCTCTTCGGTCTTCGGAAAATATTGCATAGCATTATATGGTCGTCCATAAATCAACCACTCTTGGCAAAACGTAAGTATGCCGTTTTTCTCTTGCCGATATTTTTCTATAAGTTGGTTACCATTATTTCTTGAATCTAAAAATATAGCTTTTCCAAAAGAAATTGGCAACGGAATTGAACTATCCTCTAAAACTTCTTCCTTTTCCAAATAGAAACCAGCTTGACGCAATTTAACTATTTGCGCATCAACATTATTTGCTCTTGCTGTCTCTACTTTTTTACATAAGCTAATAAGATCGCTATTATGATAATCAATATAATATCCTAAAATATGAAGCCACCTATTTTTATATATCGAAGAAAATTCACAGCCGGGTATAATTTCTACGTTATATTCTTTTCCCAAATAAATAGCCTCATCAACACTGTCAATAGTATCATGATCTGTTATAGCAATTGCTTGAAGTTGATATTCATGTGCAAGTTTAACTATCTCTAAAGGTGAAAATTCACCGTCACTACTCGCTATAGTATGCACGTGTAAATCAACTGCCATCTTCCATTCCCCCTTCATTACTGATAAAAATTAACCCTAAAGTTAAGATCTCAGTCCCAAGGTTTTAAAACCACTTTAACACCCAGTCCATTTTTAATAATATCTATTCCTTTAGCAATGTCCTTGAGTGGCAATATATCCGTAACAAACTGATCCGCTGGTACCTTTCCTTCTGAAATTAAATGAAAAGCTTCAATAAATTCCTTCGGATCATACGCAAATGCACCAAAAATAGCAATTTCATCATAATGAATTTTATTACTATTGAGATTAATATGACAATTGTTGATTGGTAATCCACCAAAGAAACATACTCTACCTCTTTTTCTCACCACATTAATGGCTTGTACTTGGACTGCTCCTACCGGACAAGCAACAATAGCAACATCCGCTCCTAAGTTTCCGGTTTCACTCAATATGACTTCATTAATATCTTTCTGTGATGAATTTACAAAAACATCAATACTTTTAAATTTTCTTACAATATTCAATCTAGTTTCATTGATTTCTGACATAATTACTTTTTTTGCTCCACGTGCTTTAGCAATAGCTGCATGCAAACAACCAATAGGTCCTGCCCCAAAAATTACAACTGTATCACCCTTTGTTACATTCATATTTTTTTGCGCGCAAATTACAGAAGCTGTGGTTTCTGCCAATGGAACATATTCAAGTGGTAAATCGCTAGTTATTTTAATTACACAATTATTGACCAAAGCCACTTTTGGAATTGCCACATATTGAGCATATCCACCAGGTATAGTCGTTCCTAAAAACTCAAGAGTTCTACAATGGTTTCCATAGCCCATTTTGCAATATTCACAATGACCACAAGGAATAATCGGATTGATTGCGACTTTGTCCCCTACTGAAAAACCAGAAACACCCTTCCCTATTTCTTCTATTACCCCAGCAACTTCATGACCTATTACCTGTGGAGGAGTAACTTTCCCATGTCCAACATCAAAAGTTCGAATATCAGATCCACACAGCCCCACCGCTATAATCTTTACTAAAATGCCTTCCGTAGGACATACTGGAATCGGAATCTCTTGCATTTCAAAATCTTTAGGTCCTTTAAATACTATTGCTTGCATAATTTATTCCTCTTTTCTAAAATTAGTAAGGTGTATCCATTTATTATCAATGCGACGAGGATACACCTCCGTCTTCTCATATAAAATTCTCACATATTAGTGTCCAAAGAATATTGATAATGGTTTCCAAATAAGCCATGGAATTTGTAATGTACCTCCATATAAACTACTAATCGTTGTCGTTCCTTCAGGAAACTGAAATCCAACAGCATGTCCCATTATTGTATGAACCGGTCCAAAATCTGTTGCAATTAATAAGCATAGCGGAACAATTAACAGACTAATAATTATAGACCTAAATATATTCCCATTCGTTACCGCAACAGGAAAACTTAAAATAAATGTTAACATAACAAGATCTGTAAATGGGAGAAAATGATTTCCTGGAACTACCAACGACAATAATACTGCAACTGGAATCATTATGATAGCAGTCGACATAACTGCCGGATTTCCTATTACAATAGCCGTATCTAAGCCAATGTAGAACTCTCTTCCCGGAAATCTTTTTTTCAAAAATTCTCTTGCCCCCTCAGATAATGGAATTAATCCTTCCATTAAGATTGCTACCATTCTTGGTAAAATGACCATTACTGCACCCAAAGTAACGCCAGTAGTCAAAATTTTCCCTGCATCATATTTAGCCAATATCGCTAATATAGATCCAAGAACTAGGCCTATAAACAATGGTTCTCCGAATATTCCGAATTTTTCTTGTACCTTTTTTTGATCAATATATACACTATTTATCCCCGGAACTTTATCCAAAATCTTATTAAAGATATAGGCAACGGGATACCACCCAACGGTCCCTACATGTGGTAATGAAATACCGGGTAACCCAAAATATTTTTCTACCATAGGTGCTGTTATATCTGCAAGTTTTAAAGTTACAAACTCACAAATTAACACTGCAGCGATAGTTAAATACCAGTTTTGGTTTGTAGAATGATATACTATTGCGCCACAAAACAGCATTTGCCAGTAATTCCAGATATCAACATTTGCTGTTTTTGTTTGATTGATTGCCAACAAAAATACATTAAATAAAAGTATTAGCGGCATAATTACTGGTACAATTACCGATCCAAAACTTACAGCAGCTGATATAGGCCAACCAACATCAAGTATATCTAGTTCGACCCCAAGATTTTTAACCATAGCTTGTGTTACTGGACCTAATGTGTTAATTAACAGCCCAATAACCATATTTATTCCAACAAAACCAACACCGATAATAAGACCCGCTCTAAATGCTTTGCTAAAGCTTTGTCCTAAAACCAATCCCAAGATAGTGATAATAATTGGCATCATAACAGCCGGACCTAATCCAAGGATAAATTGGATTATATCTAACATTTTATTTCACCCCCAGAGTTTGTTTTAATGCAGAAACAATTTGTTGTTCAATATTGTCCAAACCTACACCAGATAAAAATGCAATTCCATTTATAATAGGTACGTTGGTCTCAGCAGAAATTGGAGTAGTTGAAACAATTAAATCTGGACGAAAACTATTTAATTTAGACTTTACCTCAAGAGTTTTGCATTGCATAATATCATATGCGAAATCATTTTTTTTACAAATATTAGACACTCCATTATTAACAACAGTAGACGTAGCTATTCCAGTTCCGCATACACACATAATTTTTACTTTTCCCATGTCGCTAGCACCTCCCTATTTCTAATTAATATAATTTTTTAGTTTTACTCTTTATCCGTTTTGTTCTATTTGATTTACCACATTAATAAATGTTTGTGCATCATCACTCCTAAGCATTTTTTCTATTAGTTCAGACGATTGAAACAATACTACTAAATCTTGAAGAAGTTGCAATTGTTTTTTTGGTTCTTTTAGTGCAAGCATAAATACCATTTTAACATCAAGTGTATCACTAGGATTAGCCATTGAATTAAACTGCACTGAATTTTTCATAGTAGCAATTGCAATACTTGGCTTCAATACATGTTTTACATCAGCATGCGGTATAGCAACGCCAATGTCTTTAGTTTGTAATCCCGTTGGATATATGTCCTCTCTTTCAACAAGTGCCTGCAAGTAACTTGGTTTCACGGCCTCTTGCTCTACCAATAATTTCGCCAACTCTCTCATGACATCATACTTGCTTTTCTTATCCATATTAATTACTATTAACGCAGGGTCTAGCAACTTTACATTTAACATCCAATCCCTCCTTTCTTTATAAATCCAGTGCACTTCTAACCATTTATTAATGCATTTTCCATGCCAAGATTTGGTCAAATTCGTTTTTTTTGCTCATATCATTAACAACGATTTACTAAATTTACTTGTGAATACCTCCATACAAGTTTGTGATAAAATAATTCAATTACGGCATTTTCTTTTTGACATTAAGCTCACGCTCCCATATTAATATTGTCATAAAATTTTATCAATAATTGATGTTCCTAAGCTAAGATAAAAAAATCAAGGCTCAACTGGCAGTTCAATTTGAGCTGCTAGTTGAGCCTTTGTCTATGATATATTTCCAATCAAACTTTAAATAATCCATCCTCCTAGGTTTGATTCCCATCTCTAATAATTCCTTGTCTAATTTCGCATAGGTAATGTGTCTCTATACTCTTCGAATGAAATGTCGTCAGCTATTTCATTGAGATGATCAAACAGGGAAAGATTATATATCGTGACTTCCTCTTGTTGCTTAACCATGACATATTTTTTCTTATCCAAATCTGTTAATATCAGCGTGCTCTACTTCCTCAGCCATAATTATGTCTTCTGTTGCTTTATAGATTCTACACATTTCAATTTTTATAGCTTCCTAATAAGTTGGCCACTTATTTGAATCAAAAGAAAGGTCACTAATCAAGAGTGTTGCTGTGCCATCGTTGTTTGCATCATAAGCATGACGTGCTATTACCCATGAACTTCGATTTTTATATACATATTGCCCACCAGGTCCTATCCACCTGCTATTACCTGAATCCAAAATAGTACCTCCGCCACTTTTCATATCTACACCATTTTTATCAAGATATGGTCCAGTAATACTTTTTGAACGTCCATATACAATTTTATAAGTACTGTTAACACCTGCACAACACTTGTCAATTGAAGCAAAAAGGTAGTAATAGCCGTTTGTATAAATCATACACGCTCCTTCGATACCATTAGTTCTTTTTGCAATTGAATATATACTTCCTGTAGGTTTCATCGTAGAAGAATCAAGCTTTACGATATGAATACCATCAAACCAAGATCCAAAGACTAACCAGGGAATATTTGAGGCATCAATTATAAGATTTGGATCAATAGCATTATAAGAGGTAGAGCCTGACTTTGAATATATAACCATACCGTCGTCCCTCCAATCCCCTTTATTGACACTTGTACAGGATGTAAGACCGATAGCTGAATTATTCTTACCAAATTCCGATACAGAATAATACATCCAATATCTTCCATTGAAATATTTGATATCTGGAGCCCATACATCATTTGTACTCATTTTGGGAGCATAAGTTCTCCACCATGAAAGTTCCGATGAAAATATCTTTGTACCTTGATGCCAAACGAGACCGTCAGATGAATATTTCATTGCCAATCCAGTACCCGTACTCGGAGACCACCATGTACTACCATCTTTTATCAGACTAGGATCGTGCGAATTCAAATCACCTGAGAGTTCCCAAAAAGCAGCAGAAACCGGCTTAACAACTAGCAATGAAATTAACAAAGTGGCCATAGAAAGAAACTTAATTTTCCTTTTAAGGTTTAACATAATTTTACCTCCTATTTTAATTATTTGGTTTTTAGAAGCCAATATTTCAGAGAACTCCTTTCATTATTTTTTTCTTGTATACTAGCTTCTAATTATATACATTCATTAAAATTGATTTTTTAAATGGACTAGGACAAAATAAGATATTCACAACTCTTTTCAAATTTCTTATGATCTTTAGATACTTGTCCTATACTTTTTATCCCATGAAAAAATTTATTTCTGCATCAGTATTTTTTATGTACTGCTCTATAACTCATTCTGTTATGCTCGTATTTTATCACCTCTTGTCACTAAATAAAGCCGCCCACCTAATTGGCAAGCGGCTAAAATCGATCAATATATACAAATGATTGTGGGGCAAATGAAACACCAAAATCAGATAAGTTTTTCGAAATTTCTCTTCCTGTCACTTTTCTCCTCATGCACTAGCTTTTATACTGCTTCAGCCAAGTAAGCGCAGGCCTTTTTGTACCGTTACTACGCAACAGATAACTATTTGTAACCCATGTATGGCCTTGTATATAACCCCATAAGGTAACGCCTTTTACTGCAGAATGTTCATAGAGTACAGGAAAAAGTTCCTGCATCTTATTTTTCTGGGTAGTATCATCTGCGATATTGAGATCTAATTCTGAAATATACACTGATACCCCTGTAGCTGCAAGTCTATCCAGTTTTGCCTTAACATTTGCGACATTTACAGTTTCAAGGCCGTGGGATTGACAGCCGATACCGTCAATTAGGCCTCTGGATTTCAATATATTGATTACAGTGATATAGGTATCAATACAGCTGCCGTAATCTGAAAGAACATTATAGTCATTGATCAATAACTTAGAATTCGGGAAATATTTGCGGGCTTTTTCAAATGACCACACTACCCAATCCCAACCAGTGCCATAAAGACCGTTGTCACCACCGATGTCATTTTTCCAACTAGGCGGATTATGCCCTGGCATAGCTTCGTTTACAACATCAACAAAAACTGCCTTAGGAAAGTTTGATCCAGCGTTTTTAATCCAATTTTCAACTTCTATTTTTCTATTTGCAGAGGAGAGATTGTTTACCCAATCTGGATACTGTCCTCCCCAGATTAATGTATGGAACTTGAAAGGCATTCCATTGGACTTACAGTAATTGTACATTGTTTTGGCTGTATTGAAATTGTATACACTCCGCTATGGTTCACATGACGCCCACTTAGTGGCATTTTCAGGGGTTATCTGATTCCAATAGTCAGCAAAGTGAGTAGGTGCATTCCCGTCGTACCATATATTTCCAATTCATTTAGTCTTACTTTTACTCGTATTTAACATGTTTATAAACCTTCGTTACATTTTTTTATTGATTTGGTTACTACTATTAGTAATCAAATCTATTACTTCTTATTTTTGAATAATAGGTTGTTTACCATGGATTTTAAGTCATTTTTTAACTTAAGGTACTATTTGCTGTAAACGTCTTAGCCCCCTTGGTACCGAGGTCAGCGTTTCCTACAGCAATCCAGTCTCCATTATTTATATTAGTTACATCAAGGTTACTTGTTGATCCACCTGTTGCTTGACATACTCCAGTTGAAATATTACGGGGTAACAATCTGCCATTGATCGTTTTGTGAAGCATTATATTGCCACTGTGTAATTTTAGCACCATCGGCAGCTGATGCATCCTCAACTACCAGAGCTTTTCCCGTAACTTTATTTATTATCTTATAATCCCCGTTGCCAACACTAAGGATTGACCACTTCTGATTATCCTTTCCGTTGTTACCCCATTGATCAATTTTAGCACCATCATTATATGAATTATCAGCTAGGTCCACCATTTTTCCGCTGCTTGCACTATTAAGCTTGTATGTGCCATCACTGTTTTGGGAAATGATCCACCTTTGGTTATTTCCTCCACTATATCCCCACTGGATCAACTGGGTTCCGTCGGTAGTGGAGCTATTAGGTACATCCAGTTGTCGTATTTTAAATAATCAATACCCCATGAAGCAAATGTGTTTGCATCCTTCTGTTCATACCCATGGCTTCCGCTTTGAGGAATACCCATATATGTCATAGTCCCACGGCATCCATATATTCCGAGCTTAAGACCCTTGGAATGTACATAATCTGCTAAAGCCTTCATACCGCTCGAGAAACGCTTAGGATCAGCCTTTAGGTTCCCATTGGCATCACGTGCCGGATTTGCCATCCAGTTATCGTCGAGGTTTAGATATACGTAACCTGCATCCTTCATTCCCGAACTTACCATTGTATCAGCAATCTGTTTGATTTGATTTTCACTAATGTTTCCCTGAAAAATGTTCCAACTGTTCCACCCCATCGGTGGTGTTTTAGCCAGGTTGTTATTTAAAGTTAATGATAGGGCAGGCACGGGCAACACACTCTTTAACACAACTCTTACCTCCTTGTATAATAAATCCCTTTCAATACAGTAGACAAGGCAGGCAGCCTTGCTACTGGTATTGAAAGGGGGATAAAACTACTTGCTAAACTTCCACCAGTTCAGATTAAACAAATAACCGCTTCCGCCAGTAAATTTTAAGTACAAGTCATGTACTCCTGTTGCACCGCTTACATTACAAGACTTAGTAACCCAAGACTGCCAGCCGCCAGTACCCTGAACAGCACAAGTTCCTACTAACGTTCCTGTGGGGCTATCAAGACGAAGCTCAATATTTCCACCATTGGTTGCTGAAGCTACTCTTGCATCAAAGGATGCTGTATTAGAACTAAAATTAACACCTTTTATTTTTATCCAATCATTGTTTTCTATATAGGCTACATCACGACCGCCTTCACCACATGCTTCTGTATTGATACCATATTCTTGGTCCATTGTTTCAGCTTCATTTGTTGTATAAGGATTTACATACTTAAGCTGGGACAGGCCGTCAGTTGTACACTTAACCTGCTGCATGGTACCATCCGTATTATAATACAAACGATCTAGGCAAACACTTCTTTGGTATACTCTTGCATTCGTATCGGTAATACCATTTTGGATGGCAAGAGCTCTGTTATGATAAGCAATATACCAATTTCCTTTGAATGTAAATATTGAATGGTGGTTATTATTACCGTCATTTGAAGGAGGATTTGGCAATACAGTACCTTTGTACTGGAATCCGGTCATTGGTTTGTCACTCACCATATAGTCTATCGCAGCAGCCCCTTGGGAGAAATCGGTAGAATAGGAGTAGTAATATTTCCCATTATATTTGTGAATCCATGAATCTTCAAAAAAACGTGGAGCAACAATCTGCGATGCTGAACCGACAACACTTATCATATCGCTGCCGAGTTTGATTACTCGTGTATTTCCCTCACCATTTCCTCCAAAATACAAATGCGCTTGCCCATCATCATCAACAAAAACACCTGGATCAAAGCACCAAAAACCACTAGGGGCGTTTACACCGGGGGTACTACCATTTACCAATGCTTTTCCAAGTGAATCCGTAAATGGACCTGCAGGACTGTTGCTCACTGCAACACCTATACCGCTGGCACCATTTCCATAATACATATAGAATTTATTATTTCTATTAACAACAACTGGAGCCCATGATAGATTAGCCCAGCCAGACGCTTTGAAAACTTCACCATGGTCGGTCCAATTCTTTAAGTCATCAGTAGAGATACAAGTAATATCATTCATGATATAACCCGGGTTATTGGGATCGTATACATCATGGGAACAATACAAATATAATCTTCCATTATACTCCAAGCCAGATGGATCGGCTGTATATCTCTGGTAAAATAAGGGGTAATCTGCAAATACAGTGACAGTGCCTGAAATAGAAACTAATACACAGAATACAAGCATAATTAACAATTTCTTTGCTATTTTCAATATAATCTACTCTCCTTCCAATTTTCATGAATTAAACTTCGAGATACAAAAACAGAGTCGCATTTGTGTGAAAATTACACTTCAGTTATTAAACTTCCACCAGTTCAAATTAAACAAATAACCACTTCCGCCAGTAAATTTCAAGTACAAGTCATGCACTCCTGTTGCACCGCTTACATTACAAGACTTAGTAACCCAAGACTGCCAACCGCCAGTACCCTGAACAGGACAAGTCCCAACCAAAGTCCCTGTCGGGCTGTCAAGGCGGAGTTCAAAGTTTCCACCATTGGTTGCTGAGGCTACTCTTGCATCAAAGGATGCTGCGCCAGAACCAAAATTAACACCCTTTACCTTTATCCAGTCCCCGTTTTCGATATAGCCTACATTCATTCCGCCTTCACTGCATTTTTCTGTTTCAACACCTGATTGCCAGCAAATTGTTTCAGCCTCGGTTGTAACATATGGATTTAGATTGCCGACACTAGGCACACCCGTTGTGGTCATATTTATCGTAGGGAATGTACCATCGGCATTATATTTAAATTTTTCTATGCATACCGAGCGGGTGAAGCCTCCGCCCCCAGGTAAAGCGCCATTATGATAGAAGAAGTAGGAATTTCCTTTAAAGTCGATTACTCCTGGATGGTTTGTAAAGCTGCCACCTTGAGTAGGCATGATTACACCCCTATAGGTCCATGGTCCAGTAGGACTGGTGCTTGTGGAATAACAAATATATTCAGGTATACCTCCAGCTGCATATACCATGTAGTATATTTTATTACGCTTATAAAACCACGGACCCTCTTCATATAAAGTCGCCCTTTTAGAATCCCCGGTACGTACCCCAAACCCCGCTGTAGTTAGAGGTACCTCTACAATGCTTCCTGAATAGGAAATCATATCTTGATTTAACTTTACATAATGGAGGTTGGGGTTTCCCCAATATAGATAGGCCTGCCCATCATCGTCGATAAATACTGTGGGGTCAATATCACCAGTGCCAGTAGAAACTAACGGATATCCAAGAGCGTCAGTAAACGGTCCGGTGGGGCTGTTCGATACTGCAACACCTATTGCCATCCCACCAGTTTTTTGGGTCATAGGAACATAGTAATAAAATTTACCATTTCTAGGAATACACTGACCGGCCCATGCATCGCCTTTTGCCCAACTAAATGCAGTGTAGGCTAGTGGTGAACCACAATCTGTCCAGTTTACCATGTCCGTTGAGGAATAGCATCGCCATTCATTCATGGTGTAGTATGTTGAGCCATCTTCGTCATGTCCAGTGTATACATAACAAGTACCATTATATACCATAGGTGCAGGATCAGCGGTGTAAATAGTTTGTACAATTGGGTTATCCGCATGACACATTGTTGAAAAAAACAGAGCAAAAACAAACGAAAGACTTAGTACCTTATATACTTTATTCATAGTTTTACCTCCACTTCTAATTGATTTTTGTCTACACCTAGATTTTCATAATTCAGTAGATACAGCTACTTTCAATAGTAACTGTATCTATTGCTTGTTATTTTTGAATAATGGATTAACTTAATTTACTTGATAATAATCTACAAAGGCATCCCAAGCCCCTGTATCATCATCCACCTGAAGCTTAACTTGCTGAGTCCCTTCACCTAAGGAAACGTTTAAGCTTTGTACTGAAGGAGTAGTTCCATTTCCTGCATATGGTCTACCGTTGGTCATATTCTCACACTCAACGTGTGTAGCATTAGAAAAAGCTTTTATTTATACTGCTTCAGCCAAGTAAGAGCAGGCCTTTCTGTACCGTTACTACGCAACAGATAACTATTTGTAACCCATGTATGGCCTTGTACATAACCCCATAAGGTAACACCTTTTACTGCAGAATGTTCATAGACTACAGGAAAAAGTTCCTGCATCTTATTTTTCTGGGTAGTATCATCTGCGATATTGAGATCTAATTCTGAAATATACACTGATAACCCTGTAGCTGCAAGTCTATCCAGTTTTGACTTAACATTTGCGACATTTACATTTTCGAGACCGTGAGATTGACAGCCGATACCATCAATCAGTCCTCTAGATTTCAATATTTTGATTACATTTAACTTGTCAAGCCTGTTTGGTAAGTTCCTGTTGTAGTTGTAACAATGGTGTGATAACACAAAACAGGAATTTTATAACTACTATTTGCTGACAAGGCAATAGATTTCGAAACGTTAGCATTTTCTACTTCAGCGGCTGAATTAATCATTAATTCGTTGACTGAAGAGCTTGATTTCTTTTCTAATTTAATAGTCATAAGTTTCACCTCTCTCATATCGGTAACAATATTCAAGCTGTTTACGATTTTTTAAGGAAACCTCTTGCTCCGACTTTGAGTTCGATTGGACTTGATGTTATAGTTTCAATTAAGATTGCCGACAAAGGTAGTCACACTTTGTGCCGGCAGCCATGCCCAGTAGGAACCGTTTGATACAGATAATGATGTGCAAGTGGCGATGTTTTGACTGGAGTCGGTAACATACCTCGACATTGTGGATACTGACCCATTCGAAAACACAAAACTTTGAGCGACTCCTGAAGTCCCCTGATTAATGGCAACAATGACCGCTTTTCCGTCACCCTTGTAGGCAGATACATATACACCGGTCTGGGGATTGGAAGTGGCAGTAACACGGTAGTAACCTGGACGGACGAATTTGGCGAATTGGCCCACTACATATCCGCGCTTTTGAACAGCACCGGTCGTCTTACTAAAAAAACCATTGGCGTCACTGATGACCCACCACCAAACATAAGCATTCATGTTGGCGACGGTCATACAGTCATGAATCTCTTCGGCTGTAGTCAGGCAGGCGCTTAATGATTGATCATTGAGCAGGTGTTCGGTCATCCATAATTCTTTTCCTTTTGTGCGAGCCAAAGTGTAATCCTGAATTGTTCCTCCGTAAAGATGTCCTCCAATAATCGACACATAAGAAGCCGCAGTAGAATCCTTAAGAGTTGGATCCGACATGGAATGGTTAAAATTCAATGACTCTGGCATAATCATTTTGGTAGCGCTGGCAACGATAGAACCGTAACTCTTGATGAAATCACAAAATTGAGAAGCTGTCCAAGTACATCCTTCATAATCAGGATCCCAATCTGGCTCATTCTGAAGCGAAATGGCATAAAGTGAGGCACCATTATTAGAAAGGTAACTCGCAAAACTCTTTAAGTAATTCGCATAACTGGAATAAGATGAAGATTTCAGATATCCGCCGATAGTAGAGCTATTGCTTTTCATGGAAGCTGGAGGCGTCCATGGAGTGGCAAACACGTTAGCTCCTCTAGCTTTAGCCTTTTTTGCATTGGCAAGTTCATCAGCCCAAGCGCTATAGTTACCACCACTCCAGTTCTCATTGGGCGCAATTCGTATCCGTAAAAGACTAAGTCCCATATCCGTGAAAAGTGTATTCATTTGTGCATCGCTAAGAGCTCCGCACCACACACTAGCCGCCCCGAATCCTCTGATAATTTGTTGGGTAGACGTTAAATTTATATTGGCATCACTTGTCGATGTCGTGAAATTTGTTGAACTGGACACTGTTTTCATCAGATTTTCTCCTCAATTTTTGATACTTTTTAAAACCGATATATCCAAAGAACTCTTCTATTTACCTTAATTGTGTGTTTCCCGTATATCGGTACAGATTTTTCGATATTTGTATAGTGAAAGATATATTATTTATAATTGTGGATGAGACGCCCAGATCCCAGGAAATTTTCACGTAATCACCATAACTGCCGTTAACTACGCCCTGGATGAGGAAGTCCGCGCGATTAATATTGCTAATCTCTAATTTTTGATTCGTTCCGGTGCGAAGCAGTCCGCCGTGGAATAAGACATTGTACTCGTACTCATAAACAATTACCCTTAATAATAATTTTGAACAGTTCGGTATGCCAGTGATTTCCATTTACAATAACTTGTATATCGGCTCTATTTATATACATTCATTAGAAAAGGAAAAAACAACCACTTATCCCATATAAATCTTTTTTTATTGAAATTATATTAATATATGAGGTCTCGCCAGCATTGATATGCTCCCATTATAGTCGGCGATTAAAATAACAAAACTTTGGAGATGATCGATTTTAAGAACTACACAAACAGCGTGATTTTAATTGTTATGTTTTAAAGCTCAACTGGCAGGTATTGAACTGCTCCTTGTCTAGTCTCGCATAGGTAATGTCTCTATACTCTTCGAATGAAAAAAGCTTCCTAACAGGTAAAAAATTTTAAATTTTAAATTTTACCTGTCAGGAAGCTTTTTATGGGAGCTTGACTAACTCATCATTGCTGCTGCAGCACCAAGAAGAACTCTTATATCTGTTTCACCTTTATAGAAAGGTGGAATAGCCTTAGTATCATGTAGGTCGTAGAATGTATAAACAGCCTCTTGAGCTGTGCGTACAGACATCTCCATAGTGAAGGATACAACATCAGGTAACTCTACATATTGTCCTATGAATGCTAAATTGGTTGAGCATTTTGGAATAACTAATGGACGATCTGTTTTATTACGAGTCATAAAGTGCGCTGTAATATATGGCATTATGCAAGGTAAACATATCGTTGTTTTGATAAATTCATCAACTTCATCAATCCATCCAAGTTGATAGCAAAGTTCTTTGAATATTTCTTCTCCTGTACATTCAAGCATTGGCTTCTTAATATAGTCTCCTGGCTTTTCAGGATGAAGTGCATATCCCCAAAATACTTCAACATCTTCTGGTTGGTTGATAAAGTGAGGTTGTTTTGGAACTACTATACTCATAAACCATCCTGAATCTTTAAATGTCATTAAAGCCCCTGTTCCAGGTTTATTACTTGAGTATTCAACATATTTCTTTAAGAATTTTTTATCTTTTAAAGTTACTGTAAATGATTGCCATACTGATTCAGAAATGTTATTACAAAACGGAGCTGGGTTACCAAATTCAGGCGTTACAACAGCTAATTTTTCCCATAAAGCCCAACATCCATTTCCTTCTTTTGTTGGAGCAGAAGCAGGCTGGTTCATAGCACCAATAGTCGAATTTTCAGTCATAGTACCATTTGTAATAAAAACAAGATCATTATCATTGATCTGAATAACTTCTTCATTATTATTTCTAAGTATATGAATTGCTTTAGCAGTCATTTCTCCGTTTTCTTCTTTAAAATCAATATCAACTACTTTAGCGTTGTTTTGGAATTTAACACCTAACTTTTCCAGATGCTTTTGCATTGGTAATATAATTGAATCATATTGATTATAAGGAGTCCTATGGACACCACTTAGCGTATTTATACGAGGCATTTCATTTACAAATGCATGCGCATATCTTTTAAATTCGAAAGCACTATGCCAAGGTTGAAAAGCAAATGTTGTTGCCCACATATACCAGAAATTGGTTTCAAAGAAATGAGGCGAGAATAATTGATCAATTCTAACTGGGGCAAGTTCGTCTTCATCAGCAAGCATTAATTTCACCATAGCAACTCTATCATTATTATTGAAACCTAATGAACTAACATCCAATATATTATGGGCTCTCCCAATTAACCGTGCATGTGCACATGTTTTTGTTTCATTACTAAATT
The DNA here is from genome assembly GCA_963805085.1 of uncultured Veillonellaceae bacterium. Classification (GTDB taxonomy): domain Bacteria; phylum Bacillota; class Negativicutes; order JARBTT01; family JARBTT01; genus JARBTT01. The sequence goes on along the minus strand of CAWDTA010000005.1, from coordinate 43,513 downwards.
TATATATTTCATCTCTAACTGTTGTTTGAGGATCCGTCAAAGAAGATACTGAATTTAACATATCTAAGATAGCAGTATAATGTTCATAATTAATCATTCTACCTCCTCTTATCATATATCCATTTTCAGCATCTCCAGATCCATCACAGCTACCACCATCAATATTAAGTTCCTCAAAAATTGTTATATCTTTTCCTTTCACTCTAGCATCTCTAGTTAAAAATAAGGCTCCTGACATGGAAGCAAGTCCAGCACCTATAAAATATACTTTAGTTCTTTCATTTACTTTATACTTTTTACTCATTTTAAAAGCCTCCTTAATTATAATATTCATATTTCTATGCACTTACACATAATGTAAGCTAATGCATAGTATGGCGACATATTGTTGTTGCTCCGCCGCCAGCCGATCCCATTGTTTTAGAATAGGTCGATCCTTGAGTTGTAAGCCATGCAAATTCCTCCATAAAATTAATGTAAATTTTGGAAAACTAATATAGCCGAAGACCTTTTATTTAATTATTATATTTGTCCCGGGTATCAGCTCTCACTTATATACATTCTTTTAACTTGGATTTTTAAACGATAAAGCAAAAAATTCTTACTCATTTTATACTTTTATTTAGAGGCATCAAAACCTGCTATGGAAAATCAACGCTTTTCTTAACAGGTTTTAGAAATCGAATATTTTTATTTTATGGTATAACAAATCTTTAAGGCTCAACTAGCAGCTAGTTGAGCCTTTTTCTGTTAAATATTTCCAATCTAACTTTAAATAATCCAGCCTCCTAGGTTTGATTCCCATCTCTAATAATAACTCCATTTCATTCTACAAAAGAATAATTGTACATTTTATTGTTATATTCCATGAGACCTTTAGCCTGTTTTGGCCTACTAGGAAACAAGGGGACAGCTCAAATTGGTTTTACTTAATCAGATTTATTCTTAGTACTTCCTGCCAATTTCTTCTCGTGCTAATTTGGTCATCATTTTAATAAAATCAGTTTTTGACTGCGTATAACCATCTCGATCATGCTCGTATTCTTTGCCTAATTCCATTTTAAGCCTGCCATATTTATCGGCAATTTCAGAATGCTCTATTAAATAATCCCGAAAATAAAGTTCATCCCAATCTCCGCGATACCTTACATGAACATGGAAAGCTTGTCCTTGAAAACCTTGCAGTGTATACCCTTTCATAAACATCATGTGCGGAGCAGGATTATCCGGTTGCTCACAGTATATGTAGCCTTTTGAAGTCATAGCTTTAATCAACTTTTCAATATCACAGTTTTCTTTTATTTCGAGTAAAATATCAACTGTAGGTTTTGCAATTAAGTTAGGAACAGAAGTACTGCCATAATGGTTCACTCTAACTATATTTTCTTTACCCACAACATTTTCTAACAAGGCTTTTTCTTCTAAATATTTTTCTTTCCAAACAGGGTTGTGTTCACTTAAAATAATCGGAAATAACTGCCAAAGTTCCTCATTTGTCATTTCTGCTAACTCTTTGCTCATAAAATATCCTTTCATAACATGGTTATCTTGTAAAAAAAACATCCCTTATTATCCAGTTAGTGATACTCTCCACTTAAAGAAATAATTGAAATAAGATATTCACAGCTCTTTTCAAATTCCTTATGATCCTTAGATACTTGTCCTATACTTTTTATCCCATGAAAAAATTTATTTCTGCATCAGTATTTTTTATGTACTTCTCTATAACTCATTCTATTATACTCATATTTTATCACCTCTTGTCACTAAATAAAGCCGCCCACCTAATTGGCAAGCGGCTAAAATCAATCAATACATACAAATGATTGAAGAGCAAATAAAAATCCGAAATCAGATAGTTTTTTCGTTTTGCTAAATGCTTTTATATTTCCTAATTCGTAGGCAGCTGCAAATCTTCTTTCATGGTAATATGTATCAAAAAAAGAAACGTCTCTTCCTGTCACTTTTATCCTCATGCATTAGCTTTTATTATACTGCTTCAACCAAGTAAGAGCAGGCCTTTCTGTACCGTTACTACGCAACAGATAACTATTTGTAACCCATGTATGGCCTTGTACATAACCCCATAAGGTAACACCTTTTACTGCAGAATGTTCATAGAGTACAGGGAAAAGTTCCTGCATCTTATTTTTCTGGGTAGTATCATCTGCGATATTGAGATCTAATTCTGAAATATACACTGATAACCCTGTAGCTGCAAGTCTATCCAGTTTTGACTTAACATTTGCGACATTTACATTTTCGAGACCGTGAGATTGACAGCCGATACCATCAATCAGTCCTCTAGATTTCAATATTTTGATTACAGTGATATAGGTATCAATACAACTGCTGTAATCTGAAAGAACGTTATAGTCATTGATCAATAACTTAGAATTCGGGAAATATTTGCGGGCTTTTTCAAATGACCACACTATCCAATCCCAACCAGTGCCATAAAGACCGTTGTCACCACCGATGTCATTTTTCCAGCTAGGTGGATTATGCCCTGTCATAGCTTCGTTTACAACATCAACAAACTCTGCCTTAGGAAAGTTTGATCCAGCGTTTTTAATCCAATTTTCAACTTCTATTTTTCTATTTGCGGAGGAGAGATTGTTTACCCAATCTGGATACTGTCCTCCCCAGATTAATGTATGGAACTTGAAAGGCATTCCATTGGACTTACAGTAATTGTACATTGTTTTGGCTGTATTGAAATTGTATACACTCTGCTGTGGTTCACATGACGCCCACTTAGTGGCATTTTCAGGGGTTATTTGGTTCCAATAGTCAGCAAAGTGAGTAGGTGTACTCCCATCATACCATATATTTCCAATCCATTTAGTCTTACTTTTACTCGTATTTAACATGTTTATAAACCTCCGTTACATTTTTTTATTGATTTGATTACTACTATTAGTAATCAAGTCTATTACTTCTTATTTTGGGATAATAGGTTGTTTACTATGGATTTTAAATCATTTTTTAACTTAAGGTACTATTTGCTGTAAACTGCCAGTAATCAATATTCCGATAACGGTCAGGCGCCCTGTTTGCGGGTGACCTGTTACCAGACCGTTACATTAGAGTACCCACTACTTTGATATCCCTCTGTCGCTAATATCTGGTAAGACCAGCTACTTCCCAGATTCATCCCTTTACTCTTCCATGCGTTAACGTGGTTGCTAAAAGTAATGGTGTTGGTGGTACCGGTCGGTCTCTTCGACTGTCTTACACTCCAGAACTGGGTAAAAGTTGCAGTTCCGTCAATGGAAGGTGCGTTAGTTCGTGTAGTCGTATATATGTCATATGTCCCCCCATCACTAGTCACAGTGCCCTTATAAGTTCCAGTAGGTCTATAAGTACCCCAGCTATCAACAACGTAGTATTCTATGAGTGAGTTTCTCGTCCACCCATAGAGAGCCAAATACCCATTGCCGGACGGCGAAAAGGCGCCAGCATTGTAGTTTATTACCCTAGATGGTGATCCGACATTCCAGCCTTTACCGACAACAAAATTCCCGCAATTTGACCATGAAACACTGTAATTGCCACCAGATCCATTGGTAGCATTTACTGTCCCACCACCATCGGTCCAATTTTGCCAGTAGTCTGTTGTTGCTGCATATGATGTTCCTGTAAACAAGCTGGTAAAACCCATTGAAATTGCAATAACTACCATCAAGATTTTCTTATTTAACTTAAACATGATTTACCTCCTAATATATTTTTATTTGTCACTAATTACCCACATACTACTTGAATATTGCCTTCTATAAATCTCTCCCTCTCATTTTTGTCGTTTTTTCTCCTTGCAGTACATAACTTATTCTGTGTCATATCCCGTGAACATGGCGGGTGTATAGCAGTGGAAATAAAACAGCCCTTAATGATGTGAAATTATAGATTCGTTCTGAAGAATACGAAGCGATTATTACGATGCTAGCACCTGTTGTGCGATTAATATCCGTTGGTAATTTTTCTTTTAAAAGTAGTTAATGTATCGGTATCAATCATACAAATCCGCGGCAATTTGTATTTTGTATTGGAACTTGTACACAATCCGGAGCTAACAGTAAACCCCATTGTATAGCTTAAGTTTGCCAAAACCGTTAATGAGTTGTTATCATAAGCACCGTAAGGGTAAGCCAAAGCGGTAACAGATTTACCTGTGAGTGATTTAATTGCGACTGCAGCGTTATTGATAGCGGCGTATTGTTGGGCATAGGTTTGTTGAGTAAGATATGAATGATTATCAGTATGATTTTGAACATCAATATTATTTTGCGCTATTTCATTAATCTGGGACTTTGTCATTCGACCGGAAGCGCCAACCCAGTTACTTACCGCAAATTGAGTCGCTTTCATGCCATATTTTTTTAATATTGGGTATACAATGCTATAAAAATCAGAGTAACAATCATCAAAGGTCAATAATATTGGTTTGCTAGGAACGGTGGTCTCGGAGTTAATTATTTTTCGGAATTGTTCAAGAGAAAGTGTGGTATAGTTATTGCTATAAAGGTAAGCCATTTGTTCTTTAAAACTTGTCAAGCCTGTTTGGTAAGTTCCTGTTGTAGTTGTAACAATGGTGTGATAACACAAAACAGGAATTTTATAACTACTATTTGCTGACAAGGCAATAGATTCTGAAACGTTAGCATTTTCTACTTCAGCGGCTGAATTAATCATTAATTCGTTGACTGAAGAGCTTGATTTCTTTTCTAATTTAATAGTCATAAGTTTCACCTCTTTCATATCGGTAACAATATTCAAGCTGTTTACGATTTCTTAGGGACGTCAAATTTATATTGGCATCTGTTCCCATCAGATTTTCTCCTCAATTTTTAATACTTTTTAAAACCGATATACCCAAAGAACTCTTCTATTTACCTTAATTGTGTATTTCCCGTATATCGGATTCACTCCTACTATTCTCTATCGGTACGACTCTTCCGATAATTGTATAGTGTAAGATATATTATTTATAATTGTGGATGACGCCCAGATCCCAGGGAGTGTTCACATACTCACCATAGTTGCCGTTAACTACGCCTTGTATGAGGAAGTCCACGCGATTAATATTGCTGATCTCTAATTTTTGATTCGTTCCAGCGCGAAGCAATTCGCCGTGGGAAACATTATCCGTCCAGTGATCCGAATTGAAACTCAAATTGTGTTGGGATGCCCATTTATTGGCGACTTGGGTCCAAGTGCCGCTTAAGCTGCCGGACGTCCACAATTCGTAAAACCGATTATCCCCATAATTTTCAACCAGCAAATAATATTGGCTGTCCGACAGACATTTATAAACGCATGCTCCTTCATAAGCGTTGGAAACCGCAACCCAAGGCGTGCCCCAACCGTTCGGAAAGTTAGCCAAAGTTGTTTTACGGCAATAGATTTTTTTGGAATCATCCGATGGTGTATTGAAAAGGTAGGCATATTTGTCATCACAAATAACATAATAATCCCACCCTGTATTTCCTGAAACACCTAGTGAATGCGGCCCGGACCAAGAGGTAGGATCGGCGATATTGGTCGTGGTAGCGTAAGCCGCGCCGATTTTACCGTCTTGGTAAATCATGTACCATTTACTTTGTGGTTGATAATAAAATACTTCGGGAGCACAAAAATAGCTTTCACTAAGCTTGCTAAGAAACACATGCTTGGCGCTACTTAATCCCGAGATAGTCGCAGCGGAGGCATATCCCATCTGCCAGGCACCAGCACTGGTAGCACCGGTATAGAAGAGATGATATAGCCCGCCAGAGTAAACAATACTGGGATCTTTGACGGCGACTTGATCAAATGCGCCAGACACCCCGCGCTCTCTAAAGAAACATCTGGCATCAACATGCCAGGTTGGCGACGAATTCGCCGTGAAATTAGACGTTGTACTCGTACTCATAAACAATTCCCCCTTAAAAATAATTTTGAATAGTCCGATGTACTGGTGATTTCCATTTACAACAACCTGTATATCGGCTCTATTTATATACATTCATTAGCAATGGAAAAAAACAACTATTTATTGTAAAAAAATTTTTTTATTTTAATCCAAGGGATATCGGTGGCATTGATATGCTTCCATTATAGTAGCCGCTTAAAATAACAAAACGGTGAAGTTAGTCGATTTTAAGAGCTATACAAACAAGTGTGATTTTAATTGTTATGTTTAACATTGATTAATAAAAAAAGTTCTTGCTAAATTACATAGTAATGTAAACTTAGCAAGAACTTTTTTAAAGGCTCAACTAGCTGCTAGTCGAGCCTCTGTCTATGATATATTTCAAATCGAACTTTAAACAAACCAGTCTCCTAGGTTTGATTCCCATCTCTAATAATTCCGTGTCTAATTTCGCATAGGTAATGTCTATATACTCTTCTAATGAAATGTCGTCAGCTATTTCAGTGAGATGACCAACCAGGGAAAGATTATATAACGCAACTTCCAAACCGTCACTTTGTCTTTTGTCGTTCACTTTTAAAAGACAAAGGAGTGGCGTGCAGTAGATTTTTAAAATTTCCGGGTAAAAAACTTATTATCCTCAATCAGGCTTTCTGGTGTATCAAAACCAAGTCGGTGCAGTAGTTCAATTACGTAAGGATTGTCAATCGGAGTTGGATAGAGGGCTTTTCCACCATAAGTATTGATGTTCTCTTTTGCGGTATCTCTGTCAAGAATGGATTTGGGTCCACCGACACAGCCGCCTATGCAGCCCATGCCTTCAAAAAAGTTGTCTGTTATCTGACCGGCTATTAACTCGTTAATCATGGCTTTGCAATCTGGCACACCATCGGCTTGACGTGTTTTGATAGCAATTTTTCTGTTTGGATTTAGGCGCTCGACTGTATCTTTTACGGCTTCACTGACACCGCCCACCCGGGCGTAAATTCGTCCGGCTTTGGAAGAATTTTCTTTTTCGTTGGCGGCAAAAAGTGTTAAATCCACTTTAAGCAGATCAAATAACTCCTTGGTTTCCTGAAATGTCAGTACATGATCGATGGCTCCCTGTAGGTCAGCCTCTTTTGCTTCTGCTTTCTTTGCGACGCAGGGACCAATGAAAACTGTGACGGCATCTGGATGAAGGATTTTTACTGTACGTCCTGCCGCGATCATCGGTGATACGGTTGCTGGTACGTGAGGCATCAAGTCGCTGTATACTTTGCGAATCATTGCAATCCACATCGGACAGCAGCAGCTCGTTAACTGGTAATCTTTTTCTGAAATAATGTTTTGATCAAATTCCAGCGCTTCTTTCAGCGTTAGAATGTCAGCAAAAACAGCAACCTCGACCATGCCGTCAAAGCCCATTTGTTTAAAAGCGTTGCGAAGCATCCCCGGGGTGACTTGATCGCTAAATTGACCGATAAAGGCCGGGGCAATGAGTGCATAAGCCAGCTTTTTTTTGCCATGCAACGATTCCATACAAGCCAGCACATCTTTGGAAATTTTCAAATCGTTCTCATTTGCTCTGTTCACGCAGGCTTCCAAATTCCAGAAGACCGGGTGGATTTCGGGAGTGAAAAGACAATTTAATTCGCTTTTATCAAAATCCTCGAATAGGTTTTTTAGAGAAGTCTCACTTTCGTGGTCTGACGCTGATGCTTCCAGTATTTTTTTTTGTAAATCTTTAAATGTCTGCATAACTCACGCTCCTTTTTCCTTTTGTATTATTAATAGTATTTACATGCAAACTTCTCCTATTAGCTTATCATAATTACCTAAAATCAGGAAGCATTTTAGTTATTTTTTGTAAAATAATCCCCAGTATTACTTATATCTCATTGCTGTCTTGGCATGATAATCCGCTTCTTTTTCTCTCAGATTATCATGCTCATTTAATTTTCAGACAAGAAGAACCGTCACTTTGTCTACTATTTTTTTATACCTACATAAAACTTTACTCCACCATTTGATCTATGTTTTTCATCTAGAATTGACGTTAGAAATTCTTTACTAAATTCAATGTAGTTTGACCCAAGAAATTGTTTTAACTTTATCATTCAGTCTAATCTACTTCTCCACGCTTCTAGTATATCCGGGGAAGCCTTTCCATTAAAATTTAATTCTCTATCATATCAATCATCTTCAGCAGCTATTATTTCCATTCCATTGTCTTTCATTATGTTTCTTATTTTTCTTCCGATTCTGAAGTCATAACAACTCAACTCCGATTCTTTTTCAAACAATTCAATGTCATTAAAATACTTACTATTTTTATGTAAATGATTAGAAAATAATCCATCAATATCTGCAATAGCAAACCATCCATTACAATTTAAAGACTTTACCCAATTTGAAATAAATAAATTGGGATTTTCCATATACGCCATCGTAAAACTCATCCAAATTCCATCGCACTTTTCAAACTTATTGGGTTCTAACGTAAAGATATTTTCCAAGATGAACTCACTATTGATTGCAAAGTTCATCACTTCTTTCAATTGAAAATAGAAGATAAAATTCCACTAAAAAGAATCACCTTTTCCGTCTCATTTTGCTTTTGTGATACTCATCTCTGTTTATGATATATATAAAACTTCCATTGATATTTAATAAAGTCTTCAGCTAAATAGCCCTCTTTTGAAAAAAAGACGTTTTGCTCAAATAAAATTTTATCAATACTATTTTTTTCATGTAAATAAAACGGTCTTATAAATTCTTTTTCATCAAGTTTTACTTTACTCCATTCTTCATCAATACCTGTTCCTTCTCTGATGATAATTCCTAAATATCCATTGTCATTTAGAATATTAGCTATTCTTTTTAAAAGATCCGGTAGGTCTGCGCTGTTTACATGTACTAATGCTGCACAGGCCAATACACCGTCAAACATTCCAATATTAGAATCAATGTTTCTAAAATCCATTAACTTAAATTGACCATCTTTAAACGTTTTGTTTGCTAATTTAATATTTTCTTTGCTGAAATCTATTCCCAAAACAGCTGCTCCTAGCTTTGCCATTCGCATACTTTCGTGACCTGTTCCACATCCTAAATCTAGAATTTTAGGTTTCTTCTTTTTAAATACCCCAATGAATTCTACAAGGGATGGATTTAAAATATCATTTTCATACCATTCTTTAGCCATTTTTTCAGCCATTGCATCATAAAACTCTCTTGTTTCATCCTTATTCACTCATGCCACCTCTAACCTATTATCATTGATTATCATTGATTATTATAATTTTTTGTTAAGAAAACTTCACTCTATCAAATCAATTCCTACCATCTTCATTAAGTACTTTGCATTTGTACTATTGCTCCGCCCAGGACGCATTTTATAATCAAAAAGTATCTCATCATTTGCATAGCTTTCATTAAAATGATAATTTGTAGTCTTTAAATGAGGATCGTCAGCTAAGTTACATAGTTCAAAGTCGTGTGTGGAGATTAGTCCAATAACCCAAGGTTTATTAAGGTTATTTAATACACTTATTGCTCCAGTAATCCTATCATTTGAATTCGTCCCTCTAAATATTTCATCAATCAAAAAAATCATTTTACGTTTTTTATTTAAATGATCAATCATTATTTTTATCCTTAAGAGTTCTGCATAAAAAGTTGATATTCCATTGCCTAAATCATCATTTATCCTCATTGACGTAAATATATCCACAATTGAACATTTTAACGTGCTTCCGCAAATTGGCGCACCAGAATAAGCTAATACAAGATTTATACCGATCGTTCTTAACATTGTAGTTTTCCCTGACATATTTGATCCAGTAATTACACATATTTCGTTATTCATATCAATATCATTGCAAATACGTTGTCCTTTTGAGATCAAAGGATGTCCTAACTCTTTTCCTGAAAAGATCATCCCATCCTCAATAAAAATTGGATAATTCCACTCTGGATTTAATCGAGCAATCATTGATAAGCTTGAAAGAGCCTCAAAATAGCCAATTGTATAAAACCATTTTTCTATTTCAATTCCATATTTCTTTTTCCATTCTTCTAAGGCAAAAACACAATGATAATCCCAAAGTAATAAAAAATTTAAAATAATGTAACTTATGGAATTATAACGCATATCAATCGCTTCAGCTATATACTCTAATTTCTTCATAACTGCTGATGCAGAATTTTTATTTAGTATTAAAGTCTGCTTCATTTGCGTTAATTTTGAGTTATCAAATTCTGTTTCTTCAATTATTTTAATTATTTTTTCATAAGCCTTAATATTTTTTTTAAATTGATGAATCGTATTTAATATGGATGAAGTTTTTAAATATCCAAGCAAAGTAATAGCCATTTGAACTAATATCAACAGTACTGGTACATAAATAGGAATGTTAATATTTAATATAATTGCTATGATTGACATAATGGTTATTCCAGCAATTAATGTTAAGCTTACTTTTATCGATTTCTTTTTAAATAAACATTTAGGATCTTTAGCATAGTTCACAAGTGAACTTGGATCGATCCCACTTCCTTTTGCAAGTATTCCTTCACATTGTATTCTCTGAACGAAATCGTTCTTTTTCGCTAGTTTTCTGATTATATTTTGCCGTATTTTTATTTTTTCGATATCAGTTTCTGGTTCTTCTAGTATTTGTCTAAGAAATTGCCTACCATAAAATGTATTGGTGATATTAATCCATTGAAATAATGATTTCGGGCCAAAGATATCTAAATCATTCGCAAATGAATGCTTTGAATTCATAAATTCTTTGCCATCATCACTAAAATTACTCCAACCGACACCTATTCTATCTAAATTGTTCCGATTTATATCAATTAAACACCTTATTCTTTTTAACTGTCGAATTAATTTTTGATGTTTTTTAACAAATAAACTAAACATTAAAAAGGTGGATATGAATGTCAATGAACTGTTAAACGATTGATTATTTTTCCAAAACCACAATACCAGACTTAGCCCAATAATAATGGTCGTAAGCCTTACATTGCTAATCATATCTGCTCTCTTTTTTTGCTTCATCTCCATTTTAGAATAGTTACTTATCTCTTCTAAAACTTCATTTTTGATATTAAAACTCATATAATCTCCTCTTGAAATACTTTTAAACAAAGTCCATCCTATTCTTGCGTCGGACTAAGGAACAGTAGTTTTGTCTTGTTAGTTTTTTTCATATTAAAATTCCATATTCTCATAAAAGCTCAAAACTCCTGCCAAATTCATACAAAATTTAGCAGGAGTTTGCCTTTTACTATTTACAGTATTCTCCCGGGCTATTACTCATTATCGTTTCCTACCGAATTAATGTATCGCGAAACGCTTTAATCATACGGAAAGACTTAAACACTGTGCGCTGCATGCGTACCTTTACGAATTTCACACACCCTACCGTCCCTCAGCCTTCCAAACTTCTAAAAGGATTCATTAGCGATGACGTCCTGATAATTGGACTTAAAAATGCATACAATCTAGATTCTCGAAAAGAATTATATCTTTTAAATGTTATTTTGGTATCTTTATCTGCTAAAAATTGTATCTCAGTTATGTATTCATTCCTTTTAAATACTAAAGTTTTTGCTTTGCCTTTCTCAATTTCATTTACAAATTTGAAGTTATTTTCCTCCATAACTTCAACGCAAACTACCTCTGATTTTCTTGTCTCAACTTGATATTCAAACATCAACTTTTCTATTTTATCTATCTTATGATCATATTTATCAGTCATTACGCTTTTAAAATTATAAATTCTTCCGTAAGCTCTAAAATTTTTTTCGAGGCTTGCAACCTCCTGTTTTAATTCAATATTCTCCTGCAATATCTTGTCTTTATTTATAATATAGTACACTGAGATACACATGTTCAAAATAGCACCTATGGACAAAATCAACGCTATAATATAAATAATTCCCCTAATTAAACTTTTTACAAATTTTGAAGAAATAGCCTCATTATTTGCTATTTCTTCATTCATAAATTGTTTATAAAGCACGCTTATCGAACTTATAGACATTTCTAAAGCTTCATGAAGAGCTTGCCCTTTTGAACCTTGTATCTCATCATTTGGTGGTGCTCCAATAACTGTATATAAAATAAAAAAATAATTTAATACAACTATTGGTGATAACAGCAATAATAGCAGTGAAAATAACATAAATTTAATTACCTTAACCAATAGTTCCACTATCTTATAAAAAATATTCACTTCATACGCCCTTCTAAACAAAGACATTGATCAAAATAAACCTATAAGTCACCGTTACCTAATGGATCGTAGGTTCGGAAATACTCATAAGGATAGCCTTCATATAAATTTACCTGTTTCAATTGACGCTTTTCTTTATTAAGGATTTCTAGATAATTTACCTGTTTTGTTGTCGGTGTGAATTTAGGCGTGATAGTAACGTTTTTTTCACTCCCATCTTTACTACGTAAAGTAAAAGTAGCCGGATTCCCCGAATACTCTGTATCCATAAGGGTTTGATAAAAATACATCATATCTGTTGCTTTTCCATTAATTGCAACAAGCTGATCGCCTATGGATACATCACTCAATTCTTTGAAATTATCTTTATCAATAAATGAAATAAAGTAGGGAGCTATACTCCAATTGTCCCGTCCTTCTTGCTGCGTAGAATTCTTTTTAGGGATCATATCCCATTTTAATCCGTAAGAATAGCTCCCATATAAATCCGTGTATAGATTTCTCAAATGATAGGCCCACATATTTAATTCACTTTGACCTTGGCTATGTGATTTATCCGCTGGCTTCATTGCTTCATAATTAATATAATCCAGTTTTGTAAAACTTACGCCAGTATATTTATCAGTATTTGTACTATAGTGATATATCTTTTTGAATATATTCAAACTTACAAGTGTGCCATTTTTTTCTTCTTTTAATTCAGACCATATATACGGAAACATATATGTTTCATAGATATGATCTATATTTTCAAACGATCCCGTTGTCCAATTATTTGAAAATTTCGACTCATAATAATCACTATATTCAAACTTTCCTGAAGGATAATTCGCTTGATAGATTAAAGCTGGTGCAATATCTACAGGCTTTTTATTCGGTATAAAAATTCTAAATTCAGTTGCTTTATCGATTCTTTTGATGTAATTCTTTGCATCGTCTATTGCATGTACAGAAGCAATAAATTTTAAAGATTGCAACGCAGTACGCTTGATATCTTTGCTATAGTTTTTTCCACTACTCAAATAAATACAAACAGATATAGTCTGCGCTTTTTGTAAATGATCTTCTAGGTCATTTGAAACCTTATACCATTTTTGCTGAGAATAATACGGTGTAGGGTCTTTTCTCGCTTCCTCCATGATTGATAAAGGATAGCTTATTCCATCCAAAATTAAATTCGCATTTATAATTTCACCCTTTTCTTGCCCAGCCGCTATCCGTAGAGAACTATATTGCTGTCCATCTTTCTTAAATGTTTTATTGAATTCAACAGCAGGCTCTTCACCTATTCTACCCGCATAAAGAATGATAGTTCCATCATTTTGCACATACTCAAAAATTTCAGGCAAATATTCTTTAGCAAACCCGATTTGTAAGATTGAACATAAGGTCATACACACGATTAAACTCACACATTTTTTTAACATAATACACCTCTTCCTATACTTATACTTTCTCATACAAAAATAAAATTCCTGCCAAATTATACAAAATCAAGCAGAAATGAAAGACTTGCATGTTTAAAAAGTAGTTAATTCTCTTTTTATCTGACGTTTTTTAAGATAAAAATCACTACCTACATTTTGTGATATCTAAATCACAGCAAATATTTTTAATAATCAACTCAATGTAAACACTTTTCATATTTGACTCATTTAAATCAACACCAAAGATTTCTATAGACCGATCTCCTAACAAGACAGGAAATGACAAACAACTTAATAACTGTATCGTTCTTATCATCGCAGTATCATCGTTATCATCTGGTCGAATTTGCTGAATCGTGGTTTTAATTAGCTCCACGCCCTCCGTCTTTAAGTATTCCTGAAAGTTATTTCTGGTAGAATTTTCCTTATAAATGCTTTGGTAAATCAAATTTTTGATTTGGTCAGGATATTTAGCCAAACTTTTAGAGTACTTATCAATAAAATTTTTTAAGCGAAGTTCAGGAGTTTCTTTATTACTCTTTAAGCATTCGAAGATGTTTTTTGCCTGAACCATTAAATATTCAAGGGCTTCATTAATAACATTATCTTTAGAACCGAAGTGATAGTTAATCGCTGCGACATTTACCCCAGCAACCGTAGCTATTTTTCGAATTGTAACGTTTTGAAAACCTTCGGCAGAAATAATATTCAAGGTAGATTCTAAAATTTTATCTTTCGTGGTGAGATTAGTTGCAGTTTCTTTCATTATATTTTACTCCTGTATTAAATATAGTTTAAAACATTGATTTATTAGTATTTTATGAGCAAAGTATAATTTTGTCAAATAATTTTCGTGCTTGTTATTGACTTAATGGGTACTTCAAATGTATAATTAAATCACAATTTAAAACATTGTTTTAAATTGTGATTTAATTTATGGAGGAATTAATATGTCTCATGAGTACTTTTTATGGATCGCCACTTTGGCATATGGTATACACATTATTGAAGAAATGCTGTTTGATTGGAGAGGTTGGGCAAGAGGTTTTCTAAAAATCCCCGCGGAATGGAATGAATTTTATGTTTTTAACACTTTTGTAATTTTATATGGATGTATTTCTGCAATAATTGGATGGAAATACCCGATCATTTCGCTTTCGTATCCTGCTTTTATGTTAGTAAATGCAATTTTCTTTCACATATTACCCGTTATAGTTAGCAAACGCTTCTCACCAGGATTGTTTACAGGTATAGTACTTTTTTTACCGATCGCCAGTTTAACATACTATGGTGCTTGGCTTGATAACGTTATTTCCACCCAAACAATTGTATTTTCAACTTTAATTGGCACTATTGTTATGATATATCCGATTATATTACAGAAGCTTAAAACAAAACCATTTTTTCGGCAATAATTGATAAAAATAAATTTAAGGTTCTTGATGTTTACGTTTGAAAGGCCTCAGATTAAATCTGTGGCCTATTTTTTACTCTATATACCAATACAATCTCGTTGCCATTAATAACTAGCTGTCATCTTTTATTTTTTCACTTTTGTATCTATCTTGAAATAAATGCCCGCTCTTTTTATATTTTTTATTAAAGTAAAAGACATAGCTAACATTGATTCGTTTGAGGTGACCCCTATAAGTTAGACCTAAATCTAACTTATAGGGGTCAGTTCAGTTTCATGATGTTCGCTATGTCTTCTTCTCTCTTGCAATAGCAAATTGGCATGATTGTCTCCTCCTTTTTCTCCCAGATTATCATGCCAATTTGATTTAGTTAAGACAAAAAAAACCGTCACTTTGTCTTTTTCCCAGATTATATTTTGTTAACAGCCAATATTTTTTAGTTTTTCCCCACGCATTAAATTTTTTTCTATTTGTTCCAACGAAACGTTTTTTGTCTCTGGTATAAAATAAATCGTTAAAAAGATAAAAATCACATCCAAAACACCATATAACCAAAAAGTAACCGATGAACCTAGCGTATCCACTAAAGTTAAAAAACTTGCTCCTATGATCGCGCAAGAAATCCAATTTGTCATTGTTGAACAAGCAATTCCAAAATCACGGCTTTTAAGAGGCTGGATTTCTGAACACAGGATCCACACAACAGGACCAGCACTTATAGCAAATCCTGCGATACAAAGCATCGCCATCGAAGCTGAAAGATATGGGACAAACCATATCGTATTTCCGCTTTCCAAAGTATGAAGACATAAACCTAGAATAAACATAGATACCGCCATAACAAAAAAACCAATTTTCAGTGCCGGTTTACGACCAGATTTATCAACCATGTTCACTGCTATGAATGTTGCTAAAACAAAAACAAGGCCATTGATTACAGTTCCTATCATTTGATCTTCCGTACTTGAAAAACCTGCCAAGCTCAAGATTTTAGGTGAATAGTACATAATGATATTCAATCCTGTGAATTGTTGCATAGCTTGTAACATGACTCCTAAAAAAACGGCTCTGCGTACATTTTTATTCGCTTTAAACAAAGCCCACCCAGCCTGTTTTTCTTTTAAGGCTTCTTGTATATCCAAAAACTCTGCTTCTGCTATTTTTTTATTGGTATGCAGCGATTGCAGCACGCGATCTGCCTCATTTAATCGTCCCTTAGATGCCAGCCAACGAGGGCTATCTGGCAGCCGAATCACGGTACATATCAGCACAAATGCAGGGATAGCAATGATAGCAAGCATCCATCGCCATGAACCACTGTAGCTGAATGCTGTATCAGAAAGAAATGCTGCTAAGATGCCTACCGTAACCATAAGCTGATAACCAGATATAACTTTCCCCCTTGATTCTTTCGGTGCCATTTCCGCCAAATACAAAGGAGCGGTATATGATGCAATACCTACAGCAATCCCTAAAAGCAAGCGGAAACCGACCAGCATACTTACATTGATCGCCAGCCCTGATCCCAAAGAACCAACAATAAATAAAAAAGCTCCAACTAAAAGACTGCGTTTCCTGCCAAGATTCGCTGATAAAAAAGCAGCAACCAAAGCTCCTGCTGCTGCTCCCAGCATCATGGAACTTACAACCCACTCTTGTAATTGACTGTTCAATTGCCATTCTTTCGTGATAAATGGCAATGCTCCAGAAATTACGCCTTGATCGAGACCAAACAATAACCCTGCCATTCCCGCCGTACAAAATATAAATATACGGATTCGTTTCACCGCATAATCCTTCGCATGCTCTGACATATTTAATTTTTCTTCTACAACATTTTCTATCATTTTATGAACGCTCCTCTAATTGAATGATTTTCGTCTCATTTTTTGATAAAGTATGAAAAGTATGAAAACTTTGAAAAGTATGAGATATTTATTATTCTTTTCAAAATCGATAAATATTTGAAACATTTGAAATATCTATTTGAGCAAAACTTCTTTACTCAGAAGTTTTATAACTCAGTCAATTCTGAATAACACTCTTTCAAATTTGTATATAGTTTTTGGTAAAGCTTATGCCCCTTCTCATAGTATGCATAATTTTGTGCGATTGGCTGGCAATAGTCCTTTGTACAAACAAAATGCTCACAAGCAGATTCAATATCTTTAAAAACGCCGGCCCCAACACCTGCCAATATGGCAGCTCCTAAGACTGCTCCATCCTCCGATACCGGTACCTTAACTTCACATCCATACATATCAGCGATCATTTGTCGCCAAACCGGACTTTTGCTTCCACCACCGCAAGCCATCATCTCATGTACCGTTATCCCCAATTCTCGTAAAATGTCGTTACAATCCTTCAACGAATAAGATACCCCTTCCATCACAGCTCGAAACAGATCTTCTTTCGTATGCATGGCAGATAAACCAAAGAAAACGCCCCGACAGTCTGGATTTAAATGAGGCGTCCGTTCTCCCATGAGATATGGTAAATAAATCAGCCGATTACTTCCGCACGGAACTTTGTCGACCGCTGCATTGATAAGATCATAGACCTCTGCATGCTCTGCTACCGCCCTGTCTTTATAGTCGCCAGCAAAATTATCCCGAAACCACTTTAACGACAGACCCGCAGCCTGAGTGACTCCCATTACATGCCAACATCCAGGAACCGCACAGCAAAAACTGTGTACTCGACCGTTTGGATCGATTTGAGGCTGACTCGTATGCGCAAATACGACTCCACTTGTTCCAATTGTAGTAAAGGCCTTTCCATCCTTTACTACACCGGTACCAATTGCTGCAGCTGCATTATCACCAGCTCCGCCAACAATGACACTCAACTCAGAAAGGCCTGATTTTTCTGCAAATTCACCGCTGATATACCCGGTAACATCTGGTGATTCATAGACCTTTCCCAAAAGTCCCTTATCAATATTTAATTTTTCAAGTACTTCATCAGACCAGCAACGATTCTTTATATCAAGCAGCTGCATGCCGCTTGCATCCGAAACTTCTGTTGCATATTCTCCGCTCATACAAAAACGAATATAATCCTTTGGCAAAAGAATATGACGGCACTTTGCATAATTTTTTGGTTCATGATTTCGAACCCAAAGAATCTTCGATGCTGTAAACCCCGTTAAAGCCGGATTTGATGTGATTTCAATCAAACGTTCAGCTCCAACTTTATCAGTAATTTCCTGACATTCATTTACTGTTCGTTGATCGCACCAAATAATAGATGGTCGAATGACCTGATTTTCTTTATCCAGCATAACGAGACCATGCATTTGTCCAGAAAGGCCGATTCCTTTTATATCTTGACCATTGACTCCCGACTTCTGTAAAACATCTTTTATCGTTTTCAATACAGCATTGTACCAATCCTTAGGATCTTGCTCTGCCCAGCCATTTTGAGGCTGATAAAGCGGATACGATTGTACCGAAGAAGCTTTTACCTGACACTCGTCATCAAATAATACAGTCTTTGTAGCAGATGTTCCCAAGTCGATTCCAAGTAAATATTTCAAAAAATCCATCCCCCAATCTTATGTGCTTGAGCACACTTTATATTTTCAATATATCATTCAAAAATGTGCTCGTCAACATTTTTTATATTTAAATGACAAAAAAAAAATCACCGATGCACGCTTTATATAAAATAAAAAATCTGTAAACCATATGTCTACAGATTTTCCAAAACTTTTATTTCATTTTTTAAAATATGACGTTCTTTTTTCGGCGTTGTCCCATTTACAAGATAAGCAAACACCACCTGCATAGCATCGCGTCCTTGTGTATAAGGATGCTGATAGATCGTCACATCTACTACGTGCCGTTCCATCATCTCAACCGTGGTTGGAGCACTGTCAAAAGATACAACCGTTATTTTTTGGTCTCGCGCTTGCCCGATCAAAGCCCTGCAAACGCCATATACACCACCTGCAACAATAAAGACAGCATCCATTTCTTCATATTTTTGCAATAATTTCGTCGTTACTTCAAAAGCCCTTATATCATCATCTTCTGATTCCATGATTTCCAGCAGCTGAAACTCCGGATATTTTTTTTCCATAATTTTTTTAAAACCAGCAATTCGCTGATTATGTCCTGAAACCTTGAACGATCCTGTTACGACACCGACTTTTGCATGCCCTTTCATCAAAAGCCCCATGATCCCACAAGCGGTTTCACCGCCATTCGTATAATCGCTGCCAACAAAACAAGCTCTTTTACTATTCGCTATGTCTGTATTGACTGTAACTACAAATATACCATGATCGACTAATTCATTGATTTTATTACATACTCTTATATCACTTATTGGATTTATGATCAATGCATTGACCTCAGATTTCATTTCATCCATAAGTTCGCACTGTCTTCTTACATCATAGCCACACATCGTCTTGATCGAAACCCTTACGCCATATGCCACATATTCTATACCAGTGGCTCGAATGCCGCGAATGACTTCATCAAAAAAAGGATTTCCTTCTGAAACCAACAAAACACCTATAACTAATTTTTTTTTCTTCGCGGCAAGAGCTTTACCAGCTGGATTCGGCTCATATCCCATTTGCTCCGCTATTTTTCTTATAAAAACCTCTGTTTCCGGTTTTACCTTTCCCCGATTATTCAGGACACGATCAACAGTCCCACGGGAAATATTGCATATTTCTGCTATTTTTTTAATTGTTATTGCCATTTATCTCATCTCTTTTCTTTTACAAGCACTTTTTCAATAAACTATAACATGCACCTATGTGCTCGTCAACAACACCTCTTATTCAAGAAAAATCCAATACAGGAAATCGTTTGCAGCACATAAATAACTGTCAATTTCGCTAGCTAAATTGACAGTTATTTTTTAGTGTTATGCTAGAAATTAATCCAAAGTGTGCCTGAGCACATAGCAGGAGATAAATGAAGACAAAAGGGACGGTTCTTCTTGTCTTGTTTGGTCATCTTATTTATCTTATCTTTATTAATTCCCGTTATCTCTGCTAATTTTCTTAATGGTAATTTAGCTTTCTCTCTAAATTTTTTCAGCTTTTCATCTAAGCTTTCCTCACCCACTGCAATCTCACCCCATAATTTTATAGCTTCGCCTTCTTCCATCCGATTTCGTTTTTCATCAATTTCTATAAATTTATCTTCTTCTTCCATATTCGTGAATTTGATAAATTCTTTTTTTGCTTTTAGTCTTTTGATAAAATACAGTTTATCTTGTTCGTCTAGGAATATATCTTTTCGATCGTTGCCTCTTATCATGATATGGTAATACCCTGTATTACTTTTATCCCTTTGCTGTCTTGGCATGATAATCCGCTCCTTTTTCTCTCAGATTATCATGCTCATTTAATTTAGTTAAGCCAAAAAGAAGCGTCCCCTCCGTCATTGCCTTTTTCGAGTAATGTTTTCACAATAATGTCCCCTCTTATCAACCAAATTCCCTAGGATTACACCTCAGTCTTATCGTTTCCGACAAATTTAATTTTAACAGTATAGTATACTATAGTTAAATATAGCACAAAATACTGATTAACTTATGAACAGAGGAGGTTATGCCTTTGAAATGTGATGCAGTATTCGAAGGTGGTGGCGTGAAAGGAATTGGTTTAGCAGGAGCAGTTTCCGCAATACAAAATGTGGGATATGAATTTCAAAATATGGCCGGTACCTCTGCAGGAGCAATTGTAGCCTCATTGCTTGCAGTTGGTTTTACGGGTGATGAGATAGGAAAACTATTAAAAACTATCGATTATCAAAAATTCCGAGATGAAACCGCTATGGATCACTTCGGGCTACCTGGAAAGACCTTAAATATAGCAATTGAATACGGGATATACAAAGGAGACTATTTTGAGCATTGGCTTGAAAATTTATTACGTAGTAAAGGAAAAACAACTTTTGGAGATATAAAGATAAATAATCCATCACAGGAAAAATACAAGTATAAATTTTGCGCCATCGCATCAGATATTACAGACAAAAAATTGCTTATACTTCCTGAAAGTCTTAAGGATTTCGGGATTGACCCAGACCAATTCAGTATATCTAGAGCAGTTAGAATGAGTATGAGTCTACCGTTGTTTTATGAACCAGTTAAACTTATAGATTCCACCGGTAAAACGCACTATATTGTAGATGGCGGCGTGTTAAGCAATTACCCAATATGGCTTCTTGATGATGGAACTAGCACTCCTGAATGGCCGACTTTTGGTTTTAAACTTACTGAATTTAACAATCATAAGCTCCCTACAGAAGATTTCAAACCCATAGATAGTCTTACCACTTTTTTAGAAAGCCTTATAGGTACAATGATGAGTGGAAATGACAAATATCATATTTCTAAATCTCTTGGTGACTTTAGTAGAACTATTAATATCTCTACAACCGTGGATATTAAGCACACAAAAACAAAAATCTATACTACAGATTTTGATATCACTCAGGAAGAAAGCCAAGCACTATTCAATAATGGAATAACATCGGCACAAGAGTTTTTAAAGGAATGGAATTTTGAAACTTGGAAACAACGCTATCGGCAAAATCGCTAATAGATCAGTGAAATAACCCCCTCACCTTACGCAACCTACTAGAAGTACTTTTACTGCCATTATGCTAGCAGAAAATCAGGTACAAATTAAATGAATGATTTAATATAAAAAAATAAATCGTTGGTTCAATTAGATTCCCAACGATTTACAAGGACATTCAGTGACGTCAGACTAAAGAGTGTAAATCTGAAATTTTGATAGACAAAGGCTCAACTGGCAGTTCATAATGAACTGCTAGTTGAGCCTTTGTCTATGATATATTTCCAATCGAACTTTCGATACTCCAGCGTCCTAGGTTTGATTCCCATCTCTAATAATTCCTTGTCTAATTTCCCATAGGTAATGTCTCTATACTCTTCGAATGGAATGTCGTCAGCTATTTCAGTGAGATGACCAAATAAAACATGGGGACAGGGATGGTGTTTTCTAAAAAAGATATGAAACACTCTCCCTGTCCCCATGTTTTTTGTATGATTTGATGCGACATAATTATGTTGATGCTTCAATACAAAGTAAAAAAGGTATGAATGAACATAAGGCTCTGGTATCAATGATTGAAAAATCTGAAGCAACTGGAAGTGTTATTGTTATAGCTGATAGAGGATACGAATCTTTTAATAATATTGCTCATTTTCAAGAAAAGAATTGGAATTATATTATACGTTCGAAAGAATTCTACGGTATTAAATATGAAAATCCTGATAGATATCGTTGGATTCAACCTCATACAACGTTTGATTACTTACTGCCTAGAGAAAATGAGATGTATGATTTGAAATTTAGAATTGTTCGATTTAAAATTTCAGATACCACTTATGAAACGTTATTCACAAATTTACCTGCGAATGAATTTCCTGCTGAAGTTTTGAAAGAACTATATAAAATGCGATGGGGGATCGAAACTTCATTCAAAGAATTAAAATATGATGTTGGATTAGCCAGCATTCATAGTAAAAAGCAAGATTTTGTACTTCAAGAAATTTTTTCAAAGTTAATTATGTACAATTTTGCAGCTTTAATATCTTATCAAGTAGAACATCCAAAAGATAAAAGAATCAATTTCGCTAGAGCGATACATTTTTGTTATCAGTATTTTAAAGGCAAAATTTCTGAAAGAAGTCTTTTGAAAATTGTGCAAAAATTTATGTCTCCAATACGTCCTGGCAGAGTATTTGAAAGATATCAAAATATTAAAAAGGCTGTCGGGTTTGCATATAGAATTTCTTAACAACAACTCTTCATATCTGCATGTTGTACAGATGGCTTATAACGTCATCTGCTTTTGGTATGTTTAAATCATAAAAATGGTGAACACTTATCATAGCGTTCACCATTTTTTGATACATTAACCTGCTCTTAATTACTTAACTTAATGACATTATCTTTAAGGAGAGCATATCAATCAGCTGCTAGTTGTGCCTTCTGGATCGAAATATCTTCGATCGATTTTTAGAAAATCCCGCCTCTTTGGCTTGATTCCCATCTCTAATAGTTCCTTGTCTAATTTCGCATAGGTAATGTCTCTATACTCTTCGAATGGAATGTCGTCAGCTATTTCAGTGAGAAGACCAAACTGGGAAAGATTATATATCATAACTCCCTCTTGTTGCTTAACCATGACATATTTTTTCTTATCAAAATCTGTCATCAATTTAAGTGTAATATCAGCGCTATCTACTTCCTCAGCCATAATTATGTCATCTGTTGTTTTATAGATTCTATACATTTACAGAACCTCTATTTCCCCAAAAAACATATCTTGTCCCTTGTAAATAGAATGAACCTCTCCTCTTGGTTGTGGCGAGGAGGCTTCCTCGCCACATATTGGTGCGATACCTTGCCCACAGCTTTTTACTACCTTGTACTGATACCAATTTATATCCCCCTTCATCATTCTGTATGAGGTTTCTTCTATCCGCTAAAGCAGATAGAAAAAACCAACATACAGTTTGTTTCAGGGGAAATCAAAAAAGCACATGCGAGGTTTTATTCAACCTACACATGCGCTATGCTTCATCTTGATTGCATGCAGACGCTAAGCCTCTGCTAAAACTTCAATCGTATTATGCCGAACACACATCACCCTTGTTTTCAAGGGAAAAGCACGGTATAATAAATTGTCGTCGTAGACAGCTAGCTGTTACGTGTAGGTGCTCGTACACCTGCTCGTGCCTGAAAGTGCTACAACACTTTCGGGACACGGCGACTTTTTTAATTTCCACCTATTTTTATTATAATCCATTTCTTGGGGATTGCAAGCAAAAGTAAATCGAAACATGATTTTTCATCGCAGAAATCATGTTTTTTTATACAAAAATGACAGCTTATAAAATAAGCTGCCATAACTGGTAATATTAGGCTATAATAATTAAGGACGCAGTTTGTGGCTGCGTCCTTAAAAGTGCTATCAACCTAGCCTCATATTCAACCGAAACGTCCTGTGTCGAGCAGGGCGTTTTTGGTTTATTTAGTATATGTTTATTATATTCGATTTTATTCGTAATGTAAATAAGCAAGCAATTTCCCGAATTTATAGCCCCAACGAAATAACTTATGTATAACCTTCTGATGTGTATCCCTCGCTGAAAATTCACTTTATGCTATCTTTCTTATAGGGACAGTGTCCGAATTTTTGAAGCACTGCAAACCGTCACCTTGTCTATTTTGTGATTCTTCTTCCACAAATTATTCTGAAAAGCTATTAAACCGTTACTGTACCAAGAACATGATAAGCAATCATACACGGTTTTCCTATTCCTTCTTTATTAAAACCATCCCAATTGTATGAAAAGCCAGTGGTTGTAACATCAATTGGTCTGAGAGTACATCCATTTGGCCAACCTGCTCCAACTTGACTAGGTAAAAACATTTTTACCTCATTTAACGTAATAGGAAAACTAACAGCACCAGACGTGTTTACGACCGCCGCAGTATATCCGAATATTTCCATATCACCATTTGACCATTTTCTCCAATAAGAATCTGCCCCCGAACCTGAGCCTACAATATATATTTTTTGATCAAATATTTGATCCGTCGTAGCAATTGTTTTCCCATTCACTTGTGTAATCGTAATATCTCTCGAACCATCAAAAGGCACACCATTAATATTTCGTGCTGTTTCTAACTTTATTGCACTATCTGACTGCTCCGCACTTGCTACCTTCCCAGTAACTGCAATTGTAACCTTATCACTATCCATATCAGCAGTTAAAGCAATATTTGTTCCTGCTTCCAACTCAATAGTATCTTCTTGACTATCAGCCTTAATGATTTCCCCATTAACTACCACATTTGAAAAAGCGTTTTTCCCTTCCAATGCATCAATTTTCTGTTGTAAACTTTGATCGGCTTTTGTTCTAGCATCTACTTCGAAATCGATAGAACTTTGCAATTTACTATCTGCATCAATACGCGCTGCTACTTCTACATCAATACTAGTTTGTAAAGCCGTATCGCCAGCGGTACGTTCCACAATTTCTTTAGAAATTTGATCTTGTAAGTTTTGGTCAGCAATACTTCTAGTATCAGCTTCGGCATCAAGATTAGCTTGTAGCTGAGTATCACCATTAGTTCTAGCTGTAACCTCCGCAGTAATCTTATCCTCCAAATCTTTATCGCCATTCACTCTTGCTGAGGATTCCGCTTCAATATTTCCTTGCAATTGCTGATCGACTGATATTCTGGCACTTGTTTCTGCATCGATATTTGTCTGTAGTGCCTTATCACCTTCAGTTCGTTCCGTAACTTCTTTAGTTATTTGTTCTTGTAACTCATCAATTACCGGAATCACGCTAGGATGGAATTTACCCCCATCACCTAAAGCTGCCAATTTGCCGTTATCTACTGTGCCATTAGAAATAATTACAACGTCTTCTGTACAATTAACTGTTTTGCTCATTAAAATCATCCTTTCAACATCCTCTACTTTGAAAACCGATATAGCCAAAGACCTGTTATTCAATAATTGTGTTTGTCTTGAATATTGGCTCTCAATTATACACATTCTTTGAACTCGGATTTTTAAACATATAAAGACAAATTTTTTATATTTATTTTAATAACATTAACATACTTCTTCTCTTTGAAGATATAGATCAAGCTCAATCAACTTTTTTAGATCATCAATAGAGTTTATCTGTATATTCCCTTTTTGAAAAGCACTAACCCATTTAGCTATACCTACTTGTATGAGAGATGCTAGTCTGTTAACAAATAGCTGCCATCTTCTATTTTTTCACTTTTGTATCTATCCTGAAATAAATGTCCACTCTTTTTATATTTTTTATTAAAGTAAAAGACATAGCTAACATTGATTCGTTTGAACTGACCCCCATAAGTTAGACCTAAATCTAACTTATGGGGGTCAGTTCACGTTTCATGATGTTCGCTATGTCTTCTTCTCTTTCTTGCAATAGCAAATGGGCATGATTATCCATTATGCAAAATGCTATGAGTCCGTATCTGTTATTTTCCTTTTTTGTTTTTAATATTTCGATAAAGTACATTTTATCTTGTTCATCTAGGAATATATCTTTTCGGTCATTCCCACTTATCATGATATGATAATACCCTGTAGTACTTTTATCCCTTTGCTGTCTTGGTATGATAATCTGTTTCTTTTTTTCTCAGATTATCACGTCAATTTGATTTAGTTAAGACATAAAGAATCGGCACCTTGTCTTTTATATTTTTTTCTTTTACTTCTTGCAAAGCATTAAACAATGAGGTCCACTATTTGTAATAAAAGCAACTGAAAAATAGAACTCATCACATGCTTTTAGTTCACGAATAATATGTGAAAGAACCTTTTTTTCGGCTTTAAAATCATTTACCAATAAATTAGGTTGATATTCTTCAGATGAAGTTTGTTCAGCATTAATAAAACCAGTAATCAAGCTATTTTTAAGAATTTCCATTTGGCTGATCTCCAATTAATTTAAAAACTATTGGCAAATCTGCTTCTGCCCAATCAAGTTGCCTTAATTCATTTTTTCTTAGCCATTGGAAAGAAATATGCTCTTTCAGCTTAAATTCCGGCTTTTCTATTTCGCATAAATAACTGTGCATAATAATTTTAAAATCTGGATATTCATGCTCTACTGTCATAAATAAATTATCTTCATGGACTTCAACCTTCATATCCATTTCTTCTATTAACTCTCGTTTTAAAGCATCTACACGACTTTCTCCAATTTCAATTTTACCACCAGGAAATTCATACTTATATGAAATATAATCAAATTTTCCTTTACTACGTTGCATACATAAAAATTTTCCTTTATGAATAATTACACCAGCAACTACCTCATATGTTTTCATCTATATTCCTCCAAAATGATTCAATCATTCAATTTCTACTATTAGTTTTATTAGACAAATTGACGGTTATTGTGTAAGTTTATATTTATTTTATCACACCATAAATCCTATCTTTATTTCTCTCATCATTGCTATTTTCTTCATATAAAAGATATTGTTTTGTATCACTTATTTACACTTCCCTATAAAGAACAAACTTCCTGCCAAATTAATACATTGTTTGTCAAAAACCTATATATATCAAAGCTAGACATTCTACAAATGAAGATCATCCTATATAAATTCAATCATATTCGTATCAATATCTTTAACGCTGTCATTTTTTCACCCAAAACAATAAGGGCTATTATCTTACGATAATAGCCCTTATTGTTTTACTTTTCTCCATCTTTCACAGGAAAATAATCCGCAAACGCTTTACGAAGCTGTACTTTTGCCCATGCTCGAATTTCTGGATCAGAATCATTTAGTATCATGCGAAGAGTATCTAATATTTTTTCGGTTTCATCATCATTATTAGAAACTTGGTCACCTATTAACAACCAATCAAAACTCACTTTGCATGTATCGACAACTGTAAATAAATATTGAATACTTGGCTTGTTACCGCGTTCTGTACTTTTTATGTACGAAACTGATAACCCCATAATATCAGCAAGTTCTTGTTGCGTAAGGTTATTTGATTTTCTAGCTTCTTGCAATCGTTTACCAATACTTAAATAATCAAGCTCCATAAAAATACGCCTCCTTTATTTTAATTTTAGTTACTCATTTACAACTTTTGTATTGACTTGGATGTAAATATACGTCTATAATGAAATTGTAAGTTATATAGTTACGTAAATAAATCACACAAACCTGGCCGGCCGGTGGGAGAAGAGAACTAGAAAGCTTACCAAAAACTGCATAATACTTTTTCTACAAAAGGAACCACTTAATCAAAATTAGGAGGAAGCAAATGAAACATTTTAAAATTGCTTATGGACCTGAAGCAAAAAAGTATTTTTCTACGGAACGCGATCTAGTACAGGCCGGAGACACGGATTATACCGATGTGGCGGCAGTGGTACTGACCAATGAAGAAGCCGACTATGCCCTAGAAGTTCAGCAAACAAAGTTCGGCATTCCTCTGTTTATTGTCTTGGTAAACAACGCTCAGCTTGATGAAAAATTGGTAGGCAAGGTCTATCACATCATGGATAACGTTCATTTCGATTTACGTCTTTACAGTAGGCAAATCGAAGCGGCCGCTAGCCAGTATGAGGAAAAAGCTCTGCCACCATTTTTTAAATCATTAAGCGAATATGTTGAAACCGGCAATGCAGCGTTTGACTGCCCGGGGCATCAAGGCGGACAATTTTTCCGCAAGCACCCTGCCGGACGATATCTTTATGAATTTTATGGTGAAAATATTTTCCGTTCCGACATCTGTAATGCCGATGTAAAGTTAGGCGACTTACTCATTCATGAGGGTTCTGCCTGCGATGCGCAAAAACATGCGGCTAAAGTATATAATGCCGACAAAACTTACTTTGTATTAAACGGAACCTCCACTGCAAATAAAGTCGTGACGAATGCTTTGCTTGCGCCTGGTGATTTAGTACTATTTGATCGAAACAATCACAAGTCCATTCACCAAGGGGCTTTGGTACAAGCAGGTGCATCACCTGTTTATCTGGAGACCGCCCGCAATCCGTTTGGATTCATTGGCGGCATTGACAGCCATTGTTTCGATGAAAACTATCTTCGCAGTCTAGCTTCGGAAATCGCCCCTGGCAAAGCCAAGGAAAAACGTCCATTCCGTCTGGCGGTGATCCAGCTTGGCACGTACGATGGTACGATATATAATGCCCGTCAAGTCGTAGATAAAATCGGTCATTTATGCGATTACATTTTATTCGACTCCGCTTGGGTTGGCTATGAGCAGTTTATTCCGATGATGAAAGACTGCTCGCCACTATTACTAGAACTAACAGAAAAAGATCCGGGAATCTTTGTAACCCAATCGGTACATAAACAACAGGCAGGATTTTCGCAGACTTCGCAAATCCATAAAAAGGACAGCCATATCAAGGGACAAAAACGGTATTGTGACCATAAACGTTTTAACAATGCTTTTATGCTCCATGCTTCAACCAGTCCATTTTATCCGCTATTTGCCGCGCTAGACGTCAATGCGAAAATTCACGAAGGTGAAGCAGGTCGCCATCTATGGATGGACTGCGTGAAAATGGGAATCGAAGCGCGCAAGGCAATCCTTAAAAATTGTTCCTTGATCAAGCCATTCCTCCCTACGCAAATCGACGGTAAGAAGTGGGAAGATCATACTACGGATGAAATGGCAAATAATCTGGAGTTTTTTAACTTCCATCCGAATGAAAAATGGCATTCCTTCCCGGGCTATGCGGACAACCAATATTTCGTTGATCCTTGCAAATTGATGCTGACTACACCCGGAATCAATGTAGATACTGGCGAATATGACAGCTTTGGCATTCCTGCGACGATTTTAGCCAATTATTTAAGAGAGAATGGCGTTATCCCAGAAAAATGTGATCTGAACTCGATTTTATTCCTATTAACACCTGCAGAAACGCCAGCCAAGTTACAAAATCTAGTATCGCAAATTGCCCGCTTTGAGCTTGCGATTCAGGAAGATGCTCCGCTTAGCGAAGTATTGCCAACAGTTTATCAAAACAATATAGCTCGCTATAAACGCTATACAATCCGGAGGTTATGCCAAGAAATGCATGATTTCTATAAAGAGCATGATGTAAAACGCTTGCAGCAGAATTTATTCCGCAAGAAAACGTTCCCGAGCTATGCCATGAGTCCGCAGGAAGCACAGTGGGCTTTGATTCGCGGTGATGCTGAGCTTGTTCCTTTGACGGATATCGTCGGACGAATCGGTCTGGAAGGCGCACTCCCTTACCCACCGGGCATCATTTGTGTCGTACCGGGAGAAAAGTGGAATGAAACCGCCCAGCAATATTTCTTAACTTTAGAAGAAGGCATCAATAAGTTCCCCGGTTTTTCTCCAGAAATTCAAGGTGTTTATCTCCAGCAAGATGGTAGCCGCATCAGAGGCTACGGTTATGTATTAAAAAACTCTTGATCGCAATACACCGATTGGAAAGGGGAACTATTTATGTCTGAAAAAAATAATAAAATGAGCGTTATGCAACTTACTTTTTTAACAGCCATCAATATGATGGGCTCGGGTATCATTATGTTGCCAACGAAACTAGCCGAAGTCGGAACGATTTCGATTATTTCGTGGCTAGTGACCGCAACTGGTTCGATGGCTCTGGCCTACGCTTTTGCAAAGTGTGGCATGTTCAGCCGAAAATCCGGTGGTATGGGTGGCTATGCAGAATACTCGTTTGGTAAGGCCGGCAATTTCATGGCCAACTATACCTATGGAGTTTCACTGATTATTGCCAATACTGCGATTGCCATTTCCGCGGTAGGCTATGGCTCGGAGTTCTTTGGCGTAACGCTGCCACCAATGGCGGTTAGTCTTTGGACGATCTTCACGTTGTGGCTGGCTACGGTTCTAAATTTCGGTGGAGCGAGAATCACGGGGAAAATCAGTTCTTTTACGATTCTCGGCGTTATTATTCCCGTTGTCATCCTCAGTGTTTTCGGCTGGTTTTGGTTCAGCGGTGAAATGTACGCAAACGCTTGGAACCCACATGACTATCCGCAGTTTGAAGCGATTGGCATGTCCATTTCCATGACGTTATGGGCATTTCTTGGCTTGGAATCTGCTTGCGCCAATACCGATGCCGTCGACAATCCAGAAAGGAACATTCCGATTGCCGTTTTAGGCGGTACTTTGGGAGCTGGTATCGTCTATATCATTTCAACCAACGTAATGGCCGGAATCGTTCCAAATGCTGACCTAGCAAATTCTACAGCACCTTTCGGTCTGGTATTTGCGACCATGTTTGACGATACAATCGGAAAAATCGTTATGGGACTGATGATTTTATCCTGTTTTGGTTCTTTACTAGGCTGGCAATTTACCATTGCGCAGGTCTTCAAAAGCTCCGCACAGGAAGGTTACTTCCCTCAGATTTTGAGCAAAGTAACCAAAGCCAATGTTCCAATCGCGGCAATGCTGATTATTACCTCGACACAGACCTTATTAGCACTCATGACGATGAGTCCTTCGCTGAATAAGCAATTCAACGTTCTGGTTGATCTAGCGGTAGTAACGAATATTATTCCCTACCTCCTATCAATGGCAGCGTTAGCCGTCATCCAAGAAGAAGCGAAAATTCTCCCGCAAAAAGCCAAGCTCGTAAACTTCGTGGCATTCATCGGTTCAGCGTACAGTTTATACGCCCTCTACGCTTCCGGACTTACCGCCATGACTTACGGTGCAATCATCACCTTCGCTGGGTGGACACTCTATGGCTTTGTTTCCAAACGCTTCGATTTAAAACCTTCTAAGGTATCCAATTAGAATCACTCATATGATTTGAACGAAACTCTCCCTCCAAATACTATAAAAAAAATATATTGCATTTTACAAGAAAAGCGCTCTCCACTAACAGTACACTACTGGAGAGTGCTTTTCCCTTTTTTCCCGCTGCTCCATGGCAAAAAGCTCTGCAAAAACAACACATATTTCTAATTTCGTTCAAAAAAAGACCTATACACAGTAATAGTATATCACAATGCATAGGCAAAACAAAAAGTTCCAAGAAGTCTAAACTATAATGTAAAGGCTCTTTTCGTAAATATTGTGGGTGAAAATTGAGCATGAAAAACCATCTTTTTAAAAGATGGAATTAGATAATTTAATGAAGAATAAATAAAAATTGTGAATTATCAAGACTGCATATTATTCTTATTTTTTGATCCAAACATGGGTGATTTCACCAAATACGTATTGGCGAATTTCACCAGGGTCTGTGTATGCTTTGGCGAGATACGTTTTGGCTTCCTCTGAATAAAAATCGTCTGCAATTGCAGTTGTAATTTGTGTTAGTTTGCACTCGATAATAAGCCGAGCCTCCTCAAAAGCCATATTGCCGAGTGGTGTTTCAATCGTAGTAAGTTCTACCTCTTCCATTTTATTGCTATCTCTACCTGATTTCGTCCCTAAGAACATAAATTGCTCCCTATGGCTATCTGGAAAATATGAAAGCGTATATGCCTGTTCTTTTTTTATGAGTTCAAGTGTATAGCGATTTGAAGGAAAAATGAGCCATGTGGCTGGTTTTTTGAAATGTACAGCCATACCACCACCACTGGCTACCATTGCGTTACAGTCTTCAGGTGTTCTTACCGTAACAACAGGAAAATCTTTTCCGAAGAGCGTAAAAACATCGTCAGGTATCTCCTCTGGAGAAATTTGCTTGAATAATTGTTCAAAATCCATTTATTTACCCCTTTCACAAAATATAAATTTTCAAGGAATTAGGGGATATATAGTCTCCTATAACATCATCATCTATCTCCTTTGCAGTTATCCTACCCATACCAGCGTTCCTGCTTAATGTATGACCATTCCTATCCATAGCAACTAAGGGACAAGGGGACAGGTTTACTGTTCCTCTACAATCTATCACTTACACTTTTAGAAATTCCAGTTATCCTTACTAATTGCCTTATCGCAATGCCATCCTTTTCTTTCTGATTGCATTATCCCGTTGCTCTTTATTTAGTCTTTACAATTGACTAACCGTTGTTATCCCATTTCGCTTAAATATTCCATTATTTCTTGATCGAATACAATCGCTTTTTCTCTACAATCCAAACATATAAATAATAAACTAAAAATCTTTGTTTTCTTTATCTTCAGATATATTTTTTTTATTGATTTCCTTCATATCAGATGATAGATTTCTGTTCCACTTTTTACCCTAGCTTTTCTTGGCATAGTATCACTTCGATATTTAGTATAACATCTCTTTATCAGTGGGACAGTAAACCTGTCCCCTTGTCCCTATTTGTCTGATTGCCAGCTTGTCGGATAGAAAGAAGTTCGTATCCAATAAAAGAAAAGGGTGGAAATCATACCGTCCGTTAGTACGTTAGATATATGATAAATGATACAAGGCTGTGCAGCGATTATTAAGAACTGCACAGCCTTGTATCATTCTACCTACTGCATAATGCAATATTTTTTTAAACTATTTTTCCATAATAACTACTGGCTTAATTAAACCTTTGTTTTTCTCTTTCATTAATAACAAAGCTTCCTCTATACTTTCAAAGCCTTTGAAGACATGAGTAACTAACTTGCTTACATCAACGCGATTGTATTTTACCAAATCAATTAACCTTTCCATTCTAAGACGTCCGCCTGGACAAAGACCGCCTTTGATCGTCTTGTGCGCCATGCCGCAACCCCATTCGATACGTGGTATGGGGAGAAACTCTCCACTGCCATGATAGTTGACATTGGCCACTACACCGCCAGGTTTCACCAAAGATATGGCTTGTGCTAATGTATCGACATTACCGCCTGCAATAATGATGCGATCCACGCCTTTGCCATGAGTCAAATCCATAATTTGCTGCACAATATCTCCATTTTTGTAGTTGACAATATCAGTTGCACCATAGTCTTTTGCGACCTCCACAGAAATCGGTCTGCTGCCAACACCAATAATTCTACCAGCACCACGCAATCTTGCACCTGCTATTGCCATTAATCCAACTGCTCCGATACCAATTACGACTACACTCGATCCCAATGAAATATCTGCCAATTCGGCGCCATGAAAGCCGGTAGTCATCATATCAGTAATCATTACAGCACTTTCCAAAGAAATTTCATCAGGAAGCAGAGCCAAATTCATATCCGCATCATTTACATGAAAGTATTCACTAAATACGCCATCCTTACTATTTGAGAATTTCCACCCTGCAAGCATACCTTTGGAATGCTGTGGGAATCCACCTTGCACTTCTATCGATCTCCACTCAGGAGTAATGGCTGGTATGACTACTCGGTCACCTATTTTGAAATCAATAACCTTACTGCCAACTTCAGTAATTTCCCCCACAGCTTCATGACCTAAAATCAAATTATGCCTTTCTCCAATTGCCCCTTCGAAAACAGTATGTATGTCGGAAGTGCAAGGAGATACTGCTAACGGACGCACAATAGCATCATATGGTCCTGCTACTGGTTTTTCCTTTTCAATCCATCCCAATTTATTGATGCCTAACATTGCAAAACCTTTCATAAATAAGCCTCCCTTTATCGCTGCGTATTAATATAGGGTAACAGTTACATTCTTTCAACAATAGTTGCTGCGCCTTGACCGCCACCTATGCACAAAGTAGCCAGACCAAGTTTGGCGTTTTTTTGTTCCATAGAATGCAGTAGTGTTACCAAAATACGCGCGCCGCTAGCGCCTAGCGGATGCCCAAGAGCAACTGCACCACCATGAATATTTACATTTTCCTTCCTAAATCCGAGTTCCCTACCTACTGCCAGAAACTGTGCTGCAAATGCTTCATTCGCCTCAATCAGATCCATATCATTTACGGTAAGACCAACTTTAGCCAATGCCTTACGAGTAGCAGGTATAGGACCCAACCCCATAAGACTAGGCTCAACCCCTCCGGAAGCGTAGGCACAAATACGAGCCATTGGTTTAATGCCAAGCTCTTTGGCTTTTTCGGCTGACATCACGACTAAAGCAGCGGCACCATCATTGATTCCTGAAGAATTACCAGCAGTAACAGTCCCATTTTTCTTAAAAGCAGGCATTAGTTTTGATAATTTCTCCACAGTAGTGTCTGGACGAGGGAATTCATCGGTATCGACAATTGTTTCACCTTTTTTAGATTTTATAATTAGCGGCAAAATTTCTTTTTTAAAAGCACCACTTGCAATTGCGGTAACGGCTTTTTTCTGTGATTCAGCAGCCATCTGATCCTGTTCCTCACGCGTAATGCCATATTTTTCCGCAATATTTTCAGCAGTTACACCCATGTGATAGTCAGTAAACGCACACCACAAAGCATCTTGAAATAAGCTATCTAGTACTTCACTATTCCCCATACGATAACCCCATCTAGCTTTGTTATTTAAAAGAAAAGGTGCATTCGTCATACTTTCCATGCCACCTGCAACAATAATATCAGCATCTCCAGCCATAATTGCCTGCGCTGCAAGGTTAACACTTTTCAGACCAGAACCACACAATTTATTTACCGTAAAGGCTGTTGTTTCTACTGGTAATCCTGCCTTGATGCTTGACTCACGAGCCGGATTTGGACCTTGGCCAGCCTGCACTGAGTTACCAAATATCACCTCTTCGACATTTTCTGGTTTTATACCGGCACGGGATACAGCTTCTTTGATTACCGCTGCCCCCAATTCATTAGCAGAAAAAGATGTTAATACACCGTGAAAATTACCAATAACAGTACGTACTGCACTTGCAATAACGACTTCTCTCATTTCAATGACCTCCATATGATATATATTTATGTTAATTTTTTCACTTTTCATTAAACAATAGTTTAATGAATAAATATTTGTAAGCACTTTTTAAGTTTAATACGAGCACTAATGGCCTCCTCTACTTGTTTGAAATCAAAAGAGGGTCATTCTTATACTTAATAAACTTTGTTGCATACAAAGTTTATTAAGTATTTACCAGATATACTTTGA
The DNA here is from genome assembly GCA_963805085.1 of uncultured Veillonellaceae bacterium. GTDB lineage: Bacteria > Bacillota > Negativicutes > JARBTT01 > JARBTT01 > JARBTT01. Next base: position 7,987 of record CAWDTA010000005.1, on the reverse strand, counting down.
TGGCAAAACACATTGAGTTCTAAGTTTTTCTTATTCTATTTTATGAGACATCCTTCATATAAATTAAATGATCACTAACAATCAAATCAGCTTCTGTTTTACTTTTCACTGTTTCAATAGTAACCCCAGGAGTAATCTCCTCAATTAAAATTCCTTTTTCAGTCACGCGAAATACGCCGAGTTCAGTGACAATTAGATCAACAACGCCCTTACCCGTAAGTGGTAGATTACAACACTTTAAAATTTTTGCAGAACCATCTTTACTGCAATGTTCCATTGCAACAATGACCTTCTTTGCACCAATTACTAAATCCATAGCCCCGCCCATACCAGGTATCATTTTCCCAGGAATCATCCAATTGGCCAGATTCCCCTTCTGATCTATCTGCAACCCACCAAGTACAGTAACATCCACATGTCCGCCGCGAATAAGAGCAAAAGACATTGCACTGTCAAACATAGCCCCACCAGGAATAATACCACACGGCTGACCACCCGCATTGACAAGATTAGGATCCGTACTTTCTCCGACAGCTCCCAAACCGATAAAGCCATTCTCAGACTCCAACATTACATTTATACCCTTCGGTATATAATTTGCCACCATTGTCGGTAGGCCAATTCCCAAATTAACAACATCACCATCCTTTAATTCCATAGCTACGCGTCTTGCAATCCGCTCTTTAGCTTTCATCATTATCAATCCTCCACACAAATAAATTTATCTACTAACACACCAATAGTCATAACTTCGTCTGACACAATTTCACCAATTTCAACTAATTCATTTACTTCAGCAATCACAATATCAGCAGCCATTGCCATTATGGGATTGAAATTTCGTGCTGCTTTATCATAAATTATATTTCCTGCTTTATCTGCTTTTTTCGCTTTGATCAAAGCTATATCAGCGTGTAGTGGTTTTTCTAAAAGATACACCTTACCATCAACACAGATTTTTTGTTTATTTTCTTCCACAATAGTTCCTACACCGGTTGGTGTAAGCACACCGCCTAATCCTGACCCTCCACAGCGAATTCTTTCTGCCAGTGTTCCTTGTGGTACAAGTTCCACATCTAATTCCTTGGCAATCATTTGTTTACCGGTTTCAGGATTAGTGCCAATGTGAGAAGCAACAACTTTTTTCACATGCCGATTGACAATGAGCTTTCCCACCCCTTTATCCGGCAAAGCCGTATCATTTGTAATTAAAGTAATATCCTTGATCCCTTTGTCAATAATAGCATTAACCAGTCTTTCCGGTGTACCAACTCCTAGAAAACCGCCAACCATTACTGTCATACCATCTTTGAAATACTCGCCTACTTGTTGAATGTTTAATTGTTTGTTTTTCATACCTAACCTCCGTGATTTCAACAAATGCTAAAGATTTTATTAACATTTTTACATTTATTGTTCTTCTTTCAAGTAATCATAGACCACTTTTACAGGCGCTAGTGTTAAATCCGTTAGAATGTGAGATGCACTAATAACCTCTAACACTGGCAAATCTGACAATGGCGCAAGAGCATGCGCGAATAATTGTAATCGTGCAGGACCTTTCCATGCACCATGTATGGTGATATCCGTAGTCTGTGTACGAACAAGTTCACAAATTTTTGGTTCACCAGTATACCCTCGCATTATCTTTATCATAAAAGTAGGTCGGCTAATTTCATCAAAAGCCTTTGTTGGGTCAAGTGGAAAATGCTTATACCCCATTGTTGCAGTCGCTACACGTAACGAACCATAATCAAGCGTACCTACTAAAGTATCATTATCAACATATAATTTTGGTGCTCCTAATAATTTAGGAAAAGCACTTACTTCCCGCCCAAATGCAATGGCTGGAAGATTATCTAAATACATAGCATGTAAATAGTCACCTTCTTCTCCATTAAAACGTACTGCTATTGCCTGACCACTTTCAGTATAAGATCCCAGTCCGGTCACATCTGGCATACGCATAACTTCAAATCGAACTAATGGATCTATAATTTCTAGTGGTTCTGGAACTACCTTACGCAACGCCGATAAATCTGTACGATAAATGATATTTAGATACTCCCGGTTGCTAAACCTATAAGTAGTCTTTGGAAAAGCTGGACTCGTTAACGGCGTTGTAAAACACTTAGAAACCTCACTTTTTAACATGCGAATCATCCTTTCTGGTACAAAAATAGTTTAACCATACTATTTTTTGTCTTTATATGGTTTTTTATTGTATCTATGGAATTAGTATACAAAAAAAGGTAGATTGAGTCCAATATATAATTTATAATAGATACATACTTAATAAATATAATAAATACAAAAGGAGGAAAATTTTTATGGAGTTGCGCCATTTAAAATATTTTGTGGTTGTTGCAGAAGAATTACATTTTACTAGAGCTGCCGACCGTCTAAACATGGCTCAACCTCCCCTTAGTCAGCAAATTCACCAATTAGAGGACGAATTAGGTGTCCAATTATTTTATAGAAATAAACGCCAAGTTGAACTATCAGCCGCTGGGAAGATATTTCTCGAAAGTGTTTACAAGATTCTTAATGACATCGAAAAAGCATGTGATGCGGCACAAAGAACACATAGGGGAGAACTAGGCAAGATCGTCGTGGGATTTACTGGAGCAGCTACTTTTGGCATCCTTCCAAATCTATTACAACCTTATCGAACAAAATTTCCGTTAATTAACTTAGTAGTACTTCAATTGAATACTACAGACCAAATTCAATCATTATTAAATGGAGAAATTGATATTGGCATACTCTATGTCCCAGTCGAAAACTCTGGATTAATTTTTAAGGTCATTCACCAGCAATCCTTCATCCTTGCTATGCCAAAAAATCATCCCTTAGCGTCAAAATCAGATCCTATTGAAGTACAAGAATTATCGAAAGAGTCATTTATTATGATTCCAAGGAAAGCGGGGCAAGTTTACTACGATACCATAATTAACATTTGCCACAGCGCTGGATTTAGTCCTAATATTGGACCGGAAGTGTATGAATTAAATACCTCTATATCACTGGTTGCCGCTGGAATGGGAATTGCACTAGTGCCTGATTCAATCCAAACACTTCGGATAAATGGTATTACATATCGTCATTTAAAAAACCCAGGAACAACTCTTAAAACAGCTTTAGTATGGCGAAATGATGAGAGCTCTCCACTTGTGCATAAATTTATTGCATTAGCCGAGCAGAATATACAAAAATTAGAACACCCTTGATTGACATCGAATTTTTGATAATACTTTGATTGTCACAAATTTGTCATAGTATTAATTTATATTAAGAATGACAATAATAAGGGTGGTGTAACCTAGGATGAAGAAAAAAGGATTAATTAGTATATTGCTCGCTATGTTTTTAATAGCTTTTACTGGAAGTGCATTTGCTTGGTCACCAAGCATAGAGGGCAAACCTGACCAATTTGTTAATGGGGGACCAAAAGGATACTACATATGGCACGATGACCATGGCTTTCACATATGGACAACAACACTCGGTCGAGAACATGTTTTTAGTGGCGTAATTCATACAGATGGAAGGCTCTATAGTGTCAAAGGTCATCATTTAGAGGATGGAGACAGTTTTAAATTCTACTCCGATACCCGAGAAAATGCATGGTTTAAGTTTTCTGACGGAGACAGTGACAGGCATTTCTCATTTGGCGGGCGTGAAGTAGGCTTAGATAATGATAAGATCCATTTTAAATTTAATACTTCCGGGGGATCAGATGGACTTAATTTCCGGATCAAAGATGCAAGCTATGTTGACTTCGATTTATTTATAGATGGGCGTCCAGTTCCTCGTAGAGAAATCCACATTGGCGACAATGGTTGGCATCCAGATCATCATAATTTCAAACTATACAAATAACAAACACCTATAGCACTTTTTAAATGAAAGGGGCGTCGCCAGCGATATTAATTTATCGCTGGCGACGCCCCTTATTAACTGTCTAGGCACAATAACAAAGCTTACAAACTAATAGCCTGTAAGCTTTGTTATTATTAATTTATCAGTTTTATGATTATAATTTACCGTTTAATCCAAAATAATTAAAATCAGTATTTCTTTCAATCACTAACCTCCTATATTCATCTTAAATTACTAGGATTAAATCATATAGCTCTTTTTATATTTTATAATAAATAGAAGGGGCTATAAAGATGTAATATATGGTAATATATAGTTATGTCTACTTGTTTTGCTTGACAGCCGCACAACAGAGTGCCTATTGTATATATATAGATGTAGAGACTAACTCTTTAACACCTTAGCCTTATATATATTAACTTCTTCATTAGTGACCAGTTCAAATTTCACCATTTTGGTAAGCATATTAAGTTCGCGAGCAATTGATATTCCCAGACAAATTTAAGGAGGATTTATAATGGATAACTATCTAAAATCTAAAGGTTTTAAAATAATGGATACTGTCGGTAACTGCCAAGCATATTTTTATACATTCAAAAATGGTAAATCTATACGGCTAACCGACAAAGGCGGCACGGGGTTACCTAACGATAATGAAGAAATGTATGTAGGCTTATACGCTGTAGACGGTAGTTTTATTACAGATTTACAATGCGCTACGATAAAACAATTAGACGATATCATCAAATGTGAGGGAGTATTACTGCACGATAACAGTGAATTAGAGAATGCTTTAGAAAATGCCTTACATCACCTATCCGTAGCGAAGGACTTGCCAAATAATAACGCACTCTCCTTAAATGAAGATATCCTTAAAGCACATAAACAGGTTCGTCTCATTCTTGATAAGCTAAACAATAAAAAAGGCTCTAGATAAAATTGCTAGAACCATTATACTGGTGAAGTTGATGGGATTTTAAATCTCAACAAATGTCTATTGTATCTATATAAATGTAATGACTAAATATCTAACAGATAGTCTTATATACATTAATTTCTTCATTGTAATTAACTCAAATTTCAACATTTGAGCAAAGTTACTAAGTTAATGGGTAACAGATACTGCTGGAGTTTCAGTAATACTTTTTTTTGAAAGTTTTTCATCCTCTTGAACCTGATTAATTATTGTACTCATTAAATTATACCAATATTGTGCTTGCGCTATAGCAATTTTGTATAAAGAATTATCTTCTTTTATTTGAATATCTATAAAATTAACAATGTGTTTAGGCTGCTCTATATCCCTAGTTACAATATGCAGCGCTATATTTTTACCATCCTCTACTATTTCAGAAGATACAAGATCCTTATAAACAATTATTTTTCCCTTAACTATTCCATTTTTATTATTAACAAGACAAATTTGTTTTCGGTTTTTATCAATCGCAATACCAGAGCATCCATCCATTCCTACATATTGTTTAAATGCGATAAAATGTCTCAACCTATATAAGTATTGATCAATAATATTTTTTTGCTTCTCGATCAGGCTCATTCGATGCCTCCTATTAAAAATAAATCCAATCAAACCAATAACCAAAAGAATAAAAAGAAAAATCATCATATTTTCCTCCTGTTTTTATAATCGGTATTGGAAACCACTTCCACATTTATTTTCCATCTCCTGCTATATGTAGAAAATTTTTTCTAAAATATATCATTTAAGAGATATTTTAGAATCTACACGTGGATCAGCGTTGGATGATACCAATATAAAAAGCCACACACATTATGGGATGCTCTATTATGCACGATATCAATTTTTACAGTTACTGTAGAAATAACAAAAAAGGCTCTAGCTAAAATCGCTAGAGCCACTAATAGTATTACTTACTGGTGCGGTTGATGGGATTTGAACCCACACGAGTCGCCTCACCACCGCCTGAAGATGGCGCGTCTGCCGTTCCGCCACAACCGCTTAAATCTAAATGTAAATATAATACATAAGCTTTATTATACATCCATATCTTGATTATGTAAATATGTTTTTTTATTATACTAGTACTAAATAGTTTTATTTTATTGTCGAAGTAGATAGATTCAATCGATATGTACCATATTCCATAATAGAATCTAGCAGTAAATTAATTTCTTCCATAGTAGAACATACTACTTTAATTAAATACTTTACAAAACAGATACTATTTTGCATATTTTACCTACTAAATGTATACAGTATAATTCGACAATATTGATAGGTATTTTATTCATATTGTCGAACTATCAACAATGTATCAAATAACAGGAGGTTTCTATCATGCAAACAGTAATTAATCAAACAAATAAGAAATATTCATGTGATAAATGTAAAAGCGACGTTACGGTAAGCACTGAAACAGTAGGTATCTTTAGTGGCGATTCAGGACGGCCTCTTGATACATTTAAACGCGAAACATGTAATTCATTTCCACAAGTTCCTCAATGTGGTTCTTGTGGCTATAGCCCACTACAGAAAGCATCTTGCTTTTAGCTCTCAGCATTAAAATCTTATCATCTCCATAATTTAGCGCTATCAATAAATCAATTTATTGATAACGCTAAATTTATATAGATAAGCATTCAAGATCTAAGCAATTCCTTTGTCAGTTACTAATTGACTACTGAATATATTCAAATACATAATTTAATATAGAATCTAAAAAATAAACTGTTGGTCTTAAATTAAACCAACAGTTTATTGCTGTAAAGCAAAAAAGCTCTAGCTAAAATCGCTAGAACCCTGATTTTTAAATGGTGCGGTTGATGGGATTTGAACCCACACAAGTTGCCTTACCACCCCCTCAAGATGGCGCGTCTGCCGTTCCGCCACAACCGCGTGTTAAGAAATAAAACAACACCATTTTAAAAACAACCACGTATTTTTAAAATGGTGCCGAGGACCGGAATCGAACCGGTACGGATATTACTATCCGCGGGATTTTAAGTCCCGTGCGTCTGCCAGTTCCGCCACCCCGGCAATACATTTTTGGAGCGGGTGATGAGAATCGAACTCACGTGGCTAGCTTGGAAGGCTAGGGCTCTACCATTGAGCTACACCCGCATAAACATGGAGCTGGCAAGAGGACTTGAACCCCCAACCTACTGATTACAAGTCAGTTGCTCTACCAATTGAGCTACACCAGCGAAGAATGGTGCCTCAGGACAGAATCGAACTGCCGACACGAGGATTTTCAGTCCTCTGCTCTACCGACTGAGCTACCGAGGCATAATGGCGACCCGGATGGGACTTGAACCCACGACCTCCGCCGTGACAGGGCGGCATTCTAACCACTAAACTACCAGGCCATATATGGTGGGCGATGACAGGATCGAACTGCCGACATCCTGCTTGTAAGGCAGGCGCTCTCCCAGCTGAGCTAATCGCCCGTATAAAAATAACTAAGTGAAAAACTGACGTTCCTCGCTATCGCTTGGAACAAAGCAATTCACACAAAATCCTTTCAGATTTTGGTTCTCTACTTTTGGTGACCCGTACGGGATTCGAACCCGTGAACCGCCGTGAAAGGGCGGTGTCTTAACCGCTTGACCAACGGGCCGTAAAAATGGTGACCCACCCGCGACTCGAACGCGGGACACCCTGATTAAAAGTCAGGTGCTCTACCAACTGAGCTAGTGGATCATATAAATGGCTGGGGCGGCTGGACTCGAACCAACGCATGCGGGAGTCAAAGTCCCGTGCCTTACCGACTTGGCTACGCCCCAATTTGGCTCCTTGAGTAGGACTCGAACCTACGACCGATCGGTTAACAGCCGATTGCTCTACCAACTGAGCTATCAAGGAATATAACCAGCAACTACCTACTTTCCCAGGGCGTTTCCACCCAAGTATCATTGGCGTGTATAGGCTTAACTACTGTGTTCGGTATGGGAACAGGTGGTACCCTATAGCTATCATCACTGGATCTTTCAGAGATATTCTCTGAAAACTAAACAGAAGTTTTATTATTGTATTCTTTGCATTTTAGTTATCTTTTATTTATCTAGACATGCTTGCATGTCTGGCTTTTTTTAAGTCAAGCCCTCGACCTATTAGTACCAGTCAGCT
>CAWDTA010000004.1:0-474232 GCA_963805085.1 uncultured Veillonellaceae bacterium | reverse complement strand
CCTCATGCGCCGGCCCCACCCTTGCCCGTCATATTAAGGGAGCATCACACGAGTGTAGTTGGAATAAAAGATAAAAAATGTAATGCTTGTAAGAATGCGATTCAAGGGTTAATCATATAGGATGGTGCGATTATGGGTAAATTATTAGGCGGATATTTATTTCCTCATCCTCCCATTTTAATTGAAGAGATCGGCAGAGGGGAAGAACTCAAAGCGGCAAAAACGATTGCTGGTATTGATGGATTGGTTTTAGATATAAAGAATAGAGAACCTTCAACGATTATATTGATCACACCCCATGGACCAGTTTTTCGTGATGGGATTGCAATCTCTACAGAGAAGAAGTTAGCAGGAGATTTTAGTCGTTTTGGGTGCGGAAATTTAGAAATTTCCTTTCAAAATAATGTAGAAATGGTGCAAGCAATCGTAAGTGAGAGCTCGCGCGAAGATATTCCATTGGTGCAAATCAGCAAAGAGTCTGCAACTAAAATGGATATTGAGGAAAAACTTGACCATGGCGCATTGGTGCCGTTACATTTTGTGAATAAAGAATATAACAATTATAAGCTGGTGCATCTTACTTATGGTTTACTAGCACCAAATCTGTTGGCTAAGTTCGGAAAATTGTTAGCTAAAGTAGTGGAGAAATCTGACGAGCAGGTTATCATTATTTCCAGTGGTGATCTTTCTCATAAACTATCAAATGAAGGTCCATATAGTTATTCGCCATACGGGAAGGAATTTGATGAAAAAATCATGGATATTATAAAAAGAGGCAGCATGGAGGAAATCGTAAACTTTGATTTTCGCCTAGCAGATAAGGCAGGAGAGTGCGGACTAAGATCGCTGATTATAACAGCAGGGGCATTAAGTAATAAAAATTTATGTACACAAGTGATTTCTTATGAAGGACCTTTTGGCGTAGGATATGGTACCGCAAAGTTAATCGTAAGTATGGAAGACGATCCCTATGTAAAGCTTGCTAAAGCTAGTTTAGAACATTATATAAGGTCTGGCAGTTACTATCATGATTTCAGCAGTTTACCTGCAGAGATGCTGGATAACCGAAGGGGTGTATTTGTCAGTTTAAAGAAAGCTGGAAACTTAAGAGGTTGTATTGGAACAATAGAACCCTATCGGGAGAATATAGCCCAGGAAATCATACAAAATGCAGTTAGTTCAGGAATTCATGATCCTAGATTCGATCCAGTGACTGAGGATGAACTTGGTGATTTGGTTTATTCTGTAGATATTTTGTATCCACCGGAAGATATAACATCGAAGGAAGAATTAAATGTCTCCAAGTATGGGGTGATTGTATCAACGGGACATCGAAATGGATTATTATTGCCTAATCTTGAAGGGGTTGACTCTGTTGAGGAGCAAATTGAAATTTCTCTTATGAAGGCTGGAATTGGCAAAGACGAGAACTATAGTATGAAGCGGTTTGAGGTCGTGCGGCATAAGTGATAAGAAAATAGAATTTCCATTCCTCCTTGTTTTGCATAGGATGAAACAGGAGGTGATAAGGTGACATACTCGATTATTGTGAATATATCGAAAAAGCAGCTTACACTTTATCAAGGCGATTCCCCTGAAAAATCATATCCCGTTGGGATTGGTAAAATGCTTACGCCAACACCAATAGGTACCTACAATATCATCAACAAGGTACCAAATCCAGGAGGTCCTTTTGGCGTTATGTGGATGGGCTTAAGCAAACCGCACTATGGTATTCATGGGACCAATAATCCAGCATCCATTGGAAAAATAGTATCTCACGGATGTATTCGAATGTACAATCAGAATGTGCTGGAACTATCAAGCATAGTTCCAATTGGAACTATTGTAACTATCATTCGGTAAATATTTCGTTACAGCTATTTTTTCATGCGCAGAACTAGACGGAATTTTCGTCTTTGGAAAGTAGGAGCTACGACTTTAATTTTCAAGATAAAATAAAGTTAAGAATTAAATAAAAAGCACGCCTTGTAGAATTAACAAAGCGTGCTTTTTGCCGTAAAGGGTGCTACTAAGAAAAATATCTTTAATAGATAATGCGAATGCTGCCATCCTTGAAGATTTCTATTTCATTGTAGCTATCCATTATTTTTTTTGCAGTGTCACTACTTACCGTGGAGATATCAATATCTCCATAAATAATAGCACAATACGTATTAAAGGTTCCTAGGTTGTTAACGGCAATATAATAATGAACACCATTTTTCTCGCCATTGGGTGTCAACTTTAAACCGTGCTTCTTTAGCCATTCAACTGTTTCTTCATGGCTTTTAAGACCTTGTGTAAGGTAAGTGATTATGTGACGATCTGTGCCAGCGTGGCCAATTTTAAATTGGTCTAAGCATTCTCGGCAAATGCCTTTCTCGCCTACAAAAGCGTATTCGATAGGTTTGTCTTCGTAACAATAAAAGCAGGTACCATTATTATGGCGACGCCACTTATAAACATCTTCATATGTTTTTTTCTTCCGAAATTGCATGTGTTAAATCTCCCTAATCTATTTTTGGTAGTATACCCTTAGTATAGCTGTTTAATATTCTATTGTATACAAAAATGGAAGGATATAGTTTTATATCTTTATAGTAAAAGCTCTAAAAAAATAAAGGAAAGGGCAGAATATAAAGCATACGAAATTAGCGTGCTTTGAGACAGGGGATAGAAATAAAAATAAATGATAAAGAGTTTTATTTGGCGTTCGTCAAAAATGATGTTATAATTTTTGAGGAGATTTGTCTTTACAAGTATACAAAATACTTGTAAAGGTATAAAAGATTCTATTATTTACGTAAAGCCATAATAAAAAGTGGCGTTAAAAGGAATAAAATTAAGTGTTGATTTTCAAAAAGGAGTAATGTTCGTGGAAGAAAAAGAATTAAGCCGTGGCCTAAAAGCGCGGCACATTGAATTGATTGCTTTAGGTGGAACGATTGGTGTTGGGCTATTTATGGGTTCAGCGAGTACGATTAAATGGGCGGGACCTTCTGTAATGATTGCGTATGGATTGGCTGGGCTTATTATGTTTTTTGTTATGCGCATTATGGGAGAGATGCTTTATCTGGAACCAGTTACTGGCTCCTTTGCTACATATGCACATAAATATATTAGTCCATGGGCCGGCTATTTGACGGCTTGGTGTTATTGGTTTTTGTGGGTTACCGTAGGGATGTCGGAAGTAACAGCTATCGGTATTTACATCAATTATTGGTTTCCTGATCTGGCGCAATGGATACCTGCTTTAATAGGAGTGGCAATTGTTGCTGCAGCCAATTTAGTTTCCGTTAAATACTATGGAGAATTTGAATTTTGGTTTGCACTGATCAAAGTAGCTACGATTGTGGCAATGTTGGTCGTCGGTGCTGGCGTAATCTTTTTTGGCTTTGGTAATGAAGGACAAGCAATGGGGATTGGTAATCTTTTTAATAATGGCGGCTTTTTTACGGGCGGTTGGGAAGGGTTTATCTTTGCATTGTGTCTTGTAACCGCATCTTATCAAGGAGTTGAACTTGTAGGGATTACTGCTGGTGAAGCGGAAGATCCTAGAAATACTTTACGTAAGGCAATAAAAAATATTATCTGGCGTATTTTGATTTTCTATGTTGGTGCTATATTTGTGATTTTAGCGATTTACCCTTGGAATCAAATTGGTACAATCGGTAGCCCCTTTGTTATGACATTCGCTAAAGTAGGGATTGTTTCGGCAGCTGGTATTATCAATTTTGTCGTTCTTACTGCTGCAATGTCTGGCTGCAATAGCGGTATATACAGTGCCGGCAGAATGCTTTATACATTAGCTCAAAATGGGCAGGCTCCTAGATTCTTAGGAAAAGTTTCCTCAAGAGGCATTCCTAGCAATAGTATTAAAGTAACAATTGGTTGTCTACTTGTAGGTGTATTTTTCAACTATATCTATCCAAACTCCAAATTATTTATTTATATTTACAGTGCTAGTATTCTTCCGGGGATGGCTCCGTGGATTGTATTATGCATTAGCCAACTTAAGTTTAGGGAAAAATGGAAAAATGAAATGGATGCACATCCTTTCAAATCAGTGTTGTTTCCAATTAGTAACTACATCACATTGATATTTTTAGCACTTGTTTTAGTAGGAATGTGGTTTAATCAGGATACGCAGGGCGGATTAATTGCTGGCGCAGTTTTTTGTGCTGTCATTACCATATGCTATTATTTTTTTTGCATTCATAAGCGTCAAGTAGCTAAAAAAAACAGACAATGATCTTGTAATTGAAGATGGCGATGATGTTCAATAAAATATAAGATGATTTATTAAACATCATCGCGAGAAAAGTTCCATTGTGACTCAGGCCGTCTAAAAAATAACTTTTAGACGGCTATTTTTGTGGAGAAAAATAAGATTTTTAGTTAGAAGGTACAGATAAAGTTTCTTGCTTAGATTCTAGGGGAGAATCCTTTTTCTGCAATTTGTTGCCTGGCATAAATAAAGCAATAATTGCTAAAATAATTAAAGTGATAGCAAAAAAGTTGTAAACATCTCGATAAGCTAAGATGCTGGCTTGATGGGCGAGTTCTTTAGAGATTTGCGCTAATGCTAAACTGGCAGCTTTAGCAGCGGGAATGCCTAAATTCATAATTGTTTGTGTATAGGATGAAAGTGTACTTTGATATCCGGGATCGGCAGTTGTTAAATGTTGAACTAAATTTGCTTGCTGTATTTGCTGGTTATGTGCTAGCAGGCTTGTGGCAAGAGATATACCAATGCTACCACCGAGATTTCGCATTAGAGAAAAAATTGCCGAAGCATTGCTGCTATGTTCTGATGAAATTTTTGAGAAAGCAAGTGTACCGGCAGAGACAAATAAAAATGGTAAGCCAATTGTCTGCAGGATGCGCATAAAGACAAGGGTGATATAGTCAGTTTGCGGTGTTATAAATCCAGTTACTAACATGCCAATGGCGTTTAGGAACATGCCGAATGCAATCAGATAGCGGGCTTGCACTCTAGTTACAAGCTTTCCGACTACAGGCATTAACAAGATGGTGGTGACTCCGCTTGGTGAGAGGACAAATCCAGACAATGTAGCATCATAGCCAAAATTTGTTTGTACGAGCATTGGCAGTAGTGCAGCGCTTGCATATAAAGCAAAGCCGACAAAGAAAATCATCAAGCAGGACATGCTAAAGCTTGGAATTGCAAAAAGTTTTAGTTCAACAATCGGATTTTTTTGTTTTAATAACCAAAAAATTGCTAAGATAAGACCGACAGCAGCAATACAGGAAAATCCTATAATAAAAAAGCTGTCAAACCAATCTTCTTGCTGTCCTTTATCTAGAACAATCTGTAATGCGCCAAGTCCCAAAGTAATTAGACTAAGGCCGATATAATCGATAGAGGTTGTTTTTTGTTTTTGCGATTCGAGCGAATCTTGGACTAGGGTTTTGACTAAAAAGGCTGCAAGTATGCCAACAGGCACATTCATGAAAAAAATCCATCGCCAATTGAAGTTATCTGTGATATAGCCTCCAAGTACCGGCCCAAGTATAGGGGCTAATACAGTCGTTATGCCAGTAATAGCAAAAGCCATACCTAATTTTTCAGGAGGAAAGCTATCTTTGATGATCGCTTGCTGCGTTGGCTGTAAACCGCCGCCAGCTAATCCTTGTAATAATCGAAATATGATGAGCATGGGTAGAGAAGTCGAAATGCCACAGAGAAATGAAGTTAAGGTAAAACCGAGAATGCAAAGTATAAAAAAATTTTTACGACCTATAAGGCTGGAAAACCAGCCGGACAATGGCAGTACAATACCATTAGAAACCAGGTAGGAGGTCAGTACCCAAGTGCTTTCCTCAGAAGTGGCACCAAGTGAGCCAGCAATGTTACTTAGAGCAACGTTAGCAATTGTTGTATCTAGTACTTCCATAAAGGCGGCAAGACTAACAGCAATCGATATAAAGAGTGGACTGGCTTTTAATACAGCGCTACTCATTTTTTGCGTCTCTTCCATCTGTGTAGACAGTTGGCACTACTGACATACCAGGTCCTAAATGAAGTGTTTTGTCTAATGAGCCGTCAAATACAATTTTTACTGGAACGCGCTGTACAGTTTTGACAAAATTACCTGTTGCATTTTCGGCTGGAAAAAGTGAAAAATGTGCACCAGTACCGGATTGTTGGCTATCTACTTTACCGTGCAAGATTATATTAGGAAAGGCATCAACTTTAATATCAACAGTTTGACCTGGGCGCATATGTTCTAATTGCGTTTCTTTAAAATTAGCAATGACCCATAAATCAGTGCCGACTAATGAGCCTAATTGTTGAGCAGCTTGCACATAATTGCCAACTTCTACACTGCGTTTGGTGATGTATCCATCTATGGGAGCAATAATTTTTGTATTGGCAAGGTCATTTTCGGTTTGAGCAAGAGCTACTTCAGCTTGTTTGACCTGTGCTTGTAATTGTTCACTTGTATTTTTGGCTGCCGCCACTACGCTTGGGGCTGTATTGGCCGAATGAAGTGTGGCACGCATTTGTTCAAGTGCAGAATGAGAAGATTTTTCCGTAGCAATGGCTTGATCAAGTTGTTGTTGTGAGCAGGCACCCGCGCTGAACAAGCTTTCCATACGTTGTTTATCGGCAAAAGATTTTTCCCAAGTAGCTTCAGCAGAAGACACCTGCGCTTGTGCCGCATCAATATTAGCAGGAGCAGAAATTGATGTTGTTTCTAAATTGTTTTGTGAGGCATTTGCCGCAGCCTGAGCAGCAGCGAGTGCAGCTTTGGCTTGGTCGCGACGGATTGTGTAATCGGTTGGATCAATTTCCAATAGAACATCGCCAGCTTTAACTTCTTGATTATCTTGGATATATAAGTTTTTTACATAGCCTTGTACCTTTGGACTGATGACTACTGTGCGCCCATCAATGGCAGCGTTATCTGTCGATACTTCACTGTGGTGAAAATAATAATAGGTACTACCACCTGTGAGTATAAGTAAAAATATGATGACCATTTTAATAAAATTTTTAGTAGTTTTCATAGTATCAACCTTTCGTTAAACATTAGTTTTTCTTTTTATTAAAACAAACGATTGTTTTAGTAAAAAGAAAAATAATAAATATTGAGCAGTATCATCTTCGAAATACTACTCAATATTTATTATTTTAAAATACCGTGCAGATAAATGCGAAAAGCATGTGCAGTGTATTTTGCATGATCGTCATTGGTTAGTGAAGTGAATTTTTGAATTAGCGGTTTAACTATAAAATAAAAATTTAGACTTCCAACCAGAGAAATTGTCGCATAAGTGACATTTAAATCCACTTGAAAATCACCCTGATCAATACCTTCATGAAGCATAGCCTGAATAAACTGATACACTTGGGAAAGATGATTTTCAATAATAGGACCACCAAAAGGCGTAGGCGTAATTGATTCACTGTTCATAAACCGAGCTAAAAAAGGTCTTTGATTATGGATATGAGCAATTTGATCAGCATAAAATGTTAGCCGTTCAATTGGAGATAGAGAATCTTTGCTTTTGACAAGCTGCAAAGCCGTTAGTATAGGAGAAAGTTGTTCTTTCAATACCGCTTGGTATAAGCCTTCCTTGCCGTTAAAATGATAAGAAATGGCGGATACATTGATGTGTGCGGCATCGGTTAGTTCGCGAACAGATACTGCAGCGAATCCTTTCGTCGCAAATAGTTGTGTCGCAATTTCAATTAAATTTTCCTGCGTAGTCGTTTTTATCATAATAACCTCCTTTAGCGCAAGTCTATATAAAAAATAAAACAAACGATTGTTTGAAATAATAATGTCATAATCTCTATATTTTGTCAAGAATTTTATGGGGTTATCCAGCTAACTTTATGGAGCAACTTGAATTGCAGTAAGTTTATAAGTGCTATGTTTATTGTATACGCTTATTTACAATGGAGTAATAATGCTAGCGGGATGAATAATGAGTAAGGTGATATTTGTAAATTATGTTATAATAAATAAGATAAAATTAGTAGGAGGCGTTTTTCATGCATTATATTGCCAATCAAGCTAGATATCAAGAAATGAAGTATGTCCGGTGTGGTAAGAGTGGTCTGAAATTGCCGCTTGTTTCTTTGGGGTTTTGGCATAACTTTGGTACGAAGGATAATGTGGAGAATATGAAGGCGATGTGCTTTACCGCTTTTGATCATGGGATTACACATTTTGATTTGGCAAATAATTATGGCCCCGAGCCAGGCAGCGCAGAGATCAATTTAGGTAAGATTTTAAAACAGGAAATGTCAGCTTATCGTGATGAACTCATCATTAGTACGAAGGCGGGTTATACGATGTGGGATGGCCCTTATGGTGACTGGGGCAGTCGAAAGTATCTTTTGGCAAGTCTTGATCAGAGTTTAAAGCGATTGGGTTTAGATTATGTAGATATTTTTTACCATCATCGTATGGATCCCCAAACGCCACTTGAAGAAAGTATGATGGCATTAGATACGGCTGTAAAGAGTGGGAAGGCACTATATGCGGGAATTTCTAACTATGATGGTGTCCATACCCAAAAAGCAATCGAAATTTTACAGGAACTAAAGTGTCCATTTGTGCTCAATCAAAGCCGCTATTCTATATTTGATAGAAGCATTGAAACGAATGGCTTAAAAGAATTTGCTGAAAGTAATGGCTGTGGCATTATCGCATTTAGTCCATTGGCACAAGGTTTGTTGACGAACCGATATCTAGATGGCGTCCCAACGGATAGCCGTATTCATAAAGATGGACGTTTTCTGAAAGAAGCCCAACTTACTCCTGAAATGATGAAAAAGATTACGCTACTCAATGAAATTGCACTGGAACGTGGACAGAGCTTGGCGCAGATGGCCTTGAGCTGGGTACTTAAAGATGATATTGTAACGAGCGTGCTTATTGGTGCTTCGAAACCAGAGCAAATTCTGGATAATTTAAAAATTATCGGTCATACAGAATTTAGTGAAGTACAATTACAGCGCATTGATGAGATTTGTCGTGGAAAATAGAATGAATCTAAATTTTTTTATGATTATCATGAGGTTTTGCTAGATAAATGGACAAACAATTCATTCATATGATGAAGAGTTGTGTGACGGTAAGATAAAACCAAGTTGAATTTTTATCATAAATTTTCTTGCTAAAAAACTTGGAAATATTTATGGTGATATTTTATGAATTACAGGAAATTGTTTATTTTTAGCGAATTATAATAGATATTAAAATAGAATAAGGGGGTTGCTTTATTTTGAACAAAGTAAATGCAGATTCAGGAGAAATTTTATGGCTGAGTAATGATGAAAATCAAAGCGTTGTAAAATTTTCTAATATTTATCTGTTAAAAGACAAAAAAGGTACTTTGGTTAATATGGGGAAATCACCGGAATCTATCAAGGACTGTTTGAATCAATTTGGCAGGGCGGATATCCTCAAGGATTTAGAACAACTAAGTCCATACCGAGTACTTGATAGCTAGCGTATCATACTTTGGCTGTACCACTTTTCATAAGCGTTAGCATGAAGCTTATTATGTTAATATAAATAATAATAGAAAATATAAAATTTTCTGAAAATGTATTGAATAATCAATAGGTTTATGGTATATTTAAATCAATAAAAGGGGCTGTTCGGAAGATACCGGTCAGGTATCAAGGTCCATAGGGGAGATTCGGATGGTTTCTCTAAAAGGGCTACCAAAGTCACACCTTATTAGTTGATGTAGCTAAAGCGCTAGTGACAGGTAGGTTCATAAAAACCGGCATAGATAGCGTCATAACTTGGATAGGTGGGAGGTTGTTCCTTTCAAAGAGTTTAGGTGATGATCGTAAGAGAAAGCTTAATCAAAAATTAACCAAGTTAAAAAGGAAGTGTCGGGATGACCCGTAGGAGAGTAGTCTTCTACGGGTCATTTAATTTTTGATATTACATAAAACTAAAAATGCAATAGTCTATTATTTTAGGATAAATTTTATTTCTTATTAAGGTGTATATCGGGTGATAAAATCAGCTGCTATCTTCGCAAAGCGCAAAAATCATCAAAATTAGCGATTTATAGTAGAAAATAGCTAGAAGTTGACAAATAGGGAATAATATATTAAAATCATTTTAGTACGAATGTTGAATTAAATAATTTTAATACACAATTTATAAGTATATTGCAATTTTTATTGAATGCTTTTATAAAACCAAGAGAAAAGATTTGCTTTTGATGAAGGATCATAGGAGAGCAAAGATATTTATCTTTTGTGAATGATTAAGATTTTATAGTACTTGAACTATAATGACGTGTATAGGAAATACAAAGCGGAAAAAGGATTTTCGAGCCAGCGTGGCATCGGAAATCCTTTTTTCTTTAATCATTCCATTTGATAAAAATACAAGATTACATTTTATTGCGACAATTGAAATTTCAAAATAATTTATACGGTGCAAAGAAGATAGCTAAAAGTTGACAAATAAGCAATGTTTTATTAAAATTACTTTGTGTGAAGTTGAATTAAATAATTTTAATATATATTTTTATAACATACTTGGATTTATTGCTTAGATGGCTTTTTAAAAGTTGATTATATTATAAAAAAATTAGCTTGAATAAGAGAATTTTAATCAGAAACTGAGTACGACTATCATTGTGAAAAAATGAATTGTTTATCTACATATTTAAGTTTTTGGGGATATATCCTACAATAAAAAAATAAAGAAGGGCAATAAAAAATGATGGCAATGATAAAACAAAAACGCATTCTTTCCTGTGCTATGATGTTGCTGTTTTTCATGTGTTTTATTTTTTCTTTTACAGAGATAGCGTATGCGGCGCAGCAAAAATCTATTGGAATTCTTACATTTAAAAATGTTTCTACACGGCGTGGGCTTGAACAAGTTGTAACAGATTCTCTTATGTCTGAATTATCTAAGAATGAAAAGTTTAATGTTATTGACCGCGTTAATTTAGGTGAAGTTCTAAATGAGCAGGGATTAGGTCGTACGGGAATTATTTCTAAGGATAGTGCGGTTCAAATGGGACGCATTGTTGGGATTAATTATCTTGTAACAGGAACAATTTTGGATGCTCGTATTACAACTCCAGATACTAAATCACGAAGTGCCCCAGCCGTGAATGTAATGGTATTTTGGAAAGTCGTTGATACAACCTCGGGGGCTGTTGTTTTTGCAGATACGGTAACGGGGAGCGTCAGTCATACAATTGGTAAAGATAAAAATGGGAAGAAAGTATGGACAATAAGCTCCACTGCATATACAAATGCTGCGCAGAGCACAGTCGAAAAAATTTGTAGTACTTTAGATGAAAAGTTGAATATACCATCTATTTCGGCTCATATAGCAGGAATAGATGGGAACATGATATATCTTGATGTTGGGGAAAATAAGAAAGTTGAACCTGGTCAAATTTTTGTTGTGTATCAGGAAGGTAAATCAATTCGACATCCAATTACAGGTGAAGTCTTAGGGGTTCAGAGCAAACCAATTTGCCAAATTACCATTGGAAGTGTAGAGCATAAAATGGCATCAGGAACCGTTAGAAGCGGCGATGTATACGATATAAGAATTGGGGATACGGCGATCAGGCAATAAGCTAGTTTCAGTATATTTTAATGAGACTAAAAGGTTGGTGGAAAATTGAAAATAAGGACAACCATCAAAAAAGTTACAGTTCTGTTATGTATGAGTTACTTATTAACAATGACCTCGAATGTTTATGCTTTAGAATATATTGCGGAGGGAACTGGCCCAAATAGAAAAGCAGCAATACAAGATTCATTTCGCATTGCATTAGAAAAAGTTGTTGGGATAGCAATCAATACGAGCACCTATGTCAGAAATAATACATTAATTCGCGATCAAATTTATTCTCATACAGATGGCTATATCAGAAGTTATGAGATATTAAAAGAGAGTGAAAATGATGGAAAGTATACGGTTAAGACGAAAGTTATTATCGATATGGAACCAAACTCCAAATTGATGACAAGCTTGGATAAAGTAAGAACAATTCATACGGGGATTGGTGATCCGCGAATTGGCATTGTTATTTTAAATCATAATAATAACAATCAAACTTCTGATGCATCTGCAGAAAATGCGATTGCATCAAGTTTAAATAAATCAGGTTTTTCTCACGTAATCAATATGAATCAGTTGGCGCAAATTAAAAAAGAACGTTTCCAAGCAGCTGTGGATAAAGGAGATATTAATACAATTGCCTTACTTGGCGCACAGGAACAATTGGATTATATTGTAACGGGAAGTATAAGCTCAAATGATATTGAAATTAAATTTGATACACAAGTACCAATTAAATCGAATGGTGCTACGCTAAATATCAATACGACAAAGTGTGATACCGGAGAAACAATTCAGTTGGGGCAATATGAAGACAGCGGAATAGATATCACGCAAAAAACAGCTGCAGAGAATGCGAAATATAAAACAGGGGAAAAAGCAGGGTATGATATCGCAAATCGGTTGGTAAATTATGCAGCAACAGCTTTGAAAAATTATACGGTTTATGTTCATGATATAAAGGATCAAACCAATCTTTCGTTATTAAAGGATTACTTGAACAATATAGATGGAGTGCAAGACATTTACATTAGGAGTTACGCAAATAATACAGCAGTCATAGATATTAGTTTTAATGGTGACAATCAAGCACTGGCATCGTATTTAACGGAAGACTTAGCATGTCCAGCCAATATAACGAAGATAACAAACAGTACAATTGATTTAACTTTTCAAAAATAAATTAAAGAAAGAAGCTGTTTTTATGAAGAAGTTAGTGCTGTTTTTGCTTTTGTCTTCGTTATTATTATCAACAACATGTTTTGCTTTTTTATGCTGCAAATACATTGAGAATTATACGATTTATATTCATAATATCAAGGATAATAAACAGTACAATCGATTAAGAACTTTAAAAATAAATTACATAAAGAAAGAAGCTGTTTTTATGAAAAAAGTAATTATATTTTTATTCACATTATTTATATCCAACACATGTTTTGCTATTGGTGTTGATTGGAACAGTAATACGATTTCAGCAATCGGCGTTGGCGCTGCACCCGATTATGCTATTAAGCCTGGGCAAGCGGATGCTTTGGCAAGAAGAGCTGCAGTGGTAGATGCATATAGAAATCTCGCTAGTATTGTATATGGTGTAGAAATTGAAAATCATACAACAGTGGCGGAATTGGCCGTTAAAAAAGATACAATTAAGACTTCAGTATCTGGTATTATCAAGAATGCTCGCATCGTTGATGAAGAACAACTTGATAATGGCAACTATGAGATCACGCTTACTATGCCATTGTTTGGGACAAATAGTTTAGCAGCTGCTGTATGGCCAAACGAGGATCATGAAATGCCAGTGACTGCGACTCCTCCAATGAACAGTGATATATTACTGCCAGTTCCATTGCCTCCTAAGTTAGAAAAAACTTCAGTAGGTACTGTTACTGGTGTGGTTATTGATTGCAGAGGACTGGGACTAGAAAAAGCAATGGCGCCTAATATTGTAGATATCACAGGGAGAACCATTTACAATTCCAAAGATGTAGATAATAATACTATTGTAAAAAACGGTCTGGCTAGTTATTCTAACACCGATGCCCCAGCTGATCTTACATCTGCTGGAAGTAATCCTTTGGTTGTGAAAGCGATGGCTGTACAAGATTCTAATAAAAATCCAGTTGTCTCAAAAGAAGATGGTGACAAGATACTAGATGCAAATAAGGAAAACCATTTCTTCAAAACATGCTCGGTAGTATTTATTGAATAATTTATTTAAATAAAGTAGAGGGCTGAGTATATAAAAACTAAAAAAGCTATTGACGGTATCGCCAATAGCTTTTTAGTTTCGCAATTGCTTGCTTAGCATTATACTTTATGAGCAATAATACACTTTTTTTAAGAATTTTGCACAGTTTCAAAATTCTGTGCAACTTGATCTTGCTTTAGTTGGGCTTTTGCAAGTACGTAGGATGGGTGGATGTAGGAGAAGCCCATCCGTGCCAACATACCAGTAATTCCACGAATAGAATATGTGCAACCATATTCTCTTTTGATATACTTGCCGATTAAGTTTGCTGTCCAAGTCAAGTTTGTTAAAAAACCGACTTCAGATGGTACCCTGTTTGAAATTACTTGTTTTAGTTCATTGCGTTGGTCTTGGGTTAATCGTGATGGTCTTCCTGGTTTTGATTTATCAGGAATTACATCAAGACCTCCTTTTTTATATGCTCTGTGAATATTACATACAGTAATGGAGGTTATACCAATCAAATCTGATATTTCTTTGCAGGTTCTGCCCGAAAGAAATAAATAGAGTGCTTGATATCGTTTATAAACTCGCGCTAATTTTTCCTTCTCCATGGCGAGTTTAATGGCAGATAGTTCCTCTGGTGTAGATCTCATTTTCATCATGTGTCATCATCCCTGTTTCCATAGTTTCCTTCATCCTTGGTTCCTATAAGTTATTTCACACAATATTTATATCGACAACTTTACAAAAAAACTTAATTCATTTTGTATATATTTTTTTTTGAACAAGGTGAAAAGATAAGACAAAAGTTCTAGAACATGTGATAGTAATAAAAAATAATTTTTTGTAAAAAAAAGGTAGAAATAGGTGAGAAATCATGTGTCACTAAATTGTGATTAAAGGCTATAACACAGGGGTGAGAGGTGTACGGGTCATAAAGTTGAGTGATTAACAAACTCTTTCAGACAAATAATAGCTAAAAGTTGACAAATAGGGAATGTTTTATTAAAATTGTTATAGCAGATAAGATGAAATAAATAATCTTAATGTATAAGTATAATTAAATAATGCTGATAAATAGCTTGCTTGCAGAAATGCTGGCTTATTTTAGAAACGATATTTTGGAGTATCGCATTTAAAAATATTTCTGCATGGTATAGCTTGGTATGTTGTCATATGCGGTGATAAGTATCTTGCAATGTTAAAGTAAGTGACCACTTTATTTAGAATTATTTCTAAATGAGTATAGATTGAAAATTAGACTATATCGTAAAACAGTTACAGAGAATGTGAGATAGGAGTAGGGCGCAGGTTAATGATAGCCAAATCAATTTTAAAAATTACGTGCTAATTGCCTGAAATTTTATACGATATATGTTCATAATAAAAGCACCAAACTTATCTTTCCCTAGGAAAGCACTATTTAAACAATATATTTGGGAGAGACGGCATATTTACATTAGGAGTTATGCAAAGCTGCAACAGCTATTGTTCGTAGCCTTCATGGCGATAACCAAGCATTTCAATCATATGTAACCAAACCCCTAGTGTGGTTAATAAAGATAGTAAGGATGAGAAAGCATATCATTGATTTGGAATTTTAAAAAAATTTACATAAAGAAAGAAGCTGGTTTTATGAAAAAAATAATTATATTTTTGTTCACGCTATTCATATCCAACACGTGTTTTGCTATTGGTGTCGATTGGAATAGTAATACTATTTCGGCAATAGGCGTTGGTGCTGCACCGGATTCTGCTACAAAGCAAGGGCCAGCGGATGCTTTAGCCAGAAGAGCAGCAGTTGTAGATGCATATCGGAATCTTGCGAGTATTGTATATGGTGTAGAGATTGAAAATCATACGACAGTAGAGCAATTGGCCGTAAAGCAAGATAAGATTAAAACGCTAGTATCTGGCGTTATTAGCAATGCTCGCATCGTTGATGAAGAAAAACTTGATGATGGGAACTATCAGATTACGATTACTATGCCAATTTTTGGATCGAAAAACAGTTTGGCATCTGCTGTATGGGAAAATGAGGAGCATGTGGCAGTGATACCAGTTCCTGTGGCTCCGGTAACTCCAGTAATTCCTGCAACTAAAACTAATAACAGTGATGCAATACAGCCAATCCCAGTAACGCCTAAGAATGAAGTAATTCCAGCAGGTATGGTTACCGGTGTTGTCATTGATTGTAGAGGCCTAGGTCTAGAAAGAGCGATGGCTCCAAATATTTTAGATGTTACGGGGAGAACCATTTATAATTCTCAAAATGTAGATAATAGTTTGATTGTTAAAAAAGGTCTCGCTAGTTATGCCAAGACTGATAACCCAGCTGACCTCGCAGTTGCTGGCATCAATCCTTTGGTAATAAAAGCAGTTGAGGTAAAAGACTTTAGTAGAAACCCAGTGATATCCAGGGAAGATGCTGACAAGATTATAGCCAAAAATCAAGAAAGTAATTTCTTGAAAAATTGTTCGGTAGTATTTATTCAATAAATAATTTACATAGAGTAGAATTTATATCTATATAATAGTAAAAAGCTATTGGCGATCGCCAATAGCTTTTTACTATTATTTCTTATGAAAAACAATATACAACACTCAGAAATTTTAATGGTTACAATCTTACACAAGATGATTTTATTTTACTCATATTATGTTAGATTAATGCGCCTCGATCATACGTGTAATCAAATTCAACGTTGGAAATGTTGTTTGATACAATAGGATCTCTTACTGGGTCAGGAAGTAAAGTATAATCTTTAGCGGAATAGGCCTTGTATAGACGTGGTTTTTGCTTAAAATATCCCCTGTCATTTGGTCCATAACCTAATTTAGCTTTTCTCATATCAACAACTCCTTTAAATTTGATTAAATAAGGAATCTTTATTAGTGTTCCAATAAAGGAGAAATATATTTACATATTAAAAAATTTTAAAAATAAAGATAAGCATAAAGCAATTCGATTAAGTTTGACTTTAATGGTTAGCTTGTAGGTGTGCGTATAAAAGCATTCCTAATATTTAGGTATCGTGTAATATAATACTATATTCTTCATTTAACTGGAGTTGAATGAAGGAATACTGGATAGCTAAGTTTAATTTGGAAAATATAATACAGCGAGATTTTGTAATATGGGTTGCTTGGAGGAGGAGAAGATGATTTACCAAAAACGCATGGGCAGCATCCTCATTGTGCTTTTATTCTTGCTACAATTTTGTGTATTTGTCTATGCACAAGAAAAAGTACAGGAAGTAGATATATTTTCACAAGAAAATATCAAAATAGAGTCATCACAAACGATTCACCGGCTCTTAATTGCCAACGCAGATGCAGTTGTAGCAGGAGTTGTTAAAGAAGGTATTATCGTCGTGGACGGCAATTTAACCATTATGCATGGAGCTAAGGTGGACGGTAAGATTATTATTTTAGGTGGTGAGCTTCATCGTGAATCTGGTGCAAAAATCGAAAGTAAGCCATGGATTATTGCGGCTAGCGGCGTTCCCTTGAAAAATGTGGTTATTGGTATTTTATTTTTACTGTTTATTTTTCCAGTGTTTATTTTTCCGTTTGTTATATGGTCGATGATACATTTTTTACGTAACGTAGCTTGGTATCGCTATATCAAACGCCAGTTTTTTCGACTACAACATCGTTGGCCATCAATTTATATTGCAAGTACATTCGCGATTAGCGGAATTACATTGATTGTATTCTCAGAATTGGCTTGGAAAACAATCTTTCGTCATACGATGGGGGCTTTTGATAATGCTTTTATTTGGCTGGTGCAGTATTTTGCTACGGGGACGCTAGATCGGATTATGATAATTATTACGAATCTCGGGTATGGTTATACCTACGGAGTTATCGTATTAGCTGCCTTTCTCGTATTGGTGATACAGAAACGTTGGCTAGAGGTCAAAGGACTGCTCATTTGTTTGTTAGGTGGGGTGGCTTTGAATGAGTTGCTCAAGCGTTTATTTGAACGTGCTAGACCGGACGCATTTCAGGTTGTGGAAGCAGCGGGATACAGCTTTCCCAGTGGGCATGCTATGGTGTCGTTATGTTTTTATGGGATGATTGCTTTTTTGATTGCTCGTAATATTCCATTATGGCGTTGGCGTTTGGTTGTTATGGTCAGTGCTGCATTATTCATTCTTTCGATTGGGATTAGTCGTATCTATCTAGGCGTTCATTATCCCAGTGATGTCCTTGCCGGCTACACCGCTGGGACAATGTGGTTGGCATTCTCTATTTCTCTGCTTATGTGGTGGGAACGTAAGTATCGATATAAAGAAAAAGCACTAAATAAATAATAGAATCTATAAGGAAAAATATCTTCTTCTATGTTTAAAAAATCGAATTCAAAAAGGATTTAATTTGCTATCTAAAATTTAAATAAAATTAATATCTATTTATGGATGGACACCTTTAGAAATTAATCTTTATGCTTTATAATTATAATTATAAAAATTTCGCGTTAGCATTGAATAAAACGTAGAAATGGACAGTGTTTTGAAGGGAGTAGTGTCTGCTGAAGAATCTAATAAATGATATCAGAATTTCTAAAGGTTTGTTATTTACTAGTAATAATAGTGTGGTGATTGTTTTATTTGGAGTTGTTTTACTTAGTATTCTTTGGGTAGGGCTTCATTACAAAGTGCAAAATGAACGGAAAATGGAAATTAATTCTATATATAAAGAAGCTGGCAATTTGGCTCGTTCCTTTGAAGAACATAGTTCACGTACGATTAAGGGCGCAGATCAGATCTCACTATTTCTAAAATATCAATATGAAAAAATGGGAAAAAATATTGATATTTCTCAATATATAGACGGAGAAATGCTTATAGGGCAACCCTTATTGTTACTCGGTATCATAGATAAAAACGGAGATTTAGCCAGCAGTAGTCAAGTTCCGTTTGTACCATCCAATGTAAGCGATCGCGAGCATTTTTCTATACATAAAGATTTTGATAGTGGACAGTTATTTATAAGTAAGCCTTTAGTGGGGCGATCTTCGGGAAAATGGTCCATTCAAATGACTCGGCGTATCAATAACCCAGATGGTTCATTTGGTGGGATCGTGGTTATTTCTGTGGACCCCTCTTACTTTAGCGAATTTTATAAACAAGTCGATTTGGGTAAAGGGGCTATTATTTCTTTAGCTGGTCGAGATGGCATCGTGAGAGCTCATGGGGTAGATCAAAATCAACATATTGGAGTTGATTTGAGTGACAGTCCGCTAATGGAGTATTTGAAAGTTAGCGATACTGGTCAGTATATTGCTAAAAGTAAAGTTGATGGAGTTAAACGCGTCTATAGCTATCGTGCCTTAAAAGACTATCCATTGGTCGTAGTGGTTGGAATTGACGAAGAGGAAGCTTTTAAAGATTTAAACCAAAGAATTGCTAGTTATTATTATATTTCATCAGGGATTACCTTTATGATTATCATGTTTATTATTTTGCTGCTAAGTGCGTTTGAGAGGCAAAAACGTAATTCTCAAGCAATGAAACGTGCTAGAGATAGCTTGCAGGTTAAGGTAAGAAAAAGAACGCAGAAACTATTTTCTGCGAATGAAGAACTCATGGCAATGAATGAGGAGCATGTTGCACTGAACGAAGAACTTCGCCATAACAATGAGGAAATACAGAAAGAAATCGACGATAGAAAAAGAATAGAACGTATATTAAAAAGTTCCCAAGAGGCGTTGACACAAAAAAATAACGAGTTGACAATTGCGTTAGAAACGGTAAAGAGAACCCAGGATGATCTGATTAGGCAGGAAAAATTGGCGGGAATTGGACAACTGGCTGCTGGCGTTGCTCACGAAATCAACAACCCATTGGGGTATATTACGAATAATGTCGAAAGCTTAGAACAATATTATTCTGCTTTTCGTAGCATCATTACAGGGTACCAAGAAATTGGCACTAGTATCGCTACCAAAGATGATCTACAAATTTCTGAAAAAATGAACCAAATTCTTAGATTGGAACGTGAGCAAGAACTAGATTATATTCTCCATGACCTTCCAGAACTTTTTAGAGATACAAATGAAGGGTTAGACAGAATATGCAAAATCGTTAAAGGAATCGGAGTTTTTTCAAGAATAGATCAAGAACAAGTTTTTACGCAGTATGATCTACATAAGGGATTAGAGAACACATTATTGATGGCTTGTAATGAATTTAAGCATAATGCAGCCGTTGAAAAGGTATTTGGCGAAATTTCAAGCATTGAGGCGGTTGGTAGTGAAATTAACCAAGTGTTGCTTAACCTCATAGTTAATGCTGCACACGCCATTAAAGAAAGGAACACTGAAGAAAAAGGGGAAATTAAGATAGTGACGTGGTGCGATGCACAGTTCGTTTTTTGCCAAGTTGAAGATAATGGTATTGGCATTTCCTCAGAAAATCTGAATCAAATTTTCAATCCATTCTTCACTACAAAGCCTACTGGTCAGGGAACAGGAATTGGACTTAGTATTTCCTATGACATCGTTGTCAATCGCCACAAAGGGGATATTGTTGTTGAAAGTTGCCTTGGTAGAGGAACAAAATTCACAATAAAGTTGCCGATACAGCATGATTTTATGGGAATCAATGAAAGGCATGGAAGTTAAGCGTATCAGTGTTCACGATTAAATAATAAAAAAGTTAGTTCGTATCATAAAAGATATGGACTAACTTTCTTTATTATTTAAAGGGTATCGGGTTTATTCATCTGTAATTGGGTCTTTGATAAGAGTGAGCTCCCTACCTTTTGCAACAGCCTTAGTGCGGTTATTTACATTGAATTTTTCAAAAATATTGTTCAAATGCGTTTTTACCGTGCCGATGGTTACCTGTAGTTCAGTTGCTATTTCCACATTGGAAAAACCTTTTGCTAATATAGCAAGAACTTCTGTTTCTTTTATTGTTAAAGGTGTATGTAGTTGAGAAGAGTTACGGTTTTCTAATAAACATCTTTTTTCGCCTTCGAAGTTTGGGGTATCTTCGGCGATACATTCATGATAGGCTCGAATGGCATCAAGAACGACTAAACGAATAGAACCAGATGGTGTTGGTTTTGTTAAAAAAGCATTAATTTTACCATGGTTTATTGCATCGATTGCCATCTGAAGCTCAGCACAGCCTGTTAGCATGATTCGTTGGATGTTTTTATCAAAACTATGGATTCTAGAGAAAAGCTCTATGCCATTCATGAAAGGCATTCGAAAATCTGATATTACGACTGCAAAAGGTCCCTGATGTTCAATGATTTTTAGCGCTTGGACGGGATCAGTAGTTGTTACAATTTCAAAATGACCACGCATAATGCGTCGCATTGATGATAAAAAACTGTTATCATCGTCAACAAGTAATATTTTAGGACATTTTTCTTTACTCATCAAATTAGCACCTTCTTGCGTTCAAATACGTTATTCAATTCTTATATTATACTTAAAACGACTTTTTCCTCTACCTTTTGATAGATTTTAATATTTGTTGTATATATTGTCTGATCTTTTGAATTTCAATAGCTTTAGGTAGATAAAATTTTTTTTCTAGGTATATCTTTTGCTGGATGTTAGTGACGATGTAGTAGGCTAAAATGAAGACAGTAAAACTTCTTGAATGCAAATGATATCAAAGATTGATTCATAACAGCAAGATGGAGAGCTGGTGTTGCAATGGGAAAACAATTACTCATATTTCGGTGTGTGGGCGAAACCTATGGTATCCCTGTTGAAGAAGTAATTGGAATTATCTCTAACACAGGAACAAATGGTTTAGCTGTAATAACCAACACCAACGGAGTTCAAATCATGATCATGGTGGATGAAGTTATCGAAGAAAAAAAGCTAATTGGTAATGAACCAGAACTAGAGGTAATGGTAGCATCTCTTCAAATTTGGAAGTTTACACAAAGACACGCGGGTTCAAAAGATAATAAAATGAAAAATAGGAGGGGTTATCATGGTGCAAATGAAAAATTTAAACAATACAGTGAGTGAACTAAATTTGAGTGAAATAAAATTGACAGACGTTATTGATCTGGAATTTTTACAACAATTCCAGAATGATTTTGCTAAAGGTGTTGGTTTAGCAAGTGTGACGGTTGATCCCGAAGGAAAGCCTCTTACGGATCCAAGTAGTTATACTCGATTTTGTATGGACTATACCCATTCCACAGAATGTGGTGATAAACGCTGTGCAGAATCACATCGTAAAGGTGGCGAAGAAGCAGCTCGTTCAGGTAAACCAGTAGTCTATGAGTGTCATGCAGGGCTTATTGATTTTGCGGCTCCTATTATGCTAGAAGGACGGCTGATTGGTACTATTTTAGGAGGACAAGTACTAACGACTGTTCCACAGGATCAGAAGTACCGCAAGATTGCCAAAGAGATTGGCGTGGACGAAGAGGGCTATGTAGAAGCTGTACAAGAAATCCGTCAATTATCACGTGAAAGTATTGAGGCGGCGGCAAATGTACTGTTTCTTGTGGCTAATAATATGTCAAAGGCGGCTTATCAACAATTAAAGCTAAAGGCTATGGCGGATACATTGAGTGATAATTTACATCAAGTTTCGGCAACAATGGAAGAATTGGCAGCTTCGGCTAGCGATATTAGTGGGAATCAAGCAAATTTAAATAATGAGATTAAAAATGTAAATACAGTGACTGGTAAAATTGATGAAGTCATGGAATTCATTAAGGATATTGCTGATGAAACTCGCTTACTAGGTCTAAATGCAGCCATTGAAGCAGCTAGAGCTGGCGAAGCTGGACTAGGATTTGGTGTTGTAGCCCAAGAAATTAGAAAGCTTTCGGCTGACTCCAAAGAAACGGTTGGTAAAATAAAAGATTTAACGACGACTATAAAAATATCTGTAGACAAAACCGTGCATATGGGAGGCGAAACTACTTGTACGATTGAGCAACAAGCCGCTGCTATTGAAGAAGTGACAGCCAGTGTACAGGAAATTACCAGTCTTACCGAGCAATTAAATGATCTTGCAAATGATAAATAAGTAAAATTTTTCAGAGAAAGGAGGCAATCATTATGAGCATCCAATTGGTGGTGTTTGCATTAGATGATGAAGAATATGGTATTGATGTTTCAGCAGTTAACGGTATTTTGCGTTCGAAAAAGTTTAAAATACAGCCATTGCCTGGGACTAACCAGGCAGTAGAAGGCATGATTAATTTAAGAGGAAACGTTAATTATATCTTCAATCTGCGAAATAAATTTAACTTGGTGGAAAAAGAACTTTCTGAAGAAAGTAAATTTATTATGTTAAATGTCAATGGATCGACGACGGGGTGTATTGTAGATGAAGTAACAGATATTGTTAAGCTAAATGACGATGATGTTCAGTCAGCCCCCAACTTTGTTAATGGTGGTAGTACGGATTGTATTACTGGTATTGGTAAAATCGATGAACGGATGATTATTATATTAGATCCAGAACGACTATTTATTGAGTAGTAAAGGTTGAGACAATTGTAAAAATGATTATTCTATTGATTATGAACTTCTTATGTCAAGTAAATAGATTGAGAAGTAATTAAAAAATGAATGTTGAAAAAAGGCTTAGTCATATTTAAAGTATGACTAAGCCTTTTTTCTTCTTATGGTTTGGAATAATCGATAGTGCTAAAAGTGTTGTATTGATATGTCATAAAGAAGAATAGATGAAGGATGTAACTGTAGACCATTTAAAAATTTTGTAACTAGCACTTTTGGTATTAGGTATACATAATATATAGCAAATACAATTACTGGAGGTAAGAACATGAATGATGATTATGGCGAATGGCGTCCTTTCCATGGTGGATTTGGACATGGTGGATTTGGACATGGTGGATTCGAGCATGGTGGATTTGGACATGGTGGATTTTTGGAGCATGGCTTTGGTTTGAGTCCGTTTGGATTCGGCTTCATCCCATTCGGATTCGGTGAATCCGGTGACTTAGATGATTTTGATGACTGGGACTAAACGAGAACTTAGGTTATTAAGTTTAGGATCTGTTTCCACCTCTATAATGGTGAGAGTGCTGTAATGATGAGTGTTAATTTAGAAAGGATTTGTTTAAAGCAAGTCCTTTTTGTTCTGTATATGAGGTAAATAAGTTGCGGAGGGCAGACCTGCTAGTAACAATGGTATTTGTAATAAAGCGTTGAGTATCTTTTAGAAGTAAATATCTTATTGACGGTAGGTTAACAAAATATTTACTTTTATGTAACCTTTTAAAACAGCATACATATGATATATTGAAGTAAAACAAAGGAGGTTGTTTCTGTGGAGTATGGGAAAGAGCAAATGACTATGCATGATGGTTGTAAACCAAAATGCCAACGTAAATGTGTAGGAGAATTTGTTGAAAAATTCAAAGTTTATGAGGTGCGCTGCCGTGAAGTAGTAAAGATTTGTTCGGCCTGCGGTTTTGAGTATCAAGCACATGTTCATCCTATGTGCCCTCGCTGCGGTGGCTATGGACACCATATGGGTCATATGGGTATGGGTCATATGGGCTATGGCGGCGGCATGGGATACTAGAATCATTAATATTTTAGATCATAATCTCGTTCACGAATTTAATATATATAAAATATAGCCTTCTTGTTTATAGAAGACTATATTTTTATTGCCAAATTCTTGTGAATATCAAATTTAGTTTTATTAAATCTTGGGGGAATAATCCGAGCAAATTAGGGGGGGAATTGAAAGGGACCAATTTCATGGAAGCTGGCTCCTTGAT
Organism: uncultured Veillonellaceae bacterium; assembly: GCA_963805085.1. Lineage (GTDB taxonomy): Bacteria > Bacillota > Negativicutes > JARBTT01 > JARBTT01 > JARBTT01. The sequence goes on along the minus strand of CAWDTA010000004.1, from coordinate 449,680 downwards.
CCATGCAGTTAATTCTTTTATTTTGATAAAAAACTATTAATGGAAATTCAAATACATAATATCATCTCAACTGCTCATACTAACAAAAAAAGAGGGGGAATGTTAGTGTCAAATGAGCAAGAAACGTTGATCAAAAGTACAGATGAAACGAGTTGTGGTGATGTAGAGTCCATTGCGGGAAAAGGGGATGCGAGTGGTACGAATGATCCTAATCGCCATTTTGATGTTCATGAGAATTCAAAAAAATACTATGATATCGAAAAGTCGCCTGCTTCTATGGAAGGGGTACATAAATGGCAGCGCCAACATATTCAGACCCATGATCAAAGTAAAGATGGCTATCCTCTTAATGTTATTATAGATCCAGCTATGCGTGAGATGTATCAGCATGTTCATGAACAAGGACTCACCAATGTTTTTGATCGCTTTGAACAACAAGAAAAAATTCGTTGTAATTTTTGTTCATCAGGTTTATCTTGTCAATTGTGCGCCAACGGACCTTGTCGTATTAATGCAAAGACACCACGGGGAAACTGCGGTGTTGATGCCGATGTGATGGTAGCGAGAAACTTTGTTTATCGTCATGTAACGATCGGGACGTCAGCCAATATTTTTCATGCACAGCAAGCTGCCCGTACCTTAAAGGCAGCCGCAGAAAAGCCAGATAGTGGGCTAAAGATTCGTGATAAAGAAAAGTTGCTAAAATATGCTGAATTGGCTGGTTTAAATCATCGTGAAGAGGTCAACAAAGTTGCAGTTAGTTTTGCTAACTGGGTACTTAATGATATGGGTAGACCATATTGGGAAGAATCATCCATGGTAAAAGCGTTTGCTCCGCCAAGACGGCAAGAATTATGGCGCAAGCTAAATTTATTTCCCGGCGGTGGTTTTAGTGAAGTTGCATTAGCGCAAACTAAATGTATGACCAACCTTAACGCAGATCCAGTTGATTTTCTACTCACTTCGGTACGTCTAGGCATTGCTAACGAATACCAAGGTTTATTTGCGCTTTGCATATTGCAAGAAATACTAATTGGCACCCAGCAGATCAGAACTGCAAAGCAAAATATGGGGCTGCTCAAAAAAGATATGGTAAATATCATCACCAATGGTCATATGCCGCTTACCGCACATATTGTCATTGAATTGGCTTCCACTCCAGAATGGCAGGATAAAGCAAAAAAAGCAGGGGCAACTGGCCTTCAAATACTTGGTCATGTTTGTGAAGGTCAGCAGCTGCTCAACTATGATAATACTGGGCGAATGAGTGCCTACGGGGGTCAAGAAGGCGAGTGGTTATCCGAAGAATATTTGCTAGCAACTGGGGCGGTTGATTTATTTATGTTTGATTATAACTGTACGATTCCAACGTTACCACTGTATGCAAAACGGTTTGGTACGACGATGGTAAGTACTCATGAAGTGATTCGGATGCCAGATACACAGGTGGTAGAATTTAAGCCGGAAGAGATGCGTACACAAGCGGAAAAAATTTTAAACATGGCAATCGAAGCTTATTCTAAACGTAAAGCTGAGAATCGGGAAGTCTACATTCCACCACATGTTTCTGACTGTATGATTGGTTTTAGTACAGAATCAGTGAAAGCAGCACTCGGCGGTTCATGGAAACCACTGATTGATGCGATTGTGGCGGGGAAAATTCGTGGTATTGCAACCATCGTTGGATGTACAACAGCTCGTTACGGACAGGGCGGCAGCAATATATTTAGGATTACAAAAGGCTTGATTGAAAAGGATATTTTAGTCTTGTCGGGAGGTTGCACTTCTTCTGTGATGCAATATACTGGGTTAGCTGATCCTAGAGCGGCTGATGAAGCTGGAGCTGGATTGCAGGAAGTTTGCAAGTCATTAGGCATTCCTCCAGTACTCTCTTACGGAGCATGTGTAGATATCGGGAAAATGACTCAGACAGCAAAAGAGATTGCTGAGGCATTAGATGTAGATACCAATATGTTGCCTATTGTCATTGGTGCGCCGGAATATTTGGAACAAAAGGCGGTGGCGGATGCTTGTACGGCGATTGCTCTTGGCTGGTTAGTGCATGTTGCACCTGTTCCTTCGGTAACAGGTAGTAACTTAGTAGTAAAAACATTAACGGAAACAACGGAAACTTTAGGGTTGGGTAAATTAACGGTAGAAACTAGTGCTGATAAAACTGTTCAAATTTATGTAGACCATATAGAAAAGAAACGTAAGGAACTTGGAATATAATTCGTCTAGCAAACAGGCATATACTGGAGCGATGAACTTACGGATGATAGCGAGCTGTTGTTGGTATTAGATCTTCTAGTAGCTCACTGTCTAAGTGTATGTTGAATTAGCAAGTATAGCACCAGTCAACTGATAAATAGAGCATGTATAAACTTCAAGAATAATTTGAAGTGTACATGCTCTATTTATTTTGATAAAAAATTGTATATTTTCTTAGCAAATACAAATAAGTGGCTTAACGGGCAGCATGATTTTAGAAAAATTATGCTATTTTTTGTCTAATTATTGCAAGCGCTAGCAAAGTATAGTAAAATAAATTTATTATTAATAATTGAATATTTTGGCAAACTTATCTAAAGATGAGGACGCAAAGCCATGGGTCTAAAGATAGTTTTATCAATGATTGCCAGGTTGCATCAGTAAAGTTTCATTTTACTGGGCAACTTGGCATTTTTATTTCGTCTAGAAAATAGATAGTACGAGCAGCTATAAGAAAAAAGTAAAAGATTTCATCAGTTCTAACGGAACAATGAAATGGTTCGAAGGAGTTTTATTTTGACGAGAATAAGAAAGAAAATAAATAATAAAACAAATGAAAAACTCAATTTATTGGCTTCTAAGGCAGTTGTACCCCAAAATAATCAGCAATTTGATCGTATTTCTATACCGAAAGTTATGATTAAATATATCGCTGGTGGAGTATGTTTACTGATGATATTTATTATAGGTGCCTTTATTCATTATCAACAAGTGGTCAGTACTGCCAATCAAGAAAAGGCAGAATTAGAGTCTTTGCGCAGTAATAATCAGAGTCAACTGGCAAAGATTGATGAGCTATCAAAGGTGACAATTCAGTTGCAGAGCGATATGGATCGGTTAAATGCCTTGGATGCGGAAATTCGTACCATTGTTAATAATGATAGTCCGACATCCACATCGCGGGCTGGTTTAGTGCGTCCTAGTATTGCTTTTTATAGCCAAGCTAGCGAACAGGAACAGCTTGAGATTGATGATATTAGCAAGCGTGTTAGTCAATTGCAATCTGCCATGAGAGTACGAGAGGCAAGTCTAAATAGTTTAAAAGAAGAATTATTGGCTAAACAGGCAAGAGTTGCTGCAACGCCATCTATCTGGCCAGCGAATGGTCAGGTTACTTCACCTTTTGGGCGACGAGGTATGGATGGCTATGGAGAGTTTCATCTAGGAATTGATATTGCCGCTGCAATGGGGACTCCAGTTGTGGCAACTGCTGATGGTATTGTGGTTCAAAGTCAATGGGATGATGGTGGCTATGGCAAGTTAGTAGAAATTGATCATGGAAATGGTATCCATACACTCTATGGCCATAACTCTAAAATTGTAGTTGCTAACGGTCAAGAAGTGAAAAAAGGCCAGCTCGTTGCCTATAGCGGTTCTACGGGTTATAGCACTGGTCCACATGTTCATTATGAAATTAGAGTAAATGGTACTGCGTTTGATCCAGCGAGGTTTTTAAACTAAATCCAACTTTATACAATGAAGTAATTTAGAAAAGTTTCATAAAAAAACGGATATTGATTTATCTATAACGGTAAAAAATGGTCTCTACCTTGCATAATGCTGGTTTGAGGCCATTTTTACATGAAAAAATAAGGTGAATTTTTCATGTATACAGTATTTTAAAAAGATTATGTTTAAAAGTAATGATAATCATGTTAAAATAGAATCAGTGTTGCGGAAATATGAACTCAATTAATAGAATTATGGAATACAAATGTAAAGCAGGTGTAAATATTATGAAAAAAAGTTTTTTTAAATCGTTACATTTCCAAGTTTTTGCTTCTATTATTATCGGTATCTTAGTTGGTTATTGGTTTCCAGCCTTTGGAGAAAGCATGAAACCTTTTGGTGATGCGTTTATCAAATTAATCAAAATGATCATTGGACCAATCATTTTTTGTACAATCGTTTGTGGTATCGCAGGTATGGGGGACATGAAGAAAGTTGGGAGAGTCGGTGGCAAGGCGTTGCTTTATTTTGAAGTCGTTACGTCATTTGCATTCTTGTTTGGGATTATATTAGTGAATTGGTTGCAGCCTGGTGCTGGGATGAATATAGATGTTAGTACCCTTGATCCAGCATCAGTAGCAATGTATACGAATGGTGCACAGACGCATCATGGGGCAGATTTTTTTATGAATATTATACCGAATACTGTTGTTGATGGGTTTGCTAAAGGTGAAATATTGCAGATTTTACTATTTTCTGTGATGTTTGGTTGGGCATTATCTAAATTGGGCGCTAAAGGGCAAATGCTCCTAAATGTAATCGGTGATGTATCACATGTCTTATTTGCAATTGTTGATATTATTATGAAATTAGCGCCGATTGGTACTTTTGGGGCAATGGCATTTACGATTGGTAAATATGGCATAGGCTCACTTGGGCCATTATTAAAATTGTTAGGTACTTTTTACTTTGCTTGTTTTATCTTTATCGTCTTGGTTATTTGGCCAATTACCAAATGGGCAGGTGTTAGTTTTGCAAAGTATATTTCCTATTTTAAAGAAGAATTACTAGTTGTATTTGGTACTGCATCTTCAGAAAGCGTTTTGCCGCGGATGATGGAAAAACTTGAAAAAGCGGGTTGCTCTAAGTCGATTGTAGGTTTAGTGATTCCAACTGGATATTCGTTTAATCTTGATGGTACATCGATTTATTTGACTATGGCAGCAATCTTTTTGGCACAGGCAACCAACACTGATCTTACGCTTATTCAACAACTTACAATTGTAGCAGTATTGCTTTTAACATCAAAAGGTGCATCAGGTGTTACTGGAAGTGGATTTATTATTTTGGCAGCGACATTATCTACGATGCCAATGATTCCAGTGGGAGCACTTGCGCTCATCTTTGGTGTTGACCGTTTTATGACGCAAGGTAGAGCACTTACCAATCTTATCGGTAATGGCGTTGCAACGATTGTTATGGCGAAATGGGAGAATGAGCTTGATATGGATAAACTAGAAAAAGTTATGTATAATTCTGAGGAACCAGATACAGTACATGAACCCGTAATATAAAAAATGAGAACCTGCGATCTTTCGCAGGTTTTTTTCTTGATGTGTTTAAAATGATATCAAAATATATAAAATTATAGTATAATATATCGGGCAAAGGCGCTTTGACAGAAATTTAAACTGTAGAGTGTTTTTTTTTGCCTTAAAAAGATACTATGATTTGTATCGCTGGTCGAAATAAAATTAAAACGATAAGACGAAGGAGAATACTATGAATTTAGAAACTAGACAAGATTTATTTTCAGGTGATGATGAAGCTACATGGAAACGTCGATGGAAAGTCATGTATGCATCCATAGCAGGCTATGCCATGGATGGTTTGGATATGTTAATCCTGTCTTTTGTTATGACGGAGATTATCAAGGAATTTGGAATGAGTTTTGCTGAAGCGGGATTAGTCGCGACGTATACTTTGATTGGGGCGGTTATTGGTGGATATATTTTTGGTATTATGTCGGACTACATAGGTCGTGTAAAAGTATTTGCTGGGACAATTATTCTTTTTTCCATTTTCACAGGATTATGTGCAATCGCTACTTCTCTTACGGAATTGAATGTATACCGTTTTCTGTCCGGTTTAGGCCTAGGGGGGGAATTTGGTATTGGGATGACTCTGGTAACTGAAACATGGCCAGCTGCGAAAAGAGCACGCGCAAGTGCGGGAGTCGCGATTGGTTGGCAGTTAGGTGTAGTGCTAGCAGCTGTAATTGCAGCTTTAGTAGTACCACACTTTGGCTGGAGAGGACTTTTTGTCATCGGTGTCTTACCGGCATTATTCGCGGCTTGGTCAAGGCGCGGAATTCCCGAGCCTGATCTATGGGTGAATCGCAAGGCAATGAAAGAAACCATCTATAAAAAGTTAGCGGCTGGTGAAATCCTTTCTGAGGTTGAACAAGAATTTTGGAACAAGGCAAATAAGTTCCCCTTGATACAGCTATTTTCTGGGAAAAGAAAATCGATCACTACGTTTGCACTCATTGTAATGACAAGTGTGCAAAACTTTGGTTATTACGGAATTATGATTTGGCTTCCAACTATTTTAATGCAAAAGCATAATCTGACATTGAATAAGACAACGACTTGGATGATCGTTACGGTAATTGGTATGATGTTAGGAATTTATCTTTTTGGTCAATTTGCTGACCGAGTGGGTAGAAAACCAGCTTATATTACTTTTTATATTTGCTCAGCTGCGGCTGTCTGGTTATACGCAAATTTAAATGATCCTATTTTTCTTTTAATTGGCGGTGCTATCTTGGGATTTTTCTGTAATGGAATGATGGCTGGCTATGGTGCATTGCTATCAGAGCATTACACCACGGATGCTAGATCAACCGCGCAAAATTTTATTTTTAATTCTGGTCGTGCTGTCGGCGGTTTTGCGCCAGTTATTATTGGCTTGTTGGCAACCAAGTATACATTGAATGGTGCACTTATTATATTGGCATTTATGTATTTGGCGGCTGCAGTTAATGTGTTCTTCTTTGTGACGGAAACAAAAGATGCTACCTTGGATTAAAAAAATATGTAATAGATAGCAATCAAATAGTATGGTATATCTCTAAAATATTTTTGATACGAGAACTGATCTTACCTCTGCAAATGGCGAGGGGAGGTCAGTTTTTTGTTTAATGCTAAAGTGGAAATATGAAATACAATAGAAGATTGAAACTGTGAAATTGTTAAACCTTTTAAAATTTAACAAAAATTTAACTAAAAGTTCACCTACTTTTTACATAAATCTTTTAGACTATATAATATGTAGTCTAAGAGATTTTAACTGTTGTATTGAATTTAAGATAGGGGGCAGTTTATGAGATATTTGTTTGAACCAGCAGTTCAAATAATGAATCGTTTGAAATATGTCTATAAATTTGGTGTTATTGGTTTATTGATTGTGTTGCAGGCGTCTGTATTAATTTATATGCTGGTATCGGAATTGAATAAGAATATCGATTTTGCAAGAAGTGAGCGAGTTGGTGTTCAATATATCAAAGCACTGACCAATTTATTCAATGAGGCACACGTATATCGTAATGTCCATTATGATTTTTTGCATGGAAATGGTGTTTTACAGGGAGAAGTGCTTGCTCAACAAGCTAAAGTGGATGACGCTTTGGCGGTGGTGGATGCCATCGACAAGCAGGTAGCTAGTCAAATGGATACAACTTGGAAATTACAGATGTTACGGCAAGATTGGCTTGCTCGTAAGCAAGCGGCAATGCAGTCTGATACTGGGCATGCGCAAGTTGCTTTTGACTTAGATAGCCGATGGCTTAATGAAGTAACGGATTTTATGCAGCATGTAGGATATCAGTCAAATTTGGCTATGGATTCTGATTTTGATACATCCTATCTTGTCGATTCTGTACTGCGAAAATTGCCTGGATTGATGTATAGCCTGAGTACAGCACAGAGTTTATCGATTCAGTTATATGATGACAATCTTCCGTCAGATAGTAGAAATCAGATGTTACAGGTAATTGGTTTGGTACACTCTAGCTTGGAGCAGGTTGAGCATAATGTACAACTGGTATTTCGTCACAATGAAAATATAAAGGCAAAATTGAAAACATTACATACTACACTCGCAGACTCTGTGCCAATCTTCGCTTGGAATATTGAGCAAAAAACGGTGGGGCAGCAGGGGTTACCTATTCCCAAACAATTGTTGACGACTACGGGGAATCAAGCCATCGAAAATGTCGAGGCGTTAGATAAGGAAGAACTGAATGTCATTGACCAATTGCTTGTTATGAGAATTGATCAATATTCGAAATATCGAAATATAGTAGTTTGGTTTACGGGTGGTATTTTGCTACTGGTTTGTTATCTGTTCGTAGGTTTTGATATGTCGGTACGCAAAGCGGTATATCAATTGGCTAACGTAATGGCTGGCACGGGAAAAGGGGATTTAAACCTTCGTGGCAAGATTTATTCACAAGATGAGATGGGGGCTTTGACGCATGCCATTAACAATACCTTGGATTCATTGCAGGAGATGTATCAAGAAGTGCAGTCCTCCCAGGAAAAACTTGAAATCTGGAATCAAGAGCTAGAGCAAAAGGTAGCTGAACGAACAGCGTCCTTGAGAAATCTTCTTGATCATGCAGGACAGGGGTTTCTCTCGTTTGGTGAAGACCTAATTGTTAGTGGGGAGTATAGTGCGGAGTGTGGGACAATTTTTCGCCGTGAAATTGTTGGAACAGCTGTTCCAGCTCTAATTTATCCAGAAGATCGTGATCAACAAGTATTTCTAGAAGCTGTATTTAAAAAAATTTTGTGTGAAGAAAAAGAGTTCTTGCGGGAAACATATTTTTCTCTTTTGCCAGAAGAAGTTGTGCTAGGCAGCAGTTATGTTGGTGTGGCATATAAATTGATTGAGAATACCAATGATCGGAAGCAACAAAAAATTATGCTGATTCTTACTGACCAGACGATGCGAAAGGCTATGGAAGATCGTGTCCAAATTGAGCGAGATATTCTTGCAATGATTGTGTATGTAGTGACACATTCAGCTGATTTTTTTGCAACTGTTAGTCAATATACAAGCTTTTGTCAAGAAGGAATGGCATGTTTGTTAAATGAGAAAAAAACAGCAGGAGATCTATTGGCAAGTTTGTTTCGAACCATACATACTTTTAAAGGCACGTTTGGTCAATTACATATGGGAAATGTTATGGCTAAATTGCATGATTTGGAGGAAAAGCTTGCTACGATTCGTTCCAATGAAATTGTGCGATTAGATCGTCAGCAGTTGTTAGAAAAGCTTAGTGATATTACACCGGAAAATATGCTTAGTTGGCTTGATGAAGACTTGGAATTATTGAAAGATAAGCTTGGTGATAGTTTTTTTCAGCAGGAAAATATGCTGGTAATTGACAATGATCGATTGTTAGAAATTGAAGAAAAAGTTCAACGGATGTTACCTTATGGCGAGAGTAACTTGCTATTGCCAGAGTTACGTCGCTTGCGGTATCAGCCGATCAAAAATTTATTGCAGTCATATCCTGACTATGTAGTTTCTTTAGCTGAACGAAACGAAAAGTCTATCCATTCTTTTGAGATTGAGGGAGGAGAGACGCTGGTCGATCCTTTGAAATATAATGATTTTATAAAATCATTAGGACATGTTTTTCGCAATTCAATTGTTCATGGGGTGGAGTCATTTGCAGAAAGAGTAGAAAATGGTAAGGATGAAAGCGGTAAGATTACTTGTACGGTTAGAGAAAATCCATTAGGAATAACAATTGTTATTACTGATGATGGACGTGGGATGAACGTAAGCAATATTCGTGATATTGCCATAAAAAAAAGAATATGCACTGCAAAGTTGGTAAATGGTATGCAACCAGAAGAAATTATAAAGCTAATTTTTGCGGATGGTTTTTCAGGGGCAAAAGATGTCGATACGCTAGCAGGCCGTGGTGTTGGACTTTCTGCTGTGCGCACTGAACTAGAAAAACTTAATGGCTCAGTTCGTGTAAATACTATTTTGGGTGAAGGTACACAGTTTGAATTTTTCTTACCATTTACACAAGTTGAAGAGCAGCAGCCTTATTCGATACGACAACTTGGAAATCCATTAGTACGTGCGACAGAAGTTCTTTTTAAGAAAAATGCTGGGTTGCAGTTAAATAATTGTACTTATCTAGAAGCTGCGGTGGGCGGAAAACTAAAACTACGTAAGGTTACAACTTTCCTTGGTATAAAAGGACTAGGAAATTCCAGAATGGTGTTAAGCGCTGATCAGGCAGTTGTAGAACATTTGGCGGCTGAATATTTTACCGGAGATTCTATAGAAGTAACAGAAGCATCCATTGATAGAAGGCTGGAAAATATGTTATCTCATTATGCTAAAAAGATCTTTGAAGATGCAGTAAAAGAACTGCATGGATGGAGTGGGGCTGTAACGGCCGAAACATTAGTTAGTATTCTGGCAGAAGATGCTTCAGCTAAGTATCCACAATTGGAAACACCGACTTGGATACTTGATACCGATCTAGGGAAAATTACTTTAAGTTTGGTGTTTTAGCAATGATTAAAAAATATTAAGAATAAAGAAAGGAAGAGTAAAATGGCACGAATTATGATTGTTGATGATGCCTTGATTATGAGGGTAACTTTACGCAAAATGCTTGAAAAAGCGGGTCATGAGGTAGTTGGGGAAGCGATAAATGGACAACAAGCGATTGAAAATTACCCTAAATGTCAGCCTGACATAGTAACCATGGATATCACCATGCCTGGTTTAAGTGGAATTGAAGCCATGAAGTGTATTTTAGAATCTGATCAACAAGCGAATATTATCGTTGTAAGTGCGTTAGGTCAAAAATCTATCGTCTTTGAAGCCTTGAGTAATGGGGCCAAAAATTATGTGTTAAAGCCACTTTCCGAGGATAAATTGCTACCTGTCGTTGATCTGGTGTTGGAGCAGAACGGCTTGGTGAAGGCAAACTAACTTCAGTAATTTTTATATTTATATTATTATTGAAAAATAAAAAATAGTAGATATGTTAGGCGGAACGCTTTTTAGCTTAACATATCTACTATTTTTTTATTTAATTGCTTATATTGTATAAGTATTCTAGATAGAATTATTAAATGCAACGGCTACAGTAGTTCCGATACCTTCATTACTTGTAATGGTTATGGTTGCAGAATGGCGATCGGCGATATTGTAGCAGATTGCTAACCCTAGTCCGGTTCCTTGTGCTTTTGTTGATAAAAAAGGGGTTCCAAGCTTATTGATAATAGCTGGAGAAATGCCGCAGCCGTTATCACTGATTATCAAACTAATTCTACCGTCCTCTTGCAATGTTTTTATTGTTACAATGCCATCTTTACTAGTTGCTTCAATTGCATTGATCACTAAATTTAAGATTAATTGTCTAATTTCTTTTTCGTCTAATAATAGAAGGTGAATCGTTTCAAGTTCAAGCTTAATCTGTACGCTTTTAAGGATTCCAGCGGCTTGAAATAGAGGCACTATTCTCTTTATTATTAGATTTAAATCCAATGTTTTTAAATCTAATTTACGATCTCTTGCCAAGGATAAGAATTCCGTAATGATTTCATTGGCACGATCTAGCTCTTCAATCATAATATCTAAGCTGGAAGTATATTTTTTAAATTCATCCTTTTTGTAGAAAAGCTGTAAGAAGCCTCTAACCGTAGTAAGGGGATTTCTAACTTCATGACCAAGACTAGCTGCCATTTCTCCGACTAAGTTTAGCCTATCTAAACGAGCCATTTCTAATTTTTGCTTAGCCAGCATCGCGGCGATTTCCTTCGTTGAATTAATCACTTCATTCATTTTGTTTGTTATGGCATCAACAGTACTGAGCACTTTAACTGGATTTATTTGTTCGGCACTTACTCGCTTGGAGGAAGCAGCTACTTCCTGCATTGCCAGTGATATTTTATCAAGACTATTACTAAGTAAATTGGATTTTTCGGTTAATTTCTGCTGATGATATTTGGTTTTCGACATATTATTAGCAACGATGTAAAGTACATTTGCTGCTGCTTCCACACGCTCTTTTGATAATTGACGTATTTCTTTTATTGCTTCAAGGTAGCCTGCTTCGTTAACACCAATTTCCTTGGCAATTTTACGCCATTTTCCTTCATTAGGAATATTCGTGAGGATTTGACCGCCTAATATTGTGCCGATGTGTTGCCCTTCTAATATGATAGGAGCGGCAAAATCAATTAGTCCAGCATGGCATTCATACACAATTGGCTTGCCATGACGAGCCGCCTTTTCACCGCCTCGCATATGTGATTCTGCGCAACGTTTGTCTCCACACTCTGTGGAATGGGTATAATCCATACAAAATCTTGTATAATTACTTGGCTTTGTAACGGGCTTTCCTTCAAGATCAACAGTAATACTGGCAACACCCATACCTTTAGCAAAATCATCTTGAAAATGCTGTAGAAATTTAGTGTCTATAACGTCTGCCAGTCGTATATTATTTAATTTCAAATCAGTTTTTGTTGTTGCTTTCACTTGGTTTTCTTGATCCATTCAACATCCTCCATACGCATCACTCGTAGCCAAATCAATCTTCCGTTTTATCAGAAAAATAAATATTCAATTTAATGATTCTCCAAAGGATGGAAATTTCCTTTTTTGCCAGCAGGTAAGTAAAGCGTTTATTTTGTTTTCAGGAGTGCAAGCATCAAAAACAAGAATTTATTTTTGTGTTGATTGCACGAAGTGGATCAAATATTCTATGCCTTTATTAGGATTTGGTAATTTTATATCAATAATATAAAGAAAATTTAACGTAAAACCGATGAATAGTAATACTAAAAAGGTTGCAAGTTCATTCCAATGTTTTTTTTTAATAATTGGGGTATTTCTAACCATCCAATAAAAATAAAAGCACCAATTACCATAAGTATTTTCATTGTCTATTTTCACTCCTTTATTCAGCTGCTTCTTCTGTCGACATAATCATGCCAACATTACGAAGACTGGCATCAATGTCTACATTAATGTCTAGATTAGTAAATTCTTCAGCCCATCTCGTTTTAAGTTCTTTCCATTCCTGTGGATATTCCCGATGAACAGCTTCACCAAATTTAAAGATATCAACGCCTAATTCTTTTTGTGCTTTATAAATAACAGCATTGATTTCCTCATGAATAGCAGCTTTTTGTTTTTCTTCGAGTTGTTTGAAAGTTTCAGGCGTCGTTAAGCGTGCGCCTGAAAATTGCTCTGAAAAATTTCCAGTTTCGGTAACTTTAACATTCATGATGAATCTGTCATCCATAAACTTCGGTTTAACCTTACTTGAAGCCCTAATGATTTCTAAACTTACATATTTATCTTCATCACTAGGTGAGTTAACAATAAGGATGCCGCTTTTCACTTGACCTAATATCCAAAGCAAACCACGCGTTTCTTTTTTATCTAACCAGCCAATTAATTTATCTTCTTTGAAAACTGCAGTACCTTCAAGTTTTAGCTTTTTCTTTGATTTTTCAGCTTTTTTTTCTTCTATAACCTCAATACCCGGAATAAAGGGAGCACTCGTTTTGCTGGCAATGGTTTTTAAAACGTCATTTAGAATGACTTTCGGTATTTGTGAAGTAGACGTGGTTGCTTTCGCTAAGCTTTCAATTGCTTTTGCAGGGATTTTTTCTTGGGGATTTTCTGTTTCTAGGACATCTTTTGCCTTGCCGTGCGCAATGAACATGAACCGAGTTCTTCGATCTTCATGATCACGATTGAATAAATCAAGTAGTGGTGCAATGCCCATTTTGGCAGTTTCTTCGCCAATCACAACAACTTTCACATGAGCTCCGTATAGTTTTCTGTCTGCTTCTGTTGTTGCATTGCGGAATGCTTCTTGAATAGTTTTTCCGGTAACTGTAAGTGTCGTTGTTGCCTTATCATCTTCAGAATTTTTACTTTTAATGGAACCAGGCTTGAGAATTTGGACAGTAATGCTAATTTGTCCGTCTTCTGTTTTGTCAATACCAATTGCTTGCATAATACTTAGATTACTCAATTCCCTGCGATTCCAGCAACCACTCAATAAAAGAGATAATGCTATCAACAAAATTATACTAAAGGTTTTTTGTTTGCCCATGGGCGTTTTTCTCCTTTTCTACGAATGAGCGATAGGATTAAAAGGATGAGTGGGATCACTAAAATAAAAAACAAACTATACCAAATAAATATTTTATAATTTAAAAATCTAAATTGTTCAACAACGTTTGGCGCTATCAAGATAGCTATAGAAATAATAATAGTGCCTAGTGGTAAAACCAAAGGTTTATAATCTTTTAAATTGAATAATTGACCAATTCCTAAAGCTGCTAAATAATAAAGCGTAGATACTTGAACAACGATTCCACACAGCCAAACTGCCAGATGGATAACTTCGATGTGTTCCCAAAAATCGCCGATATTTACCAATCTAATTGCATCGAAAAAAGGAAATAAATGAATCTTGGCATCTGCTGTACCAAAAATTGTTATGATTGGAATTGCAATAAGTAAAGCATTAATATCAATCAGTAAATAAGTGAATAAAATTGTAGATTTTATTTTTCGAGAATTGTTTAAAAATGGTAATAACATTGCAAAATACATAATTTCTACAAAGCGGCTTGCTGTGATTAAACCGCCATAAAATACAGGGGTAAAGCCATTCTCCATAATTGGTAATAACGCTTTAAAGTCCATAGTTTTAAACATAAATATGAGAATAATGATTACTGCAATTATAGTAATTGGTACGAATATTTCCGTTAAACGAGTTATTACTTCAAGACCATTTCGTACAGCATAAGCACAAACAAGCATAAATGAAATTAGAAAAAAAGCGATCGGGGTTTCTGGCATAATTGCTATGAGAAAAAAGTAGCTAAATTGAACCATAAGTAAGGCAGTTAACTGAATAAAAAACAATATATACATAAATCCTATTAATTTACCAGCCTTCCCGACAATTAGTTGACTATATTGAATGATGGTCTTATTAGGAAATTTTGTCCATAAATAATAAACAGGAGCGGTTAATGCTAACTGAACGGGCAAGCTCAGCAATATGGAAATCCATATATCTTGGTTTTCCGGTGGTGCTGTTAGAAACGGGAAATAAGTTAAATTTACGACTTCTCTAAAGATAAATACAATTAGGATCAATTGTTTATTGCTGATTTTGCCATCTTCCAACACATGAACCACTCCTTTCATTTTTCAATTATTAAATTTTGCGTTCGTTACTAGGTGGCTGGGGAATTTGACCATATTTTTGTCGTTTGCGATTTTTAGCACCGGAAAAATTTGGCCTTGTCAGCATCGCCCACCAAGGAACTCTGACAAAGACATCCTTCATGTCAGAAAGATTGGCTGGTGCGATTGGTGACATGTAAGGAATACCAAATGAACGTAGCGAACATTGATGGATAAGAATCACGACAAACCCCATAATAATTCCATAGAGCCCAGAAAATCCTGACAAAATAAGCAGTCCAAGTCGCATCATGACATTAACATCACCTAACGAGGGAACAACAAAGGAAGAAATTGCAGTAAGTGCTACGATCACGACCATGGGCGCGCCAATCAATCCTGCGGTAACGGCTGCTTCGCCGATAACGAGAGCGCCGACAATGCTAATCGCCTGACCAACAGGCCTAGGAAGCCTGACACCAGCTTCTTTTAGTATTTCGTAGATGATTTGCATGAGAATAGCTTCGAATGCTGCGGGAAATGGGGTGCCTTCTTGCGCGGCGGCAATGCTTAGTAATAGAGAAAGGGGTAATATTTCTTGATGAAAAGTGGTAAGTGCGACATATACCGAAGGTAAAAAAACCGCGATAGAAAACGATAGCCATCTTAGCAATCTGATAAAACTGGCATAGTAGGGGCGTAAATAATAATCTTCACTAGATTGAAAGGCTTCGATAAATAAATAAGGAATTGTGAGGACAAAAGGGGTGCCATCAACAAGAATTGCAACTCTGCCTTCTAGTAATTTTGCACTGATCACATCAGGTTTTTCACTATTTCCAACAGTTGGAAATAGTGAAAATGGTGCATCCTCAATAAAGGACTCAATATAGCCAGATTCCAATATAGAATCAATTTCAATCTTTGATAATCGAAGCTTTACTTCTTGGACGATTTTCTCATCGACAATACCTTTGATATAAATAATGCATACATCTGTTTTTGTTTGTGTTCCGATATTCATCATTTCGGTTTTTAGATTAGGAGTTCTAATATACCGACGCAATAAGGCGGTATTACTGCGCAATGTTTCGATAAAACCTTCGCGTGGTCCTCGTACAACCGCTTCCGTATCTGGTTCTTCCACACTCCTAGATTCCCAAGCGCGAAGGGAAGCAATCATGACAGTATCTGATCCATCAATAAATAGTGCGGTATCACCAGCAAGTATAGCATGAACGACATTGTCCAAAGTCTTAGTTTTACTTATAGAAGCAAGCGATAAAACACACTGCTCCACAATCGGCAATGCATTATGCTTATTTATCTTACAATGAGATAGAAGTAGGGCTTTTATCAAATTGTCATGGATTGCTGATTTGTCTGTAAGTCCATCTACCATAACTAAAAAAACTTCGATTTGTTGATCCATGCCAATTTTAAATTCTCGGATGATGATATCACTACATTGGGCAAAGATATGCTTTATGAAATATAGATTACGATCTAAATCCTTCGATATTGCACCAAGATTACCGTTGTCATATGACAACGGGGGTGCTTTCCAATTCTTTATCTTTTTTGCTTTTAGGAAAGTTTTTAGCTGATGAATAATTTTTATCAGGACGCTTTGTCGCATAGTTTACCCTGCCAATCAATTTGTACTTATTAGAATATCATCGTTACTGTCGGTTATTGTGCCCAGAAACTTTTCAATTAACCATAATTTGTATAAGTTGCAATGTAAAGTGTAATTAGGTCAAAAGTTCTAAAAATATTAAAAAAAAGCAGGTTATTATTGGTATTGTCTCGAATTATACTTGTATAATAGTCGGAATAGTATGAAAACTGGGGGCGGACATGATGAGAAGCATACAGACAAAACTAATCATAGTTATTTTGAGCATCTTCCTAGTATCAATGAGTATTTTAGGTGGGCTGAACTACTGGCGAGCAAGGCAGATTATTACGCAAAATCTAAATGTTGAAATTGCAGAAACTGCGAAAAGTCATGCAGGTGATGTTGGAGACTGGTTAAAGGCTAGGCAGGCAGAGTTAGTCATTGTGTCTGTTTCTCCACAGGTGCAGAGTGGTGATTTCGCGGTGATGATGCCCTTTTTAGTCAATGCGGCAAAAACTAATATTGCATATGATGCCATCGGCTACATTAAGCTGGATGGTGAGAATATAAATTCCTTAGGATCACATGGTACTTTAGCTGATAGAGAGTACTATCAAAAAGCGATTAAGGGAGAAATTGCTATTTCGGATCCGGTGGTATCCAAGGCCAGTGGTAAAATGATAACGGTAATTGCAGTTCCTGTTAAAACAGATGGTAAGGTCACTGGTGTAATTTATGGTTCGATTACAATGGAAGAGGTAACGAAAAAAGTATTGGATATAAAGGCTGGAGAGACAGGTTATGCCTATGTTTTGCAAGGCGATGGGTTGGCAATCATTCACCCTGACAAGGAAATTGCGATGAAGGTAAATGCCGTACAAGATCCTAAACTTCCGCAAGAACTTCGCTTAGTCAATGAGCGCTTAGTCAAAGGTGAATCTGGGGTAGCTGGTTATGCGTATGCTGGTACTAATAAGATAGTGGCTTTTGCGCCAGTGCCAGGTACCAAATGGTCGTTTGCAATCAATGTTCCAACAACGGAGGTTATGGGAGCAATCTCCTCCTTAACAATGATTTCATTAGTAACAATTATCATAGTTCTGATCTTAGCGGGATTGATTATTTGGTGGTTTGCTCGACGCATTGCTAGACCGATTCAGATACTGGAGGAAGAAGCAAATCGTATTGCTTCGGGTGATATCTCAGATGTTCAGTTGAATATTGATTCGAATGATGAAATTGGTCGACTAGGAAAAAGCTTTGAGCAGATGGAGAAAAATTTGCGCCATCTCATTCATAAAATACTTAGTGCGACCGAACAGTTGGCAGCTTCCTCGGAAGAACTTACTGCCAGTTCGCAGCAATCAGCTGAGGCTGCAAATCATATTGCTACGTCAATTACCGATGTTGCAGAAGGTGCTAGTGAACAAATGGTAGCAGTGAACGAAACCTCTGCCATTGTAAATCAGATGGGTACTAGTATTCAGCAAATTGCAGATAATGCCAGTCAGGCCGCTGCGCAATCAGGTCAAGTAGCTGATAAGGCAAAAGATGGAGATCAAACAGTAAAACAAGCGGTCGTACAAATGAATCAGATTGAAAAAACGGTCAATACCTCGGCTCAAGTCGTGGCTAAATTGGGTGAACGATCAAAAGAAATTGGTCAGATTGTTGATACTATTTCTGGAATTGCTGGGCAGACGAACCTACTAGCGCTTAATGCTGCGATTGAAGCAGCACGGGCGGGAGAACAGGGAAGAGGTTTCGCAGTTGTAGCTGAGGAAGTGCGTAAATTGGCGGAACAATCTCAGGAAGCTGCCAAGAAAATCGCTGAACTTATCGGAGAAATCCAAGGAGAAACTGATAAAGCAGTAGTTGCGATGAATGATGGTACACGTGAAGTTAAGATCGGGGCTGAATCAGTGGATGCCGCAGGATTGGCTTTCCAGGAAATTGTCACTATGGTTACTGCAGTATCAGGGCAAGTTAAGGAAATTTCGGTAGCTATGCAACAAATTTCCGCTGGTAGTGAGAGAATAGATAGCTCTGTTAAGAGAATAGATGAATTTAGTAAAAAATCGGCAGGTGAGTCACAAAATGTTTCTGCAGCTGCAGAGGAGCAATTGGCTTCTATGGAGGAAATCGCATCTTCCAGTCAAGCGCTAGCTAAGTTGGCTCAGGATTTACAGAGTGAAGTGACAAAGTTTAGAATTTAGAAAATATAAAGGGGTACAAAACGGCGGTTCATTTATTTTGAAACGTTGTCAATGTACCTTTTTTTTTGTACTCAGTTGTAGTAAACTCCGCCTTAAAAAAATTAATTATTAAAAATATTTATAAAAATGTAAAAATTTATATTTTTAGGAAGGTATACTAGGGGAAAAACCGAAAAGTAGTAATATCTTAAAATTTTGTACAAAAAAGATAAAAATTTACAAATGTAAATCTGAATAGGAATAAATGATGCAAGTTTAATAAGCTTTTTTATAATTTTAATATCTCTAAATCTTAGTATAAATAAAAATAATATTATCTTAACCAAGGATATGACACCATAAGTTTTAAAAAAATTAAGCTTTGGGTTCATATATTGAATATAGTTCCATGTTTATTAAAATTTTTGTACAAGGAGAGATGTAAAATGAATTTATTAAGTAATTTAAAAATTAGACAAAAGTTGTATCTTCTCATTGCGGTATTCAGCATTGCTATTATTAGTGTTGGGAGCATTGGTTATTTAAATTTAAAACAAAGTAACCAAAATACAGAGGATTTGTATGCCAATAATTTAACAGAGATTGAATTAGCCTATGAAAATCGGTTATATGTACAGCAGATTCAAGGCAATATTTATGGATTAATGGCGACTGCTGATGAGAATGAAAATAAACGATTCTTAAATGAAATTGGTCAGTTAAGAGCATCATTTACTGAGAATCTTACCAAATATGGGCAGCTACCATTAGGTGAAGTAGAGAAAGAGAATCTTAAATCTCTGCAAGAATCGATTGAACCGTATCGGGAAGCGAATACGCAGATTATTGATTTAGCAATGCAAAATAAAAATGAACAAGCATATCTCTTATATCAACGAAAAGGTCAAGTTTTAGCGGACAAGACTTTTAAAAATTTGATAAATATATCGGAAAATTCGAAAAAAAATGCTAATAAAATGAATCAACAAGCGAAAGAAGATTTTGCTAAGGCAAGTATGGTCTTTGTAACGATTACGTTAGTTTCAATTGTTATTGGTGTAGGTCTTGGTTTTATGATTGTAAAACAAATTACTACTCGGTTAAGGGAATCAGTAGATTTTTTAGGCGAAATAGCTGCTGGTGATTTTTCGCAAGATGTTTCAGAAAGAAGCATGAAAGATAAAAGTGAGTTTGGCGCATTATCACAAGCGGTGGATACAATGAATAAAAATATTAGAACGCTGATTAAACATTTATCAAATACATCAGAACAATTAGCTGCGGCATCACAAGAGTTAACAGCAAGTGCTGAACAATCTGCTCAGGCATCGGCACAAGTCGCAGAATCGATTACTGAAGTCGCTAAAGGTGCAGAAAAACAACTGCAATTATCAATAACGACAAATCTAATTGTAGATGAAATGGCAAAGGGGATTCATGAAGTTACCGCAAATACGATAGATGTAGCAAAGACGGCAGAAAAAACAACTATTTCGGCAACTGAAGGTGGCAAGGCAATTGAAAAAACAGTGAATCAAATGGGTGATATTGAACAGAAAACAAATGATACCGCTGGTGTAATTGGTGAATTAGAGGAAAAATCAAAGCGAATTGGACAGATCGTTGAATTGATTGCAAATATTGCGGGGCAAACAAATTTGCTTTCTTTAAATGCGGCAATTGAAGCAGCTAGGGCTGGTAATGCTGGTAGAGGATTTACTGTTGTTGCAGAAGAAGTAAGAAAACTTGCTGAACAATCGGCTCAGTCAACCAAAGAAATTACGGAGTTAATTAGAGATGTTCAATCAAAAACAAACAACGCGGTGTCCTTTATGGCTGAAAGTAAAAAAGAAGTAAAAGCAGGTGCAGAGTTAGTTGGTTTAGCTGGAGCGAGTTTTAATGAAATTTTACAAATGATTAAAACGATGTCTGCTGAAATCAATGAAATTTCAGCTGCCAGTGAAAAATTAACTGGTGGTACGAAAGGTGTCGTTGATGCTGCAAGCACGATAAATAATGAAAGTAAAAATGTTGCTGATCAGACAGAGACAATTGCAGCAGCAACCCAAGAACAATCAGCATTAATGGAGGAAATTGCCTCAGCGAGCACCCATTTATCAAAAATGGCGACAGATTTACAAGATGCCATTCAAAAATTTAAAGTTTAAAAAATGGCCGTCTTTCCAGCGGTTCCCAAGGCACTTATCGAAAGATAGGTGCTTTTTTGTGAAACATATTTTTGACAAGTGGTAGTAAAAAAGCTATATTAGTTATATACTACATTTGTAATCTTACGAGGTGAAAACTATGAAAATATTACCGCAGATCTCCGATACGGAGTGGCAAATCATGAAGATTTTATGGGCAGGTCAGCCACTTACCGCGAACGAAGTTATCAAGAAAATTGAAGGTCTTACGTCATGGAAGCCAAAGACAGTGAAAACACTGCTTGGACGATTGGTAAAGAAAAATGCAATTTCGTTTGATAAGGATGGCCGGACATATGTTTATTATCCGCTGGTATCAGAGAATGAGTGTGTAAAAGCGGAAAGTCATTCTTTTTTGGAAAAGGTATTTTCTGGTGCTTTAAATGTTATGTTTGCCAATTTTTTAGAAGAAAAACAATTATCAAAAGAAGAGATTGCTGAACTAAAGGATATCCTTGAGCGAAAAGAAAAATAAAGGTGGAGTTTTTTCATGGAGATATATTCCTTTATTTCTTGGTTACTATACTCTTCACTCATGGGGAGCATTCTAATAGGTCTGATTACAATTCTTCGATTGGTTCTGAAAAATAGAATGAATGCTACTTGGCAGTATCTCATATGGTTTTTGTTGATATTTAAGTTGTTAATTCCTTACGCGCCTGAAAGTTCATTAAGCGTATTTAATATTTTTAATCATATAAGCATTCAGAATTTGACCGGCAATTATTTTGACAGTCAAGATAATGAGAAGACAGTTCAGAATAAAGAAAAACATTCGCCGATCGTAAATATGATAAATGTTACTGACGATTATTCGTTATCTGTCAGTAGAAAATTCATTAACTCTAGATACGGTGTCCTATTTATTGTCTGGTTCATTGGAGTGATAGGCTTAACATTTTACACGATTCATTTGACATTTAAGCTAAAATGCTTGATAAAGGATAGTTTCGTGGTAAATGATAACCCTGCAATCAAATTGCTTGGAGAATGTAAGAGTATAATCAACATTAAGCGTAATATCGTGCTGATTGAGTCACCAAAAGTCCGAATCCCAATGGTGGTGGGAGCAACAAATCCGCATATTATCTTGCCAAGTGGCATTATCAGCAATTTTAGCAATGAGGATTTACGGTTTATTTTGCTACATGAATTGGCTCATCTTAAACGCAAAGATCTTTATATCAATTGGGTTACAGTATTTTTGCAAATCATGCACTGGTTTAACCCATTTATCTGGTATGCCTTCTATCAAATGCGGCAGGATCGGGAAGTGGCCTGCGATGCTTATGTGCTTTCTATGCTAAAACCCGATGAATATAAAAACTATGGCACGGCGATTATTGCTTTTCTGGAAAGAAACTCATATCATGGATACGATTACACGATGGCTAGATTGGCAAGTGGTAAAGGCCATATTAAGAAAAGAATGACAATGATTGCTTCGTATAAAAAAGGAACTGTAACTAGTCTTATCTGGCAAATACTGCTTTTTTTACTGATAGGTTGTATCGTGCTGACTGATGCAAATTCAACAGCTGGAGCGACGCCGGAAGGAAAATTGACGGTGGTAAACCCAAATATTGTCTATGAAGATTTGAGTAATTATTTTCAAGGGTACGACGGAACTTTCGTTTTACTTGACCTAAAAAAAGGACAGTATCAGGTATATAATGACGACAACAGTAAAAAACGTGAATCACCGAATTCAACTTATAAGATAGTCAGTTCTTTAGTCGGGCTTGAGAGTGGAATTCTAACAGATGAAAATACTCTATTAGAGTGGGATAAAACTATTTATCCATTCGAACAATGGAATAGAAATCAGACACTAACGTCTGCGATGTCTTACTCGGTAAACTGGTATTTTCAGAAAGTTGATTCTAGCGTGGGAAAGACTAGAATAGAGGACTATTTAAAACAAATTGGCTACGGTAACAATGATCTTTCTGGTGGTATTCGTGATTTCTGGGTTGAATCTTCCCTGAAAATATCCCCGATAGAACAGGTAGAGATGCTAAAAAAACTCTATACTTATGAAATGCCATTTTCTCAAAAAAATATCGATATCGTCAAAAAAGTAATCAAAGTGTCTGAACAGGACAAAGTAGTTTTATATGGGAAAACTGGTACCGGAGTAGTGGACGGCAATAGTGTCAACGGTTGGTATGTAGGGTATGTGGAGAGAGAAGGTAAAGTCTATATCTTTGCAACCAATATTCAAGGAAAAGAGCGAGCTGACGGCAATAATGCCAGAAATATAACAGTATCAATTCTTAAAGAAAAAAATATTTTATAGAAATTTACATTCAAAAAACGTATGGTTCATTGCCATGCGTTTTTTTTGAATGTAAAATTGTATGGTGTATATTGACATTAATAGATTACAAGTGTAATATATTAACCAAGGACTACAACTGTAATCTAAAATGTGCTAGAGATAATAAGATATTTAGATTACAACTGTAAAATGAACTATAAAGAAGGAT
This sequence comes from uncultured Veillonellaceae bacterium, assembly GCA_963805085.1. Classification (GTDB taxonomy): domain Bacteria; phylum Bacillota; class Negativicutes; order JARBTT01; family JARBTT01; genus JARBTT01. Next base: position 426,180 of record CAWDTA010000004.1, on the reverse strand, counting down.
GATTAAATTGAAAAAATGCTTTCTAGTTTTATTGACAGCTGCCCTTGTTAATTTTAGCTCAATTAGTAGTACGAGTGCAGCGGAGGTTGTGATAAAGGAAGACTTTGCAAAGTACTTTGATGGATTCACTACTGGTACGTTTATTATGTACGATGAGGCTAATGATAAATATACAGTTTTCAACGAGCCTCAAAGTATGAAACGTCTGTCGCCATGTTCTACCTTTAAAATTTATAATTCACTTATCGGATTGGAAACTGGTATCTTGGATCAAGAAGATGTATATACAATATTTAAATGGAATGGAAAGCAATATTCGTTTCCTGCTTGGAACCATGATCAAACATTGGCGTCTGCAACAAAGGATTCTGTTGTCTGGTATTTCCAAGAACTTGCACGGCGAATTGGAACAGAGAGAATGCAGGCAGGTCTTGATACTATAGGGTATGGCAATCGGGATATTTCTGGCGGACTGACCACATTCTGGCTGCGTTCTTCATTAAAAATTTCGGCGCGTGAACAAGTGGACTTGTTGCACAGTCTATACGCAGGAGAATTGCCGGTGTCTCCTCAAAATGTGGAGATAGTGAAAAAGAATATTACTTTATTGGAAAATGATAATGTGCGATTTATGGGTAAAACAGGTTCGGGATTACAGGATGATAAATGGATATTAGGATGGTTTGTTGGCTGTGTCGAAAAACAGGGGCATCGCTATTTCTTCGCCACCGATATTCAAGCACCCGACGGCGCAATTGGTGGAAAAGCTAGAGAGATAACGAAATCAATATTAAAAGACCTGCAAGTTTTACAGTAAGGACAGTTGGGAGTCATTCTAACAAACAAATATATTTCTAATGGCGCTATCGTAAATGCTGGCAGAATGATTCTTGGGTTAGAATAACAGCTTAAAAAATATTAAATTACTTGTATAGTTTTATATTATGATTTAATCATTCCAATAGGTTTGTTTTCTGCTCCCCAATGAGACATGAGCTCTAATATGGGAAGCAAGGTATTGCCTCTCTCGGTTAAGGAGTATTCCACTTTGGGCGGAATTTGATGATATTCTTTTCGGTCAATCAATTGCTCGGCTTCTAGTTCTTTTAGTTGCTGGCTTAACATTTTATGGGTGATCGGTGGTATTGATTTTTTGATTTCTCCATACCTTTGTATGCCATTTTGAAATAGTTTATAAAGGATCATCCATTTCCATTTACCACCGACCACAGATAGTGTATAAGCGATGGAACAATTACATTCAGCTGGCGACCATTTTTGCATCATTGCTCTCCTTTTAGATAGTATCTACCGTAAAAGTGCATACTTTCTTTTTATTTTAAATCATATACAATGGAAAGAAGAAAATCAAGTGGAAAAGGACCGATACTCAGTTATGTAAAATAAATTTTACATAACTGAGTATCGAAAGAGGATAATAAAAATGGAATATTCTTTATCGCAAAAACGAAATATAAATTCTTTGGTGTTTATTGTACCATTCTTGCTCGGACTAGGGGTAGATCTATATGTTCCTTCCCTGCCGGCAATTACCAATTACTTTCAGACGCAAGCGAATTTTGTACAATTGACGATTAGCTTATATATGTTAGGCTATGGCATTGGGCAGACTATTCTTGGGGTCGTGTCGGATAGCTTTGGCCGTAGGAAAGTTCTGCTGCTGAGTGCGTTGTTCTTTACATTGGTAAGCTTTTTAGCGATTTTAGCATCTAATGTGTTTATGCTAGAAGTGTGCCGATTTCTACAAGGAATCAGTGTAGCAGGCTTGGCAGTTGTAGCCAGAGCAATTATAGTAGACGTTTTTTCTGGTGCTGAATTAGCGAAAGCAACCAATTCGCTTACCCTGAGTTGGTCGTTGGGTCCGATCATTGCACCTTTCATTGGCGGTTACTTACAGCATTACTTTGATTGGCAAGCCAATTTTTATCTTTTTGGTTTGTATGGATTGTTTATTTTTGTGTATGCTTTTACCAAGCTGCCAGAGACAAATTTGCATCTAGTTGAGTTAAGCTTTTCAAAAACTTATAACAGTATACGTTTGATTGGCGCGCATCCGGTATTTATGCTGCTTACGACAGTATCAGGTTTTTGTTATGCAATTGTAGTCTTATTTAATGTAGTTGGTCCATTTTTGATTCAAACAGTGCTAAAGTATTCGGTGATTGACTATGGAAATCTTGCTTTGGTATTAGGGTGTGCTTACTTTTTAGGTGCGTTATCAAACCGTTTTGCTAGTAATTATTTTAAGAGCAAAACGTTGTTGCTTTTTGGATTGATTAGCGCTTTGACCAGTAGTATATTGATGATACTATTAGGTTTTACGTTCGAAATGAATCTATATGTTGTTTTAATTCCTACCTTCCTCATTTTCTTTTTCATTGGTTTTATTATTCCAAATGCACTTGTGCAAACCATGACGCTGTTTTCTAAAACCGCTGGAACAGCGAGCTCGATTTTCGGCACATTAACGGGAATCATCGTATTCTTCGTAACGATCTTTGGTAGTAGCTTAAAAACCGATTCGCAAATTCCGTTGTCATTTATTTATCTTGTATTACTGCTGTTATCAATGATCTTGTTTCTCTTCACGCAAAAAGTTGAAAGTGAAAAGTAATAGCGACTTTGTTCTTGGCAATGTGCTATGATAGGTATAAGGATTGATAAACTACAGTAAGCTAGCACTAAGAGAATTTGAAGAAAATGAGGGTTAACATCGTATGAATGGTCAAAACATTGAAAAGCATGTTTTTAGTAAAGAAGTAGCCAGCGCATTAAAAGAATTGGGGTATGAGACACTAACTGAGGTTCAGGAGGAAGTTATCCCTTGCGTTTTTGCAGAAAAAGATATCATCGTTAAATCCCAGACTGGAAGTGGTAAGACAGCGGCTTTTGCTATTCCAGTTTGTGAAAAAATAGAAATCGAACAAAAAAATCCTCAAGTATTGGTACTTACGCCAACGAGAGAATTAGCAGTACAAATCAAGCAGGAGATTTCTAATATAGGGAGATTTAAGAGAGTAAAATGTGCTGCTGTTTTTGGCAGACAACCTATTGAGGTGCAAAAACGGGAATTAAGACAAAGAGTACATGTTGTGGTTGGAACGCCAGGAAGAACTTTTGATCATATCGAGAGAGGTAATATAAATCTAGAAGAGGTGAAGTACCTCATTATTGATGAAGCGGATAAAATGTTGGAGATGGGGTTCATTGATCAGATCGAGGACATCATAAAAGTGTTGCCAGAAGATAGGATCACGATGTTGTTTTCAGCTACAATGGCAGCTAAAATTCGGGAAATCTGCAAGCAATACATGAAAGATCCTGTTACCATAGAAATTGATTCTCAGACTTTTGGTCTGGAAAACATTCGTCAAGGTTATTATGAAGTACGTGAAGAAGATAAGTTTCAGCTGATGATGAAACTTATCTATGTTGAAAGACCGGAGAGTTGTATCATCTTTTGCAATACGAGAGACAAAGTGGAAGACGTGTTTGCGAAGATGAAATGTAAAGATTATTCCTGTAAGACATTGCATGGCGGAATGGAACAGCGAGATCGGTTAGCTTCAATTCAAGAGTTTAAAAGAGGTGAATTTCAATTCTTAATTGCCACAGATGTAGCAGCGCGGGGAATCCATATAGACGATATCTCATTGGTAGTCAATTATGATATGCCGCAAGAAAATGAAAGCTATGTTCATCGAATTGGCAGAACAGGGCGGGCTGGTAATTCTGGGGTAGCGCTTACCTTTGCAACTAGGTATGAATACAAATTATTGCATAAGATTGAAGATTATGTTGATTATGAGATTCCTGAGCAAGAAATTCCGACCATAGATGAAGTGGAAGAGGGAAAATTAATTCTTAATAAGCTTGAGGTGATTGGGCCGACTTTGAAAATTGATAAAAGCGAAAAATTGAATGAGCATATTACAAGAATTCGAATTAATGCTGGTAAAAAAACTAAGATGCGCCCAGGCGATATAATGGGAGCACTTACTACGATTAAAGGGATCAGTGGAAGTGATATTGGTATTATCAATATCCAAGATACATGCTCCTATGTTGAAATTCTCAATGATAAAGGTGAACTTGTCATTGAAGCACTTAAAACCACGAAGATCAAAGGGAAGATTCATACGATAAAAGAAGTTCACGTAGTATAATCAGTGATCGCAGAGCATTATAACTGATAAAGATATTTTTGTTTTAATTATATATCGATAAATTTTTAAGGGGTTAACGCACTAATCTTTAGTGTGATAACCCCTTATCTTTATGTTCAGCCACCAACCTGGAACATTTTGCGTAAATCTTGACCTTCAACTACTGAGCCATCATTAAAATGATGCTCTTGTGGTTTTTTATAAATGCTTTTTTCGATTACTGCCCGAATAGAATCATTATCGTTTTGATTTCTCAACAGATTTTTTAAATCTACACCTTTATCATATTGGAGACAAAGTTTTAAAAAACCATTGGCTGTTAGACGAATTCTATTACAGGTCATGCAAAATTTATTGTGCATTGCTTCAATAAAGCCAATCTTTCCTTTAAATCCGGGAAATGAATAATAAGTTGCAGGACCATTACCAAGTTGCCCTGACCAAGGAAATGATTTACCATATTCTTTTTGCAACATCGAAACAATCGTAGTTTTTTCAATTGCCGTAAAATCATGTGCCATACCAATTGGCATCAATTCAATAAATCGAACCGAAATTGGATGTTTTTGTGCAAAACCAGCAATATCAAGTAATTGATCTTCATTAATTTCTTCAATTGGTACACAATTGATTTTAATGTTTTCACAGTTTAACGCAAGTAAAGTATCAATGCCTTGTATTACGTTAGACAATTGGTCGTGGCGCGTCAACTGATGGAATTTTTCTCTATCGAGCGTATCCAAACTGATATTAAACCCGTCAACTCCTGCTGAAATTAAATCCTTCGCCATTTTGGAAAGCAAAATACCGTTGGTCGTAATTGTAACTTGCTCAATTTGCGGAATAGATTTCAATTCCCGAATAAGATGGCAAATATTTAACTTGATTAGCGGTTCCCCTCCAGTTAATTTGATTTTTTTAATACCAAGTCCGGCAAAAATTTTTGCTAATCTTATAATTTCTTCGTAAGAGAGCATATCCTTACGACCGAGTTGTTCGACACCGGTTTCTGGCATACAATATTTGCAGCATAAATTACAGCGATCCGTAAGTGAAATTCGCATATAATCTATTGTTCGTCCAAACTGATCTAACATCAAGCGTACCTTCTTACTTTATAAAACATTTGGATTTACAAAATGACCGCTTTTTCCACCAGCTTTTTCTACTAGAGCGATTGTTTGAATTTCCATTGTTTTATCTAATGCCTTGCACATATCATAAATTGTTAAAAGTGCCGTACTTACAGCTGTCAATGCTTCCATCTCCACCCCAGTTTGTCCATTGACTTTTACCGTTGCACTTGCTTCTACAGCAGATTCGTCTGGTAGTAGGACAAAGTCAACACTACATTTCGTGATAAGTAGTGGATGACACATGGGAATTAAACTGCTCGTTTGTTTTGCAGCCATGATGCCAGCTACACGAGCTACACCTAAGACATCGCCCTTTTTTACAGTACCTTCGGCAATCGCTTTATACACTTCTTTATTTACGACAATTTTTCCTTTGGCAACTGCAATACGGCTAGTACTCATTTTTTCACTTACATCAACCATAATTGCATTTCCGTTTGTATCAAAATGTGATAATCCGTTCATTCTTTACACCTCGCATGTTGTTTAATGTATACATTAATTAGGAGTAACTTTATCGTTTTATATAGTAAATTAACACTTGTTTTTATTCTAAACAATTCGTTCTGGATGTGTATAAACACAAAAAGAATCACGACGCATACGTCCGACAATTGTAATGCCCAATTCTTTTGCCATCCCTAAAGCTAGTGTCGTTGGTACTGACTTTGCCACAACGCAAGGAATCCCAATTTTACTCACCTTAATAAGAATTTCAGAAGAAATCCTGCCGCTGAACACAATCAGTTTGTTTTCCATTGACATCTTTTGCTCTAAACATTTACCGTATAATTTATCAAAAATATTATGACGCCCAATATCTTCCGAATACAAGATCAGTTCGCCCTTCTCCACAATAGCGCCACTGTGTACGCCATACGTTTTACTATGTGTTGCTGAAGCCTCATGTAGTAAAGTTGCTGTGCTTTTTAAAATATCAGCTGCAATAAATCGTGCTTTGCTATCAATATGTTTTGTTGTTTTATGATCATTAGCAAAATAAAATCCGGCCCGTCCACGTCCACAGCAGGTAGTCAGGCAGCGGCGTAAATATCCTTCTGTCGATTCCTTTTCGATAATGTCAGCCTCGACGTGTACCAAACCGTCGTCTTCATTAAGTATCAGTTCTTTGATATCTTCAATAGATCGAACCATTCCTTCAGAAATCAAGAACCCGATCACCAAGTATTTTTGATCAACTGGTGAACAAAGCATCGTTGTTGTTTCTTTGCCATTTAAATATACGGTAAGCGGCATTTCCTCGGATATCATTTGCTTAGATTCACTGAATTCATTATTTTTAAACTGAACGACTTCGTATGTTTGTATTGCTTCTATTTTTCCTTGTTCCATATGCTTGCTCCTATTCTTTATTCTAGCGAATTAGCACATTTTAAAATTCTAAAAGTTCCTGATTTATAACATAAAGCAACCTTTTTACAGGAACATGATTTTTTTAGCTTATCATTGTTAAAGTTATTTTACAAAAATCTCTACGATATGACTTTTAATTCATTATAACATATAAATTTGATTTAAATAAATACACTAGATATATTAATTTTATTTATATTACTATATACCATAAAAAATGTGTCCATGAAATGTTTATTCACAAAAAAATTATAAGCTTTTTGTATACAGACTCATTGACATCTGTACACTGGGGACGTATATTATAATTGTGATTAATTGCACAAAAGTTATTAATAAATTATATTTATTTAAATATAATTATAATTTATTCATATAGATAAAGTTTGGAGAATGTTTCTTTTTTCAATCATGGCTTATGAATTGATCAGAAGGAAATTTACTCATATAGATTTTCCGTTTAAGGGGGCAAAAAAATGTATATCAACAGAAGGGATTTTATCAAAAGTGCCGGGGCAGCCAGTATTGGATTTGCGCTAGCAGATTTTGGATTTGATATCCCTAAAGTAAAAGCTGCCACGAAGGATTTCAAACTAACTGGCGCTAAAGAATTTACCTCTGTATGCCATTTCTGCGCATGTGGGTGCAGTGTCATTGGTCATGTGAGAGATGGAAAATTGATTAATTTAGAGGGGGCTACAGACAGCCCAATTAATAGAGGTAGCCTTTGTAGCAAAGGCTTAGGCTATGGACATATCCCGAATTCCGACCAGCGTCCAAAGACACCACTTTATCGGGCGCCTGGTAGCGATAAATGGCAAGAAATCAGCTGGGACGAAGCGATTGAGCGGTCAGCAAAAGCGATGAAAAAAGCTCGTGATGAGAATTGGATTGAAAAAGAAACGATTGACGGTAAAGAATACGCAGTAAATCGTACAGATGCGATCAGCTTCATCGGCGGTTCTCAGGTCAATAACGAAGAATGCTATGCGCTGATAAAAATGACGCGTGCTGTGGGGGCCGTGTTCACGGACAACCAGACTCGTGTTTGCCATGCAACTACGCCGCCAGCACTGAACGCTGCTTTTGGTCGCGGGGCGATGACCAACCCATGGCCAGATATACAGAACGCAAAACTCATCTGGGTGGAAGGCAGTAATGTTGCCGAATGTCATCCGATGGGAATGAAGGCCATTATGAGGGCTAAGGAACGCGGAGCGAAAATTGTACATATCGATACAAGATTCACGCGTACTTCGAAAATTGCTGATCAGCATATTCAGTTACGCCCAGGCACGGATATTGCCTTTTTGGGAGCGATTATTAGCTATATTTTGGAGAATAAACGCTATGATGAAGAGTATGTTAAGCTCAATACCAATGCGTATTGTCTTGTTACGAAGGATTTTGACTTTAAAGAAGGCGTGTTTTCTGGTTATGATGCCGAGAAACGTACGTATGATCAGCACAGCTGGGGCTATCAGATTGATGCAGCTGGCAAACCGATCAAGACCGACGACATCAACCATCCGGATAGCGTATACACAAAAATGCGTGAGCATTACAAACGTTATACCTTTGAGATGGCTTCAAATATCACTGGTACGCCAGCAGAAAAAATCAAAGAAGCCGCTGAATTACTTATTACAACCAAACCTTGTGTAATGCTTTATGCGCTTGGCATGACGCAACATACGGTTGGTGTGCAAAATATTCGTTGCTTTACGATCCTGCAACTCTTGCTCGGCAATGTCGGCAAGCCAGGTACAGGTATTGATGCCATGCGTGGGCAACCGAATGTACAGGGATCGACGGATTTTGGCATCATGTTCCAGTATCTGCCAGGGTATCTTTCTTATCCGACGCAGGCGACTGGTACCTTGCCTGAATGGTCCGACGAAAGTGGCTCTTTCCGTGCTAAATTCGTGGTCAATCTACTAAAGGCTTGGTACGGTGAAAAAGCGACGAAGGAAAACGATTACGGATTCAGCTATCTGCCAATCCGCAACAGCCATCATAATGATTCTCTTTATATTTCGTTTGAAAAAATGATCGAAGGCAAGGTGAAATGCACCTATGTTGCCGGACAGAACCCAATGATGTCACAGGCGAATCTGAACTTGACGCACAAGGGTTTATCCAATCTTGAAACTTTGATTGTGCAGGATGTATTTATCAATGAAACGGCAGCTTTTTGGGAACGCCCGGGATCAGATGCTTCCAAGATTAATACGGAAGTTATCTTCATGCCAGCATGTTCCTATCTTGAACGCGAAGGCACGATGATCAATTCGATGCGCATGATTCAGTGGCGCATGGCGGGCCCTAATAAAGTCGGCGATTCTAAAGCGGATCTTTGGATTATTGACCGCCTGTTCAAGAAGCTACGCGAACTTTACAAGGATTCGACCGTACAAAAAGATCGAGCAATTCTGGACTTGGTTTGGAATTATCCGGAAGAAAATATGGCGGAAGCTGTGCTTAGGGAAATCAACGGCTACGACTTGAAAACGGGCAAGCTCTTAAATGGGATTGCCGAGATCAAGGACGATGGAACAACCAGCAGTGGCCTCTGGATCTATGCCGGCGTATTTGCTGGAGATAAGAACCAAGCGAAGCGTCGTGGACAAGCAGATAAGGGCAATATGGGTATCTTCCCAGAATATGCTTGGTGCTGGCCAGATAATATCCGCATCCTTTACAATCGTGCCTCCTGCGATAAAAATGGCAAGCCACTTGATGAAAGAAACAAGATCGTATGGTGGGATGAAGCGAAAGGCCAGTGGGATGGTTATGACCGTCCGGATGTTGCCAATCTCAAGGATAGTCCGAACACGCCAGGCGGGCAGAAACCGTTCCGCATGAACGGTGAAGGCTTTAGCCGCTTGTTTGCTGCTGCCTACAAGGATCGCAATGCGGATATGACGACCAGGGATCATTCCTACACGCCAGTTGACGGTCCGATGCCGGAATTTTACGAACCAGTGGAAAGCCCGGCGAAGAATTCGTTACATGAAAAAACACAATTCAATCCTTGCGTAATCTATCCACGTCTGCCTGATGGACAACGAATCGGTACCAAAGATGAATTTCCATATGTACTTTGTACATCAAGTCTCGCCGAGCATTGGTGCTCGGGAACCATCACCCGTAATATTCCTTACCTCAACGAGCTTGTAAAAGAACCATTTGCTGAGATTTCTATAGAATTGTCGAAAAAAATTGGTGTTAAGCAGGGCGACTATGTGAATGTTTGCTCCGCGCGTGGCGAAGTAAAAGTAAAAGCTATGGTTACCAATCGTGCTAAACCATTGACCATAAACGGTGAAGAAACTCATATCGTTTGGATGCCGTATAACTGGGGCTTCAAGGGATTGGCTAAAGGACCGAGCACAAACGTTCTTACGATTGATGCGCTTGATCCGAATGTTCAGGAACAGGAATTCAAGGCTTGTTTGATTAATATCAAGAAAGCATAAGTAAGGTGGATAAAGAATGAATAGTAATAACGGGAAAAAGGAACTGCTCTCGGCATATCTTGAGAAACATCCTTTTTTGCAGGAAATCGGTAAGCTCCATACAGGAGCGGAAGCGATTTTAGCTGAGCTTGATGTGGAAAAATTTTCTTTGCCGTCTTTTTCTGCTTATGCAGAAGATTTTAAACAAGGAATCCCGCTGTTACAGCATGCAGATTTTCAGGTAGCATTAGGCAAGCCTGTTGAAAATGTGATGCGCAAACTGATTCAGGGGTTACTAAAAGAGGAGATTCCAGAAGCCTTAAAAAGCTTTTGCCAATCGCTAGAGGGATATCTGGCTGAAAACGCCGCAACAGAAATGATCGGTTATGTCCTTTGTCAAGAAGGGGATAGTATTCGTAGTTTTTGTGAAAAGAAAGAACTGAACGCAAACGCTTTGAGTTATATCGTATGGCTTGCAGTTTCGCGTGTATTGGTGCCATTAGAGAAGGAAAAAGACGAATGGCAAAAAGACCTTAACTGGGATCGAAATTATTGTCCAGTTTGCGGTTCTTTGCCAGTATTGGCACAGCTCAAGAAAAAGAACCAAGGGCGTGAACGCCACCTTGTCTGCGGTAATTGCCATGAGATTTGGCATTATAAGCGTATCGGCTGCGTTTGTTGTGGCAACGAGGATTTGAATAAACTTCGCTTGCTCGAAAGCGAAGCAGAACCGGAAATGCGAATAGATGTATGCGATGAATGCCAGTCTTACATCAAAACTTACCTAAATGAAGGTAAAGAAGCGATTTATCTGGCCGACTGGACAACGCTTCATTTGGATATGGTAGCAGAAGAAGAAGGACTTAAGCAAAAAGGTAACTCTCTAATATAGTTTCAAAGATAAAGGAGTGGTATACATGGCAAAAGAAATGGCCATGCTGCATGATGTTTCAAGATGTACCGGCTGTCGTGCCTGTATGGTAGCTTGTAAACAGTGGAAAAATCTCCCGGCTGAGAATACGCCGTTCGATGGCGAATACCAGTCACATAAGAGTCTGAGCTCGAAGACTTATAATTTGGTGAAAATGAATGAACGCGTCGAAGACGGCAAGTTTCATTGGGATATGATCAAAGTGCAGTGCATGCACTGCGAGAATCCTGCCTGTATGAAGGGCTGCCCGGAAGATGCGATCAGTAAAACTGATACGGGCGCTGTTGTGATCGATCGGGATAAATGTGTCGGCTGCGGTTATTGCGCCATCAATTGCCCGTTTGACGTGCCAAAAATTGATGAAAAAACGCATAAATCAACAAAATGTAATCTTTGCGTAGACCGTATCGATAACGGGATGGTGCCATCTTGTGCACAGACTTGTACAGCAAGCGCAATCAATTTTGGAACAAAAGAAGAAATGAGCGCTTTGGCTCAAGAACGTTTAACTGCGGTTAAAGCTTCTTTTCCCAATGCTCAGCTTTATGGCGTAGATAAAAATGGTGTAGGCGGGACTCATATGACGTACATTTTGACCGATAAACCTTCTGTTTATGGTCTGCCAGATGATCCTAAGACATCGGATGCGATGAATTTATGGAAAGATATCATCCGCCCGATTGGAAAGGTCGCAGGCGTTGCTGCCATTGTCGGCTGTGCTGGGGCTTATACCTTGAGCAAGGTCATCGCGAAAAAGCAAAAGGAACATCAAGAAAACGGGAAAGGTGGGGATTCGCATGTTGATTGATAAAAAATATGTGCCACGTCATGAAAAAAGCTTTATCATCTGTCATTGGCTGAATGCATTTTCATTTTTAATGCTTTTTCTGACGGCTTTGCCACTTTATGCGGATACGTTCCGTTTCCTCTATGATGTCTTTGGCGCACATACACTGCAGATCTTGCACCGCGTATTTGCTGTCGTCTTCATTGCGACGCCTCTAATTGGCATGTTGATTGCTCGCAAAGGTTTTGGTACCTTGGCCAAGGAAGTCCTCAGTTTCGATAAAGATGATATGGTTTTCATGCAGAAGTTCCCACCTGAACTCATCGGTGTTCATCCATCAGGAATGCCAAAACAGACTTTCTATAATGGCGGCGAGAAAATGAATATAAGTCTGCAGGCGATAATCTGGCTTCTTTTGGTCGTTTCTGGTCTGGTAATCTGGTTTGGTAACGGACTGATCGGCAAAGAAACGCTTGCTTGGATGATCCCGCTACATAGCATTGCTGCTGGCATCGGCTTTGCAGCAGCGATTGGCCATATTTATTTGGCGGCATCGGTTAACCCTGATTCCATGCGTGGTATGCAAGAAGGCAATATTGATGCCCGTTATGCCAGTGCCCATCATGGAAAATGGATTGATGAATTGATCGCCAAAGGTGAAATCACTCGTGAAGAAGTGGATAAAGCAATTGGTATAAATCAAGAAAAACCGAACACAAAAATAGGTTGATTTTATTGGACTTAATTTTCAAATTGAATGGCCTCGTCTATTGTAATATTGAGCGCGATTATTTGAGATTGTAGTATAATAAAATAGGCTTAAAGATTTTTTGATAAGCTTGTTCGGGATTCTCATAGTGAGCGTCCTGGACAAGCTTTCTTTTCCAAAATTTGTAACTAAATAAAAAGGTAAGGAGATGGTACGCATGTACAATGTAGGCATTCTTATTTTAAGTGATAAAGGCTCCAGAGGAGAGCGAGAAGATTTAAGTGGTAAACAAATCCGTGAGTGCCTTGGAGAGCAATATAGCGTTAGTTATTACAATTTGATTCCTGATGAAAAAGAATTAATTAAGAAAGAAATCTGTCATATTTGTGATGAAGTGGCTGTAGATTTATTGCTTACATCAGGTGGAACTGGATTTTCTAAAAGGGATGTAACTCCTGATGCGACATTAGAAGTGATTGATAGAGTGATTCCAGGCATACCAGAAGCGATGCGTTATTATGGACTTGCTAAAACACCAAAAGCTATGCTTTCTAGAGCTGTAGCTGGGATAAGAAAAAATACACTGATCATTAACATGCCTGGGAGTGTTAAAGGTGTGCGTGAATCCTTAGAAGCGATTTTGCCAGTTCTAGATCATGCGCTCGGTATTATTTCTGGATCAGCGGTTGAATGTGGGAAAGGTTAATAAATCTATCATAAGGGAGCGTGAATATCATGGCGAAAGTAGTAGCAATTAATATTAGTGAACTAAAAGGGGTACCTAAGACAACGATTGAACAAGGCTATTTTGAAGTAAATTGTGGCTTGAAAGGCGATGCTCATGCGGGTGATTGGCATAGAATGGTAAGCTTGTTGGGAAATGAAAGTATTGATAAAATGCGGTCAATGGGGCTTGATGAATTAAAATCTGGTGATTTTGCTGAAAATATTACGACAGAAGGAATTGTATTGTACGAATTACCGATTGGTACGAAAATGAGAATTGGCGAAACGATCATGAAAGTTACACAAATCGGGAAAAAGTGTCATATAGGTTGTGCGATACGTCAAAAAACCGGTGACTGTATCATGCCTAAAGAAGGAATTTTTGCGGAAGTACTCGAGTCGGGTTGGATCAGATCTGGTGATAGCATTGAAGTTATAATAGAAAAGTAAAGACATTTGTTAGTCTATGAGGGGAAGTACTACAACAATGAAGTTGATTAACGTACAAGATGCTGTTGGCAGTATCTTATGCCAAGATATTACGAAAATCGTACCTGGTGAGTTCAAAGGAAGAGCCTTTAAAAAAGGGCATATTGTAACGCAGAAGGATATTCCTGAACTTTTAAAATTAGGCAAAGAACATCTCTACGTTTGGGAACTAAAAAAAGGCTTTATTCATGAAAATGAAGCTGGAATTAGGTTGGCTAAAGCGATTGTAGGACCAAGTCTTCGTTTGACTGAACCAAACGAAGGAAAAGTCTCACTCGTTGCCGAACAAGATGGTTTATGTCAGATTGATGAGGAGCTTTTATTTCAGGTTAATATGATAGAAGAAATTGTTGCTGCCACGGTCAATCAGCGGCGTGTTGTAAAAAAGGGTGATATTGTTGCTGGTGTAAGAGTGATTCCACTGGTTATCGATGAAGAAAAAATTAATGCAATTGAACAAATGTTACAAGATAAATGTGTTGTTCAGATTAAGCCATTTCACCAGTGTAAAGTTGGTGTGATAACAACAGGTAGTGAAGTGTATCATAAACGAATTGAAGATAAATTTGGTCCGGTGGTAAAAGCTAAAGTAGAAAAATTCGGCAGTGAAGTCATTGCGCATACTATTGTTGATGATGATGTAGAGCAAATTGCAACTGCAGTGAAATCATTAATAGGAAAAGGGGTGGATTTGATTTTAACTACAGGTGGAATGTCAGTTGATCCAGATGATGTGACACCGAGCGGAATAAAAAAATCAGGGGCTGACATTGTTACCTATGGGGCGCCGGTTTTACCTGGCTCCATGTTAATGGTCGCCTACCTTGGCAGAGTTCCTATTTTAGGTTTACCAGGTTGTGTAATGTATCATAAAACTACGGTGTTTGATTTACTCTTGCCATTGGCTTTGACAGGACAAAAAATTACCCGGCCAATGGTGGTTAAGTTAGGCTTAGGTGGTTTGTGCTTAGAGTGTGAAGAATGCCATTATCCAATGTGTGCATTCGGCACAGGTGCGTGAATAGGAGGGATTAGAGCATGAAAACTAATATTTCATTAGAAGAGGCGCAAGAGACTTTATTAGCGTTAGCGAAACCAAGTGAACTTGAAGAATCCGTGTGTTTAGAAGAATCAGTAGGACGGGTTTTGTCTAAGCCCATAAAGGCACCGTACCAATTGCCGCCGTTTAGTAAATCTCCACTAGATGGGTATGCACTAAGAGCTGAGGATATCAAGCAGGCAACTCCAGCTGAGCCTACAATTATTAAGGTAGTTGAGGAAATTCATGCAGGTTATGTGGCGAAAAGTGAAGTCGTAACAGGCACAACGATTAAACTTATGACAGGATCACCGATGCCAAAGGGTGCCGATATTGTGATAAAGTATGAAGATATTGAAAGAACCGGAGACGTTATCCGAGTTTTTCAGCCGCTTAAAAAAGATAGCAATGTCATTTTTGCTGGTGAAGATGTAGCTGTTGATGAAGTCATTGCAAATTCTGGCGATGTCATAACTCCGGCATTGGTTGGTGCACTAGCGGCAGTCGGGATAGCTATGGTGCCAGTTTATAAGAAAGTGGATATTGCCATTTTAAGTACCGGTGATGAACTGGTAGAGCCTTCAGAACAATTACCAGTAGGAAAGATATACAATAGCAATTTGCACGGTTTAAGAGCAGCTTGTCTAAATTTAGCAACCAATCCGATCATGATGGGGATAGTGCCTGATGATAAAGAAAAAATTGTTAATAAACTATTAGCAGCATTAGAAATTTCTGATATAGTAATAACTACAGGTGGTGTATCTGTAGGCGATTATGATCTTGTTCCCGATGCAATACTAGAAATTAATGCTGGTATTATTTTTAAAAGGGTAAAATTGAAACCTGGTTCACCAATTATTGTGGCAAAGAAACAAGATAAGTTTATTATTGCTTTGTCAGGAAACTCAGCGGCAGCAACGGTGACATTTCAATTAATCGCGATTCCTTTGATAAAAAGATTAATGGGATTAAAAGAGTGTTTTTCAACAACAACGAAAGCAGTTTTGATGAATGATTTTAAAAAAAATAGCCCGCAACGCAGATTTTTACGGGGTATATTTAAGATTGATTATGCTGGTAATTCTGTTACATTGGCAGACAGTCAAAGCAATGGGGCACTAAAATCAATGATTGGCTGCAATGCGCTCATTGATATTCCAGCGGGAACGGAGCCTTTGGTAAAAGGACAAGCCGTATCAGTTATTCTAACAGGGGAACTTTAGATTTTCTTTCAACCAAGAAAGTGGTAGCTGTATTTGAAAAATGCGGTTTTAAAATGAATAAAAACAAATATTATAATTATGTTTTAAGAAGGAATACATATGGATTTAGCATCTTTATTTTTTATAAAGACAGAATTTAGTGTCTTGGTTTCATTATATAGAGATAACAAATGGACTAGCAAAAAATGTTAGTCCATTTGTTGTGTGTGAAGGATTATACTATGTCAAAGTGAGTCGATATAGTACTTTTCCTTTTTTACTTGCTAGTATATAATAAATATTATAGATTTGTTCAGATTAGTTTATAAATTTCAATAATAGGAAAAAATACATGTTTTTTACTAGAGAGGAGCCTTTACATATGAATAAAAATAGTCTTCAGTTTCGAATTATATTAGGAATTACAGTTAGCTTGGTTCTTGTGTCTTTCCTAATCGCCGGATTTTCGATATACACAACAAGAAACTACTTGAATCAAGATGCTCGGCAATCTGCGGAGGAGCAATATCAAGGAATGTTGCAAATGCTTGACATGTATAAAACGAATGCACAAGCGCATGTAAATGTGCTTGCGAAGAATTCGCAAATTATTGATGCTGCTAAAAGGCGTGATACACAGGCGCTGTTTGCCCTGACAACTCCGATAATGAAAGAGGGTAAACTTGATTATATGGTCATTACTGACCCAAAAGGTTTTGCTATCATTCGGACGCATGAACCTGGGAAAATCCCTAAAGCTGATGATAGTATAGCCAACCAGATGAATGTAGCACAGGCGATCAATGGAAAATCTTTTGTTGGTATTGAGGAAGGAAAAGTGGTTAAGCTTTCGGTTCGCGCTGGAGCACCACTCTATGATGAAACAGGTGCTTTGGTTGGTGTTATTTCAACGGGATATGTGATCAGTCAAAATGAGATTGTGGATAGTGCCAAAAAGATGTTTGGTTCTGAGTTTACTTTGTTTTTGCAGAACGAACGTGTAGCAACCACAATTGAGAATACAGAAGGAAAACGAATGGTCGGTACGCTTCTTGAAAATCAAGAGATTATCCAGAAAGTACTTACTGAAGGGAAGAAGTATATCGGATCAAATAAGATTGCAGGTAATGACTATACTGTTGCCTATGGACCATTAATAGGAGCAACCGGAAAACCTATTGGAATTGTATTTACCGGAAAACAAAATTCGATCATAGAAGGGGTTACCAATCAAATTATTTATCAAACCCTTGGCGTTTCAGCTGTTGCACTCTTGTTAGTGCTTGCTGGCGTAATATTTTTTACACGTCGGATGTTGAAGCCAATCCAGTTGTTACTGGTTAAATTCCGCGAAGTGGCAGGTGGAAATCTCGGTGTATCACCGCTTACCATTGAAAGTCGCGATGAAATTGGTAAGTTGGCAGCGGCTTTCAATACGATGCTGGAAAGTCTGCGTGGACTTATCAGTCGTGTAGCTCATTCAGCTGAGCAGGTGGCGGCATCATCTGAGCAGTTAACTGCGAGTGCAGAGCAATCGGCTTTAGCCGCTGGACAAGTTGCTGAAAGCATTACAGAAGTTGCAAATGGAAGTGAGAAACAAGTCAAATCAGTCCATGGTGCAACCGAAGTAGTGGAACATATATCGACTGGTATTGGACAAATAGCAATGAACTCCAAAGAGGTAGCTCGTACTTCGGATAAGACTGCTAGTGCGGCGCAAGAAGGTGGCAAATTAGTAGCGCAAGCTATTCAGCAGATTGGAAATGTAGAAAAAACAGTGACCAACTCTGCAAATGTAGTGATGAAACTTGGCGAACGATCAAAGGAAATCGGACAAATCATTGATACGATATCCGGCATAGCAGGGCAAACAAACTTACTTGCCTTAAATGCAGCCATAGAAGCAGCACGTGCCGGTGAACAAGGGCGTGGTTTTGCGGTCGTAGCAGAAGAGGTTCGTAAACTAGCCGAGCAGTCTGAAAATGCAGCTAAGCAAATTGCATTACTTATTGGAGAAATCCAAGGGGAGACAGACAAAGCAGTAATTGCAATGGATGAAGGAACACGTGAGGTTAAAATTGGAACAGAAGTTGTTAATACGGCAGGTCGTTCCTTTAACGAAATAACAACACTGGTAGGTCAAGTATCTAGTCAGGTTGGGGAAATTTCAAGCGCGATTCAAGAAATGGCGAATGGTAGCCAACAAATTGTATCGTCTATGCAAGAAATTGACAGTATAAGCAAGGTGACAGCAGCTCATACACAGACCGTTTCGGCTGCGACAGAAGAACAATCTGCCTCGATGGAAGAGATTGTGGCATCTAGTAATGCCTTGGCAAAAATGGCTGAAGAACTACAAAAAGCTGTACATCAATTTAGAATGTAATGAAATATAAAGCATCCTGTTGGTGAATCGATCGGTAGGATGTTTTGTATGACGGTCATAGATAGAATAGGTATGTTTATATGATTTAAATAGAGAAAGAACTGACTAGCAAAAATGTAGTCAGTTCTTCTTTTTATTACAATCAATAAAAATTTCATAATCTTGTCATATTTGAGGTGTATATTGAAAGGTAGAAGCAATAAAAAGCCAAAGACTTTTACGAATAAATAGATATATCGTCTGTTATACTATTTTTAGAAGGATAGTATACATGCAAAATACTTGAAGTAAACATTCAATTTGTACGGGCTGTAAATATTCAAATGGGGGAAAAAAATTTGCAACGATTGGGAATAGTATTTATATTGATATTATCTTTTTTATTGAATTTTATTAGGTTAGGACAGGAAGGATTAGCCAACCTTTATTATGCTGCAGGGGTCAAAAGCATGCTGATGAATTGGCATAACTTTTTCTTTGTCTCGTTTGATCCAGGTGGATTTATTACAATCGATAAGCCACCACTTGGATTTTGGTTGCAGACGCTAAGTGCAAAAATTTTCGGCTTTCAGGGATGGAGTATTATTCTTCCACAGGCATTGGGTGGTGTAATATCTGTATATTTAATTTATGTTCTTGTTAGACGATATTATGGAGAATGGGCGGGACTAATCTCGGCTCTTGTATTAGCAATTACTCCAATTTTTGTTGCTGCCAGTCGTAATAATACGATAGATACCCTGCTCGTAACGGTAGTATTATTGGCAGCATTGGTGTTTTTGAAAGCAATTGAAGAATCAAACTTTAAAAAACTATTATTTGTTTTTTTTCTGATTGGGGTTGGTTTTAATATAAAAAGCCTTGAGGCATTTTTAATTTTGCCAACTTTTTATATTACATATCTGCTTGTTCCAAATAGGAGACTAAAAATGAAAGTAGTCCATCTTTCGGCGGCTACATTAATTTTGATAGCTAGTTCCCTGCCATGGTACTTAGCCGTGGACAGTGTTCCGTCAGAAGAGCGACCTTATGTCGGTAGTAGTGAAAATAACTCGGAGCTTGAACTGGCAACTGGATATAACGGCCTTGGCCATTTTCTAGGGTATGGAGTCCAAAGACCAGGCAGACAAGGACAGACGAGACAACCAATCAATCCCCAGTCCCAGAATAATACGTTTTCGGGCGCTAATGTAAATAATTTAACACCTGGGGCTACCAACAATGCAAGAAAACTAGGAGGAGAAATTGGTTTGCCCAGTCCGATCAGACTCTTTAATCATCAATTAGGTGGGCAGATCAGCTGGTTATTACCATTTGCACTAATTGGAGTGTTTGCTGCGCTATATCAAGTTAAATTGAAAATGTTATCGAAACAAAACAAAATAAACTTATTTTTCTGGGGGTGCTGGCTTATCCCAGAAATGATTTTCTTTAGTATTGCGCAAGGAACGCATCGATATTATTTGGTCATGATGGCGCCTTCAATAGCTGCCTTAGTTGGAATTAGTTATGTTACGTTAGTGAACTGGTCTAAAGGTGCAGGAAGGATACGCTATCTTTTAGCTGGTGCGATGTTTGTGAATGTCGCAGTTCAAGCAACAATTATTGCAGGATATAATGAATGGCGTTCCTGGATGTTACCACTGGTTATAGGAGCAGGTGTTTTAGGAGCCATCTTGTTGGTTTGGCAAGCGATAAGAGGTCAGGGCGAGCGAAAAAAGTACCAGTA
The DNA here is from genome assembly GCA_963805085.1 of uncultured Veillonellaceae bacterium. Lineage (GTDB taxonomy): Bacteria > Bacillota > Negativicutes > JARBTT01 > JARBTT01 > JARBTT01. Next base: position 406,024 of record CAWDTA010000004.1, on the reverse strand, counting down.
TGTGCCTTATGGTCTGGCATTTCTTATTCTAGTAATTGCCCCTTTTACGTGGTCAATTACACCGGCATTATATGGTTCTGGAAATGCAGCTTTTCCGTTTGCGGGTCCAGATTTAAATACGCAGTTGGGACAATCGAATGCACCGGGGGGCATTTTTAATTTATCTAACAGGTTTACAGTCGATACGGCTAAGCTAGAAGATTTCTTGATGTCTCATAGAAATGGAGAAAAATATATCGTTGCCGTACCGAACGCGCACGTGGCATCGCCAATCATAATTGGTACTGGAGAGCCGGTCATTACTTACGGTGGATTTATGGGGTCGGAGAAGATATTGAATGCCAGAAGTCTAGAAGAATTGGTGAGTAGTGGGCAGGTTCGTTATATTTTGGTTGGTTCAACTAATAACCAACAACCTGATATTGATGAGTGGGTAAATGCTCATGGGACACTTGTGCCGGAGTCCGAATGGCAGAAAAAATCAGAGCAGGAAAACACTGCACCGAATGGGGGAAAAAATTCTAGGGTGTCAATGAAATTATATGCATGTTATCTCTAAAGTGAAAAAAGCTTGCTGCGTTTTTGATGTTAAGCATCAATGGAATGACGTTAGGAGGTAATAGGGTGAAACGTCATTGGAAAAAATTTAAGATACTGGTTATCGGTTTGCTAGTAACGATGTTCTTAGTAGGATGTGCGAATAGGTTGCCAAAAGAGCATGCTTCAGAAAATTACGATGAAGCAACGGTTGGTCAAACAATTGTGGAAGAATGGGAAACGATTGTTCCTCCTCCAGTGCCGAAGTTAAAGTCAGTCAGCGCTGATAAAAAAACTGCACTGTTAATTTTAGATATGCAAACTGCTTTGTGCAAAAGCCCTCGTAGTATAGCATCCATTCCTAAAATCAATCAGTTATTAAGTAAGGCGCGGGCAGAAGACATCTTGGTTGTCTATAGCTTGTTATCAACAGGAAAACTATCTGATATTGTACCGGAACTTGCACCTGCCATTGACGATCCTATCGTAGCAGCTAGTGTTGATAAGTTCTACAACACTGATTTAGATAAAATCCTGCATGAGCACAGCATAAAAACAGTTATTATTACTGGTACTGCTGCGAATGGTGCCGTTCTTAATACGGCTACTAGTGCTATTCTTCGAGGTTATCGGGTTGTTATCCCTATTGAAGGCATTTCGGCTGACAATCTTTATGCGGAACAGTATACAGCTTGGCATATGCTTAATGCCCCAGGAACAAGAAACTGGGTGATCTTGACGAAGGTCAATTTAATAAGTTTCTAGTGATAAGAGAATGTAAAGCATGTAATAAACGCTTGCGAGAATTCTATTGAGAATTTTTGCAAGTGTTTTGTGTTTTTATGGTAGATGTTTCGATTTAGAATCAGCGATAAAAGTTTTTGTGGATGCTGTATGAATTTGGCAGGAAGTTTATTTTTTATGGTGAAGTGTAAGTTTAGTGAAACTATTTAGTTAAAGATAAAAATTTGTAAAGTATATTTTTGAGTTATCACTTGATAATCCAAAAAAGATGCTAAGTATAGTTCAATGCGAAAGGGTGACGTTGATTGAAACTGCAATTGGCTTTGGATCGAGTATCAATAGAATCAGCAATTGAGTTAGCGGGAAAAGCGGCTTTGTATGTAGAGTGGATTGAAGTGGGAACGTCCTTAATTAAAGAGTTTGGCATGGAGAGTGTACGAAAGTTACGTAGGGCGTTTCCCGATCATACCTTATTGGCAGATATGAAAATAAGCGACAATGCTTGCTATGAATGTCAGCTTGCTTTTCAGGCTGGAGCGGATGTGATAACGGTAATGGGGGCAGCGCCAACGCCTACGTTACTTATGGTGCAAGAAGAAGCAAAAAAAGCAGGAAAACAAGTGATTATCGATCTGCTAAATACAAATGAGGAAGATCAGAAAAAGTTGAGGACAATGTTTCCGAAAACGATTCTTTGTCTGCATACCAGCAAAGACGAGCAAGAAGAACGTGGTTCTCAGTTAAGAACGACAATGCTTAAATGGAATGGTTATCGCCTTGCCATTGCAGGTGGTGTCACGTTAGCTACTTTGCCAAAACTAGCTAAAATTTATCAACCGGAACTTTTTATTGTTGGTGGTGCCATTACTGGAGAAGAAAATGTAGAGCAGGCGGCACAAGCTTTTCAGCAAGCGATTAGATTTCAAAGAATGGTTAAGGAGCAGGTGAAATAATGGAGATAGGGATAAAGATTTTAGGCGAAATCCAACAAGTGCTTGAACAGCTGGATGAACATAGTGTACGTGAGGCTACGCATTCTTTGGTAAAGGCAAAGCGTATTTTCGTTATTGGCGAGGGGCGCTCAGGACTTATGGCAAAGGCGTTTGCTATGCGTCTGTTGCACCTTGGTGCACAAAGTTACGTGATCGGTGAAACCATTACTCCAGCGATTGCGCCTCAAGATATCTTGGTAGCAATTTCTGGTTCAGGTAAAACACATAACGTCGTTTGGACAGCGCAAAAAGCAAAGAAAACAGGGGTATTTATACTCGCCTTGACGGCAAACGCGGAAAGTCTATTGGCGGAAACGGCAGATACCTGTCTGTTGATACCCGCAGCGACGAAATTTCGGAGTGCGGGAGAGGCTATGAGTATCCAACCGCTAGGCTCTTTATTTGACCAGAGCGCACATATTGTTTTCGATAGCATGTGCTTATTTTATGCAGAGCTTTGTAAAGTGAGTGCCAAAGATGCCTTTCGTGCTCATAGTAATCTAGAAGTATAAAGAGTTTATTTGCGATAAAGTTTGTTATATTAAAAGGAGCGAGGTTCGTTTGCGAATTATATATGTACTCACAGATTTGATATTACCGTTAATACTTGGTTATTATTTACATAAAAGAAATTTGATTAACGGCACAATCTGCAATCAGTTGATTTCGTTTAATATTGTTGTTGTTGGTACTATTTTATCGGTGTTAAGCTTTTGGGTATTGCCATTGACCCTGGACCTAATTTGGCTACCCATGCTGGGGATTATTTTATGTATTATCCCAGGCATACTTGGTTATCTGATGTTTGCCAAGCTTTATGAGAATCCATTGGATCGGGGGAGTTATCTGTCCTCGGCAATGCTTTCCAATATTGGTACATTAGGTGGACTTTGTGCGTTTATCCTTTATGGAGAAATTGGTTTTGCCTATGCACAAATGGTAGGGGTTTTTCAGAATCTAGTACTGCTGCTTTTCTGCTTTCCATTAGCAGAGTATTATTATCAGTGTTATGAAAGTTCAGCAGAAAAGAAAAATATGAAACTTAGTTTGAGGCAAATGTTCTTGAGTTGGAATCAACTGCCGCTCGTTGGGATGCTCCTTGGTATGTTCCTTTACTTATATGATGTGCCGCGTCCACCCATTTTGGCAACGATATTTGAGGCGCTGATTCATTTCGGGGCATGGTTGGCGCTTCTTCCGGTAGGATATTTGATTGATTTTCAGAAAGCACGCAAATATTATCGAGTTATCTGGAACTTGCTTCCGATTAAATTTATTGCTACGCCGATTCTGACGTATTGCATTATCCGGTTTTTATTTACAGATCAAATCGTATTAGGTACGATTCTGATACTAGCCATGACTCCAACAGCAATTAATGCAGTTGTTACAACAAGGCTGTTTAAACTTAATGTTGATTTATCTATTGCTGCATTTATTTTGACTACTGCAATTTATCTGCTGATTGTATTTCCAATCTTATTTTTCTATATTAAGCTGGGAAATACGTTGTAAGCCAAGGAGATAGTACATAAAACTGGCAATTTCTAAATAATAAATAGAACTAGTACATAAAATGAACTGACTATCAAAAATGTTAGTCAGTTTTTTATATCTAGATCTATAAAGTTATTGTTACCAGCAATTCAATCTATGTAGGCACTTTACTAGAGTTCATTGTTCGTGATGATTGGTGAATATACAATCACACCATTTTTTTCTGAATGATTATAAAATGATTTTATATTTTCAATATCCCAAGTATCTTTTAGACCATATAATTTAAATAAGATTGGTAGATTCATCCCACATATTATAGCAGTATTGCTAGTTCTATTCAGTTTGTTTATTTCAATTGCTGCTTCATTAAAAGCTGTACTACCATAGACATCACATAGTATAAGTAAATCGTCTGTGTGCTCAATCAAATAGCGCTGAATTTCTACGCTGTATTGATGGATATCTGTATCCTTTAAAACAATGTAATCAATATCTGGATTGGAATAGAATCTTTTCATAGAATGATAGAGTTCCTTGGCAAAATTCCCGTTTGATAAAATTAATAAATTCATATTGATTCGCTCCTAGCAAAATTTTATTTTGTAGTTTTAAAGTTTAAAATTTTTAGCGCGCTATCGTTATTTATAGAAATCTGATTCCTTGACTGTATAATACTCGCTTTGTATAGATAAAGTCAATATATTTTGTTATATTTTTGATAGAAATTATCAAAAAGTAATGTAAAAATGTTATTATATCTATAAAAAACACAATAAAATAACAAAAATGTAACAAAACAATGTGGAAGTTAAAATGTTGAGAAAATGTAACATTTAAAATTGACAAAAATGTTAGATAATACTATATTAAAAGTAAGAATTCTAAATGGGGTAAATAAAATGAAAACGATAAAGCGGCGTAAAGAGATCTTGGATGAATTAGAAAAAAATAACTCTGTAAACATTACAGAGCTATCAGAAATACTGGATGTGTCTTCAATGACGGTTCGGCGTGATTTAAATTTGTTTGCTGAACAAGGTGTTGTTACACTTGTTCATGGTGGTGCGGTTTTGAACCGTGGGGCTACACTTGTACATAACATGCCTTTTAGAGAAGAAAAATTGCGAGAAGAAAAAATTCGTATTGCCAGCTTTTGCGCAAATTTAATTAATGAAGGATCCTCAATTTTTATTGATTGTGGTTCTACAACAAAAGAAATTGCTGAGGCGATTGTACAAAAAAAAAATATTGTTGTTATGACCAACTCCTTACCTGTTAGTAACATACTCAGCACAGCAAAAAGCATCAAGTTAATTATGGCACCAGGTGTATTTAGAGAAAAACCACAGGGATTTTTTGGACAAATGACAAGTGATTTTATCAGTAAATTTAGGATTGATATATTGTTTCTTGGAGCCGATGGTCTTGATATTAAGCAGGGAGCAACGAATCCAGATATCATTGATACAGAAACAAAACGTTCGTTGGTTAAGCAAGCAACGAGGATTGTGCTTGTAATTGATCATACCAAGTTAGGATGTAGTTCTTTTATGACAGTTGCTACCTTGAAAGAAATTGATACAATTGTGACGGATAAAGATGCTGACCCTGAAATAATTAAAGAACTAAAAAATCAAGGAGTTGAAGTGTTCCTTGTTTAAGATTTACGATAGTTTGTTTTTTGATAATATATATAAATGTACTAAAATAGTGGGGGAATTAAAATGAAGCAAGTTAGCAATGCGTTTGAATGCTTTATGAAAGAGACACCTGAACAGGCAAAAATATGGCTAGAAACGGTAAAAAAACTTGACGGAGCAAGCGCGTTAGATTCAAAAACTGAAGAGATAGCTTATATAGCGGTACTGACGACAGCGGGACTCTTAAGTGGGATTCCGTTTCATGTCAAACATGCAAAAGAACTTGGTGCTACAAGAGAAGAAATTAAAAGTGCAGTATTATTGCCACTACCTGCAATTGGTAACAAAGTGATTGCAGCGTTACCAATTGCGCTAGAGGCGTATGATAATGATTGATAGGTTAACAGCACAAAAATATTTTGAAATTTGTAAGTAAAATGAAGTATTGAAATAGAATGGGGAAAGCGTGTTATCGTGAAAATCGATAGACTATTAGGGATTTTAAGTGTCCTTGCCAATACGGATAGAATTACAATACAAGAATTAGCGGAAAGGTTTGAAGTTTCCAAACGTACAATTTTTCGCGATTTGGATACGCTGAATCAGTCAGGAGTTCCCATTGTTACCTATTCAGGAATTGGTGGCGGGGTAGCCATTATGGAGGGGTATAAGCTCAAAAGAAATATTCTTTCCAAGAACGATATAAAAAATGTTTTTACTGCACTTAATGGACTGATGAGTATAGATGAAAACCCCTCTTTAACCAATCTAATGGCGAAGTTAATCCCAGAAGAAACAAGCACGGTATTTTCAGAAAGTGATTATGTAATTGATTTGTCCTCATGGTTTCAAGACAGTATTACACACGAAAAGGTATCCGATTTGCATAAGGCAATTAAAAATCGAAATTGTATTTATCTAGAATATATCTCCAATTGGTCACGTTCAGCAAGAATCGTTCAGCCTCATAAACTCGTTTTTAAAGAGTCTTGCTGGTATTTATACGCTTTTTGCGAGGAGAATCAGGAGTTCCGCTTGTTTAAGGTCAATCGAATTGCCACTTATAAAATTATGGATGCAAGTTTCAATTGTAAGGCAGTTGAAAAAATAGAGTTTGGCAAGGATTTTGGTGCGGGCTTGTTTTCGTCACAAGACCCGACCTCATTGGTTGAGGTTATACTAGAATATGATGCTACCAATGAATTTTTCCTAACAGATAAGATCGATGCGAAATTTTTCCACAGGGCTAGCAGTGCAAAAGAAAAGGGGCAGATTAGATTTTCTGTTTCTAATTTAGAATGGGCTACGAATTTAGTTTTCAGTCTGCAAGACAAAGTTAAAGTTATAGCACCACCTGACCTAAAAGAAGCAGTAAAAACTCAAATAAAAACAATAAATGCACTCTATAAAGGTGACACATAGTTGTCATCTTTTTTACTGTATAATCATTGAAGAAAGGGCGTGCTAAATAGTGAAAAAAGAAGTACTTGTGTTCATTTTCGATGGATATGCCGATTGGGAAAGCGCTTATATTTGTGCAGAACTCAATTCACCAGAATCGGAGTATATTGTAAAAACTTTAAGTCTGGATAAAGACCCTAAAATTTCTATGGGAGGTTTTCGAGTCATTCCTGATTATTCTGTTAGTGATTACCCTGAAAATTTCGCTATGTTACTATTGATTGGCGGCTACGCTTGGATGGAACAAAAAAATAACGCCATTCAACCTATGGTTGAGTACGCTGCTCAACAGCATATTCCGGTAGCAGCAATCTGCAATGCCGTCAACTTTATGGCAGATAGCGGATATCTGGATACGATCAAACATACAGGCAACACATTGGCTTATATGAAAGCACAAGCACCGCATTACAAAGGCGATTGCAATTTTCTCGAACAACAAGCAGTTTGTGATTCGGATATCATAACTGCAAATGGTACGGCTTCGTTAGAATTCGCTAGGAAAATTATGTTGTGTTTAAATGCAAAGACCGCCCCAGAAATTGACGAATGGTATAAGATGAACAAGTTAGGATTCTATCAGAAATAAGGCAATATAAATTTCATTCAATATATGTAGAAAATGAACTGACTAGCAGAGATGTTAGTCAGTTCATTTTTTACGTCAAAAGAAAAAGACAGTCTAAGATTCAAACTGTCAAAATTAGTCATATTAAGTTATAATAAATAACAGGCTAGCGTCAACTAGCCTGTTAAAACTGAATAGGAGGTGATACCATGCAGTTAGAAGTTGGAAAGCTTAAACTAACAATTTCTAGCAAATTCATTTTAGCGCTCGCAACGCTATTTGAACTTGCAGGTAAGAGCAACCTACTCACCGAAACGTCCTGCTTGCTACAGGGCGTTTTTGGTTTATTTAGTATATGATTATTATATGTGATTTTATACGTAATGTAAATACTGTTACCTTTTATCAAGGGTACTATGCTCATTTAGATTAATCATTGTCCTTTTTACTACGTTCTTTATATTGGATATAGGATTCGATTTCCTTACGATCTGCATCTGGAAGGTTGTTAAGTTTACGAAGTAGATTCAAATTATCTTGTGATATATCTGTTGGTTGTGATGTAGATTTAAATGAGGTTACTCTACCTAGGAGATAGTCAATCCTACATGTTGGTAATAGTCAATTTTTTAGTATGAATCATAATCATGTTATAATTTGACAAAAAGGACACGTGACCTTTTAAAAGACTATTAGAACAATTAGAATGAATGGTGAGCCCAGTTTCAAATAATAAATAATTTTATGAGAAGAAATTGTTTTCCATAATTCTAAGAATGTACAGATTGATGTACAGATATAATTTGAATTTTGTGGGGTTAATGTATGCAGTTCGATGATGATTTTTTCAGTGGGTCTCAATTGCAGGAAGTACTAGTAGGAATGCCTGAGGAGATAAGAAAAAAAGTTTTTTTAAAAAAAATACCTGCTGGAGAGACTGTGGTAAGAAAAGGGGAAAAGGTAGAGTATGCTTATATTCTTATTGGAGGTGAATTGAAGGTCATTAATGAATTTGAAAACGGGCGGATTTATATTTTTGAGCGTATACGACCGATTAGTTTCGTTAGTGAATTGGAGATTCTGGCTGGTGAGATGGAATATGTTAGTACGGTTGAAACTGTTAATAATTGCAGCGTGCTGGTGATTTCTGCTAAAGATTTTGCTAAATGGATTACATGCGATCACGCGGTTTTATTGAGAATATCCCAAAAGCTTGCGAAGAAAATGTATTCTACAGCAAGCAAAACGGGAACCGCTAATTTTTTGTTAGGGATACATAAGATTCAGGCTTATATTATTAAATATTATCAAGAGAAACAAAAGGATATAGAGGTGTTGCTCGTTGATAAAAAGAGGCAACAAATTGCTGATGAAATAGGGGTAAGTGTCAAAACGATCAATAGATGTATTGATAAGTTAAACAGAGCTGGATTGATTTTTTTGAGGAGAGGAAAAATTTATATTAGTAAAGAGCAATATGCTAAATTACTTCTTGTCGTTAAAGAAATTTAAATAAGGAGTAGGAGCTTTTTGTCTTGTAACGAGTAAAAATAATAAAATTGCGATTATTAGGAGGACGATTACTTTGAAAGAAAAATTAATTCAAGTGGCTAAAACTGCACGTGAGTATGCTTATGCACCATTTTCTCATTTTAAGGTAGGCGCAGCGGTACTTGGTGGCAGTAATAAAATATATTATGGCTGTAATATTGAAAATGCATCTTTTGGATTGACCAACTGTGCTGAACGTACAGCAATTTTCAAAGCAATTTCTGAAGGTGAAAATAAAATAGAAGCGTTAGCCGTGATTGCAGATACCGAAGAACCAGTTTCTCCTTGTGGTGCTTGTCGACAAGTTTTATCCGAATTTTGTACAGGAGATACCAAAATTTATTTGGCTAATTTACATGGTGATAATGAGGAATGGACGATGGAACAATTATTACCCGGTTCATTTAAGTCAAGTGATATGATAAAAAATAATAGCTAAGGGGGATATCATGAACTATTTGTTGGCGGTGGTAGGTTTACTCGTGGTGTTTTTGCTTGCTTATGTTGCAAGTAACAGTAGAAAACAGATTCGTTATCGTTCTATTTTTATCATGTTGATATTGCAATTTTTATTGGCGTTCGTATTGATTAATACGGAGATCGGAGAGGTTTTCATCGGTGGGTTTGCCGCTGTTTTTTCAATTTTAATTTCTTTTGCTATGGAAGGTATTGGTTTTGTTTTCGGTGGTCTGGCGAAAGGTGAGCAGGTAGCATTCTTTTTTAGCGTTTTATTGCCAATTGTTTTTATTTCTGCATTAATTGGTATTTTACAATATACTAAAATTTTACCTTTTGTCATAAAATATATTGGGATTGTTTTAAGTAAGGTTAATGGCATGGGAAAGTTGGAATCCTATAATGCGGTCGCATCGGCAATTTTAGGACAATCCGAAGTATTTATTTCGGTGAAAAAGCAACTGGGATTATTGCCTGAGCATCGTTTATATACGTTGTGCGCTTCGGCAATGTCTACTGTGTCTATGTCGATTGTTGGAGCTTATATGAAAATGATTGAACCTAAGTGTGTGGTGGTTGCATTGGTACTTAATCTCTTCGGGGGCTTTATTATTGCATCCATTATCAATCCCTATGAAGTAACGGCGCAGGAGGATAGTTTGGAAGTAGAGGTAGAAACGAAGCAATCCTTTTTTGAAATGTTGGGTGAATATATTATGGATGGCTTTCGTGTAGCAGTTATTGTAGGAGCGATGTTGATTGGTTTCGTAGCGTTAATTGGCATGGTAAACGGGATTTTTGCAGCAGTTTTCGGAGTTACCTTTCAGCATATGTTAGGGTTCGTCTTTGCTCCGATTGCGTTCGTAATGGGAATACCGATGCATGAAACGGTGGGTGCAGGTAGTATCATGGCAACGAAATTGGTAGCCAATGAATTTGTTGCGATGCTGGATTTAGGAAAAAGTACAGCGCTTTCACCACGAACTGTCAGTATCGTTTCTGTTTTTCTCGTATCGTTTGCCAACTTTTCCTCGGTAGGAATTATAGCTGGGGCGGTAAAAGCTTTACAAGAAAAGCAAGGGGACATCGTTGCGCGGTTTGGTTTAAGACTTATTTATGGAGCGAGTTTAGTTAGTATTTTATCAGCTACTGTTTCTGGCTTCTTTTTCTAGCATATTCTAGTATAATAGAATGAAAAGACGGTTGGAGGTAACGAAATATGAAATCGATGACGTTTAAACGTGTGCATATTATTGTTTTAGATTCACTTGGCATAGGAGAAGCGCCCGATGCTGGGAAGTTTGATGATAGTGGGGCGGATACTTTTGGGAATATTGCGAAGGCTTGTGGCAAGCTCAATATACCGAATATGGCGGAGTTGGGGATTGGTAATATTCGGCCATTAGAGGGCATACTGCCAGTAGAGAAGCCGTTGGCTTATTACGGAAAGGCACAGGAAATTTCTAATGGTAAGGATACGATGACGGGGCATTGGGAGATGATGGGGCTTTATATTGAAAAACCTTTTCGTGTCTTTCCTGAAGGTTTTCCGGCTGAATTGATTGCGCGGATTGAGGAAAAAACGGGGCGTAAGGTGATTGGTAATAAAGTAGCCAGTGGCACAGCGATTATTGATGAACTGGGCGCGGAGCATATGGAAACAGGTGCGATTATTGTGTATACATCGGCTGATTCGGTATTGCAGATTGCCGCGCATGAAGAGGTCGTGCCGCTTACTGAACTTTATGATATCTGTAAATTCTGTAGGGAGATTACGCTTGATGAGCCATATAAATTAGGACGCATCATTGCGCGCCCTTTTGTGGGTAAATATGGCAATTTTACTCGTACCTCCAATCGGCATGATTATGCTTTGAAACCTATAGCGCCTACGGTGCTAGATGCATTGAAAGAAGCAAAGAACGATGTGATATCGATTGGTAAAATTGCCGATATTTTTGATGGTGAAGGGATTACAAAAGCAATTCGTACTGTATCTAATAAAGATGGCATGGATAAATTTATTGCTTTGCTGGGCGAAGAGTTTACTGGGCTATGCTTTATGAATTTGGTTGATTTTGATGCTATGTTTGGACATCGTCGTGATGCCAAAGGGTATGGACGAGCAATTGAAGAATTTGATGTAGAACTAGCAAAGGTATTGGCTAAACTGACCGAAGAAGAGTTACTGATTATTACGGCCGATCATGGCAATGATCCAACATACCGGGGAACAGATCATACGCGAGAATATATACCTTTACTTGTATATTCGCCAAGGTTTACTGGTGGCAGTGAGCTGGCTGTTCGGAAGTCTTTTGCGGATATCGGGGCTACTGTGGCGGAAAATTTTGCAGTTAAATTGCCAAGTCATGGTACGAGCTTTTTACAAGAGTTACGCTAATTCGAGGGGAGAGAATTTTTGATGAGAATGGTAGATTTGATCGAGAAAAAACGGGATGGAAAAGAGCTAACAACCGCTGAGATTAACTTTATTATTAAAGGTTATACAAAAGGCACAATACCTGATTATCAAGTGAGTGCTTTGGCAATGGCAATCTTTTTTCAAGATATGACTGAGAAAGAGCGTGCCGATTTAACGATGGCAATGGTTGAGTCAGGGGATACGATCGATCTATCAGCGATTGAAGGAATTAAGGTTGACAAGCATTCTACTGGTGGTGTAGGTGATACGACTACTTTGGTGCTTGCACCACTCGTGGCGGCTATCGGCGTCCCAGTGGCAAAGATGTCAGGTCGCGGGCTTGGTCATACGGGTGGTACGATTGATAAGTTAGAGTCGATTGCTGGTTTTCATGTGGAGATTGCAAAAGAAGAATTCATTAATTTGGTGAATCATCATAAAATTGCTGTTATTGGGCAGAGTGGTAACTTAACACCAGCCGATAAAAAACTCTACGCCTTGCGTGATGTGACTGCAACCGTTAACTCCATTCCTTTGATTGCTAGTTCGATTATGAGTAAAAAGATTGCAGCAGGCGCAGATGCTATTGTTTTGGATGTCAAAACTGGCGCTGGTGCTTTTATGAAAACTGAAGAAGATGCGAAAGAATTGGCAGAAGCTATGGTGCGGATCGGAAATAATGTTGGTCGGAAAACGATGGCAGTGATTTCGGATATGAGTCAGCCGTTAGGTTTTGCGATAGGCAATGCATTAGAGGTCAAAGAGGCAATTGATACCCTGCAGGGGAAAGGACCGAAAGATTTGGAGGAACTTTGCCTAGTTTTGGGGAGTCAAATGTCCTATTTAGCAGGAAAAGCCACTTCGTTAGAAGTGGCAAAAGTAATGCTACAAGAAGTAATGCAAAATGGAAAAGCTTTGGCGAAGTTCAAAGAGTTTATTATAAATCAAGGTGGCAATCCAGAAGTGGTTGATTATCCAGATAAGCTGCCACAGGCCAATTATCGAATTGAAGTTCCTGCGAAAAAGGATGGTGTGGTAGCCAGAATCGTAGCTGATGCTATTGGAACAGCGGCAATGTTACTCGGAGCAGGGCGAGCAACGAAGGAATCGAAAATTGATTTGGCGGTCGGTTTAGTATTGCATAAAAAAGTTGGCGACAAAGTTAGCAAAGGAGAATCGTTGGCCACGATTCATGCAAACCAGGAAGCGGTAGCTGAGGTTGTAGAAAAGATCTATCAAAATATATATATTGAAGACAAGGCTGATGTGCCGCGGTTAATCCATGATATTATAACGGCATAAAATAGAATAAAAGAGAATACGGACAATAAGTTTTTAGCGTGGTTTTAATGAACCGCGCTTTTTCTTTTGTGATTTATCAGTCCTTATTTTATAGTTTTCGAAGAAAGAATTTATGAGACTTTAAATATCAAAAAATGTAAATTTAGTTAAAAACATACTAAAGTTCTATAGTAATTTTCCTACTTAGGATAAAATTCCTATTAAGAAATAGCAGTCTTATCACGAGTATCTAGGTATATATTATAAAAGCTTTCATTCATCGCTTTGATAGCGCAGAAAATAAATTAGTGTACTTATAGTCGTAGTAATATACTTGCGAAATAACAGTGTTAGAGCCAGTCGGTAAGTGTAGCATAGACAAGAATATATAATAAATTATCATGAGGCGGTATTTTATGGATAAAATAATTCTCTCGACTAAGGACGGTCGGTATCAGATTGCTGTTACTGATACAGAAGTTTTTCTCAGTGTTTGGCCGCCGGTTAACGGCGGAATACCAGTATCAAAGGCTGCTATTATTCAAGATTTAAAGAATAAAAAATTATTGGATTTTGATCATGCGTTCATCTCTACCGTTATTAAGGAAGCTATGGGAATGCCTGCACTTATTATGAATTGCTTACTGAAAAAAGATGGACGGTATCAAATTACTATCACGGATAAGGAAGTTTTTCTCTGCGTCTGGGCACCTGTAAATGGAGGAAAAGCAGTATTAAGGGGCAGTATACTTCAAGAACTGAGCGAAAGAAAATTGACTGATTTTGATCAGACTTTTGTTTTTAATGTGATTAAAGAGGCTAGTGGTAGACCTGCACTTATTATTAATTCATCATCAATTGAGCCGGTGCAGAATATTAGTGTTAAAGTAAGAAGCAATCGGCTAGAAGCTATGATTGATATTTCTATAGCTAAGGATGCTCCTACAGCCACAATCTCACAACTTACAGATAAGTTAAGAGATGCTGGTGTAGTCTATGGCATTGACAACTGTATTCTTGGGACTTTGACGCAAACACGTTTTGCACAAAATATCGTTTGTGCTCGTGGTATTGAGCCTCGTAGTGGAGAAAAGGCTTATTTAAAATATTATTTTGATGCTGATAGCCAAGGGCGCCCAGAGGAACAGGAAGATGGGCGAGTTGATTTTAAAGAAACTAATAATTTTCTTTGTGTGGAAGAAGCAAAGCTTCTAGTTGAGAAAGTTCCTGCAACTCCTGGTGTATCAGGAATAGATGTGTTTGGTAAAGAAATCTTACCGAAGCCAGGGAAAGATGTCCCTATGCCTGTTGGCAAGAATACTATTTGTGTTGATAATTGGCGTCTTTATGCTGCTATAGATGGACATTTACATGTATTTCTCGACAAGCGTATCAATGTAATACCTATTATAGTAATTGAAGGCGATGTTGACTACAATACGGGAAACATAGATTTCAAAGGCAGTGTGATTGTAAAGGGGACAGTACAACCTGACTTTTGTGTAAAAGCGGGCGGAAACGTCGAAGTTTGTGGCAATATTTGTGGAGGGACGGTAGAAGCAAATAGTATTATTGTTCGCAATGGTATTCAGGGAATGAGCCGTGGTGTTATCAAGGCTCGTGAGCGCCTTGTAGTAGGTTTTATAGAAAATGCGACTGTCTATGCTGATGAGGATGTCATCGTCAGTGATTTTATTATGAATAGCAATGTATTTGCAGGTAGTAGGGTTATAATAGAGGGGCGGCGCGGACTTATTCGTGGCGGAAGGATATCAGCGGGACAAGTAATCCGTGCTGCTACCGTTGGCAATAAATCAGGTGTTATTACAGAACTTGAAGTTTCGATAAACCCGTTTTTAAAGGATGAATTGTTAAAGCTTCGTTCGGAAATCCAAAAAGATGAGACTTTATATGAAGAATTGGATCGATCAATTTCATTTATTCGAAAACAAGGTGTTGAGCGGCTTGTTGCCGTAAAACTGGAACGTTACAAAAAGAATGAAGCTGAATTTCAGGTTCTGCCAGAAAGAATAGAGGAAAACAGACAACGTATAACGAACATTGAAAATCTTCTTCGTCTGCTTAAATCAGGTAGAATTCGTGTTTCTGATTTTATTTATCCTGGTACAAAAATATCGATAGGGTCGTCGACAAAAACTCTTAAAGATACATTGAAATACGTTTCTCTTTATGTCCAGGAAGGAGAAATTAAGTTTAGTTCATTACGATAAATATTACTAAGATACAAAAAAGGTGATTGGCCAAATAAAGAGGCAATCACCTTTTTCATATATGTTTAACGTTTTAATAATATTTTTGTTTTTATAAACCATTCGAATAAATCAGCGGAGCTGGCTTGCGCAATTGGGAGTAAATTTTGCGCAGCGTACCTATATTGGTTTTCGGTTGCTGATTCGCCCACGAGCGACATGAATTCTCTAGCGATCGTAGCACTATGAAGCAACAAATCTAATGGCTTTTTCACTTGCTTTATTTGGTTTGGAGGACAAGAAAATTCTTCAAGATGGCATTGCACCCAGTTTTCAAACTTTTTATGCCCATTGAATAAATAACCACATACGTGATGGGGAACAGCCATATCTTGCAATAAATGTGTAGCAGCACCTAGGTAAAAGAAACTGCTGGAAATATCTTGGTTATTTGCATGGCGACAGGCTTTGCTTAGATAGACGGAAAAGTCATAGACACTAGGTGAGAAGCGCCATAATCCTTTACGTGTAACCGGGTCAAAGAAATGATTGATATTTTTAAACTCTAAATCTGCCCATTTTACACCTTCTTGTAATTGTAGTAAATTGTCTTCAAGAATTGCAGAAGTCTCCACATTACCGCTTGCCTTAATTAGTTTTAATGCTTCCAGATTACAGGCTTTGTGGGTGATGCACAAGTATTTAGGGTCATGAGGATATTCTAAGAGATATTGTATAGGGGCGGAAAATGTGCCGAGCATAGATAGACCAAAATTTAGATAGCGTACTGAAGCTTTTATCATAATGCCACCTTATGATCCATATCGGCAGTTAAATGATTTACGATGCTATTTGTAGCTTGAGAGTTTTGAAGTGTCAACATTCGTTGCGATATGAGCATTCGTTTTTCAGGAGATTGTAAAAGCTCGGTGATCAGTTCGTTTAGCTGATTTTTATTTCTAGCCCAATAGCCTAAAAGGTTCATTTCTAAAAAGCGGGCATTATCTTCCTCAATGCCTGGAATTGGTGAAAATACCAATAATGGCGTTGCAGTTGCTAGAGCTTCAGTCACAGTTAATCCGCCGGGTTTTGTGATCAATAGGCCGGTAGTTTTCATCAACGAAGCTACTTGATTGGTAAAACCGTATATTTTGAAATTTGTATTGTCCGCCGTCAGTTGATCTAACTGTTTCTTGCGTTCTGTATCTTTTCCTGTAATAAAACTGATCTCAATATGACGAGGTAATGTTTGGAGTACAGTGAGCATATCCAGCATACTTTGGTCAGTTTGACCACTCGTCATGACTAAAATTTTATTTATATCGGTTGATCTAATCGTCGGAATAAAGTCTAAGCCGATCGGGATGCCACTGGGAATGACTATAGTTAAAGGGGCAATGCAGTGCTTAAATTGTTTCACTAAGGAAGAATGCGCAACAAAATACTGGTCAACATTTGCAACCTCCCATATGGGATGAACAATATAGTCCGTTACAATGCCAACCAGTTTAAATGAAGAACAGTATTTTTTTTTGTATGCTGCTGCAGCAGTTAGAGGAAAAAAATGGGTGCAAATAATCATGTCAGGTTGGTACTTTTTAACCAATCTGTCAATGATGCGCTGATTCATTTTTGCTAGCATATATTTTACATTATCAAATTTGTCGATTTTACTCATTTTACAAATATGACGAAAAAGTTCTGGTTTGTATTCAATCAGCTTTTGGTAGGCTTTGCTTAAAAAGGTATTGAAGCCATAGTGCTCAGTTTGTAGTAGGTCAATTGTTTTTACTTCATAACCAGCAGCGTGAAGTTTTTGATTGATGTTGAAGGCTGCCTGATTATGACCGTTGCCAATTGAAACAGTTAAAATCAATACGGTATGCATTCTAAACACCTCGCAAATTCATTTACTTTAATTTTATTATAATTGAAAGTGCTGGTAAAATGTATTAAGTAAATATTATGATTTTGTTAATTTATTAAATTGAGATAAAATAAAAATTCTCCTGTATGTTCGTAAAGGAGAAGTAAGTTAGGTTAGCGATATAAAAAATGCACGGAATAACTAATGATTAGTTATTCCGTGCATTTCTTGTATCGTTTACTTTTGTATTATTAAATAGTCAATGAGGATTCTTGATAATACATACAAAGGAAAACGGGAAGTTACATCCACTGTTGTGATAGAAGTATGTTTGTGTTTATAACCCCAGAGGGGGATGTTGGACATATTCACTAGCGGGCAATCTGCAGCACAGGTGCAAGTGATTAATTTTGCTCCGACTGACTTTGCGTTTTCTGCTGATATTACCAATTCCTCTGTCGTTCCAGAGATTGAGAAAATAATCATCAATTCATCGAATTTTATATCGGCAGAAACTTTTTTCATAATGGCGGCATCAGAAATTTGGAAAATATTATATCCCAATAATTGCAATTTTAATGAAAATTCCTGCGCGACCAAGATTGTTAAGCCTCTAGATAAAATATAAATGCGAGGCGCTTTTTTTATCAGCTCGACTGATTTGAGAATTTGGTCGATTGATATGTGTTCAATCGTATTGGTTACTTCCATTAATGATTTTTTTAAGATTTCATTTACCTGAATGGAATTTTCTGATTCAGAATTTTTTTTAGATAGCAAATATCGCAGTTCAGCGAAACCATCAATCCCGCACTTTTTTATGGTTCTAGATACGGTTGCTGGTGAAGAAAATGTCTGCTCGGCCACCGCGCCGATAGACATATTAGCGATCTTATCGGTATTTGCATTGATAAAGGTAATAACCTGCTTTTCAGTCGCTGTAAGCTTATCGTAGAAGGAATGATTTATTTTGATTAACATAAATACAAATACCCTCCTGTTTCATGGAGATAGTTAGTATAAGAATAGAAATCCCCTATTTATTCTAAGAAGAAATAAGAACTTTGTCAATGAAAAAGCTGTTATTTCTTGTGATGAAAACTGTTCCAAAAGCCGAAAACAAAACCGAGTCTAAATGAAATATAATGAAGTCAGGGTTAATAAATAAAACTTAACAAAACAATTAATGAAATTTGATGAGTGAGGTCTTAGTGATGAAAATAGCGATAGCTGCCAATGAAAAAGGCACGGTATTAAAAGAAAAAATTAAAACGTTTTTAGCCAAGAATCATTATGAAATGATGGATCAATCTACTTCTAATATTTTTGAAGCTACAATCAATGTCGTTGAAGCAATAAAAAATAAAACAGCAGATAAAGGAATTGTCATTGATGAATATGGTGTTGCACCATTTATGATTGCGAATAAACATCATGGCATCATCTGCGCACCCGTTTATGAGGATTATACTTCAAAAATGACAAGGATGCATAATTCTACACAGATCATCACGTTAGGTTCAGATATTTCAGCAGAAAAACTTGCTTGTCAATTGGCTTTGAATTTTGCTAAATCTGAATATGATGGTGGCAGACATCAAGTTCGCATTGATATGCTGAACAAAATAGTATAAAGGATGGGAGAGTAAAAATGAAAATTGCAGTTGGTTGTGATCATATCGTTACAGATATAAAAAATAAAGCCGTAAAATACTTACAAGGACAAGGACACGAAGTTGTAGATTGTGGAACCTATGATTCTGTTCGTACACATTATCCGATTTTTGGTAGAAAAGTTGGCGTAGCTGTTGTCAAGGGGCAAGTAGATTTGGGTGTATGTATTTGCGGTACTGGGGTAGGAATTAATATGGCAGCTGAAAAAATCAAAGGTGTACGTGGTGCGTTAGTCACAGATGTACAAACTGCTGTTTATGCAAAGGAAGAACTCAATGCAAACGTAATCGGCGTAGGTGGTAGAGTCGTGGGTGAAGGTACAATTGAGTATATATTGGATGCCTTTATTGCTGCGAAATATAAACCAACCGCTGAAAATCAAGCATTAATTCAGAAAATTGATGGATTAATCGGCGAGAATGATGCAATCGAAAACGACGCAATCTTCGATGAAATTCAGAAAAAATGGGATGAAGGATTTTACCACGATTAATTTATGAAGTAGGAGGTTGTCGATATGCCAGAGCAACAATTATTTGAAGAAAATTTGATATTTCAAGAAGATTTTAAAGATATAGATGAAGCTTTTGGTACAATGGCTAAAAGGTTTGCCCAAGCAAATTTGGTGAAAAATTCGTATGAAGAATCGATAAAAAAACGTGAGAAAGAATTCCCAACAGGAATTGATTTAAGTATTATCGGAGGATGTTTGCCTAATGTTGCAATTCCTCATACGGAACGTGAACATTGCAAAGTGACAAAAGTCGTATTGGTGAAGCTTAATCAAGGCATTTCAATTGGCAATATGATGAATCCAGTACAAAGATTACAGAATGTACGGTATTTGTTTATGATTCTCAATAGTGCAGATAGTGAACAAGCAGGTATCTTAAGTAAAATTATGGGGATTGTGACAAATGTCGATGATATCAACGCATTAGAAAAAGCGGAGACGATAGAAAGTCTTTATAAAGTTGTTGAGAAATATAAATTATAAATATCAAATAGAGAATAAATAAGGAGTGTTTTATTATGATTAACGTTTTAGCAGCTTGTGGAGCTGGCGTCAATTCTAGCCATCAAATCAAAAGTGCAATTGAAGAAGAAATGAGCAACCGTGGATATCAGGTACAAGCCGATGCTGTAATGATAAAGGATATTACAGAAGAGTTGCTTTCAAAATATGATATTTTTACGCCAATATCAACGCCAGATGTAGGTTTCAAAATCAATATTCCTATTGTAGAAGCAGGACCGATATTATATCGCATTCCAGCAATGAGTCGACCAGTTTTTGATAATTTAGAAGAAGCTATTAAAGGATTAAACAAATAATAGAAAAGTAAATATCAAATTGATTTGTCGATAAAGATGATTTTACATAAACATTAATTGAATAAAATTTATATATTAGGGATGGATGTTCTTATGGATATTTTAATTTCGTTTTCTAATCAATTTTTCAAACCAATTTTGTCGTTAGGTGGCCCTCCTGTAATGTTCATCGTGTTGACTTTACTAGCTCTAATCATGAAGGTGAAATTCACACGTGCGTTAGAAGGTGGTATGAAATTAGCTATTGCTCTCACCGGTATGGGTACAATCATTGGTATTTTAACTGGTGCATTCGCACCGGCATTACAGGGATTTGTAAAATCCACAGGAATTCAGCTATCAATCACAGACGTTGGTTGGGCCCCACTTGCAACGATTACTTGGGGCTCTGCATATACATTGTATTTCTTAATGCTTTTAGTTATTTTGAACATTGTTATGCTTGCGATGAATAAAACAAACACATTAGATGTAGATATTTTTGATGTTTGGCATTTGTCTGTAGTTGGATTACTTGTTATGTATTATTCTAATGATAATTTATTCCTTGCCTCACTTTTGGTTCTGTTCATCGGCGTTCTTAAATTCATCAATTCAGATTTGATGAAACCGACATTTAATGAATTAGTAAATATGCCGGAATCCAATCCGACAACGACAACTCATTTGAACTTTATGTTTAACCCGATTGTGATGGTATTGAATAAAATTTTTGATGTCCTTTTACCATTTGTCGATAAATATGATTTTGATGCAGCAACTTTAAATAAAAAAATTGGCTTCTGGGGCAGTAAGTTTGCCATTGGTTGTTATTTAGGAGTATTTGTTGGTATCTTAGGACAACAGGATATAAAATCTATTTTTAGTCTAGCCTTCACGGGCGGCGTTTGTTTGGAATTATTTTCTTTCATGGGCAGCTGGTTTATCGCAGCTGTTGAACCACTATCTCAGGGAATTACAGACTTTATGAGCAAAAGATTTGCTGGCAGACAGTTCAATATTGGTATTGATTGGCCGTTTTTAGCATCTAGAGCAGAAATTTGGGCAGCAGCAAATGTACTTGCACCAATTATGTTGATTGAAGCATTGTTTTTACCAGGCAATGGTGTACTGCCGTTAGGTGGTATCATCGCTATGGGGATGACTCCATCCTTATTGGTTGTTACGAGAGGCAGAATGATGCGTATGATCATCATTGGAACTTTAATGTTACCTGTATTCTTATTAGCAGGTACTGCAATTGCAGAATTTGCAACAAAGACAGCTCTTCTAGTAGGAGCATTTCCTCCGGGACTTGCAGAAACACAGATGATTACGCATTCTACACTAGAAGGACCTGTGGAAAAGTTCATTGCGATTGCAGTTGGTAAATTCGGTGGAAACATGACAATTGAAAATGCAATTAAAATGATAACTTCTTTAGCTGTGTACTTAGGGTTATTCATCTGGTATGCAAGACAAATGAAAAAGAGAAATGTTGAATTAGCGGCAGGAAAGCAACATTGATATTTTAAATAAAGGAAGTAAAATAACAAATGAAATTAAGAAATACAAAAGAAATGATATTAGATGCACAAAAGAATGGCTATGCTGTTCCAGCATTTAATATTCATAACCTTGAAACAATTCAAACAGTATTAGAAACTTGCGAAAAATTAAAATCACCAGTTATTTTGGCAGCAACGCCATCGACGGTTGATTATGCAAATAAAGAATATCTGATTGCGATTGCACAAAAATCAATGGAGAAAGTAACAATTCCGTTTACTTTTCATCTTGATCATTTTGAAAATGTGAAAAGTATCAAAACAATTATTTCTGAAGGTTGCCGTTCAGTTATGATTGATGCATCAAAACATCCATTTGAAGAAAATATCGCCATCGTAAAAGATATTGTTGATTTTGCTCATGCTTGTGGTGCTACAGTAGAGGCGGAACTTGGTAAACTTGGTGGACAAGAAGACGATCTAACTGTTGATGAAAAAGATGCTTTCTTCACTGATCCAGATGAAGCTGTCGAATTTGTTAAGCGGACAGGTATTGATACATTGGCTGTAGCAATTGGTACTGCGCATGGCTTATATAAAAAGGAACCAAAACTTGATTTTGAGCGTTTAGCTAAAATTCGTAAAGTGATTGATATTCCATTGGTACTACATGGTGCTTCCGGGGTTCCATTCGAGGCTGTGCAAAAAGCGATTGATTTAGGTATATGCAAAGTTAATATCGCTACAGAATTGAAGATTCCGTTTTCTTCAGCAATAAAGGAATATTTTATTGCACATCCAGATGCTTCTGATCCAAGAAAATATCTGATTCCTGCAAAAGAAGCGATGGCGAAAGTTATCGAAGAAAAAGTAAAAATGTGCAAGAGTGCTCAGCGAGGTTAACTATGATTACGGTACTTACAATGAATCCATCTATCGACCGTTCCTATGTGCTTAATGATTTTATAACTGGAAAAGTTCAACGAGCCAAAAGTGTCATCGCCACAGCAGGAGGCAAAGGTCTTAATGTCTCTAGAGTTGCTCATTATATCGGTGGAAAAATTTGCTGTCTAGGTTTTCTCGGTGATTTTACCGGCGGCTTTATCAAGAGAGAAATTGAGGTAGAAGGTTAAATCAATCGCTTTACCTCGATTCAAGGAACAGCCTAAATTTGTATGAATTTTAGAGATAAAAGTGGTATATCTACTGAAGTCCTTGAAGGCGGGCCAGAAATTATGCCTCAGGAAATAGAACAATTTGAGCAAGAATTGCAGAGAGTGATAAAAGATACAAAAATTTTAGTTGCTTCTGGTAGTTTGGCGCAAGGTCTTCCCGAAGGCTATTATGGGAAAATTGCAAAAATTTGCATGAAAAATAATATAAAATTTATCTTGGATTCTTCTGGTGAAAGCTTACGTTTAGCTATCAAAGACAGACCATATTTGATCAAACCAAATGAGGAAGAGCTCGAATATCTTGCTGGTGTTTCAGTTAAAACGGATAGATGTATTTTTAGCTTCATAAAAGGTGCTGGAAATGGGCGCTGAGAATGTTCGCGTATCGTTAGGTAAGCGGGGCATGATGTTAAATGGAAGTTTGGGAAGATTTATCATCAACATTCCAACAGTGGAAGCAGTAAATACAGTTGGTTGTGGAGATTCTCTAGTTGCTGGTTTAGCGTACGCATTACACGAAGATTACAACATCCTTGATATGTTGAAATTTGCAAATGGTTGCGGAAGTTCCAATGGAAGGTATAGGACAGATTGATCCTAGCAGATAGATGAGTTTTCAAAGCAAGTAACGGTAATTCCTTACGTCAATATAAAATAGTGAATTGACAGCTAAGTCACCAGGTAGATAAAAACCTTAGCTGTCGATTTTGAAATAAATAAAATAATGTTACGGTTTCGACAAAATATATCAAAACGTGTTTGGAAAGACTGAAATTGCGGATGAATAGATAGTATAATAAATGCTTGAATGATATCTACTTGATAAATTAACTGAAAAATTAGAAAAAAGAGAATATCATGATGAATTAAATTTTGGAGGAAGAATAAGATGACAAATGAAGAAATTGAAATGACTACAGTTGAGATTATTGCTTATGCGGGAGATGCAAGATCAAAATACGTGGGAGCTTTAACAGCAGCGAATGATGGCGATTATGCTAAGGCTGAAGAAATGATTCAAGAAGGCAATGATTTGATTACAGAAGCACATAATACGCAAACTAGAATTTTGCAAATGGAATCTTCCGGTGAAAACATCAAGGTAAACTTTTTAACAGTACATGCACAAGATCATCTAATGACAGTGATGCTACTACGAGATCTCGTGAAAAATTTTGTTGATTTATATAAAAAAGTAAATTAAGTTACTACAATAAAATAAGATGGGGGATTTTGTATGGAAAAATTAATAAGTTTGATTGAAACGATGAAACCGACGTTTGAAAAAGTTTCAAATAATCCGTATCTTAGAGCAATCAGAGATGGCTTTATCAGTTGTATTCCAGTAGTTCTATTTTCTAGTATGTTTATTTTGGTTGCCTGTGTTCCGAATATTTTCGGTTATATTTGGCCAGATAGTATCAGTGCGGTACTATGGAAAGCTTATAACTATTCCATGGGGATTTTGGCAGTGCTCATGGTAGCAACCATTTCAAAAAGTTTAACTGATAATTTTAATAATTTACTACCGAAATTGAGACAAATCAATCCGGTATCTGTCATGATTGTAGCTATTATTTGTTTCCTTTTATTAAGTGTTGAGTCTGTTAAAGGTGGATTTTCTAGTGAATACATGGGAACAAAAGGCTTGTTATCCGCATTTGTTGTAGCATTTATCATACCTAATATTTATAAATTTTGCGTGAAAAACAATATTACCATCAAAATGCCGGATGAAGTACCGCATAATATTTCACAAACTTTTGCAGATTTAATTCCGTTAGCAGTATCGGTTTTAATCTTTTGGATATTTAGTATATTTTTTAAATATCTTGTTGGCATGGGATTTAGTGCATGGATTTTGGAAGTATTCAAACCGTTGTTTTCGGCGGCAGATGGATACATCGGTGTTGCGATCATTTATGGAGCAATGGCAATGTTCTGGTTTATCGGGATTCATGGCCCTTCCATTGTCGAACCAGCAGTAACAGCAATCTATATTGCAAATATTGAAGCAAACTTAAATTTATTTCAAGCGGGCGAGCATGCGACGAATGTATTGACACATGGTACTTCTTATTTCGTCGCGACATTAGGTGGTACAGGTGCAACTCTAATGTTTGCTGCAATGTGTGCATTTATTGCAAAATCAAAACAGCTAAAGGCAGTCGGAAAAACTTCGATTGTTCCAGTATTATTTGCTGTTAATGAACCAATTTTATTCGGTGCTCCAATCGTATTAAATCCAGTGTTCTTTGTACCATTTATTTTGACACCAATTCTAAATGTTTGGTTGTTTAAATTCTTCATTGATAATTTGGGCATGAATGGTTTTGTCTATATTTTACCATGGACAACTCCAGGGACAATCGGTTTGATTTTAGGTACTGGCTTTGCGAAATTGTCGTTTATCTTAGCTCCACTATTATTGATTATTGATTTTGTAATGTATTATCCATTCTTTAAAGTCTATGACAAACAATTGGTAATTAGAGAATCTGAAAATAATGGTGAAGTCGAAGAAGACCGTAAAATAGTGCAAGTCCCAACTACTTCAATAAAGGAATCTGCTCAGCAGACAGTAGCTAGTCAAAGCCCTGAAGAACAATTAGCAGTATTGGTACTTTGTGCAAGTGGTGCAACGAGTAGTATGCTTGCAAAATCAATCGCTAAAGGGGCAAAGGAAAAGAAATTTAACATGGATTCTATTGCTATGGCATATGGTCAGCATAAAGAAAAAATTACTGATTTTGATTTGATTGTATTAGCACCACAAATGGCATCTATGTACGATGAATTGAAACGTGATTGTGATGCAAAAGGTGTAAAATCAGCGACAACTTCTGGTAAAGAATACGTTAAATTAACTAGAGAATCTGAAGCTGCATTCAACTTTGCATTAGATTTAATTCATCAAAATTAAATCAATATAGATAAAAGGCGGTCAATAACATGAAGCAATTTGCAGATGATTTTATATTTGGTGGTGCAACGGCGGCTTTTCAAGTAGAAGGTGCAACGAGGGAAGACGGCAGGGGGCCGTGTTGTTGGGATGAATATTTGAATAGACCAGGCAGCCGTTTCAATGGTGATAAAGCAAGTGATTTTTATCATACATACAAAGATGATCTTGAGTTATCGAATGAATTTGGCATTAATGGCATTCGTATTTCGATCTCTTGGAGTCGGATTATTCCGGATGGTTTTGGTGAGATCAATCCAAAAGGAATTGCGTTTTATAATAATCTAATTGATGAATGTATCAAAAATGGTGTAGATCCATTTGTTACCTTACATCATTTCGATACGCCGCTAACACTTTTTCAAAATGGCGATTGGTTAAATAGAGAGAATATTAAACACTTTGTTAGGTTTGCTAAGGTTTGTTTTGAAAACTTCGGCGATCGTGTAAAAAAATGGGCTACATTTAATGAACCTTGGTCAATTGCACAAAATGGCTATATCATTGGGAACTTCCCACCTAGTATAAAATTTGATATCCCGAAAGCTGTTCAGATCATGCACAATATGATGGCTGCGCATGCACAAGCTCTCAACGTATATAAAAGTATGAATCTGCCAGGTGAAATTGGTATCGTTCATACGCTAGAAGGCAAGTGCCCGATCAGCGATAAGCCAGAGGACAAAAGAGCGGCTTATTTAGATGATACCATTGCCAATAAATTTATGCTGGATGCATGCTTTAAAGGTGAATACGCTAAAGACACGTTAGAAACGATTCATGAAATTCTCAAAAAGAATCATGGAACATTTACTGTGTATGATGGCGATATGGATGCTATCGAAGCTGCGGCTAAAGATATTGATTTCTTAGGCATGAATTATTATTCCAGTCATTTTCTACAAGGCTATGATGGCGAAAGTAAAATGCATCATAACGGAACTGGCGAAAAAGGTACAAGTGTATTTGCTTTAAAGGGAATTGGCGCACGCGTAAGCAAGCCAGATGTTGAAACGACGGATTGGGATTGGCCGATTTATCCGCAGGGCATGTATGATATGCTCGTTAGAATCAAAAGAGACTATCCAAATTACAAAAAGATTTATATTGCTGAAAATGGCATGGGATATAAAGATGATTTCATTAATGGAAAGATTGATGATACGCCGCGTATTGAATATATTAGAAAACATTTCAATTACATATTGAAAGCAATTCAAGAAGGCGTAAATGTAAAAGGATACTATGTATGGTCGTTGATGGATGTATTATCTTGGTCAAATGGCTATAACAAGCGCTATGGTCTATTTTATGTAAACTTTGAAACACAAAAGCGGTATCCGAAAAAAAGTGCATATTGGTTTAAGAAAATTTCCAAAACGAAACAGCTGGTCGATGTCAACGATGTAGAAATTTAGTTTTTCTCACCATTGGATCAGCCAAGTAAATAAAACAGTATCCACTGTTGAAAAAACTTGGCTGCTCCATTGGTGTCTAAATAAGAGGTGACTAGAAGAAGTCAGAATATTGGCAACATGGACAACAATGTTCGTGCTCCTAATAGTTGGCTCAAAAAGAATTTATTTATTATTTTAGGAGGAATTCAAATGAAAAAACAGTTTCTTGTATCTGCAGTAGCTCTAGGTGCTCTTAGCTTTTCTAGTGTTGCTATGGCAGCAACAGCAAATCCATTTACGAGTGTACCAAAAGACCATTGGGCATATGGTGCAGTAGAAAAACTAGTACAAGCAGGTCTCGTAGATGGCTATGGTGATGCAGATTTCCGCGGTGAAAAAGCGATTAGCCGCTATGAAATGGCAGAGCTAGTTGCCAAAGCAATGTCTAACGTTGATAAAGCAGATGATGCCAATAAAGCAGCTTTAGATCGTTTATCAAAAGAATACTCTGATGAATTAGCCAATATGGGTGTACGTCTAAAAAAAGTAGAAGATAAAATGTCTTCATTTAAATGGTATGGTGATGCTCGTATGCGGTATTTTGAAAATAAAGCAAATAAGATGAAAGATACCAACGATGGACATAAAGAAAATTCCAGCCAATTTGAAGAACGTGTACGCCTTGGCTTTTATGGCGAACCAGCAGAGAATATATCCATAAATGGCCGTATTAAATATGAAAATGAAATTAAAGTAAATGATGGTTGGGGTAATAAAAATCAGAATTTCAATTCTTGGGATAATAGCACCAGAGATCAGAACTCTTTTAGACTTGACAAGTTTAGTGTTGATTGGAATCATGCAAATACAAACATTTCTGTTGGGCGGCTGGAATTAAATCTTGGACAAGGTCTTCTTTGGTGGGAAAACCAAATTGATGGTATCTATGCTACGCACCAATTTGGTGACAAGGTAAAAGTATCAGCCGGTTGGGGAGATTTAGCAGCTGAAGGTTGGCATAATACGAATATGGGAGCGTTCCTAGCAAATGTTGATGTAGCGACGAGTCCTGC
Source organism: uncultured Veillonellaceae bacterium (assembly GCA_963805085.1). GTDB lineage: Bacteria > Bacillota > Negativicutes > JARBTT01 > JARBTT01 > JARBTT01. The sequence goes on along the minus strand of CAWDTA010000004.1, from coordinate 377,689 downwards.
TACGCATGTTACAGTTGCCCATTTAAAGACAAATGATAAATTAAAGACGGCTAGTACAGCATATGAAAATAAGTGGGTGCAATTAACTGATGGTAGTTGGATACAAACACCTGTAGCTACGACAGTCTGGAATGAACAACCATATGCATTTGATCAATATGCAGTTGGTTTTAATTCGCAAATAAGTGATAAAGTGAATTTGCTTGCGGAATATGTAAAAAATAATGCCGATGCAGCAGATCAAGATCATGGTTATTGGACAAGGTTAACTTATGGTAATCAAGTATGGAATAAAGCCAATACATGGAAGGTATATGCGGAATATTTCAGCCTTGGTAACGCAGCAGTAGATTCTACGTACTGGGGACATAGATTGAATATAGCTGGTGGTAATGGATTTAATGGCGATGGTGATAAAGGTTGGGGGCTTGGTGCAAGTTATATGTTAGCTAGTAATACAAATTTTGAAGTTACTTACTATAAGCTTAAACCATATGATGAAGCTAAATCCGGTTTCAGCAAATATGAAGATACAGCTTATGCGGCTTTAACCGTTAGCTTCTAATCAAAAATAAACAAGGAGAGAATTTTATGATAAGTGGACAAAAAAAGAAACTTGTTACGAAACGCGTTTTGATAGACAGCGGCCAGGCTAACCTATAGATGCGTTATAAACAAGTCTCTTATCAGAGATATTCTTGATAGATACTGGAAATCCTCTCGCATAAAGTAAGAGAATTTACGAAAATAAAAATGGTATAGTTTAAATAAATATATGGGGTGAAGATATGAAAAAAAGTAAATTAACTTCGCTTGTACTGTCAGCATTGATGGCGAGTAGCATTATGTTTAGTGTACCAAATGCAGAAGCTGCAATTCAGGTGAATCCAATCGATGGGATTCGCTCTGATTTCATGAAAGGCGCCGATATTTCGATGTTAAAAGAACTCGAATTAAAAGGTGGCAAATTCTACGATCAAGGTATAGAAAAAGATTGTTTAGATATTTTACAAGAACATGGGATCAACTGGGTTCGCCTTAGAATATGGAATAATCCAATTGTAAATGGTGTAGAAGTTGGCGGCGGTAATACCGATGAAGCAAAAGCATTGGAAATCGCAACGCGGGCAAAATCAAAAGGTATGAAAGTACTAATTGACTTCCATTACAGTGATTTCTGGGCTGATCCAGGCAAACAAAATAAACCAGCAGCATGGGCAAATCATAATACAAAACAACTTGGAAAAGATGTTTATACATATACCAGCAAAGTGATCAAAGATTTTGCAGCCAAAGGTATTAAACCTGACATGGTACAAATCGGTAACGAACTTAATAACGGGATGTTATGGCCAGAAGGTAAAACTACGAGTCCAGAAGGTTATAAAAATCTTGCAAATATGATTGGCCAAGGCTTGAAGGCTGTTCGTGATAATGATCCAGAGAAAAGCATCAAACTTATGGTTCATTTAGCAAATGGTGGCGACAATGCGTTATACCGTAGTTTCTTTGATTCCTTGATTGTAGAAAATAAAGTAAATGATTTTGATATCATTGGGCTTTCGTACTATCCATTCTGGCATGGCAAGTTGGAACAACTAGAAAACAACATGAACGATGTTAGTGCACGGTATAATAAAGATGTTGTTGTTGTAGAAACAGCAATGGGCTTTACCAATGATGGCTTTGATGCTCAGAAAAACTGCTATGGTCCAAACGAAGAAAAAATCGGTGGATATAAGAGCTCCGTACAAGGTCAGGCAACTGGAATGAGAGACATCATGGAAGCTGTCAGCAAGGTAAATAATAAACGTGGTATGGGTGTATTCTATTGGGAACCAGATTGGATTCCAACTCCAGGAGTTGGTTGGAAACATGGAGAAGGTAACGAATGGGAAAACCTTGCAATGTTTGATTTCAAAGGCAATGCATTAGAATCTCTAAATGTGTTCAACCTTGTATCCGATAAAAATAATCAATTTGTACAAGCAACGGTGAAAGAATTAGAACCAGTTGATGTTCTTGGTAATGTTGGCATATCAACAGAATTACCAAAGGTAATCAGTGCTGTTTATACAGATGATTCAACAAAAGAACTTCCTGTTTCTTGGAATACAGAAACACCAGTTTATGATACGGTAGGTAACTATCGAGTTACTGGTACAGTTGTTGGTACTGACGAAGCAGCGATTGCTAAAATCAATGTGATCAATAAAGTCAATCTTGTGAAAAATGGTAACTTTGAAACTGGTACTTTAGATCAATGGGCAGTCAAAGGTGATGTTAGTGCAGTTAATATTTCAGGCTCTGCCGGCGATGTGCGCGGTAAGAGTGCTATGCACTATTGGTCTGATAAAGCATTCGCCTTTAATGCAACGCAAACGATTACTGGATTAAAAGATGGTAAATATACACTATCCGTATGGACACAAGGCGGTGGCGGTGAAAAAGCAATTCAACTGTTTGCTAGTGACTATGGTGGTAGTGAAGTGACAGTTACAATTACAAATGATGGCTGGAGCAAGTGGCATCAATGGACGATTAAGGACATTAATGTTACGAATGGTCAGATCACAATTGGTGTCGATAATCAAGCAAACGCAGGAAACTGGGGTTCGTTTGATGATGTAGAACTGTATATTCAAGAATAGTATTAATCTTAATATTATATTTTGATAAATAGTCTCACAAAAAATAGTGCTTACATAAATGTTAAGCCGTTACTAGGTGCAAAAATGTACTTAGTAACGGCTTAAATTATTAAGAAAGATGCCTATCACTAAGAAAGTTTAACTTTCTTAGTGATAGACATCTTTTGCTTTAGCTTGATTACAATATTAATGCATGCAAATTGCAGATAAGAAAATACGTATTGAATGATAAAATATGCAAAAGATGAGTCGTGTTTCGTCAAGTGTATTTATTCTGTCTTCGCCAATTTGAAATAACTTATAAATGCCGATAAATTGGCAAGTGTTACTACCAGACCCATAGGGATAGCGTTTGTTCCGTCACCTAAACCAACAAGGGGAGAAGCGATAGCGCCAAATATAAATGTTACGACACCGATTAATCCAGCCGCACTGCCAGCTGAATTTGGTTGACGCTGAATAGCTAGAGAAAAGCTGGCCGTGGTTGTGATTCCGATACATGATACGATGATAAATAGTTGAATCAAGATAAAAATGATAGATGCCTTCATTATACTCATAGCAAGTAATAGTATACTGCACAATAGGGCTAGATTTAGTCCAAAGACGAGTATTTGTTTTTCATTAAACTTGCCTGTGAAATGTCCTGTTAGTTGAGCAAATAGCATAATGCCGATTCCGTTAATCGCAAAACATAGACTAAATTTTTCTGCTGATAAGCCGTAAATCGTCTGTAATACGAATGGTGAACCTGCAATGTAGGCAAACAAACCGGCAATGATAAAGGCTTGCACTAAAACATAGCCAACAAAACTCTTATCAGATAACAGTTGTCTAAAAGTAACAAAAGTTGCTTTCAAGCCTCCAACCTTACGTTGCTCCAATGGTAAAGTTTCTTTCATACCAAAAATAACAGCCAAAGTTAATACAATACTAAATAGGCCGAGTATAAAAAATATCCCTTTCCAGTCACTCAATGCCAGAATTTGCCCACCAATAACTGGTGAAAAAATAGGTGCGATTCCGTTAATTAACATTAACAATGAAAAAAACTTTGTTAATTCTGAGCCGGAATAAAGATCACAAGCAATTGCCCTTGATAATACGATACCTCCTGAACCCGCAAGACCTTGAATAAAACGAAAAGCAATGAGTTCCCAAATCGAAGTCGCGAAAGAACACATAAAGGATGAAATAATGAAAATGATCAATGATAGTATCAATGGTTTTTTTCGACCGTTAATATCACTGTTAGGGCCAATAAAAATCTGTCCGATGGCTACACCGAGTAGCGTAGCTGTTAAACTGAATTGTACTAACGATGCACTCGTGTTCAAATTAGTTGCAATTTGAGGTAATGCAGGTAAATATAAATCTGTACAAAGCGGGCCAATACCGGCTAAACAGCCTAATATAATCGCCGTCCATAAACGATTATGTGGTACCGAGTTGTGAGTTGTGGAATTCATAGAATACGCCTCCGTAGAATAAATTATGTCATGTAATTATCATAGCATAATTTATTTAGTTAGGAAACTAAACTATTTATCAGAATATTTTATTGCAATGTTTGCTTAATTGATTTCAAAATTCGGATAAGGTCTTGATGCTCACTTTCGGAAATAGTTATCAATAAATTGACTTCTGTTTTTTCTTTAATATTACATAATATTTCTTCTTTTTTCTTACCTTCATTGGTTAAATAAATTCTCTTAATTCGTGCATCTTCATTAGAAGCTTCTCTTTTAACCAAACCTTTTTTTTCTAATACATCAATTAATTTTGTAATAGAAGACGGTTTAATCAGCAAATCTTGCTGAAGTTCTGATTGTGTCATACCATCATTTTTATATAACAGATAAATTAACCTTGCATGTGAAACAGATAAATCTTCATTTGCTAGATTTTTATTGAATAATTGCTCTAATAAATGTGAAATTTGTTGTATTAAATAGCCCACATGATTTTCGGCGTTAGTTTTCATTTTATTACCTCCTTTGAACCTTTATTTTAGTTTATTTACAATGAAAATTCAACTTTTTTCCTAGCTATATAAATTTGAGGTGCTGAATAGTGTAAATATAGACTATGAAAGATAGCAGCAGTGATGTTGAAAGGCTTTTTTATACAGTATGGCGAATCAAATAAATTGCGACCGTAAAGAGGAAGAGCGTCTATTAACTCAATTTCGTTTGAGCTAGTGACGAATTTGATCTTAATATGGTAGTATAATAAGATAGTGAAGAAGATGGGAGCTATAAAATGAACTTTAACATTTCTGATAAATTACCACAAGATTCAATAGGAGAGTATGCCTATAGATTGTTGATTAAAAATATTCTCAGCTTGAATCTAGTGCCAGGAACTGCATTGTCGGAGAAAGACATCGCTGAATTACTGCAAATTAGTCGTACGCCAGTCAGAGAAGCCTTTATTCGCTTAGCTCAAGAAAATTTATTGGATATTCTACCGCAAAAGGGCACCTATGTGGCAAAGATAGATTTAGAGCAGGTTGCCGAATCACGATTTTTGCGGGCAACGATGGAAAATGCTATAATCAAACTGGTTTGTCATGGGTTTCCTAGGGAATCATTATTACAAGTGCAAGCTTGTTTAGATTTACAAGAATTATGTGTAAATAAAGAAGATTATATGAAGTTTTTTGAGCTAGATGATACCATGCATGGCCTTATATTTAAAGCTTGTAATAAGGAGCGCATCTGGAAAATGATTAAACAGATGAGTTTAAATTATAATCGCGTGCGAATGCTCACTTTAACGAAAGGCTATTATGAACTGCCAAAATTATTTGGGCAGCATCGACAGATTGTAGAAGCGATTATTCAGAAAGATCAAGGATTATGTGAAAAAATAATTGGGTTGCATATTAATAAAGTAATTACTGATATTGAGGAATTAAAACAAACATATAAAGGTTATTTTAAGTAAAATATTTTACTGTCAAAATTTATCTGTGTATTAAATTTTGAATATGAAAATTAAAAACATAAAAGGAAGTGCTTTGACAAGTTGATTAAAGTGCTTTTTTTGTGTGTTTATTTAAATATCAAATAATTTAAAAATTTCAGAATAAGAAGAAAAAGGCTAATATTTAAAGGATTGATGTGAAAAAAGCATAAAATCGACTGTTTTTCTATTATAAATAGAATTTGATACTGATATACTAGTATGGTAGTATATCAGTAAAGAACTTGAGCACTATAAATGATATGGGGGAATTTGATAATGAAGATGACATTTCGATGGTATGGAAAAGATGAAGATAAAATTACACTTCAAAATATTCGGCAAATCCCAGGAATGCAAGGAGTTGTAGGCGCTTTATTTGATGTGCCCGTTGGTGAAGCATGGCCAATGGAAAAAATTATGCAGTTAAAAAATGAAATTGAAGACTATGGTTTAGCTTTTGAAACAGTAGAAAGTGTAAATGTACATGAGGATATTAAACTAGGTTTACCAAGTCGCGACCGCTATATAGAAAATTATATTATTTCTTTGAGAAATCTTGGTAAGGTTGGTGTAAATGTTGTTTGTTATAATTTTATGCCAGTATTTGATTGGACGAGAACGGACTTAGCTAAAGTATTATTTGATGGTTCCACAGCACTCGCTTATGATTATCATTTGATTGCTGGGAAAGATCCACAAGTAATGGTTGAAGAAGTGCAAAAGAATGCCAATGGTTTTTCGCTTCCAGGCTGGGAGCCAGAGAGATTAAAAGAGTTAACGAAGTTGTTTGATTTATACAAAGATATTGATGAAGAAGAATTATTTAAAAACTTGGAATACTTTTTGAAAGCAGTTGTACCAGTTGCCGAAGAAGTAGGCATAAAAATGGCAATTCATCCGGACGATCCACCTTGCAAGGTGTTTGGTTTACCACGTATTGTTATTTCAAAAAATAATTTGGAGCGGATTGTCGGTATGGTTGATAGCCCAAGTAATGGTTTGACAATTTGTAGTGGTTCATTAGGAGCCAATTTAAATAATGATATCCCCGATATTATTCGGCATTTCGGCAAAATGGGACGTGTAGCTTTTGCTCATATTAGAAACGTCCAGGTACATGAACCATGGGTATTCAATGAAGTTGCTCATAAATCCCAATATGGTTCTTTAGATATTTATGCGATAATGAAGGCTTTACATGATATTGGTTTTACTGGCCCAATTCGACCAGATCATGGAAGAATGATCTGGAATGAAAAAGGACGTCCTGGATATGGATTATATGATAGAGCGTTAGGGGCAAATTATTTGTGCGGTTTATGGGATGCAATTTGCCGTGAAAACAGCAGAAAATAATAAAAGGATGTGATATAAGATGAAACTTAATGCGAAGAACCTGCAAAATGTACTAGCTTGGCAAGGTAAGGGGATAGAATTACCAAGGTTTGATCGTAGTAAAATGCTGCAGGAAACAGCGAAACGTCCAGAATGGTTGCATTTTGGCCCGGGAAATATATTTCGCGCTTTTGTGGCTTCGTTGCAGCAGAGCTTACTGAACCAAGGTTTTGTGAAAACGGGAATCATAGCAGTAGCAACTAATAATTGCGAAGTAATTGATAAAATTTATCAGCCACATGATAATTTAAGCTTATTGGTTACGCTGTATCCAGATCAGAGTACTCGTAAAAAAGTAATTGGCAGTATCGCTGAAAGTTTAACCTGCCATACGGAAGAAAAGAAAGATTGGCAGCATTTACAAGAAATTTTGCGTAACCCATCGCTGCAGATTATCAGTTTTACTATTACAGAAAAGGGGTATAAAACCAAGGATAATGATGGTGCATATTTGGCCGATATTGCTACTGATCTGATGAACGGACCAAAAGCACCGCAAAGTTTTTTGGCAAGATTGGTTTCTTTATTACATGAACGTTATTTAGCAGGTGCTTTTCCGTTAACTCTTTTGAGTATGGATAATTGTTCACATAATGGAATTGTATTACAAAATGCGATTAGAGAGATTGCTTATGCTTGGGAGAAAAAAGACCTGGTAGAAAAAGGTTTTATAGAGTATTTACTGCAGAAAGTTGCCTATCCATGCAGCATGATTGATAAAATAACACCGCGTCCATCAGAAAAAATACAAAAAGAGCTTCTAAAAGATGGACTTACGGATATGGAGTTTATTTCTAGTAATCGTGGCGGCTGTTATGCTCCCTTTGTGAATGCGGAAAAGACAGAATATTTGGTAGTCGAAGATAATTTTCTAAATGGCAGACCTCCTTTAGAAAAAACAGGTGTAATTTTTACCAACCGTCAGACGGTTGATTGTGTGGAAAAAATGAAAGTTTGCACTTGTTTGAATCCACTGCATACAGCATTGGCGATTTTTGGTTGCTTGTTAGGTTATACATTGATTGCCGATGAAATGAAAAATCCGTTGCTGCAGCAATTTGTTGAAAAAATCGGCTATCAAGAAGGGATGAAGGTTGTCGCAGATCCAGGGGTACTGAATCCACGAGATTTTTTACGAGAATGCTTGACCGAGCGTTTTCCTAATCCAGCAATACCAGATACGCCTCAGCGTATTGCTTGTGACACGTCACAAAAACTTGGTGTGCGTTTCGGTGAAACGATTAAGGCTTATCAGGACTCATCGGAATTAGATGTGAGAACTCTTAAGTATATTCCTCTGGTTATTGCTGGCTGGTGTCGTTATTTATTAGGAGTTGATGATTCTGGTAAGCGATTTACGGTGAGTCCTGATCCATTATTGCCAGATTTACAGAAAAAATTGGCAGATGTACATTTAGGTAAAAGCTTTGATGTTCATGCTGTATTAAAGCCAATTCTTAGCGATATCACTATTTTTGGTTCAGATTTGTATAAAGTTGAGTTAGGAGTCTTGATTGAAGATTATTTTAAAGAAATGAGCGTTGGACCGGAGTCTGTTAAGAATACATTAAGGAAATATGTAGGATAAATATAAAAATTGGAAAGTTACCATTTCAGATTTTACAGCTTTAATATAACAATACGAATAAAAATGTAGGGGGAATTAATATGGCTGAGAAAAATAGAAAAATTACAATTCCGATTGGTATAGGTTTTGGTTTAACAGACTTGATGGGTGGTGGTGCATTTACAATTATAGGGGCGTGGCTACTTTTCTTTTATACAACATATGCTGGCTTAACACCGCTAGAAGCAGCTTCAATTGTCGGAATTGCCAGAATAGTTGATGCAATCGTCAGTTTATCTATTGGTAGCGTATCAGATAATTTTTTCAAGAATAAGCTTGGAAAACGTTTTGGCCGTCGTCGATTTTTCTTACTGATTGGATCACCGTTGATGGCTGTTTATGCTATGCTTTGGCTTACAGGAATGAGTTATTGGTATTACTTAACTTGCTATCTAGCATTTGAAATTATTGCAGCAATGGTATTGATTCCTTGGGAAACTTTGCCATCGGAAATGACAACGGACTTTAATGCGAGGACAAAACTTTCTACCTGCCGTATGTTTATATCATCTACGGGCACTTTTTTAGCTACATTTGTCCCAGCAATTTTAATTCGTCACTTTGGGGAAAATAATGCGTATGCATATTCCTTAAATGGTACAATTTTTGCGGTACTGTTTGCTATTTGCATTTTTATTAGTTACAAAGTAACCTGGGAAAGAGAACTTACAGCAAAAATGAAAGAAGAACTTCTTCAGACCGAACAGCCTAAAAGTTTTGCTGAGAAGTGCCAAAGTTTTGTTCATATCACTAAAGAATACTGGTCTACTTTGAAAGTTAAAGCTTTTCGTCAGCATTTATTGATCTATATTTGCTCTTTTACGGGAAAAGACGTTTTTAATACGGTATTTGTTTTCTTTGCGGTATTCTGTTTAAACATTCCATCGTCAAATGCTGCTGATATACTTTCGTTAAGTATTATTGGAATACCAGCAACGATTGCTGGAGGATTCTTATTGATTAAAATTGGGCCGAGTAATTTGTTTAAAACTTCTTATATAACAATGCTTGTTTGTTTAATAGGATTTTTTGTAGTATATCTTTATGATCCTGGTTCTAAATTGGTTGTTTTATATGCATTAGGCCTTTTTTATCAAGTAGGGCGTCAGCTTCTTGAATTCACACCATGGAATGTTTTTCCTTTTATTCCAGATGTAGATGAAATTATATCGCAGAAAAGAAGAGAAGGGTTGTTTGCTGCAGTTATGACTTTTGCGAGGAAAACTACAGTCGCAGTTGCTACGATAATTGTAGGTTTTGTCTTACAGGAAGGTGGATTTATTAAAGGACAATTAATACAGACCCCAGAAGCTATTCATACAATCGCTAATACATTGTTCATAGGCACCGGTGGCCTAATTGCAATTGCGTTGTATTTCGCATGGCATTTTAAGCTGAACAAACAGACACATGCTGTCTTGATTCAAGAAATTGATCGTTTAAAAGCTGGTGGAAGTAAGGATGATGTTAGTGCTGAAACTAAGGCAATTGTTGAAGAACTAACAGGATACAAATACCAAGAGATTTGGAGTCATTCAATTAAAATAGACAATCTAAAAGATGCAGAAGATGATCAATTAATTTTAGCAAATGCAATTTTGGCAAATGTCGGCGGAGCGTATAATATTGATTATTATACGTATTGCGCTACGCGGATTAGAATTACATTATCAGATAATACGGCGGCAAATTGCGAAGTTTTAAAGAATTTAGATGGTGTCAAAGATGCTATTATAGTTGGAGAACAGCTTCAGGTGGCATTGGGGCAAAAAGTTAGCAATGTTTATCAGGCGTTACAAAGTGTAATTGGAAAAAAATCAAAAGAAAATAATATATGAGGATGATTTTTAATGGAAGAATTCATGGGTAAAAACTTTTTGTTAGAAAATGAAACCGCGCAGATTTTGTTTCATCAGCATGCCACTAGAATGCCGATTATTGATTATCATTGTCATATAAATCCGCAGCAAATTGCTGAAAATCATGTTTTTAGAAACATTACGGAAGCATGGTTGGGGGGGGATCATTATAAATGGCGCATGATTCGTTCTAATGGGGTCGAAGAAAAATATATTACGGGTACAGAATCGACGGATCGTGAAAAATTTCAAAAATTTGCCGAAGCGTTACCAAGAGCAATAGGAAATCCGCTTTATCACTGGACACACATGGAACTACAGCGGTATTTTAATTGTTCAATACCCTTGAATGGAGAGACGTCGGAAGAGATTTGGAATCTTTGCAATAAAAAATTACAAGAAAAAGAAATGTCCGTGTTGGGGATTATTAAAGCTTCTAATGTGAAAGTGATTTGTACAACAGATGATCCGGCAGATGATTTACATTGGCATAAAAAGATAAAGGAAGATGGAAAATGTTTGGCTGAGGTCTTACCGACAATGCGCCCTGATGGAATAATGGCGATTGAAAAAGAAGGGTTTATATCGTATATTGAACGCCTTAATAAAGCATCTAAGATAAAAATACAGACTATAGAAGATGTTTATCAAGCATTGGAAAATCGTATAGAATTTTTTCATAAAATGGGTTGTAGAGCCTCAGACCACGGATTGGATTATGTGTTTTTTCGGGAAGTAAAAGATACCGAGCTTAATAAGATATTTCAGAAAGCGCTTCACAGAGAGAAATTAACAGCAGAGGAGATTGAAGCTTATAAAACAGGAATTCTACTGTTTTTAGGGCAGGAATACAGCAAAAAAAATTGGGGGATGCAGATTCATTATTCGGCACAGCGCAACGGAAATTCATTGGCATTAAAAATGTTGGGAGCAGATACAGGATTTGATTGCATTGCAGCTCATCATTGTGGGGATGCAATTGTAAAATTATTAGATGCACTTAATAAAAAGAATAAGTTACCAAAAACAATACTTTATTCACTAAATCCAAATGATAATGAATTAATTGGTTCTATAATTGGATCTTTCCAGGGAAGTGAGATTGCTGGGAAAATTCAACATGGAGCTGCTTGGTGGTTTAATGATAGTAAAACAGGGATGCTGGATCAGCTTACAAGTTTAGCAAGTTTATCTATTTTAGGAAATTTTATTGGCATGCTAACAGATTCAAGATCGTTTTTGTCCTATACAAGGCATGAATATTTTCGGCGTATTCTTTGTAATATGATTGGTACGTGGGTAGAAAAAGGGGAATATCCCGCTGATATGAAATTTTTAGGAAACTTGGTAGAAAACATTTCATATCATAATGTAAAAAAATATTTTGAATTTTAATAATAAAATCCCCTTGGGTTTGCTGAATGTAATGAATTCAAAAAATTTAAAAGTGCGCGAAAGCAAAGCACGGAACGTAGGCGATTGTATCGCCTACGCTTTTTTTGAAACTAAAGGATATTGTTATAGGCATTTTGATTAGCAATAGCGCCCAGGGATATTATCATAACGATGTTCAAGCAGACAATTATCAATGTAACCATTTTTCTGTGGAAAGGTATTTTTAGCGTTTATTATTATATGCAGGTCTTTTGACTATGCTAGTGGGGATACAGATACTGTTTTCTCTAGATATTTCTAGCAAGGCAGTATTGTGTTTTTTCTAAGGTAGCGTTGGTGAATTTTAACATGTATACTATAAAGTAGAATAGGGGAAGGAGATGATAGGTATGGATAATTTTAGATTTTATGCTCCAACGTATTTCTGCTTTGGTAAAGACAGTGAAAGTAATATCGGAGAATTGGTAAAACGTTTTGGTGGAACGAAAGTTTTAATCCACTATGGTGGAGGTTCTATTAAGCGAAATGGTGTTTTTGATAAAGTGGCTGCATCCTTAAAAGAAGCAAAGATTTCTTACGTCGAGCAGGGCGGGGTTATGCCAAACCCAAGAAGTGGCTTAGTCTATGAAGGAATTGAACTTTGCCGTAAAGAAAGTGTTGACTTTGTACTAGCAGTCGGTGGCGGAAGTTCTATTGATTCGGCAAAAGCAATTGCTGCTGGTGCTGTTTATGACGGCGATTTCTGGGAGTATTATGGAACTGGAAAAACGGTAGACAAAGCTTTAATGATAGGCACAGTTTTGACGATTGCTGCCGCAGGTAGTGAAGGTTCGGCAGATTCCGTGATTACCCATGAAAATGGTATGTTGAAACGTGCCACCACAGGGGAAGCTTTGCGTCCGAAATTCTCCATCTTGAATCCAGAGTCAACCTGTACTTTGTCCGCTTATCAGACCGCTTGTGGTATTACTGATATTATGGCGCATGTATGCGAACGCTATTTCACGAAGACTAAAGATGTAGAAGTAACGGATCGTCTATGTGAGGGAATTTTGCAAACGATGATTGAAGAAGCACCAAAAGTTATGGCAAACTTACAGGATTATCAGGCACGTGCCAACATTATGTGGGCGGGGATGGTCGCGCACAACAATTTATGTGGTGTTGGTCGGCAGCAGGATTGGAGCAGTCACGATATTGAACATGAACTTTCTTCTTTATACGACGTGGCGCATGGTGCGGGGTTAGCAGTAATTATGCCTGCTTGGATGACCTATGTGATGAACCATGACATCAATCGTTTTGCGCAATTTGCAGTGCGGGTATGGGGCTGTGATATAAATTTTGCCAATCCAGGGCTTACTGCAACTGAAGGGATTAAGCGTTTCCGTAATTTCTTAGGTTCTATTGGGATGCCGGCTAATTTTGAAGAGTTAGGTGCAAAAGAAGAAGATATTCCTGCTTTAGTAAAACATCTCGGGGTTACTGAGCATAATAAGATTGGTGGATTCATGCCACTTGGTCCAAAAGATGTTGAAGCGATTTACCGACTTGCAATATAAGTCTTAAAATGAAAGTGGCCAGATGATTTGGCTCACTTTCATTTTATGCATATTGACTTCGTCAAGACTACGAGCTCAGCAAATTAGAGTTGTCCTGAAATCATGGATAAAATAGACGAAGTGAAGGGGAGTTTGGCTTGAATAAAAAAGCGAGTCATGGTACTCTAAAAAAGAGACAATCGATAGTTCATAAGAGAGAGGGATACTTAGATGAAAGAATATAAAGTTGCAGTGATTGCTGGAGATGGAATTGGTCCCGAAGTATTGGCTGAAGGTATAAAAATTTTAAATAAAGTATCTGAATTATCTGGAGCTTTTAAATTTGATTTTACTTATTTTCCTTGGGGTTGCCAGTATTATTTAAAAAATGGCAAAATGATGGATGATGATGGATTAGAAAAGCTAAAAGCTTTTGATGCGATATATTTAGGCGCAGTGGGGTATCCTGGTGTTCCCGATCACATTTCTCTTTGTGATTTATTACTTAAAATTAGAAAAGGCTTTGATCAGTATGTGAATATACGTCCAGTTCAATTGCTTGATGGTGCGCCATGTCCTTTGAAGGATATCACGCGGGATCAGATTGATATGCTTGTGATCAGAGAAAATAGCGAAGGCGAGTATGCAGGGGCTGGCGAGTGGTTATTTAAAGGCAAACCCGAGGAAGTTGTTTTGCAAACAGGCGTATTTTCTCGTAAAGGTACGGAGCGTATTATCCGTTATGCTTATGAAGAGGCGCGTAAGACTGGTAAAACATTAACTAGCATCAGTAAAGGAAATGCTTTGATTTATTCGATGGTTTTCTGGGATCAAATATTTGCTGAAGTTGGCAAGGAATACCCAGATGTGAAGACGTATTCTTATTTGGTTGATGCTGCTAGTATGTTCTTTGTGAAAGATCCAGGGCGGTTCCAAGTTGTCGTAACATCAAATTTATTTGGTGATATTCTTACGGATTTAGGCGCTGCGATCTCAGGCGGTATGGGACTTGCTGCTGGGGCAAATGTAAATCCAGAAAGAAAATATCCATCGATGTTTGAACCTATTCATGGCTCGGCACCTGATATTGCTGGAAAGGGCATTGCCGATCCGTTAGCTTCGATTTGGTCCGTTAGCCAGATGCTTGATTTCTTTGGTCATGAAGAGTGGGGCAGTCAGGTTTTAAAAGCGATTGAGCAAGTTATGGTAGAAAAGAAAGCGCTTACACCAGATATGGATGGACAGGCAAAAACAAATGAAGTTGGCGACGAGGTTGTTGCTGTACTTTCTCAGATGTGCAAATAGATAGAAATAATAATAGACAAGGGGCTGTTTCATAACAGCCTCTTAAATTTTTTTGTTTTTGGAAATAGATGAAGTCTACATAGTGAAAAGTTTGTTATTTTATTGCATGAACGATAAAATAACAGGTACTGATAATAAAGAGCAATATACAACCCGAATATAAACCAGGTAGCTGGTCTGGATATAAAGGAATTGAAAGGATTGCGATAAGTACAGAGCCAAAGCATAGCCAGGAAAGATAAGGATATCCCGGGGCTTTGTATTTTAGTTTTTCCGGTGAGGTTATAAGTAGTTTTTTGCGATAATAGTAATGGGTCGCTGATACACTCAGCCAATTTACGAGCGCTAGAAAACCACTTGCGCTGACCGTGTATATGAAGATTTGCTCCGGCAAAATATAAGATAACATCGCGGTAAGAAGAAGAACAGTTCCGCTAATAGCGATTGCGATAACAGGTATATTTTCACGATTCTGGTATCCAACAACCTTTGGTGCTTGAGCGTGTTTTGCGAGAGAAAAAAGCATACGGGAAGCAGAGTATACTTGTGAATTTAGTGCGGATAATGCAGATGTCAGTAAAATAAAATTTATGATATCGCCAGCATATGGTATTTGAAACATTGTAAACAACTGCACAAAGGGACTGACTTTTGAATCAACAAGCTCAGTTGGGAGTAAAATCACCATGAAAAAAGCGGCTAGCGTATATAATAAAATTATTGTCAACGTAATTATTTTAGCTGCTGGTGGCACTGTTTTTTCTGGATTTTCGGTTTCTATTGCCGCCATTGCAATAATGCCTGTACCGGTATAGGCGAAAAAAATTAGTAACATGGAACCTAAAAGCCCCATTATGCTTTGATAAGGGGATTGATCAAGTGGTGGTAATAAAAGTAAATTTTCGCTCGCATGTCCAATTGGGACTCCAATAGCCAATAAAGTTCCAATGAAAATAAATAGTATGAGCGTAAGTATCTTTGTCAACGATAATCCAAGTTCAATTTTACTTAGCCCTTTTAAATCATTAAAATTTATTATTGTAATTGCTACAGAAAATAAAAGGCTGAGAATCCATAGTGGAATATTAGGGATCCAAAAACGGGTGAAAATTGCACAAGCGGTAACTTCGCTGGCCATCCCGAGAACGCCACTAGCCCAAAACATCCAACCATTAACAAATCCCCACCAGTCACCGAATACTTCTTGCGCGCATACTTTGAATGAACCTGGTACTGGATTTGCGATTGCCATCTCAATAATGAAGGCAACTTCCATCATCATGACAAGCCCGCCCAGTAAATAGGCTAGTGGTGTTAAAGAACCAGCAATGGTAATTACAAGACTACTGGCAAGAAAAATGCCAGAACCGATAATGTTTCCGAATGCCATGACTATAAAATCTGTCTTACTAAATGAGCTCAATTTGTAGTCATCTCCTGTCTGCAATGTTATTTAAGCGATTAATGTAGTCTTTGCTCAATTATGTAAAAATATGTTCCATTTTCTCAGAGTTTCTAGGCGAATTATGCTATAGAGCAAGGGGAAATCGGAGATGGGTAAAAAATAAGCCATTGACTACTAAAAAAGTTGTCAATTGCTTATTTAATTTAGCGACGATGTATCTGATGAACTTTCTAGTGATCCTGTTTTCACAACTTGTCTTAGAAAAAGTCGACTGCTTCTCAGCCTACTATTTCACGCTTTGGATCTCGTTTAGACGAATTTACATTGGAGCAACTTCATGGAATTACAGGTAATTTACGCAAACGGATTTATTCTATTGCCTATCCATCAGGCCTTCTTCTGGATTTTGATTCAACGCTTCTTCTAATCTATGGAAAGCAGAAAGGCGAAGCTTTTAACTATCATTACTCAGCAGATGGCTATCATCCACTGGTTTGTTATGATGGCTTTCTCAATGAAGAATTCAGGCTTAAGTTAATTTGATGAATGATTTTGTATTCAGATATAAAAGAAGCAGTTACTGTGGGGAAGTAGCTATTTCGTTATCTAAGGTCTGAAACTGGCGGTTATTTTATAAAGATACTGTTAAAACTAAAGAATGGTGAAGAAAAGAATGATATAATGAAAATAATTAGATAGTTTTTTCGGTAGTATGGAGGATTTTATGGGGGAGCAAAATTTAGAAGAAAAGGTATTTGGATTTCTAGTGGCCGAGAGTGCAAAAAATAAAAACGAACAAGTGATAATAGGGCATACAACTAAGGAGATTGCTGAGCAAATAGGAGTACTTCGGAGTAATGTGAGTGCTATACTAAATAAGCTCTATCGAAAAGGGCGACTTATAAAAATGGATGGTCGTCCAGTTAAATATGGTGTTTCTGGGAAAGTAGAAAAAACAATATATATGACTGGTAATGAGACTAGTTTTTCTACATTGATTGGGAGTAGTGAAAGTTTAAAAAAGCCAATTCGTCAGGCAAAGGCTGCTGTGCTTTATCCCCCTAATGGAATTCACACTTTAATTTTAGGACCGACAGGTGTTGGAAAAACCATGTTTGCTAGCTTAATGCATAAATTTGCTATTGAAAATGGTGTGATGCCTTTGAATTCTCCGTTTATTGAATTTAATTGTGCAGATTATTCAAATAATCCACAATTACTCATAGGACAATTATTTGGATATAAAAAAGGTGCATATACTGGTGCGGATAGAGAACATCGCGGTATAGTTGAAAAAGCTGATGGAGGAGTACTATTTTTAGATGAAATTCATCGTTTGCCAGCCGAGGGGCAAGAACTTTTATTTTATTTAATAGATAAAGGTGAATTTTGTCCGTTGGGAGATACAGTAAAAAAGAAAGTCAACGTACTGTTGTTGTGTGCGACTACAGAACAAGTAGATACGTCTTTATTGCAAACATTTAAACGCAGAATTCCTATGACGATTTATATTTCATCATTGAAAGAGCGGACTTTGAAAGAACGATTTTTGTTAATAAGTGATTTTTTTCAGAAAGAGTCGCGACAGGTAAATAGGCGAATCATTGTAAATGATGAAGTGATAAAAAGCTTATTATTATATCCGTGTATAGGAAATGTAGGCCAATTAAAAAGTGATATTAAATTAACCTGTGCAAATGCCTTTCTAGATTGTATTAGTGAGATGCAAAAAAAAGTTACAATTGAATTACATCACCTCCCTGATTATGTTAAACAAGGAATGTTGTACCTGAAAGATCATTCTGAAAAGATAGAAGAAATCCTTCAGGATAAGCAATTGTTTTCTTTTACTGATAAAGAATTAGGATCTTTTAATGAAAAACATATAGATAAATATAAAAATAACTTTTATGGGCAGATTGAAAAAAAATTGGAAGAGTTGCATAGACGTCAATATAGTGAAGAAGATATTCGACTTATAATGGTTACGGAAATTGAAGGTTATTTTAACAAATATATCAGAAATTTTGAAGACTATACAATTGAAATTTCTAAAATTGTAAATGAAAATACGATTAAATTTGTTGATGGTTTGTTAGGTTATGCTGGAAAAGAATTGCATAAAGTTTTTCCTGTGAAAGTTTTCCATAGCTTGTGTTTACATATGCAGGCTAGCTTAGAAAGGATGCGAATTGGAAAACCAATCATTAACCATAAATTTGGAGAAATTCTAGAAAAGTATCCGGAAGAATTTAAAGTTGTACATGATTATTGTCGTAAGTTAGAGCACGAATATGATGTGAAAATACCTGTCGAGGAAGTTGCCTTTATTGCAATGTTCTTAAGTATTGATAAAATAGAGGGCGAATACCAGAAAAATCATCCATTGTTAGTTATTGCTATGCATGGTAGAAGTACAGCAAGTTCAATGGCTGAAGTGGTTAATTGCTTGTTGGGAATTCAGTCTGTGCTAGCTTATGATATGAATCTAGATAAAAGCTCAAAAGTTTGTTATGAGGAACTTAAACAATTAATAAAAGTTAATAATCCTAGCAGTGTGATTTTACTTGTTGATATGGGATCTCTTGGAACCTTTGGTGAGTTAATTAGTGAAGAATTAAAAATTGATTTGCGAGTCATTGATTTAGTTACTACTGTTATGGCATTAGAGGTTGCACGGCAAGTAGAGGTAGAAAATAACATTGATATTATATGTCAATCAATTCGTGATAAAGTTCCAATGTCATTAAGTTATGGTACAGAATTATTTAAGGATTTTAAAATAAATAGTGAATTTGTGATTATTACCCTTTGTGTGACTGGCGAAGGTAGTGCTGTGAAAATTAAAAACTTAATTGAAGATAATGTGGATTTTAAAGATGATCATGTAGAAATTTTACCTATGTCCATTAGTGATCCTCATGAGCTAGAAAAGAGATTACAAAAAGTTGCAAATGATCGTACAATTGTTGCAATTGTAGGCACAATAAACCCACATTTTTATGGGATTCCATTTATTTCGTTATCGGATTTGATTATGTTAAATCGTTATGATAAAATTCGGAATTTAGTGAAAAATGCACAAGTTATTACAGAGGTTAGTACAGTGGACATGATTAAAATTAAAAATCAAGTCTTTGATGCAATTAAAGAAAAATTAAGACACATTGATGTGGATGAATTTAAACAATATTTTGATTTATTTATGAAAAGTTTGGAAGATGATTTGCATGTTTTTTTAGATAAAGATACCATGGTAGGATTGATTTTTCATGTAACTTGTGCGATTGATGCTTTGTTGGATGGTAAAAAAACCCGTGAGTGTAAAAATAAAAAAGATATGTTGCAAAAATATATTGTAGATATTGATAAAATAAAGCAGATGCTATCTACTATTGAAAAAATATATTCGATTGACATTAATATTGATGAGATTTGTTTTATTTTACAAATTATAAAACAGTCTTAGTGTATTGATAGTGTATGATTAATAGTGAAAAAAACAATAGTGTATTAATAGCGTATGTTTAACTGTGAAAAAGTGAGGTGCTTTCTTTAGGAAAACTCTCACTTTTTTTTATTTTAAAAGTTGGCATGATATTTGCATAAGTATATAGTGGAGAGAAATTTATATAGAAAAGAGGAATATAGATATGAAAATATTATTAGTTTGCGCTGCCGGGATGTCTACTAGTTTAGTTGCAGAAAGCATGCAAGATGCTTTAAGTGAAGAAGAAAAAGATTGGGTAATTTCCGCTGAGCCATCTGAGCAATTTCATGATGTGGTAAGTGAATATGATGTTGTATTATTAGGCCCGCAAGTTCGATTTAAAAAGGATGAGTTTCAAGAGGTTGCAGGGGCAAATATTCCTGTGGGGGTAATTGACACCATGGATTATGGGCGTTGTAGAGGCGATAAAATTTTGCAGGCTGCTAAAGAGTTATATAAAAATAAGATGTAAGGAGTAAGAAGATGAATCAAATGAGTATTTTTGAAAAGTTTAGTCAATTTTTAGAAGTAAAAATTGGACCATTGGCTGCTTCTTTCGCTAACCAAAAGCATATTTTAGCCGTACGTAATGGCGTTATAGCTTCTGTTCCATTGACGATTGTTGGCGGGATAAGCTTGATCATGGCTTTTCCACCAATTGATCCTGCTCGAGTAAATGATAGTACGAATATTTTTATTCAAATGCTTTTAATGTGGCATAGCTGGGCAAATGCTAATATGGCAGCGATTCTGGCACCATTTAATATGACTATGGGAATTATGTCTTTATTTGTTGCTATGGCAGTAGGGTATAATTTATCAATTTCTTACAAGATGAATCCACTTTCTGGTGCGATGACTGCAGCTGCAACTTTTTTGTTGATTGCGGCACCTTCTGAAACTGTAGTAGTTCTTTCTAAAATAAATGATAGTATGGGCTATCCCTTAATAACAAAATTAGGGCAAGATGCTTTACCTTTAAAGTTTATGGATGCTAAAGGGATGTTTACTGCAATTCTGGTAGGACTGTTAGTTGTTGAGATTGCTCGGTGGTTAAAAAAGAAAAACATTGTAATAAAAATGCCAAAAGGTGTACCTCCAGCAGTTGCTTCTTCTTTTGAATTACTAATTCCATTAATTATTTGTGTATTTGGTTTTCATGTAATTGGTTTATTATGTAAATTAAGTTTTGGAATGCTTGTACCAGAAGCTATTATGAAAGCTCTAGCGCCATTTGTCGGGGCTGTAGATAGTGCGGGGGGGACATTTATAATAGCGACTATGATGAATGTATTGTGGTTTATAGGATTACATGGGCCTGCAATTATAGGTGGAGTAAGTAGACCGTTCTTAGATAGTAATCTGTTGGTGAATGCTTCTGATAAAATTGCAGGATTGCCTTTAGAACATATTTATACTACGCCATTTCAAGATTTCTATATGCAATTAGGTGGCTCTGGTGCTACTTTAGCATTAGTCTTTATGTTATTGTGGAGTAAATCAAAGCAACTTAAGGGAATAGGCAGTATCGGATTATTGCCTGGTTTATTTAATATTAATGAACCGATTATTTTTGGTCTGCCATTGGTTTTTAATCCTATCTTATGTTTACCTTTTGTATTTATTCAGGGGATTAATGGTGTTATTGCCTATACTGTTACTAAGATGGGAATGGTCGGTGCTACTTTTGTTACTGCGCCATGGACAACGCCTGCACCTATAGGTGCCTTCCTTGCTACCATGGATTGGCGTGCAGCCGTATTGATATTGTTTTTAATTGTAATCGATTTTGCAATATATTATCCATTCTTTAAAATTTATGAGAAACAATGTATAAAACAAGAAACTGAGGATTCTAATGACGTGGTTAAATAAGATTTCTATAATGGATGATCCAGAAAAATTAATAAGGTGAGGAAAATATGATGAAAAAAATTAAAATTGTTACTATTGGAGGAGGATCAAGCTATACTCCAGAGTTGATAGAAGGATTTATCGTTAGAAAAGATCAGTTGCCAATAAAGGAAATTTGGTTGGTTGATATTGAAGCTGGAAAAGAAAAATTAGAAATTGTCGGTAATCTAGCAAAACGCATGGTCGAAAAAGCTGGATTGGATTGGGAGATTCATTTATCTTTGGATAGAAAAGAAGCATTAAAAGATGCTGATTTTGTATCTACTCAATTTCGGGTTGGATTATTAGAGGCTAGAATTAAAGATGAGCGAATACCATTAAAATATGGTGTATTAGGACAAGAGACAAATGGAGCTGGAGGAATTTTTAAGGCTTTGAGGACAATACCTGTAATTCTAGATATTGTTAATGATATGAAAAAATTATGTCCTAATGCATGGCTTGTTAATTTCACAAATCCATCTGGGATGATAACAGAAGCAGTACTTAATTATGGGAATTTTGAAAAAGTGGTTGGTTTGTGCAATGTCCCAATAAATCATAATGTTCGTGAGTCTAAACTAATTGAAAAATCACCGGATGAATTAATATTCCAATATGCAGGCTTGAATCATCATCATTGGCACAAAATATATGACAAATCTGGTGAGGATTTAACAGCATTAGTCATGGAAAAATTGTTTGAAGCGAAAGAAAGTACGATGGAAAATATTGATTTTGTTCCTTTCTTTGAAGAACAGATTCGTGATTTAGGAATGTTACCATGCAGCTATCATCAGTATTATTATTTGACTGATGATATGGTAAATAAAGAATTGGAAGAATATGAAAAAAACACTACACGTGCAGAGGTAGTAAAAAAATTAGAAGATGGGTTATTTGAATTATACAAAGATCCAAATCTAAAAGAAAAACCAGAACAATTAAGTAAGCGTGGTGGAGCTCATTATTCGGATGCTGCATGTGAACTTATTTGTTCGATTTTTAACAATAAAAAGACTGAGATGGTTGTAAGCACTCGTAATAATGGAGCATTAACAGACTTACCCTATGGATGTGTTGTAGAAGTAAGTAGTATTATAACAGGTATTGGACCTAGACCGATCACTTTTGGAAAATTTAAACCTGCTATGCGTGGTATGGTGCAATTGATGAAAGCTATGGAAGAAGTAACGGTTGAAGCTGCTGTTACTGGCAGTTATGCGAAAGCTTTACAAGCATTTATTCTTAATCCGTTAATTCCGTCTGGCAAAATTGCTAAAACGATACTAAATGAAATGTTATTAGCACATAAGGATCATTTGCCACAATTTACAAAAGTAATAGAAGAAATAGAAAAAAATAATTCATTATAAAGCAAAAAGGATATTTGGGCATTGTTAGAAATGATATAGTTATGTAGATAGGATAGGATAACAATCTTCCTTACTGCAAGAATGGTAATAAAACTATTTAGATCAGAAAGGAAGATTGTTTATATTATGGCAACGATTTTTAATAGGAGGTTATTATGGACGAATTAACATTGAGAATTTTTCAATTAATCACCAATTCGGGCGATGCAAGAAGTACTGTTTTTGAAGCTTTAGCGGCAGCGCAAAATGGCAATATGGATAAAGCGAATAGTTTTGTATGTATGGCAAAGGAAGGGCTATTAGAAGCACATAAAATTCAAACAGAATTAATTCAGAAAGAATCTAGTGGAGATAAGACTGAACTTAGTTTATTAATGATACATGCGCAAGATCATTTAATGACTTCTATTCTGGCAAAAGATATCATTGAAAAAATGATTTGTATGCAAAATGAAATTAATGAATTAAAGAAAAGTAAATAGTAAGTAAGATAGCTTTACTGATATCTTTTAACTGCTATTGTAGAATATATGTTTATGTAGTTTATAAATCTCTTTTTTTTTTGTAAGAGTAAAAGTAAATGGAGGTGGCAGTAAAGATGGATACTAAAATCAGCAACAATTATATTGAGATCTTAAAGGAAGAACTTGTTCCGGCATTAGGCTGTACAGAGCCAATTGCTATTGCATATATTGCCGCTAAAGCAAGAGAAATGTTAGGTCATTTTCCCGAGAAAGTTTTGTTGAAATGCAGTGGGAATATTTTAAAAAATGTTAAAAGTGTCACCGTACCTAATACAGATGGATTGACAGGTATTAGGGCTAGTATGTTGGCAGGCTTAGTTGGTGGTAAAGTAAATAAAAAAATGGAAGTTTTATCACAATTGACGAAAGAAGATTTGGTTGTGGTAAAGAAATTATTGGATCGAAATTTTGGTGATTTAGAATTATTGGAAACTGAAATCAACCTGCATCTAATTATGATAGTAAAAGCTGGGCAAGACTCTGTTATAGTAGAAATTAAGTATGATCATACCAATATATGTAAAATTGAAAAAAATGGTAAAATTATTTATCAAAATGATGACGATTCTAGCAAATATCTAGGTAGTTTTACTGATCGAAGTGTACTTAGCGTAAAAGATATTTATGAATTTGCTAATACTGTTCCTTTGGAAGCATTGGGTGAGCTTATTACAAAACAAATTGATTATAATATCAAAATTGCGGAGGAAGGCTTAGCAGGAGACTACGGAGTAAATATCGGTCAGACATTATTAGATATAGGGTGCAATGATGAGCCATTACGAGTCAAGATGAAAGCTTATACTGCTGCTGCCTCAGAGGCTAGAATGAGTGGTTGTGCATTGCCGGTTATAACGAATTCTGGTAGTGGTAATCAAGGAATTGCGACATCAATTCCTGTTATTGTTTATGCCAGAGGACATAAATTATCGGAAGAAAAACTATATAGGGGACTAGTGTTTTCTAACTTATTGACAATTCACCAGAAAACATTGATAGGTCGATTATCGGCTTTCTGTGGGGGTGTTAGCGCCTCTTGCTCCAGCGGAGCAGCGATAACTTATCTTGCAGGTGGTAGCTTGGAAGAAGTTAATTTAACGATTAGTAATACACTAGCCAATGTATCAGGAATTATATGCGATGGGGCCAAACCATCTTGTGCCGCTAAAATTGCTTCTGCTCTAGATGCTGCATATATGTCACATGTGTTAGCTGTGAATGGAAGATATTATCAACCTGGCAATGGTATTTTAAAAAATGATATCGAAGAAACTATTACCGCTGTTGGTCGAATTGCATGTAATGGTATGAGAACTACAGATTCGGAGATTATCAAAATTATGTTGGAAGATTAATTGTTGTGATTGGATAGGCAATATCGTAACTATACCATCGTGTTATTATAGAAAAGCAAATATGGGTTAAAAATTTAAGCCGTTGACTACTAAAAAAGTAGTCAACGGCTGGTTTTGTTTTAATGGCGTTGTAAAGTACAAGGTATAATATTGCTTTGAAGATGCTTCATATTTTTTTTATTACATTTGGAATTTGGCAACTGCTTCTCTAAGTTTCATCGCTAAATTAGCGAGTGCTTGGCTAGAGGAAGCGATTTCTTCCATCGAGGCTGATTGCTCCTCTGTTGCTGCGGACACTGTTTGTGTTTCTCCTGAGGTTTGCTTGCTAAGTTCGTCAATTTGAGTCACAGATTGAACGATTTTCTGACTTCCAGTAGCAACTTGATCGATTTCATCGGATATTTTTCTTATTTGTTCGGATACTTCCTTGATTTCAATTGATATTTCTTGGAAAGCTTTCCCTGATGAATTCACAACTTCAGTTCCGAGTTTAACCTCTCTAGTACCATCACTCATGGCACTGACGGCTTTATCGGTATCTTGTTGAATTTCACTAATCAATTCAGCGATTTGTTTGGCTGCATCTTGGGATTGTTCAGCAAGTTTTCTTACCTCTTCAGCGACTACAGCGAAACCGCGCCCTTGTTCACCAGCGCGCGCAGCTTCAATTGCGGCATTTAACGCTAATAAGTTTGTTTGTCCAGCAATACCGGAAATAGTATCGACAATTTGACCGATCTCTTTGGAACGTTCTCCTAATTTCGCTACTACCACGGCGGAGGAAGTAACCGTTTCTTCGATAGAAGTCATTTGATTTACTGCTTTATTTACGGATTGATTGCCTTCGGTGGCTTTTTCGGATGTTTGTGAGGATTGCTCAACGATTTTATTGGCGTTAGCAGAAATCCGTTGGATCGTAGTTGATATTTGTTCCACAACATTGGCTGTAGAATGTGCTGCAGCCAATTGTTTTTCCGTGCCATGAGCTACATCAGTAATGGATTCAGCAACTTGGTTTGAAGCTAAAGCGGACTGTTCTGCACTGGCAGTAAGTTCTTCGGAAGAGGCTGCGACTTGTTCGGCAGATTCATTTACACTTGTCATTAATGTGCGAATACTAGTGCGGGTGTTTACCAAAGCCTCAGCTAGTTGGCCAAATTCATCCTTACGAACTAATCCGGTTGGATGATTGCGAAAATCGCCAGCGGATAATTTTTCGCAAAATAATACCATAGTGCGTAATGGAGAGGTTATTCCTTTGGCAATGAACCAACCAATGCAAGCTAGAATAAGGAAAGAAATAAATAAAGTACCAAGCGTGATTTTCATCGCAAGTTCAAATTGTTGGTGGTTGTTGGTATTCATTTTTTCTGATAAGTCGGTGTAATAATCCATTAAAATACGTAAATTACCAGTAAGAGTTTTTGTTAACGGTTCGACGTCATTAATATAGAGTGCATACGCTTCAGCATCTTTCTTTTGCAATGCTAATTGGATTACTTTATCGCGTGCTTGTGACTGCTTTTCAAAAGCTACCTGTACGTTAGCAATCAATTCTTTTCCCTGAGGATCCGAAGTGACTTCTCCGATTTCAGTAAGTGCTTGCTTAATGAGTGTTGACCGTTTCTCAACATCACTCTTTAGCTGCTCGCTTTTTTTCTCGTCATTTGTAACCATTAACTCCATGATCGAGCCTAATGAACCTCTAACGTTTGTAGCGCATTCATTTACGATTTTGACGGGAATCAATCTTTCTTTATACATCGAATTCATATTTTTATCTGATTGCGCAAGATAGTGATACCCCGTGTAGCCGATAATTCCCATAAAGAAAATGCTAATAAAGAGTAATGTGCCTAATTTAAAACTTACTTTCATATTTTCTATAAATTTCAATTTTTTTCTCCTTTTATAATAAAAAAATATATAAATGATACTATTTAAGTATCATTCTAACATTATTAACTTAGCTTAACAATGAATTGACTTGTAGTAAATGTTAAATAATTGTTAAGTAAAAGTTAAAAACGGCCAGAAATATTCTGACCGTTTTCATGTGTTTACATGGCGGCCTGGCAATCGTGGTCAATCGATGACGGTAGATCCATAGCTTTGCGTCACTGCTTT
Organism: uncultured Veillonellaceae bacterium; assembly: GCA_963805085.1. Classification (GTDB taxonomy): domain Bacteria; phylum Bacillota; class Negativicutes; order JARBTT01; family JARBTT01; genus JARBTT01. The sequence goes on along the minus strand of CAWDTA010000004.1, from coordinate 350,776 downwards.
TCAACAGTTTTGCTAATCAATATAGAATTCTTTTTGAAGTTATATGATAAAAAATAGAAGGATACTGGTAATCGTAGCGGCGATAAGGCAGGTTGGCACTGCGTGGAGTAATAATTGAGAAAATAGAGTATCGCGATCTTCCTCTTTATTACAAGAACCTAATACCAGACTGCCACCGGAAGAAAATGGTGATATCGCTGTTGCTTGTGCACCAATTACGACGCAAGTAAAGAGTAGCATAGGATTGAGACCTGTCGTCTCTACAATAGATGGAATAATCGGGAAGAGGGCTGGACACACAACACCCAAGGTGCTACTGAAAAATGACATAATTCCACCAACGATGCATAATGCAATTGGCACTAAGAAAGCTGGTATGTTTGCACCAATCCAGCTAGCTAAAATATTAATTGTTCCCGCTTTGATTGCGACGGAAATGAGCATACCAACGCCACAAATCATAATCAAAGTATTCCAAGGAACTTTTGCAATCACTTGCTTTTCGTCAGCAAGTTTTAACATAAGTGCCACAACCGAAAGTGAAATTGCAATTAGTCCGATATCCATTTTTGAATTGATAAAAGTCACCATTTTACTGTGAGGTAGTAGCATATGTAAGAGTGGTGCTGCCAGAACCATAGTCATCATGAAAAGAATAAGATACAAGGTTGTTTTTTGCTTAGAATCAAAAGCGGTCGGTTTCTCTATGGTGATCATTTTATTAAATGATTTTCCGTTTTTAGTAAAGAATAAAAAGCCTGAAATTACAAATAGGGGAATGAGTAAGGTTGTAATAAAAATTGTCGTGGTGTAAGCAAAATCGTTTTCAGCAAAACCAGCAGCATCAATTAGAGTTTTAAAAATAATACCACTTTGGCTAGTCATAAAATTGGCTCCAGCAAGGGCACCATAGTTTACGGAGATTGCGCCGATCGTTTTACTAAGACCTGTTTTTTCGCAAAGGAGAAGGGTGATTGGAGCCATGAAAGCCATTACAGTAAAAAATCCCGCGCCCAATCCAGCAATCAGTGTAGCGGCAAAGAAAATAGCAAAAGGAAGTAACTGCGGGAAACTACGGCAAGCATATAAAAGGTGCGCAGATAATTTTTCCAAAGTACCATTTACCAGGGCGAAATTATAGAAGAGTGAAACTGCAAAAATAACAAAGAAAATGCTAATTGGCCACATTTGTATAACTTCAGTTGATTTTAAGTTTAAAAAGAAACAACCGATTAGGTAGGCAAAGAAAATAGCAAAAAAACCAGTATTGATTTTTGTTCGATACCCCAGAAAAATAGAAATGGCGATTGAGAGTACGACAATAAAACTAATCATAATAAGCCTCCTATTGCTCGTAGTATTACGTTGTTTTTAATATAAATTTAGTTCGCTAATCCTAGTAATCTAGCTGGGATTTTTTTCGTCATTACATCAATTTGCTCGTCGGTAATGCCATGGTCGGCGAGATATTGCATATAGGTTTCTAAAGCAATTTCCCAATGAGGATTTTCTACTTGACCACCGTCGGTGTCGACAATGATGTTTTTATAACCTACTTTGTTTATGATTGCCAGATTGTCTTCAAGGTTGCTCTGATAAACACCGCCGCCCATAGGCTGTGCATAACATCTTTCGAGATAGACATTGTAGTCTTTGGTTATTTTTATTTGGTCTTCATGCGACATTCCAACAACCCAGAATTCTGGATGAGTAATAACGATTTTTTCTAAACCCATACTTTTTGCCTGGTCTACTATGGGAAATATTTCTTCTGGTGCTAGATGTCCTGTGCCTAAAACAGCATCGTAATCTTTCACCAGTTTAAAGATTTCTTTCAGTGGTTCGACGATTTTTCCGTTGGTTAGGCAAGCAATTCCGCCCGTCTTACCGTATTTTTTCAAATGATTTTGAGCACTGGTTGTTGGCAGCCAGACAATCTTTGCGCCCATTTTTAGTCCGGTTTCTACAGCAATAGGATTTAAACCACCAATTGCAGCGTTTAATGTGATGCTGCCAAACATCGTAAAATTATTATCATTTTGATGCAAAATTTTATTATGTTCATTGACTAAGTAAGCACGGTTCATTGTTGTTCCATGATGCGATTTTATTACAATTGCCCTTGCACCTACTTTGATTCCAGCTTCCATTAGCTCGAAATCACTGTAGGCACGCTCGCGGATATCTGGTGATGAATGAACATGCATATCAATAACGCCGTGTAATGAAACTTTTCCCATGATAATCATCCTCATTTCTTATTTTTATCGTCAATTTAATAGAACTTTATCAATATAAAATGTTTCGTGAATATGGGGGCGTATCATTATTCCTTATAATAATTAATCAAACAGCCAGCGATAAGAATTTTCTGCTCATCCATAGTTAAATTGCTAACAGAAAGAAAAATTTCCGAGATCTTTTCACCTAAAACGTAAGCTTTGATTTTGGAATTTCTTTGTATAATACTAGTTTTCAAGTTCGGGATAAATATAAAATCATTTTCATTAAAGAGTGGCTCATCAACAATAAACGGAATCATCCCCCAATTAATCAGGTTGGAACGATATCGTTTGGTCGCATATTCTTTCGCCAAATTTGCCCACGCACCCAGAACTCGTTGGCAAGAGGCGGCCTGTTCTCTTGCTGAACCATCACCAGGTTTGTTGGCAAAGAGCGTACTGCCAATGCCGATGTTTTGAAAATCAATGTTTGAAAAGCCAATAATACTTTTAATTTTTTGATAAACACAATCTAATTCTTCTGAACCTAAGTTTGGTGCGATACCATCTTCTCTTTGTTGTTCATATACTTGAACTTCTTTCGCTTTTTCTACATAATGGGGGTCTTTTCTGCTAAGGGTAAATTCGGCAAGGCGGAGGGGATTAGACCGGTAGGAGGAAGTTTCCCCAGAAGGAATGAGTTCATCAGTCGTTGTAACTGGATCGGCAATATAGCTTATAACTTTGAGCAATAAATGCTCGGTTAGTTTTGGAATGGTCGGCCAATCTTTGATATTAGGGCCAAATTTCAATTCCAAGTCAGGATCATTTTTACCGATTCCATTAAAAACGCGTTTGTCATAAATTTCTCGATTGAAGTAATAAGGCCGTTTTTTGTTATTGAATTCTATTTCTGTCGCCGCGGTCAATTTCCCGCCGTTGATTGCAGTTGCAGCAATGGAACGAGCATCCATAAGTGCTACATAAGAAAGTTGTCCTTCAGTTGGTTTTGAGCCTTCGCGATTTGGAAAGTTTCTAGTCGTATGGCGAATAGAAAATTCTTGATTTGCTGGAGTATCGCCAGCGCCAAAGCAAGGTCCGCAAAAGGCAGAACGGACAATAACGCCAGCACTGATTAACTTTTCGATTGAACCATTTCTTACTAATTCAAGGTGATTGGGTTGACTATCAGGATAGACGCTCATAGAAAATGTACCATTGCCAGTAGAGTTTTCGTTCATTATGTTAGCTACGGCAACGACATTATCAAAGGTTCCACCAGAGCAGCCGGCAACGATACCTTGATCAACGTAAATTTCACCATTTTTTACTTTGCTAGTAAGGTCAAAGTTTATTTTACTTTGCGCAAATTGTTTCATGCTATCGTTTTGTATTTTTTGCAGGATATCAATAGCATTGGCTTTGAGTTCTTCGATTGTATAAATATTGCTAGGATGGAATGGCATTGCAATTGTTGGTTTGATGATAGAGAGATCAACGTAGACGAGGCCATCATAATAGGCAATATCTTTTGGTTCTAATTTTTTATAATCTTTTGGTCTGCCATGGATTGTATAATATTGTTCTACTTTTTCATCAGTACACCAAATAGAGCTCCAACAAGTTGTTTCTGTGGTCATGACGTCAATGCCATTTCTATAATCGATATCCAAATTGCCTATGCCATCACCAATGAATTCCATTACTTTGTTTTTTACATAGCCCTTCTTGTATACATTACCGATGATTGTTAAAGCGATGTCGTGAGGCCCTACACCTTTTTGTGGTTTGCCAGTAAGATAGATGCCAACCACTTCAGGTGGGGTAAGGTCATAGGTTTTACCTAATAATTGTTTGGCTAGTTCACCACCACCTTCACCTACACCTAATGTACCCAAGGCACCATATCTGGTATGACTATCTGAACCGAGAATCATATTCCCGCATTTAGCCATCATCTCTCTATTATAAGAATGGATAACAGCCATATTTGTCGGTACATAAATACCACCATATTTTTTTGCAGCGGATAGAGAAAACATATGATCATCTTCGTTAATCGTACCGCCGACAGCGCAAAGACTGTTATGGCAGTTTGTCATAACAAAAGGAATAGGAAATTCCTCTAAACCACTAGCTCTGGCTGTCTGGATGATTCCGACATACGTAATATCATGGGCAGTTAAACTATCGAATTTTAGCTTTAAGGTATTGTTAGTTTGTATGATCGTATGATTTTGTAAAATAGCAGAAGCAATGGTTCCTTTTTTTGCTTCTGCTTTGTTTATAACTTTCCCAGTTTTACATTGAATTTTTGTTGCAGCGTTTTCATCATCAATGATAATTTCTGATCCTTCTAAAAGATAGACACCAGTATCGTACAAATTGACCATTCTAGTTCTTCCTTTCCAATTGTAAAATAATGTAATGCAAGAGCGTTATTGGATTTTTATATAAATTTTTTGTATATTTGGATAAATATGATTACTAATAGTTGGTTTTATTATATAATTGAGATGCGATATAATCAAATTCTTAATGTTTTATATACCCTATAGATTTTTTCTATATTAAATAAATATTAAAAAAGAAGAGGCAGATTATACTATGACAGAACGAGAGCTATTGTATGTAAAAACAATTGCTGATGAACGCAGCATTTCGAAAGCGGCAAAAAAATTGTTTTTGACCCAGCCTTCACTTAGTAATTGCATTCATAAACTAGAAGCAAACCTTGCTACTAAATTGTTTACACGAATGAGTACGGGACTGACTTTAACTTTTGCAGGAGAAAGATATTATCAAATTGCTACCAATATTTTAAAGATATACAGTGATTTTGAGATTGAGATCAGTGACATCAATAACCTGAAAAAAGGTAGGATTACGATTGGGATTACCGTGTATTTAGCAACGTATATTTTACCCGTTATCTTGCCTGTATTTAAGCAAAAGTGTCCTCACATAGAAATACATATTGTTGAGAAAAATTCGACAGAATTGGATAAGGCATTGACCGCGGGCGAAATAGATTTTGCAATTATGCATGTCCTGCCATTTTTACAAAATTCTAATAACCTAAAGTTTATTTTTTATCCTTTATTTAAAGATCCACTGCTTTTAGCAACGTGTAAAGATCATCCGCTAAAGGAATTTGCTGTACCGGTTGAAAATATTGAGTATCCGAAAATAGACATTACCTTGTTCGCTGAAGAACCCTTTATTTTGTTAAATAAAGGACAGAAGATCAGACAGGTTTCTGATTTGATTTTAGATAAGGCCAATATTGATCCCCATATTGTTTTGACGAGTAAAAGTTATGAAACAGCAAGACGACTAGCTGGCGTGGGAATCGGTGTAACTTTTGTTCCGATGCAATATTTAAAGATCTTTCAGGAAGACTATTTTCCCGAGTATTACTATATTGACGAGAAATATGCCGCTTATTGGACAATGGGAATCTTAGTTCCTAAGAATGCCTATGTTTCTAAAGCTGCCTGTTTGTTCATTGAAATGGTTACGGAACAATTCAAAATACATAATGTTGACTTTGAATAGTCACAAATAAAGGGGTTATGTCAGAATAATTTTTCAAATGATGGATGAAAAACCTAGAAAATAAACGTTAAGAAAGTAAAAGTGGTATAAAATTAGCTTCTAGTGCTAACTTATACCACTTCTTTGTTTCGTTCTTATTAAATTGATTCTATATTTTTGAGCCAACCAATTAACAAGTAGCTAATTGAAATTGATACACCGAGCTTTTGATATATAAGTCTGGTTGATTTATGGACTAGTTTTCTAGCGCTTTATCAAATTAATTGCCTTTGCTAGTTTTTTTTCATCAAATGCACCTTGATATTCGGCGACAACATTGCCAGCAGAATCAATGATAAGTGTAGTTGGAATGGATGAAATTCTATAGGTATTGAGGCCTTGTTGCTCATTATCAAAATATACAGGGAAATCATACCCTTGATCTTGGACGTATTTTTGTCCCTTTGCCTGCGTTTCGCGCTGACCATCAACTAAGTCTACCATCATAAAAACAATATTTTCTTTCTCGGTTGCATATGCTTTGTTAAAATGTGGCATTTCACTTCTACATGGTGGACACCAAGATGCCCAAAAGTTCAAGATAATAGGCTTACCAGCAAAGTCAGATAATTTGACCTTATTTCCCTGCTTGTCAAAGACTGTGAAATTTGGAGCTGGATACTTTTTATTTTCATTATCTTCATACTCATCCTGCTCGTCGGAATTCTTTGTAATTTGTATATCCTTCGTTTGTTTATAGTTAGTTGTTAAAGTAGAATAGGCAAAAGATGCAATACCAAGAAAGGCCGCAAAGATGAGTATCCCTAAAATAGTTTTTCTTTTTGTATTCATAACTTCCTCCTAAAATGTAAGTAGAGATAAAAAATATCCCATAAGGCCAGTTGCCATAAGAAGTCCGACGATAATGAGTAAACTACCAGAAATCAAATTAATAACTCGGTAGTTTTTCTTTACAAAAGCAAATGTTGATTTTAATTGGTCAATTAAAATTGCACTTGTAATAAAAGGAATTCCAAGTCCAAGTGAAAAGCTGAAAAGCATAAGGATTCCTTTTAGGCTCTCGCCACTGGACGCGGCGAGCATTAAAGCTGAGCCTAAAAATGTGCCTACACAGGGAGTCCAGCCAATCGAAAATATTATACCGAATAACACGGAAGAGAAGAAACCTACATTCGCAGTTTGCATGTTCAATTGATGATTTGCATTGATAAAAGGAATTCGGATAACTTCCATAAAGTTTAGGCCAAACAGTATGATAATCATACCGGATACAATATTTACCACTGTGCTATATTCCTTTAAAAAACTTCCAACTGCTCCGGCAAAAGCACCAAGCAATACAAATATAATGGTAAAGCCTAGGACAAATCCTATCGCATTGATAACCGTTGTTTTCTTGTTACCATCGCTATTTTGCCCAGCAAAGTACGAAATGTAGACAGGTAGCATTGGCAGTAGACAGGGGGAGATGAAGGTGATAATCCCTTCTAAAAATGATATTAGATAATCCATACGGTAATCCTTTCTTTGATTATGTAAAAGTAGACCTGAAAAATCAATGATACTTAATGATTTATTATACCAAATTAATCAAGTATGCTCAGTGATTAAATCACAGTCGAGAATATAACAAAAATACTACATGAATTGTTGACACGCATTAAATATTCATACACCAATTGGGAGAAAGCATTAGAAAGAACTGCTTATGTAGATAAAAATGGTCATATGGTGTAGAAAATAAAATTTATATTTATGAAGTATTAAAACTAGAGGTTAAGTTATCAATCCTATTTAGGGGTGTTTGACTTAGTCTCTAGTTGTATAAAGAAACTTATACTATTTTACTAGGCATGCTAACTTAGGGGGCTTTATATTTCTATCTGTGTTTTAAATACAATAACGGCTGTTCCGCCTATTTGAACCTGTGATGGTTCACCATTTTCTATTTTTACCCTCACATCTACTGTTCCACTACGTCCGATAGCCTCTCCCTGAGCCCCCGTGAAGGAAAATAAGGAGTTGTCATGTTCAACTAACCCGTGCTTAACTAGATATGCTCCAAGCGGACCGTTGGCATTTCCTGTTACAGGATCTTCTAAAATACCAATGGCGGGTGCAAACATTCTACCATGAGTTAAAATCTTATTGGGATCGGATGCAAAAGTAAAAACATAATAGCCATTACAGCCAATCAATTTACTTAAGCTACATAGCATGCTCATATCGGGAGATAAACTATTGAGCTTGGCCATGGAGTTAATCCCAATCATTACTTTGGAATGTCCCGTAGAAACTATCTGAATAGGGCAACGTTCATCTACTTCCTGTTCTGCTAAACCGAGAGATGCTAACAGATAGTCACGATTTTTATCTAGAAAAGGCTTAGAAAATTCAATGTTTCCTTGTGTCATCCATATTGTATAATCATTATTTTTTACAATATCTACTGGCAAAGTGCCAATACCAATTTTTTGAATTACTCTGCTAGATTGGAGTTGATTTTCTATAGCTCGAACGTAATGAGCTGCAATTGTGGCATGCCCACATGATGGTACTTCAGTAGTCGGTGTAAAATATCTAAGCTTGACATCGTGAGTTGTATCATCAGGCGGGAAAATAAAGGCAGTTTCAGAATTGTTAAGTTCACGTGCGACACACTGCATATCACCATCTGATAATCCCTCCGCATTTGTGACTACGCCAGCGGGATTTCCTTTAAATTTTTTGGACGTAAATGCATCTACTTGATAAACTTTATAGGTTTTCATTATGGACGTCTCCTTAAACTAGTAATTTTACTTTTCTCACTTGTTATATTAGTGTTAAAATTGGTATAAGTAAAATTCAATTTACTAAATATAAATATTGAAAATACTAATAGAATAATATTTAGTGAGAATAATTGAGTTAGAATTCTGCAGTGATTTTATGAGGTGTATCATGGATATTAGGCACTTGGTTACGTTTAAGGCGGTTGCGCGTTTGGGAAGCTTTACAAAAGCTAGTGATGAATTGAGCTACTCTCAGTCAACGATAACTATACATATTCAAGCGATTGAAAAAGAATTGAATGGAAAAGTGTTTGACAGAATAGGCAAGAATATCGTAATAACTAATTTAGGTAAGGATTTGATTTCAATTGCTGATGTTATATTAAAAGCAAATGAAAAAATTGAAAGATTGAAAAATGGGAAGAGCTGCAATGAAAGTACCATTAAGTTAGGTGCTCAAGAATCTGTGGCATTCTATCGCCTGCAGCCGATTATTCAACAGTTTCAACTAGATTGCCCTCAAACAAAGATAGTTCAAGTGTTAGGTCAAAAATCAGAGTTAATCGACAAGCTATCAACAGCAGAAATTGATTTGCTGTTTCTTATGCAAAGACAGTACGAAAATGATCATTTAGTAGCGATAGACTTGGTTGAAGAAAAAATGGGGATCGTAGGAAAGTATCAAGAGCTACAATCATTAGAGGATTTGCAAAACAATAATTTGGTGTTTGTATATCCTAAAAATGATTGCAGTTACCGGAATATATTTGACAAATACTTGGAAAATTATTTAGATAATAGTAGAAATGTTATTGAAGCGTTGAGTATTGAGGCCATAAAACAAAGCATATTAATAAACTCTGGAGTTGGTATTTTACCGTATAGTACTGTTAAACATGAAGTTGAGTCTGAAAAAATGAGATTTTTTGAGCTTGATCTATCTATGGAAGATAAAATTAGTACGCAACTTATCTATCATAAGAATAAGTGGTTTTCTCCTTTGCTAAGAAAGTTCACACAACTTGCAGAAAAAGAATTACGGAAAACTACATAATTGGTAAATGAGATTATAATTCAAGCAAGGTCTTTCTAAGATAATCTTAAATGAAAGAAATATCAGTATCAATTCAGTATAAAATAAGACCGTAAGATACCTGCTTTTCAGTGAGATACTGAGAAACAGGTATTTTTTGTGCAATAAATTTTAGTGAGAAATATGTAAGATAAAAAGTATAGACCTTCATTGGTTAATTTTGTATAATTTAATTGCGTTAGTATAAAATATTAAGGACAACATACAATATATTTTTTTATGGGAAAAAGTCTTCAATTTTATACTGTTGTACTTGGAACAAGGTATTATAGTTTATTAAAATAAATCATAATTATAGAAACAATGGTATAATATAAACATCGGTAGTTCAATTCCTATCATCAAAAGACAATCGCCAAAATTATTTAGTGGAAGCGGGGACCCGTTTTGGGGATGAATCTTGTGCGAGCGGGGGGGCTTTTTGCCTGAAATCGTGAGCTAACATCGTAGGCGTTGAAAGAGAAGGGGTTTTGTTCTGCCAAACATTCAAGAACCAGTTGAGCGGTTATTGAATAATGTTCCTTCTCGAAGACTGATTTTGTAAGGTTTCCCATCTTCATGCAGAGTGAGGGTAACAAGGAGCTGACAAATTACAGTTTGAAGGAGGTTTATCATTTATAATGGAAAAAATTAAAGTTGGATTTTTTGGCTTTGGCAAAACAGGTAAAGTTGTTGTCAACGAATTTTTAGGTAATAGTTTATTTACGTTAAGCTGGGTAGTGCGTAGAGGTAATGAAGATCATCATAAATATGCTAGCCGGATGTTGGGATATGAATTTGATGCAGGGGAAATTTTTTCTGGTGAGGACATCAACGATACCTTCTTTTTAGAAAAACCAGTAGATATTATTGTGGATTTTTCTGACTCTACAGGCGTTCGTTTATACGAAAAGGCAGCAAAAATAAGAATTCCTATTATATCTGCAATTTCAAAATATGAACAAGAAGATCTGAAGCTATTAGAATCGTTTGCCGAGTCTACGGCAGTCCTTTATTCTCCGAACATCACCTTGGGGATTAATGTTCTTATGGTAGCGGCTCAGATTTTGCAGAAAATAGCTCCTCATGCAGATATTGAAATTGTCGAGGAACATTTTAAAGGGAAAACAGAAATATCAGGTACAGCTCAGAAAATTGCAAAAGTGCTAAACCTTGAAGCAGAGCACGTAAATTCAATTCGAGTCGGTGGAATCGTAGGTCATCATGAAATTATTTTTGGGTTGCCTAATCAGATCATACGGTTATCACATCAAAGCATCAACAGGGCGGCCTTTGGTCAGGGCGCAATTTTCGCAGTGAAATTTCTGATAGGAAAACCCCCAGGAAGTTATACAATGGAAACGATCATTGCCGAGATGTTCAGACAAAATATTCCAGTATATTAATTGAAATATCTTAAAGCATGCTGTTAATGGATGCCTTTGCGGACTGTGTGTTCCTATGATATAGTATAAATAATAATATGTATTTAGATAAAGAAAACAGTTCTATTGAATTTTGGGTTTACTTGCCACGGTTTGAGTAGAACGGGTTAAAGATATGAATTAGAAAGGACGTTTTGTTATGACAGTAGTTGCGCCTAATCCACCAACAAAACCAACGCCGCCTGTGCTTACGCCGACGGGCTCTCATCCGGCATCAGATAGTGATAGTTCTACGACAACCGCTCCTGCTAATTCAACGCAAAACTCGAATAGTTTGGTAAGCCCAGAAGTGGCGGGGGCAGCTAAGAAAGTTGGAGAAATAGGCAAGGCTATACAAGGGAATCAAGTGCAACCTAAGGATGGTGCAAAGGAAGCTTCTGACACAGCAGCCAAAGCAAGCAGTAAGCAAGCCATTCCTGTTGCATCAACTGATTCTCAGGATGCAGTTGCCACGCAGACTACTACTTCACTGAAAGCGCCAGCGGTCAATAGCAAGCCAATCAGCTTGAGTTATGCACCGTTTGTTGGGATTGTTGTAGTTGTTGCCCTAATTTTAGTAGGATTACGTTTATTTAAAAATAAAACAAAAGAGCCGAGGACACTGATTGACTATTCAGCGAGAACCAGTACTGTAATGAGTAAAGAAGGAATAGATATCGCTGTGTCCACGCAGACAACAAACAATAAAGTTAAAAAGAATTTTGAAGTTCGAATATAGCAAGATCCCCCCAGTCGTAGGGGTGGTATAAAATAAATATGAGACTATATAATCAATAATATAATGTTAATTTTAAAAAAGAACTTTTATGATTATGAAATAAAAATAAGGTCTAAAATCAGCGGTCGGGTACTGTCCATTTAGCTGATTTTTAGACCTTATTTTTATTATAAAGAAGTTTAATCTTTGCGTTATTTATACACAGTTTGATGGTTAGTTAAGAAGAGTTGCTACAGCGTTTCCTATGGAACTGTTTGTATCAGTACTTGATTCACGCTTGCTGATTTCGCGGGTATATTCGGATTTTGTAGCTGTTCCATTAGATGCCGTATCTTTCAATTGGGATTCAGTATCCTGTGAAAGATTGCTTGTATCACTACTTGATTCACGCTTGCTGATTTCGTGGTTATATTCGGCTTTAGTAATCGTTCCATCGGATACCATATCTTTCAATTGAGATTTATTGTACTGTGAAAGATTGTTTGTATCGACAGTTGAATCATCTCCGTCTGATGAGGAAGTGGAGGATGTGGAACTAGATAAATTTGTTGTTGATATAGAGGCCTTTTGAGAACTTTGCGAGGCGTGCATGCCTGATACGCTTAACTCTGCGGTGTCTCCTTCAGAAGAGGTTATAACTAACGCACTTGTAGTCGACGTATCTTCTGAAGAAGATAGTGTTTTTACAGTGGAAGTTCCTGCTTCTTTGGATTTTTGTAAACCATCTGCACTTAATTCTACAATATCTTTTTGTGCTGATAAGTCTTGTGTCGCAGTATCGGTGGTTACGCTAGCCGTTGTAGTTTGTTTTGCCTGAGCTTGTGTAGCTGAGGGTGTTTGAAACTTCGTATTTTCTCCATTGGTTGCTTGAATTATCATAATAAAATCCTCCCTATAGATAATTTATATGTATATAATTGATCGTTAATCAGCCAGAATCAATATTGATAATTTTATTATTTAACCATCTTTCGAAAACATTATTTACCGTCACTTGAAGAAAAAGTAATATGGGATGATTACATATTACTTACTTTTATTTAACTACTATACTAATTATTATAGATATTTCAATATGAAAGTCAAGAAATTTAACATAATTAAACATAATTTGCAATTATTAAAGGTGGGTATCTGAAAACTTATAAGCAGTGCCTGTTAGGTAGAAGGATCAAAAAATATTTACGACATTTAAGTTGACATTTCAACTTAAATTACATATGGTATAGTTAGTTGAACTTTAAACTAGTTTGAATATGGAGGAATTTTTATTAGGAGACTTAAAAATGAAATTCTAAGGGACGTTGGCACTTTGGCACGTTGTGTTCAATCCATTAGCGATATAAAATTTCGTGAATTTAATTTACAAAGAGGACAATTCATCTTTCTAACTCGTATTTGCGAGTGTCCAGGAATTAATTTTATCGAGCTTTCCAATATTCTAAAAGTAGATAAGGCAACAACGACCAAGGCAGTACAAAAGTTAATAGTAGAAGATTATGTACTAAGAAGACGTGATCTCGAAGATAAAAGGATGTGGCATCTCTTTCCTTTAGTAAAGGCTGAAAAAATTTATGATTACATTATTCAAGAAGAAAATCGAAGGATTGCCAGCTGTTTCTCTGATTTCAGTGATGAAGAAAAAAAAATAGCGGAGCATTTGATAAAACGAATGGGTCAAAATATTGAACAGGATTGGAAAACAACAAAGTCATTGAAAGACGAAGAAAAGTAAAGAATTTTATAACAAGTTCACTTATAAGAGGGGGCTATCACGAATGGAAGAAATCATCATAAAAGAATATACTGAAGCATATAAAGAGCAAATTATTAATTTAATTCTTGATATACAACAAAATGAATTTCAGATTCCTATAAAAAAAGAAGAGCAGCCAGATTTAAATGATATAGAAAATTTTTATCAATCCGGTAGCAGTAACTTTTGGGTAGCTATGAGCCAAGAGTGTGTTGTAGGGACGATTGCACTGATTGACATTGGTAATGAACAAGGGGCTTTGCGAAAAATGTTTGTAAAATCCTCTTATAGAGGAAAAATATATAATGCAGCAAAGTTATTGCTGAAAGAAACAATTGAATGGGCAGAAAAACACAGTATGCAAGAGATTTATCTCGGAACTACTGAGAAATTTTTGGCTGCACATCGCTTCTATGAAAAGAATCAATTCATTCAACTACCGAAAGAAAATCTACCAGTGACTTTTCCTGTAATGAAAGTTGATACAATATTTTATAAATTGCATATTGAAAAAGAAAGTAGTTTTAAAATTATGATTATAACTGATCCTAAAGATCAGGAAAAAGCGTATGGGATCAGGCGTGCAGTTTTTGTTAAAGAACAAAATGTGCCAGAAGAATTGGAGCTTGATACATATGATAAGCAAGAATCTACCAAGCATGTGCTTCTAGTAGACCAAGAGCAAAATGCAGTGGGAACCGCTCGTTTTCGTCCGTATAGTGATGGAGTGCTAAAAATTGAACGCGTAGCTGTATTGGCTAAAGAGCGTGGCAATGGTTCGGGTAAAATGATTATGAAAGCAATTGAAGCTGAGGCTAGAAAAATAGGCTACCAGTCAATGAAATTATCAGCGCAAGTACATGCAAGAAATTTTTATGAACGGCTTGGGTTTGAAGCAAAAGGCGAAATATATCTAGAGGCTGGAATTGAGCATATTGATATGCTCAAAACTATCTAGAAAAATATAGTTACTACTAGGAAGTTTATGCAGAATACTATGGTTTTATCAGTTGTTTTTTATAGCTGTAATTCGGTATAATGTTTTTAATTACAATGGTATTTAGGAGAATGAAGATGAAGAAATTACATTTTTATCGGGATGAACAAGTTCCTTATTATGAAATTAAAACGGGACAATATAATATTCCTGCGTCTAAATGCCATTGTCATAGTGAACTGTCTATTGGAATCGTTGAAAGCGGTACGAGCCTGGTAAGTTGCCAGGGGACTAATTTTGCCGTTGGTCATAATCATTTGGTTATTTTTCCACCGAAGATTATGCATCAATGTGCGCCTCAAGATATCAAATCGTGGAAATTTAAAATGCTTTATGTTGATAACAATTGGCTGCAATCTGTATTTAACCAAGATGCCGTAATCTCAGTAGCGATAAAAAAGTTGCATGCGACCAATTGCAATAAAATAAAAGCATTTTTTTCTTTCCTCGAATCCAAGGCATCACAACTAGAAAAAGAAACTGAGCTGATTACTACCCTAGCAGAAATTCTTTCGTTTAAGAATAGCGCCCTTTATCCAACAATCAACAACAATCATAATACTGCTGTTTGCTTTTTACGCAATTATATAGAGAGACATTACCTTGAAGCTATAACATTAGATGAAATGACAGCTCTATTAGGCGTTACCAAATATCATCTGATTCGCTTGTTTCATAAAAATTATGCGATGACGCCGCACGCCTATTTAATGCAATTGCGGCTAAATCATGCTAAAATGATGTTAAAAAAAGGAAATGATATTGCATACGTAGCTCATGAAGCAGGTTTTTATGATCAAAGTCATTTTTCTAAATCGTTTAAAGAGTATTGTGGAGTAACCCCTTACCTTTATCAGAAGTTACATTAAATAGAGCAATTTTTTACAATATACCTTCTAATATAATTGCTATACTAGATGAAACACCAATAGAAGGAAGGTATTTTACATGGACTCTTCGAAAAAATGTGTAGCAGTGATTGATCAAAATCTACCGATAGGATTGATTGCCAATACAGCGGCAATATTAGGTTGTACGCTTGGAAAACAGATACAGGAAATTGTCGGTGAGGATGTAGTCGATCAAGACCAGCATCAGCACCTTGGTATTATCAATACGCCTCTTCCTATTTTAGCCGCTAGTAAAGATCAAATTAAAGAAATTTATCAAACAGCTAATGCAGAATATGAAGAAAGTATGATGTTAGTAGGTTTTAGTGATTTGGCGCAGCGTTGTAACTCGTATGAAGATTATACAACGAAAATGGCAGGTGCTTTCGCGAATAGTCTTAACTACCTTGGAATTTGCCTTTATGGCAACAAAAAAGAAATCAATCACTTAACGGGAAGTTTACCTACATTGAAATAGAAGATAGCCCTTATCCAAAAGCAAAATGGACAAGGGCTATTTTTATGGAAATAAAGGTAGTATCATTCAATTTAGCACTTTTAAATACTGTATGTAAGCATTAAAAAAAATAAATAATAATTATGAAGAATATTTGCAACTCAAAAATAAATGATGCATAATGCATTGAATATATTGCATTATGAAACGATCATTTCTAGTGTAAAATCACAAACCCAGTGTTATCAAGGTGGAATGAATTGGCATAAAAATTGCATAAATATATCCAACGGTACGAAAAAATGGTGAATTTAGAGTTTATTACTGTTGATATGAAAGATGAAAATTTATAGCAGTAAAATTTGTTGCTTGTACTATATAGAAAGCACTAAAGATTGATAGAAAGTTTAGTGTGTTATATATAGCAGTATTTACTATTGAAATTAATAGGGGGAGCTATCGAAATGAGCGTAAAAAAGAAATTATTATTGATTATGATATCCATAAGTTTTATTCCACTCATCATATTGTCGGTGATTTCAGTAAGGTATTTAAGTACGGAACTAGAAAAAGAAGCAATCAATCAATGTAAGGAACTTGCTATGGAAGTTGATATGCAGATGGATGGTTATATTGATAAATCTTTCATGGCACTTAAAACGATTGCTGCTAATCCGACGGTAAAAGAATATGATTTACCTAAGGTAAAGACCTATCTACTGCAAATGCAGAAGGTTTATCCGGAAAGTTCTTTTTCACTTGATGATGCAAAAGGCAATCAGGTTGTACGCGGAGACAATATCTCATTGGCAAATATTTGGGAAAGGCCCTTTTATCAAGCTGCACTTAAGGGGCAGGATGAGGCAATATCAGGCGTTGTGTTTAGTAAGAACTCAAATCGTGCCGTGGTAAATCTGATGACACCTGTACGTGATTTAAATGGAACCAATGTTATTGGGGTAATGCAGGGCTCGCTTACACTTACAAAAATTAGTGAGTTTGTAGAAAAGTTGTCCAATGACGGTAGACTGGCCTATGTTATTGATAGTGAAGGGAAAATACTAGCGCATCCAGAGCAAAATCTTGTAAAAGATCGTGCTGATATGAATGAAGTAAGCTTTGTAAAAGAAGGTTTATCCAGTAAAAAGAGTGGCTTTGCCATTGTTGAGGATAAAAATAGTGGAAAGAAAATCATTACATATGTTTATGATGATAAAACAGGGTGGTTGATTTGTTTAGAGACACCTTATAGTGTGATAACAGAAAAAACGCACGCTTTATTACTCATGGTTAGTTTGGTAACATTAGTCGTTTTAATTTTAGTAGGAATTCTAGCTTTTTATATTGCGAAAGGTTTTTCAGAACCAATCTTAAAAATGCAGCAGTTAGCAAGTAAAATTGCACAGGGGGATCTTAATCAAAAAATAGAGATAACTTCAAAAGATGAAATTGGAATGTTAGCGGCTGCCTTTGCTACAATGGTAGTTAATTTAAAAAAGCTAGTCGGACAAGTACAAGAAAATTCCCATCAATTAGCAGCATCGTCAGAACAACTAACGTCGAGCGCTGAACAATCTGCAATCGCTGCGAATCAAGTAGCTTCATCGATAACTGAAGTAGCAGAAGGAACTGATAAGCAATATCGAGTAGTGAATGACGTAACCAAAGTAATAGAACAGATGTCACAAAATATTTATCAAGCAGCGGATAATGCGAATGCAGTGTCGGAGCAGTCTATGAAAGCTGTTGATACAGCTAAGGAAGGCGGTAGGGCAGTACAATCTGCTGTTCAGCAGATGCTAGATATTGAGCATACAGTTAGTACTTCAGCCACGGTAGTTGCGCAGCTTGGTGAACGCTCAAAAGAAATAGGGCAGATCGTCGATACTATTTCTGGAATTGCAGGGCAAACGAATCTTCTAGCTCTTAACGCTGCGATCGAGGCGGCCAGGGCAGGTGAACAAGGACGAGGCTTTGCTGTTGTTGCCGAGGAAGTTCGCAAATTAGCGGAGCAATCGCAGGAAGCGGCAAAACAAATTGCCAACCTGATTGCGGAAATTCAAGGTGAAACAGATAAGGCTGTAGTGGCTATGCAAGAAGGTACAAAAGAAGTGAAGGTTGGTACAGGTGTTGTAAATGAAGCTGGTGAAAGCTTTAAAAAAATTATTGAGATGGTAACAAACTTGGCTGGTCAAGTTGGGGATACATCAGCTGTTATTCAACATCTGGCGAATGATAGTCAGCAAATTGTTGTCTCAGTGCAGCAGATTGATGAACTAACGAAGAATACAAGTGGTGAGGTGCAAAATGTTTCGGCAGCAACAGAAGAACAGGCTGCTTCTATGGAAGAAATCGCATCTTCGAGTCAAAGTCTAGCACAAATGGCACAGAATTTACAAGAAGCGGTTAGTAAGTTCAAGGGTTAGTAGATAAAGAAAGAAAAAGATTAGAATAAGTCCGAAAAGCTACCATTGATATGCTCTCCTTAAAGACAATGTCATTAAGTTAAGAAAACAAAACGACAAAGAAACAACGGAAAAGACAGCGAGATTGAGAAATAATGGTCTCCCTGTCTTTTTTGTCTATTTTTGAGCGCCACAAAAAGGCAGATTGCTATCTGCCAATAAAAGGGATATAGTAAATAGGAGATTATGCTACACGATATAGAAAACTCACTGCTGCCTTGGGCTTGACTTTGCGAGGGTCACTGCGTCCGGGTCTGACAGGAAGAAGATTTTTCTGTATCAGCATCTCAACATCGGGTGGAGATATATCCGTAGGAAATCGCAGAAAATGCCGACATAAGTGGATTGCCAGAGTATAGTTCACTTGGTATATGTGCTTCGTATCTTTTTGCTGGATCACCACATGGGTCGTGATGATCTCACAGAAATTATAAAGAAGCAGACGGGCAAAGATTTCCTGCTTGATATACTCCACCTTTTTGGCATGGAAACAACTGAGACCAATTGCATATTTCAATTCCCGGAAGGACGTTTCGATTCCCCAACGCATTGCGTAGAGTTTCTTGAGTTCATCCGGTGGAAACGTATCTTTGGGCAGATTGGTAATAACGCATTCATAGGTATCTTCCGTGACTAGAAAACGTACAATGCGTAAAGTGATAGGATAGAAATCACTTTGATCCAAATAATCGAATGTACTGTTTGATGGAAGAAATTTATAACCGGGACATGCTCTTGCCAGAGCTGACTGTTTATGGGTCAGTGTAAGATGCACATGTGTATCGAATGAGTCCGTTAGCGGCAAACCAAAGCTAGTTACCATACTATGTCCAGATTCCCTTACACGTATAAGATAATACATATCTCGTTGTTCTGCGTGAGCAAAGGTGTTGTAAGCTTCATAGCCGCGATCTGCAATAAATATTGTCTTGTGTCCGGAAACGCACTGGTCGATCATGTCTGTCATGGCGCGGCACTCATTCTTTTTTCTTCCAGGTTGGATTACAGCATCCACATACCGTCTGCTACATAAATCGTATAGGGGGGAATTTAGATGGAGTTGATTAAACCCTTTATCTCCGGGAATTGACTGAAAATAAGTTTCCTGATCACTTGGATTTTGAGCTATGTTCAAGGCAGTGCCATCACAGGCAAGTAATCGATACCCACGGTATGTTTGATATTGTGCAAAGGCTTTGCTGAATTCTCGGAAGAGAAATTCCAATGCTTCCGGGAGTATCTTTTCACGTTGCTGATTAAAAGCCGATGCCGTCGCGGTGTCAAGATTGTAATGGAAAAGCTCCAGCAGTTCTTTCTTCAGGCTACCGCTTTCCATGGCAATCAGACACCGAATTGTTGTTTCAAAATCAAGCTTTCGCTTTCTTGTAAAATCACTGTCTGGATTGCGTACAAACAATCCAGGACAAGTTGCCATCTCCTGTATTTTTCCCAACAATACTTGTTTCACGCTTTCAGAGAAATTCATAAGCGAAACCTCCCAAAATGTATTCATTCAAGGAGCTTCATCACATATTTTCGTCTGTTTGTCAACCTTTTTCTACAAAAAAAGAACCGGGTACGCTTTTTTGTACTCGATTCTTTTGGGGATTGATCTTCTATGTTTTAACTTAATGACATTGGCAGAAATGTTAGCCTTTTTTGCTAACCGGATATGAATTATTAGAACGCCTCGATGATCCTGCCGCTTGCAAAATACAAGGAAGTTAGGTGACAAATGATGGATATACATTATGTTAATAACCAGTTATTTATAGCTGGGGACTCTATCAATTTCTCACATTCTATTAAAAGTATTAAATTATATGAAGAATTGGTTTTGGTTTTAATTACTGTTCCTAAAGGGGAAATAAATAACCAGAACGTCTATGCGGTAAACATCAAAGATAAGGATATTCGCTGGAGAATTCAAGAACCTGATTTAATCTATGAGGATAGTCCATATACAAATTTTGATGATTTGTCTGATGAAATTGTTGTTGGAAATTGGAATGGGATCTCTTATGAAATAAATAAAAACGATGGTAGTAGAATTCGAGGTATTCAAACTAGATGAATAAATATATAAACATACGTATTATATGTTTTTCATACCTGCAATTTGTATGAAGCCAAGTAATAAGAGTGCTATTGAGGTATTAAAGGTAACTTAGTAGACACAAATACCATTCTAGGTAGTAAATAAAAGAATTTTAAAATGTATAATAAGATAAGGAGTTTTTAATTATGAGTGATGAAACAAATTTAAATAATGGAGAGATCCTTGGCGACGAGACAGCAACGCCAAAAGTAAAAGATAAGGCAGGAGATTTTGTAAGAATTTCAGTACGCAGAGTTTCAGCGGTTTTAAACCAGATTAATTTGATTGGTAAATTGTCGAATAAATCAAGTTATGAATACACTGATAAACAGATTGCTGAGATTAGAAAAGCAACTGATATAGCACAAAATGAATTCACTGGAAAAAATGAAACAAAAAAAGTCTTTTCTTTTTCAAATGAAGAGGTGTCCTAATAAAAAGTAAAGTAGATTTGAAATAGTGAAATTACTCAAGCCCTCTAAATCAGAGGGCTAAATATTTATATTATAAGTACTAAAATGTATACATTTTAATACTTATAATTTTATAGTTCCAAAATGTCGTAAATCAGTATTTTGAAACGTTCCATATAAACACATGACTTTTTGGGAAAATGTATGAATTTGGCAGGAGTTTTGAGCTTTTATGAGAATATGTAAATTTAATATCAAAAAGCGATGGCAGGTTGAGGAGGGCGAAGTGGTGGAGGTACTGTCTTCGGAAAAGGTGCTACGAGGTAAGTGCGGTATAAAAAAACAAGACAGAAAGAACCGTCACCTTGTCTCGTGGCGTTGAGAAAACGGCATTGGCCTAGGTACGTTGCACAAATGGCTGCAAAATGATAAAAATCTGACCAAGCCCTATGACGGCCAGGACTGGGTGCCAGTTATAACAGGTGTTGTCAAGGTAACGGCCTTTTTGACGCTTACGATTTAGATCGATGCTGCTGATTATGACCAATTTATATTTAGCATAGAATTTGTTTGAAGGACGGCCGGAAGATCAGGCTTAGTCAGTTTTTTTGTGGTATACGGGAGATAGGAGAGCAATAGGTATCTGCAATTCCTGCATTCTTTTCGTACTCCATTCGTAAATACTGTCAAGGACTGGTACTAATTCTTTGCCGGCAGGTGTAAATACATATTCAACATGAGGGGGCATAACAGGATAAACAATGCGATCAATTATGCCGTCTCGTTCAAGGTCGCGGAGCTGTTGTTGCAAAAATTTACCGGATACGCCTAATATTCGCTTCGCTTCATTAAAACGAATAAATCCATTTTGGTGAATCCCGCGGATAATAAACATTTTCCATTTCCCGCCCATCACTCGATGAAAGTAGTCGTATGGGCGATCACCAGGATCATATAGGATTTTCATATATAATTCCCTCCTCTGCGGTACGCCAGTCAAATCAATTTAATAGTGTCAAAAAGGTAACTAGGTGGCATAAAAATCACTAATTGTACGAAATAAGCTGCTGAAATATAATATTTTAAGAGGATCGAGGATTAAACTCAATATTTTAAGTATAACAGTATTCAAAAAAATTCAAAAGTTTATTTTTAAGGAGGAGTATTTAATGAACAATCCAGTATGTAAAGCACTAGGCATTTCATATCCAGTTATTCAGGGGCCAATGGCATGGATTGCCACAGCGTCCTTAGTCGCCGCTGTTAGTGAGGCCGGTGGGCTTGGAGTGTTAGGGGTCGGCTTTGCACCGCTCGAATTCGTAAAGAATCAAATTTACGAAACTAAGAAGTTAACAAGTAAACCTTTCGCAATCAATATCTTCATGGTTCCAGGTCTGGGGACGATTGACCAAATTACCCAAATCGCGATTGAAACACAGACGCCGGTGATTTATGCGGATACGTTGTCAGGAATGGAAATAAAGTTTACCAAGAAATATGTGGATATTTGGCATCAATATGGCATTAAAGTCGTGATCAAGGCCAGTCATATGGCAGATGCATTGGTTGCGGACGCGGCGGGTGCTGATGTTGTAATCGTCAAAGGATGGGAAGGGGGCGGTCATGTCACGTTTGAGTCAACAATGGTTCTTATGCCTCAGGCGGCCGATAAAATAAAGGCTCCGCTCGTGGCTTCAGGTGGCATTGCTGACGGTCGAGGACTGGCAGCAGCGGTTATGCTTGGTGCATCAGGTATTGAGATGGGAACCATATTTATGGCGGCCAAAGAGGCTAATATTCATCCGAATGTTAAGCAAGCGGTGATTGACGCCGAAGATATGAGTACGGTAATTACCGGTAACACAACCGGAGAAGCGTGTCGACAGTTGGCGAATAAACTTTCTGAGTGTATTTTAGATATTGAAGCAAAATACCCTAAAATTGAAGCCGCGGAAAAATTAAAAACAGTGGCGGAAAGTTCATTGAAAAAAGCAATGATTGAAGGCGATGTGGAAAACGAAGGCGCTGTTATGGCTGGTCAGATTGTTGCTTTAGTTGATGAAATAAGGCCGGTAAAAGACATTATTTCATCAATTATCAAGGAAGGTCAGAAACTTCTTGGAAATCCACCTAATATTGGAATCTAAGAAGTATTGGAATTAAATGTGGAAAAAACAAATTAGTTTCGAAAATTTATGGGAGATATGATGATTATGGAAAAAGCTACAGAAATCCGCACGGGTATCTTTGACTCCACTCCTGTGCAAGGACTGGAGTATCAAACACAGACTTTTTCAGGTATGACCGACGAGCATGGAGCATTCCACTATCGCTGTGGTGAAACGGTTACCTTTTCGATTCGTGGACTAGTGCTGGGGTCCGCGCTTGGCACTGCCTTGCTTACTCCCGCTCATCTCGTGATCGAGGTAGGCGGAGATATCAAAAAAATCTCCAACCGTAAAGTAACCAATTTGGCGAGGTTTGTTCAGAGTTTGAATTCAGCTACTAATATTGAGAGAAGTATTATAATCACTGATGTCATTAGAAACTGTATCGGGAAGTATCGTTATGACGTATGTTTCGACCAAAGTGAGGAAACTTTTGGTCTCAGTGCCGAAGCGCTATTTGCCGAAATTGGAACCAGACTTCGCTCAGGTGCGGAGGCGAGAAATCATCTGCGGCGAGCTCTTTTAGGCATCCGAAAGATGACTGATGTCAAAGTTCCGACACGGGATGGGGCGTATGTTCTGGCTGACGTATACCGTCCCGCGAAAAAGGGGAAATATCCCGTTATTATGAGCTTTGGCGGGTATGGAAAAGCTTTTTGGTTTGGATGCATCGGCTCTCAAAAAGATTTACTGAAACATGAAGAAATGGAAGATGCTTATTTTGAAGGAATAAAAGTAGAAACTCCCTTTATTCAATTTCATTGTCAAATTGCTGGAAAAATTCCTCCTTCGCAGTTACCACCCTCCGGTAGCCCACAAAATCCTGCACTGCCCCATGTAAGCGAACATTTTGAATTGGCCAATACGGCAGATTGGGTTCCCAACGGTTATGTGGTCATTCGGATAGATGGCCGTGGAACGGGTAAAACGCCCGGGATGTTCGAGCAGTTTAGCCTGCAAGAGGCGCAGGATTACTATGATGCCATTGAGTGGGCGGCGCAGACATCTTGGTCAAATGGCAATGTGGGACTATATGGTGCTTCCTATTACGCGATGAATGCACTCAATGTAGCTTCGCTTCAGCCGCCGAGTTTGAAGGCCATGATGCCAATAGCCGGGGATATAGATTCGTATCGTGATTATGTTTATAGCGGTGGGGGGCTGTACAATGAATTTGGGTTTATTGCCAAAATTTGCTGCGACGAGTGGCAGGGGATTGACTGGCTAAACATTGCTAAAGCTAATCAATTTTACGATCCTGCTGTATATGGTCCGAACGGCAGTATTTGCATCAGTCCTGACCCTGACAAGATCATTGTTCCTTTTTGGGATGTTATGAATCTGGAAATGCCTGTGCACACTCGGGGAAGCAGCGAAGCCTTTATTCATAGTGCTTCACAAAATAAAAAGCTCACTATTTTGTCTGAAACAGGTATCCATTTTTGGATGTATGCTCCTGAGTTTGTGCGAGAGCATATTGCATTCTTTGACTATTGGCTCAAAGGAGTAGACAACGGCATTATGGATCGACCCACAGTCCGGATGATGGTGCGTACTGGCTGGGGAAGCTATTATTGGCAGAATGAAGCGGAATGGCCGCTCCAAAGAACTCAATATGAGAAGTATTATCTGAATGTAGCTACAGCTGGTTTGCATATGGGAAAATCCATTCCGACTAGTGAGGAAAGTGCAACTTATGCGGCTGGCGAGACAAAGGGGGTTAGTTTTCTGACAGATTTCATGTCGGAAGATATCCTTATTGCCGGGTATGCAAAGTTAGGATTATGGGTGGCGTCTACTTCCTACGACATGGCGATTCAGGCAGTCATTCGGGTAATGGACGAAAATAATAAAGAAGTTCCGTATGCGATTGAATCGAGTACAAGTAGGGCTTTTGCTGGAGGTAATGTGTATCCAATGGCTCAAGGGGCACTTAAAGTTTCCCATAGAAAGCAGGATATTGAAAAAACCACAATTTATCGTCCTTACTATACTCATTTGAAAGAAGACTATCAGCCGCTTACATCCGGAGAAATTGTGGAATGCGAGGTGGAAATTTGGCCTACTACGGCCGTCATCAAAAAAGGATGGCGTATCCGGCTGGATCTGCAGCCCAGCTTTGATTCTCTAGATGCGACATATCAAAAAGAAGCTCTCAATACAATTTTTACTGGGGCAATGCATCCATCCTATCTGCAGCTTCCTATTATTCCGCAAAAGTGAACAGCATAATTTTCGGATTATTGCAGCTCCTATATAAAAGAGTAAAGGTACATGAATTCGGTTTTGCTGCGATGAGTAGTCATTCTATGCATTGTTAATGTAAATTACTTACATATTTGTATGCTGGTATACAATCTTTTTAACTGGTTCCGTCGGTTATAGTACGTGCCATTGGTGCCATGTACACTAAAGTAACACTTTTGAGTAGATTATTTATTGCAAATAGTCGTTTCGTGACAGAAGCAGTTATAAAAAGAGCGATGTAAGGGCTTTAAAGGGATACAAGTTCTTCTGCAATCTCTTGAGATGTCATAAACACATCAATATAACCACTTTGTAAAGCTGCATTGATTTCTAATATTTTAGCTGTACTGCCCGAACAGGCAATAACCGTTCCATGATGAAGTTCATTTGTTCGGATGCCAATCGTACGTTGATCGAGAGGTGTGGGCATAATCGTTCCGTCTTTCGCAAGATAAGAAGTGCACATAATACATGCCACTTCCAACTGTTTTAATTTTTTTTAATCAGCTGATGCATAGGCTTCACTGGTATATTCTTGCGAGTCCAGACTGATTTCACCAATTCCGATGATGGAAACATCGCAAGCGTTACCCAAAGAAAGAATTTGTTGAATGGATGGCTCTATTGGTATGTTTCTTCAGATTCCAATAGTAGCTGTCACATTCAGAATGCTATACGAACCGGTGGCGTTTTCAGCAAACTGCCGCGCAATCATATTTGCATGATAATCGGCTCCATTGCTTTTGAAGCTGCCGACTAGAGGTATAAAATGCAGTCCTTCTTTTGGCTGTTTCGTAATATGCATGGCAATGGACGAGATGATTTCCCACTCATGATGCCAATGTCCATGTTGTCAGAAATATATTTTTCGAGTTGCTCGGCACAATAAGCGCCAAATCTATTTTGTCCGTCTTCCTCCGCGGAATAGTCCAGATCATATACGGAAACTTCTTTTAAATGATATTTATCCGCCAACATTTTTTCCAGCGTGAATTCTTTTTTTATAAGGATTGTAAATTTAAAAGTGACAATTCCTTTATTTTTTGCATAATTTATCATATGGGAAATCTGTGATTTCGAGATTTTCAATATATCGGAGATTTCTTTCTACGTTTTGTGTTCCTCGTAAAAAAAGTTTACAAATTTTAATAATCAAACGTTCATTATCATATACAGCTATCGTTTTCGCCAGTCTTTGGAATAAATTTAAATAATTGAAATTTATTCCAAAGACTGGTAGTATAATAATGTCAATGCGCAGAAAGTGAGAAACTAAGAAAAAATAGTATGTGAAAGGATGTAGTGTGTGCTTAAGAAAACAATGATATTGAAAAATTTTGTTATGCTTGTAGGTTTATTTTTTGCTGCTTTAGGAGTAAGTCTTTCCTTAAAGGCAAAGTTAGGTACATCGCCACTTGGAGTCTGTCCAGCAGTTTTCAGTGATTCACTTGGCGTTTCGATAGGAACTGTTATGTGGATTATGTTGTCTGCCTGTGTGGTTGTACAGATCATCATTTTACGTAAAGATTTTCAGTTGTTACAGTTGCTGCAGCTGGTTGTCGGTTTTATCTATGGCAAACTCACAGATTTTACACTTTCCTTATTGAGCGGTATCCCGGACAATATCTTATGGCTGCAAGTAGCCTTGTGTGTATTAGGTATTGTTTGTCTTGCTTTCGGAATCTACTTACTTTTGGAAGCTGATTTATTAATGCTTGCACCGGATGCCATGTTAGTTGCTATAACCAAAGTCAGCGATTTAGAATACAGCTGCATCAAAATTATTATGGACTGTACAATGGTTGTGATTGCAGTTATTGGCTCAATTACCTTATACCATACATTGACCGACATAGGAACCGGAACAATAGCCGCTGCGCTGTTTGTCGGTATGTTGGTCAAATGGTTCAAGAAAATGGAACCGCTAAAGCAAATTATTGAAATTTAATTGTCATGTAGTGAGTGAAATATCATCAAATAAGTAAAATCATAGTCTAATTCAACCTGTACAATTAAATAATAATCATATTAATTAATTGTACAGTGAAAATGTAGCAGAAGGTATAGTGCCCAAACAAGTGTTTCTAGGGGTTCGGGGTGATTTTGATTGACGTTTAAAATAGACATTCAGTAAATTATTGATTAATGCCTACCTTGACGTTCGATTATACAGTGTAGCATGACATGGGAGAAAAGTGAAAGAGGCCTGAAGGCATATAACGTATGGGATCAGAAGCTAAAAATTGTGTTTTTTAATGGCATGTACTGGAAGAAAAAAGTGGAACTATACTAGTCTTTGGGGAACAATCTGGGGACTAAAATTATAGAAATTGCGTGGATTTTATAGTATGAGTGAATTTACGAGGTAGCGAAACCATGAAATATATGGGGGTTATCGTATAAATACTAAAAAGGAAACTCCTGTAGAATTCTGTATGAATTTGGCAGGAATTTTGAGCTTTTATGAGAATATGTAAATTTAATATCAAAAAGCGATGGCAGGTTGAGGAGGGCGAAGTGGTGGAGGTACTGTCTTCGGAAAAGGTGCTACGAGGTAAGTACGGTATAAAAAAACAAGACAGGAAGAACCGTCACCTTGTCTTCTAGATTAGTGTAGGTTTTTGGTTAAGAAGGGGCGTCGGGGTGTGCGAAAACTATTTTTTTATTTTTAATTCTCCCACTTTACTACATAAATGGCCTATATTTTGGGATAAATAGCCCCAATATGAACTTAAAACTAATATTTATCCGCCACTTTTTAGTTTTTGATTTATTGGGTACAGCGTTTTTGTACAGTCTGACGTCCCTACCCGTCCTTGAAATTTGAGAATAAAACTGGGGGAAGATTGAAATGAGTAGTTTAATAAGAATAGGAGTAATTGGCGATCTCGATTTGAAACGGCCATCACACAAGGCGACAAATGATGCGTTACAGCATTGTGCAGATAATTTAGGTGTTAATGTAGAAATACAATGGTTATCTACGGAATCTCTAGAAGAGCAGTTGCAAATTAGAAATATTGGTAATTATGATGGCTTTTGGTGTGCACCAGGAAGTCAATGTCATTAAGTTAAGTAATTAAGAGCAGGTTAATGTATCAAAAAATGGTGAACGCTATGATAAGTGTTCACCATTTTTATGATTTAAACATACCAAAAGCAGATGACGTTATAAGCCATCTGTACAACATGCAGATATGAAGAGTTGTTGTTAAGAAATTCTATATGCAAACCCGACAGCCTTTTTAATATTTTGATATCTTTCAAATACTCTGCCAGGACGTATTGGAGACATAAATTTTTGCACAATTTTCAAAAGACTTCTTTCAGAAATTTTGCCTTTAAAATACTGATAACAAAAATGTATCGCTCTAGCGAAATTGATTCTTTTATCTTTTGGATGTTCTACTTGATAAGATATTAAAGCTGCAAAATTGTACATAATTAACTTTGAAAAAATTTCTTGAAGTACAAAATCTTGCTTTTTACTATGAATGCTGGCTAATCCAACATCATATTTTAATTCTTTGAATGAAGTTTCGATACCCCATCGCATTTTATATAGTTCTTTCAAAACTTCAGCAGGAAATTCATTCGCAGGTAAATTTGTGAATAACGTTTCATAAGTGGTATCTGAAATTTTAAATCGAACAATTCTAAATTTCAAATCATACATCTCATTTTCTCTAGACAGTAAGTAATCAAACGTTGTATGAGGTTGAATCCAACGATATCTATCAGGATTTTCTTTAATCAATGCTATTGTATCTTTCGTTTTTCTCCGAGTAAGGGTGATGGTGGTTTCTTTATCGAATTCATCACTATCAGGATTTTCATATTTAATACCGTAGGATTCTTTCGAACGTATAATATAATTCCAATTCTTTTCTTGAAAATGAGCAATATTATTAAAAGATTCGTATCCTCTATCAGCTATAACAATAACACTTCCAGTTGCTTCAGATTTTTCAATCATTGATACCAGAGCCTTATGTTCATTCATACCTTTTTTACTTTGTATTGAAGCGTCAACATAATTATGTCGCATCAAATCATACATAGCATCAAGATGAAGAAGATTATATCCTTTAGTATTATCATCATTTTTGATATGAGAATTATCGTCATTTTTATTTTTAGGTAATCTTATATCAGACCCATCTACAGCAAGAAGACGATATCCTTTAAATAAAATCCGCTCGTCACATTGTTTAACCATTTCTCTAAAAATATATTCCATAGCTTTAGATGAAATTTTCTGCCTTTGTTGAACAAAGGCAGAAACAGATGCGGTATCTTCTGCATAATTGAACCAATCATATATTTCTTTACATAAGCTATTTCCGCCCATGCCAATCATCATTTTAATAATTGTTTCAAATGATAGTTTTCGATTCCTTGTAAAGTCCTTTGATGGATTTTGCAAAAAATCAGATGGATCATCTGATATAGTACTTATTATGTGTGAAAGTATTTCTTTTACTTCAGTTGGTTTCATATGTGTTCCTCCCTAGAAACTTTATATTTCAAGGGCGGAGCCGCAAATTTTCGACTATTTGTCAAGTGTTTTTTTATATGACTAGCAAATATAAAAATAGAATGTTTACATCTACTTTTATCGATGTAAACATTCTATTTTGCTTAACTTAATGACATTGTCCTTAAAGAAGACAGTTGAAATAATAAAAACTGCCACTTTAGGGGGAGCATATTACATATCAGTAGTTTTTTAGGCTTATTTTATTTATTATAATTGGAATGCATTGTTTCTGAGAAAAGCAATAGTTGTTCATTTTTGCTCTGTAATATATGTTAACCTTAGAAAAGATTCGTCAATAAAGATGATTTAGAAAGTTAACGGCAATGATGCCGAATATTGGAGGAAAAATAAATGAAACGACGTGTTGTTATTACTGGTATGGGGGCAGTTACATCTTTAGGGTTAGATATAGATACCTTTTGGCAGTCAATTAAAGCTGGTAAATCAGGAATTAGTCTTGTTGAAAGAGTAGATGTAAGTGATTTACCGACTAAAGTTGCAGCTGAAATAAAAAATTTTAATCCTAATGATTTTATTGAAAAAAAAGAAATAAAAAGATTGGATAGGTTTTCACAATATGCGATGGCTGCATCCCAAATGGCAGTTGAGAATTCCGAAATAGATTCTAGATAACGTTAACAAAGTGGTAGAACTGGTATCATGATTGGTTCTGGTATTGGGGGCTTGAAACATTAGAAACTCAGCATAATACACTTTTGCAAAAAGGAACAAATCGTGTGAGCCCATTTCTTATTCCTATGATGTTACCGAATATGGCAGCCGGAACGATTGCTATCAAATTTGGGATAAAAGGATTCGTCGAATGCATAGTTTCTGCATGTGCTTCTTCTACCAATGCAATTGGTGATGCTTTTAAAATCATTCAAAGAGATGCTGCAGATGTTATGATTGCAGGTGGAACCGAAGCTCCGATCACCAGATTGGCAATGGCTGGTTTTTGTGCAAATAAAGCAATGACAACGAATTTAGATGTAAATACAGCTTGTAGACCTTTTGATTTAGAACGAGATGGATTTGTTATGGGTGAAGGAGCTGGCATAGTGATTGTAGAAGAACTTAGCCATGCTTTAAATCGCGGCGCAAATATTATTGCTGAAATTGTTGGGTATGGTTGTACAAATGATGCATACCATATTACAGCAATTGATCCAAACGGAGAAGGTGGCGCTGCCTGTATGAAACTAGCTCTAGAAGATGCAAATTTAACGAAATATGATATTCAATATATCAATGCACATGGAACTTCGACTAAGTTAAATGATGAGACCGAGACGACAGCGATAAAAACTCTTTTTGGTGAGCAGGCATATAAACTTGCCGTAAGTTCAACGAAATCCATGACCGGTCATTTGTTGGGCGCTGCTGGAGCTATTGAATCAATTATTTCTTCCTTAGTAGTGAAAGAGGGATTTCTACCACCGACGATTCATTATAAAAATTTGGATCCAGTGTGTGATTTGGATTATGTACCTAATCAGGGACGACAAAGCAAAGTTACACATGCATTGAGTAATTCTTTTGGTTTTGGTGGGCATAATGCTACGTTGATTTTCAAAGCATATGAAAGATACATTAAGTAAAGTTCAGATAGTTTGTTGGGTAATTTTATTAATTCACGATAATTGTATTTGAAGGAGGGCTATATCATAATGGATTTAAAAGAAACGATTGCTGTATGTCTTCGATATATAGAAGCTAATCTCTATAAAAAAATTAGTTTAGATGATATAGCCCTACAGTGTGGTATGTCAAAATATCACTTGCATAGAATGTTTAAATCATTGACTGGTGAATCTTTAATGGAATATGTTCAATCACGCAAGCTTTCATCAAGTATTTCAGAACTAAAAGATACAGGTAGAAGAATTATTGATATTGCAATGGATTATGGATTTGATTATGAACAATCTTATATTAGAGCTTTTCGCAAAAAGTTTGGATTTACGCCACTGAAGATAAGATCTGAGCCAATGTCACTTGTCATACAGGAAAAATTAAATGTAGATGATATTATGTCTGTTAATAATTCTGTGATCTATAAACCTTCCTTTATGTTCAAACAAAAGTTCTTTTTAACAGGTGTAAAACATAAAATTCTTAGCAAATCGGGTGATCGAATTGCGAATGCTTATGGCAGAGAATTTTTTTATCAGCAAAGTCAGCAAATTAAAAATCCAGTTGATTCACAAGTATATTTTGGTTATACAGACTGGAGTGATACTGATAATGGCTGCATTTATTATATGCCTTCATTGCAAGTTCATGATCTCAAACAGATACCAAGCAATATGGAAGGAATAGTCATACCAGCACATAATTATGTTGTTTTTCATTTTGTAGGATTTTTTCGTCCGGATGATATCAATGGGAGACAAATAGGTCGGCTGCTTGTTCATATGTATTCCAAATGGATTTTTAATTCAGGCTATAAATTTGCGGATACTTTTAGATTTGAATATATCAATAATCACTTATGTAAAGATAATTATTGTGAGTTAGATATTTATCAACCGATTGTAGATGTTAACAAGATATAAATCTTAATACAGCCAGCGTTATGATTCCAGTTAAGACAGTCAATAGTAAATTATTTTTTTTAATAGCGATAAACAATGTTGGCAGTGTAGCTAATAGTTTTATTGCATTTTCAAAAAATGCGATGTGATTATCAACGATCAATAATTCTACTGCGATTAAAGCAGATAATATGGATATAGGTAAATATGTTAAAAAATCAGCGAGCTTTTCGTTTAGTGTCACTTTAGATAATAAAGTAATAGGTAACACCCTTGGTATTATTGTCACGAGACAACCACCTAGAATAATCGTCCATACATAGATATTCATTTTTTTATCACCGTCCCGATGAAGGCTCCGCCTATTGCTGCCAAAAGTACACCTGTATTAGAGGATACGAAAGGTGTACTTATCAACAAAATGAGAATGGCAGAAAAAATGATCATTAAACTTTTCCTTAACACAATATTAGTTTTTATTGAGGAAGCTAATAATCCAATAAACATCGCTGTGAGAGCAAAGTCTAAACCAAAGACTTCGTAATTTGGTATTAGGTTTCCAAATAAAACACCAAATCCCGTTGCTAAAATCCAATTAAGATAGGCGGTAATATTTAATCCCATCATCCAAGCATAATTTAGCTGATTATTTTTCGTGCCTTCTGAAGATGCAACTACAAAGGTTTCATCCGTCAATAGAGTTCCTATAAAGAAATTCCGCCAGAATGAATTTCTTTGAAAATAAGGTGCCAAGGCCGCACTCATAAATAAATGTCGTAAATTCACTAAAAAAATGGTGAAAATAATGCTCGGTGCTGAGATCGCAGATAAAATCATACTGGCGGCAATAAATTGCGAAGAACCTGCATAGATAAAGGTGCTCATGCCAATCGTTTCCCAAAAGGTTAAACCGCAAGACTTACTTACCACGCCACAAGTAAAACCGATACTTAAATAACCGAAAATAGTTGGTACGCAATCCTGTACACCTTGAAAAAAATCATTGTAAGTGGATTTGTTTTGTTTTTTGTTAGAAGTTATGTATTGTCTTTGTGCTTCCATACTTCGTCCCCCTTGCTAAGTTATAAGTAGCGTTGTAAAATAAAAGCGTACTTTATAATGTAAAATGGTAGTATTATAGAGTATCTTCGTAAGTTATATTTTACTTTTGTACTTTATAGTTGTCAAGGAGATTTTTATGAATTTAAATACGATTATTGCGGCTAATTTAAAAAGACTGAGATCAGATCGAAAGTTCAGTTTGGGAAAACTTTCAGACCTATGCGGAGTTAGCAAAGTTATGCTAGGACAAATTGAACGTGGTGAATCGAACCCCACGATCAATACGATTTGGAAAATAGCTGCTGGACTAAAAGTTCCTTATACGGCACTGATCGATGAACCGATGGAAACGAATATTTGCATTAGAAAAGAAGATGCAAAACTGCAAAGTGCGGTAGACGGAAAATATCGGCTTCTTTGTTATTTTACCAATCATACCAATCGCAATTTTGAACTTTTTAGTGTGGAGGTAGATCCCCATACGGTTTATGAATCAGTTCCGCATGGAGAAAAAGCCCAAGAATATATTTTGATTGATGAGGGACAGTTGACATTGACCATTGGTATGACACAATATGTTTTGAATGCAGGTGATTCTATCGTATTTGATTCTATGCAAAAACATGTTTATTTTAATCAAAAGGACACTTTATTAAGGATGACCATAATCAACTACTACTTGATTTAAAATTCAGGTATTTGCATTAGCAAGTAAACGTAGTTATTCATCGAGAATGTAATGAGTTAGATAGGCGATAGATTTTTGTCAGGAAAGTTTGGCAAGCGGGGCTTTTTTAGTGTAAAATATAGCTTGTTAATAGGTACAGAATTGTTTTGGAGTGATTTGTGATGTTGATGGTGGATGATAAAACGGTAAAAATGGAAAAACTGGAGATCACGCAGAGAAATCCGGAACTGGATGCTTTTATGAGAAAAGAACGAGGCAAAGCGTTAAACCCAAGAGCGAAGAAGAAATGGTTGGCGATTATGGGGGGCGTATTTATTCTTGCATTCGTGATTGGCTATTTTACATTGTCCTACTATCATGATAAACAAGATATCGCTGAAAATGAACGAATGCATAAAAAGCAGATGGTAGTGCAGCAGAAAGAAACTGCTAAGACGGACTTACTAGAACTAGGTGAGGTAAAAACCAAAGTAGAAAATTATCTGAATGAAGTAGCAGTGAAGAAAGAAGTTGTCACACAATCATTGGATAACGCAGAAAAAGGAATCAAAAAGGTTACTTCAACTACGGAAAGTATGAAAGCAAGCGGGGAAGGTAAATTACAAGCTATACTTACTGAAAATGCACCAATCATAGAGAATGTTACGCAATTTATTCAGGTGCAAAAAAATCGTTTCATGCAATTTATCTCTGAACAAACAGCAAAATCTAATGCAGATAAGAAACGTTAGGATGATAAAAATCAATATATAGCACTTGGCTGGAAAGGCGGGTGCTTTTTTTTTACATTTGTTGAAGTATATATAATGAAAATAAAGAATAGAGGCATTTTAAAAATGAAAAAAGTAGAAGAATTAATTCTTTTGTATCATTTTACCGATGAAGAAAGAGAAGCTAGAATAAAAACAATCTTAAAGCGTATGAAGATTAAAACCAAAAGTATTTCCGGGGAAATGATGTCGCAAAAAGTCGGCTACTTAGTAGAAATGCCTAGTTTTAAAGAAACGGTAGGTGAAGAACCTGCTGAGCTGTTTGATCAAGAAGTGATGGTGATGCAGGGAATTAACAATAAGCGCATGAATGAGATACTATTAAATTTTAAGGCAGAGAATATTGAAAAGATTGCCTTAAAAGCGATAGTGACCCCTTATAATATGTTTTGGACGTTTTCACGTCTGTGCAAAACGATTCAAAAAGATCATCTTTCGATAAAAAAATAGTATACTCAGTAAAAGTATGGTAAAAAGCGTTGTTTATCTTTGCGAAGATAGATAACGCTTTTTTTATTCTAGCAATGACAAAACAATGGCAAAAGCTTGTTGATCCTAGAATATAGTAACAATTTTTAGGAACAATAAGATGAAGCGGTGCTTTTGAAAAGCGAATTACTAGAGGGAGGCAAAATATGTCTGATACAATGTTAGCGAGAAAACGAATGTTTATCACTGGCAATGAAGCGATCGCTCGTGCTGCAATTGCGGCAAAAGCGGATGCTTTATTTGGTTATCCCATTACCCCCCAGACAGAAGTTATGCAGTATTGGGTAAAGTTTGCTAGTGAACATCACAAATTATTTTTACAAACGGAAGATGAACTTTCAGCTGGCTATTATACTTTAGGTGCAGCAATGACAGGAAAAAGAGCTTTTACCAGTACAGCTGGACCTGGTAATGTATTGATGCAGGAACCAATGGCCATGGCGGAAATGATGAGAATTCCGATTGTATTTATCATTCAGCAACGGGGTGGACCTTCTACAGCCACGGTTATTTATGGACAACAAGAAACAACATTAACAGCCTTTGGTGGCAATGGCGAAGGATTTCGTGTGGTATATTCAACGGCAAGTCACCAAGAGCTTTTTGATTACACGATCAAATCTTTTAACGTTGCATGGAAATATCGTTTTCCTACCTATGTTCTTGGTGATGGCTATCAAGGTAAAATGCGTGAATCACTGATGGTTTACGATCCCGAGCAAGAACAAATGGAATTTGTGCCAGCCTATCCACTTGTAGGGCAGGCTGCTACCGAAGGCTACAAACATTACCGAAATACTTATAATACGGAAGAAGAATTATATGAACTGCTGCAAGAACATATCAAAGATTATGAAAGTATGGCGCTTCAGATCGTGGAATGGGATGCACAATGGTGTGAAACTGCTGATACGATTGTAATCAGTCATGGAATCGTTAGTCGTTCTTGTATGTCTGCTTGTACGATGTTTCAAGAAGAAGGAAAAAAAGTGGGATATTTTCGACCAATTACAGTTCGTCCTTTTCCAGTAGAACAAATTCGTAAAGCTGTAGCTAAGGCGAAGCAACTAATTCTTTTTGAATCAGCGCAAGGACAGCTTTACAAAATGGTAACAGAGGCTTTATATGGTCTTACAATACCAATTACAACTGTATTTCGACCGGGACTCGGCATAACAACGGAAGAAGTATATCGAGAAACAGCAAAAATACTTCCGAAGAAAGGGTGATCACATGCAAAATTTAAAAGTAGGAGAATATTTTCAACCAGCGTTTCCTAGCTCTTGGTTAGAAACGACAAAACCACACAATTTTTGTCCAGGCTGTGGTCACGGCATCGTGCTAAAATGTCTTGGACAGGCAATTGATGAACTCAAGATCGCAGATCAAGTTGTTTACGGCTGTGATATTGGTTGTAGTCTACTAAGCTGGAATTTCTTCAATGCAGATTGTGTGCAAACGCATCATGGCAGAACAACACCATTTATCGCTGGAGCTAAGCGGGCAACTCCTGAAATTATCGGAATTGCTTATATGGGGGATGGCGGTGGGTATGCGATTGGTAGCCAGCATTTAGTCAATGCCGCCGTTCGTAATGAAAAAGTTACAATCATATTGGTTAACAATGTAAATTATGCCATGACGGGTGGACAAATGGCACCAACGACACTTGCAGGGCAAATTACCGAAACTAGCCCCTATGGAAAAGATGTTGAGTCGGTTGGTAAACCAATCCTTGGACCAGAGATGGTTGCGGCGATCAGCCAGGAGGGAGCCTATATAGCAAGAGGAACTATCGCGAATATAAAACAGTTAACAAAATTTATCCGTAAGGGAATTGAAAATCAAATGGCTGGACGAGGGATATCTTTTATTGAAGCACTATCTTCTTGCCCTACCAATTGGCGAACCAATGCAGAAAAGACTTGGCAGTTTATTGAGAAAGACATGGCCTCTTATTTTAAAGTAGGAGAAATTAAGGTTCCAACAGCTAAGGAGGAAGAAAATGCACACCATACTTAAAATATTACTTGCTGGCGAAGGCGGGCAAGGTATTCAGTCGATTGCTGAAATCCTTGCTGAAGCCGCCAATGAAGAAGGAAAAGAAGCATTGTATATTCCAAACTTTGGTGTTGAGCAACGCGGCGGTATCTCAATGGCTTATTTGCAGATAACAGAAAGTGGAAATAAAATCGGTGCGCCTAAGTTTGAATTGGCCGATATTTTAATTGCCCTAAGTTCGAGGGCGATAGCGAAAACAAAGCATCATGCTGGAGAGAATACGATTTATGTTTATGATAACTCTTTAATTGAAGCTTCGCATGTGAATGACCAAATTATTGGTCTGCAGTATTTCGAAAGCACACCTCCTTGTCCTACTGATCAGCCAGAAGTAAAAATAGAAGAAGAAGATGTCGGTGATAACAAAAGTGCTGGATATTATAAAAAAAATGAGGCCAATGTCAAAGACATTCCTCAAAATGTGAAAAAAATAGTAGCGATTCCAGCCAATGATATTGCAAAAAATGAGCTGAGCCCCCGCGTATTTAATATTATGATCCTTGGTGCAGTTATTGCGGTTACGCAAATATTGCCGCTTGCAGCGATTGAAAAAGCATTAGAAGAAAAGCTTAAGGACAAATTCAAGAAAGACCCTAAACTCAGAGAGTTAAACAAAAAAGCTCTTATGCGGGGCTATCAATTGGTGGAAGGTTTGTTAAAAGGAGAAAAAAATGGGTAAAGCAGAAGCAGTTAAAACTGAATGGAAATCGGTACGTTATGATAATGATAAAGGAATTTGGCTAGGATTCCCCGGCTTATGTAAAGGTTGTGGCCTATGCATACAAAAATGTCCTACCAAAGTAATTCAATGGTCGAGTGAACTTGGCGTATACGGAACGCCGCGAGTTGAACCTAGAATGGAAGGTTGTATTGTTTGTGGGATGTGTCAAATGGTTTGTCCCGATTGTGCCATTCGAATTGAGAAAAAAAAGTAAAACAATAAAAAGTCTCTATTATCGGAAATGCGTTAACTTCCGGTGATAGAGATTTTTTTGTTTTACATAGAGAAATAAAATTTATGTTTGATGATTTGTGTAAGCTAGTGAGCATCATGAATCAATTTGATTAAGTGCTACTTTCAATCGTTGTATTCCTTCGGCAATTTCAGCTTCATTGAGGTTTCCATAACCGAAAATAACTTGATTTAATAAATCTTTATTATTTTTATCAATGACGTGCTGTTGGACAGAATATATATGAACGCGATAGCTTTTAATAGTTTCTAAGAGCTCAGGAGAAAAATTTATATTTTTAAATTGAACCGTTAGATGTAGCCCCGATGGCGTGCTCATGAAGTTTACGTCGTCTGAAAAATGACGCTTTAGTTCAAGGATGACTTTGCAACGCCTTTTTTGATAAATTTTCTTCATTCTATTGATGTGACGTTGCAATTGACCAGTATCAATAAAAGCTGCTAAGGCTAATTGTTCAATGGCGGATGGCTGTTGGGTAGCGTGCCAATCAAGTTGATAAAATTTTTCGATAAGGTGACTTGGCAAAACAATGTATCCTAGTCTTAATGTGGGAATTAATGTTTTGCTAAAGGTACCTACATAAATAACCTCTTCTGGGGCAAGTTCTTGGAGTGAGCTAATATAGCTTCCTTCATAAGTAAATTCATTTTCATAGTCATCTTCTACAATATAAGATTTTGTTTTTCTTGCAAAGTGTATCAGTTCAATCCGACGTTGAATAGGCAGTATTCCACCCGTAGGAAATTGTTGAGAAGGTGTAATTAGAGTGAAACTAGGAGGAGTTTGCTTTATTAGAAAGCTAGTTTGCAATCCTTGCTCATCAACCGGAATTGCATGTAAGTCACAACCTAATTTGCCTAAATATTTTTGCAGTTGATCATTCAGAGGATCTTCAACAATGACCTTACGGTTGTTTGAAAGTAGTAATTGCGTAATTAATGTAAAGGCCTGTGTTGATCCTGAGGTGATGATAATTTGCTTAGGCGTGCATAAAATTCCTCTTGTTTTAAATAAATAAGTGGCTATTGAAGTTCGTAATTTAGGGCAGCCAGCTAAATCGTTATAGTCAAAATTTGAAGCAGGAATATCTAATAGTACCTGCGTAATGGCTTTGTTCCATGCTTTTCTGGGAAATAAATCTAAAGCAGGAATGCCATGGCGAAAATCAATGATATCCTCAGCTATTGCAGTTTCAATAAAATTGTTTTCTGAAGGTAGTTCTAATATCGGTTGTTTTAGGGCTGCACCAGAAGCTACAGACGTATAGGAACCCTGATGACTTTGGACAAATCCTTCCATTTTTAGTTGTTCATAAGCTTCTAATACGATATTTCTCGATATACCAAGAGCTGAAGCAAACTTTCTAGTCGCTGGGAGTCGATCACCTTCGTGGAGGTGCTCTTCAAGTATGTTTTTTCGAATTTGTCGATAAAGCTGTTTGGTAATCGATAAATCAGATGTTCTATTAATTTTTATACCACACATCGCATATTACACCTCAATAAAATTGGTACTAAAAATATCGCTCTAAATTGGTACTACACAGAATCAATTTTTCATGCTAATTTTAATATAAAAAGCATGGTAAGTAAATAGGATGAGGTGCATGATGAGTAACGTAGTAGGAATTGTAGGAAGTCCTCGTAAAAATGGGAATACGCATATTCTGGTTTCTAAGATTTTAGAAGGTGCCAAACAACAGGGGGCTACAGTAGAAACTATTTTTTTAGGAGAACTATCAATCAGACAATGTGATGGCTGTTATGCTTGCTGGCATGGCAGTGAATGTAGTAAGCGTGATGATATGAACAAGATTTATCAAAAGATTAATCAAGCAGATACTTTGGTCTTGGGGACGCCTGTATATTGGTACAATGTAAGCGCATTGATGAAAGGATTTATAGATCGCTTTGTTTATTATAATTGTGAACAGAATCGAGTAAAGGTGAAAGGAAAAAATGTAGTAATTGCTATTCCTTTTGAAGATAAAACGATGGAAACGGTTATTCCAGTAGTAGAGTTTTTTGAAAGAAGTTTGAAGTATTTAGAGATGAATTTATCAGATAAGGTGATAGCAAAAGGAATAAGTAAGAAAGGTGAAATTTCTGAGCGAAAAGACTTGTTGGATCATGCTTTTTTGATTGGACAGAAGATGGTTAAGAAAGAATAAGCTTGTTAAATGTAGTTTTATGGAGGGCTTTTTTATGGTAATAATAGAAGATAACTGGAGAATACAGTATCCTGGCGCAAGTGTAGGCATAATGATAGTAAATAAAGTTAGTAATCCTAAACATAGTGACGCGTTGCAAAGAAAAAAAGCTGAGCTAATCAGTTTTCTTCAGTCAAAATTCACAACGAAGGCTGATTTATTAGCTGATGATTCCATACAAAGGTATAGTACATATTATAAGCACTATAAAAAAACATATCATGTAGTAGCGCAGATGGAATCAATCATTTTTAAAGGAAAGACAGTTCCTTGTGTTGCGGCGTTGGTAGAGGCAATGTTTATGGCTGAACTGAAAAATGGACTTTTAACGGCTGGTCTTGATGTAGACAAATTAAAAGTGCCACTAAAAATCGACATTGCAAAAAGCGATGAAAGGTATATTGGAATTGGTGGCAAAGAGCAGGTAACAAAAGTTCATGATATGATGATACAGGATGGTCAAGGGATTATTTCAAGTATTTTATGCGGCCCCGATAATAGGACAAGAATAACAGAAAATACAAAGACGTGTATGTTTGTCGTGTATGCTCCTGCGGGCATTAAGAAATATTTGATAGAAGAACATTTTAATGAAATTATTGCGAACATTCGATTATTTGCCCCGAACATAGTTGTAGAATCTTGTGAAATTTATCAAGCGTAACCAAATATCTATTTGGTTATATTAAAATAATGTTGTGTATAAAGACTTATTTATCATTCATTTTTATTGGTGAATAAGTTTTTTTTACCCCTCTTTACAAGAACGTGTGTTCTGAAATATAATAAGGACAGAGTAAGGGGAGTTGATGAAGGTGGATGTCTTCGAAAAGTTAAAAATCTTGACGGACGCGGCGAAATATGATGTGGCTTGCACTTCTAGTGGTGTAAATAAAAAGACACCAATCGGGGGGATCGGCAGTGCAGCAGCTTGTGGAATCTGTCATAGCTTTGCAGCAGATGGACGGTGTATTTCTTTATTAAAAGTGCTCATGACCAATGTTTGTGCCTATGATTGTAAATATTGTGTAAATCGTCACTCTAATGACACCCCGCGCGCTGCTTTTACTCCACGTGAATTGGCTGATTTGACGATCAATTTTTACAGGCGAAATTATATTGAAGGTTTATTTTTAAGTTCTGGTGTGTTGAAAAATCCTGATTATACCTGTGAACAAATGATTGAAACGCTGCGTATCTTGAGAGAAGAGTATCGATTTTTTGGTTATATTCATGCGAAAGCCATTCCTGGGGCGGATAGTGCACTCGTCTCAAGATTGGGAATGCTCGCCGATCGTATGAGCGTAAATATTGAACTGCCATCGCAAGATAGTTTAAAACTACTGGCTCCCGATAAATCAAAGCATTCGATTTTGACACCAATGCGCTATATTCAAAATCGTATCCAAGAAAACTCCATGGATCTCGTAAAGTACAAGCATGCGCCTAAGTTTGTTCCGGCGGGACAAAGTACGCAAATGATTATCGGCGCAACACCAGATACAGATTTGCAAATTTTAAACTTAACAGAAGGACTCTATAAGAAATATAAGCTGAAACGTGTTTTCTTTTCTGCCTATATGCCAGTGATAGAAAATTCTTTTTTGCCAACGATTGATACTGAGCCGCCGCTTTGGCGTGAACATCGACTGTATCAGGCGGACTGGCTACTGCGGTTTTATGGTTTTGCGGCAAATGAACTATTAGATGAACAGAATCAAAGTTTTAACCCTTATGTAGATCCTAAGTGTAATTGGGCACTTCATCATTTGGACTTTTTTCCGATGGATGTAAATCGGGCTCCTTACAGTGATTTACTACGGGTTCCAGGAATCGGTGTAAATAGTGCCAAGCGAATTGTCACTGCTAGGCGTATGACTACACTCAGCTTTGAAAGTCTCAAAAAGCTCGGGATTGTTCTTAAACGGGCGCAATATTTTATTACTTGTAAAGGTAAAAAAGATGAATCCTTCAAAATCACGGAAAATGCAATATTACAATCGTTAATGTCAGAGAAAACGCGAAAAGAGTATCAAATGAAGTTCTCCCAGCGGGAAGCAATAGACCAGCTTTCTCTGTTTGATATGCCTTTCAAAGTACAACCGGAGTTCTTGCAGGAGGATATCGTAAAATGCCTACAACAGCAAATGTAGTTTATCAGTATGATGGAAGTTTTGATGGTCTGCTTTGCTCTGTATTTGAAAGTTATGATAAAAAAGAAATTCCTCTAGATATTGTTCTACCAGATGCTACGCAGATGATGCTAGTACCAATAAAAAATATTCCTACTGATTTAGACAAAGCGAAACGAGTATTGGCGTCTATTCCAGCGAAAATAGGTTTTTTAGCCTTGGACTTTGTACAGCACGCCTTTTTGACTTGTTTTACGCAAAAAGAATTGTATATCTTGCTTTTTTTACGTCTAGGGTATCGTCATGGTGCTAATGTGATGGAGATGTTAGCAGATGATGTAGTGCATACGATGGTTAAAGCTGTTCGCCATTTAGATAGAGAAAGTCATTTGTTCAAAGGGTTTATCAGGTTTTCTATTTTTAATCATATCTTAGTGGCGGAGATAGAACCGAAAAATTATGTGTTGCCCCTTTTGCTGCAACATTTTTGCGAACGATATCCCGAGGAGCGTTTTCTTATCTATGATAAAACACATGGAATGGCACTCGTGTATCAGCCTTATCAATCCGCGATTATTCCGATTGAGGAGCTAGTATTACCAGAGCCAGATGAAGCTGAAGAAGCTTATCGAGAGCTGTGGAAAGTTTTTTACAATACCATAGAAATAAAAGGTCGGCACAATCCAAAATGTCGGATGAACCTAATGCCAAAGCGTTACTGGAAATACATGACGGAGTTTGGTAACACGCAAAATAATCATCGCAAAGTTTTGAAAGGGCAGGATGGGCTATTAAAAGAGCTAAGTCATAAAGACTTATTTTGAGCTTTATTATACAGTTGAAGGAAAAAAAGCGACAAAATAGTACTGAAGAACGCTGTCAAATAAAAAAATGATGATATTATAGCTTGGTATGGTCCATCAGATTAAAGCTCCTTTGATTCCTGTGATGAGGTCGGGGCTTACTTAATTGGTGGCTGCTATCGTACAACAACGGATGATATACGAGCGATTGCGAGTTAGGTAAGAGCTGAGTGATTATTTACATAGGATTCTTAAGAGTATAAATCGTTAAAAGCCCGCATTTTGCGGGCTTTTTTTTGCCTAAATCGAATGAATTGGAATATTATTTAGAAAATCGTCAAGAAGTGTCGAACGAAAATACATAAAAAAACTCAAATATGGAAGGTGAACGACAGGAAAATATATAATTATTATATCATTAAATTAATTAATTGAATTAACTAAGTCAATGGGGTGAACTAAGATGAATTAAGCGTTAGAAGTAGGGCAAATGGGAGAGGTTACTAATGTCAGAATTTTTTGTTTAGTCGGAATATTATAATTGTTCGTTAATTATCACTTAGAAAAGAAGTGTTATTATGGGAGAGGGGACAAAAAAATGAAAAAAGGTCTTATTTTAGGGTTAGCCACATCATTTATTTTTAGTATGCAAAATGCTGCTTTTGCAGCGTCTGATAATCCTTTTGGTACAGTTCCATCTACACATTGGGGCTATCAATCGATTGAAAAACTTGTACATGCTGGATTAATTGATGGATATGTTGATGGTGATTTTCGCAGTGACAAACCAGCAACGCGCTATGAGATGGCAGTGTTAACGGCAAAAGCAATGTTTAATATGGATAAAGCGGATCAAGCAAGCAAGGTAGAAATTGAACAATTAGAAAAGGAATTTAAGGAAGAGTTAGTGCAACTCAATGTTCGGATTCCAGGTGTTAGCGTTCCGGCACCAGCAGTAGCTGAGCCGGTGGCAACTACCCCAGCAGTACCTAAAACGGATGGAATCAAATGGAGTGGGAATATCAGAGTGCGTTATGATCATAAAACAGATAGTGATTCTAAAGGTGATACAACAGCGACGGGAGTAAAAGACACATCATATTATTATGAATTGACAGGAACTACAGCGATTGGCGGTGGGTGGAATGGCCTGATTCGTTTGTTAGGTGCTAGAGATCGTGATGGGCAAGATAGAGGCGGTCAGGAAAATACAAATGGTCAATTTGATATGTCAAGATTGTATTTCTATGGACCAGTCGGCAACGGAACCTTAAAGGTTGGTCGTGACAAAGCCGGAGCCATAAATGGGATGGTTATGAATGAATATTATACAGGTGCCGTTTATAGCTTTGGCAATAAAACAAAATTCAATTTTACC
Source organism: uncultured Veillonellaceae bacterium (assembly GCA_963805085.1). Lineage (GTDB taxonomy): Bacteria > Bacillota > Negativicutes > JARBTT01 > JARBTT01 > JARBTT01. The sequence goes on along the minus strand of CAWDTA010000004.1, from coordinate 305,853 downwards.
TATGCTAAACCGGATTATAACTCGACAACTCGTAATACAACAGGCGTGCCACTACGCGCGGGTGACAAGGATGATCGTGGCGTCAACGAAACTTATGTGAATCCAAAAAATGTTGGTATCAATTATGTACAGTTAGATATGAAATATCCATTGGATGAAAAAACAAATCTCTATGCAGGTCTCTGGCATACAATGAGTAAAGGTAGCAATTATACAGATGTAGGGAAGAATACAGTTGCCAGTTATAAAGATACTAATATTTGGGAACTTGCCTTTGATCGCGATATTGCCAAAAATCTGAATTTTGGTGCAGACTATGCAAGATCAGATCGGGATGAAAATAATGTAGCCTATAATTTCTCGCTAGAATATCGGAAAGCTAATAAAGTGATTCCTCATTCTTGGTCAACAGAACTTGATTATGTACATTTAGAAGCTGCTGCTTATATCAAATCAACTTTTGATATTAAAGATAATGCAGTGGGTGCTAGAGGTTGGCAGTTGATTTACAAATACGTTCCAACTAAAAATGTACTTTGGACAACTCGTTGGTTGCAGAAGAAGGATCTTACCGGAACGGATAAAGCAAGTGAAAAATGGTTACGTTCACAGTTTGAATTCTTCTTCTGATGGAATAGCTTGCGTTTAAGTTGACAGGCGATATTGAAGGAGTGAAAATAACGATGAAAAAATATGCAATACAAATTTTATTGGTACTTCTCTTGGGTTTATTAATGAGTTCAATGGCACTGGCTGCGACAATATCAGCACCGCAGCACTTAAAGGTTCCAGCATTGGCTGTAGATGAGCAGAGCATCACCCTAATTTGGGAAAAAACGGACAACCAGACTGGCATAGTGAATTATCATATTTATATGAATGGTAAACTGCTTGGTAATGTTCAATCAGATAAAGTGTCTGTTGCGAAACCAAGTATAGATAAATTTTATGCGGAAAATCCCAAAGCGCAAATGACGATCAAACATTCTTATATTATCACGGGGCTAGAGCCTTCAACAAAATATAAATTTACCGTACGGGCCGTCGATGCAAAAGGTAACGAATCGCTCGACAGCAACGTCATAGAGCAAAAAACGACAGCAATTCCTAGAATATTTAACATCCAAGCTTATGGAGCTGTCGGCGATGGCACAACAATAAATACTAAAGCAATCCAGAAAGCAATTGATGCTTGTACACCTGGCGATAAAGTGTTGGTTCCAGCTGGTGTATTTAAGACAGGTCAAATTTGGCTCAAGAGCAATATGACTTTGGAAGTAGCCAAAGGCGCAACTTTGCTTGGCTCAGAAAATGCTAAGGATTATGACTATCATTTTAAAATGTATCCTTATTCTAGTGATGAACGCTTCTTTGCCTTAATCAATGCTGGCCCCACTGAAAAAGAGCCAGTAGTTGAAAAAATCCGTATTGTCGGTGAAGGAACGATTGATGGAAATGGGTGGCAGAAAAATAGCGAGCAAACAGCTTATCTATATGCACATAATACCATAGATAAGGCTGGAGTGATGGATCAAAATCATGTATTGAATATTGGAATCTTGGCGAAAGCACAAGTTGAAAATTTGATGCAGGCTGGTCAAACGTTTAAATCTGCATATCCAAGGCGGTCTAATCTCATTACCTTGCGAGGAGTAAAAGAAGTTTATTATGGTGCAATCACAGTAAGTAATCCAGCAAATCATACAATCGTAAATATTAAGTGTGATGATGTAACGGTGAATGATGTTACGTTCCATACGTTTGACTGCAATAATGGAGATGGCATTGAATTTATCCATGGCAATGGATTGACTGTAATCAATAATTATTTTGATACAGGCGATGACTGTGTAAACTTTGCTGCTGGCTTAGGTGCTTTAGGTCAAAAAGATCCTTCAACTAAAAATATCTGGATCTTTAATAATTATTTTTATCATGGGCATGGTGCAGTGGTAACAGGCAGCCATACCGCAGCCTGGATTGAAAATATCCTCGCGGAAGATAATGTAATTGAAAATACCGATGTCGGTTTTCGGGCAAAAACTGCGCCACAAATCGGCGGCGGGGCAAGAAATATCATCTTCCGTGATAATGCACTGAAAAATATTAAAAATCAAGCATTTATCTTTACTTCAGGATATTCTGATCCCAATGCGGTGGTTGAATATGAAAAGTCTAAAGTTCCAGGCCTATTCAAAAATATCCGGATTGAAAACTGTACTGTAGACACCACTGGTGGAGCAGCGATTGAAGTACAGGGAACGCAAAATGGATTTCACGAAAATTTATATTTTTCAAATATTATGTTCTACAATGCAAAACCAATGAAAATCAATTATTTGAAAAATGGTTTTTTTGAAAACCTTGTTTTTCAGAATGATAAAAATAAAGGCTAATAGCCATTAGGTTTTGTAATATGCAGTCTTTGTTTCATATATATTGATTTCTATAAAACAACAATAAAACAATTGTAATTAGGTATCGTTTCTCTAGAATCGTAATTTTCGAAGAAAATAATTTTACATAAATGGTGCCTATTATGCATAATTTATTGCAGCAGAAGATATTTACAATATTCTTTAAAAATAGGTTGATACAGCCTTAATTTTAAAGTAAACAATTGGGATATTTTATTTCATAAATGAGGGATTAAAGATGAATATAAAAAAGATGCTGTCAGTTCTGATTTGTACGGCAATTACTTCGTTTATCGGTACAGCTTTAAATATCAACATTGTGCAAGCAGCGGCAAAGGATCAAGATCCGATTGAACAGCTAATAAAAGCAGAACCGTTTAATATGATTGTAGATTGTAATTTTACTGGAAAAGATGGAGAAAAAGTCAAGGGTAACCGTATCTATAAGACTATAGGTGCTGCAATTGATGCCGTTGCTGAAAAAAATGAGAAACCAGTAAAAATTTTGGTTACGAGTGGTACATATAGAGAAAAAGTAAAGATTACAAAACCCAACATTATATTGGTTGGCGAAAATGCAGAGAACACACAGATTGTTTATAATGATGCCGAAGGTACAGTTGTAAGACCTGAAGATGGTGGCGATGGAAAGAAAATGTATCGTATGGATTGTGCATCGGTAACGGTAGAATATACGGCTACGGGGTTTTCCGCGATAAATATTACGTTTAACAATGACTTTGATGAAGTGGCAAATATGCAGACGATGGATAGCCGGCAGGCATTCGCAATTAAAAATGAAGCGGATCGGAGTACATTTGTTCATTGCAGATTTCTAGGCAACCAGGATACGCTGTTTGCCAATAAAAATAGACAGTATTATTATCAGTGTTATATTGAAGGAGATATAGACTTTATTTTTGGCGCGGCGACAGCAGTATATGAAAAATGCGAGATTAAATCATTGGATAGAGAAGGTGACACGAAAGGTTATATTACAGCTCCGAGTACGCTGATACCGGATAAGGGATATCTGTTTCTTGATTGTAAGTTGACAAGTAATATTAAAGAAGAAGGTTCGGTAAAGCTCGGTAGACCATGGCATCCATCTTTTGAACAACGTCCGGTAAATTCTAGTGCAATATTTAAAAACTGTGAAATGGGTGCACATATTTCAGAAATTGGTTGGGATCATATGATGAATAAATATGGTGATCATTTCCCAGAAGATAATAGTCTGTTTGAATACGCCAGCACAGGACCTGGGGCGCTAACGAGTACCAATAGAAGAACACTTACCGAAGAACAGGCTAAAGAATGCACCCCAAAAACATATTTGGGAGACTGGAATCCAGATAGTATGGTTAAGAAATTATTAAAAGCGAAAGTTTTTATTAAGGCTAAAAGTGTCATATAAATGGACTGACCTTATAGGTCGCCTAGAGGAAAATATTATAAGAATATATATGAAGAGGAAAGATGCATATGAAATATATAGGCTTAAAGTTAGTATTAACCAGTGTAGTATTCTGTTTATTTGCAGGTTCCGTTTTTGCAGCCGTAAACAATAAGGCATCAGTTACTACCATTTATTTAGTTGGTGATTCCACAGTATGCAAATACGGTGATGATACAGCAAAATATGATGTAGCTCGTTCCGGTTGGGGTGAGAATATAGACAAGTACTTCATAAATGAAGTTAAAGTCAATAATTTAGCTATTTCTGGCAGAAGCGCAAGAAGCTTTATTTATGAAAATAACTATCAGGAACTGAAAGATAATCTGAAAAATGGTGACTATCTCTTCATCCAGTTCGGCCATAATGACGAAAAGCAAGACATCGCAAACTTAACGGACACAAGTAAGCTTTACCGTCATGCTTCGCCACTCGGTGATGAAACGCTAAAAGGTTCCTATCAGTACTATCTATATGAATATTATATCAAATTGGCAAGAGAAGAAGGTGCAATTCCAGTTCTCGTTACGCCGATTGCAAGAAGACTTTTCGATAGTAACGGTAAAGTTATAGACAGTCATTATTCTGAAGTTGAAGGTGAAAATACTATCTCTTATGATAATTCCATGAGAGCACTCGCTAGAAAACAGAATGTTACTTTGATTGATTTAAACAAAGCAACCGTCGCCCTTTACAACCAATTAGGCAATGATGGGGCCGGCAAATTACATGCCGTATACAATGCAGAGAATACGCAGAATGGTGTGAAAATCGATAACACGCATCTCAATCGTGTAGGTTCATTAAAAGTTGCTGGACTTGTTACTGAAGGTATTAGTAAGTCAAATTTACCGCTTAAAAAATATTTAGACAAATATTTTATAGCGGTTCAAGTCCTTAATATAAGCCTAATGCCATGCTGCATTGCTGGTGAAAAAGCAAATGCTGATAGTTATTAAAGTTTTGCATCATACAGTTTTTTATTTATGATAATTAGTAAAATGAAAATGCTGGTTTTCACTTAAAAATAAGGAAAACCAGCATTTTTGGATTGTTTTAATGAAAAATGGCGTCTATCTCATTGTTGATGCAGACGCCATTTTTGCTAATTTTTGACGACTTTTTTAGATTTATAGTTTAAAAGTTGCAACTGCAAGAATGTATATAAGTGAAGGGGGATATACAGGATAAACACAATTATGAATAAGAGATCCTTGGCTATATCAAGTTTCAAAATAATATTTTAATTTAGGGAGGAATTTACATGTCTTACAATTCAGATTCACCAGTAGATATTACTGTATCAACAGAAACAATCAGAGAGAATTTTAGAGCGTTAAAGGAAGACAAAATTGTTGATGCTGCAACTGCTGTAACTGCGGATTCAGCGACAACGGCTACTAAGTTGGCTACTGCTAGGAATATCGCAATTACAGGTGATGTTGTAGGAACGGCAATCTCATTTGATGGTAGTGCGGATATTTCTATACCAGCTACATTAGCTGACAGTGGGGTAACCGAAGGTACATATACATCTGTTACCGTTGACGCAAAAGGAAGGGTTACAGCAGGGACAACTCCGACAAGTTTAGCAGTAGATATAACAGGTAATGCGGCTACTGCTACGTCATTGACAACAGCTCGGACAATCTCGCTTTCTGGTGATGCTACAGGCAGTACAACATTTGACGGTTCAGCGGATGTTGCTATTACTGTAGATGTGACCAATGCGGATAGCTGCTCCGGTAATGCGGCAACAGCTACTAAACTAGCTACTGCCAGAACGATTAGTTTAACTGGTGATGCCACGGGAAGTGCAACATTTGACGGTTCGGCAGGTGTGTCTATTGCTGTAGATGTGACTAGTGCGAATACTGCAGCCACTTGTACGGGTAATGCAGCAACAGCTACGGCGGCTACTACACTTGGTGGATATACAGCTGCACAATTACTTGCTAGTGGTATACATGGTCAGCAGATGTTTACATCAAGTGGAACTTTTACAGTTCCTGCTGGAGTAACTACTGTATATGTAAACATGTCAGGTGGCGGTGGTGGTGGTCATAGTGGATATGATACCGGTACTGATACTGATGGTAATATGAATTACTATTATGGTGGCAGTGGTGGCGGTGCAGCCGCTGTTATAGGTAAAACATTAAATGTAACTGCAGGTGCATCTTATACTATTACGGTAGGAGCAGGCGGTTCAGCTGGATGTTCAGGAGGTTCATCATCAGTTGGTACACTTCTTTCGTGTGCTGGAGGTGGAGGGGGATCTTCTAGTTCAGGTGGCTCAGCTGGCGGTTTTGGTGGTATGAGTGGTGGTAGCGGTAATACAGACTATTACATAGGCAATGGTGGAGATAGTATTTTTGGCTGTGGTGGTCATAGTGGTGGAGTTACAGGTTCATCAACTGGCGTTGCAGGTTCAGGATATGGAGCTGGAGGAGGTAGTGGTTATGGAGGTAGTAGTTATAACGCTACTGGTGGCTCTGGAGCTGCAGGATTCGTATTAATTCAATGGTGATATTTTATAAATATAGATAAACTTATAATGTAACAATTAACTTAATACTATAACAATATATTATGGTATTTCTGGTTGGTTAAATAAAACATTTGAGCTTATTCTAAACAAATTTTAATAACACATATATAGGAGGATGATTTATAATGTCATATAAATACGCACAAATATTAAACAATTCAGTACACTGGATTATGGAAGATGATTTAACTTTAACAAAATTGTATGCACAAAAATTTAATCAAAATGATGTAACATTTGTAGATATAACAGCATTAACAACACAACCAGAAGTTGGTTGGACTTATGATGGTACGATATTTACAGCCCCTGCAATAACTACATTAACAGATGAAGAAAAATTAGCAAATATAAGAACAAAAAGAGATGCTTTATTATCAGCATGTGATTGGACGCAATTATCAGATGTAGTTATGACAGATACTCTTAAATCTGCATGGGCAACATATAGACAGGCATTAAGAGATTTACCATCTAGTATTACAGATTTAGATAATGTTACATGGCCTACGGTGGCTGCTAGTACCACTATGACATCTTGATCTAGGTCAGCTTAATCAGACCCGTAATTATGCTGAATTTCGAAGGTTTTTATTGTTAGCAGGAGGGGTATATCCAAGCCGCTGCTAAAGTATTTTTGCAAAATAATTTTATATAAGATTATAATACTAAATTATTGTTAGATTAAAAGAGCAACCGGGTACGAAATGAATTCGTACCCGGTTGCTCTTTTTATTCGAACGAATTTCCCATAACTTTAAATGATAGGGCGACCTGCCATGCGAGATGAGTGTAGGCTATTGGCTACACCAGATGTAAGGATTTTCCCTAGTTTTCGTATTCCTTCCCTAATTAAATCTTCATGGTGAGTAACAAAGCAAAGACGTATTTCATTACTGCGTGTTCCATTGGTATAAAAAGCAATACCAGGAACAAAAGTAACACCGACAACCGCTGCTTGACGAATTAGTTCTGTAACTGATATAGGTGCTTTCACTTTGCACCAGATATAAAAGCCTCCTGTTGGAATTGTAAATTCAAGATATTCATTACAATAACGTCTGATTGCGTGAACCATAGCATCGCGACGTTTTTTATATTCTAAGCGAATTAAGGATAAATGATTCTCTAGATAGCCTTCTTCTAGACAGATATGAAGAATGATTTGTGATACGTTATTGCTATGCAAATCAATATGCTGCTTTTCTTGTGCCAGACGATCAATCACTTGCTCAGCAGCAGTGATCCAGCCTGTACGTAGTCCGGGAAAAACGGTTTTGGAAAATGTACCTATAGAGATAACACCACCGTAAGTATCAAGGCTTTTTAACGATGCGGGTGGTTCTTGTTCGTAATATAGCAAGCTGTAAGGATCATCCTCGACGATTACCAGACGATATTTTCCGGCCAATTGGATTAGCTTCTGGCGGTCTTGTAGTGACATAATGCGTCCTGTTGGATTTTGAAATGTAGGAATTGTATACATTAATTTGGGGCGATAGCGGATAAGGTAGTCCTCAAGTAGCTCAAAATTAAGCTGGTCCGATGGTGGTAAAGTTAAAATGTGAGCGCCAGAATTTTCGAAGGCTTGAATAGCACCTAGATAAGTAGGTGATTCTAGAATAATGTAGTCTCTGGGGGCAATAAAAGCTTTTACGATTAGGTATAGACCTTGTTGTGATCCAGAGACAATAAGAAATTGTTCAGGGGTGGCATGAATTCCAAATTCAGCTTGCCAAGTGGCTAATGATTGCTTCAAAGGAAGATAGCCTTCCGTTGAAATGTAGCCAAAGTCAGCCGCGGCTAAGTGATATTTGCTAGAATTAAGTGTTTTTTCCATGATGGAAAGCGGATAAAACGTTGGATCGGGCATACCAGCAGCAAAAGATATTGTTTCATCAATCGTATGGGGATCAATTAATGTACGCAATATGGAAGAGAGGGGTGAGTTATATTGTGGGGTGAAGAGCTGTTCCCAAGGCATCGCCCCGTTTGGTTGGGTGGCTTGCGATACTTCATTTACATAGGATCCGCTGCCAATTTTGGTACTGATCAAGCCTTGATCTTCTAGCAAACGGTATGCATTAATTACTGTGGTACGGCTTACATTCAGTAATTTTGCAAGCTCTCTTTCTGGGGGAAGTTTAGTACCAATAGCAAGTGTGAAATTTTGAATTTTTGTTGCTAAGCCATTGGCTAGCTGTAGGTAGAGTGGCGCGTTTTGTGAGGATGTAACGCGTAGATCCATGATTATTTTGGTAATATCCATTTATGATTTTCTCCTAAATTTAATAAATTGGTATTTTAATTATATTAAATTGGATATTTACAATTTAATTCCTGCAAGTTAATATAAATAAAAAAACTGTAATATAAAAGAAGTTGAGGAGTGGACAAATGATGCCGATTAGTTTTGCAAGACGAATGAATTTATTGCGTAGATCTGAAATACGCGAGATATTAAAGCTGACGCAAAAAAAAGAAATGATATCCTTTGCCGGTGGTTTACCGGCACCGGAACTATTTCCCGTAGAAAAGATGAAGAAAATTGCCGTCAGTGTTTTAGAAGAGCAAGGCAATGAAGCTTTGCAATATTCAACCACGGAAGGCTATGAACCGCTAAGAGAAAAAATAGCGGAGCGAATGAATCGGAAATTTCAAACAACTGTCAGGAAGGAACATATTTTAATTACCTGCGGTTCTCAGCAGGGGTTGGATTTTTCTGGTAAACTTTTTTTAGATGAGGATGATATTGTCCTTTGTGAAAGTCCCACGTATTTAGCAGCAATCAGTGCTTTTAATGCTTATGCCCCTAAATTCATTGCCGTAAAAACGAATGATGAAGGTATGATCCTCGAAGAGCTAGAAAAAGTATTAACTAGCCAAAAAAGAATAAAACTAATTTATGTAATACCTGATTTTCAAAACCCAACAGGCAAAACTTGGTCTCTAGAACGTAGGATTGAGTTTATGAGGCTGGTAAGTAAATACGAAATCCCAGTTATTGAGGATGATCCCTATGGCGAATTGCGGTTTGAAAATAAGATACTTCCTTCCTTAAAATCCATGGATACAAAAGGTCTGGTCATTTTTACGAGTACTTTTTCAAAAACGTTCTGTCCGGGATTGCGTATCGGCTGGCTAGCGGCTGATACGGATATCCTTGAAAAATATATTCTAATAAAGCAAGGGGCAGATTTGTGTACATCGATAAGAAGTCAGATGGAGATTGCTAAGTTTATGGACGTATACGATTTCGAAGCGCATATTGGGGAGTTGGTAGCGTTATACCGATCACGGCGAGATGTTATGATTGAAATGCTACAAGCAACATTGCCTGAGGGTGTGACTTTTACCCATCCCGAAGGAGGTTTATTTCTTTGGCTAGAGCTTCCAAAACAGATGAAGGCCATTCAATTATTAGAGGATTGCTTAGAAAATAATGTGGCGTTTATTCCTGGTGATTCATTTTTCCCTAATGGTGGAGTTACAAACACCTTGCGGTTAAATTACTCCAATATGCCAGAAGAAAAAATCCGTGAAGGTATCAGGCGATTATCAAAAGCAATCAAGGAATATAGCACCCGATAACTATGTAAGAAGTATTCGGTTTATTAAATGAGGCAAGAATGGTTATGAGATAATAAAAATCCGTACCAAAATCCGCTGGAATACGCAATGTATGAAGCAGATTGGTACGGATTTTATTATCTCTATAATTAACTTTATTTTACAAAGAAATATTGACAATGATTTAAAACGAATGTATTATTTGTATATAACTTTGCAAAAGGTGGTTATTTAACATGAATAGTAACGATTTGAAAGCGATTAAACACCTTATGGAAAAGGCTCGTACAAGTTGGGCCGAATTAGGAGCACTTCTCGGGCTATCAGCTCCTGCTGCGGCTGATAGGGTACATAAGATGGAAGAAATGGGGATTATCAAAGGTTATGCAGCATTAATCAATCCAGACGAGGTTGGCTGTGGATTAGCTGCTTTAATTTCTGTAACATTAGAACGAACCGAGCAGAGAAAAGAGTTTTTAACTATGGTAAATAACCTGCCAGAAATATTAGAGTGTCATCACATAGCAGGTGAAGAAGACTATATTCTTAAAGTGCGTTGTTCAGGTACTCGTGATCTTGAACTTTTAATAAGTGAAAAAATTAAATCTTTATCAGGGATGAAAACTCGGACTACGATCATTTTATCCACGGTTAAGGAAACTCCAGTATTACCGATCAAAGTTGAAAGAGGGTAATTTTAAGATGGAATTGATCTTTTTTATGAAAGGAATAATTCTAGGATCTTCTATTGCGGCTCCAGTAGGTCCAATTGGCGTCCTATGTATTCGGCGCACTTTAGCAAAGGGCATGTTCACTGGTGTGCTTTCGGGGCTAGGAACAGCAACTGCTGATGCGATGTATGGCTGCATCGCAGCGTTTGGGGTTACGATTATTTCTGATTTTTTATTCGATCATCAATTTTATCTACGTTTTCTTGGTGGTTTGTTTTTACTTTATTTGGGCTATACCACATATCGGTCAATTCCCGCGGAAACAGCGGCGCAAACGAGTGGTAAAGGCATTTTCGGTGCTTATACTTCAGCATTTTTCCTAACCTTGACGAACCCGATGACGATCATGTCTTTTGCGGCGGTTTTTGCCGGACTCGGGATAGGTACGACTGGGGAAAGCTATACACTCGCTGGATTCTTAGTTTTTGGCGTTTTTCTCGGTTCGATGCTTTGGTGGCTACTATTAAGTGGAACGGTAAATGCACTTCGAGCAAGCTTTGATACGAAAAAGCTTAAATATGTAAATCAGTTTTCTGGTTTTATTATTGCCAGCTTTGGGATAGTAAGTTTAATCACGATGTAGTCGTTTTGTCGTAGGGGAGGAATAGGCAATGAATGGATATGTTTGGGTCATTGCGCTTTATGCATTGTTTTTGATCGCTGTTGGGATGGTTATGAGAAAACGTGTGAAAGGCGCAGATGACTTTTTTGTAGGGGGCAGAAAGTTTGGCCCGATACTTTTATTTATCACTTTGGTTGCACCGAATATTGGAGCTGGTTCTACCGTTGGTGTAGCTGGGCTAGGCTATCAACTAGGAATATCAGCAATTTGGTGGATTATTGCATCAGCAATAGGGACGTTTATATTGGCCATTTTTGTTGGCCCAGCTATTTGGCGATTGGCGAAAAAACATAATTTTTATACATTAGGTGATTACCTAGATTTTCGGTATAATCGAAATTTTCGTGGTTTGATTTCGCTGATGATGGCCATTGGTACAATTGCGATTTTTGCTGGACAGCTAATGGGGATTGCTTGGATTTTATCCGTTGTTGCAGGTGTAACAAAACCCGTTGGGATTTTGATTGGTGCAGTTGTCGTGGTATTATATTTTTGTGCTGGTGGTCTGTTAGCGGCAGCTTATGTCAATGTTATTGAAGCGACCGTAAAGTTGGTCGGCTTTTTTATTGCTGTGCCGTTTGTCTTGAATTTTGTTGGTGGTTGGGGTGGTTTAGAAGCGCAGGTTGCCATAAATCTAGGTGATGCGGTGAAAACTACTAGTTATTTTAGCACTGATGGTGTGGGATTAACGACGATTATGGGGTTCTTTTTGATGTTGACACCATCTTTTTTTATTTCTCCAGGGCTTATCGGCAAGGTATATGGTGCCAAAAATGAGAAAACTGTCTTGATTAGTACATTGCTTTGTGGTCTTGTTATGCTGGCTTTTTCCGTGATTCCAGTAATTTTGGGAATGGCAGCTTCAGTAGTCGTGCCTAATTTGACAGAGCGTGATTTGGCATTGCCGATTGTCATGAAAGAGTGTATGCCTTTTTGGGCATCGGCACTAGCTCTAGCGGCTATTTTTTCGGCTGAAATCAGTGCGGCAGATGCTGTATTATATATGATTACTTCTTCTTTTACTAAAGATCTCTATAAATCTTTTATCAAGCCAGATATTTCGGATGAAGAACTTTTGAAAAGTAGTCGAATTGTTACTATTGTAGCCGGAATCATTGGGGTCGTTATGGCGATTATACTGCCGAATGTAATTTCAGCGTTATCTATTTTTTATTCTTTAATGTCGGTTTCCTTAACGGCACCAATGTTGTTTGGACTTTTTTCTAAGAGACCTAGTACAACCGCGGCATTCCTTTGCGCTATTACTGGGATTATTACCACGGTGGTATTGCAGTTTGGTAATGCTGGTAGAGGATTGGGGATTCTTAACGCGCAATCAACAGCGATTTTATTAACAATCATTCTTATGATTGCTATGATGTATGCATTTCCGGCAAAAAGTAAAGAGTAGGATACTTGCTTTTATAAAAATAATATAAACTTCTAACAGCTCCGTTTGTAATGGATTATAAATGGAGCTGTTTATTTTAGTAAAAAAGTCTAGACTATTCCATAAATTAGTATTACAATTTAATCAATCGATTAATTAAAGTTAAGAGGAGGGGTTAATTTGGAGAAAAATTCTCGCACAAAATTAATTGAAGCAGCGATTCCTTTGTTGGCGGAAAAAGGATTAGCAGGTGTTTCAATTCGGGAATTAGCAGAAGCCGCAAATGTCAATAGTGCACTTATTTCTTATTACTTTGGTGGAAAAGATGGCTTGTATTTAGGGGTATTAGAAGAGCTATTTTCACCAGCAGATACGTTGGTGGAGGCTTTTGAAAAACTAGAAGCAACCCCACCCGAACGAATTCAGTATTATGCAAAAATGATATTATCAGTTCATAAAAAAAAACCATATTTGATGCGATTTATGCATAGTGAATTGACGAACCCTACGTTTGCTTTAAAAATCATTGTCGAAAAATATATTTCGCGGTTTTTTAAGTTTATTTCTCAAGCATTTACCGATGGAGTAAAAGAAGGTTATTTTAACTCTGATCTTGACCCGACCTATGCTAGTATTTCATTGGCAGGAATTATGAATTTTTATTTTATTGCGCGACCAATAACCAAAGAATTTTTAGTTGACAATGTCGATCATGATGAAAAATATGTCATCCAGGCAGTGAATATCTATTTAAATGGCGTGAGGAGGATTAATTATGAGTAAATCGAAAATCATTGTGCTAGTCGTTATTTTAGTTATCGCTATCGGTGCGGCAGGTTATAAATTATATAATCGTGAGCCAACAGGAATCAATGCTACTGGAACAATCGAAGTGACGAGAGTCGATATTACGCCTAAGGTGAGTGGTTATATTACACAACTCAAAATGAAAGAAGGCGATGCGTTGCAAGCTGGACAAGTTGTACTTTATATCGCTAGACCCGATTTAAAGGCACAATTGCTCCGTGATGAAGCCGCTTTAACGAAAGCCCAGGCAGAACTAAGAGATTTGGAAAAAGGCGCACGTAGTCAAGAGATGAGCCAAGCAAGTGCGGCGGTTGGATCAGCAGAGTCAGTTTTTGAAAAAGCAGAAGCTGATTTAGCGCGGTATCAAGCTTTATATGCCCAAGGTGCGATTGCAACCCAGCAGCTTGACAATGCCCGTTCTAGCTATGAGGTAGCTTATCATTCCTTGGATTCAGCTAAGGAAAATGAAGCCTTAGTGAAAGAAGGAAATCGCCCAGATAAAATTGAAGCGCAAAGAATAGAAGTAGAGCGGAATAAAGCAATTGTCGAAGCGAGCCATACACAGGTTGATGATACGGTGATTGCTAGCCCACTCGCTGGTTTGGTTCTGACAAAAAATTTTGAAGATGGTGAATATGTAAATGCTGGAGCAGCGATTGCTACAGTTGGTGACATGAATGATTGTTGGGTTAAGGTACATATATCGTCCACACAACTTGGACAAATCAAAGTTGGCCAGCAGGCAGATGTTGTTATTGATTCTTTTCCGGATAAAGTATTTATGGGAACAATAAAAGAAATTAGTCAAAATGCTGAATTTACGCCACGCCAAAGTATTACCCAGCGTGAACGCGCTAATTTGGTCTTTGCGGTTAAAGTACAAATTGATAATGCAGAGGGCATTTTAAAACCAGGTATGCCAGCAGATGTGGTGATAAAATGATTCAGCTGCAAGGCGTAACCAAACAGTTTGGTCAGACAGTTGCCGTAGATCATATTTCACTGACCGTAAAGGAAGGGGAAATATTCGGACTGGTAGGGCCTGATGGGGCAGGTAAAACGACCGTAATTCGTATGATTACTGGTATTTTGGCGGCAAATACTGGACGCATTATCGTAATGGGCAATCAATCCTTGGAAACAATCAAGCAGTACATTGGTTATGTACCGCAAAAATTTAGTTTGTATGGGGATCTTACAGTGATTGAGAATATTCGTCTAATGGGGGCTTTATATGGATCAGTACCAAACCAAGTGGAAAAGCTTGCTAATGAAATTTTAACTTTTACAAGTTTGTTGCCATTTAAAGATCGTTTGGCAGATAATTTGTCAGGTGGTATGAAACAAAAATTAGCCTTGGCAGCAGGTCTGATGCATCGACCTAAACTATTTTTTCTCGACGAACCGACAACAGGGGTAGATCCAGTATCCAGGCGGGAGTTTTGGCAGATGCTGTATAGTTTAAACAAAGAAGGAATGACGGTGTTTGTTTCAACCCCTTATATGGATGAAGCTGAATTATGCAATAGAATTGCGTTTATGCATAATGGTAAGATTGTATCGTGTCAGTCACCACAGGGGTTGCGTGATCAGTATCCATATAAAGTTTTGGAATTGCAAACCAATCGTAAAGATATAAAAAAATATTTACAAAACTGCAATTTGCGAGATATGAATGCGTTTGGTGATAAATATCATTTGATTGTGGATGACCCGCTAGAAGCAATTTTAGCAGTGAGGAGCGCGCTTGCAGCACAAGAAATTGATATTTTCTCGTTAGAAGAAATTTCCCCGACACTGGAAGATGCTTTTGTGGCGATGGCTAATGAGGAGGGCTGATAATGTACGCAGTAGAAACGAAAAATTTGACGAGAAAGTTTGGTTCATTTATTGCTGTTAACAATGTTAGCTTAGCCATTAAACCCGGCAGTATCTACGGCTTTCTCGGGCCTAATGGTTCTGGTAAATCCACAACGATTAAGATGTTGTGCGGTATTTTGGAACTGACCTCTGGCAGTGGTAGTATTTTGGGACTTGATTTAGCGCGAGATGCAGAGGCTATTAAAAGAAAAATTGGCTATATGTCCCAAAAATTTAGTTTATATGATGATTTGACGGTACAGGAAAATTTAGAATTTTATGCGGGAATGTATGAACTACATACTGCGGAGAAAAAAATTCGTATGGAAGAAATGCTCGAAATGGCAGGTTTACAAAACAGGCGTAATGAACTAACTGTAAATTTATCTGGTGGTTGGAAGCAACGTTTGGCATTGGGGTGCTCGATTTTGCATAAACCACCAATTTTGTTTCTTGATGAACCCACAGGCGGTGTTGATCCAAAATCGCGTCGGCTATTTTGGGATATCATTTATCAGCTAGCAGTAGCTGGAACGACGGTGATGGTAACAACGCATTTCATGGATGAGGCTGAACATTGCGATGAGATTGGTTTTATTTATAATGGGAATCTGATTGCCAATGATACTCCCGCCAACTTGAAAAAGAAAATTACTGGAGTTTTATTAGAAATTCCCGCTGACGACCCGATGGAAATGCTTCAGAGTTTTATGGAAAAAAAGATTTCTGTATTAGATATCTATCCTTATGGCACAAGTATTCATGTATTGATTCTTGTTGAACAATTAGAAGAATTCGCTCATTACAACTATAAGATCATTGCTCCGTCCCTAGAAGATGTCTTTGTTCATTATGTAAAATCCAAGCGAAAGGAGCTAAGCAAATGAGACGACTTAGAGCACTTTTAATCAAAGAGTTTATCCAAATGAAGCGGGATCGTATGACCTTTGGTATGATGGTAGTATTGCCAATTATCCAACTTTTGGTGTTTGGTTTTGCAATCAATACAGATGTGAAACACCTGCCGACGGTTGTCTTTGACCAATCTTTGCAGCAGGAAAGCAGAGATTTATTAGACTCATTTACAGCAAGTGGTTATTTTGATGTAAAAAATATTGCGCAGAACTATCAACAAGTAACAGAGGCGATTGAAAGCGGCAAAAGTAAAGTAGGAATTATCATTCCACCCGATTTTACTGAAAATATTAAGCATGGACGTAGTGCTACGGTGCAGGTGATTGTCGATGCATCCGATTCATTAGCGGCTTCCTCAGCGATTAGTACTGCTCAAATGATCGGGCAGATCAAATCGCAGGAAATCATCGTCAAAAAAATGCAAAACAGTGGTGTGCAATCGACGGTCACTCCGTATGATATTCGCATTCGCCCATGGTATAATCCAGACTTTGTATCGGCTTTTTATATGGTTCCGGGAATTTTAGGGATTGTATTGACGATGACGATGGTAATGATTACTTCAATGGCAATTGTACGGGAACGTGAGCGTGGCACTTTGGAGCAATTGATTGTTACGCCAATGAAATCATATGAATTAATGTTAGGAAAAATCATCCCTTATATTTTTGTTGGCTATGTGCAAGCTACATTAGCATTAATTGTTGGTATTCTAGTTTTTGATTTGCCAATACAGGGAAGTATTGCTTTGCTTTATGGTTTGACCTCTTTATTTATTGTTGCTTCATTGACGTTAGGTGTATTGATTTCTACAATTTCTCAAACGCAAATGCAGGCAATGCAGCTGTCTTTCTTTATCTTTATGCCAAGTGTCTTACTCTCGGGTTTTATGTTTCCGAGAGAAGCTATGCCGACATTTTTTTATTTGCTAGGTGATTTGTTGCCTTTGACGTTTTATCTTGAAATTATGCGAGGTATTGTCTTAAAAGGAATCGGCATCAATTTCTTGTGGTCACAGACTTTGGCACTGATTGCATTTATTATCGCTACTTTAGCAATCAGTGTAATTAAATTTCAAAAGAAAATCGTATAAATCTTATTTATGTGGTATAATAGAATTTATTGATCAACTAAAAATAGGAAAAAAGTCCTGCCGGGTCTCCTATAAAATTCAAAGAATAGTTGTATACTATAATTTTTATAGGGTACATACTACACTGCGGTAAATAGCGGTCTTAAATATTACTTGGCCATTATTCCCATTGTACAAAAATAATATTTGGTATAGTATTATTTTTGTATAATCGATCAACTTTATATTCTAAAATGGAAAGTTGAGAACAGATTAGTCATAGAATAAAAACTACTTAGGAGGATTTCATTTTGAAAAAAAGTATATTAACATTTGCAGCTATTTTAACGCTTACTACAGGGGTTGCTTCAGCTGCACCTATCAATAATTTATCAAGTGGAGAAACTGCAATTGGTGTTGGCACGAATGAAAATTATATAGAACATCAATTTTCCGATAACCTTACTATAGGATATCAAAAGGCTGATCGTGATGAGTATGGTAACCAAGATGATATCTATGGACAAATTCGTCTAGTAGATCATGTACGTGCAATTGTTGGTCACAGAGATTTAAATTACAAATCCAATTATTATGCAGGACTTGCCGCAAATGTACCATTAACACCAAGTGCAACTGGTTATGCTTCTTTTGTTACTGGCAGTGATTTTAATGAAACGCAAATTGGTGCAAATGTTGGTTTAGTATCCAATGTTGAATTAAATTTAAACTATCATTCCTTTAGTCCAGACCATGGTCATAACGAAAATGGCTTCGGTGTTGGTGCTACTGTAAAATTCTAATCATAAAAAATAACCATAGTTGAGACTGTATCCTATATACTAGAAAAGCCTCTTATCATTAGACTATTTTTGTTTAATGATAAGAGGCTTTTCATTTTATAGTTTATTCTATTGGCATTTGTGTAGCATGAAAATACCTAAGTAAATACTTATAATAGAAAAAATAAGTAAGATTGATTGACAAATTCAGCTTCGATAGTAAAATGATATTTATATTATTTATGGAGGATCTTTTCATGGAGAAAGAAACTGAATTATCTACAGAAACAAAAGCTGATAAGCGTGTAAGGCAATGGACAGAGAAGATAAATGTATTGGTTGCTGCTAGTACCTTATTGTTTGCAGTTTGTGCAACGTTAGCCTCTTTTAAAGCCGCTGGTTATGGTAATCAAGTGGTTTTGGCACAAAACCAAGCTTCTGAAAACAGGGGGACAGGGATAGCGTTTCATTTCTTTTTTAGAAAACACCATCCCTGTCCCCTGTTTTAAAATTTCTTGCGGTCAAACAAAAAAAAGCCTATCACGCTTACAATAATTTAAAAAACCACAATAAAAAAACATGATTTTCATCATAAAAAATCATGTTTTGGCCTATTTTTGCTTGCAATCCCCAAGAAATGTAATATACTAATAATAGGTGGAAATTAAAAAAGTCGCCGTGTCCTAAGAGTGTTCCAGCACCCTCAGGCACGAGCAGGTGAGTCAGCACCTACACGTAACAGCTAGCTGTCTACGACGACAATTTATTATACCGTGCTTTTCCCTTGATTACAAGGGAGATAAGTCCGTTCGCTTGGTATAATACGATTGAAGTTTTAGCAGAAGGCTTAGCGTCTGCATGCAATCAAGATGAAGCATAGCGCATGTGTAGGTTGGATAAACCCTCGCATGCGCTTTTTTGATTTCCCCTGAAACAAACTGTATGTTGGTTTCTTCTATCTGCATCAGCAGATAGAAGAAACCACATGCAGAATGATGAAGGGGGATATAAATTGGTAACAGTACAAGCTAGTAAAAAGTTGTGGTCAAGGCAGCGCATGAGCATGTGGCGGGGAGCCATCTTCGCCACGACCAAGGGGAGAGGTTCGTTCTATTTACAAGGGACAAGATTTGTTTTCTTGGGAAATAGAGGTTTCATTAATGTATAGAACCTACAGAACAACGAAAGACACAATTATAGCTGCTCCGGCTACGGAACTAGAGAATGCTAAAATTACAGTTGAATTGATTACAGATTTGAATAGCAAAGAATATGCGCTGGTCAGACGACAAGAGAAAATTGCGATATATGATCTTTCACTGGTTGGTTATGTCACCGGAATAATTAACGGTTTTTCTTTTGAAGAGTATAGAGACATTACCTATGCAAGATTAGACAAGGAACTATTAGAGATGGGAATCAAACCAAAGAGGCGGGATTTTCTAAGATTCGATCGAAGATATTTCGATCCAGAAGGCACAACTAGCAGCTGATACCTGCCAGTTGTGCTTTTTTGTATGGGGAATTTGTGAGTGAGGGTACATTAGTGTACGTAGGATAACTATAATAGGAGGCTTTGTTATATTAATAAATGTTTGAATTTTCTCACACATATGATATCCTGTGGTAATACAGCCATAAATTGAAACCTCTGTGTGAGGTTTTTTTTTTGAATCATACACAGTTCTTTTTATGGCTGTATATTTTTATCTATTACATTTCATTTTATGATGCGTAAAATGTCTTAAATTGAGGAAATATGCGGTTTTTTGGGGAAACTTCCACAGGCTGTGGAAGTTAAATGTCTAGGTGAAGCCGCAAGGGGCGGTTATAATGAAATTGTAGCAAGCGAGGTGTAAGGTATTGGAGATTCAAAGCAAAAGAATTCTAAAAATACTGGAACTGTTTGATAGTGAAAAAAAAGTACTTGATAGTGCTAGTATGGCTGCTTTAATTGGGGTAAGTTCCAGAACGATTCGTAATGACGTCAAGGAATGTAATGCCTTACTTCAGGAACATGGGGCAGAGCTTCAGGCAGAAACTGGTGTCGGGTATATGCTAAAAATTTATGATGAGAATCGCTATGGGGTATTTAAAGACGCACAGAGCAATGAAGGGCGGAAGGATTGGTTAAAAAAACATATTATTCCTTCAGACCACAATGATAGAATTTCCTTTATTATTGCTGAGCTTCTGCTAAATTCTTTACACAAAAAAGTCGTTACAGAGTCGGAGTTGGCGGATGAACTTTTTATTAGTCTTTCGACCTTGAAAAAATACATGAAAGACATCAAAAAAAGTTTGAACCGCTTCGGTGTTGAAATTACAGCTGACCGAATGAATGGCATCGGCATTAAAGGCGATGAAGCACAAATTCGCTATTGTATTTCAGAATATATTTTTAATAGCAATGATTTGGTGGATTTGGCTCAAAATGAATTTTATCAACAGCTTTTTTCACTTGAAGAAATTGAAAAAGTAAAACAAATCATATTGAAGGTTATTTTAAATTATGATCTACATCTAACAGATATTGCTTTTAAGAATTTATTGGTGCATGTGATTATTACACTGAAACGAGCCGATGGGAAAAATACGACTGAATATAGTAAAGAAGAAATAATAATTTTAGAAGAATCTATATATTTTTCGGTAGCGCAAGAAATTATCGACATCATCTTAACTCAGTTGCATGTTGACATCACGAATGAAGTTTATTATTTAACACAACATTTCGTCTCTAGCAAGAAGTTGATGGGGAATGAAGAAAACACTCAGGTTAAAGAGGAATGTCGGAGTTTGGTTGATAGCATTCTATCAAAAATTCAAATGGATATTGGGATTGATTTATCTGGCGATGAAGAATTGATTTCTGGGTTAATGATTCATTTAGGAGCAGCCATCAACCGGTTAAAATTTAATATGAACATTCGTAATGAAATTTTAGCTCCGATTAAAAAAAATTATCCGTTGGCATTTGAAATGGCAGTTATTTCTAGTAAAGTGTTAACAAATCAGGAAAAATTGCGAACCAATGAAAATGAAATGGGGTTTTTAGCCATTCATTTCGGAGCGGCCTTAGAAAGGCGAAAATGCAATACGAAGACGGCGTTGACAGCCTTGATTGTCTGTGGAACAGGTCTTTCAACTGCAATGTTTGTAAAAAGTAAGCTGCAAAGAAAGTTTGGCAAGCAGCTACAGATTTTAAAAGTAAGCCCGCTTTATGAGATCACAGAAGAAACGATAAAAAGTGTTGATTTTGTATTTACAACCGTGCCGATTCGAGGCATTCATTCGGAAAAAATTATTCAGGTAGAGCCAATTCTGACCGAAGAAGATTTAGGCAGAATAGAAATGATTATTCATGGGGATGAAGCAGAATCAAAGGAGCACTTTTTTAGAGAAGATTTGTTTTTTGCAGGGTTAAAAGCAAATTCTAAAATGGATGTTTTAGAGAAAATGACAGATCTCATGTTAAAAAAAGGATATATTGATCAAGCGGGAAAAAAATCGGTATTTGCCAGAGAAGAGATGGCATCAACGGAATTAGGCAGTTTAATTGCGATTCCGCATGCTTTAGAAAATCAAGGCAAAGAAGCGGCGATTGCTGTAGCAGTTTTAGACAAGCCGATTCTTTGGGATAAAGAGAAGGTACAAGTTGTATTTTTGCTCAGTATCCCGAGAAGCAAATGCCGGGTATGGGAGCCTGTTTTTGAAAGATTGTATCGTTACTTTATTAGTGATTTTGGCGTAAATACATTGATTAAAAATGCCAAATTTGAAGTTTTAATAGAAAAACTTGAAGAGTAGTAGAAAGAGGGGCTAGGGGAGAATGTTAAAGGATTTAACTAGTGAAGCGCTTGTTCGCTTAAATATCGATGCGAAAGATTGGGAAGATGCAATCCGCCAAGCAGCAGATGCGCTATTGCAAAATGGAAAGATAAAGCCATCCTATATCGAGGCAATTATAAGTACCGTGAAAGAAGTTGGTCCATATATCGTCATTACGAAGCACGTTGCCTTACCACATGCTCGGTCTGAGGCTGGGGCAATTGAAAGTGCTATCGGTATTGCAACATTGAAGCAGCCGGTTGTATTTGGAAATAAAGAAAATGATCCAGTCAAATACTTGTTCTGCTTAAGTGCCAAGGATAGTGAAAGTCATATCAATGCTCTATCAGATTTGACGGGGCTGTTAGAATGTGAAGATTTCTACAAGCTTTTGGATCAAGCTAAAGATGCGTCTGAAGTAATACAATATATAAAAAATTTATAAAAGAGGGATGATTAAAATGGAATTTAAAGGATTAGTTGCCTGCCGCGCAGGTGTAGGATCGAGTTTGATGTTGAAAATCAAATTAAATCAAGTAATTAATGAAAATAAGCTGCCAATCAAAATTGAACATGGTTCACTAGATTCGATTGCTGGGTACAATGGCGCTTTAATTATTACATTGAGTGATGTTGCAAAAGAATTAGAAGCAAAAAAATTATCGCAGAAGATCATTGGTATTGACAATATCATGGATAAGACTGAAATTCTGACGAAGTTAAACGCTTTCATAGCTGAAGCTTAATAAAAAAAACAAAACTTTCAAAAGCATTGCGACGATAGTGCTAATAGGTAAAAAAAACCTCCTATAATCAAGCGGTATTGGTGTCGCAAACCAATATCATTATAGAAGGCGTGTAAAATACACAAATTAAGTCTAGCATATACAAGATAAAAATGCCAGTAACATACAATTTATACTCCAAAATATAGAAGAAATATTGTGTGGGCAGATGAAAATGTATGCGTATTTTGTCAAAATTAAAAATATCAGAATTTATTGAATAATTTTTAAGCTAAAGGTCCCTTACTTGTAATACGAGTTTTGGGGCGTAGCAAGCAATCAAGAACTTATAAAGATAAGATAAACCACCATGTAAAGTGGTGGTTTGGCAAAAATATTATATATATTGGAGGCAGAAATCATGGATTTTATAGTTAGTTTATTGAGTAATCCTGCGATCCTGTTAGGCTTAGTTGCCTTTATTGGACTTTTGGCACAGAAGAAATCAGGAACAGAAATCATTACTGGAGCTTCTAAGACAGCGATCGGCTTTTTGATATTTGGTATCGGAGCAGGAACAATGACAGGAGCATTACAGAATTTTAATAAGATGTTCCAAGCTGGGTTCCATATTTCAGGGGTAATTACATCGCCAGAGGCTGCAACAGCTTTAGCGCAAAGTAAGTATGGCTTTGTAACCTCTTCTATTTTGATTTTAGGATTTATTATGAACCTCGTTTTTGCACGGATTACACCGTTTAAAAATGTATTCTTCACAGGTGGACATAGCTTGTTTTTTGCTTGTGTACTAGGCTTGATTTTAAAGTTTCACGGATTTAGCGATGCTGTAGCAATTTTTACAGGGGGTACGATCCTAGGCTTCTGTTCGGCATTTTTGCCACAGATTTGCCAACCTTTCATGCGTAAAATGACTGGTAGTGATGACCAAGCGATTGGCCATTTTAACATGCTTGGTTATGCATTATCTGGTTATATCGGAAAATTGTTTTTTTCAAAGTGGGGCGACAAAACAACAGAAGATATCAGTTTTCCTAAATGGTTGTCTTTCTTCCGTGATTTCTTAATGGGTTGTGCATTCGTTATGATGTTATTAATGTATGTTTCAGCTTTGGCATCAGGCCCAGATTTTGTTAAAACATTAGCTGGTTCAGCACATTGGTTGGTATTCCCTGGTTTACAAGCATTCATGTTTACAGCTGGTATGTCCGTATTAATGACTGGTGTACGTATGTTCTTAGGAGAAATTACAGAAGCGTTCGTTGCGATTTCTGAAAGATTTATTCCTGGATCTCGTCCTGCATTAGACGTACCAACCGTATTCCCATACGCACCAACGGCTGTTATCGTCGGTTTCCTTTGTTCTTATGCAGCAGGTTTATTTGGGATTATCACAATGGTTCTTTTAAAATCCCCAGTCGTAATTATTCCAGCAGCACATATCTGCTTCTTCTCTGGCGGTACTGCAGGGGTATTTGGAAATGCATTTGGTGGTTGGAGAGGTGCTGTAGTAGGTTCCTTTACGGTTGGATTACTATTAGCCTTCTTGCCAGTGGTATTATATCCATTGTATGGCGAAATGGGTGTACTTGGATCAACATTCCCAAATGTCGACTATAATGTTGTTGGTATGATAGTTAATAGCCTGTTAAGTATTTTCAAATGATAGTACAGGTTACATTAAAATAAAGTGAAAAAACTGCTAAGAATAATTTAAGAATAGGTAAGGAGAATTTATAATGAGTTTACGCAATAAAGAAGCTTTGCAAAATTATGTTGTAACTTTTATTGCAGAAATTGATAATTTTGTTGAACAACTGGAGCTAAAAAGTATTGAAGAAGCAAAAGATCTAATTTTAGATGCAGAAAGAAATAAGAACAGAGTTCATGTAACAGGGATTGGTAAACCGGGTCATGTTGCTGGATATGTTGCATCGCTATTTTCATCTACAGGAACACCGACTTATGAATTACATGGTACTGAAGCGGTGCATGGCTCAGCCGGTCAAGTTTTACCAGGCGATGTTGTGATTGCTATATCAAATAGTGGTGAAACAAATGAATTAAAAGCTACCGTAGAAACGTTAAGAAGAAATGGTGCAAAGATTATTGCCGTGAGTGGTAATGCAGATTCTTGGTTAGCAAATATAAGTGATGTATCTCTTTTTGCTGGTGTGCATGCGGAAGGCGATGTGCTAGATAAAGCACCTCGTGTATCTATATTAGCAGAAATGATAATTTTACAAGCCTTGAGTATTGCACTGCAAACAGAAAAAGGTTTGACGAAAGAGCAGTATGTAAAGTGGCACCCGGGGGGATCGCTAGGTCAAGGGATTAAAGAGGAATTAAAACAAGTCGTATCTTGAGATTTGTTAAAAAGGGAGGGCTTAAAATGGACGTAAAAGGGATTATCGTGGCGATGGTCACTCCTTTTGATGAAAATCAGAAAATTGATTTTCAGGCGACAAAACAATTGGTTAACAAATTAATTGCGGATGGCGTTTATGGAATTTTTATTCTTGGGACAAACGGTGAATTTCATCTGTTAAACAATCAAGAAAAAGTAGAATTCGCGAAATGTGTGATCGATGAAACTCGTAAAAGAGTTCCAGTTTATGTTGGTACCGGTGGAAATAGCACAACAGAAGTCATTGAATTATCTAAACAAATGGAAGCACTTGGTGCTGATGCATTGTCGGTTATCACCCCATATTTCTTAGTACCATCTCAAGAAGAATTGATTTGTCATTATAAAGCTGTTGCGGCAGCAGTAAAGATTCCGATTGTTTTATACAATATTCCTAAAAACACGGGAATTAACATTGCTATCGAAACGGTTGCTGAATTAGCAAAGGTAAAGAATATTATTGGTATTAAAGATAGCAGCGGTAATATTGACAATATAGAAGGTTATATCAATGCGTCAAAAGATCAAAAGTTTGCGGTACTTTCTGGCTCAGATTCTTTGATTTTAAAAGCGCTTAAAGTCGGCGCAAAAGGAGCCATTGCCGCAACGGCAAACCTTTTGACCAGAAATGATGTTGCCATCTATGAGAACTTTATCAACAACCGGGTGGAAGAAGCTGAGGCAGCGCAACAAAAGATCGAAATGCTGCGTAGTGTTTTAAAATTGGCAACTGTTCCATCAATATTAAAAAAATCTTTGGTATTATCCAATATGCCTGTTGGTCCTTGTAGACTTCCAGTTACAGAACCAAAGGCAGAAGCAATACCCAAAATAAAAGAAATGCTCGAATATTACGGTCTATAAAATGCGCTTTCTATAAGCAGTAAGCAGTGTCTCTTTTTCAAAATTTTGTATCGGTGATTGTTTTTTTGAAATAAGTTGTAGTTTAATTCGTTAAGATTAGACAGCGAGAAGAAGTTCATGCAGTATCGCTGCAAAATGCAGGTGGAAACGATTTAAACATTTCTACCTGCATTTTTTCGTGGATGATTAAACGTGGGTTAGTGGGGAAGGTTACAATAAATTTTATGAAAGTTACAAGGAGAGATGTATCGTGTGGAAAAAATTAGAAAATTTAAAAGCAATTCATGAATGTGGGATGATCGCGATTATTCGGTCTGATGATGCACAAGATGCCTATAAGATTGCTGAAGCGGCGATTGCTGGCGGGGCAAGAGCTTTGGAAGTTCCTTTTGCAGTTCCAGATGTGCTTAATATCATTAGAAAATTAACAAGTAAATACAGCAGTCAAGGGATTGTGATTGGTGTTGGTACAGTTTTAGATGCCGAAAATGCCAGTGCAGCGCTTTTGGCTGGAGCGGAAATGCTGGTAAGTTCGAGTTTTAATGTCGATATGATTCGTATGGCGAACCGCTATCAGGCAATTACGGTATCGGGAGCAATGTCGCCTACAGAAATCGCAGATTCCATGGCTGCGGGAGCTGACATTATAAAATTATTCCCAGCAGAGTTTTATGGACCGAAATATGTAAAAACCTTAAAGGCTCCGATGCCGACCGCACCAATCGTGCCTTTTGGCGGAGTAACGCCGGAGAATGTTGGTGAGTGGTTAGCGGCTGGTTGTGTTGCTGTTGGCGTTGGTAGTTATATCACGAAAGCGCATAAAAAAGATGGAGACTATGGCAAGGTAAGCAAGGCAGCTGCAACCTTTATCGAAGCAATAATAAATGCACGCGCGTAATCCTGCGGCTCGAATGAATTAAAAAACGAAAAAATAAAAAAATCGTTCCACTTGTAAACTAGTACGAAGATAGGTCGCCGGTTGGTGAGAAGTGCTTAGATGCAAGGCGAAATAAGGGGCTGTGAAGGAGTCGTACTTGTGTACGTCGACGAACAGTCCCTTATTTCAACGCTGCAGATGAGTGCTTATCGCCGGCCTGCGGCCTATCTGTCTATAGTTTCTCGTATAGCAAGGAGAATTGGCAAGTGCATAATTTTGGTGTATGATAAATAATTAGAGTGAAAAATTTTTAGAGATAATTTAATGAAAAACGGAGGATACATCATATGAAAAAATTTCTAGTAGTCATACTTATGGGAGTTATGCTGTTTACGTTAAGTGGATGCGGGGAAAAAAACGCACCAAAAGCAGAAAAAATGCAAGAATTAACGATTGGTGTGATGCCAGATGTTGATTCGATTCCATTTATTATTGCCCAGGAAAAGGGGTATTTTAAAGAAGAAAAAGTGAATGTTACCTTAAAGTCATTTAAAAGCGCAATGGATCGGGATAGTGCATTGCAGAGTGGTAATCTAGATGGTGCAATTTCAGATATGCTAGCGGTGGCATTTGCCAAAGAAGGTGGTTTTGATGTAAAAATTACTTCTTTGACAAGTGGCAGTTATAAATTGGTCGCTGGTAAGGATGAGTCAGCAATGAGTGTCGCTGACTTAAAGGGTAAAGATGTTGCCATTTCTAAGAATACAATTATTGAGTATGTGACCGATAAAATTTTAACCGAAGCGAGTATGAGTGATACGGATCTGAACAAAGTGGTTATTCCTCAAATTCCAACTCGTTTAGAAATGTTACAAAACGGTAAAATTGCGGCGGTGACTTTACCTGAACCAATGGCGAGTATCGCGATTAGCAATGGTGCTAAACTCATAAATAGCTCTGATAAATTAGGAATCAATCCTGGCGTAATGATGTTTACGAATCAAGCGACAACAGAAAAAGAAAAAGAATTGCAAGCCATGTATCGGGCATATAATAAGGCAATTGCTTATTTAGAAAAAGAACCACAAGAAAATTATATTGATTTATTGATTGAAAAGGGTGGCTTTCCTCCTTCGGTCAAAGGTTCTTTGGTATTACCAAAATATAACAAGGCTGCAATTCCAACTGAGAAAGATGTAAATGATTGCATCAGTTGGTTAAAAGAGAAAAACCTAATCAAAAAGATTTATTCATATCAAGATCTAGTCTTAGATCGGTTTGTTAAGTGATGCACTATGATTGAAATAAAAGATTTATCCGTTGTATATCAATCTTCTCAGGAAACTTATACGGCACTAAAAGATATTCAGTTATCGATTCCGATGGGGGGAACCTGTGCGATTATTGGTCCATCGGGTTCGGGAAAATCAACTTTATTAAAGGTCATGGCTGGCATTATTACCAATTTTACGGGAACCGTAGAAATTGATGGTCAGGCAGTTTCGCCAACACGGCAGAAAATTGGTTTTATTCCGCAGAATTATGGCTTACTACCTTGGAAAAACGTTTACGAAAATATTTGTTTAGGGCTAAAGATAAAAAATAAACAAGAAAAAATAGATAAGAATCCTGTTGATTTTATTATGAAACAACTGGGAATTGATGGCTTAGGGCAGCGCTATCCAGGCGAACTGAGTGGTGGTCAGCAACAACGTGTGAGTTTAGCGCGCGCATTTTTGCTCAAGCCAGATTTACTACTTATGGACGAACCATTTTCCGCTTTGGATGCGATTACAAGGGAAGAAATTCAAGATTTATTTTTAGAGGTCTGGAAAAATAATGCAGTTTCTACCGTTTTAGTGACCCACTATGTAGAGGAAGCGGTTTACTTAGGTCAGAAAATTGTTATTTTATCTACAGAGCCGGGGAGAATCAGTAAGATTATTGATAATCCACTGTTTGGTGTAGTCGATATTCGCAATAAACGAGAATTTTTTGAGTTGAGTTTACAGCTACGAAATTTTATTAAAGAGGATTGGTCAAATTGTTAGAAAAACGAACTTTCCTGTGGTATATTTTAGGACTTTTTCTTTTTTTTGCAGGGTGGTATGTCATGGCAAGAATCATTCATTTACCAATTGTTCCTTCGCCATTCCTTGTGCTTGAAAATTTAGTTGATATTTTCATGAAATATATCGCAATTCATGGCTTCTATAGTTTAGGGCGGATGGTTGCTGGACTTACATTTGCGATTATCGTTGGGGTACCGATTGGCATGTGTATGGGGTATTTTCCGAAATGTGACCGGATCTTAGCGCCACTCGTATACTTAACCTATCCAATTCCTAAAATTGCTTTATTGCCGATACTTATGCTACTTTGTGGACTCGGTGAACTGGCAAAAGTGTTGATGATTTTCTTGATTATTGTATTTCAAGTGATTGTGTCAGTACGGGATGGCGTGAAAAGTATACCAAAGGAAACTTATTATCCTTTATATTCATTGGGGGCTAGCTTTTGGGATGTTTTTTGTGAGATCCTGTTAGCGGCTTCGATGCCGAAGTTTCTTAGTTCTATTCGCGTAGCGATGGCTACTTCGATTTCCGTGCTATTTTTCACGGAAACTTTTGGTACCCAATATGGCATGGGGTATTTCATTATGGATGCATGGCTACGGGTCAATTACTTAGAGATGTATTCGGGAATCGTTGTACTCAGTATGATTGGAATGATCTTGTTTGGTATCATCGATATTTTGGAGAAGAAAATTTGCCATTGGCAATATAAATAGTTAGATTTCTTCATAGTTAGTAGGAAATAGTTGAAATATCAGATTTTGATTATACAATTTGCACAAAGGTCTGGGCTCCTTACTGTTAAATATACCTATAGACAGTGTGCGTGGACTCTGTTATCATAAAGCTATAACCAATAAGCAAAGAAAGCAGATAAACTGTTAAAAAAATAGGCTGAGCAAAGATGCTAAATGGATAGGATAGAAATATCTTATGTCGTTTAGCATCTTTTTTATGATGAAAGCAAAGATGCTGGTTAAGGTTCTTTGCTTTTTGTTCCATACTTCTATAAATACCAATTTTAAACGGAAGACAGGAGGCGTAAACAATGTTTAACATATTTGAGTTGGAGAAAAAGTTCGGCGATTTGGAAGTGCTAAAAAGCATCAGTATGTATATCGAGGACGGAGAGGTTGTTTGTATTATTGGTCCATCCGGTTCAGGGAAAAGTACATTTCTTCGTTGTTTAAATCTTCTTGAAGTTCCGACCAGTGGGAAAATGTATTATAACGGAACTATTCTGGATGCTGATCTAGATAGTAAAAAGCTTAGGCAAGAAGTTGGCATGGTATTTCAAAAGTTCAACTTGTTTCCAATGTTTACCGTGCTAAAAAATATAACGTATGCACCAATCAATATCAAAAAGATGAAAAAAGAAGATGCTGAGGAATTAGCAATGGATTTGCTAAGAAAGGTTGGCTTAGCCGACAAAGCAAATGTTTATCCTTCAACTCTTTCAGGTGGGCAGCAGCAACGTGTTGCCATTGCACGGGCTTTAGCAATGCAGCCGAAAATGCTACTGTTTGATGAGCCGACTTCAGCACTTGATCCGGAGTTGGTTGGCGATGTCTTAGAGGTTATGAAGCAATTGGCCGCTGACGGGATGACAATGGTTGTAGTAACGCATGAAATGGGCTTTGCAAGAGATGTTGCCGATCGCGTTGTTTTTATGGATAAAGGGTATGTTGTAGAAGAAGGCACGCCGGGAGAGATATTTAATCAGCCCAGAAATCAAAGAACTAAAGAATTTCTTGCAAGAGTTTTATAAGGGAGGGGTATACAATGAATGCTTTCAGTCAACTACAGTTTGCCAAAGCAGCGGAATTTTTAGTTCCTTCTCTTATTCAGGGATTTAGTGTCGTTATTCAAGCAACGATCTTTGGCTTTCTGTTGGCAACGATTCTAGGGATGGTTATTGCGATAGGCAGGCTTTCTAATATCAAAATCATCAGAGGTTTTCTCTACGTTTTTTTAGAATTGATTCGTGGCACACCATTATTGGTGCAGCTAGTATATATTTATTATGTAGTTCCGTTGTTATTTAATCTAATTGCCAGTATGTTTGGAGTGAAAACTGACGTGCAAATAGCGTCTTTGACCGCTGGTATTTTCGGGTTAGGTATCAATTATGGTTGTTATATGTCAGAGGTAATTCGCGCTTCTATACTTTCTGTTGATAAAGGGCAGACAGAGGCAGCGTTGGTTCTGGGGTTTGGTAAATATCAGGCGTTATTTCGGATTGTTATTCCGCAGGCGTTGCGCAGTATTGTACCATCACTTGGTAATTATTTGGTCATGATGGTCAAAGATACTTCATTGCTTGCCTATGTTGCAGTAAGCGAATTGTTACTCCGTACCCAAAATTTTGCATCACAGACTTTTTTGACAATTGAGTCCTATACGTATTTAGCGATAGCATATCTAGTGATTAGTATACCGCTATCCCATCTTGTCAAATTTATTGAATATAAATTAAATAATAAATAAATCTTATTATTTAAGATTCTATATATGGAATATAGGAAAGGATGTCTGATAACAAAAGTTTAATGGAGATTTATTTAGAAGCTTCCATCGTTTTTATAAAGTTATTTTAATAAAAAGAGGGGATGTTCATTATGAAAAGCGTATTTAAAAAGTTTACATTTTTAGCAATTGTTATGTTTGTATTTTCAATGATCTTAACAGGTTGTGGTTCTACTGATCAACCAGCGAAAACTAGTAGCGAAACAACAAAAAAAGATCCAAATGCTAGTGCAAAATTAAATGCTTTAAGAGAAAAAGGTGTTTTGGTAGTAGGTTCCTCGAATGATGCTCCATTTGCTTATATGGATGCTTCGAGTAATAAATTTTCCGGTGTAGATGCGGCGATTATTAATGAAGTTTGTAAACGCTTGGGCATTAATAAAGTAGAAATGAAACAAATACCTTTTGAAAATCTTCTAATTGAATTAAACAAAAATAGTATTGATATGGTAACTGATGCAATGTATATCAAACAAGAACGCCTTGATAAAGCTTTATTTACTGATGTTTGGTACAAAGAAGGCGAAGCTGTTGTTGTGAAAAAAGATTCTACGATTCAAACCAAAGAGGACTTAAAAGATAAAGTCCTTGGTGGACAAAAGGGTACCGCTTTCCTTGAAGTAGCACAAAAATGGTTGAATGAAGGAAAGGCAAAAGATTTAAAAATATTTAACAGCCAGTCCGAACTTATGATGGCAGTGAATACAGGGAAGATTGATGCATGTGTTACCGATGGTATCGTAGCATCTTATACCTTAAAACAAGATTCTAGTTTAAGCTTAAGAGTTTTAACTCCATATGAAGCTGAAGCCGCAGGGAAAATTGGCGCTGGTTTACGTTTTGAGGATAAAGAATTCTTAGGCGAAGTAAACAAGACGTTAAATGAGATGAAAGCAGATGGAACTTTATTAAAAATCTTAAAAGATTTCGGCTTAAATGAAGATTATTTCGTAGCGGTTGATGATGGCAAAACAAAAAATACAAAGTAATCACTCAAAACAATTATAATAGCAAATCAAAATACCTATTTACGATAAAAAGTAAATAGGTATTTTTTATGATTATTAATTTTGTATTAAGAATGATTTTCAATTATTCTTATTTTTGATGAATCATGCTATAATGGTAATAAAATGAAACGTGCATGTTCTTGTCAAACAAAAGAAATTTTTGTGTTTTTGTAGTTGCAGTTTCAGAAGGTAGGAGGATAGCGATGTTAAAAAACTTATCATTCAAGGGCAAGATGTTAATATTTATTTTACCGATTACTATTTTGGGATTGGTGACATTATCTTTGGTTTCGTATTATTTTTTCCAGTCTGTATTAGATAAAGAATTGGTAAATCAAACGGATAAAAATGTTACCGAAGTTTCAGAAAATATAGATGGGTGGTTGGATGCGCGGTTACTAGAAACACAAATGGTAGCGATCAATCCAACTGCAAAAAATATAAAAAATGATCCTGCAACCGCGAATAAGGCGAATGAATATCGTTTGAAATTTATGTCTGAGAAAGTACCAAATACATATGATAGTGTAAGCTGGGGTTATTTTGATAATTCGGGTGTATTATCGGGAATGGCGGTTACTGGCCCTAAGATGATGGAAGTAAAAACAAAGGCTTGGTATGCCGAAACGATGACCGGAAAGAAAAAATCGTTTATGTCTTCGCCAGTTATTTCACAAGCAACGGGGAAAACAATTGTCAATTGTATCTCTTTAATTCAAGATGATAACAATGAAAATATTGGTATGGTTTTGGCAGCGGTTTATGTACAGGCTGTAGAGGCAAAAGTAAAAGAATTAAATGTTGGGGAAAAAGGGTATGGGATGTTAGTTGCGCAAGATGGTACATTCGTGGTGCATCCTGATAACGACTATGTAATGAAGAAAAAAATTACAGAAGCGGAAAATCCTCAAATACAGGCACTTGGTAAATTGATGTTAGAAGGACAAAAAGGAATTTATCGTTTTAAGGATCAAGGCAGTAATAAAATTGCTTTTTATGATCCTATAAAAACTGCTGGTTGGAGCATTGTTGCAGTGATTGATGAAGATGAATTGCTAGCACCAGCAAAACAAATTTTATGGATTCTTACGGCTATTTCATTTGTGGTTATTTGCCTATTATCCGTTATTATCATTTGGGCAGCTAGTCGTCTGGTTAAGCCGCTTGGCATTATGGTAGCAACCGTTGATGAGATGGCACAAGGTGACTTTAGAGATAAAGCAGCGCAAATAAACACCAATGATGAATTTGGTCGGTTGGCGGATGCACTGCGTCAAATGAGAGATAATATCCGAAAGTTGATGCAAAAGGTTACGGAATCGTCAGAAACACTGGCAGCTTCTTCGGAAGAATTGACTGCAACTTCTGAGCAATCTGCGCAGGCTTCTAGTCAGGTTGCAAATTCGATTACTACAGTGGCTGGCGGAATGGCTGAGCAGTTAGCGGCGGTAAAAGATACGACAAATGTGGTAGAACAGCTGTCGGCAGGTATTGAAGAGGTTGCAGCAAATGCTAGCTTGGCTGCTAATAAGAGTGTGGATGCTGCTAATACGGCGAAAACTGGTAGTGATTCAGTGGCACAGGCGATCACGCAAATGAATAAAATAGAAGAAACGACGAACGCTTCCGTGGAAGTCGTAACGGTACTGGGAGAACGGTCAAAAGAGATCGGCCAAATTGTTGATACGATTTCGGGAATAGCAGGACAAACGAATCTTTTGGCACTGAATGCCGCAATCGAAGCGGCTAGGGCTGGGGAAACTGGTAGAGGTTTCGCTGTTGTCGCCGAGGAAGTACGTAAATTGGCAGAGCAATCGCAAGGAGCTGCGAAGCAAATTTCAGATTTGATTTCTGAAATTCAAAAGGATACCAATACTGCAGTTGTAACCATGCATGCGGGCAGCGAACAAGTAAAAATTGGTGCTGAAGTTGTAGGCGCTACCGGCGATTCCTTTAAACAAATCATGCAATTTGTCATGGAAGTATCAGCACAGGTAAAAGATATTTCGAGTGCTATTCAACATATGGCGGATAACAGTCAGCATATCGTAACAATTGTGAAGAAAATGGATGACTTAAGCATAAAAGGTGCCGATGAAGCGCAAAATGTATCGGCAGCGACTGAAGAGCAATCAGCATCTATGCAGGAAATTGCCTTTTCAAGCCAAAACTTAGCGAAAATGGCAGAGCAATTACAACAAGAAGTGAAAAAGTTTAAAATTTAAACCGTGAGAGGTTTGTATTGACACTACCTTTTTTTGGTGGTATCATATAACAAAATCATATAAGGCTGATCGGAAAACCGAAGGCCAAGAAGTACTTTTCTTAGAAAATTTCTAAAGAAGAGTGCTTCTTGGTCTTTTTCTATTGCCGAAAAGGCTGAAATGAGGGAAATGATAAAGGAGATGGCTTACATGAATATAAAAAAAATGGCAGTGATATTATTTATCTTTACTACGTTAGGAGCGGTGTTAGCCGGTTGTGGCACTGAAAAAGCCAGTAGTGATAATACCAAAGTCCGTATTGGATTTTTCCCGAATATTACGCATTCGCAAGCTTTGGTCGGCAAAGCAAAAGGAGAATTCCAACAAGCACTAGGCGAAAGTAATCCTGTAGAATGGGAAGCTTTTAATGCGGGGCCATCCGAAATTGAAGCATTGTTTGCTGGTGAAGTTGATATTGGATATATTGGACCAGGACCAGC
This sequence comes from uncultured Veillonellaceae bacterium, assembly GCA_963805085.1. Lineage (GTDB taxonomy): Bacteria > Bacillota > Negativicutes > JARBTT01 > JARBTT01 > JARBTT01. Next base: position 270,643 of record CAWDTA010000004.1, on the reverse strand, counting down.
GATTAGTGGTTATGCAAAATCAAAGGGTGATATTCAGATTATTGCTGGCGCTACCGATGCTGGGGCAATCTTAGTTTCGCGAAAAGATGTGACAATCAACAATTTAGCAGAATTAAGTGGGAAGAAAATTGCCATACCGCAATTTGGTAATACACAAGATTTATCCTTGCGTTATCTTTTATCAGCGCAAGGGTTAAAGGATACGACTAAGGGCGGTACAGTAGAGATTGTGCAAGCGAATAACCCAGATATTAAGACACTCTTAGATAAAGGTGAAATAGATGCAGCTTTGGTACCAGAACCTTGGGGAGCAAGATTGATAAAAGAAGTTAATGCAAAAGTGGTATTAGATTATGATAAAGTTTGGCGCGAAGGCAAATATAGTACCGCAGTAGTCGTTGCTAGAACAAAATTCATTGAAGAACATCCAGATTTAGTAGAGAAATTTTTAAAGAAACATGTGGAGTTAACTGCGTATATCCAAAAAAATCAAAACGAGGCTAGTAGCATTATCAATGCACAAATTAAGGAGCTTACGGGGAAGCCATTGGCAGAAGATGTATTGACATCAGCTTTTGCTCGCGTAACCGTAACAAATGACCCAGAAAAAGAAGCAGTGCTTGATTTTGTCGATTTATCACAAAAAGCAGGTTTCTTAAAAGAAAAACCTGATACAAAAACTTTGTTTAATCTAAAAATCTTAAATAAAGTGTTAAAAGATAAGGGCTTGCCAGAAATAGAGTAAGGTGGAGTTGAAGATGAGTATTAAAGTTGAAGATGTTAGTAAGCGGTTTATCACCAAGCACAGTGATACCGAAACATTATCAAAGGTAAATATTGAATTTAAGCCGGGCGAATTTATTTGTATCCTAGGCCCGTCTGGTTGTGGTAAATCTACGTTGCTTAATATCATCGCTGGGCTTGAAGAAGCGACGTCCGGTAGGGTGACTCTGAATGGCAAGCAAGTAACGGGGCCTGGACCGGACAGAGTCGTGATGTTTCAAGAAGCAGCATTGTTTCCTTGGCTCAATGTGATCGACAATGTAGAATTTGGTATGAAAATGGCGGGGGTAGCGCCAGCACAGCGGCGTGAGCGCGCGTTGAAATACTTAAAAATGGTGCATTTAACGAAGTTCCAACATGCCTTTATTCATGAATTATCAGGAGGGATGCGCCAGCGCGTAGCACTCGCGCGAGCGCTAACCTTTGATTCAGAAGTGCTTCTTATGGATGAACCATTTGCCGCACTAGATAGTCAGACCAAGATGCTACTACAAATTGAATTGCAGCAGATTTGGCTAGAAACGAAAAAAACGATTTTATTTGTTACCCATAATGTAGAAGAAGCAACCATATTAGCAGATCGTGTTGTGGTTATGTCAGCGAATCCTGGTGGAATCAAAAAAGAATTTCAGATTCAAGTCGCAAGACCACGTCAACCAGGTAATGTTGATTTGGCTTATTTAATGAATAATATTATGCAAGAATTGAAGACGGAGGTTGAGAAGGTTGCAAAAGCTGAATACGATAATGACTGGAATATTCAAAAAAATCCTGTTTTACCTAGTATTAATGATAATTTGGGAAGTGGCGTATGAACTTGGCGTAGATTATTTAAGGCTTTGGAAGGCGTATGTTTTTCCTTCCCCCATTGATGTCTTTAAAACTTTATATAGTTTATTTGCTGATCAAACGCTTGTTATTGCCATATTGTCAAGTGCAAAGCGAATCATTTTGGGATATTTCGTATCGGTGATATTGGGCTTGATCATTGGACTTATTATCGTCAAATTTAAGTGGTTGGATGAAAATGCCAGTCCTTTGATTTTAGGCTTGCAAACATTACCTAGTATTTGCTGGCTCCCTTTTGCGATTTTGTGGTATGGACTAAATGAAAGTGCCATTATGTTTGTAATTGCCATTGGCTCGACGTTTGCTGTAGCCATTGCCCTCGAAGCTGGAATAAAAAATATCAATCCACTTTATATTAGAGCGGCAAGGACGATGGGCGCTAGTGGTTTTAAAATTTATTGGAATGTAATTCTTCCAGCGAGTTTGCCTGCGATTGTATCGGGTTTAAAACAAGGCTGGTCTTTTGCTTGGCGGGCTCTTATGGCTGGTGAAATGATGTCGGCGACAAAAGGCCTCGGGCAAGTCTTAATGGTCGGTCGCGATTTAGCCGATATCAGTCAGGTTATGGCAGTGATGATTGTGATTATCGTATTGGGCGTGGTGGTAGATAAGTTAATTTTTGGGCAAATAGAACAAAATATTCGACAACGTTGGGGACTAGATCGCGCGTGAGGTAGTTCAATGCTGGAAGAAAGGAATTAGATAGATGAATTTAGAAACGGTGAAATTAGAAACAGATATTTTAATTATCGGTGGCGGTACAGCCGGATGTTTTGCCGCTCTTACGGTGGCGGAGCAGAAAGCGACGAAGGTGCTCATTGTTGAAAAGGCCAATATCAAACGAAGCGGTTGTTTAGCGGCGGGCGTGAATGCATTAAATGCTTATATTGTTCAAGGTCAGACACCTGAAGATTATGTCGATTATGTCAGGAGTGATGCTGAAGCTATTATCAGAGAAGACTTGGTAGCTAGCATGGCAGCGGAGCTAAATCAGGTGACAAAGACGATGGAAGATTTAGGTCTGGTGATTCAAAAAGACAGTCAGGGTGAGTATGTAACGCGCGGCAATCGCAACATTAAAATCAATGGCGAAAATATCAAACCATTATTGGCAAGTGCTGTAGAGAAGGCTGATCATGTTACCGTTTTGAATCGTGTGAATATTACCGATTATATTGTGAGCGATGGGCGAGTCGTTGGCGCTTACGGTTTTTCTTTAGATCAGCCGATTTTTTATGTCATCTTAGCAAAAGCTGTGATCTGTGCTACCGGCGGAGCTTCTGGTCTATATCGACCCAATAATCCAGGCTTTTCACGCCATAAAATGTGGTATAGTCCGTTTAACACTGGTGCTGGGTATGCAATGGGCATCCGTGCTGGGGCAGAAATGACAACCTTTGAAATGCGGTTCATTGCTTTGCGGTGTAAAGATACGATTGCGCCTACGGGAACGATTGCGCAGGGAATCGGTGCAGAGCAAATCAATAGCTGTGGTGAACTGTACGAGAGAAAATATGGTAAGCCTAAAACCTCGATTAGGTTATATTCGACGGTGCAGGAAAACCAGCGCGGTGCTGGACCCTGTTATTTAAATACCGCTGGCATTACAGAAAAGCAGGAAGATGATCTCTATAAAGCCTATTTAAATATGGCGCCAGCCCAAGCGCTGCGTTGGCTAGAGAATGGAGTGGGCCCTGCTAACGAAAACGTTGAAATCGAAGGAACGGAGCCCTATATCGTAGGCGGGCATACTGGAAGTGGGTATTGGGTGGATACCAATAGAGCGACTACCATTCAAGGTTTGTATGCTGCTGGTGATGTAGCGGGTGGTAGTCCGCAAAAGTATGTAACTGGTTGCTTTGTTGAAGGAAAAATCGCTGGGCAGGCAGCGATGGAGTATCTAAACCAACCGTTTGTAGCTAGTGAAGTCGATGCTGAGCAAATCCAATTGGCAGTAGAATCTGTGGAATCCTTTTTGAGAGATAAACCAAGTATCTATTATAGTGAAGATATCGAAGAGGCTATGCAAAAAATAATGGATGATTATGCTGGGGGAATTTCTTCAGGATACATGTTTAACACGGCAAAATTACAGCAGGCAAAAATCCATATTGATGAGTTGCGTAAACTTAGTTTAGCGTTAAAAGCCGATAGTATGATGGAGTTGTTAAAAATTTATGAAGTAATTGATCGCCTAGAAGTATGCAAAGTGCTAATTTACCACCTGGAAGCAAGAAAAGAAACTAGGTGGCATTCGTTTCAAGAAAATGCCGACTATCCAGAAAAAGATGATGAACATTGGCTGAAATTTGTAAATTCAGTGATGCAAGAAGGCCAAGTAAAAATTATCTTGCGTGATCTGGTGAAAAAGGGTGAGGTTTATGAGCATAACAATTGATCAGAAAAAATGTCGTGGGTGTGGAAAATGTCAGCAGGTGTGTCCTGGCAATCTATTAACCCAAAATGATAAAGGTAAAGCTTGTATCCAGCAGCCCAAAGATTGCTGGGGCTGCACTTCCTGTGTAAAAGAATGTGCATATCAGGCCATTTATTATTATTTAGGTGCTGATATTGGCGGTCGGGGTAGTTTGTTATTTACGAAGAAAGAAAATGGTTTTTTGCATTGGCACGTCATTTCTCCTGAAGGAAAAGAAACGGTGATTACCATTGATCAGCAAAAGGCCAATGCCTATTAATTAAAAGTTATAGAGAGTAAAGGAGTAGGTAAAATGGATCATTTAGATAGATTAGAAGCACAAAGTATTTATATATTACGCGAAGCTTATAAAAAATTTGGTAAGCTAGGCATGTTGTGGTCAATAGGCAAAGATTCTACGGTATTATTGTGGCTAGCAAAAAAGGCTTTTTTTGGTCACTGTCCGTTTCCGTTTATTCATGTGGATACAAAGTATAAAATTCCTGAAATGATTGCTTTTCGCGATCAGATGGCGAAAGAATATGGATTGGATTTAATCGTGCATTCAAATGAAGCAGCGTTAAAAGCTGGGATGGGCCCGGAAAAGGGACGCTTGGTCTGCTGTAAAGCTTTGAAAACTGACGGGTTGCAGCAGGTGGTAACACAATATGAATTTGAAGGATTAATTTTGGGGATTCGGCGTGATGAAGAAGGCTCGCGTTCTAAAGAAAGAGTATTTAGTGAACGCAACAAAGATTCAGAATGGGACTATACCAATCAACCACCAGAATTATGGGATCAATTCAAAACAGATTTTCCGAAAGGAAATCATATTCGGGTACATCCAATTTTACATTGGAATGAACTTGATATCTGGGCATATATCGAACGTGAACAAATTCCAGTTGTCGATTTATATTTTGCGAAAAATGGGAAACGTTATCGCAGTTTAGGTTGTGCGCCTTGTACAGGACAAATTGATTCAGAGGCAATTACGATTCCTGAGATTATTGAAGAATTGAAAAATACCAAGGTGAGCGAACGCGCTGGTCGTGCGCAGGATCAGGAAGATTCTTATGCTATGCAAAAACTTCGCAAAGATGGTTACATGTAAAAAGAGAAAGTTAAAGAGTAATAATGCCATGTTAAAGATTAAAGAGAAGATGGAGGTAATCCTGTGAGTACAAATGTAGATAGAGAAGTATTAAATATTGTCGTCGTAGGTCATGTAGATCATGGAAAATCAACGGTAATTGGCCGTTTATTATATGATACCCATTCCTTAACGGAAGGTGCAGTGGAAAAAGTAAAAAGAATTGCAAAGGAAAAGGGGAAACCTTTTGAATATGCCTATTTATTAGATGCGTTTGAAGAAGAGCAAAAGCAAGGGATTACCATTGATACAACGCAGCTGCAATTTTGCACCGAGGCGCGCGACTATGTTATTATTGATGCCCCTGGTCATAAAGAATTCTTGAAAAACATGATTTCAGGAGCGGCAAATGCGGAAGCGGCATTGCTTATTATTGATGCCAATGAAGGGATTCAAGAGCAGTCGCGTCGTCATGGTTATATATTGTCATTACTAGGCATTCAAAAAGTCTATGTACTCATGAACAAGATGGATTTAATCGATTATTCAGAAGAGCAGTTTAACCAGATTCGTCAAGAGATGAATGTTTTTCTGCATGATTTACAGGTATATCCACTTAAATATATCCCTATTTCAGGCTTTTATGGTGAAAATATTACAGCGACTTCCGATAAGATGCCATGGTATCAAGGGGAACCACTGCTTAAGGCGATTGACCTTTTTGAAAAAGATAATAGTTTAGAAGGAAAGCCATTGCGGTTTCCGATACAAGATGTATATAAATTTGATCATCGTCGGATTATTGCGGGGCGGATCGAAGCCGGTACGTTGCGGGTGGGTGATAAAATTTTAATTTCGCCAAGTCAGAAAGTGACGACGGTAAAAAGTATTGAACATTGGGTAGATAAAGATGAGCAAGACAAGGTAACAGCAGGGATGTCGGTTGGCATTACGGTGGCTGATGAATTTTTCAACCAACGGGGTGAATTTATCAGTCATTTAGAGGATCAGCCTTTGGTGACGGATACGTTTAAGGTCAATCTTTTTTGGTTAGGTAAAAAAGAGCTTGTGAAGCATAAAGAATATATATTGAAGCTAGCTACGCAAGAGGTGAGCTGTGAAATCGTTGATATTACCCAAGTAATTGATGCGACAACTTTGGACAGTGTTGAGCAAGCAAAACAGGTAAAACTCAATGATGTTGCGGAAGTTATTATCAAAACCAAGATAAAAATCTGTCTGGATGCATTTAAAAACAATCAGCATACGGGGCGGTTTGTCATTGTGGATGGCTATGATGTCTGTGGTGGTGGCATTGTTTCCGGGCTTGCCGAAAAAGTTACCAGTAAAAGCACGCTCAGTGATCAAGAAAAACACATAGAGATCAGTTGTTTTGATGAATTCTATTATGTGTTAGCAGAAAATACAGTGAAAAAGATTTCTGGTAAGCTACGTGATTTTAAAACTGGTGATGTTTTGCCGGTAACGGGGCAAACCTACGAATACCCGGTTGATTTCTCACTCGTTGATCTACAGCATAAAAGAATTGCACAAGTAAGAAATGCTAAACTACGCAGTATTGTCGATCTAGCTGCATATCGCTATTTGGGAGAAACTTTGGTTGAAATCGGCGGTGCAGGAATCAAGGTACATTCAGAAAAAGAATTTCAGAATTTTATGCAGGCGGTTGATTCGTTAGAAACAGATTCTGTGAATGCAAAGTTTAGCAATCAATGGTTTCAATTCGGGCAATTTAAAGCAGTGCGCTATTTAGAAAAACTTACGGCAGAGAATCTGGAATACTATATTTAATCTATAAAACATTGCGCAAGGCGGATTATAGGAGTTTTATATTGAGAATTGCTAAGATATTTTAAAAAGAAAATAAATGATGAGAATAAGGTGTATTTGACAAGAGAGAATTGTTAAATACGCCTTATTCTGTTCTTTAGCAAGTGAGAGAATAAAACAAATTGGAAGTTTTAAATAAAAAAATCACGAAGTTCAGTATTTGGGGCATTTAAATTAATTTTGTGATTGTTTAGAATATTCATTATATACAATGAATACAAATAGAAATTATAGAAATGGAGGAAAGTCTTATGAAAAAGATGATGTCGTTATTGATGATGCTAGTCTTAGCTACTACGCTATTAGCTGGTTGCGGTGGTGGCGATAAGTTACCGAGCCTAAAATGTTGATGAGCATATGGAACGTGAAAAAGAAGCATTTGTTTATGCAAAGCTAGATGAAATTTTAGGTGAAGAATGGATCAATATTCTTTTGTGTGATACAAATGAGAATTTACTTACCGTTCGTGAAGTATTAGTAAAATTCCAGCTGGATGAGGCGATGAACTACTTCTTTTCTGCTCCAATTTATCTAGAACTTGTTGGTAAAGCGATATCAAAAGGCAGTATGCTTGGTGAAAAATTTTAAAAATGGAAGAATATAAAAATAAAGTCGTTGTTGCGACTGGTGATTTTCAAAATGATATCGAAATGATAAAACTAGCGTATTTAGGTGTCGCTCCAGCCAATGCAGAGCCAGAGGTGAAAAAAGTCGCAGATATCATCGGTGTAAGTAATGATGATAATTTGCTGCATGATATTATTTATCGACTCATTCCACCTTTGTTTTAAAGTAAACAATTGATTTACCAGATTGCAAAAATTGTTCAAGTATGTTTTTAACATCATCTTTCATTAAAAATACCGTATTGATCAAAATTAAATCGATCAATACGGTATTTTGCTGATTATTTAGCTCTTTGGGGTTAATTTACCACCATCTTTTAGTATATAAGTATTACTACCTAACCATTGGTTGGCTAGATTGTTTGCGTCGTAGTAAATCGTGAAGCCATTATCAGCTATATTGGATAACGTAGAATCAGCAGTGGTTAAGGTGTTTAGATAACTGTTGGCAGTTACATTCCAAGAACTTGTTTTATCCAATGTTAAGGATAACGATTTTGCTGTGTTTTCTTTGTTTATAGAACCATTTAATTTAGAATTTTCCTGTAAGTTTAATTGTACAGTACTGATAGTATCGCAGATGATATCACCATCTAAGAGTTGATTTTGCGCGTTAAATTCAACGGTTGCACCATTTGATCCTTGATTACCCCATTTACCAGCACCGACATTTAAGAGAATGCCAGAGTTTTGCTGTAAATTCGCGTTGTTTAATTTAATGATGGATTCAGTATTTGTCACGTAGAATAGAGGACCTTCTTCAGCTGTAAGTGAGCCGCCATTCATCGTGAATTTACTTGTTCCTAACTCAGCATCACCGGAGAAACTTTGATAAAGCATAACGCCTTGATTCTTTGTCCCAGACAATGTGGTGTTATTTAATGTAATCGTATTTTTTCCTTCAACGACTGCGGCTTCTGACCCTGTAGCAGTAAGTGTCGCATCCGATACATTGATGTCACCAGTGGAATAGATACCAGGGGAGCCATCACCAGCAGTATGCATAGTACCACCGATTACATTGATTGTACCGTTGCCTCGGTCAGTTGCAAGTGCAGCACAATGAGCACCTTGCGTTGTGATATCAACATTCGTTGCATTTACTGTACCTGTTAACGTAGCATCAAGACCCCGCGAAGAACTTGCATCGGTATTAATTTTAACATTAGATAGGTTAATGACAGAGTTTTTGCCAGTTGCAAAAATTGCATTTGAACCTTCAGCGTTGGTTGTTATTTTTGCATCGGTAATATAAATTGTAGCAGCAGATTCGGCAAGGACTCCGGCATTTAACCCATAGAAATTACTATCTTCTTCAGAGGTGCTATTACCTGTTTTATTGATGGTTGCTTGCACTATTGTCAATTTACCACCATCGGTTACTTTGATTGCCGATTGATTTTGTTTTGCTGCAGCATAGATTTTATTTTTTTGTGTAATATTTTTATTTTTTTGTGTATAAGCACCAAGGGTCGCTATTTTATCTGATTGTTGTTGGTGATCAATTGATTGATGTGGACCCATTTTATTTTTAAAGGCTTTAGCGATTGTTTCTGCTTGATCTTGTGTGATGGTGTCATCTTTGACAAGATCAGCGAGAATATTTTTGACATCTTGTTCAGGATTCGGTGGCTGATGTTGACCGTCCATTTGAGGCGGTTGACCAGCTGGTTGATGTGGTTCCATTTTATTTTTAAAGGTTTTAGAGATACTATCTGATTGCTCTTGCGTGATAGTACCCTCGTTAACTAAGTTAGTAAGAATGTTTTTGATTTCTTGTTCAGGATTTTGTGGTTGATTTTGTCCGGTCATTTGTGGCGGCTGAGCAAAGCCTTCTGGTGGCATCTGTGGAACAAAGTTCAGAGTGCTGGCAAATGCAGTTGCTGAAAAACTACAGGCCAAAACAGTAACGATGCAGTTGGTTAAAATTTTTTTTTTCATGGAAGATCATATCCCTTCAATTGATAAATATAAATCGTACTTTAAAGTATGTATGACAAGTATGCTGTTCTTGCTTTGTTATAAGTTCAATCATAAACACTAATTTTTTGAAGTTCATTTGAATTGGTAATTTATTCCGTGAATGTTTCCTAGGGGAAGTATATTTGGATAAATACTTGTTTTTGTGAATTTTTATACATGAAGAATAATGTGAAAAAAACCACGTATTTCTTGTGTTTCCAAGAAAATTGCGGTTTTAAATTTTCATAAAATTACAACTTTTTATTTATAGATATTCTGAAAAGGATTTAGTACCTATCATATAGAATAAGTATCAATGTCACAATTTAATTGACGAATATTGTAAATTAATTACTTTAATTATCTATCATAGAGCTAAGAATTTTATAATTGATTGATGTGTATCTTCATTGTGTGACAATTTAGAAAAAATTTTTTTTTAGGTAAATACGTATACAGTATCCGTTGATTTATCGGTTATAGTTAATTTCATTATAATGAGGGGGTATTTTTTTATTATGGCATTCGCTACAAATGACAAAGTTTTAACAAAAGAACTTGCAAAGCAAATTGATCTTATCTTATTTGCGCATGACACTGACGGTTCTAAACTGGTTGGTATCTTACTCGATATTCAAGAAGTGGTTCCTAATCACTACATTCCAACAGAAGTAGCTTATTATTTGGCAGATAAATTAGATGTTAAAATTACGACAATTTATGATTGTATTACATTTTATTCATCTATATCAGATAAGCCTAGAGCAAAATATCCGATTCAAGTTTGCAATAGTATTGTTTGTAAAATTAATCATAATGATAATTTATTTGAAACGTTAAAAGAACTGTTAAACATTGAATTAAACGAGGTTACTTATGATGGTCGGTTTACATTAGAGAGTGTAGCATGCTTTGGTGCATGTGATGTCGCACCAGCGGTAAGGGTAAATGGCAAAGTGTATGGCCATCTGACCACAAAAGAAAAAATTGCTGATATGTTAAATGAATTGATTTAAAGGAGAGAAGAGCCCAATGAGTAAAGCTGTGTGTTTTATGACAAAAAACTTTGGTAAATATGACGTCAAATCCATTGGTTCTTATATGGCAATTGGCGGATTTAACGCTTTGAAAAAAGCGGTTAATATGACAGGGGAAGAAATAGCATCGATGCTTGCAATGGCACAAATCAAAGGTCGTGGTGGTGCAGGCTATGATATGGGAAGAAAATGGGCACAGGCAAAATCGGTTATTGCCGATAATAAAGTGGTAGTTTGTAATGCCGACGAAGGAGAGCCTTGTACATTTAAAGATCGTACCTTAATTGAAAACGATCCTTTTAATCTAATCGAAGGGATGATTATTGCTGGTTATACAGTTGATGCGCAAAACGGTTACATCTATTTACGCGAAGAATATAGCCATCTTAGACCACTTATTTTAGATGCAATAAAACAAGCAAAAACCTATGGCTTCTTAGGTGAGAACATCTTAGGTAAAGGCTTTAACTATAATATTCATCTTTATTCTGGTGCTGGTGCTTATGTATGTGGTGAAGGTACTGCACTCGTGGAATCCATAGAAGGAAAAAGTGGTCGTCCTAGGATGAAACCGCCATTTATCAAACAATGTGGTTTGTTTAATTTGCCTACTTGTGTAAATAATGTGGAAAGTCTATCACTAGTAAGCAGCATTTTATTAGATGATGAAAAAAAATATTTAACATATGGCACAGAAGGCTCGGTAGGAACGAAATTAGTTAGCGTTGGTGGTAATGTAAAAAATCCAGGTGTTTTTGAAATTCCATTTGGGGTTACGGTTCGTGATATTGTTTATGGTTTAGCTGGTGGTATCGTGGACGATAATGAAATCAAATTGATTCAATTCGGTGGTGCGTCTGGTAAAATAGCACCAAAAAGCATTTTAGATACGCCTTACACGTATGAAGATTTACGAAAAGCTGGTGTAGGTGTAGGCTCAGGTGCGATTCTAGTAGTAGATGACCGCACGAGTGTGATTGATTTCTTAAAAACTACACAGGAATTTTTCTCTCATGAAAGTTGTGGACAATGTACTCCTTGTAGAGAGGGAAATCGTCATATAAAATTGTTACTAAAAAAAGTCGCAGAAGGTACGCATACGACAGCTGATTTAGGTTCTATGCATAAAATTGCGAAAATTATGGCGATGTCTTCTTTATGTGGTTTAGGTGAAACTGCCCAAAGTGCATTGGTTTCCGCTATGAAAAATTTTGAAGAAGATTTTCAAATTAAATAAAATGAGGTGTAGATTTTGAGTACAGTTAATATAAAAATCAATAATATTCCCCTTCAAGTAGAGCAAGGTACAAAAATACTAGAAGCGGCTAAAAAAATACATATCGATATTCCTCATCTTTGTTATCATCCTGATCAAACAATCAAAGCTCATTGTAGAATTTGTACTGTTGAAGTTGTTGGTAGTAGACGACTCCTCGCAGCCTGTTCTACCGAAGTGTGGGAAGGCATGGAAATTCATACCGATACCAAACTGGTTCGTGATACGCAAGTGGGGATTTTAGAACTTATCTTAGCAAACCACGAGCAAAACTGTTTGTCTTGTGCGAGAAATCAGAATTGTGATTTACAAAATTTATGTAGTCGCTTTAATGTGTTAAAACCTCAACTAGAAAGAGTTAGCGAACCATGTGTTATAAATGATAAAAATCCAAGCATTGTGCGTGATTTGGCCAAATGTGTAAAATGCGGTCGTTGCGTAAAAGTCTGTAATGAGGTGCAAGGCGTTAATGCCTTGACTTACTCTGGGCGTTCGGAAGATTTTGCAGTAACGACTGCTTATAATAAACCACTACTAGAAACAGACTGTATTCTTTGTGGGCAATGTAGTTCGGTGTGCCCAGTAGGGGCAATCGTTGAACGTGATAATACGCAAAAAGTCTTAAACGTACTGCAGAATCCAAGTAAGCATGTTATCGTACAAGTGGCGCCATCTGTTCGCGTGGCGATTGGTGATGAATTTGGTTTACCAAAAGGCGCAATCGTTACTGGAAAAATGGTGACGGCTCTTAAAATGCTTGGCTTCGATAAAGTGTTTGATACAAACTTTGCTGCTGATGTTACCATTATGGAAGAAGGCAGTGAGTTATTGGATCGTATTAAAAATAATGGTAAATTGCCAATGATTACGTCGTGTAGTTCTGGGTGGGTAAACTATATGGAAAAACATTATGGCGATTATATTGATCATCTTTCTAGTGCAAAATCACCACAACAAATCTTTGGTGCAATTTCAAAATCGTATTATCCGGAAGTTTCTGGTATTGATATCAAGGATATCGTGACGGTTTCTATTATGCCATGTGTTGCGAAAAAATTTGAAGCTGACCGTCCAGAAATGGGACGTGATGGTATCAAAGATGTGGATATTGTTCTTACGACTCGTGAATTAAGTAAATTAATTAAATATGTTGGCCTTGATTTTGTTAATCTTGATGAAGGTTCTTTTGATAGCCCACTTGGTCTTGGCAGTGGTGCTGGTGCTATTTTTGGTACCAGCGGTGGTGTTATGGAAGCTGCGCTAAGAACTGTAGCAGAAGTGTATACAGGTACAGAATTAAAAGACCTTGATTTCAAAGAAGTTCGTGGCTGGGAAGGCATAAAAGAAGCAGAAATTAGCCTTGGTAATACCAGTGTAAAAGTTGCCATTGCGCATGGTCTTAGAAATGCTCAGAAAATCATGGAAGCAATTAAAGCTGGCGAGTGTGATTATACTTTCGTAGAAATTATGGCTTGCCCAGGTGGCTGCATTGGTGGTGGTGGACAACCGATTCAATCGACAACAGACATTAAAAAATTACGTATGGATGCCCTTTATGATATCGACCAAACACATATCATTAGAAAATCACATGAAAATCCAGATGTAACCGCGCTATATAAAAATTATCTTGAAGCGCCACTTAGCCATAAAGCGCATAAATTACTTCATACCAGTTATAAAAAGATTAAAAAGCAATATGACTTTTCTTATTTAGATAAAAAATAAAATATAATATATAATATATTTTATAGATGAGGGGGCTGTAGTAATAAACAGACCCCTTTACCTATTTATATCATGCTATGGTCTTTGCTTGCATTTGATAAAGGACTCTACATTCCTTAAGAATAGCGTGTGCAAAATTTTGATGCATTGACTTCTTTATTACGTAAAATCAACTTAGCTTTTATAGAATCGAAGGGATCTTTATGACAAAACCATCTTTATGGACACCAGAATTTTTAGGAATGAGTTTCAGTAATTTTTTTCAATATATGACGCATTATGCACTTGTTACTACGCTCCCAATTTTTGTTATGGAAAATCTTTATGGTAATGAATGGCAAGCGGGACTAGCTATGACGTTTTTCCAAATTGGTGCAGTTAGCTGTCGCCCATTTGCTGGAAAATGGAACGATACATATAATAAGAAAAGAATGCTTTTTATTTCTTCTTTAATATTTCTTCTGATCAGCATCTTATATTTAGTTGCGGACAGTTTATCTTTTTTACTAGCTATTCGCTTGCTTCATGGAGCGGTATTTGCTGTGGGAACAACTACAGTAGCCACTTTAGCTGCCTTGATTCTGCCTATGGAGCGAAAAGGAGAAGGCATTGGCTATTTTGCTGTGTTTTCTAATTTAGCCATGGTAGTTGGACCGTTTTTTGGCTTATTTATCATTTCACAAAATGAATTCAGCCCCTTGTTTTTAGGATGTATCACCTTAGCTATCTTATCTTTTTGGTGTAGCAATCGAAAACCTCTTCCAGATTCCATCATTCAGCCAGTTACTAAAACGACTTCTTCTTTTAAAATAGTAAATTTCATCGAACCAAAAGCTTTGCCAATGGCACTAATCGGAGGTTTTGTGTTCTTTGCTTATGCTGGAGTGTTGGTGTTTATTCCCTTATATACTAAAGCATTAGGTCTATCAACCTATACCAGCATATTTTTCGCCGTATTTGCCTGTAGTATCGTATTGACTCGACCGATTGTTGGTAAACTTTTTGACCGAGCCGGAGCCGATTACGTTATATATCCAGGATTTTTTTTATTTATACTAGGTCTGATTTTTCTAAGCTATATACAAGATTTACAAGGTTTATTAATCTCAGCCGCAATCGTCGGAATTGGTTTTGGTGCACTCAGTCCTGCTTTTCAAACATTAGCAATTCAACATTCTCCAAGTGTACGAGCCGGGGTTGCTACAGCTACTTATTTTTTAGCATTGGATGTCAGTGTCGGAATAGGATCTTTCATCTTAAGTTTGGCAGCTGGACAGCTAGGGTATCGGTTTATGTACTTGGCATCCGCAGGTGTAATAGTCTTGACCACTTTGCTGTATTATTGCCTAGTACGAATACATAATAAAAATTCTAAATCTAAATATAGAAAAGAGTTATAAAAAGTATACAAAATCGTCGTCATTTCAGGCATTTATATATTAATAATCTCGTTAAAACTAAAAAGGATTGATATGCGTGTTGCAGTCAATCCTTTTTGTTTTAATTTTTCGCTACACGTTCTTCAGTATTTTTACGAATCTCCTCAGAATCTATATAGATTCTTGCAACCCTAGTATCCATTGCGGCTTTTGCAACGGCAGCGGCAACAGCTGGTGCTACTCTAGGGTCAAAAGCATCAGGTGTAATGTATTCTTCCGTTAACTCATCATCATGAATTAAATTTGCAAGTGCATAAACAGCAGCCACTTTCATTTCTTCATTAATTGCTTTAGCACGAACATCAATTGCTCCACGGAATACGCCGGGAAAGACTTTTACATTGTTCACTTGATTAGGAAAGTCAGAGCGTCCAGTGCCAACGACTTTAGCTCCAGCAGCTTTTGCTTCACTATAATCACACTCGGGAACAGGATTAGCCATAGCAAAAACAATAGCATCTTTATTCATACTTTTAATGATTTCTGCTGTAAATACACCTGGTGCAGAAACTCCAAGTAATACATCAGCATTACTTACAGCATCTTTGAATGGAATTTGTCTTGCCACACCTGTAAGTTGTGCTAATTTTTCTTGTACTCTATTTAGTCCAGGTTGCCCAGCATAAATAGAGCCTTTACTATTACAAACAATCATATTTTTTGCACCGATATGCAAGATTAATTGTGCAATTGCAGTACCAGCGGCACCGGCTCCATTGACTACTATTTTGACATCTTTAATTTCTTTTTTGACAAGACGTAGAGCCCCGATAAGTGCAGAACAACAGGCAATTGCCGTACCATGCTGATCATCATGAAATACGGGAATATCCATTTGTTCCTTTAAGCTGTTTTCGATTTCATAACATTTTGGTGATGAAAAATCTTCTAAGTTGATACCAGCAAAAGAAGGTTGCAATGCTCTTACAATTTTAATGATTTCGCCAGGATCTTTGGTATCTAAGCAGATTGGAATGGCATCAACATCAGCAAAAGCTTTAAATAATACAGATTTTCCTTCCATAACAGGCATGGCTGCTTCAGGCCCAATATCGCCAAGCCCGAGTACCCGTGTTCCATCGGAAACAACGGCAATCATATTACCTCGATTGGTATATTCAAAAGATAAATCTTTATCTAATTTTATTTTTTTGCAGGGCTCCGCAACACCTGGAGTATACGCACGACTTAGGTCGTAGTTGTTTTCCAATGGAATAGTACAACGTATAGATAATTTGCTTTTAAATAAGTCTACTCGTTCTTTGTTTATGTTTGTCATAATTGTTATCTCCTTATATAAAAAATACTTTAATGAATCTTCTGATAATTATGATTCATTACATGAACTATAACATATATTTATACAGTGCATCAAATATATGTTATAGTTTTTGAATATTTTTTTGATGATGACAGTTTTTATGTTTCCCAAAAATGAAAAAATAATGATGAGTCACTAAATGATTTTGGTAATTTTTATACTAGCTCTTATACCTATCATATAGTAGAAGCAAATATTGAATCGTTTGTAAATTTTAGTAGTAGAGTATATCCAATAATGTTACAATAAAATCAATGATTATTAGTAATCGTCTTTTAGTATAAAAAACGATTACTAAGGTTATATATTTCTGGATTCATGAGAAGGTGGAACAATGGAATTTCGACAACTTGAATATTTTTGTATGATTAGTAAACTTGAAAATTTTACACGGGCTGCAGAGTTGTTACATGTGTCGCAGCCATCAGTAACCAAGGCGATTAAAACATTGGAAGCGGAACTTAAGGTAATACTAATCGATCGTAGTCAAAAACATATCGTACTAACACCGGAAGGTCAGGCATTTTTAGTGCATGCAGAAAAAATTGTTTGTGCAGTAGAAGATGCTATTCATCATATGCGCAAGTTTCAAAAGAATGAACAAGGTGAGCTAAAACTTGGAATTCCACCGATGATTGAAGGGTATCTATTTCCAGACATTTTTGCTAAGTTCAAAATGCTATATCCTAATATTGAATTACGTATTATGGAATACGTTTCATCAATAAAAGTACAAACGAAGCTAGAAGAGGGCGAGCTTGATTTGGGAATTATCTTAGGTGACGATAAGAGCATGAAAAATAGTCAACTCATCATGCAAGATCACATGTGTTTGTGTGTTAATAATGAGCATTCACTTAGAAATAAAACGTCAGTTCATTTTAGCGAGCTCAAAAATGAAAAATTTGTTTTACAACATCCCAATACGCATCAGTATAAAGAAATTTATGCACGTTGTGCGGAAAATGGCTTCTACCCAGATACAGTGCTTTGTACGGCACAACTGAAAACGATTAAGCAACTGGTAGCTAATAAGTCAGGAATTTCTGTATTGCCTAATTTGGTAACGCATGGTGAAACTAGTTTTTCTGTAGTGCCAATTGTGCCAGCAATGATTGTGAGTATTTTACTTATATGGAGTAGTAATAAATGCTTATCCCAGGCTGGACAAAATTTTGTAAGTTTTATTAAAGAGTATACAAAATCACCGGCATTTCAAGAATTTATACATCAATAGTTTCATCAAATCAAAAGGACTACATATCAAGGTTAGGGTAGCTCTTTCGGTTAGAGTTTTTTAGCTTAAACTTTATTTATAATGAGGTAAAGCATAAAAATAAAAATGCTTTTTTTCTTTATTCCGATTAAAAATGTCTGTTGTAAGAATGATTTACAACAGACATTTTTTTTTATAGTTCTGTGTATTGAGGTTTAAAATTCTTTTTGCAGAGTTTTAGCCACTCGCGGGTAGCAAATGATTGGTATTTATTTTTTTTCCAGATAATGGCCAAATTCCAAGGAATTAAAGCATTGTAAAGTGGGATACTAAGTAACCGTTTCGGGTCAAGTTCTTTACAAATAGTTTCAGGAAGTAAGGCGATACCCAAGCCGGCATCGACAGTTTCCGCGATAAAATCCCACTGAGAACTTTGGCAGACAATAGTCGGAGAAAAGTTGTTTTTTTGGCATTCTTTATAGATAAGACCATTAAGGGAAAAATCATTACTATAAAGAATGAAATCTTCATCACGCAATTTATCTAAGCTTAACTTCTCAGAATTTGCCAGCGGATGATCTCGGCGTAGCACAACTTTTAATTCTTCCTTTACAAAAGTAAAACTTTCAATATCACTTTCTGTCAGTGGTAGTGCGATTACACCAATATCAAGTAGACCATTTTTCACATCTAGCTCCACTTGCTTGGACCCCACTTCAATCAACTTTAGCATTACTTGCGGATATGTTTTTTTAAACTTACCAATAATGCTAGGAAAAAAACGTGAACCTACCATTGGTGGTAGTCCAATAGTAATTTCACCATGTTTAATGCTAACAACATCGTGAATTTCGTTAGATAAATCATGGAATTCACTAACGACACTTTGGGCACGTTTAAATACAGCATGACCAATATCGGTAAGTTCTATTTCACGGCCAAGGCGTTCAAATAATGTTACACCCAATTCGTTTTCAAGTGTTTTAATTACTTTGCTAATAGAAGGTTGACTGACGTGCAATAATTGTGAGGCCTTCGTAAAACTTTTTCGCCTAGCCACTTCGATAAAATAGGTTAAATGTAAAATATCCATTTTTTGAACACCTCATTTTAAAATTTGATATAACTTAAACGCATACTATATATATATAACAAGTATTTTATTATTCCTGCTAATTGTAGTAAACTATGAAACATAAAGATGATAAATAAATTATTAATATCAAAAGCAATGATATTATTAATAAAAATAATTGATGTTCGACGATAACTACATGAAATATAACTTTAAAAAGTGTTAACTTGTAAATGTGAGCAGAGCGAAGGATGATAAAAATGAAAATCGTAAGTATTTTAATTCAAATTTTAGGTCTATGTGCAATTAGTTTTGCTGGTAATGTGCTATCTAGTGCTTTAAATATTGGGATTCCGGGCAGTATTTTAGGGATATTATTGTTATTTGTTGTTATTAAACAAAAGTGGCTGCCATTGGAAAAAATTGAATTAGGGGCAAACTTTTTGATTGCCGAAATGCTTTTATTTTTCATTCCATCAGCCATTGGTGTTATTCAATTCCAAGATGCATTAAAGAATGATTGGGCACAACTGTTATTTGTCATTGGTGCTAGCATTTGTTTGGTTGTAGTATTTGTCGGTATTGTTACCGAATTTATCGTTCGGTTTCGCGAAAGCAGGAATGCATCATGATGCTCTTTTATCTAGTATTGACTTTGACAATTTATTTTATGGCTAAGAAAGTATATCAAAAAAGCCATAATATGCTCTTTTCACCGTTGATTGTTTGTCCAATTGCTATTATAGCTTTATTATTAAGCTTTCATGTTCCTTATGAATCCTATGATCAAGGTGGTCATTGGCTGACGCTGATGCTACAACCGGCAACCGTTGCATTGGCAGTCCCTATGTATAAGTATCGTAAAACAGTAAAGAAATATCTGATGGAACTTACGGTTAGCGTTACTGGTGGAGCAATTGTCGCGATTGTTACTTCCATGGTGATTGCAAGCTTTTTAGGAATCAATTCTGAACTTGTTGCTAGTCTTGCACCGCGTTCGATTACAACACCGCTTGCAATGAGTGTTTCTAAAATTCTCGGTGGGAATCCATCGATTACCGCGGTATTTGTGATTTGCACAGCACTGATTGGTACGATTGTTACCACAATAATGCTGAAATATATACCAATTAAAAGTCCTGTAACCAAAGGTATGCTTTATGGTGTTTCAGCACATGGAACGGGAACTGCTAAAGCCTATGAATTAGGTAATGTAGAAGGCGTAATTGCCAGTCTAGCTATGATTTTCATGGGAATTGTAACGACCTTTATTGCACCACAAGTCGTTACATTGTGTTTTAATTTAATGAATGTATATCTTTAATATTGTAAGCCAATAAAAAAATATAGAGTTGAAAAATCCGCTTTGTAAATTTGCAAAGCGGATTTTTTTGTAGATTAATTTAATTTTGCTAATTTTTTTGCAATTAGGAGAAGGGTATTATTTAGATTAGTTATGGATTCTAAGGAATTACAAATTGGGTGATTTGTAGTGTGTTGCGTGTTGAAGGTTGGATATTCTTCGGCTGTTTTATCAAAAATGGCAATATCTGGTGAAATGTGATTAACTACAGATTTTATTACGGCATTTTGAATGATATCCATAACTTTATTACTATAAAATACTAGTTTAGTAACTTCATTATGAATCCTGTCGATTTCCTGCTTGGAATGGGTAGGGGGATTTTTTAGTTTTGTAGTAATAGCGGATACGCTATTTTCAATAGATCTGTGGAAGTTGGTTGCAAGACATTGTAATAGTGCACAAGCAGAATGAACGGATGCAACGCGTGTACCTTCTATAATGTTTACATCATCACGGAGATAAGGGGCGTATTTTGCTGATTTTAATACTTTATTACCGACAAATTTATCAACACCAATAATATAGTGTGCTTCTTTTAATCGAGCAAATACTTCTTCATTAGGCATCTCTTCATAAGCAATTGGTAAGAAATGTACACCATTAATACCAAGGTTTTCGCAATAGTTGCCAAGTGTTGTTGTGTATTCCAATTGATTATTAAATATGTAGATTGTTTCACCTTGTGGAATCCGAGCAACGGCTATAAAAAACTTTGAGGTTGGAATTAATTCTAAAAGTACGATTTTGTTAGATGAAATTACTTTTTTTAATGAGTTCAATTGCGATTTTGCGCATATATAGATATCTGCTACGGTATCATCTTGTATTTCATAGGTCGAATAAGTCTTGATATTAATTTCATCGCCAATAATGAACTTAGTGGCATCGAGAATTTCTCCTGCGATCAGCGGACTACTGCCGACTGCTGCAATTTTTAGATTCATGATTGTTAAGTTCCTTTCGTATTTCAAATCGATATTGATTCGTAAAGTTCATATCGATTGAATCATTCTAATCATAATAAATTTGATGTTTAATTTTTGCAATCAATTATATAACTGATATATTGTTCAAGTGATTTATTGATTGATATTAGAAATTAAATGCAACATTGCTTGAGCTGCATGGGAGAGATATTTATTTTTCTTTTGAGCAATAGAAATTGTAATATATATAGGCTCTTTTAAAGGGATAGCAATCAGATTAGAATCTTTTTCACATAAGTCACGAGGAATAACGGATAGCCCGATATCACAAGCAACTAAACTTTTTATTGTTTGAATATGATTTGATTCAAATGTTATTTGTGGCAACGTATTGATACGCTCAAATTCAGTGATGATTAGCTTTCGAAGTAAGCAACCATGACTGAGTAAGATAAGCGGTTCTTCGACTAATTCAGATAAATCAATGGATGTAAGGTTGCTAAATCTATGATTTTTTGAACAACACACTACCAATTCGTCTGTACCTAATATAGAAGTTTCTAGGAGGCTGCTAGTTTCACCATTTATAATTATGCCTAAATCAACTTTATCCTCAATCAGTGATTTTTGAATAACAGATACATTTTCTTCTATAAAAGATATTTGGATATTTGGATATGTTCTTCTAAATTTCGCAAGTAGTTGCGGAATTGGCGTAACGCCTGCTAATGGTGTAATACCAAGCTTTAGAATTCCAGTATTTAAATTTTTCAGTTCATTAATCTCCGATATGGTTTTGGAGACACCATGCATTACATTCTCAACGTGATTGTAAAATACTTGTCCTTCTGTAGTTAATAATGCTTGCTTTTGGCTACGGTCAAATAATTGAATACCAAGTTCTTCTTCGAGACTGCGAATTGCATTCGTAACGGCTGGTTGCGAAACGTATAATCGTTCGGCTGCTCGCGTAAAACTGTTTACTTTGCTTACCATAAGAAAGTATTCTAGTTGTCTTAATTCCATTATGTGCAACTCCTACTGTTTATAATATAATCCATACTCAAAGTGTAGCATAGAAAGTCATTCGTTTACTATGCCAAATATGAATGGTAGATAGTGAAAAGTTATTAAAAGATAAGTTAAAATTATAAATAACATAAGTGTCTATACCAATATAGATGATTAATAAATAGAACTTATTGAAAGTGCCTAATAACACTACTAAAAGCTGTATTTATATGTAAATAAGGTTAACTTATTAAATAATAACCTATAGATATTTAACTATTAATTTTACCTATGATAGTATAAGGGCAAGGTTAATCCTTAACTCGGATGTGCGCACATCCGAGTAGTTAAAATAATAAGAATATTCACATTGAGAGGGGATTTTTTTTTATGGCATCAACAGCTATCGACAGTGAAATTTTTGGTTGTTTATTTAGTACAGAAAAAATGAGAGAGGTTTTTAGTGATAAAAATGTCGCTCAAAAATGGTTAGATACAGAAGCAGCACTTGCAAAAGCGCAAGGAGAACTAGGGATTATTCCGAAAGCAAAAGCTGACGAAATCAATAAAAAAGCAAACGCTGAATTGCTAGATATACCACAAATCGGTGAATATTATAAAAGTTCAATAACAATCGTTCCTTTATTGAAAGCTTTTAAAGTTGTCTTAGATGATAATGCAGGTGAATATGTTCACTGGGGCGCAACTAGCCAAGATATTGTAGATACTGGTCTTGTTCTTCAAATGAGAGATGCATATTATATAGTACTTGATCAATTGAAAATTTGTCAAAAATCAGTGCTTAAATTAGTGAAAGAGCACAGAGATACAATCATGTGTGGTCGTACGCATGTAATCCATGCATTACCGATCACTCTTGGCTACAAAGTTGCTATATGGGCTGATGAAATTGGTAGAAACATCGAACGTATGGAAGCGATGAAAGATAGAGTATTTGTTGGTCAAATGTCTGGTGCTGTTGGCACTTTAGCATCTCATCCTGAAAAAGGTCTTGAAGTTCAAGCTAGAATGATGGAAATACTAGAATTAAACGTTCCAACTATTTCTTGGCATGTAGCACGTGATAACCAAGCTGAATTTGCTAGCACACTTGCAATCGTCGCTGGTACAATCGGTAAAATTGCAAGTGAGATTCTTTCGTTACAAAGAACTGAAATTATTGAATTAGAAGAACCGTTTTTCATGGGGAAAGTTGGTTCCTCCACAATGCCTCATAAACGCAATCCTCAAGTTGTTGAAAATATTATCGCTCTTTGCCGTAATGTAAGAAGCATTGCTCCTGCTGTTGTTGAATCAATGGTAAGTGAAAATGAACGTGATTGGGGCTGTTTCATTAGTGAATGGGAAGCGATTCCTCGTGCTTGTCACTTATTAGGTGCTGCTCTTGAAAAATCTATGGATGTATTAGAAAACTTAATCGTTTACCCTAAACACATGGAAAATAACTTAAATAAATTAAGAGGTATCATGATGAGCGAATGCGTAATGATGCACTTAGCACCTAAATTAGGTCGTATGACTGCGCATGATATTGTTTACAGAACTTGTATGAAAGCATACGAAGAAGAAGAATTTATGGATGTGGCGTTAAAAGCAGAACCAAAAGTCCGTGAAGCTTTCACTGACGAAGAAATTGCATCGATGATTGATCCTCATAACTATATAGGGTATGCTCCACAATTTGCTGATCGTGTCCTTGAAAAATACAACGCAAAATAACAATGAAGAAACAGTGGAAGACAACTGTTAGGTTATATTACAATAGGCGGTGGGGTTCGCTCCATCGCTTATTGCATAATATTGACACCTTTCAGTAGTCAGAGATGAAAGGTGCGAATAGTATGAATAAAAACACTCGTAATGCAGCAATAGTGCTTGCGTTTGGTATCATCCTTTGGTTCTGTCCCGTGCCAGAAGGGTTAAAAGTAACAGCGTGGCATTTATTTGCAATCTTTGCTGCAACAATTCTAGGCTTTATTTTACAACCATTGCCAATCGGAGCAATTGCATTAATTTCTGTTACCTTCTCGGCATTTTCTAATACATTGAAGCTAGATGAAGCACTTGCTGGCTTTGGTAATAGTACGATTTGGCTTATCATTTGTGCTTTTTTATTTGCTCGTGGCTTTATCAAGAGCGGTCTTGGTAGAAGAATTGCTTTCGTTATTATTAAATTAATTGGTAGATCTTCCTTAACACTTGGCTATGCAATCACCTTGAGTGATTTCGTTATTTCTCCAGCAACACCTTCCAGTGCAGCGCGTGCCGGTGGGATTATATTCCCGATTATAAAAAGTCTTTCATCTGCATTAGGCTCTGAACCTGGGCCTACTGCTCGTAAGTTTGGTGCTTATATCATGCAGGTTGAATACCATGCAAATGCAATCACTTGCGCAATGTTCTTAACTGCAATGGCTGGTAATCCACTTTCTGCAGAGCTTGCAGCAAAAACAATCGGTGTGCAATTAACTTGGAATTCTTGGGCTGTTGCGGCTTTTGTTCCAGGGGTGATTTCGCTTCTAGTTATGCCATATGTTCTTTACAAACTGTATCCACCGGAAATCAAAGCGATGCCAGATGCAAAAGGTTTGGCGGAAAAAGAGCTTGGAATCATGGGACCGATGACAACCATTGAAAAAATTGTTGCTTGTGTATTCGTTGGTGCATTGGTTCTCTGGGCAACTTCTGATATTACACATATAAATGCAACTGTTGTAGCAATGATGGCTGTCTGTGTTATGGTTGTTTTTAATGCACTCACATGGCAAGACATTCTCCAAGAAAAAGGCGCTTGGGATACAATGTTCTGGATGGGGGCACTGATTGCATTGGCAACTGCTCTTGAAAAATCAGGTTTTATCGCTTGGATTGCTAAATCAGCAGGTGTAATAATCGCAGCCGCAGGCTTATCTTGGATTGCTGCATTTTCTATATTAATCATTGTCTATGTATATGCGCATTATGGCTTCGCAAGCGTTACAGCACATATCAGTGCAATGTACGCGGCATTCCTTGCAATTTCGGTAGCCGCAGGCGCACCACCACTTCTTGCAGCTTTAGCATTTGCATTTTTATCTAACATTATGATTCCGTTAACACACTTCGGTGGCGCTGCAGGTCCGATCATATTCGGTGCAGGCTATGTAACACAAGGTGAATGGTGGAAACTTGGTTTCATTCTTACTACTCTTAACGTAGTAATTTGGTTAGGTATTGGCGGTGCATGGTGGAAAGTACTTGGACTTTGGTAAAAATAGTTTTTTATGTTGTATAATTTTTATTAAATAGCTTATTTAGTATAAGTATTACAATTAATAAAACTAATTACTACTAGATAAAACCATTAACTATTATTATAATTAGTTGTTGACAAACTTGCATATAAGTATTAATCTATTAATATAAGTTATTTAATAGATAGGCGCTAATAAATAATAATAATCTAAATATCCAATAAATAAATTTTTGATATTCCTGAAATACATAGCGTACTTGCCTTGTACGCTTTAATTTGTAGCTCAGGTTTCCATAAAAACAACCCAAAATAAAAGCTAGCAGATTTGCTAGCTTTTTTTTACTTTTCTTACCATTGTAATGTTTAGTAAAGAGTTATTGAAATTTCATAGGTAAAGTGTTCAAGAAAAATACATAAAAAAACACTTTTGTTTATTGACAAAACCACTCCTAATAGGTAAACTATAAATATTGATTAATAAAAAATAATTGCAATTAATGATTGCTAATGCTTTGTTTGTTTCGAATAATTCGATAAAATACACCAACGAAGATACAAAAAGTCAAGATTCAAGTGAGCCTACACTATGTGTTGGCTTTTTGTACAATTTTGTTATTTTAATTTAGTTTGTGACTTATGCTTAAATAAAAAAATTCCGTAGTGCCGAACATACACTACGGAATTTTTGCGTTTAATAACGAATCTTAAGCTCTTTGATTAAAGGAATGATAGAGTACAGTGCTTAGTATGATAACGGCACCAAACATCTCATTAACAGTAGGAATTGCTTGAATCGTCATTGTAGCAATGATGATTCCGTAAATGGGTTCAAAATAAGTGACCATACCTGATGTTTTAGCGCAAATACTTTTCCAGCCATGAATAAATAATGCATGTGCAATACCTGTCAAAATTGTACCTAAAATCATGAGTAATAAAATATCATTTATTGTAAATTTAGGTGTTTCAATAAAAAGAAATGGTAGTAGAAATGTCGTTGCCACTGCCTGCTCATAGAGCGAGATCACGAGGCTACAATACTCTTTTACACATTTACGGTTAATCAAGGATAAATTTGCATAAGTAAAACCAGCGATAGAACCGTAAAGTATTCCTTGGATGGTGGCATTGGGTATTTCAAAGTTTGGTAATATCAATAAAATACCGCAGAACATGATGTTTGCCATGATAATATCAGAGAGTTTGAGCTTTTCTTTAAAAAGAAGTTTTCCATATAAGGTACGAGTAAAGGAAAGATGGAAAACGTCAGCAGGCCAATGGCGACTGTAGACAGCTGCACTGATTGAAAGAATGTTGCCCAATGAATCACTAGGATAATCCCCATTAAAGCAAGATAGGCATGATTAATCCGCTTGGAAAACCGTAATGTTTCTTTATTATATTGAGAGAATATAAATAGGAATGCCGAAGAAAAAAAGACTCTACCCAATATTATGGCAAGAGCTGGTAACGTTATTAGCTCACCAAATAAACTAGAAAATGCAAAGAATAAAACGACCAAATGAATATATAGGAAGTTTTTGCTTAAAATTTGCATAAGAAAATCCTCCTTATTAATATTGTTAATGACGTATTAACTAATATTTATTCCAAATATAGTTAATTGTATAATCAATAATATTAACACAAAAAAGGAAAAAAACAATAGATAAATAAAAAACTGTAACATTCTATATTTTCTGAATAAGGCTACAGTATATCATGTGGATTGGGACATAATCAAAAACTGTATAATAGGACATTATCGTATATCATTCACACACTTGAATTATAAAAATACTTGACAAAATTATGAAAATGGATTATAATATAAAAATCAATAAACAGTGCGGTTTGCTGATTAGAAATCTAAAGGCAAAGGCAATAGATTTTAGAATCTATTACTTTTGTCTTTTTATTATCAAGGAGGGTATTTCTTATGAATCAAAAGACAAATTATGGAATTATGGCAATATTATTGGTGCTTACTTTTGTGACTGCTATTGCACCTAAATAAAATTTGCTTTAACGAAATCACTAAATGATAGTTAGCTCTCATGAACGGAATTATATTTAACGTAATTTAAGATAACCAATTTAATATTTAGCTGATCGGAAAGCTGAAGGCAGAAGATATAAGAAATGACCTTATATTTTTTGCCTTTTGTTATTTCTAAAATTGGATGATTGTCAGCAATATTAATGAAAGCACCGAGCTTGTACAATTGCCTTTTAATATAACCGCAAGTGTTGTTGGATTAACTACAAATGTATTTTACTATATAGTCAAAACAATATAGAATAGAATTTTTCATAAAGAAGTAAGGTGAAATGTAATCTTTATATTGACAAATCAATAAAAAACTAGTAAATTAGATGAAATAGTAAATTCAATATTTAGCTGATCAGATAACTGAAGGCAAAAGATAACAGGTGTAATTCTGTCTCTTTTGCCTTTTTGGTGTTGGCGTTTTTGAAAATATAAGATAAAGGAGAATTTTTATGGTACAAGTTGATTATAAAAATTTAAAAAGCAATGGATTTATGTTACAAAATCAGGCAGATCATTTTTCGGTAAGATTGAGGGTGATCGGCGGACAAATTACTGCTAAGCAGTTGCAGACCATCAGTGAAGCGGCTGAAAAATATGGCAAAGGTTATGTGCATATTACTTCCAGACAAAGCGTGGAAATACCCTATATCAAATTGGAAGATATCGAAGCTTTTAAAGCTGCACTAGCAGATGGTGAAGTTCAAATTGGCGTATGTGGGTCAAGAGTTAGAACGGTAACGGCCTGTCAAGGAAATGCTGTTTGTCAGCATGGGCATGTTGACACGATAGCACTTGCCGATGAAATTGACAAACGTTGTTATGGTCGTGAGTTGCCACATAAGATCAAAATTGGTGTTACTGGCTGTAGAAATAATTGCCTGAAAGCTGATATCAATGATATTGGTATTAAAGGTGGATTACAGCCAGCGTGGTCGGAAGACGACTGTGTTTATTGTAGCGCTTGTGTAAAAGTCTGCCCAGGAAAAGCAATTCGCGTAAATAAAAATAAAAAAACATTAAACTATAATGAAAATAAATGTGTACAATGCGGCAAATGCGTTAAGATTTGTCCGAGAAAGTCCTGGACAGGGCGAGAAGGATTTGTAATTTATTTTGGCGGTTTATTTGGCAATACCATCGCTATTGGTAAGAAAATTATACCAATAGTATTTAGTGTTGAAGAGGTTTATAAAGTAATCGATATCACACTTGACTATTTTGCAGCCAATGGCAAAAAGAAAGAACGTTTCTATACGATGCTTGAGCGTATTGGTTGGGCGGAGTTTACCGAAAAGTTAAAAACCGCATTATAGAATCATTGATAGATCCAATTGAAAAAAATGGCTTTATATGATAGTATACCTATAAATGTAAAAAAGGAACATTTTACGGGAACTTTCTATGTAATTTAAAAACGAAGTGTTTGGTGGTGAGATTGCATTGATCATATCGGGAGAAGCTTGGACTTTGATTGAAGATGAAGTGATAGATACAGGCTATGGTACGGTAATTTTGACAGTTCAAGATGGACGTCTTATTCAATTTGAAAAAACAGAAAAATTTCGTTTGGATGCTGCCAGCATCAGCAAAAAGAAAGAAAAAAGAACTTTATCAAACAAGCAGATTCATGAAAATTTACGTAAGAAGTTAAATTGCTATTTAAAAGATATTAAGTTTGGGCAAATCAGTATCAATATTAAGGATTATAAAGTGGCACAAATTGAAAAGTTAGAAAAACATCGTTTTGAAGATTTACAAGGGCTGTACGGTGATGGCATATAAAAAGAAAACAAATGCTTAGCAGAGATAAAACTCGCTAGGCATTTGTCTTTATTTTTTATAACCTTTTAATTTAGCTAAACGACCAGCAGCTGCTTGGAGTGTTGTATATTCTTTACAAAAGCAGAAGCGGACATATTTTTTGCCGTCAGGCATATTAGCGCGATAAAAAGTCGAGCCGGGAACTACCGCTACGCCAATTTTTTCAGCTAGGTAAAAAGCAAAGTCAACATCATCTTCGTAGCCAAAGTTCGTGATATCGGCCATGATGTAATAAGCGCCATGGGGAACAATACATTGAAAGCCAACATCATTTAACACCTTAAGCATAAAGTCGCGGCGCTCTAAGTAAAAGGCACTGAGCTGATCATAATAATCTTGACCGAAATTAAAAGCTTCGGCAATTGCCATTTGAAGCGGAGCTGCTGCCCCGACCGTTAGGAAATCATGTACCTTGCGGATAGATGCTGTAAGTTCAGGTGAAGCTGTAACAAAGCCAATCCGCCAACCAGTTACACTATACGTTTTAGAAACACTATTGACGGCAATCGATCGTTCAAACATATTTGGTAGCGTCCAAATCGGAATATGTTTCGTACCATCGAATACAATATGTTCGTAAATTTCATCGCTGATGGCTAAAGCATCGTATTGTTGGCAAAGATCAGCGATAAATTGTGTTTCTCCTAAGGTAAATACTTTACCAGTTGGATTGTTAGGTGTATTTAAAATAATTGCCCGAGTTTTTTCATTGAAAAGACTTGCTAGTTTTTCTTTATCAAGTACATAATTTGGTGCTTCTAACGTTATGTAACGAGGAGTTGCTCCGCAAAGGATGACATCGGCGCCATAATTTTCATAGAATGGTTCAAAGATGATTACTTCATCGCCAGGATTAATGGTCGCAAGTAATGTGGCAATCATACCTTCCGTCGCTCCGCAGCAAACCGTGATTTGTTTTTCGGGGTCAAGGGTTGTATTGTAGTCGCGTTCAATTTTGCCAACGAGAGCATCACGAAGTTCCTTAGTACCCCAAGTGATGGCATATTGGTTGTGGTCATTAAAAATTGCTTTAGCAGCAGCAATTTTTAGCGCATCTGGTGCGGGAAAATCAGGAAACCCTTGTGCTAAGTTAACTGCTTTGTTTGCATTTGCGACGCGTGACATTTCACGAATAACCGATTCGGTAAATTGCGCTGCTTTTAAGGAAGTAAAATTTCTCATCTGAATCAACCTTTACTATTTAATTAGATTATTAGATGTTAACACTGCTTTAATACTGTTTGCACTAAACTGTAATTTTTCTAACTCTTGATCAGAAAGTGGAATTTGCAGTACTCTTTCGACACCTTCTTCGGTGATGATGGCAGGTAGACTAAGGGAAACATCGCTTAAGCCATAAGCGCCTTTGAGTGTAGTGGAAACTGGTAATACACTGCGTTCATTCCATAACACTGCTTTGGCAAGACGACACGCACCCATTGCGATGCCATAGTTGGTGTATCCTTTAAAATGTAATACATCAAATGCTGTTTTGACAACTTCTTCTTCAACAAAGCTGCGATCAAGTGGATTGCTTGGGCTAAAGTATTCATCTAAGCGATCAGCACGCATGCCACCGATGGATAATGTACTCCAAGCAGGGAAAGCGGAGTTACCGTGTTCACCTAGCATATAACCTTGCACATCTTTAGCATCGACATTGTAATGGTTGGCAACGATTCTCTTGAAACGATGTGTTTCAAGTGTCGTACCTGTGCCAAATAATTTATATTTAGGATAGTCAAAGAAATTAGCAGCTAAGTAAGTCGTGACATCAAGTGGGTTCGTAATCATAATAATAGGAACATCTCTTGTATAGCTTGTGATCCCTTTCATAACTTCCTTGATAATACCAAGGCTATATTCAGCCAGTAATAATCTATCTTGAATTAATTTACCGTTAATTGTACCTGTACCCGCTGCGATGATGATCAGACGTGCATCTTTACAATCTTCATAACTACCAGCACGCACACGAATATTTGCACTGTAATTACATGGGGTGGAATGCTCTGCATCTAATGCTTCACCAATTGCTTTTTTTTCATTACTATCAATCAGTACGATTTCAGAAACCAATTCAAAGGCAATCGCACGATTTAATACCGCAGAACCAACATTACCTACGCCAACAATAACCAATCTGTTTTTACTCATAATAGAAAAACCTCCTATGTATTCTAATAATGAAAAATGACAGCCAAGATAACAAGTGGTTATCTTGGCTGATAGGCACACATAAAAGTCGAATAAATGACTTAAAAAGTAGTCTACACCATTACATTTCATATGTCAATAATGTTTGTGGCGGTAATACAAATGTGTGTGATTTATATGTAGTTGATTTATTCCATTAATTAAGGAAAGAAAAATTAACAAAATGATTTTTCTTTAGGAAATTTTGTGGAAAATTCCAAAACAAACTTTTAACGCTTTTTGAAATTCTATTATATCAATATCTTCAAGAGATTCTAATTTTCTATCTAATATATCAATCATGGTTTGATGATGCTTTTCTAAAATAGCATAGCCAGCTGGCAAAATGGTAATATTACTATTTCGTCTATCCTTAGGATCTTGTTCACGTTTGACAAGGCCTGTTTTACATAACTTATCAATGATAGGAGACATTTGTTGTTTTGAAATTAGTAATCTTTCTGATAGTTCAGAAATAGTTTGTGTTCCATGGTCATGTAGAATCACCAAGGTAAGGCAATGATTGGCGGGAACAGTAAAAGGCAGTTCCCGGACAAACTTCTGATGGAAGACGGTAAAGCTTTCAGCGATACCTTTTGCTAGAGATCTTCTTATAATCTTATCCATAATGATTAAAATGGATTCTCCTTTCTTCGGTAAAAATAGATTGACAAACATATAACAATAATATACTATAATATTCATGAATAGTAAATAACTATTTACTATTAAAAATGAGTTAATTAAAACTTGTGAGAAATCACATGTCTTGCTTAATATTTTGAGCGAGGTATGTGATTTTATGGGTTTTAAATATGAAGGAGGAATAGAAAATAGTGTTTTCAGCAAAAAAAATGAAAGCTTGTTGCTTTAGCTTGATTGCTATAAGCATGTTAGCAACGACAGTTGGATGTGGGAATAAGCAACAAGCAATGCAGGGCGGTGGAGCCGTTGCAGTAAAAGCGATGCCAGTAATTCAAAGAGATACTCCTATGTCTTATGAATACGCAGGTCAAGTACAAGC
The DNA here is from genome assembly GCA_963805085.1 of uncultured Veillonellaceae bacterium. Lineage (GTDB taxonomy): Bacteria > Bacillota > Negativicutes > JARBTT01 > JARBTT01 > JARBTT01. The sequence continues at coordinate 238,318 of CAWDTA010000004.1, read as the reverse complement.
GAAGAATGAAGTGAAAATTCAAACACGAGTATCTGGGAATATCGTAGAAAAATTAGTCAATGGTGGTGACGTAGTACATAAAGGGCAGCCTCTTTTTAAAATTGATCAACGTCAATATGAGAGTGCGTTAAATTCTGCACAGGCAACTTTAGCCCAATCAAAAGCGACATTAAGCAATGCGCAGCTAGATAGAGAGCGTTATGAGCAATTAGTTGCCAATGACGCACTTGCAGTACAAACGTTAACTGCACAACAAGCTACAGAAAGAGAAAATGCAGCAACAGTAGACTATAATCGTGCGAATGTGAAAAAAGCCGCCGATGATTTAGCTGATACTGTTATTGTTTCTCCAGTTGATGGTCGTTTAGATGTTAATGATCTTAGTGTTGGTACTTATGTAACAGCAGGTTCTACAACTCTTGCAACGGTGTCTTCGGCTGATCCGGTGTTTGTTCAATTTAGTATGAGTGAAAATGAATATCTGGAATTAGCAGCAAGTAATCAAGGCGGAATTGCCAATGGCTGGGGGAACAATGTTGCTTTAACTTTAAGTAATGGTTCATCCTATTCTGTACTGGGGAAAGTTGAGCAGCAAGATAGATCACTTTCTAATAGTAGCGGTACAGTAACTGGTACATTAAGTTTCAAAGCCTCCTTTGGTAATCCCGATGGTGTTCTCATACCAGGAATGTTTGGTCGTGTGAGAATTACTGGTGAAACGGTTCCGGGAGCGATTTTGATTCCGCAACGTGCAGTTCAACAATTGTTGGAAAAAACATTTGTAATTGTTGTTGGTGAAGATAATAAAGCTGAATCACGTGAAGTAAAACTTGGTTCAAAAGTGGGTAGTTATTATATCGTTAAATCTGGTGTAACAGCAGCAGATAAGGTTGTTGTTGAGGGGTTAACAAAGATTCAAAGTGGTATAGCCCTTGATGTGACAGAGGTAACTCCAGAAGAGTTGCAATTGTCCTTCAACTCATAAGGGGGCGTAAATTAAGTGGCAAAATTTTTTATTGAAAGGCCGATCTTTGCGATTGTAGTATCGTTAATGATGGTGCTTTTAGGTACAATCTCCGCGGTAAACTTGCCAATTGCACAATATCCGCAAATTCAGCCAGCAACAGTTAGCGTTAGTACTTCTTATACAGGTGCGAGTGCTGATGTTGTTAACCAGACAGTAGCCCAAGTTATTGAACAACAAGTCAATGGTGTTCAGGGTATGGATTATATGAGCAGTAACAGTGATGATAGTGGGAAATATAGCTTATCTGTTACATTCGATGCTGATACAAATGGTGATATGGCTGCTGTTAAAACGCAAAACAACGTGGCACAGGCGAATGCAAGCTTACCATCTTCCGTACAATCAGTTGGTGTTACGACTAAAAAAGCTTCTTCCGATATGGCGTACATGGTAGCGTTATATTCTCCCAATGGGACATATGACAATACATTCTTAAAAAATTATGCGGATGTTTATCTCATTGATGCAATCAAACGTGTTAACGGTGTTGGGGATGTCAATATCTATGGTTCTGATTTTTCCATGCGCATCTGGATTAATCCAGATAAAATGGCAGAGCTTGGCTTAACGGTTGCCGATGTATCTTCAGCACTTACAGAACAAAATATTCAAGCGCCAGCTGGAACGATTGGTCAAATGCCAGCACCTGCTGGTCAAGAATTCCAATATACTGGTAAAGTAAAAGGACGTCTTACTACAGTTGAAGACTTTGAAAATGTTATCATTAGTGCTAAAACTAATGGTTCCTTCATTTACTTAAAAGATATTGCTCGTGTCGAAACAGGACCAAAAGCAAATACGGTTGGAAGTAAAATAAATGGTATGAATTCGGTTGGTTTTGGTGTTCAATTAACAAATGATGCGAATGCTTTACAAACTGTTAATGCAGTTAAGAAAGTACTTGATGAAGCCTCATTAAGCTTTCCACCAGATATGAAGCTAGAGCCAATTATAGATAATACGGAATATGTTCGTGAATCTATCATTGAGGTAGTACAGACGTTTGCCGAGGCATTGTTACTCGTATTACTCGTAGTATTTTTATTCTTACAAAGTTGGCGGGCAACGTTGATTCCGATGCTGGCAATTCCAGTATCGTTGGTTGCAACTTTTGGCGCATTTTCAGTACTTGGCTTCTCCATTAATACGTTAACTTTGTTTGCGATGGTTCTGGCAATCGGGTTAGTAGTGGATGATGCGATTGTTGTTATTGAAGCAGTAGAGCATAATATGCGTTATAGAGGGCTTGATCCAAAAGAAGCAACGAAACTTGCGATGGATGAAGTATCCGGTCCGGTTGTAGCAATTGCATTCGTGCTTGCATGTGTATTTATTCCAGTTGCATTCTTTGGTGGCATGACCGGGATTTTATACAAACAGTTTGCGTTAACAATTGCTGTATCGATGGCATTATCGGCGTTTGTGGCGTTATCTTTAACACCGGCACTTTGTGCGATGATCTTAAAACCGCATGTTCCAAATGCACATCAAGGCTGGTTAGGACGTTTCTTTGATAAATTTAATGCATGGTTTGAAAAAAATACGAATACTTATGGTGAGATTGTAAAAACTATTATTCACCATGCAAAATATGCTTGTTTATTTTTATTGCTTATTGTAATTGGTACTGTTACTTTATTCAAATTGGTACCATCAACATTTGTTCCTGATGAAGATCAAGGCTACTTGATTGCGGCGGTTTCTTTACCAGAAGGTACTAGTTTAAATAGAACAAAAGAAACCATAAAACAAGTAGCTGATGCAATTCATCAACAACCTGGTGTAAAAAATACTATGGAAATTAGTGGTATAGATTTGTTATCTAATGCAACAAAATCGAATGCTGGGGTTATTTTTATTAGTCTTGACAGTTGGGGCGAAAGGACTACACCAGAAACGCAAATTAATGCAGAAATTGGTATGATAATGAAAAACACAGCAGCGATTACCAATGCTACAATTATACCAATCAATCCACCATCGCTTCCTGGTCTTGGTATGATCGGTGGTTTTACAATGATGCTTCAAGATGTGTCGGGGCATACGGATGAAGAACTTGATACAATTACGAAAAAATTCGTAGCTGCAGCGAATCAACGTCCAGAAATTTCAAAAGCCTATTCGACATTTGCAATTAATTCACCAAATGTTGAATTTGAAGTTGACCGTGAAAAAGTTAAAAATCTCGGTGTAGCGCTTGACGATGTATTTACAGCGCTTCAAGTAAACTTTGGTGGCTCGCAAGTGAATGATTTTAATCGTTTTGGGCGCACTTACAAAGTAGTATTGGAAGCGGATAGTGGTTTTCGTAATGAAGCTGATACGATACGTTTCCTATATGTAAAATCTTCTACTGGGGCGTTAATCCCTCTTGATACTTTGCTGAAACCAAAAACAACAACGGCTGCAGCAAATATTTCGCGTTTCAATGCTTTACGTAGCATTCAAATTAATGGCTCGGCGGCGAATGGTTATAGTTCAGGGCAGGCTTTAGCCGCAATGCAAGAAGTTGCTAAAGAATCATTGCCAGAGGGCTTTAAATATGAATGGTCTGGGCAAAGTCGTGAAGAACAAAAAGCTAGTAGTAGAACGATGGTTATTTTCGGTTTAGCGATTTTATTTGTATTCTTATGTTTGGCAGCACTTTACGAAAGTTGGACAGTGCCTTACGCAGTTCTGCTTTGTATACCAACAGGTGTTTTTGGAGCTTTATTGTCAGAGTATGCACGTGATTTAGCTAATAGTGTATATATGCAAATCGGTCTGGTTATGTTGATTGGTTTGGCAGCGAAAAATGCAATTCTAATCGTAGAGTATGCAAAAGTTCGTGTTGATAGAGGCATGGAAGTAGTAGAAGCAGCTGTAGAAGCGGCAAAACTTCGTCTTCGCCCAATTATCATGACATCACTTGCGTTTATTATCGGTTGTTTACCACTTGCAGTGGCAACTGGTGCTGGTGCTGGTGCGCGTAATGCAATGGGGACTGCCGTGGTTGGTGGTATGATTGTAGCGACCGTTATGGGGATTTACCTCATCCCAGTTATGTTTGTGGTAGTAGAAAAAATTTCAGATAAATTTGGTACTAGAAAAATAAAAAAACAACCGAAAAATGTGAATGAATTAATGTAATATAACATAATTTATGATAAAAATGCTCTTGGCTACTTCTTGCCAAGGGCATTTTTACTAGTTATTTCTATTTGAATATTATATAATGATACATGTGATAATGAATTTTTGGAGGATAAAAATGATGAAAAAAAATCTTTTCAAAGCAGTGCGTAAAATTGCTATGGCAACGGTATTGGCAGCCGTACTTATAGTTGTACCAAATGTTACAGAAGCAGCAGCTTATACGTATACAAGTGATACTTATGGCTTTTCCATTGAATGCCCAGAAAAACCAGTTGGAGAGATTGATTTATCAAGACAACCAGGTGGCAATAAAGGAGTTATGCTAGTTTTTGAAAATGAAGGCATGGAAGTGAATTGCGGTTGGATTATCATGACCGATGCATTTACAGATGAAAATATTCCGGATTTAACTAAATTAACTAAAGAACAAGTGGATCAAGTGCTAAAAGCAATCGTAGCGGAAAATGGAATAGCAGCGATTGTTAAAGTAGAAGGACAACCAGCAGTTTATACAATTGCTCAAACTGAAGATATGGCGAAAACCTATATTAGAGGAAAAAACGGCAAAAAATATGTGGTTGCGTTAACTGCAAATAAAGCCATTTTTAGAGATAGAATTAACCCATATCAACTAGGTTTAATGAGTTTTAAAACAAAATAAATGTACTCATAGATTGTTTTCTAAATTAGTTGGTAGGGTAAGTAAAAGGCTAGATTGGCATTAATGTCAATCTAGCTTTTTTTTGATTGATTTGAATGCGAAGATGGTATGATAAGGTATCTATAATAGTTCATTATAAATATTTACAAAATTAATCTTTATAGACAAATTTTGATATATAGTATAATATTAAATTATGTATTTTTAATTATGTATATTGTATTCAAAAGAAAGGGCGTAAATATGAATTTAAAAACAAAGATGTTAATCATGATTTTAGCTCCAGTTTTAGTATTCGTAAGTTTGTTGAGTTTTTACGGATATTACACTTCTAAAAATCAAATGGAAGCACAAATTATAGAAACAAATCGTAATATGTTGCATTCATATAGTGAACAATTAAATAATGAGTTAAGACAAGAAGAAAGTCAAATTAAGCATTTAACAGTGCTGATCGGTAAACAAAATTTGACCCTAGATGAAATTAAAACTTTAACTCATTTAACTAAAGATGGTGCAAGTAAAACGACATTAAATATTACGATTGGCTTAGAAGATGGTACATATGCAATTAGTAACAATACGACTTATCCGCCAGGTGTTGATGTAAGGCAAAGAGATTGGTATAAAAACAGTATTAAGGAAGATAAACCATTATATACAGAAGTATATAAAAGTGGTTCGGATAATAGTATGGTCGTAAGTCTCGGTCAGCGTATTATGAATAGTGATGGTAATTTAAAAGGTTCGATTTGTGATGATGTAAATTTAACAGAACTATTAAAGAAAGTACAAGAGTTTAAAGTTGGTAACACAGGGTATGCTTTCTTGGTAGCAAGAAACGGTTCGTTTATTACCCATCCTAAATTTAAAAGTGAAGACAATATTAAAAATGTTGATAATGCAATTTTAGCTGATTTTTTTGACCGTGTTTCTAAAGGAGAAGACGTAGTACAAACAATTGAGTTTGAAGGTACAGAGAAAATCATCGGTGGTGTATCAGTTGGCAATAGTGGTTGGGTTCTTGGTATATCCATGGACTATAATGAAATGTTTGCAGGGGTTCATGAAATGGCAATCTTTTTTGCGATTGGTACATTTATCATAGCGTTATTGCTTGGTGGTATTATTTTGTGGGCTATTTTGAAGATTACAAATGCTATGCAAATAATGACCGAGCTTTCAGAAAGACTTGCAAATGGTGATTTTAGAGAAACTGAACGGAAAATACAAGATCGTAATGATGAAATTGGCAGACTTGATAATTCTTTGATTCAAATGCGTAAATCTTTGGGATCATTAATTAGACAAGTGAGCAATTCAGCTGAACAAGTTGCTGCAGCCAGTGAGGAATTAACGGCAAGTGCGGAACAATCGGCACAAGTATCTCTACAGGTTGCTGAGTCGATTACGAATGTAGCAGGTGGGGCAGATAATCAAGTGATGGCTATTGATACAGTAACCCAAGAAGTTGAAAGTATTGGTAAGAATATTAGAGAACTGATAACAAATACAGAGCGTGTTGTTGAACAAGCGTCTGGTGCGGCAGCAAAAGCCAATTTAGGCAATCAAGCAGTTGCAGAGGCTGTAGAGCAAATGAAAAGTATTGAATCTGTCGTTGGAGTTTCCGCGCAAGTAGTGGAAGGATTGGGCGATCGTTCGAAAGAAATCGGGGCAATTGTAGATACGATTTCTGGGCTTGCCGGGCAGACTAATCTATTGGCATTAAATGCAGCAATTGAAGCGGCGCGGGCGGGTGAACAAGGTAAAGGTTTCGCAGTTGTAGCGGAAGAAGTGAGAAAGCTTGCTGAGCAGTCACAAGAAGCGGCAAAACATATCGCGATACTTATTCATCAAATTCAAGTAGACACAGATCATGCAGTTGATGCAATGCATAATGGAACCGATGAAGTGAAACATGGGGCCGAAATTGTAAATAATGCTGGTAACATTTTTAAAGAAATTGATGAGATGGTTATTTTGATTAATGATCGAGTGAAATTGGCCCAAGTTTCAGTAGAAAAGATTACAGATGGTGCGAAACAAATTGATGATTCTACGAAAAATATTCATCAAGTTAGTAAAGCAACCTCAGAAGAAGCACAAACGGTTTCGGCGGCAACTGAAGAACAGTCGGCTTCTGTGCATGAGATGACTACAGCCAGTCAATCCTTGGCAAGACTAGCACAAGATTTACAAAATGAAGTAAATAAATTTAATGTTTAATGTTTGTCTCGCAAAGCAGTTGTCTTAAGAATGTTTTATAAAATATCAAAATTATAGAATTAAATTAATAAAAAATAAACGAAAAAAGTGGTATAAATAGCAACAGAAAGCTAATTTTATACCACTTTTTCATTCGAGATTTTAATGCTAAAGGCTTGTGTAGAAGTTGGGAAACTGTTCTGAAATAGAAGAAGGAGGGGCTAAGATATAAGCCATAAAATGATTGCAATCAAGAGGCAAATGATTGTAATTGTGTTTAGGATGATCATTCCTTCTCGGTTAAAGTTTATAACGTTAAAAATATTAGTGCAAATGAAAGAAATGGCCAGCGCTATATTGATATAAAATTCACTCGTTGATAGTGCATTCATATTCATGAAGGAATAAATAATAAAAAAAACGGCAAATCCTATAATAAAATTTGATATAGATTTTAGCATAATAAGTATCCTCCTAAAAATGATTGATTAAATTTTTGCAATAGAATATTACTATCATATTAATGTTCTATTATAGCATAAACATAAATAAATGTTATGTTTAGTCCCGTAAATATAAATATTGTCATTGAATTGTCATACATAAATGGTATATTCTAACTATAATTTTAAAAGACATATTGGAGGATTGAAATAGTATGACAAAAGTAATGAAAAATTATTGGGTGGATATTATCTTGTTAATTTCTGGCGTGGGATGTCTAAGTACGGGTTATGTCATTGATTTTCATCTTGCGAGCACAAGGGAAATAGGTATGATGGTGAAAAAAATGCATATTTGGACTGGGTATATCATGACCATAGCAATACTTCTTCATGTTATATTGCATATGAGTTGGCTTAAAAACGTAACGTGTAAAAATTTTTCGTCCCCAGACCATTAAGATTAATAAAATTTTATACAAAAAAGCCTTGTAGATATTGATTTAAATGCCAAATAGAGTTATTATTATCAATAGGGTTAGCACTCACAGACACAGAGTGCTAACAATGAAAAATAACTAAGGTAAAGGGGTTTATAGAATGGCAAAAGAAATGCGCGAGTTTCAAGCAGAAACGAAACAATTATTGGACTTAATGGTTCATTCAATTTATACGAATCGTGAGATCTTTTTACGGGAATTGGTATCCAATGCATCGGATGCAATTGATAAAATTCGTTTCGAATCAATTACCAATCAAGAATTATTAGAAGGTAAATCTGATTTTGAAATTTACTTAGTTCCTGATGAGGAAAGCCATACGTTAACAATTTCTGATAATGGGATTGGGATGACTTACGATGAAGTTATCGAAAATGTTGGTACAATTGCAAAATCGGGTACAAAATCATTCTTAGAAAAGTTAAAAGAACAAAAAGAATCGGTTTCTGATAAAGAATTGATCGGTCAATTTGGTGTTGGTTTTTATTCTGCTTTCATGGTAGCAGAAAAAGTAACGCTGATTACGCGTAAAGCTGGCGAAAGCAAAGGGGTTAAATGGGAATCTACTGGAGATGGCAGCTATAGCATTGAAGAAACGGAAAAAGCTGATCGTGGAACGACAATTATTTTGACATTATTACCAGAATTCTTTGGCGAAAAGGCCGAAGAAAACTTCTTGCAAACTTATACCTTAGAAAGTTTAATTAAAAAGTATTCAGACTATGTGCGTTTTCCAATCAAAATGAATTTTATTGTTGAAGAAGAACAAAAAGATGAAGAAGGCAAACCAATCGAAGGTGCAGAGAAAATAAAACGCAATGAAATACGCATATTAAATTCGATGCAGCCACTTTGGACAAAAAATAAAAACGATATTAAGCCAGAAGAATATAATGAATTTTACAAAAATCTATTCCATGAATGGGAAGAACCAATGGAAATTATCCATTCAAAAGCAGAAGGTACAGTAGAATATACAACCATTTTATTCATTCCAACGCATGCACCATATAATTTATATCATGCAGAGTACAGTGCTGGTATTCAACTTTACTCTCGTCATGTATTCATCATGGAAAAATGTCAAGAATTATTACCAGATTACTTGAGATTTGTTCGTGGACTTGTGGATTCACCAGATTTCTCTTTAAATATTTCTCGTGAGTTATTACAACAAAGTCGTGAACTCAAATTAATTGGTAAAAACCTTGAAAAGAATGTCTTAAAAACACTAGAAAAAATGCTCAATAAAGACCGTGAAAAATACGAAAAATTCTGGGGTGAATTTGGTAAATCCTTTAAAATTGGTGTTTATACAAACCCACAAGATAGTGCGAAATTAAAAGACTTGTTGCTATTTGCTTCTTCGAAAGAAGGTTCTAGCTTAACAAGCTTAAAAGAATATAAAGAACGTATGCCAGAAAGCCAAAAAGCAATCTACTATGCAACAGGGAAAGATCCTGCAACCATTGATCGTCTACCACAAATGGAATTGTTACGAGAAAAAGGTATTGAAGTATTATACTTATTCGATACTGTCGATGAATTTGCGATTGAAGCATTACGCGAATATGGCGATAAGAAATTTCATTCAGTTAGTCGTGGTGATTTAGAATTAGATGACGTAGAAGCACAAGAAGTGAAGAAAGAAGCTGAAACGATTGCTAAAGATAATGAAAGTTTAATCAAAGCAATTAAAGAAACCTTAGATAATAAAATTGCCGATGTAAAAATTAGTAATCGCTTAAAAGCTAGTGCAGTGTGCCTAGTCAGTGACAACAATGGGATTAGTTTATCGATGGAACAAGTTTTTGCTGAAGCAAACAATCCAATGTTTAAAGCGCGCCGTATTTTAGAAATTAATCCACATCATGAATTGTTTGGCCGTTTGCAAGCGATTTTTAATCAAGATGCGACTTCTGATACGTTCAAGGATTATTGCGATTTACTTTATACACAAGCATTATTAATCGAAGGGATCTTGCCGGAAGATCCAATTGCCTTTGCCAACAAAATAGCGCAATTAATGGCAAAATAAAAACTATTTAAATAAGATGGTATCATAGTGCGTGAATTAAGTATTTTAAATGTAAAAAAAGAAAAATAAATGTACAAATAAATGAAAGACAAAGGAAAATCAAAGGATTTTCAAAGAAAAGTATAGCATAATAATAATTGTAGATTGACTCATTTATTTCACACACACACTTCTAACTCACACAAGTTAGAACAGGACAACCTCGGTTGTCCAAAGACTCACAACATCACACACACACCCAAATTATTCTTATTCTGAAAAAATCAGGGCTATCCATAGGCCCTGATTTTTTCGTGTATAGATCAAAGACAAGGAGTATATTCCTGATTTTAAAAATCAAATAATAATCAAAGGAAAATCAAAGTCATTTCAAAAAAAAGAGTTGCATAATAAGTACTATAAGTATTCGATTTTAAAATAGTTTAGATTGAAAGGCGGGCTATAACATGAAAATTAATAGTGTTTCACCTACTAGTAGTTACAGCACGTATCAGAGTTATAGTACAGACAGTAAGGAAGTACTCTTGATGTCTTCAAAAAAACGGAAGGCGTCCATGCAACAGCACATGAATCAATTAGCAGCGAGTGATGATAAAGATAATACAGCTGCGATTTCTACGTTAAAACAGCAAATTGAAGATGTCGACAATCAGATTTCAAAAGTAAAATCAGTAACTTCAGCGACCGAGTCAAAAAGTTATGAGTCAACAGCAGCTAGTGAAATTGTTACAATGATTGGCCCGGCTTATAGCGTTGAATTAAGTAATGATCAACTTACTTATCGCCCGTTTGGGTATACGGCCGATAGTGAAATTACATATATGGTATGTTAATAGTTAGAAAATCAAAAAATGTTAGAGATCGTATTCCTTTAAAGGCTACAATCTCTAACATTTTTTATGTTCAAACTCTTTTAAAAGAAATGTAGAAGATAATAATGGTAGAAATTGTATGACTTTTAGCTGAAAATGTTATTTAGTAGTAGATATTGTGGTGTTTTATCAAATTAATGTATTAGAAGGAATTTATATGAGTATTGGTACTATTTCCTCAACGAGTAGTTCTGCAACGAGTGGCTCTACATCAGATGCTCAATCTACAATTGCTGCATTGCAGCAAAAAAAAGATGTTATTACAAAATCAAGTTAATCAATTGAAACAAGCTGATGCAGAAAAGAATAAAGCAGCGATTAAAAATTATGAAAAGCAGGTCGAGAAAATTGATGAACAAATTGCAGAAGCGCAAAATTCAAGCTCAACAAGTTCGACGACTAGCAGTAAAGCAAAAACCAATGAAACAAGTAAGCTAGCTAAAAAAATGGTGATGCATACTCTGTAGAACTTACGAGTCAAACAAAAGAAAGTGATGCCAATGTTTAATTTCCAGATGGATGATTACTTTTTATATCAAGCAGTATTTTATATTATATAGTTGAAAATAAAATGAGAATGGACTGTTTTTTTACAGTCCATTCTCATTTTATTTTGTTGGTAATTTGATTGTAAAAGTTGTACCTTTACCTACGGTGCTTTTCACACCAATCATTCCACCATGTTGTTCAATAATCCACTGGGCAATCGATAAGCCCAGTCCAGAACCGCCTTTATGGCGAGATTCGTCAACCTGATAAAATCTATCAAAGATTTTGTGTTGGTGTTCTTTCGCGATACCTTCACCAGTATCGGTAACGGTAATATAGATGGCATCATCTTTGGTATGACAGCCAGCAACGACGCTACCGTGCTTTGGTGTATGGCGAATGGCATTGTCAATCAGTATCGTAAGAACCTGCTTAAGGCGAATAGAGTCTCCTAAAGCCGTAACTTGGCCATTCATATCTGTCGTAAGTGTAATATTATTTCTTTTGGCTATAACTTCAAAAGGGTGAATGGCATCCAAGATTGTCGGATTTAATGGGAAATATTCTTTTTCCATTAGCTGCTGGTTGGCATCAGCCCGTGCTAAGAATAATAAGGAATTAATAAGTTCGGTCATGCAGGTGGTTTCATCTTGGATATTGTTCAGCCATTTTTCATTATCCGCAATTGTTTCGTGAGGTGGCGCACCTTTGATGATATCTAAATTCGTCTGAATGATCGTAATTGGCGTTCTAAGCTCGTGAGAAGCATCAGAAACAAAATTATTTTGTTGTTCTAGTGAAGCTTGAATTGGTTTGATCGTGTGTTTCGCTAAGAAAAAGCTTGCGAAGAATGAAAGTAAGCTACAAACTAGACCTACCAGTAAGAGATGGGTTATCAGTTGATTCATATGTTCTTCTTGTTCAGATTTATCGTTAAATACAAGCAGTGTGCAGTTTTCCTCTGGTAAATAGGTTCGCAAATAAGCAAATGGAATAGTTTCAAAATTAATGGTGTCCATATCTAATTTTTTTGCTGCTGTGATATGAATTAATTCTGGAAGTTGCGAGTCGGTAACCGTAATACCAGTAGAATGCATAAGGACAGTTCCATTATTTGCAACTTTTACAAAGAAGAAATTTGGTTTTGGTGGTGGCATGAAGCCAGTAAAATCGCTAGGTGGTTTTTCTGGCTTCTTATGTTCAGGAAATTCAAAATTCTCGTCATATTTAACATCATCACTTATCTTTTGTAGCATAAAAATCGTGCCTTGTTGAGAACTCATTCTTAAGAGGGCATATAAACTGATGCTTAAAATAATAAATAGTGTTACGATTACGCTTACGTTGATTAGAGTTAATTTTAGGCGAAGTTTTTTAAACATCAGTTACTCCTCCTCAAAACAGTAACCAATGCCACGGATAGTTTTGATATTTGATATATTTAATTTTTTTCGTAAATAATAGATGTAGAGATCGACATTCGCAATATTCGTTTCACTATCATAGCCCCAAATTTTTTCCATAATACGTTCTTTGGTGATGACTTGCCCTTTATTGCTCATTAAAAGTGCCAGCAAAGCTGCTTCTTTTACTGTGAGCTGGAATTTTTCTTTGCCATTGATGACTTCGCCATGCAGTGTATATAACGTGATACCTGCGACTTCGATAACGCCTTCAGGTGCTTTCTTTTCTACACGTTTAATTAATACTTTGATTCTTGCTAGTAATTCTTCGGTAAAGAATGGTTTGATTAAGTAGTCGTCAGCCCCAGCTTCTAGACCAGCAACACGCTCCGAAGGTGAATCTTTCGCCGTTAAGAATAAAACCGGTGTATTGTTTTTTTCTTTACGCATTTGCTGTAATACAGATAGTCCATCTAAACAAGGTAACATTCGATCTAAAATAATTACAGCATACTCATTATTTCTAATTTTTTCTAAAGCTTTTAAGCCATCTAAAGCAGTATCAACGGTGTAACCGGCACGGCTGATTAATACAGTCAGAGACTCACTTAGCTTTACTTCATCTTCTACCAATAATAAATTCATACAATTGAATCCTTTCAATTTTTAATTTTATATAAGTGACTACTTATATGATATCGTTTTACTTATAATAATATCATATAAGAGTATTATTGGAAGTTCATTTGTTTTTTTTGCAAAATTAAACTAAAATAGAAATAGAATGAATAAAAAATGAGGTTAATCATGAACGGTACAGAAAGAAAAAATATAAAGGCTGGGACAAAAGTGAAGATCGTCCAGAAAGAGCATCAACGGACTGGACAATTAACAGAGGGGATTGTAAAAGACCTTTTAACAAATAGTGCAATTCATCCTCGGGGGATTAAAGTTCGTTTGGTAGGCGGCATTGTTGGCAGAGTACAAGAAATATTATAATAAAAATAAGAGGTGCATTTAGTGGGGAAAAAGTTTGTAGAACTTAAAATCAATGAAGAGTTATGTTTGGTATTAAAACAAAATGGTATTATAGAAGCGACACCAGTACAAGAAGTAGCAATACCAGTGATTCGTAGTGGGAAAGATGTTATCGTGCAAGCACAGACTGGTACAGGAAAGACACTTGCTTTTTTACTACCGATCATGGAAAAAATCAAAGTCAATGCTCCCGTAGTTCAAGCGCTAATCGTTACGCCAACGAGGGAACTTGCACTACAGATAACTTCGGTAGCGCAAAAAATTGGTGCTAGTATTGGTGTACGATCGTTAACTGTTTATGGTGGGCAAGCCGTTGATCGGCAAGTGCAAAAGTTAGGACAAAAACCGCATATTATCATTGGAACGCCAGGGCGTATTTTAGATTTATTGCGTCGTGAAAGATTAAGTCTTGCTGGCGTAAACAAAGTAGTGCTCGATGAAGCGGATCAAATGCTTCACATGGGATTTTTAGAAGAAGTAGAAGCCTTGCTAAAACAAACAGCAGGTGACCGTCAAACGATGTTCTTCTCAGCAACGATTCCCGAACGTATTCGTGGACTTTCCTATCATTATATGAAATCTCCACAAGATATTCATATTCAAGCAGAAAATATTACATTAGATGAAATTGAGCAAGTGATCATTGATACAAACGAAGATACGAAATTAGATCAGCTCTGTGCGATGATTAACGAATACCAACCATATCTTGCTATGGTATTTTGTCATACCAAGCAACGCGTAACTGAAGTAACGACAGAACTTGCAAGACGTGGCTACTTAGTAGATGAATTGCATGGTGATTTAACGCAGGCGAAACGGACGCAAGTCATGCGTCGTTTTAGTACGGCTAAATTGCAAATTTTAGTTGCTACTGATATTGCAGCACGTGGTCTTGATGTAGAAGGCGTAACCCATGTGTTTAACTATGACATTCCCCATGATGTAGAAAGCTATATCCACCGTATCGGTAGAACCGGTCGCGCTGGGGAAAAAGGGAAAGCGATTACCTTTGTCAATGCACGGCAACATGATTTCCTCCGTATCATTGAACAAGGGATTAAGAATCGTATTAATAGACAAAAGGCAACGGTAAAAGCAAACAAAGAACAAGTTGCTAGAGTGAAAACAGAGCAAGAAAAAGACCTAGAGCCGAAAAAAGAAAAAAGAGTTTCTTTGAGTAAATATGCAAATCGCAAAGGGACAAAACACGGTGGATCGAATAATCGCAGTCGTCGTAAACCAAAGCCAACAGGTAAAGAACAAAATAATAATACAAAAGATAAAAATAGAAAACGTAGATAATAAAGAGCCAACCGTTCAATTTGAAAGGGTTGGCTCTTTGATGAAATTACAAAATATAAAGACAATTGTAAAAATAATTTAGTTAAAATCTCCAGAAAAGGCTAGAAACTGCAGCGTTAAATTAGTATAATAAGAACACAAAAGTTTTTATGAGTATGATAAAATATTTAGGAGGCAAAAATGACTTTAATAGGTAAGGCGGTAGTTGCTCAAGGTGGTGGCCCAACTGCAGTGATTAATCAAAGCTTGGTTGGTATTGTTGAGGAAGCGAAAAGACACCCTGAAATTACGCGGGTTTATGGTGCAATTCGAGGTGTTGAAGGTATCGTCAACGAAGATTTAGTTGACTTAACACAAGAAACAACTCGTAACTTAAATGATGTAGCAATGACTCCATCATCAGCGTTATTATCAACTCGTGTAAGACCTGATAAAGCGTATTGTCGTGAAATTTTTAAAGTGCTAAAAGCGCACGAAATTCGTTATTTTTTCTATATTGGCGGCAATGATTCATCTGATACGGTAAGAATTGTTAATGAATACGCTGAAGTAGAGGGATATGCTCTTCGCGCGATTCACGTACCAAAAACAATTGATAATGATTTGCTGGGCAATGACCATACACCAGGTTACGGTTCAGCAGCTCGGTTCGTGATGCAGGCGTTTTCTGGTATCAATTTAGATATGAAAGCGCTCGGCGGTATTTATGTTGGGGTTATCATGGGGAGACATGCAGGCTTCTTAACAGCATCGGCAAGTGCGGCGAGAAAATTCCCTGGTGATGGCCCGCATTTGATCTATTTACCAGAACGACATTTTGATATGGAAACTTTTTTAGCAGATGTTAAACGGGTTTATGATCGATTAGGTCGTTGTGTGATTGCGGTTTCAGAAGGCATTGTTGATGCAGAAGGCGTCGCAATTGTAACGAAACATATGAAAAGTTTAGAATTAGATGCCCATGGCAATGTTAATATTTCCGGCAATGGCGCGCTTGGTAATCTTCTTGCTGAGACCATCAAGGCTAAATTAAATATTAAAAGAGTACGTGCCGATACGTTTGGGTATATCCAACGTTGTTTCTTAGGAAATGTATCTGACGTTGACCAAGATGAAGCACGTGAGGTTGGCGAAAAAGCAGTACAATTTGCTGCTCGGCAGGGAAAATCAGGTTCTGTTTGTATTGAACGTATTGGTAATTACGCCGTTCAGTACACTATATTACCAATTCAGGAGGTTGCCGGACTTACACAAACGATGCCAGATAAATTTATCAATGCAGAGGGCAATGATGTAACCTCAGAATTTAGAGAATATATCATGCCATTACTAGGTACAGATATTCCTAGAACGGCAGTGATTCGAGCACCGAAGGTAGCGAAAATTATCCATAAAGAAAAATAAAATAATCTAAAAGAATGGGAGTTATCGCCATGAAAACGGCAGTAACCCCCATTTTTTTAGATTTATATAAGATTTACTTGTAAAAGTAAAAGAGTCGGTATATACTAATAATGAGCATATGCTCAAATGAAGGGAATGGTAATGTTGGCAAGATTACGATGCTGTGGATTGATTGACGATTTACCCGAATGCCGAAAATTTTCCAGTGATATTGGTGCTGACAAGGCTGCTGTAGTTATCCATTTCGAAGAATTTGAAGCAATACGCTTAAAAGATTATCAAGGCCTAGATCAAGCTGGTGCGGCAGAGGTGATGAGATTATCTCGACCGACGTTTCAACGAATTTTACAGTCTGCTAGAGAAAAGTTTGCAGTTGCTCTGGTGGAAGGCCGTACCATATTAATAGAAGGGGGAAATTATAAAATGGCTAACAGAACATTTGAATGTCAAGAATGTCAACATGTATGGGAGGTGCCACCTTGCGAGGAAGGTGGTAAACATGGTTATGAAATTGAATGTCCGAAATGCAAAAGTTTGAAAAAAATCAAACTAGAAAATGGAGTTCGTCATGTCTGTGGTGGTGGACATAGTCAAGGTCATACGCATGGTGGCGGTTGTTGTGGTGGACATCACCATCATGAATAATATAAACTAAATTAATGAGATGCTGTAAATAAACTTATTGAATCTCAGTCGGAGACTTCTGCAATTATTTTGTGGAAGTCTTTTTAGTTTAGATGAAATTTTGCAATACTATTTAGTGATACGTAAGTACAATAAAATGATTTTTAAATATTTAAAAAATTGCGATTATATGTATACAATAATTAATATATGAGATATAATAATTATTGTATATTACATATTGTATACATACGTAATTTTATTGACAAAATATATGGTCATCTATATAATAATTAACTTGAGTGACCAATTCTATATTGATGTAATTTATAATTAAATTGCTCAAATAGAATAGCCAAAAATAAAGTATAAAAAATACAAAAATACTACTAGGGGGATGCAAAATGAATAAAAAAATTGGTCTTAGCACACAGATTCTTTTAGGGTTGATTATTGGGGCATTATTTGGTTATTTTTTTCCGGAAATAGGTGCTAAGTTAAAACCAGTTGGCGATGGTTTCGTCCGTATGATTAAAATGATCGTTGTACCATTAATTTTTAGTACATTGGTAATGGGGATTGCCGGCACTGGTGATTTTAAAAAATTAGGTCGCCTAGGTGGTAAGGCAATTATTTGGTTTGAGGTCGCAACTACAGTAGCTCTTGCAGTAGGTCTTATTGCTGTGAATCTTATAGAACCAGGCGTTGGTGTAAACATCCCAGTGCCAGCGGATGCAAGTGCGCAAGCGGCTGCTACTGCTAAAAAATCAATTGACATGGTAGAATATGTTTTACATATTATTCCAACTAATATTGTGGATGCTTGTTCTCGTAATGATATGTTACAAATTATCTTCTTTACGTGTTTCTTTGGTGTTGGTGTAGCACATATCGGCAAGGATTCAGAGATTATCGTAAATTTCTGCCGTAGCATCGCTGAAGCAATGTTTAAAGTAACACATTATGTAATGCGCTTAGCGCCAATTGGTATTTTTGCTATGATTGCTTATACGGTAGGTAGTTTTGGCGTTGGTATGTTGATTCCACTAGGAAAATTGATTTTATCATTGATTGGGGCAACCATAGTCTTTTTAGCGATACTGCTTGCCAGTGCATCAATGATTACCGGAATTAATTTTATTCATGTTGTAAAAGGCGTAAAAGAAGCTTTATTACTTGCCTTTTCTACGGCTAGTAGTGAGGCTGCATTGCCAATCGCAATGCAACGGTTAGAACAACTGGGGGTACCTAAAAATATTGTAACTTTTGTTATGCCGACGGGATATTCTTTTAATTTAGATGGCTCGACTTTATATAGTTCTTTAACGGTAATTTTTATTGCGCAAATTTATGGAATAGATTTATCATTAGGCCAACAGTTATTAATGATGGTAACGTTGATGTTATCGACCAAAGGAATTGCCGGTGTACCAGGGGCAGGCTTTATTGTTGTAGCTGCTACTGCTACTGCGTTTGGCTTACCAGCCGATGGCGTAGCAATTGTTCTTGGCGTTGACCGTATCTTAGACATGGTTCGTACTTGTTGTAACGTTTTTGGTAACTGTATTGCTACTGTAGTGGTAGCTCGTTGGGAAAAAGATTTAACGGTCGAAGCTTTCAACGATGCATATGAAAAGAATTTTAACGCTTAAGTAGAATTTTTAGTGAAGATGAAACCCTATTGATGATGCTTAGCCAAAGTGTTATCAATAGGGTCTTTTTTTCTATAATGATAAAAGAAAACACTGAAAAAGTATTTAATATATATATATAATTTATGATGAATCGTATGAAATTAGACATACCATTGTATTTTTCTATAAAAATACAAGAAACTATTAATATATTTTAAAGTAATGTTGGGAGGATACAATATGAAAAAAAAGTTTGGCCTTAGTGCACAGATTTTTTTAGGCTTAGTTTTGGGAGCCTTATTCGGATATTTTTTCCCAGAAATAGGTGCGAAGCTAAAGCCTTTAGGTGACGCATTTATCCGCATGATAAAAATGATTGTGGTACCATTGATCTTTACTACTTTAGTTATGGGAATTGCTGGGACCGGTGATTTTAAAAAATTAGGCCGTTTGGGCGGTAAAGCGATCATTTGGTTTGAAATAGCAACTACAGTGGCGCTTGCCATTGGTCTGCTTACTGTGAATCTCATCGAACCAGGTATTGGGGTGAACATTCCGTTACCAGCAGATGGCAGTACACAAATGGCAGCGAATAAACCAATTGATATGGTAGAATATATTCTTCACATTATCCCTACCAATGTTGTGGATGCTTGTGTTCGAGCCGATATGCTACAAATCATTTTCTTTACTTGCTTTTTTGGCGTTGGCGTAGCACATATTGGTAAAGATGGAGAAATTATTGTCAATGTTTGCCGTAGTATTGCCGAAGCTATGTTTAAAGTGACGCACTATGTGATGAGACTTGCACCAATTGGTATTTTCGCAATGATTTCTTACACGATCGGTAATTTCGGTTTAGCGATGTTAATCCCGTTAGGAAAATTATTTATTTCATTGGTTGTTGCTGTTTCGGCGTTTTTATTGGTGTTAATTATCTGTGCATCGATCATTACTAAAATTAATTTATTCCATTTAATAAAAGCCCTTAGAGAACCATTGATACTAGCCTTTTCTACAGCGAGTAGTGAAGCTGCTTTGCCTTTGGTAATGCAACGGTTAGAAGAAGTAGGCGTACCAAAGCATATTGTAACTTTTGTTATCCCAACGGGATATTCTTTTAATTTAGATGGTTCTACCTTGTACAGTGCCTTAGCACTGATCTTTATTGCCCAGATATATGGTGTCGATATTCCATTGGGACAACAATTGCTGATTATGCTAAGCTTGATGTTATCGACAAAAGGAATTGCTGGGGTACCCGGGGCTTCCTTTATTGTTATTGCGGCAACCGCTACTGCATTTGGCTTACCAGCCGATGGCATTGCCATTATTCTTGGTATTGATAGAATATTAGATATGATTCGTACCTTGTGTAATGTATTAGGAAATTGTGTCGCTACTATTGTAGTGGCGTGTTGGGAAAAAGAGTTAACAAAAGAACAGTTTAATGAATCTTATGAAAAAAATTTCAATGCTTAGATAAAATTTGTTGATTTTATGTAGGAGTAACTATATCCATAATAGAAGTAATCTATTATGGATATTTTATTTTACAGGAAGTGATAATATGCTTACAAAAAAGTATAAAGCAACAGTCGCACTCACAATTAGTATGGTTGGATGTCTATTTACCTACCCCTATCATGCGAGTTTTTGGGGAGGATTGATTTATAGTGGTTTTTTGGCAGCTATGATTGGCGGTCTGGCGGATTGGTTTGCGATTACTGCTTTGTTTCGTAGACCATTAGGAATCGTTTATCGAACAGAAATTATTCCGCGTAATCGTCAACGGATTTTTAATGAAATGATCGTTTTTGTGAGTAAGGATTTATTAAATCCGATGAACATTATGAATGTTGTTCAGCAATACGATACGAGCGAAATGGTTATCAAATACTTGGAAGAAAACAATGGGCAAACAAAGGTAAAGGTATTAGCGCAGCAGCTTAGCACAGCTCTATTACATAATGTGGATGGCCAAGCAATCGGTGTATTGGTAGAAAGGGTTGTAAAAGATGGAGCAAAAGATATCAATTTAATTCCTGTGCTGCAAACGAGTTTGATCTGGTCAATTGAGCATCATTATGATGAAACTATTGTAAATTTTATTTTAGATGAGTTAATTTTGATCATTCGTGAAGAAGAGATGAAGAAAAATCTAGCTTTCTTAATTGAAAAAGCTAAAGAAGAATATGAAGGTAGTAGCAAACGCAGGCAAATAGCTAGTATGGTTTTTGCGATATCCTCGGATCGTTTGGCGGCAATGGCACAAAAAGAAATCATCAAATATCTAGAGTCGTTGCATGCAAGCGATCATAAACTGCGGGTACAGTTAAAACGATCTTTAAAAGGGATGGTTGTAACATTAGATGCTAATCTTAGTTTTCAAGAGCTGATTAAATATTATCAAGAAAAAATAATTACTGAAAAATTAAATATCGGTGAGAAGGTAAGCTCGTATATTCACACAATTTTGCAGCCAGTAGCTATCGATAAATCGTTGGCTACTCCAAGTCATATTGATAAATTTATTGATGAAAAAGTAGTAGAATTAAAGAAAAGCACCCGAGTACAGGCGATAGTGGATACAAAAATTAAAGCATATCTAGAGATATTTATTACCGAGCAACATGATATGATTGTGAAAATTATGCAAGAACGATTAAACGAATTTTCCAATGAGGCGTTGGTTAACTTTATTGAAAATAGAGTCGGCGATGATTTGCAAATGATCCGGATTAATGGCTCTTTGATCGGTGGTTTAGTAGGCATGTTACTATATGTGATTACTTACCTAGCAGAAAGGGTATGGTGCTAAGATGAATCAATTCAATAAAGCAGATCGCCTACTTGGCACTATTTTCATATTATTTATCGTAGTGCTATTTTTAAAAATACAGTATCAGCATAGTGTGTTTATCGAAGGCGCATTCTTTTGTACGGAAGCTGCTTTGGTTGGGGGAATTGCCGATTGGTTTGCAGTCACCGCCTTATTTAAAAAACCGTTAGGTTTTTCTTATCATACAGAGCTTATTCCCCGTAAGCGTGAAATGCTGATTCAGGCTTGTGTGGCGATGGTACAAAATGAATTTTTTTCTAAGAAAAAACTCATGATCAGATTAAAGAAAGTAAG
Source organism: uncultured Veillonellaceae bacterium (assembly GCA_963805085.1). Taxonomy (GTDB): domain Bacteria; phylum Bacillota; class Negativicutes; order JARBTT01; family JARBTT01; genus JARBTT01. The sequence goes on along the minus strand of CAWDTA010000004.1, from coordinate 216,404 downwards.
TTTAGTGGATATGATACTCCTTTGGGTAGAACAAAATCAAGGCAAAGAATTGTTCTCTGGTCTTATGATCGAATTTATCGAGCAATCGTTGATGAAAATTGATGCTGAAGAAATTGCGCTTAAATTGGAACAAGAGGTAAAAGGTAGTTTGCAAAAAATTCCGTTAGAAGATTTATCAAGGAATCTATGGCAATGGGCGATCGATCATCAGAAAGAGGAACAGTTGTTCAATTATCTTCTTGCCGAACTGAAAATTTTACTTAAAGGAGAAGAAACCAAACAAAAAATTTCTGACTATATTGAACGCTATGTCGAAGAGCAAAGTAAGAATCTTTTATTTGCACTCGTTGCTTTCGCTGCGCAAAAGACAGATATCATCAACTATGAAGAAGCGGCAGAGGTAGTGGATGAACAATTATTAAAATTTGTTGAAGACCTAGAGAATGAAGATAATCCACTGCGTCAATGGTTATTTGTGAAGATCAAAGATTCGATGGATGAATTACTAGTAGATAGTAGTTGGCAGAACATGATACACGTCTGGCAAACTGGTATTATAGAAAATCTTTCATTGCAGGCTGAATTGGCAAGCTTTATTGAACGGATGGTGGAACTTTGTAAGCGTTGCCCGAGTACAGAAATGGGAAGTAACCTCGCATTTCAATCACCAATTGCAAAATTTGTCACAGATGAGATTGATCGGGGCTTAGCAATCTTAAAGAATGATGATGACGTAAATCAAGAAATTGAAGCCTATTTATATGATCTTGTCGGCCGAATTGTACTGCAAGCGCAAGCTTTAATTGGAGTTATTGTAAATGAAGTGATGAAGGAACTGAGTGATGAAGAACTCAATGAGCTCATTTATTCTAAAGTAGATCAAGATCTGACATGGATTCGAATGAATGGTTCTATCGTTGGCGCATTACTAGGATTTTTTATATTCTTTGTCATGCAAGTTCTTTAATTTATGAGTGGAGGTGAATCGTTTGCAAGGCTATATTCAAGTTTATACAGGCAATGGTAAGGGGAAAACAACGGCAGCAATCGGACTCGCAATTCGTGCCTTAGGGGCAGGAAAGAGAATTCTATTTTTGCAATTTATGAAAAGTAAGATATATAGCGAACATATGATCTTAGTAAATTTATCTGATAATCTAACCTTAGAAACGACTGGTAAGCCATTTTTTATCGTCAAGGAAGGGATGCTCAGTAAAGCTGAACTAGCAAAATGGGGCGATGATATTGTGGTGTTTCCACCCGGTAAGCCGCCAGCTGATTATTTAGCTTTGATGAAAACAGGCATTGTTAGAGCGAAGGAAGCTGTAACAAGTGGGCAGTACGATATCGTTATTTTGGATGAAATCAATGTGGCGCTATTCTTTGGACTCATTTCACTACCTGATGTGCAAGATATTTTGGCGAGTAAGTTAGCAACTGTTGAGGTTGTATTAACGGGGCGCGGTGCACCACGAGAAATTATAGATTGTGCTGATTTGGTAACTGAGATGCAAGAGGTAAAACATTATTACACCAAAGGGATAGAAGCACGCCTTGGCATTGAAAACTAAAAAGGATAGCACTCATTTCAGCTTGATTGAAGTAGTGCTATCTTTTTGCATATTTTAAGCAAAATCGGATACGTTGTATAGTAAGAGTGTAATCACAACGCTAGATGATTGGAGCGTACTGTATGGATCTTTTTAGTATGAACATATGGTTGGTCTTTATTATAGGGGCAAATTTTGTATTTGTTGTTTTTACCTTGTGTATTGAGCGAAAAAATCCGACGTTGGCTTTGAGCTGGATTTTGACGCTGACCTTTTTACCAGTTGTAGGCTTTATGTTATATTTACTTTTTGGTAGCAATGTATTGATGCGAAAAAAGAAAACATTGGATGATAAACGACATAATGATAATCAATATGTGAAAAAAATCATGCGGAAAATCGAGTTACGTGATGAGGCAAATAAATTTAAAGAGGAAGTGCAGATTGAAAGAGATTATCAACAATTTGTTAACCTGAATCTTAATATAGGAAATAATCATTATACAACAGACAATGATGTTGATATTTTTATTACGGCAAAGGATAAGTATCGCCAATTGATTCAGGATATTGAAAACGCTAAAACTAGCATCCATATGCTTTACTTTATCATTCGCAATGATAGGATTGGCAGGATGATTATTCAGGTATTGGCTCGAAAGGCGAAGGCAGGGGTAAAAGTCAGAGTCCTTTATGATCATGCCGGCTGTATGTTAACACCAGTAAATACCTTTCAACCATTACTTGATAGTGGTGCTCAGGTAGAAAGGTTCTTTCCGATTAATGTTGGCAATTATCTGAGAATTAATTTTCGTAATCATCGTAAAATTGTTGTGATTGATGGTAAGATAGGTTATTTGGGGGGGATGAATATTGGTGATGAATATATGGGCCTATTACAAGAGAATGCTCCGTGGCGTGACACGCATCTTCGAATTATGGGAAGCAGCGTGTATTTATTGCAGATGAGATTTATTGATGACTGGCATTTTGCAACGCATTATCGTTATCGTAATCAATTTGATGATATCGAATGCTTCTTTCCAAAGTTTACGAAACAGGGCAGTACAAAAATGCAGATCGTCTCCAGTGGCCCAGATACGATGGAAGAAGAAATTAAATGGAATTTTGTTAAGTTAATTTATACGGCAAAAAACTATATTTATATTCAGACACCATATTTTGTGCCAGATGATTGTTTCTTAGAAGCATTAAAAATTGCGGCGATGTCAGGAATAAAGATCGCCATCATGGCACCCTCTAAAACGGATAATATCATTGCCCATAAAGTGACAATTTCTTATCTAGGTGAGCTGCTCTCTTATGGAATTGAAGTTTTTTTTTACCCGGGCTTTCTTCATGCAAAAATGCTATTAATTGATGAAGAAATTGTATCGATTGGTTCAGCAAATATGGATATGCGAAGCTTTGCCTTAAACTTCGAAGTAAATTCCTTTATGTACGGTAACGGCATCAGCAAACGTTGCGCAGATATTTTTCGTAATGACTTAAGGATAGCAAGTCGATTTACTGCAGAAGATTATAATAAGCGAGGGCGGCTAGCGAGAATGCAAGAAGGTGTATATCGACTGATCGCTCCTTTGTTGTAAGGAGCCAATAAGTTTTTTTATACAAAAAGGGAGCAACTGCATGCTCATGTGCAGTTGCTCCCTTTTGAATTCGTTATAGGTTGCCTGATTTTTGAGTTTCATTACTAAGGTCGGTGAGCTTTAGAGGTTGTGCTGTTGGATATAAATTTGTTTTATGTACAGCATTGGCATTGCGACCGTAGATAAAATAGTATAACACAAGAATACAAAGCGTGAATGGTACTAAAATAAGATATATCATACTATAGCCCAAAAGTGGCGCCATGGCACCAAGGAGATAAGCGCCGATTGCAAGGCCCAAATCTAAGCAAGTAAAATAGGTTGCAGTGACAATGCTAACACGTTTTGGTGAAGAAGCTTTGATTGCCAGTGTTTGTATCGTTGGCACGATTACGCCATAACCAATACCGATAAAAGCGGCAGATACCATCATGCTAAAGAAACCACTCGTATAGGAAAGAATTAATAGTCCTATGGCAAGGAACAGGAAGCAAGGATAAAGTACAATATTTGCACCAAAGCGATCTAATATTTTACCACTAACCAAGCGAATTAATAGTGAGAACATTGCCATTACAACAAAGTAATAGCTACTAGCATTGATAATGTGTAATTGAGTTGCATAAACAGCCACAAAAGAAAGAACGCCAGAATAAGCAATCGATGTTAGTAAGGTAACAATGCAAATTGGTATGACTGGCATTTCAAGAATATCTTGCAAGGTAAAAGAGTAAAGTGATGATTTTTCAGCGTTTTTTTCACTGTTCATATCAATAAATGGTAATAAAATAAAGCCTAGAAAAGTAAGTACAGTGCAAAAAATAAAAACTGCATTATAATTCAACTCATGAGCAATATAAAGACCGATAAAAGGACCAATGGCAGATCCAGCGGTAATAACGGTGGTTAAATAAGAGATCCCTTCACCTTTCCGCGAGTCTGGAGCGAATTGACACCCGAGGGCCATAATGGATGTATTGATGGTGGCAAAGCAGATACCACCAAAAAAGCGAATACCTAAAATAGCATAAAGATTTGTGGTAAACATCAGTAAGCCGTTGGCAATTAAGAACATAAAGCAGCTGGCTTTAATCGTCATTTTTGTACCAAACACATTTTCAAGACGGGCTGTCTGGGTACGGAATAATACAGAAGCCAGCAAGAAGATGGCGTTAGATAAACCTGCTATTTGCATAGATCCTTGTAAATCTTCAACGATATAAAGCGGTAAAATTGGTAAATATAAAGAATATGGGACAAAAATTAATAGCATAGCGAGTATAGTGATATTGTAATTTTTAGTCCAAAGTGCCTCTTTGATCAGTGGTTGCATTTATGCATCTCCTTTGAATACCTGTGTGAAATTTTCGGCATTTTTATAAATTTTCGTTAATAGATCATACAAAGTTTGTTGTTCTATAGGGGTAGTATTGGCCAGTAGTGCTTGGCGATGCTTGGCAACAAGGTTTTGCCAAGTAGGATATTTCTCTAAAGCCAATAGAGTGAGAAAAACTATTTTTTCGCGTTTATCTAGGCCTTCTTTACGGTCTATGTAGCCCTTTTTCTCCAATTTAACTACTGTTTTTGAAATAGCAGCAGGTTCGATACTTAGGTAGTGGGCTAATTCTTTTTGTGAAATATTTTTTTTGTGATATAAAGTCGTGATGATAGACCATTCGGAGCTATAGATACCGTGCGGTTCTAATATAAAATTTAAGCCGCTGCCAATACTACGGACCGATTGATGTAACACATGAACTAAACGATCAGAATCCATTAAAATTGTAATTCCTCCTTACAATAAACTATATAATTAGTTAACTAGTTAATTAACGATGCTAATTATTTTACTATTTTAAATAAGTTTTGTCAATAATAATAAAATAGCTATAGAGTGAGAAATCTTTACAATTTCTTTACATCGATAGATTGATTACTGACGCCATCTTTACTGTAAATGGATCTATAATGTAGACACGAAGTGGAGAGGAGGATAATTGGTGTGAATGATTTATGGTTAGCCGCTATTTTGGCTGGAGGAATATTCGTTTATTTAGTTTATGTTTTAATGAAACCGGAGGAATTTTAGCATGTTTACAGATATTTTTTTGTTTGTCACTTTTATAGCAGTGCTTATCGCGATGGCTTTCCCATTAGGGAACTACATGGCGAAAGTATTTTATGGAGAAAACCCAAAACTAGGGAAATTATTTTTACCAATAGAAAAGTTAATTTATCGTTTTGCTGGTGTTAATGAAAACAAAGAGATGAATTGGCGGCAGTATGCGGTAGCTCTTATTTTGTTTAATGTGTTGGGAACAGTGCTAGTGTTTATTGTTCAGCTTACGCAACAGCTCTTACCATTCAATCCGCAGAATTTTGCAGCTGTAGAAACGTGGCATTTGGCATTAAATACTGCCATAAGTTTTATGACCAATACCAATTGGCAAGCGTACAGCGGTGAGTCAAGTTTAAGTTATTTTACCCAAATGGTCGGACTTACTGTCCAAAATTTTTTATCGGCAGCAACAGGTTGTGCTGTGGCGGTTGCTTTTATCAGAGGTTTAACGCGGAAAACAACAAATCTTATCGGAAACTTTTGGCGTGATTTAGTGCGTTGTACGGTGCGGATACTATTGCCAATTTCTATTTTACTTACTGTTGTATTTGTACAGCAAGGCGTTATTCAAAATTTAGATGCGTATCAGACGGTACAAACAGTTGAAGGCGCAGAGCAAACAATTGCGATGGGGCCAGTAGCTTCTCAAGAAGCAATAAAAATGTTAGGGACCAATGGTGGTGGATTCTTTAATGCGAATTCTGCTCATCCATTTGAAAATCCTACCCCTTTCACTAATTTTGTACAAATGCTAGCAATCTTTGTGATTCCATTAGGTTTAGTCTTTATGTTTGGTATCATGACAGAAAATAAAAAGCAAGGTTTTGCGATCGCAGGGGCAATGATTATTTTATTTGTGATGATGCTTGGTACCAATTATTATAGTGAGCTAAATGGCAATCCAATGATTGCTCAAATGAATATAAGTGAACCGACTTCGATGGAAGGAAAAGAGGTTCGCTTTGGCTTAGGTGGTTCTTCCTTATTTACGACGGTTACTACGGCAGCTTCTTGTGGTGCAGTAAATAATATGCATGATAGTTTAACGCCACTTGGTGGCTTAGTACCACTACTACAAATGATGCTCGGTGAAATTGTTTTTGGAGGTGTTGGCGCTGGTTTTTATGGCATGATGGTATACGTCATGGTAACAGTATTTATTGTTGGCTTGATGGTGGGCAGAACGCCAGAATATCTGGGGAAAAAAATTGAAGCAAGAGAAATGAAATGGGTAATGATTGCCTTACTTATTCCCTCAGTAACGATTTTATTATTTAGTGCAATCGCTTCAGTAGTTGACGCTGGTTTAGCTGGATTAAATAATGACGGTCCACATGGTCTTAGTGAAATTTTATATGCCTTTACTTCGGCAGCTGCGAATAATGGCAGTGCTTTTGCAGGGTTAACTGCAAATACAGTATTTTATGATTTGATGCTGGGAGCTTCGATGTTACTCGGACGATTTGGTGTTATTATTCCGATGTTGGCAGTGGCTGGCAGTATGGCCGAAAAGAAAACAGCACCGATCAGTTTAGGTACATTTGAAACAACGAGTATAACGTTTGTGGTATTGCTCATTGGCATCATATTAATTGTTGGTGCATTGACATTTTTACCAGCATTATCGTTAGGGCCGATCGTAGAACACGTATTAATGTTACAAGGAATTACATTTTAAAGGAGCGTACAGCATATGAATGCGCAAAAAAATAGTCTTGATACAAAAATAATAACCGCGGCAATTGGCGATTCGTTTAAAAAACTCCATCCCGCCGTTCAAATAAAAAGTCCTGTCATGTTTATTGTTTATATCGGAGCAATATTGACGACGTATATAGCGATTCATGAAGTAATCAGTAGTACACAGTCGATTTTTCTTGTGAGCCAAATCAGTTTATGGTTATGGTTTACGGTTTTGTTTGCTAATTTTGCCGAAGCAATCGCTGAAGGGCGTGGCAAAGCGCAGGCACAATCCCTTAGAACAACACGCAGTCATACACAAGCAAAAAAACTAGTGAATGAAGCTTGGCAACTGGTAGATGGTGATACGCTAAGAAAAGGTGATGTATTATTGGTTGAAGCCGGAAGCTTAATTCCGAGTGATGGTGAAATTATTGAAGGAATGGCAACGGTTGATGAAAGTGCAGTGACGGGAGAATCAGCACCGGTCATTCGTGAATCAGGTGGAGACAAATCCTCTGTAACTGGTGGTACAAGAGTATTATCAGACTGGATTAAAGTCAAGGTTACGGCAAACCCTGGTGAAACTTTTTTGGATCGTATGATTAGTTTAGTCGAAGGGGCAAAACGACAAAAAACCCCAAATGAAATTGCATTGACCATTTTACTGGTTAGCTTATCGATTATATTTTTAGTGGCAGTTGTGACGATTGAGCCGTTTGCGATTTATTCGGGAACGACCATTTCGGTTACTATGTTAATGGCACTGCTTGTTTGTTTAATTCCCACAACGATTGGTGGCTTGCTAAGTTCGATTGGTATCGCCGGTATGGATCGACTACTTAAACGTAATGTACTAGCGATGTCTGGTAGAGCAGTGGAAGCTGCTGGTGATGTCAATGTACTCTTATTAGATAAGACTGGTACGATTACATTAGGGAATAGAATGGCTACCGAATTTATTCCGGCAGTTGGTGTGAGTGAAGAAGAAATGGCAGATATAGCCCAATTATCTTCACTTGCGGATGAAACCCCGGAAGGGCGGAGTGTTGTTGTATTAGCGAAAGAACGGTATGGATTAAGAGAACGTGATTTGAATGCACTACATGCTGAATTTGTACCTTTTACTGCACAAACGCGCATGAGCGGTGTAAATATGGAAAATTTACAAATCCGTAAAGGTTCAGTGGATGCCATTGAAAGATATACGAAAGAAAAAGGTGGAACTTTACCAGCCGATGTACGGCAAGCCAGTGAACGCATTGCTAAAAGTGGTGGAACACCGCTTGTGGTAGCTAAGGGAGAAAAAGTACTTGGTACGATTCATTTAAAAGATATTGTCAAAGGCGGGATTAAAGAACGTTTTCGTGAATTAAGACAAATGGGCATAAAAACAGTGATGATTACTGGTGATAACCCACTTACAGCGGCTGCTATTGCGGCTGAAGCAGGGGTGGATGATTTTCTTGCGGAAGCAACGCCAGAAGCGAAACTAAAAATGATTCGTGACTATCAAGAACGTGGTATGTTAGTAGCGATGACAGGCGATGGTACCAATGATGCACCAGCATTAGCACAAGCTGATGTTGGGGTAGCGATGAATAGCGGGACACAAGCCGCTAAAGAAGCTGGGAATATGGTTGACTTAGACTCGAATCCAACGAAATTAATTGAGATTGTGGAAATAGGAAAACAACTTTTAATGACACGTGGTTCGCTGACGACATTTAGTATTGCAAATGATGTAGCAAAATATTTTGCGATTATCCCAGCGATGTTTGTAAGTACTTATCCAGCACTTGGCGTATTTAATATTATGCAACTGGCTACACCAGACAGTGCGATTTTAAGTGCAGTGATTTTTAATGCTTTGATTATTATTGGTTTAATCCCTTTGGCATTAAAAGGTGTTAAATATAAACCTGTTGGTGCGGCAACGATTCTAAGACAAAATCTATTTATTTATGGCTTGGGTGGATTAGTTGTACCGTTTATTGGCATTAAAATCATTGATATGATTTTAGTAGCGTTAAATATTGTTGGCTGATGAAAAGGAGGTTGAAGATAAATGTTGAAAGAAGTTAATAGTGCGATTAGAATGTTAATACTAATGACAGTGGTATTAGGCGTGATCTATCCTTTGGGGATGACAGGGGTTGCGCAAGTTATATTTCCTGAACAAGCAAATGGTTCGCTTATTTATAAGCAAGGAAATTTAGTGGGGTCAAAATTAATTGGACAAAATTTTTCTAGTGATGGTTATTTTCATGGTCGGCCATCGGTTGCTGGTGATGATGGCTATGATGCGGCAGGCTCCGCTGGATCAAATTTAGGTCCAACGAGTAAAAAGCTATTGTCCAGCATTGCTGAGCGAGCCGAACAAATACGGCTTGAAAATGGTTTAGCTGAAAATGCAATTGTTCCTAGTGATTTGGTTACGGCTTCTGGTAGTGGTCTTGATCCTCATATAACTGCTGCTGCTGCGCAAATACAAGTACAAAGAGTAGCAAAAGCAAGAAATCTTACCGAAGAGCAAACACTCGCATTAATTGAAAAGAATACCGAAAATCCACAAATCGGATTTTTAGGTGAAAAAAGAGTCAATGTAGTAAGCTTAAACTTAGCTTTAGATGAAGTAACAAAATAAAAGTTAGGGGTATGTCTATGTTCACTGAGAAACAAATGACGAATCGCCCAAGTCCAGAAGCATTGTTAAAAAAAATTCAAAAAGAAAACCGTGGTAAACTAACGGTATTTTTAGGGGCAATTGCTGGTGTTGGTAAAACTTTTACGATGCTTAAAACGGCCCATGAGCAAATCGGTGAAGAAAAAAATATTGTTATTGGCTGGGTTGAAACACATGGACGGGGCGAAACGGAAAAAATGGTTGAGGGGTTATCAAGAGTAGCCCCTGCAATCCTTCATTATCGTGATAAAGAGCTTGCAGAAATGGACACTGATGCAATCTTAAAGTTAAAGCCAGAAATTGTTTTAGTGGATGAACTCGCCCATACGAATGTGCCAGGTTCTCGCCATGTGAGGCGATATCAAGATGTAGAAGAACTGTTAGAAGCAGGGATACATGTATATACGACGTTAAATGTACAACATATTGAAAGTCTAAATGATATTGTTGCGCAAATTACAGGTGTTATTGTAAGAGAGACAGTGCCTGATTATGTAATTGAAGAAGCTGATACGGTACAATTAATTGATATTGCCCCGGAAAATTTAATGCAGCGCTTGCGCGATGGTAAGATTTATATACCAGCGCAAGCAGAAAGAGCGGCAAAAAAATTTTTTAGACAGGGCAATATTAGTGCGCTTAGGGAACTTTCTCTTAGGTTTACGGCACAACGTGTCGATAAAGATTTAGAAGAATATATGCGTGAACATTATATAGAAGGTCCATGGCCCGCCTCTGGAAGAGTTATGGTATGTGTAAGTGGCAGTCCTTTTTCAGCGCAGTTAATTCGAGCGGCGAGCAGGTTGGCAACCGGCTTGCGTTCGGAACTTTTGGCTGTACATATTGAAGCGGAAAAAATGCATTTTCCTATTGGAGAAAAAGAGCGCGATCGCATTGCAAAAAACATGCGTTTGGCAGAAGAGCTGGGTGCGAAAACATTAACGATTGTTGGACAAAATCTAGTGGATGAAATGATAGACATTGCGAGTAAACAAAATATTACTGCGATTGTTGTCGGTAAACCAAATCATAGTAAATTTTCGGATTTTTTCCGTGGGTCTGTAGTGGATAATGTCATCAGGCGCAGTGGGAATATCAATGTATATGTGATTCGCGGGACAAAGGAAAAGGAATCTGAACCTGTAGTAAAAACCAAAAGTAGCCAATCTACGGATAGTCCAAGTCATTTTGGGCTAAGTTTACTTATGGTTGCAACGATTACTATAGTTGGTTGGTTGTTCAAAACACAATTAGAAGTGATTAATATTGCATTTTTATATATTCTCCCTGTATTACTTAGTGCAATTTGGTGGGGCAAGTGGCCATCTTATCTTAGTGCAATCACTGGTATTTTGGCATTAGATTTTTATTTCATCGAACCAATCATGACTTTTTCTATTGGGGACATACGGTATGCATGGAGTTTTGTTATTTTTTTACTGCTGTCAGCTTTAATAGGCGGGCGGACAAATGATTTAAAAAAGGAAACCAAACAAGCTAGGCAACAAGAAAAAAGTACTAGAGCAGTTTATGAGTTTAGTCGTGATATTGCCGCTGTCGTCGATACAGAAGCAATAGCGCGAAGTTTAGCTAGACAAGCCGGTGAAACAATTGAACGAAAGATTATTGTTTTGCTTACCAATGAAGAGGGAAAAATAGAAAATGAAACTAACTTTGACCCAGAATTAAATAAATCAAATGACAAAACGGTGGTAACGACACTCAGTGATGCTGAGGCAGCAGTGGTTGCATGGGTTTATAAAAATAAACAGCCTGCAGGCCGATCTACGGATACTTTACCGGGCGGGAATTATTTATATGTACCAATTTATAGCCAGAAACAGGTGTTTGGGGTATTTGGTGTATACTTAGCACAGCAAAAATTAACACCGACGGAGAGACGTTTGATTGATGCTTGGGTCAGACTTGCAGCCGTGGCAATGGAAAGAGTGAGTTTGGCAGAACAAGCACGACATACGGATATGCTAATTGAAGCGGATAAATTACGGACGGCATTATTTAACTCTATTTCTCATGAATTAAAAACGCCTTTATCGGCGATTATGGGTTCTGTCTCTACCTTATTAGAAGCAGAGCATTTATATAATAAACAAGATAGGACCGAACTGCTCAATAATATAAAAGATAGCTCACTTCGCATGGAACGATTGATTGGCAATTTGTTAGATACAGCTCGCCTGGAAAGTGGTATGATGGAGATTAAGTCGGATTGGTGTGATATTGAAGATATCATTGGTGCGACATTGAGGCGGATGGGCGATCTTATTAAGAATAATCAGCTTACGATACATATTGAACAAGATTTACCTTTGATTAAGGCCGACTGCGTTTTAATTGAGCAAGTTTTTGTTAATCTGATTGATAATGCAATAAAGTACTCGGAACATCAGGCGGAAATTACGATTCGTGCAAAAAAACTGAATAATGAAATAGAAATATCGATTATGGATCATGGTAGCGGAATACCTACCGAAGATTTAGAAAAAATTTTCAATAAATTCTATCGTGTAGAGCAACCCAAAAAAGTTACCGGAACAGGACTTGGCTTATCAATATGCAGAGGAATTATTGAGGCACATAAAGGGAAAATCTATGCGATGAATCGGAGTGCTGGTGGAGCAGTAATTTGTTTTACATTGCCAATAAAACGATATGAATAAAAGTTTTAGTAGGTGGAAAATATGGTGAATGGAATGAGAGTCTTAGTTGTTGATGATGAAGCCCAAATCCGTAGATTGCTTCGGGTTGCATTGAATGCTCATGGTTACGAAGTTGAAGAGGTTGGATCAGGCAGCGAAGGAATTGTCAGGGCAACGATGTTTAAACCTGATTTATTGATTGTTGATTTAGGTTTGCCAGATATGGATGGTAAGTTAGTGGTAAAAGAAATTCGCGAATGGTCGAGCGCGCCAATTATTGTATTAACCGCTCGAGATCAAGAACAAGAAAAGATTAATGCACTGGATCTGGGGGCAGATGATTATGTGACAAAACCATTCAGTACAGGTGAGTTATTAGCGAGAATGCGCGTATGCTTGAGAAGGACTGTGGCAAAAGAAGAAGATGCCGTTATTCAATGTGGCAAATTGACAGTCGATATTGTAAAAAGAAAAGTTACAGTTGAAGATAAAGAAATTAAATTAACACCTACAGAATATGATATTGTCAAAGTAATGGCGCAAAATGCAGGCAGGGTGTTAACGCATAAACAGTTATTAAAAGCGGTATGGGGCAATCAATACAATGAAGATACGCATTATATTCGCGTATATATTGGTCAGATCAGAAGAAAATTAGAAAAAAATCCAACCCAACCACAATATATCATTACGGAATCAGGGGTAGGGTATCGGTTGATGGGATAAAAAATAGAGTTGCTACAGATCGTTCGTAGCAACTCTATTTTTATTTTACAAAGCAAATTCTTTGTAGAGTAACTCTATTTTGCAGTCATACTGCAGTTTATAAGTTCAAGGATGATTTGTGCTGTCTGATAGAGGTCTTCTTCAAAGATGGATTCTTCCTTTGTATGTACTTTGGTCATACCGACACCAAGTACAGCGCAAGGAATATGATAAGCATTATAGAAATTTCCATCGCTACCACCTCCGGTTGGCGTTAAGTTTGGTTTTAAACCTACATTTTCCATCGCTGCAATCGCTGTTTTAATAACGAGCGTATCTTGTTTTAATCTATAAGGTCGATAGCAGTGTTCTACTTTGATTTCTACCGTAGCACCATTTTCTTCAGCAATCGTTTCAAAAAGATTTACCATGTAATTTGTTTGTGCTGTTAATTTTTTTTCATCACAGCTACGTGCCTCGCAAGTTATTTTTGCCAAGGGAGGAACGATATTTGTTGCGTTCCCGCCCTGAATAATACCAACATTTGCAGTTGTTTCGTGGTCTAAGCGACCTTGCTTCATATTGGCAATTGCTTTGGCTGCAACAACAATGGCATTGATGCCCTCCTCTGGTGCTATTCCTGCATGGGCTGATTTTCCATGAACTTTCACGTGAATATCATCTTGACCAGGCGCTTGTATAATGATTTTACCAGGACGCCCACTAGAATCTAAGCAATAACCAAAATCAGCCTGAATGATTTTGGGGTCAATATTTTTTGAACCGAGTAATCCGTCCTCTTCTGCAACAGTAAAAATGATTTGAATATCTCCATGTTCGATATTTTCTTCTCTTAAAATGTGCAGTGCTTCTAAAATTGGTGCGATTCCAGCTTTATCATCAGAGCCGAGAATCGTAGTTCCATCTGAAGTGATGACACCGTCTTTGATCTGCGGTTTTACGTTTCCACAAGGTTCCACACAATCCATATGAGCACTAAAAAATAAATTTGGTGCATTTTCTTTAGTACCTTTTAAATAACCTATGATATTGCCAGTATTACCATCGATTTTTCTGCCAGTATCATCTTCGGTTACCGTTAAACCCAGATCAGTTAATTTAGATTTAAGTAAATCTGCTACCTCACGCTCGTTACGCGTGGAGCAAGTGATTTTCAATAAGTTTAGAAATTCATCTAGTAAACGTTTTTTATTAATCATACAGAATCCTCCAATATGTTTTTATGTTTTATTGATAAGAATGTAATTTAACGTATTTTCTGTGTGTTCTACTATGTGATCGTAAATAAAAAAATAATAAGATTGTAAGTGGGGTACGTGAATGTATATAGTATGTTTATAAAGTAGTCTTATTATCAATAAAAAAGAACCGTATTTTTAAAGAATAATTGGTTGTTTTCATTGTATTTGTTCGGATAAAAATGGTATTATAAAAAAGATATGAATTTTTATATACATCATGTTCGTAGGTATATAGTGAGAAAGAAGGTTTATTTTGCGCTTGAGAGGAAATGTAATCTTGCTATTTGTAGCAATGATTTGGGGTGCCGCCTTTGTAGCACAACGGGCTGGCATGGAATATATCGGACCGTTTGCTTATACAGGAATAAGGTTTATGCTGGGCTGCTTGTCGCTGGTGCCAGTACTGTATTATTTTAGAAATGATAAAAAGCCTTATCAAGCGGAACAAAAGTCGGTGAGTGTGCTAAAAGTGGGCTCAATCGCGGGCGTTATTATGTTCTTGGCGGTTTCGTTCCAACAGGTTGGGATAATTTATACGACCGCAGGGAAAGCCGCGTTTATTACCTGTTTATATATCATTTTAGTGCCATTTGCTGCTGTATTCTTAAAACAGCATATTTCAGGAAATACGTGGGTCGGAGCAGCTTTATCTATTAGTGGTTTATATTTTCTTTGTGTAAAAAATGGCTTCCAAATGGAGTACGGTGATTTCATCGTTTTAATCTGTGCTTTTATTTGGACCATCCATATTTTATTTATTGATCATTATGCGAATAGTGTAGATTCGATAAAATTAGCATTTTATCAATTTTTTGTTTGTGCATTGCTGAGTAGTAGTGTTGCGATTGCCATTGAAACGATTGATTGGGCTAGCATTGTTAGTGCAGCAGTGCCAATTTTATACGGTGGTTTTCTATCTGTAGGGGTTGCCTTTACGTTACAAATCGTTGGACAGAAATATGCCGAACCTTCGCATGCGGCGATTATTATGAGTATGGAATCGGTGTTTGGGGCGTTAGCGGGATATTTATTTTTAAATGAATATATGGGTTTAAAAGAAGTTTTAGGTTGCTTATTGATGATGTTTGGTATGCTGATTACACAAGTTGGTGGATTAGCTGATTTAAAAGCAAAATTTAAACGTCAAAATAAATATAATCGTTTATAAGAAGAAGTAATAGTTGAACTATTTCAGGAGGCGTATTTTTTGTGAATTGGCGTATCAACTTATGGGTATTGTGTGTTAGTGTAGTACTGACCTCGGCAAGTTATACTATGATCATTCCATTTTTACCCGTATATTTATTAGAACTTGGTGTTACTGAACAAGATGTTGCAATGTGGTCAGGGGCGGTTTTTTCGATTAGCTTTTTTGTTGGAGCGATTATGGCGCCTATTTGGGGGAAATTTGCTGATAAAAATGGTAAACGTTTGATGGCCATCCGTGCCGGCTTAGGTTTGGCAATTGTGTATTTTTTAGGTGGTATTGTAACAAGCCCAGTCGAATTGCTCGGAGTAAGGATCTTACAAGGGTTTGCCAATGGGTTTTTACCTGCTTCTTTAGCAATAGTATCTTCGAGCGCACCTAAAGAACAATTGGGCTTTTCTCTTGGGATTATCCAGACTGGGCAGATTATCGGTGGGGTGTTAGGTCCGTTGCTCGGGGGCTCTTTGGCACATGTTTTTGGCATGCGTGCTTCATTTTTTGTGGCAGGCATATGTCTATTATTGGTTACAGTTGTCGTTGTTTTCTTTGTAAAAGAACCAGCACGAGTGGAAGATCGTCATGCTGGCAGCAGTATGATGGAAGATATAAAACATGCTGCAAAAAACTCGTTGTTAGTAGAGATGATGGGATTAACCTTACTGATCCAATTGGCAATGATGATTTTACAACCAGTTATGACCCTATATATTGCCCAGTTGCAAGGGGATATGGAAGGGGTTGTACTTACTGCGGGGATTATCTTTAGTTTAGGTGGTATCGCTGGGGCTATTTCTACACCGTTTTGGGGTCGATATGGACAACGAAGTGGTTACTTTAAAGCGATGGTATTTGCCTTTGGCGGGGCAGGTATTTTTAATTTCTTGCAATTCTTTCCGGAGACGGTTATTGGGTTTGGTGCATTACAGTTTTTGGTGGGAAGCTTTATTGTTGGGGTAAATCCTTCGATTAGTGCAACTATCGTCAATTGTACCGAGGCTAGTTTCCGCGGGCGGGTATTTGGTTTTGCGACGACAGCATATCAGATCGGTGCGATGATTGGCCCGCTATTAGGTGGTGCGATAGCAGCGTTGATGGGAATCCAGTATGTGTTTATCTTTACAGGGTTATTGCTATTTGGTATTAGTTTGCTTGTATTTTATCGTTATATCTACAAGCAGAAGCGAACTTAAAGCAGCCTTCACTGGTATGAATAAAAAATTTTGTTAGCTATCGTGGTAGGTGAACTGCTGTTATATGAACGATTTCTGAATACTATAAGTAAATAGCCAGCTAATTTTACTCTTGTATTTTAGAAAAGAGTGTGGTAATATCCTGTTGTTAAGTAATTCGGTAACATCTTGGAAGAGAGTTACACGATGGAAACTTAACAGCATTGGATGAAATGGAATTGAATAAAATTCATTTATCCGCTTAGATCTTAAAGACTAAGACGGAAGGTAAAAGTAGTATTGTTATGCCTTTCGGTGAAGTCTGCCGAAAGGCTTTTTATATTTTTATTGGGCGATTGGAGGAAAAACAATGAGTAATACACGTGTGACAGTATCCGTAATTAAGGACAGAAAAGTGAAAGGAATACCCATTACCATGCTTACCGCTTATGATTATGCGATGGCAAAAATGCTCGATAGCGCACAGATTGATATGATTTTGGTGGGCGATTCTTTAGGCAATGTTGTTTTAGGGTATGATTCTACCTTGCCAGTTACCATGGAGGATATGATTCATCATGCCAAGGCGGTCTGCCGAGGTACCCAAAATACGATGGTTGTTGTTGATATGCCATTTATGTCTTACCAAGTCTCAGTAACAGAAGCACTGCAAAATGCCGGACGTTTGCTAAAAGAAACCGGGGCACAAGCAGTCAAAGTTGAAGGTGGGGTTGAAATAGTTGAGGCTGTAAAAGCGATTGTGCGAGCGGGAATTCCAGTAGTCGGGCACTTAGGTCTTACACCGCAATCCATTCATCAATTGGGTGGTTTTAAAGTACAAGGTAAAGATGAAGAAACCGCGAAAAAACTGATTGATGACGCAAAATTATTAGTGGAAGCAGGTGTTTTTGCAGTGGTGTTAGAATGTGTACCAGAAAAATTGGCAGCAAAAATAACGCAAATGATTGCAGTACCAACAATTGGGATTGGTGCTGGTAACGGTTGTGATGGTCAAGTTTTGGTTGTGAATGATATGTTTGGTATGTACTCGGAGTTTACGCCGAAATTTGTTAAGAAATTTGCAAATTTACAAGCACTGATGCTCGAAGCAATCATGGAATATAAGCAGGAAGTAATGGCAAGAACTTTTCCTGCAAAGGAGCATACCTTCTCGATTGCCGAGGAGGTATTAGATAAATTATATTAGAGAATTTGGGCATCTTGTAACAATCTCTTGAATTTTAAGGTTGTGTGTTTTTTTAACACACTCTATAGTGCATAATTAAAATAAATCATGTGTTGAGGTGTAGATCATGCAAATGAAAGTAATCAAAACCGTTGCCGAAATGAAAAACTTTGTCAGATCGCTAAAAAAAACAGGTAAAACAATTGGACTTGTACCAACGATGGGAGCATTACACAAGGGGCATATAACATTGATGAAAGCGGCAAAAGAAAAATGTGATATCGTTATAGCCAGTGTCTTTGTAAATCCAACACAGTTTGGACCGAATGAAGATTTTGCTGCCTATCCGCGTGAATTTGAAAGTGACTGCGCAAAATTGGAATCAGTTGGGGTGGATGCTGTGTTTCATCCCGAAGCGGTTGAATTGTATCCTGAAAATTATACTGCCTATGTTACCGTGGATGGTGACATTACCAGTAAACTTTGTGGTGCACGCAGGCCCGGACATTTTCGTGGGGTAGCGACTGTAGTTACAAAATTATTTAATATCACTGAAGCAGATCACGCTTTCTTTGGGCAAAAAGATGCGCAACAGGTTGTTGTAATCAAGCGTTTTGTCCGCGATTTGAATATCAATGTGGCAGTCGAAATGGTACCAATTGTCCGCGATGACAATGGACTTGCCTTGAGTTCTCGTAACAAGTATTTATCGACTGCTGAAAAAGAAGCGGCTTTAGTTTTATCCGCTAGTTTAAAAGCTGCGAAAGAAGCCTATACAAACGGTGAAAAGAACGTGGCAGTTTTAAAGAGCTTGCTTACGAAACAGATTCAAGCAGAGCCATTAGCTGATATTGACTATGTGGAAATTTATAGCTTTCCAGATTTAGAAGAAATCGAAACGGTAAAAGATCAAGCAATCATGGCTCTCGCGGTGCGTTTTAGTACGACGAGATTAATCGATAATGCAATAATCGGAGGTTAGGCAATGTTATTAAATTTATTAAAAGCAAAAATTCATTGCGCGACAGTAACGGAAGCAAATTTGCGATACATGGGCAGTATCACCATTGATGAAACGCTACTAAAGGCGGCGAATATTTTACCGAATGAACGTGTGCAAGTCGTAAATAACAATAACGGTGAACGACTCGAAACTTATGTGATTAAAGGTGCGCCAAACTCAGGAGTCATTTGTTTAAATGGTGCAGCGGCCCGTCTTGCACAGCCAGGAGATGTTGTTATTATCATGGCGTATGCGATGATGGAGGAAGAAGAAGCTGCGCATTACACGCCAACTGTAGTCATGGTGGATCAAGAGAATAAGTTGAAAGAAGTAAGAAAAGCTGAATACGAAAGACAAATTGATTAAATTGGTGGTAGTTAGGAAAAATAGCTTTATGCTTAAATAGCAGATGATTTACACTGAAAAAATAACAAGCCGGCAAAAGACAAATCTCAAGTGCGTACTGACTCAAAGATCGCAATAAGGTTAAACTCCTTACGGTCAAACAAAAAGCCTTCAAAGCTAGGTTGTAGTTAAGATTCGTCTATGTTGCCTTTTTTGAAAAAATTTCTTTTGCAACTCATCTACTTTGGTTTAATCTTATCCAAACTGGTGATATATAAGTATTTATTGCATTAACTTATATATTTAAGGTTAAACAGCATGAAAAATTATAAAAAAAGTATAAAAAGCATCTTGTAATTTAAAAATGACGATGGTATACTTGTATACAAAGAACAGGTTAGCTATATTACGTTAGAAATAAATAATATCTATATAAACAAAGCCAAAGAAGGCTATGAAATTATGAGTGATCTCATGATTCCATAGCCTTCTTCTTTTATTTCAGTTTGTTTTATAGTTTAGTATAGTTTAGCTTCGTTTTATATAGTTGTAGAGTGATTATGAAAGAGATCTTCTAATACTATTTTAATAATTACCATACAAGGTACAGCGAGAAACATCCCAAGAGCTCCTAAGATTTGTCCACCAAATAATATGCCAAGCATGATGGCAATTGGATGGAGGTTTAATGATTTGCCGATCAAATATGGATAAACTATATTATGATTGACTTGCGTTAAAATGATGTAAAAGCAGAGTGTTTGCAGCCCGAGTGAGGTTAATTGGGTTACTGCGAATAAAGAACCCGAAAGGGAAGCGATGGTTGGTCCAACAACAGGGATCAATTCACCAATTGCTGATAAGACTGCAAAAACTGAGGCATAGGGGAGATCGCAAACTGTAAAATAGGTAAAAACCAAAAATCCAGTGATGACACAAATTGCTAGTTGACCACGGACATAGTTAATCAAAGCTCCAATAATAGTATCAAATAGTTTATGTATTCTAGCCTTATCTTTTGGGGGAAATAAATTAGCTAAGTACTCTTTGATTTCTTTACCGTCTTTTAGAAGATAGAAAGTAATGAAAATTACCATGATCATGTCCATTGCTTTACTAAAAATATTAATCAAAATTTCGAGTGAAGAACGAAGCGTGGTAACACTAAGACTAGCAAATCCTTTGAAAGCATCTTCCAATTGTGTTGTTAAAGTCGTCGGAAGATTGAGTAAAGGAATGTTTTTTAAACTCTCTGCAATACTAGGAATATCAGCAATAAAGTTTGAAAATGTCGGAATGAAAGTTTTTGAGATCGCAACCAGTAGCCAAATGACCAAGGCAAGGAAAGTAAATAGTGTAACGATTGCTGCAATGATGCGGGGGACTTTTTTTGTTACAAGTTTATCGACAATTGAATTTAGTAATATCGTCAATAATAAAGAACAAAAAATGACGATTGCTAATGGTTGTACAAACCAGAACATAGAAAATAGTATCGTAAAGCTAAAACTTACTAAGATAGATGTTTGATGTTTTGACCACATATGAGCCTCCAATGTTTTAATAAAAATATAATGTTCATTTTTAAATTATGCTAAACATTATACCTTTATTTGGTCTTAATTGATAGTTGTTTTATCTATAGTGAAGCCTTTTATTAGGAAATGTAGTAGAAAAAGATAATGATTTCATGAAAAATTTTTAAAATCCCACTTGAATGTATTTTGTATACATGATACAATACGTTCATAAGGTAATGAAAACATAAACAATATAAATAGCCAATAAAATTCATAATATTCAAAAACGAATACAATAAGAAATATTTTAGGGGGAAATAATAATGAGATTAGAACATGATTTTTTAGGTGAATTAGAAGTACCAGACGCAGCATATTATGGAGTACAAACAATAAGAGCAATGGAAAACTTTAGTATTACAGGTGAAAAATTAGATAAAGATTTCATCATTGCGATGGCAACTGTTAAAAAAGCTGCAGCACTTGCAAATATGAAAACTGGTCGTTTAGAAGAAAAAATCGGTAAAGCACTTGTTAAAGCCGCTGATGAAGTGATCGCTGGTAAATTACATGATCAATTTCCAGTTGACCCAATTCAAGGTGGTGCAGGTACTTCCGTTAATATGAATACAAATGAAGTTCTAGTTAATAGAGCGCTTGAACTTATCGGCGAAGCAAAAGGTAGTTATGATATCATTTCTCCAAACAACCATGCTAACATGGCGCAATCTACAAATGACTCTTTCCCTACAGGAATTAAAGTATGTGTCATTCATAAAAGCAAACCATTAATCGCAGCGTTGAATCGTTTAGTAGATGAATTAGATAAAAAAGCTTTAGAATATAAAGATATTTTAAAAATGGGTCGTACACATTTACAAGATGCAGTGCCTATTACTTTAGGGCAAGAAATGGCTTCTTATGCTTCATCCATTCGTCGTGGTATTAAACGTATTGAATTTGCTGTAGATGGCGTTCATACAATTAATATGGGAGCAACTGCTGTTGGTACTGGCTTAAATGCAGAACCTGAATATATTAAAGAAGTTGCAAAACAATTATCCAAAATCACTGGTGAACACTTCGAAACAGCAACTAACTTAATTGATGCTACGAATAATACAGATGCTTTTGCGGATGTATCCTCTGGCTTAAAAGTAACTGCTTTGGTATTAATCAAAATGGCAAATGATTTCCGCTTAATGGCTTCCGGTCCTCGTTGTGGGCTTAACGAATTAAAATTGCCAGCACGTCAACCTGGTTCTTCTATTATGCCGGGTAAAGTAAATCCTGTTATGGCTGAAGTTCTTAACCAAACTTGCTACCAAGTTATTGGTAACGATGTAACAATTAGCTTAGGTGTAGAAAATGGACAATTTGAATTAAACGTAATGGAACCTGTTATTGCTTTTAACTTATTTAACTCCATGCGTTATTTAACAAATGTAGTGAATAATTTCGTTGATAACTTAATGGTTAATTTACAAGCCAATAAAGAACAATGCGCATATTGGTTAGATCGTAGTGTTGGTATTGTAACTGCACTTTTACCACATATCGGTTATGAAAATTCCTCCATGCTTGCTAAAGAAGCATATGCTACAGGCAGACCAATTCGTGAAATCATTCTTGAAAAAGGCTTATTAACTAAAGAAGCAATGGATCATATTCTTTCCCCAGAAGAAATGACACATCCAGGTATCGCTGGTAGCGACTTACTAAAATAATATTGCTTTTCCATAAAATCACATAGATATAAACCCCAAAAAACAGCTGTTAGCATTTTGCTAACAGCTGTTTTTATAATTGTAGCATATTTTATTTTATTAAGGCTTGGTGAGATGCTGCCAATAATTGACCAACGACTTCGTGTGGGGAATAACCTTCCTTATTATTAAAAATTTCTGTGCCACATACGAAAAATTCACTACCTAAATTTATTGCTGTACCAATTGTTTTGGTGGTAATACCACCTTGAATTTGGATTGTTCCAGGGAATTGCTTACCAATAAAATTGATGTATTCTATAGAATTTTTATCGAAGTGTTGGTCCGTAATGTGGCTAGATCGTGCGCCTGTTGCTAGTAATTGGAAAGTTAGCATTCCTATTTTGTTAAAAAAAGGAGAAAGAAATTGTAAGATATCTTCTTTCGTTGGTGGATTGAAATTTTCACTGCCTATGGTTTCAATGACAGGGCTGACACAAGCACCAATAGAAGAGATTAAGTCAATTATTTTCGCTAATTTATTGTGAGTATTAATAACTTCTAATTGAAAGCAAACAGCACCTAGTCTTATGTGCTTCATCGCTAAAAGATGTTCTTCAATATGATTGGTAAGCAAATGTACATTAAGTAATACACTATGGGGAGTCGCTAGTTCATAAAGCTTTTCTAAAAATTCAGGTGTGAAAATATGAGAATTAATGCTGGGTGGATGAATGCCGAAATGTTGGTAATCTGCAAAGTTAATATCAATATGTAAGGTGTGAATGTTCCCATGACGAATTAAATCTTTTACAATATTGAGTATTTTTTGTTGGGTATAGGCAATGTTTTCAAGCTTACCTATAGTATCTAAAATAGTGATTAAAGCGGGATTTATTTTGATGACAGTACCCTTGACGATATCATCTTTAGAAAAATTTTTTAAAGATGATTTGTGATAAAAAGTTTCTCTGAAATTTGCCATACTCTTTTCTCCTTTGTATTTATTTTGATTAAGAATTTAAAAGATATCTAGGGGGAGTTGGAAAGATATTATTTCATATGGATCAGACCGGAAATTTTGTGATGGTATATTGCTTTATAAACAGTATAAAGTATAGTAATTTGAATTGGCAAAAGGATTAAGCCTTTGATGAGCCTACTGATGAAGAAAGCTTGTGCGGCTTTTTGATATAAGGTACATAGCCATAAGGTATTTAAAAATAAATCGATTAATATAAATATAATGATGTTAACAAAGATGATTTTTTGTAAGGTTATTTTTTTGTGATAGAAAAAATAACCATAAATCAAACCAGTGAGAAAAGAACTTACGGTAAATCCCGGAAAGTATAAGCCGGGAGAAAAAACCAAGCACCCGAGAAGATCGGAGAGCGCTGCCATACAAGCACCTTTTATTGGACCAAGTAGCATTGCGAACAAGGCTACTGGTAAAAATCCCAAACTAATGCGGATAAAAGGAGTTTGAATGGCAAAAACATGCGTAAAAATGACGGTTAAAGAAATAAAGATTGCTGTAAAAACAATGTTTTTTACATTAACATAATTCATTAAGGACACCTCCATAGTATAATTTTGCGTTGCTACATATAGAGGAGTTCTCTCTTATGTAACAGCGGGATGCAATACTTGTACCGCAAACTACCAACGTAGTTTTTCGTTCAGTGACA
The DNA here is from genome assembly GCA_963805085.1 of uncultured Veillonellaceae bacterium. Lineage (GTDB taxonomy): Bacteria > Bacillota > Negativicutes > JARBTT01 > JARBTT01 > JARBTT01. The sequence goes on along the minus strand of CAWDTA010000004.1, from coordinate 192,305 downwards.
ACTCCCCGTTCATCTGACACTTAACGCACAAATATTTACTCTGCTATCTAATTTTAAAATTAGGGATAAAAGCAGTTAAATCCTCTTTTTATCGTTGAAAATAATTTTTGTCATGTCGATCAATAAATGGAAATATAACGTATAGAGGTGATAGGTTTTGCGACGGGGTGTAGTCTTAAGAAGTGCTTGGCGATTAGGTAGGGACTATTTGTTTTCCAAGCAAAAATGGACGGCATGGAGCTTGTTATTGTTGGTTGTTTGTTTTAATTTGCTATTGGTATACATTACCGTACAAATTAATTTATGGCAGGCAACTTTTTATAATATCATTCAATCCCATAATCAAGCTGGCTTTATTGAAGCAATTGGTTTTTATGCGCTCCTTGCTGTGATTTTGGTTGCAGTGAAAGGTAGTCAAACTTATTTTCGGCTACTACTTCATATCAATTGGCGGCAGTGGCTCACCGATAAATACCTATCGTACTGGCTAAAACATAAAATTTATTATCGCTTACAGCTTTATGGTGGGCATGATGCGGATAATCCAGATCAACGAATTAGTGAGGATGTAGATTTATTTGTGGCGTTAACTTTGCGCTTGTCCTTAGAATGTATGCAGGACGTTTTAACGGTGTGCTCTTTTATCGTCATTTTGTGGAATATTTCAGAGATTATTACGGTTTCCATCGGAACGATACAGTTTCCGGTTTATGGCTATCTCGTTTGGGCGGCACTTTTTTATGCGATGATTGGGACTTATTTTACGGTGAAGATTGGGACACCATTAATCAAACTAGATTACGACCAACAAAAATATGAAGCGGATTTTCGTTATAGTCTGGTTCGGGTACGTGAATATGCGGAAAGTATTGCTTTATACGGTGGAGAAAGTGCAGAGCGTTTTAATTGTCTAAAGCATTTTCAATATCTTGTCTATAACTTCAAAGAAATTATTCAGATTCGTAAAAAGTTGGTATGGTTAACGACTGGTTATGCGCATGCGGCAGTGATTTTTGCAATTTTTGTTGCTTCACCACGGTATTTTAGTGGGAGGATTACCCTTGGTCATATGTTTCAGATTATTGATGCCTTCAATCATGTGCAATCAGGAATGTCGTTTATTATTGATAGTTTTACACGTGTTGCTCAGTGGCGTGCTGTTGTCAATCGACTCAATAATTTTATTGTTTGTATGGAGTTTGCAGAGAAACAAGGTGAAAAAAACGTATTACAAGGTCCCGACCGGAGTAATGCTAACCGTAGCTTAGCACTGCAGCAAGTTGTAGTAGAAAAACCAGATGGGCAAGTATTGATCAAAAATTTAAATTTTACTTTGCAAGCGGGGAGTCGTTTGTTGATTACAGGACCGTCTGGTTGTGGAAAAAGTACCTTGATCCGTACCCTAGCAGGATTATGGATTTATGCGAAGGGAAATATTATAGCTCCGCAAAGTGAGCAAAGCTTATTTGTGCCGCAAAAGCCCTATATGCCGATTGATACTTTGCGTAAAGCACTTATCTATCCTTATCTAAACTATACAGTAAGTGATAAAGAATTGGTCGAAACGTTAACACTTTGTCGTATTAGTTATCTTGCCGCGCGTTTAGAAGAAGTCGGGGACTGGGGCAAATTTCTTTCACTAGGAGAACAACAACGGATTGCCTTTGTTCGCATATTACTCCAACAACCAGAGTGGTTATTTTTAGATGAAGCAACTTCGGCACTTGATGATGACAATCAAACTTTAATGTATAGCTTAGTGATCAAAAAAATGCCCAACACTGTCATCGTAAGTGTTGGGCATCGTAAAAGTATCGCTGATTATCATAATTGCAAGTTAGTGCTAGATGGACTGGGTGGTTGGACCATGCATAAAGGAACCTAAAATAGCAGTAAGATCAGAGTAAGTAACTTTGATCTTACTGCTATTGTTCTCTGTGGTAACATTTACCGATAGTTATTGACTGACCAGACAGTTATAATAAAAGCGTGCTAGCGCTACATAATAAGTACGTAATAAGAACGAAAGCAGGTTTTAGAATGAAAAAAATTACAAAGAAAATAGTCGTATGGGGTATGATGACTTGTTTTAGCGTAGCGGCTGTCCCAGTAACAGGTTTTGCGGAACATAATAATCATGAACAACACGATAGATACGACAAAAGACATGATAGTAGATATGAACATCGTCGTGATCGTATTGTTATGGATCGTGTTCATGTTGAAGAGTATCATATGAAATTTTTACGCGAAAATAATTTAACATTACGTGATCTTATCACAGCGGAAAAAATTGCTGATGTAAGTGGTCGTTTGAGTACGGAAGATGTTTTACGCATGAAATTAAGCGGTAAAAGCTATAAATCCATCGCTCGTAAATATGATGTTTATTGGCGTAAAGTCGACCGAGACGTTGACAACATATATCGCGATATGAGAAATGAAGCTGTAAATTTAGGTATTGTTTTATGGGCGTTAGATGAAGTAGTGAGATAGACTATTTGGTTGCTAAGGCAATTGCACTTCTGGTCATGAGTTCCATGCCGTGGAGGATGCAGGTTTCGTTGATATCAAATTTTGGATGGTGATGTGGATAGGTGATGGTGTCTGTACCTGTGCCGATAAAGAAAAATGCGCCAGGCACTTCTTGGAGGTAATAGGAAAAATCTTCACCGCACATCACTGGTGGAATTATCTCTGCTTTTATATCGCTGCCACACTCGGCAACGGTTGCTTCAATGACCTTTGCATAACTTTCGTGGTTTACAATCGCAGGATGCCCCATTAAAGTTTCCAAATGGTAGGTCGCATTGTTTGCGAGGCACATGCCTTTGCTGATTTCATCAATGCGCGCAAATACATGTTCACGGATTTTTTGGTCGAAGGTGCGAACAGTGCCTTCGACCATTGCTGTTTCTGGAATGATGTTAAATACATTGCCAGCATGAATAGCGCCGACAGATACGACCGCTAGCCCAAGGGGATCAATGTTGCGGCTGACGATGGTATTAAGGGCGATAACGGTTTGGGCGGCGATTAAAATTGGATCAACGGTTTGATGGGGCATGGAACCATGACCGCCTTTTCCTTTGATCGTGAGTTTAAATTTATCTGGCGCTGCCATCAAATTACCGTAGGAAATGCCGATAGTGCCAAATGGAACTGGTTGCCAAATATGTGCGCCGATAATCGCATCGACATTTTTCAAGGCGCCAGCTGCGATCATTGCCGCAGCACCGCTAGGGAACTCTTCTTCGTTGGGTTGAAAGATAAAACGATAGGTACCGGCGAGTTTTGCTTTCATTTCAACGAGCATTTTTATCGTACCGAGCAGTATTGCCATATGACCATCATGACCGCAAGCGTGGCAAGCACCATGATTTTGTGATTGGTACTCGGTATTGCATTCATCGATGATTGGCAAAGCGTCAATATCAGCGCGAATCGCAATGGTCTTGCCAGGAAGCGCGCCTTTTAATTCGGCGATAACTCCAGTGGTGGCTTTGACCTCTGGTTGTAAACCAATTTTTTTTAGCTCTTGAATAATGTGTTTTTGGGTATTGTATTCCTTGTCGCTGATTTCCGGGTGGGTATGGAAATAACGACGTAAACTTACTGCCCAATCATGATGTTTTTGTGCTAATTTATAGATATCAATCATATAGTATCAGTCCTTTATCTTGATGATTCATTACAGTATATTCTTATCATTTTAATATAATTGTAGTAAAGTTACAAATAATATTAAAAATACATGGGAGGTAGAGTAAGATATCCGCTCATGAGGCAACGAATAAACCGTGTTGCACTCTTGCGCGGATATTTTTTGTAAGGAAATTGTTTGTATAGAATTGAAAAAGGTTCGAACTGCTTATTTCTCCATGTGGTTGCAAAACTTTATATCTAAGTATAGAATAAATGCAGGTGAAGTATCATTTATTGGTATTTGTGTTATATTATATAGAAGTTTGATGCTAGGAGGAATTCGTAGTGAACGAAAAATTGGAAAAATACGCAAAATTAATAGTGAAAACAGGGGTTAATATTCAAAAAAATCAAATTCTTGTAATCAATTCACCAATTGAATGCGCTGATTTTGCGCGTCGGGTGGCGGAGGCTGCTTATGATGCGGGAGCAAAAGATGTCGTTGTGAATTGGAATGATGAAATATTAAATAAAATTCGTTTTAACAAAGCAGCAGAAGAAGTTTTTGATGAGTTTCCAGAGTGGCGTAAAGAATTTTATCTAGGTTATGCAAGACAAGATGCAGCGTTTGTTTCGATTGCAGCATCTGATCCAGAAATTTTAAAGGATGTAAATCCCGATCGGATTGCTCGTGCCCAAAAAGTGAGTGGGAATGCGTTAAAAGAATATCGTGAACGGATGATGAGCAATAAAAATACTTGGTGCGTAGTGTCTATTCCGACTAAGGCTTGGGCACAAAAGATATTCCCGAACGATAGTGTAGAAGTAGCGGTGGATAAACTTTGGCAGGCTATCTTACAAACAGTTCGCGTGGGCGAAGGTGATCCAGTGGAAGCCTGGGTAAAGCATCAAGCAGCATTGAAGAAAAGTAAAGATAGAATGAATGATTATAATTTTAAATATTTAAAATATAAAAATAGCATTGGTACAGATTTGACGGTGGAATTACCGGAAGGTCATATTTGGCTTAGTGGCGCAGAGTATACACCAGAAGGTAGAGAATTCATTGCCAATATGCCGACTGAAGAAGTTTTTAGTATGCCAAAACGTAATGGCGTTAACGGTACCGTCGTGAGTTCAAAACCATTGAACTATCATGGAAATCTGATTGAGAACTTTAAGCTTAAGTTTAAAGATGGTAAAGTCGTTGAATATTCGGCGAAAAAAGGGCAGGCGATTTTACAAAAGCTTCTGGAAGCTGATGATAGTGCAAGTTATTTAGGTGAGGTTGCCCTTGTACCATATGATTCGCCAATTTCTAATTTAAATATCTTGTTTTATAATACCTTATTTGATGAAAATGCATCTTGCCATTTGGCATTCGGTAAAGCGTATCCAGTTTGTATCAAAAACGGCGATACGATGTCACCAGCCGAGTTGGGAAAAGCTGGTGTAAATGATTCACTGATTCATGAAGATTTTATGATTGGGACAGAAGATCTTGATATCATTGGTGTGACCTATGAGGGGAAAGAAGTTGCTGTTTTTAAAAATGGGAATTTTGCTGAGTGAAGAGTTTAGATTATCGAAAGAGATAAAAGTTTTATGCTGAAAAAAACAGATAAGTTGCAACGAAAAACTGCAAGTCCGCAAAAGACGAATCATAGGTGAGTGCTAATTCCAAGACCGCAATGAAGGCTAAACTCCCTTCGGTCAAACAGAAAGCCTTCAAAGCTACATTATAGTAAGATTCGTCTGTGATGCCTTGATTGGAAGATTTTCTTATGTCAATTTATCTGTATTGCTTATATTTTATACAATAGCAAGACAACTGCATTCCGTCCCCTCATCGTTGGAGATAATTTAAAGAATACAATAAAAAAACATGATTTTTGCGATAAAAAGTCATATTTCACTTTACTTTTACTTGCAATCGCTAAGAAATGTAATATAATTAAGGAATAAGGTGGAAATTAAAAAAGTCGCCGTGTCCCGAGAGTGTTGAAGCACTCTCAGGCACGAGCAGGTGAAAGAGCACCTACACGTAACAGCTAGCTGTCTACGACGACAATTTATTATACCGTGCTTTTCCCTTGATTACAAGGGAGATAGTCCGTTCGCTTGGTATAATACGATTGAAGTTTTGGCAGAGGCTTAGCGTCTGCATGCAATCAAGATGAAGTATAGCGCATGTGTAGGTTGGAAAACCCACGCATGCGCTTTTTTAATTTCTCCTGAAACAAACTGTATGTTGGTTTTTTCTATCTGCATCAGCGGATAGAAGAAACCACGTGCAGAATGATGAAGGGGGAAATAAATTGGTAACAGTACAAGGTAGTAAAAAGCTATGGGCAAGGTATCGCACCAGCGTGTGGCGAGGAAGCCTCCTCGCCACAACCAAGGGGAGAGGTTCATTCTATTTACAAGGGACAAGATATGTTTTTTGGGAAAACAGAGGTTCTGTAAATGTATAGAATCTATAGAACACCAAAAGACACGATTATTGCCAAGGAAGTAGAGAACACTGATTTTACAGTTAAATTGCTTACAGATTTAGATTGCAAAGAATATGTGATGATCAAGTGGCAAGATGCAGTTAATATATATAATTTTTCGCTAGTTGGTCAGGTCAATGAAATAGCTGACGAAATTTCATTAGAAGAGTTTAGAGAAATTACCTATGCGAAAATATATAAGGAATCATTAGAGGAGGAAATCAAAGCCCAAAAGATGGATTATCCAAAGTTCGACTGGAATAATTTCGCAGAAAATAAAACGATATAGGGACAAGGGGACATTGTGCAGTGCTTCAAAAATCCGGACACTATCCCTATATAGAAAATAACATTTTTTTTTATGTTGATTTCTATTACTAACGGGAGACATCCCCTTTAACCGAGCTTGAAAACGTTCATTATTATAATAATATAAATATTCTTCTACAATTTCTTTAGCATCTTCATATGAATTTATTGCTCGTTTACGAATATGTAAACACTCATATTTAAAATGACTAAAGAAATTTTCGGCTAAGGCATTATCCCAATAGTTCCCCTTTCGTGACATACTTGGGATAATGCCTTTATCTATTAACATTAACTGATAGGCTTTAGTCGATTATACCAGCCCTATATTTCAGAAATTGGTTAAAAAAGTTGGATTGGGTCAGTCTATGTCAAGGAGAGGAAATTGCTGGGATAATGCACCACAGGAATCTTTCTTTGGTAATTTCAAAGATGAAGCTTATATAAAAAAATGTGATACGTTAGAACAGTTAAAAAATGAAATAAAGCAATACATGATTTACTACAATAATTATAGATACCAATGGAATTTAAAAAAGATGACTCCTGTTCAATACAGAAATCATCTTCTTAATATTGCATAGGCTCTTTTTCAAATTGTCCTTGACGAAGGGTCCATTTCACAGATTAGAGAGCTGAGGTGACCCCTATAAGTTAGACTTTATAGCGTAGCAGTTTTAGCTGTTACGCTATTTCTTTATGCAGCTAGGAGATTGAGTCTATATTCAACAGGACTCATCCATCCTAGATTTTGCTTGATTCTTTGTTCATTATAATATTTTATGTATTTTTCAATCGCAGATTTCAATTCATTATAGCTATGATAAACAACTCCGTAATACATTTCCTGTTTCATAATTCCAAAGAAGTTTTCCATTACAGAATTATCATAACAGTTTCCTTTGCGCGACATACTTTGATATATTCTATTAGCTTTTAATGTATGTGAATAAGCTTTCATCTGGTAAGCCCATCCTTGATCAGAATGAAACGTTCTTCTGTATTTACAGTCTGAAGTCATATCTATAGCATCATTTAATGCTTTCATGATGTTTTCAGCCGAAGAACTCTGCGAAATACCATAACTTATGATTTCTCAATTGCAAAGATCCATGAATGGATCAAGATAAAGCTTTTTAATTATCACTCTTCCTTTATCATCAATTTCATAATACTTAAACTCAGATGTATCTGTTGTGATTTTTTGATGAACAACATTTGTATTAAAACGTCGGTGAAGTCTATTTGGTGCAATTTTTCCGATTCTTCCCTTGTAAGAATTATACTTTCTGCTCTTACGTGTAAATGAAGTTACTTGAATGCCAAGTTTTTGTACAATGCGTTGTACTTTTTTCTTGTTCACAACTACCTTGTTTTTACGCAATTGTCCACAGAGTCTAGGCGAATTTGGGCAATGGTGCGCGCGACGGGGGGGGGAGGTAAGCCGGCTACTGTGGACGAAATGTTACAGTTGTTGGATCAAACTGAAAAATTTGGTTTAGTTCACCAAGTTGACAATGTACTTAATCAACCAGTGTTCATGTGTCACTGTTGTAGCTGCTGTTGTGAAGTTTTTGGTGCATCCAGGCAATCTGGAGTATTAGGTACACACCCCAGCAATTTCATTCCGTCTATTGATCTGAATCGTTGCAAAGGATGTGGTGAATGCACTAAAAAATGCCCTATGAATGCCATTAGTATGAGCAGCGTGGGCAACGGAAAAGAAGCGCCGGAGTTTAATGAGCAAATGTGCATCGGTTGTGGTCTATGCGCCACTGCCTGCCCTAATAGTGCCCGGACCATGTTACGCCGATCAGTTTTACATATTTCTCCGGAAACAAAAACAGAACAATTACTTCGTATTGCTAGAGAAAAGGGTAAAGACATAAAATTGACCTCAGACGATTTTCTCTTTTAGTAATAAGTTAGAATCCTTAACCCACAGGTCTCTTCCTTAAAGAAAGTTGCACTGAAATCACAACATGCCAAGTGGAAGTAACCACTATTATTAAGCTTGACAAATTATTTAAGTAAGAATAGTATAAAACTGTAAATTAATCACTATTAAACCAGTAGGAATACTAAGAATTAAGTCTGCAATATTCCTGAAGGTATAGTGCTTATAGGGAGGATGATCGTTTTGAAAGGAATGCTTATAGCAAATCAGGAGGCAGGTGTTCAGGAGAACTTATGGTCGACAGCTTTTGTTTTTACCATACTGGTGAATTTCCTTGCCTATCTGGGAAATTTTATGTTACTGTCAACTTTACCTTTACATGTTTTAAACATTGGGGAAAACAAAATAATGGCGGGGCTAGTATCCGGTATTTATTATTTAACCGGTTTCATAGCTCGTCCAAAGATTGGAGGTCTGCTAGATCAAAAAGGAAGAAAGTCAATTATGCTTACGAGTCTGACTGTGCTGCTGCTGGCAACGCTCTCTTACAATGCGGTGGCATATTCAGTTATTCTGCTGTTAATACTGAGAGCGATACACGGAATAAGTTGGAGTGCAACCACCACGTCAGTCAGTACCATAGCCTCTGATCTGATTCCAGCCAGCCGCAGAACTGAAGGAATGGGCTTTTTTGGAATATCAAACTCAGTTGCTATAGCTCTCGGTCCTGGCTTAGGATTATACGTATTGGAGCATTATAATTATATATTACTTTTTCTTCTTTCAGCTTTCTTCATTGTATTAGCATTACTTACTAGTTTATGGCAAAATCGCTACCTTAATCAAATAAGTACAGAGCCTCCACTTATTAAAAAAATTGAACATAAAGCAGGGCAAAAAAACAAGATATTGGTTTTTGAAAAAACAGCAATGTGGCCATCTTTTTTATTTTTTATCGTTATGATGACTTACTCCACCGTAGGAGTCTTCTTACCTGCATATGCGAATGAGAAAGGTATAGCAAATATTGGAATATTTTTTATAGTTAGTTCACTGGCTACAATATTTGTCAGGTTAACATTTGGTCGATTTGCTGACCGACATGGAAGCTCCAAAATAGTGGTTTCTGGCATGCTTTTATTAGCAATTGCCCTGAAGCTGTTGTCTGTAGCTCCTTCGTTGCCAATATTTCTTATCGTTGCTGTAATTTATGGCATTGGTTTCGGTGTAGTTCAGCCAACCCTAAATGCATTAGTTATATCTTTTGCACCTGCGGAAAGACGAGGAATGGCTAATGCAACATATCTATGTGCAATGGACTTAGGAATAATGGTTGGCTCTGTTCTTTGGGGCAGTGTGGCACAAGTGTTTGGATTTATTTACATATACAACGTTTCAGCTATCCTCATTATTTTATCTATTATAATGTATTTAGTAGCTTTCAGAGGTAGTTCAAATGAATAGGAAACCATTGTTCACAGACTATTTGCTAAGCATCATTAAAAATCGCGGGATTATCACCCCGGAAAACTACAATTTATCATTTGCGTAAGAGCCGCAAGCGGGTCAACAAAAATGGCTTATATAATAATGTTAGTCATGATATGATGCTGTATCCTAATTGGTTGATGCAGCATCATATCATGATATCTTTATAATTATGAAGAGCAATCATTTTTGCGATTTCATTGGGTTTACCATGCTAAGATGAACAGAATTATTTATGATAAGCTGAATGAATTTTTTAACAAAGTATGGAGGTAATTGTTAATCATGTCTAGACAAAATTTAAAGGATCTAGTAGCACTATTAACAGAAGAACAACAACAATCTTTATATGAAGCAGTTACTCAAACGAGGACTGAGAAGTTAGAATTTGAGGAAACAAAAAAGATTCAACAGTATGATATCGCTATTATTGGTTTGAATGGACGGTATCCACAGGCAGATAATCACTATGAGTTTTGGCTGAAACTTAAACAAGGAACAAAATTTATCAAGAAAATTCTGGAGCACCAATGGTACTGTGATGAACACCATGATTTTCCAACTAATGATTCTTTATATCTTCATAAAAAGTGTTATAAATTTGGCACTTTTTTTTAAGCGCATGATACATTTGATGCATCTTTTTTTGATTTAACTTCTGATGAAATATCTATTATGGATCATCGAGAGTGTCTTGCGTTAGAAACAGTGTGGTCTTGTATTGAAGATGCAGGTTATACTTTTGAAGAATTAGGCAATTCAGTAGGAATATTTACTGGGATAACACCTAGTAAATATCAAACTACAAACCATTCCCATATATTAAATGATAGAATAGCCGATTTTTTTAATTTTCAAGGTCCAGCTTTAATTGTAAGTGAGGGTGCTTGTTCTTCCTTAACGGCGATTCACTTGGCAGGTCAAAGCTTAATGCGAAAAGAATGCCAAACGGCATTAGTTATTGGAGCAAATATTCTTGATCCGAACCTATGCACTGATCAGACGATGACCGGGTGTTAGCTGAAGGAGTTGTATCCATTTTGCTGAAACCACTACAACAGGCTTTACTAGACAAGGATCATATTTATGCAGTTATTAAATCCTGTCATATTTGTCATGAAGAAAATCCGCCAAAGTTTATGGTCCCCGATCCAAAACAGCAAGCTAAACTTATTCAAACTAATTTTAAAAAAGCAGGGATACATCCAGCAACCATAAATTATATGGAAGCAGCATCCAATGGATCATCTATAAGTGATGTTGCTGAATTTGAAGGTTTAATATTAGCGTTTAATCAGTTCACTAATGAAAAGCAATTTTGTCCGATTGGGTCAGTACAATCTATTATTGGACATGGTGAAGCCGTATCTACATTACTACAATTAACAAAAGTATTGCTGCAGTTTAAAACGAAAATGTTTATTCCGTTAATTAATTTGCCCAAAATAGGATCAAATATAAATATAAAAGATTCCCCGTTCTATTTTCAAACATCAACAACAGAATGGATACCACCTGTTCTAACGGTTAATAATAAACAGTTTTCAATGCCGCGTCGGGCAATGATATCATCCATTGATAACGGCGGTAACAATGGGCATCTTATTTTGGAAGAACATATTGTAGAGAATACCGAGGAACAAAAATTAGATTCTTATTTTATTCCATTATCGTCCAAAACAAACTATCAGCTTCAGCGAACTATCGAAAACTATATCGAATTCATTGAAAGGTATCAAAATCTTGATGCACAATGGGAGACTAATTATACTTTGTCCAATATAATGTTTACACTTTGCATTGGTAGAGTAGCGTTTTCTGAACGAGTAGTATTTATAACCGATAATCTTAAAACATTAGTTAAACAATTTCGACAATTTTTAAACAGTGAAATATCTGCCGATATTATTTCAACTGCTAATGTGGATGCTAATACGATGAATGAAAACTGTGAGGCGGCTCAGGTTCAAAGCTATTTGAACAATCATTCATGGCATAAATTAGCAAAATTATGGGTACAAGGCTCAAATATTTCTTGGAAAACATTCTTTCATTCATATAATGTTTATCGTATATCGTTACCAACATATTGTTTTCAAAAACAACTTTATCCTGTTCCTAAAGCAATGTATTCTGCCAAGGAAGAAAAATATATAGCCGATAAGGAAAATAACAATAAATCTTACACAGAGAAGAGAATTAGTTTAGAACCAGATTTAAATAGAAACAATTGGTCTCAGTTCCCAGAGCTGATACACCTTAATCAGGTTTCTCAAGGACGGCCTGTATTTTGGCTTCATGGAGGGGGCGGTGGAGTTGAAGGATATCAAAGCATTGCCCAGAAAAGTCAGCGCCCTTTCTATGGTATACAAGCACGAGGGTGGATGACCGGTGGTTCTCCTTTAGAAGGAATTCAGGCAATGGCTTCTTATTACGTTCATATAATTCAATCAGTACAATTAGAGGGACCATATGATTTAGGTGGTTTTTCTCTGGGTGGAGCTCTAGCATATGAAATTACACGCCAATTGCAAGGGGTAGGACAAAATGTCAATACGATTGTTATGCTGGATTCACCAGATAGTATTGGCATGAGGAAAGTAAATTTATTTCCTAAAGATTTGATTTTACAAGCAGTTAACATGGAGCTCATGCCTATGATCCGGCAAGAACCGGAAAAATCGGCACAAATAATAATCCGTCAAGAGGAAGTGGATTTGAATGCAGATGATGAATTTTTTTTGCAGCAAGTGGTTATACTTGCCAAAGCACGTGGATTAGCCAAAACGGAAGCTCTATTACGCGAACGGATTCAAAATAATGTAAAAGTTCAGCAGGCATATAAACTCAATCACTTTAGCATCTTACCGTTAACCTACCCTCAAACAGTAACTTGTTATTATTTTCGTAATAAGAACGGAGTCTTCTTTGGTGAATTTGTAGCAAATGCAGAAGACAAAATTTTACTTGATCATACAAAATATTGGGGGGAATGGGAACAACAACTTCCAAATTTTAATATAATAGATGTAGATTCTTCTAGTCACATGATGTTGTTGCTTGATCCTAAAACTTGTAATAAAATTTCCACATTCTGCAAAAAAATGTATTCGTTAGATGAAACGGTAACTATTCGTTAATGCCCTTTTGAATACCGCTTGTCCAGCGAAGCTGGATTATACTTGTGAATGAAAGTCCTATCCCGGTAACTGACCAAAAGACTGGGTAGAAACTCTCGGTGCATCGTCAAAATGCGGGGTGCTAAGAGGGAGGATAAAGTACCTGCCTAAAAAGCAAAAATCTTCTTCATTTCCACTTAAAAATGGGTACACGAATCCTATCCAGCTCTAAAATCTGTTTTTTTTAAGACAAGGTGACGGTTCTTTTTGTCTTGACTAAATTAATTTGGCATGATAATCTGAGAGAAAAAGGAGCGGATTATCATGCCAATACAACAAAGAGATAAAAGTAATACAGGATATAACCATATAATGATAAGAGGTAACGCTCGAAAAGATATATTCATGGATGGCCAAGATAAAATGTACTTTATAGAAATACTAAAAACGAAAAAAGAAAATAACAGATATGGTCTTATAGCATTTTGCATAATGGATAATCATGCCCATTTACTATTGCAAGAAAGAGAAGAATACATAGCTAATATAATGAAACGAATCAATGTTAGCTATGTCTTTTATTTTAATAAGAAATATAAGAAGACAGGCCACCTATTTCAAGATAGATATAGAAGCGAAAAAATAGAAGATGATAGCTATCTATTAATGGCAACAAGGTATATTCATAAAAACCCAGTCAAAGCAGGCATAGTGAAAAGAGTAGAAAAATATAAATGGAGTAGTTATAAGGCCTATATAGAAGAAGATACTGTTTTAGCAAAAGCAATAGATAAAGAACTAGTTCTCGGAATATTTTCAGAAGAGAAAAAGGAAGAAAGAGAAGAGTTTATCAAATTCACAAAGATGAAAGAAGAAGATAAATTTATTGAAATAGATGAAAAAGCAAATCAAATGGAAGAAAGCCAAGCAATAAAGTTATGGAATGAGCTTGCAAAAAGTGAAGAAAGCTTAGAAGAGAAACTGAAAAAATTTAAAGAGAAAACAAATTTGCCACTAAGAAAGTTGGCAGAGATCACGGGAATTAATAAGGATAAGATAAATAAAATAACAAAATAAGACAAAAATAACCGCCACCTTGTCGTGATTTGTCCTAAATTTCCAATTAATTTAAGGAAGATATTGAAAAATTTGTACCTAACGGATATAATAAACAGACAGTATACATAGTGCATCGAATAAGTTAGGAAAAATCTTTATTTAGCTTAATAATAGAAGGTGTTAATATTTTACGCAATTTATATAGTAAAGAAGTTTTAAAAGCAGTTTTTCCGATCTGTGTTGGTTATCTTCCACTAGGTTTTGCTTGTGGGGTACTTGCACAAAAGGTCGGGGTAAGTGTGTGGGAAACGGCAATGATGTCGGTGCTTGTTTTCGCGGGCAGTGGGCAGTTCATTGCGCTTTCCATGATTGGTGGAGGTGCATCTATTTCTTCGATTGTGCTGACGACATTCATAGTAAATTTACGGCATACTTTATATAGTTCGACATTAACGGCATATTTAATGGGGCAGTCAAAAAAATATTTTAGCTTTTTTACGCAGGGAATTGTTGATGAAACCTTTGCCGTGAATTTAAGTGAATTTAGTGCTGGCGAGTGGGATGCCAATCGTGCCTTGGCACTAAATATTTTAGCGCATGGCTGTTGGGTTTTGAGTACGATGCTTGGAAATATCGTGGGTAACGTGTTGCCTGTTGATATTGCGGTGGTAGGGTATACATTGACGGCTATGTTTATCGGGCTTTGGACATATCATTTTGAGAACAATCTAAAGATCATCATTGGAGTAGTATCAGGGGTCCTGGCACTGTTTTTATCGGGATTTTTAACGCATAAATTACATATTGTTGTAGCAACCATCATTGCAGCTACGCTTGGCTGTATGATTGAAGGGGGCACGAAAGATGACTAGTATGGAAGTTATGTATTGTATTTTAGGAATGTTTGTTGTTTCATATATTCCGCGGGTAGTTCCGCCTTTTTTGCTTGCTAAAACAACCTTATCACCGATTGTAGAGCGGTGGTTAACGTATGTGCCAACATCAGTGTTTGGGGCGTTGGTATTTTCGGAAATTTTTATTGATGGTAATAAACTCAATTTGAGTTTAGGGAATATTAATTTAATAGCGTCTTTGATTGTTTTGGCAGTCTCGCTAAAAACGAAGTCTTTGGGGAAAAGTATCGTAACTGGTATGGTTGTATTTTGGTTATTAAAAAATGTAGTATAACAAAGAATAGGCTTATGCATAGCATGAGTCTCAAATTGTCGACAAAGTAGAAATATTTACATTAATAAATAGAAACATTTAAATTGGTACCAATTATAAACTAGTACGAAGATAGATTGCCGGTTGGCGAGAAGTGCTCAGATGCCAGGCGCAGCAAGGAGTTGAGAAGGAGTCGTACTTTTGTACGTCGACGAGCAGCACCTTGTCGGAGGGCGTAGATGGGTGCTTATCGCCTGCCGGCGGCCTGTCTGTCCATAGTATGTCTACAAGCTGAGACTTGTGCGTTGCATAAGTCTTTGTTTTTAAATTTATAAATGAATATCAAATATTTGTGAGGTAAAATAATAATTATGAGTAAAATAGTTGTTTTAGCAGAAAAACCTTCCGTTGGTCGTGATTTAGCACGGGTGCTCGGAGCGAAACAAAATGGTAATGGTTATATTGAAGGTAGTAAATATATCGTCACTTGGGCGCTTGGTCATTTGGTGACATTAGCGGATCCAGAAGCATATGGGGCAAGTAATAAATCTTGGCGGATCGAAGAATTGCCGATTATGCCAAAAGCGTTAGAGCTTGTGGTCATCAAGCAAACCAGTCGTCAGTTTAACGTTGTAAGGGATCAACTGCGTCGCAAGGATGTAAGTGAAGTCATTATTGCAACCGATGCTGGACGCGAAGGAGAATTGGTAGCACGGTGGATCATTGAAAAAGCAATGATTCATAAACCAATCAAAAGATTATGGATTTCTTCGGTTACTGATAAAGCAATCATAGAAGGCTTTGCAAAATTAAGAGCGGGCAAAGACTATGACAATCTCTATCAAGCGGCAGTAGCACGTGCGGAAGCGGACTGGTATGTTGGCATCAATGCAACGCGGGCGCTTACTTGTAAATTTAATGCACAATTATCTTGTGGTCGTGTGCAAACGCCAACGCTGGCGATTATCGCGAAACGTGAGGATGAGATTAGAAACTTTGTGCCAAAAGCATATTATGGATTGACGGCGAAGCTTAACCAGCTTACCGTAACTTGGCAGGATAAAAAAAGTGGGGACATGCGTTCTTTTGATAAAGAATATATCGATAGCGTAGCCAAGAAAATTACTGGTGCTGTTGGTGAAGTCGTAAGCTTAGAGAAGGCGGCAAAAAAATCCTATGCACCACAGCTTTATAATTTAACTGAATTGCAACGCGATGCAAATAAGATTTTTGCTTTTTCAGCCAAAGAAACACTGGGGCTGATGCAAAAACTTTATGAAACGCATAAGATACTTACGTATCCAAGAACGGATTCAAAATATATTTCAGCGGATATTGTGCCAACACTAAAAGATCGTCTCAGCGCATGTAGTGTCGGACCGTATTCTAAATTAGCATTTCAAGCGAGCAAACAAATCCAAGCGAGTAAACATTTCGTTGATGATAGTAAAGTATCGGATCATCATGCGATTATACCAACGGAACAGTTTGTAAATTTGAGTGCGCTTACCGATCGTGAACGTAAAATTTATGATTTGGTCGTAAAACGTTTTGTTGCCGTGCTCTATCCACCGTTTGAATATGAACAAACCACAGTAAAAGTGGATCTGAATGGTGAAGTCTTTATTGCCAAGGGAAAAAATATCAAGAACATGGGCTGGAAAGAAGTTTATCAGGGCGTATTTGAAGAAGAAAATGCAAATGATAGTCTTGCAGAACAAACCTTGCCAGACCTTAAAAAAGGTGATAAGTTAAAAGTAATGAAACTCAATGTTTCGCAAGGAATGACCAAACCACCAGCACCTTTTAATGAAGGAACGTTATTGGGAGCGATGGAAAATCCGGTGAAATATATGAGTGATGATAGTAAAGCTTTAAAACAAACGATTGGTGAAACTGGAGGACTTGGTACTGTTGCAACTAGGGCGGATATTATTGAAAAATTATTTGCGAGTTTCTTAATCGAGAAAAAAGGTAAAGATATCTTTGTAACCGCTAAGGGAAGACAACTATTAGAATTGGTACCGCATGATTTAAAAGAACCAGCGCTCACCGCAAAATGGGAACAAAATTTGAGTAGTATCGCTAGTGGTAAGCTTGGAAAAAATACGTTTATCAATGATATTAAGAATTATGCCCAAACAGTTGTGCATAATATCAAAAATAGTCAGGAACGATTCCGTCACGATAATGTAACGAGAACGAAATGTCCGGAATGTGGTAAGTTTTTATTAGAAGTGAACGGTAAAAAAGGCAAAATGCTCGTATGCCAAGATCGAAGCTGTGGGTATCGCAAAGGTTTATCAACGGTAACGAATGCACGTTGTCCAAACTGCCATAAAAAATTAGAAATGCGTGGCGAAGGTGAAGGAAAGCTATTTTTCTGCGCTTGCGGCTATCGGGAAAAATTGACTACGTTTCAGAAACGTAAGAGTAAGGAAAATAATACGAAAGTTTCTAAAAGTGAAGTAGCACAGTATATGAGAGAGCAGCAAAAAACTAGTAATGAACCTGTAAATACGGCTTTGGCGGAGGCTTTAGCAAAATTGAATTTAAAATAAGGGAGGCAATTGCGTGCTAAAAAAGATCATTTTATGTACGATATTTGTATTTGCTTTTGCGGCAACGGTTTTTGCGGCAAGTCCAGAAGATTTTACGTATAAAGGGATAAAATTAGGTGACGATTACGAAACCATGGTAGCAAAGATTGGGCAGCCACGGGTAAATTTCGATTATATCGTCAAAGATAATATTGTGACGTATTATTTTTACAAAGGTAATGATATGAGAATTGGGATTGATCGTTTCACCAATAAAATCGTAGATTTTCGTGTTAGTGATAAAGAGTATGTAACGGACAAAGGTGTAAGAATCGGGGCGACTTCTCATAAGATCTTAAAAGAGTATGGTCTAGCCAACAAGGAAAAAATCAATGGACATATTTATTACATTTACAAAAACCCGCAAGACGAAAAACAACAATTATTACTGGATGTCAGCCAAGGCGATTTAGAAGAATTTAGAATAACAACTCTAGCTGAGGAATGAGCAGAATTTTGAGGTGTTTACGATGAAGAGTAAAATATTTCGCTATAGCTTAATTTTAATCGGCTGTCTAATTAGTAGTGCTTCAATTAATCTATTTTTAGTGCCTCATCAATTATTAAGTGGTGGCGTAAGTGGGATTGCCATTATATTCTACTATTTATTCGCCTTACCAATTGGGGTGCAAATGCTTATCATGAATATTCCGCTTTTGATTGCTGCTTATAAAACATTGGGAAAAATCTACGCGGTGGATGTTGTTTTTGGCACGGTATTGTTTTCTATTTGTATTGATGCCATGAGATTTTTATCTAATTATAATGTCGTTGACGATCCTATGCTTGCGGCAATTTATGGCGGCGTCTTTAATGGGATTGGTTATGGGATCATCTTTCGGGCCAATGGTAGTTCCGGTGGTCTCGATATTGTGGCGGCAATTGTAAAGAAATATTATTCACTAAATATGGGGAGTGTTATTTTTGCTTTCAATTGTTTGATTATGGCGTTGGCAGCAATGTTATTTGGTGTGAAGCTAGCCATGTTTACTTTGATTTCGATGTATGTTAGTTCGGATCTTACTGATAAAGTAGCGGCTGGTTTTAATAATAAGAAAACGGTTATTATTATTTCTAATCAAGCAGCAGCAATTGCCGATGGAATCATCAGTGAAATTGGGCGGGGTGTTACCTTTTTAAAGGGCGAGGGCGCATTTACGCGTGAGCGTAAGGATATTATCTTTGTTGTAGCCAACCTCACTCAATTTGGTAAGATAAAACTTATCGCCAATGCGATTGATCCAATGGCATTTATGATTGTGCAAGATGCAAATGAGGTCATGGGACGTGGCTTTACTTTGCCGGGAACAAGAATTGCAGAAATTGCAGAAAGTGTAAAGCAAAGAAATTTAGATGAAAAAACTACTGAGTAATCAGTAGTTTTTTGTCTATAATACTACTTTGCTTTTGCTGGGTTATTTGATAATATATTATAATGAGTTGATGATTAAGTATATTTGATAGGTGGATCGTAATGAAAAATATAAACAAGCTAATTGGAGTGGCCAAAGGGGCTGTTCAAGCCGATTTGGTGCTGAAAAATGCACAGGCTTTTAATGTGTTTACTGGCGAATTTATCAAAGGTGACATAGCGATCGTGGATGGTTATATTGCTGGTATTGGCGAATATACAGGGGAAAATGAAATTGATTTAACAGGTAAATACCTTACGCCTGGTTTTATTGATGGACATGTACATATTGAAAGTTCGATGCTCAGTCCCATTGAGTTTGCTCGAGCGGTTTTACCGACAGGAACGACGACGATTGTTGCTGACCCCCATGAAATTGCCAATGTTGCAGGTCTGGATGGGATTGACTATATATTAGATGCAACGGAAGATTTGCCGTTATCGGTTTATGTTATGCTGCCATCTTGTGTACCGGCCAGCAATTTAGAAAATTCCGGTGCTGAGCTCTTTGCGGCTGATTTAGAAAAGTTTATCAATCATCCTCGGGTATTGGGCTTGGGGGAAATGATGAATTATCCAGGTGTTATTTATCGCGATAGCAAGGTCATTGAGAAGTTAATTTTAGCGGAAAATAAAAAAATCGATGGACATGCACCAGGGGTAAGCGGCAATGATTTAATGGCCTATGCCGCGGCTGGCATTAAGTCCGATCATGAATGTGTGACACCAGAAGAGGCCTTAGACCGATTACGTGCTGGTATGCATGTGATGATTCGCGAAGGTTCAGCGGCAAAAAATTTATTGAATTTATTACCGGCGATTAATAAATACACTTCGCAATTTTGTTTGTTTGCTGCTGATGATCGTCATCCCGCTGATTTGATTGCCGAAGGTCATATCAATAACATGGTTCGCTTGGCGGTCGAAGCAGGGGTAGACTTACCGACTGTTTTACAGATGTCAACGATCAATGCGGCAAGCTATTTTAACCTTGATGAAATTGGGGCGATTGCACCAAACTATAAGGCCGATATTTTGGTGTTTGATGATTTAAAAAGCTGGCAGCCAATGCTCGTTTTGAAAAATGGAGTTGTCGTAGCCAGAGACAATGCACCATTGTTTGAGGGCAAAGATATCGCCAGTAAAAAAATCAAAGAAACGATGCATTTAGCAGAAATTGACCAAACGAAATTACGTATTTCCGCTCCAACGAAGCGAGCTCGGGTCATTGGCTTGGTGCCACATCAAATCGTAACCAAAGCCTTAGAAATGGAAGTTGATCGGGAAGATGGCTTTTTTGCTATAAATGTGAAAAAGGATATTTTAAAATTAGTGGTATTTGAACGCCATAATTGTCTGGGAAATATAGGCGTGGGCTTAGTTCATGGTTTTGGTCTAAACCGTGGGGCGATTGCTTCCACCGTTGCCCATGATTCCCATAATTTAATCGTGATTGGTACGAATGATGAAGATATTTTAGTTGCAGCCAAGGAATTGGAAAAAATTCAGGGTGGTATTGCTGTTACGCTTGATGGTAAAGTCTTGGATTCATTAGCTTTGCCAATTGGAGGCTTAATGTCGGATCAAGATGTGCATACAGTTGCAAAGCAAGTTGGAAAATTAAAGGAATTAGCATATTCCTTAGGTATTCGTGATTGCTATGATCCATTTTTAACGCTAGCCTTTTTGAGTTTGCCAGTTATTCCTGAATTAAAATTGACCGATTTAGGTTTGGTAGATGGTAATGCCTTCAAATTAGTGCCAGTAGCAATCGAATCAACTGAGAAGTGAGGTTTTTCATATGAATAAAATTAATATGGGGAAATTTAATGATGTCGTATTTGCCGCTCTCTTTATTTGGCATTTAAGTACGAGGCAGTGGCCAACTGGCGGTACAATGCAAACAGTTCTTGATGTTATGTTAGTTTTTTGTGCGATTTTGATTGGTTTTAAATATTATACCGCCTATAAAAAAGGTGACGACCAAGAAATGAGTACGGTAAAGGAAAATAAAACGAGTAAAATAATTTTATCCAGTAAGAAGAGAAGAAGAAAATAAGCGCAATCTGCTAGACCACCACATAGAATGAGATATGAAATGAGCGCGTAATCTTGGCGTAAAGGGGATGTTACAAAATTAAATTGTAATGTCCCTTTTGTTATCATGACAAATAGTATGGGGGTGGTGGGGTGAAGGAACGAAAATTTATTGGTAGTTTTGCAAGGAACTGGCTAAGAAATATACAGATCCCGCCCAAAACGTTTCGTGAAAAAGTAGCTGTATTTTTTGCTGTCATGGGACCAGGGATTATCACAGCATTCGCAGATAATGATGCTGGTGGGATTGCTACTTATATTACGGCGGGAGCAAAGTATGGCTATGCCTTATTGTTTGTCTTGTTGATTAGCACGATTTGCTTAGGTGTCATGCAAGAAATATCAGCACGTATTGGGATTGTTACGGGGAAAGGCCTATTTGTACTCATCCACGAGCGGTATGGAAAACGCTCTGCTGTCTTAGTAATGGTTCTTTTCCTCATAGCAAATATAGGAACGACAGCTTCAGAATTTTCAGGCATTGTATTGAGTTGTACCTTTTTTTCTATTAGCAAATATATCGCGGTACCATTTGTTGCTTTCTTTATTTGGTTTTTGGTTGTGAAGGCAAATTATAATTACGTCGAAAAGGTGTTCTTTTTGCTATGCGCTACTTTTTTTAGTTACATCATTGCTGGTGTTCTAGTTGAGCCATCATGGCCCGCAGTACTCACCGCAACTTTTGTACCGACTTTTCATCAAGATAGTGCTTATTTGTTTACAGCGCTAGGAATTATTGGTACAACAATTACGCCATGGGGACAATTTTATATGCAGGCGGCTATTGTTGATAAAGGAATCACTGTTAAAGATTATTGGTATACTTGTATAGATATTATTGTAGGAACTTTTTTTACGGGATTAATTGCTTTTTTTATTTTAATTACAACCGCCACAGCGTTATATGGTCATCCTTATATGATAGAAAATGTTGAAGAAGCAGCAATTGTTTTAGAACCATTTGCAGGGGCATATGCGAGTGTATTATTCAATGGTGGTCTATTGGGCGCAGCGCTATTAGCGGCGGTGATTTTACCATTGAGTACGGCGTATGCAATTTGTGAAGTCATGGGATTGGTGTATGGAATTAATAAAACGTATCGAGAGGCACCGGTATTTTTTATTGTTTATACAGTATTGATTGTTATAGGTGCCGGTTTGGTTTTAATGCCAAATATTTCTCTATATAGTGTTATGCTACTTTCACAAGTATTAAATGGAATGCTGATTTCCCCTATTTTAATTTTTATATTGCTCTTGTCTAATGATAAAAAAATTATGGGAAGCTATAAGAATAATCGCCTATATCATGCTGTTGCGTGGATTTTTACGATTCTTATTATTGCGTTGACTATATTGTTGTTCACTCAAATATTTGTAGCGTGATTTCAAATATTTTTGATGCACCTAACGAAAAATAGGTGTATTTTTATTTTTTATGCGGCTATATTATAAATTTTGTATTATAATATTAAAGTTAAGTGTTATTTTTTTATAAATAGGAGTTTAGATATGATGATAAAACAAATGACAAATAGGTTACATAAGGTAAGACAAGACAGTCCACTGATTCATCAAATAACCAATTATGTTAGTGTAAATGATTGTGCAAATATAACTTTAGCAATTGGTGCTTCACCAGTCATGGCGCAAGATGTAAATGAAGTTGCAGAGATGGTAAGTCATGCGAGAGCATTAGTACTCAATATTGGCACTTTAAGTTCACAAACAGTAGAAGCTATGATCATCGCGGGAAATAGGGCTAAATCACTGAGAATTCCAGTTGTTTTTGATCCAGTTGGAGTCGGAGCGACAATGTACCGCACTGAAGTTGCCAAACGGATCATTGCTGAGGTGAAACCGGATGTCATACGCTGCAATATGTCAGAATTAAAAGTATTGTGTGGTTTGGATACCGAGGTGAAGGGGGTTGATTCTATCGCTCTAAGTGATGGCGGAGAAACGGCAGCTAAGGCCTTGGCTAAACAAATTGATGGTGTGGTAGCAGTTACAGGGCAAGTAGATATTATTGCTTGCAAAGACAAACATTGTCATATACATAATGGGCATACTTTTTTAACGCGCGTTACTGGTACTGGCTGTATGACGACAGCTTTAGTAGCAAGTTATTGTGCGGTTGGTGATACTTTTGTCGGTGCCGTATCTGGTGTGTTGAGTATGGGAATCGCTGGGGAGGTTGCCGTAGAATCGCTTTTGGAAAATGAAGGAATTGGTACCTTTAAAGTTAGATTGATGGATGCGATCTTCAATCTAAATGATGATATCATCAAAAGATATGCGAGAGTTACCGAGTAGGAGGAGAAACATGAATTTAAAAAAAATGACCATTACCGCAATGTTTATGGCAATTGGTGTGCTTTCAGCACACTTGGTATATATTCCAGTCGGCTTTGCAAAGTGTTTTCCAGTGCAGCATGCGATTAATGTCTTGTTAACAGTGCTCTTGGGAACGCGTTATGCAACTGGTGCGGCATTTGGAATATCGCTGCTGAGAAATGTTTTGGGAACTGGTTCTATCTTGGCCTTTCCCGGTAGTATCATTGGTGCGACTTTGGCAGGAATGTTATATAAAAGGACGCATAGTATCTATGGTGCAATTCTAGGTGAAGTGGTTGGTACTGGAATCATAGGCGGTCTTGTTGCATACCCAATGGCAAAATTTTTATTGGATTCGAATGTAGGGGCATTTTTCTTTGTCATCCCATTCTTAGTCAGTACCTTGGGCGGCAGTACCCTTGCATATGTGATTTATCAAACACCGATTAGAAATTTATTTCATGAATTTACGCGTAAAGCATAGGGGAGAAAACGATGACAAATGAAGTGGTAGTTTCCTATTTACTGAATAGTGGATTTTCTGTAAAAATAGGAAAAACATTGTTGATTTTTGATTATTATCTTGATCCAGAAAATATCATTCCGAATTTGATAGCACAAAGCGATACCGTTTATATGTTTAGTTCACATCGCCATTTTGATCATTTCAATCCGTTAATTCGTCAATTTGCTGATAACGTGAACCAATATATTTTGAGCTTTGATATTGAAGGAGAATCAGGCGCCAAAAAGCTGCCACGAGAAAAAACCGTGTATTTGAATACCTATGATAACTATGCAAGTGAAACGTTGCAAGTAAAGACCTATAGTTCTACGGATGAAGGTATTTCATTTCTGGTAGAAGTGGATGGCTGGCGCATTTTCCATGCTGGTGATTTTAATTGGTGGCATTGGAAAGGCGAAACTGAAGAAAATATAAAATTTGCCAGAAATCGATTTAAAAAGCAACTTAAAAAAATGTCTGGGTTAATCGCTGACATTGCTTTTTTTCCGGTTGATAGTCGGTTAGAAGAATTTTGTGATCTTGGGGCAAAAGAATTTTGCAAAGAGACAAAAGTGAATTATTTGATTGCAATGCATAGGCGCGGACCTGTATGGACGCCAAACGCTGATTTTTTTACAGAAAGTAAGGCAATCCCTACCTGGTGCCCGATCGAATCGGGCGAGCAAAGGAAAATTACAAAATAGGAGGAGTAATACGATGAAGAAAAAAGGTCTTATATTTTTAATGGTGAGTATGATGTTACTTGTGACAGTGGGCTGTTTTGGTAATAGCAGTCAAAAGCAAGAAGAACAAAATGGTTCGGGACTGAGTAATGGGATGAAATACAGTGATATGGCGCAAGCGCCAAAAGAGGCAAGCACGCAAAAGAATCGCATTGCTGTTTTTGATACGAATCAAGGGCAGTTTAGTATTGAATTGTTTGAAGACAAGGCGCCAATCACAACAAAAAACTTTATTACTTTAGTTGAAAAAGGATTTTACAATGGGCTCATATTCCATCGGGTTATTGATGCTTTTATGATCCAAGGTGGCGATCCAAATGGTAATGGTACAGGTGGTCCGGGCTACACCATACCAGATGAATTTAATCCTGACTTACGTCATGATAGTGCTGGTGTTTTATCTATGGCTAATTCTGGGCCTAACACAGGTGGTTCGCAATTTTTTATCACTTTGGTAAAAACTCCATGGTTAGATGGTAAACATTCTGTATTTGGTAAAGTCGTTGATGGTTTAGATGTCGTAAAAAAAATCGGTCAAGTGAAGACTGGGCCTAATGATAAACCAGTAGCAGATGTTGTTATCAATAAAATCACGATTACAGAAAATAAATAGTGAACGCGTTTACTTATATCGTAGAATGTGCCGACAAAACATTGTATACTGGCTGGACGATTGATGTAGAAAAGCGAGTCTTAGCGCATAATACGAAAAAAGGAGCAAAGTATACGAGAAATCGCTTGCCAGTAAAACTTGTTTACGTTGAAAGCTTTTTTACTAAAATAGAAGCACAACAACGTGAGTATGCAATTAAACAATTAAATAGGGCAGAAAAATTAAAATTAATTTCTGCCCATAACAATAAAACAGCCGACATTCAGTAGCTTTTCAGGCTCATGATGTTGGCTGTTTTATTATTATGTTAAAGGGCAGCTTTTATTTTCAAATAACAAAAGCCAAGCAAACCTAAAGTCACAGGAAATAAACAGATCAGCCCACTACTTAAAAATAATAGACTACAGATACAAAATGTAGCGCAAGCACAAAACCAGCCGATCGACCATTTGTCTAATAGTTTTATTCCAGCGGCCATTGAAATCACATAAGAAAACAAAAATACTGAGCCAGGAAATTTAAGTAATTGATTTAAATCGGGAATAAAAAAGGTGAAACAAAATAAGACGACAGCAAAAGCAATTGCTAATGCGAAGATGGCATTGATGGGAGTTTTATATTTTGGGTGTATGCTTGCTAATAGCTTTGGAAACTCACCATCGCGCGCTTCGTGAAAAATAATTCGTGAAAAACCAGCGATATTGGCGTGAACAGAGCAAAAGGTAATTAGAATAGTTAAAATAGCGATGAGCGAACCAGTCGTTCTACCAAAGGATAAAGCAATCAGTGAGCTTAACGCTGTAATAGAATTTGGTGTGTTATATATATTGGTGCCAATCGTCACCCAAGAAATAGATAGATAAAGAAGTGTAATAAATAAAGCCGATAAAAATAGACTAATCGGAATATCGCGCGCTGGATTTTTAAATTCTTCCGCTAAGGGACAGATTAATTCAAAGCCAGCAAAAGCAAAAAAGATTAAAGGGAAAAGCGATATCACTGATGCGTTACCATAAGGCATGAAAGGAATAAAGTTGCTTAGACTCACGTGGGGAAGGGAACATAAAACTACGATAAAAAGAATGATGATAATCAGCGTAACAATACTAGAGCTGATTTTTGAAGAAAGATCAATTCCTTGGATATTTAAAAAAATGGAAAGATAAAGCATAAATGCTGCCACTAGAATCAATTGTGTAAAACTCAGTGGAATGATATAACCCAAATAATAAGCGCCACTTAATGCTACAGCGGGAAGCCCGATTGGAATAGAACCCATTAGAATCCAACTTGTAATCATCCCGCTTCTTGCACCAAACGCATTTTCAGCATAAGAAGAAATCCCACCGGCTTTTGGAATCTTTGCCGCTAATTTGCTTAAAACAAACACAATCGGGAAAGAAAGTAAAGATATGACCAGCCAGACCAAGAGTGAAGCAGGACCGGCTTGCTGTGCGGTTAAGGCTGGTAATATTAAGATACCACAGCCAATGACAGCTGAAATTGATAGTGTACAGCCTTCTTTCCAAGTTAATACCATTTTTAATTTTGTTTTTGCCATAGTGCAATCCCCCAATTCCTTATATAACAAATTAATAAAATGCATTGAATCAATTGTGAATTTATAATAGCATAAAAAATGAATTCAATAAAATTGAATTATTCGAATCTATAGTTCAATTTTATTGATGAATTAAAAGAGGTGATGAAAGTATGGAATTGAAAAATTTAAAAACGTTTGCGAAAATAGCGCAATATAAAAGCTTTTCAAAAACAGCAGAAACTTTAGGTTACGCGCAATCAACCATTACGACACAAATTCAGCTTTTAGAGCAAGAGTTGGGAACAAAATTATTTGAAAGAATCGGCAGGCGCGTGGAACTTACCGCGCATGGTAGTATCTTTTTGCAATACGTTAATAAAATCATAGCACTTACTGATAAAGCGAAAGATTCTATAGATGAAAGCAATACTCCAAAAGGAACACTAAGAATAGGGGTAGTAGAATCTATTTGTACAATGAGATTACCAGCGTTACTTAAAACGTATCATGTGCAATATCCAGAAGTAGATATTGTTATTAAATTAGGCTTTTGTTCCGAACTCAGAACAATGCTCAAAAATAATATGGTTGATGTCGTTTTTATTTTGGATCAGGCAGTTAAAGAAGAAGAATTCACATCAAGTTTATCTTTAAATGAACCCATGGTCATTGTCGCAGCAGCCAGCAATCGGCTTAAAAATAAAAATAGCTTAACTGTGCAAGATCTTGCAACGGAATCTTTGATTCTTACAGAGCAAGGCTGTAGTTATCGTTGTGCGTTAGAAGAAATATTTAATAAAAATGAGGTACAACCGCATATTTTATTAGAAGTTGGTAATATTGAAACAATAAAGAGCTTTGTTAAAAGTAATTTAGGGATTACGTTGTTACCTTTGATGACAGTTGAAAAAGAAGTGGCAAATCAGGAGTTAGTCATTTTAGATATTGCTGAATGCAAATTTAATATGCAGAGACAACTCATTTATCTCAAGAAAAAATACGTAACAGTCGCTATGCGAGCGTTCATTTCATTAGCAAGTGAAAAAGAGAATATAAAAAAGCAATAAGCTGTCACTTTTTTTTCAAAAGGTGTTGACATTAATATTTTATTTATGATACTATAAGCAAGTCGCCAGTGACAGTTACTTATTACTGCAATGTACGACACGATTTCTTAGAAAGAATCAAAAAACATATTGACAATTACTTTTAGTTCTGTTAATATAAATGAGCTGACAACGCAAGACGTTAGCAAGTGTTCTCTGAAAACTAAACAATGTAGAAAAAATTAATGCCAGATGTGCACTGCACAGTTCTTCGTGAACTGTCAGTACTAGCAGCAGAGATGCTGCGTCGCGGTTCTTGAATCGCGAGTCAATTTCTTTATTATAAAGAAACAAAGAATTTAAAGAGCCTTTTAGGCTTTCTAATAAATTTATTGGAGAGTTTGATCCTGGCTCAGGACGAACGCTGGCGGCGTGCCTAACACATGCAAGTCGAACGGAATTACGCTTAACACCGATTTCTTATAAAATGGTGCGATGCTTAAGCTAACAATGCGGTGAATGAACGAAGTGAATTCACCACGCATATAAAAGTGCCAACACCAATAAGAATTGGGTGTTGAGCGTAATTTAGTGGCGAACGGGTGAGTAACGCGTAGACAACCTACCCTTTAGATGGGGACAACACCGCGAAAGTGGTGCTAATACCGAATATTGCTTGAGAAGCGCATGCTTCTCAAACTAAAGATGGCCTCTATTTATAAGCTATCACTAAAGAATGGGTCTGCGTCTGATTAGCTAGTTGGTGAGATAAAAGCTCACCAAGGCAACGATCAGTAGCCGGTCTGAGAGGATGAACGGCCACACTGGGACTGAGACACGGCCCAGACTCCTACGGGAGGCAGCAGTGGGGAATCTTCCGCAATGGACGAAAGTCTGACGGAGCAACGCCGCGTGAGTGATGAAGGTTTTCGGATCGTAAAACTCTGTTGTTAAGGACGAATGTATAGATTGTGAATAATGGTTTATAATGACGGTACTTAACGAGGAAGCCACGGCTAACTACGTGCCAGCAGCCGCGGTAATACGTAGGTGGCAAGCGTTGTCCGGAATTATTGGGCGTAAAGGGAGCGCAGGTGGGAATGTAAGTCAATCTTAAAAGTGCGGGGCTCAACCCCGTGATGGGATAGAAACTACATTTCTTGAGTGCAGGAGAGGAAAGTGGAATTCCTAGTGTAGCGGTGAAATGCGTAGATATTAGGAGGAACACCAGTGGCGAAGGCGACTTTCTGGACTGTTACTGACACTGAGGCTCGAAAGCTAGGGGAGCGAACGGGATTAGATACCCCGGTAGTCCTAGCCGTAAACGATGGGTACTAGGTGTAGAGGGTATCGACCCCTTCTGTGCCGGAGTTAACGCAATAAGTACCCCGCCTGGGGAGTACGGCCGCAAGGTTGAAACTCAAAGGAATTGACGGGGGCCCGCACAAGCGGTGGAGTATGTGGTTTAATTCGACGCAACGCGAAGAACCTTACCAGGACTTGACATTGATTGAAATGCTAAGAGATTAGTACCTCTTCTTCGGAAGACAAGAAAACAGGTGGTGCATGGCTGTCGTCAGCTCGTGTCGTGAGATGTTGGGTTAAGTCCCGCAACGAGCGCAACCCCTATCCTATGTTGCCAGCGCGTAATGGCGGGAACTCATGGGAGACTGCCGTGGATAACACGGAGGAAGGCGGGGATGACGTCAAGTCATCATGCCCCTTATGTCCTGGGCTACACACGTACTACAATGGGCTTAAATAGAGGGATGCAAAGCCGCGAGGTGGAGCCAAACCCATAAACAAGCTCTCAGTTCGGATTGTAGGCTGCAACTCGCCTACATGAAGTCGGAATCGCTAGTAATCGCAGGTCAGCATACTGCGGTGAATACGTTCCCGGGCCTTGTACACACCGCCCGTCACACCACGAAAGTCAGTCACACCCAAAGCCGGTGGGGTAACCACTAGTGGAGCCAGCCGTCTAAGGTGGGGCCGATGATTGGGGTGAAGTCGTAACAAGGTAGCCGTATCGGAAGGTGCGGCTGGATCACCTCCTTTCTAAGGAGATATGAAAGTTTAAATGTACTTTCGTAATCCGAGGTCGACACATCTAATTAATTCATTTACATTGTTTAGTTTTGAGGGAATACGAAAGTATTGTCTCGATTGAATAACTTAATATAGTTTTTCAATATTAGCAATCGAAGGATTGCTAACTGTTATATGGGGGCATAGCTCAGCTGGGAGAGCACCTGCCTTGCAAGCAGGGGGTCAGCGGTTCGATCCCGCTTGTCTCCACCATTAAAACAACTTAAAGGGAATACAGAAAACTGCCATAAACTACCGGTTGTAACAAACAGGTATATATGATATTATATGTATCCCACTAGCAACAGCAAAGTTGCAACATGTTCTTTGAAAACTACACAGAAGAAAATAAAATGTATTTTAAGTTTTAAAGTACCTCTCAGAAGTGAGAGTAAATTAACGAGCATTTTAGGATTCAAAAAGATTAAATTAAGCATTTAAGTATAACTTAATGGCTATTTGATTTTAGTACAAAACTAGAACAGACTAGAAATGTACAGTTGCAAGGCGCACCGCAGGGAAAAGCGCGAGTCGTAATGAAAATTACGTCGAGTGATTTTACCGAGGAGCAACGAAGCAAATGTGCGTTTATAGACGTGTTCGAAGAGTACGATAAGTCAAGCTACTAAGGGCATACGGTGGATGCCTAGGCGCCAAGAGCCGAAGAAGGACGCGATAAGCTGCGAAAAGTCATGGGGAACCGCAAGTAGGTATTGATCCATGAATGTCCGAATGGGGCAACCCAGCAGTCGTAATGGACTGTTACCCATGCCTGAGAGCATGAGGAGGTAGACCCGGGGAACTGAAACATCTAAGTACCCGGAGGAAAAGTAATCAATTGAGATTCCCTAAGTAGCGGCGAGCGAACGGGGAAGAGCCCAAACCAGTGAACTTCGGTTCATTGGGGTTGAGGACTAGCAAAAATCAGAAACGGTCAAGTTGAAATACCTGGGAAGGTATAGCGTAGAAGGTAAAACTCCTGTAAACGTATGGCTGCATCTGAGGGCTAGAATCCAGAGTACCACGAGACACGAGGAACCTTGTGGGAAGCAGGGGGGACCACCCTCCAAGGCAAAATACTCCTTGGCGACCGATAGCGTATAGTACCGTGAGGGAAAGGTGAAAAGAACCCCGGGAGGGGAGTGAAATAGAACCTGAAACCGTATGTCTACAAGCAGTTGAAGACCCTTATGTGGTCGACAGCGTGCCTATTGAAGAATGAACCGGCGAGTTACAGTATATAGCAAGGTTAAGTAGAAGATACGGAGCCGAAGCGAAAGCGAGTCTTAATAGGGCGAAAGTTATATGTTGTAGACCCGAAACCGCAGTGATCTATCCATGGCCAGGTTGAAGCGCAGGTAAAATTGCGTGGAGGACCGAACCCGTGAACGTTGAAAAGTTTTGGGATGAGTTGTGGATAGGGGTGAAATGCCAATCGAACGCGGAGATAGCTGGTTCTCCCCGAAATAGCTTTAGGGCTAGCCTCAAGTGATAAGTATAGACGGTAGAGCTCTGATCGGGCTAGGGGGCGTAAAGCTTACCGAACCCAGTCAAACTGCGAATGGCTATACTGATAGCTTGGGAGTCAGACTGCGAATGATAAGATCCGTAGTCAAGAGGGAAACAGCCCAGAACGCCGACTAAGGTCCCCAATGCTGTGCTAAGTGGCAAAGGATGTAGAACTTCACAAACAACCAGGATGTTGGCTCAGAAGCAGCCACCATTTAAAGAGTGCGTAATAGCTCACTGGTCGAGAGGTTTTGCGCCGAAGATGTCCGGGGCTAAAGCACAGAACCGAAGTCGCGTCAAGATGTTGAAAAATACATCTTGGGTAGGGGAGCGTTCTATACACGACGAAGGTATACCGTAAGGAGTGCTGGAGAGTATAGAAGTGAGAATGCCGGTATGAGTAGCGAAAAGAACAGTGAGAATCTGTTCCACCGAAAGCCTAAGGTTTCCTGAGCAACGATCGTCGACTCAGGGTAAGTCGGGACCTAAGCCGAGGCAAAGAGCGTAGGCGATGGACAACTGGCGAAAATTCCAGTACCACCAATAATTGTTTGAGTGATGGAGTGACACAGAAGGAAGTTCGAGCATACTGATGGAATAGTATGTCTAAGCTTGTAGGGTGAGAGATAGGCAAATCCGTCTCTTGAAAGCCTGAGGAGTGATGGGTATCTGAGGCTTCGGCCAAAGAGAAATCGAATGGACCACGCTGTCAAGAAAAGCTTCTAGCGAGATTAAAGGTGCCCGTACCGCAAACCGACACAGGTAGGCGGGGAGAGAATCCTAAGGTGCGCGGGAAAACCCTCGTTAAGGAACTCGGCAAAATGCATCCGTAACTTCGGGAAAAGGATGGCCATTGATTGTGAAGATATTTACTATTGGAGCGATTGGTGGCGACAGAAGAGAGGCCCAAGCGACTGTTTACCACAAACACAGGTGCCTGCTAAAGAGAAATCTGACGTATAGGTGCTGACACCTGCCCGGTGCTGGAAGGTTAAGAGGAGCGGTTAGAAGCAATTCGAAGCTGTGAATTGAAGCCCCAGTAAACGGCGGCCGTAACTATAACGGTCCTAAGGTAGCGAAATTCCTTGTCGGGTAAGTTCCGACCCGCACGAAAGGTGTAACGACTTGGGCACTGTCTCAACGAGGGACCCGGTGAAATTGAAATACCTGTGAAGATGCAGGTTACCCGCGACTGGACAGAAAGACCCCATGGAGCTTTACTGCAACCTGACATTGAATTTTGGTAAATGATGTACAGGATAGGTGGGAGACTGAGAATAGAGAACGCAAGTTTTCTAGGAGTCATTGTTGGGATACCACCCTTCATTTACTGGAATTCTAACTGGAATAATAACTAAATTCAAGACAGTGTCAGGCGGGCAGTTTGACTGGGGCGGTCGCCTCCGAAAGAGTAACGGAGGCGCCCAAAGGTTCCCTCAGCGCGGACAGAAATCGCGCGAAGAGTGCAAAGGCATAAGGGAGCTTGACTGCGAGACGGACATGTCGAGCAGGGACGAAAGTCGGGCTTAGTGATCCGGTGGTACCGAGTGGAAGGGCCATCGCTCAACGGATAAAAGCTACCCTGGGGATAACAGGCTAATCTCTCCCAAGAGTCCATATCGACGGGGAGGTTTGGCACCTCGATGTCGGCTCATCACATCCTGGGGCTGAAGTAGGTCCCAAGGGTTGGGCTGTTCGCCCATTAAAGTGGTACGTGAGCTGGGTTCAGAACGTCGTGAGACAGTTCGGTCCCTATCCATCGCGGGCGCAAGAAACTTGAAGGGAGCTGCTCCTAGTACGAGAGGACCGGAGTGGACGAACCAATGGTGTACCAATTATTCCGCCAGGAGTACAGTTGGGTAGCTACGTTCGGAAAGGATAAACGCTGAAAGCATCTAAGCGTGAAACCAGCCTTAAGATGAGGTTTCTCATAGAGTAATCTAGTAAGACCCCTTGTAGAAGACAAGGTTGATAGGCCAGGTGTGGAAGTACAGCAATGTATGTAGCTGACTGGTACTAATAGGTCGAGGGCTTGACTTAAAGTAGAGAACCAAAACTTTGAGAAAAGTTTTGAGTGAATCACTTTAGTTCGAGCGAAGTGAGAAGAAACCAAAGACGTAGCTTTGTCGAATGAGACGAAGTTAGAGGACGTGGTAGATCAACTTCGACGGATAAAGTGATAACTAAAATGCAAAGAATACAATAATAAAACTTCTGTTTAGTTTTCAGAGAATATCTCTGAAAGATCCAGTGACGATACCTAAGTGGTTCCACCTGTTCCCATACCGAACACAGTAGTTAAGCGCTTAGAGGCCAATGATACTTGGGTGGAAACGCCCTGGGAAAGTAGGTAGTTGCTGGTTAGATGAAAGGCTCGACTTAGGTCGAGTCTTTTTTTGTATAAAAAAATAGATTCGAAGGAACAAGACAAACGAGAGTGCTGCAGATGCTAGGAAGGACGAGAACCTGAGTTGAGCAGTACTAGTGTACGCGAAACGAAGGATCGCAGGAGTGACAACGCAGATGTGGTGCTCTCGTTTTGTCGGACTGGTCTATAGGGATCCACCTGTTCCACTACCGAACACAGTAGTTAAGCCTATACACGCCGATGATACTTGGGTGGAAACGCCCTGGGAAAGTAGGTAGTTGCTGGTTAAGATGAAAAGATTCAACTTCGGTTGGGTCTTTTTTTGTTGGAGAAAACAGGGAAAAGCACTCACATTTGTGGGTGCTTTTTTGTGCCTAGAATGCTTAATAGTAAGTTGTGGAAGAATAAAATAATTAGCTAGCTCTTACACGATATTTTTAAAAAAATGAAATAAATATATCATTTTTAAGATAAAATAATGAATAATAAATTGCATTTTAAAATATATTATGATAGAATAAAAACAATAAAAATGGTTATCAGAAAGTAAATATGGGAGGTTGTTTTCATGCAAATAGATCATGTTGAAGATTGTGTTTGGATTGGTGTAGATATTGGAACCACAGGTGTAAGGGCCATTGCTTATCAGTCCGATGGCAAAAGTATTTGTTCAGCTTCAGCCCTGTACCCTCTAGATACGCCGCATCCTGATTGGGCAGAGCAGAACCCAGCGCAAATCTATGATTCGGTGGAGAGTGTTGTGCGGAAAGCAGCAGATGCGTTGCGTTATAAAAACAAGCAACTGTCAGGGGTAGCTTTAAGTGCGGTTATGCATAGCTTTGCAGCGATGGATGCAGAAAAGAACTTGTTGACGAATATGATAACGTGGGCCGATAGCCGCAGTTCAGATATCGTGCAAGAAATGAAACAGGATGAAATTCTTTGCCGTAGCTTTTATCAGAAGACCTGTTGTCCGATACATGCTTGTTATCCGTTAACGAAAATTTTGTGGCTGCGCAAGCATCATCCAGATTTATTTAGCCGTTTGCGATATGTTGGTTCGATTAAGGATTATGTATTTGAGAATTTGACTGGTGAGTGGGTAGTGGATAGATCTGTTGCCAGTAGCAGTGGAATTTACAATGTTGCAGAATTGGCCTGGGATCAAGATATACTTAGGTATCTTGGAATAGCTGAAGACTATATGCCGAGAGTGGTGTCGACGACGTATCATCAGGCTATTTTGCCGGCGGCAGCGGAGAGAATGCATCTTCCAGCAGGTATTCCAATCGTCATTGGGGCAACGGATGGGGTACTTGTGAATGTCGGTATCGGTGCGGTACGACAAGGACAGATCAGTGCGACGATTGGTACAAGCGGTGCATTACGGATATTGACAAAAACACCGAAGATTGATCTACAGGGGCGCACCTGGTGCTACAATCTGACGGATGACATGTGGGTTGCGGGCGGAGCAATCAATAATGGGGGCATGGTCTTGCGCTGGATTCGCGACAAAGTCTGCCATTACGGCGGTGCCCAGATGGAAAATTTGGATGTTGATGCATATGATCTCATGACGATGAAAGCAGGGCGCATTGCCGCTGGATCGGACGGGTTGATCCTTTTACCTTTTTTTACAGGCGAAAGAGCACCACATTGGAATTCGGAACTTCGCGGCATGTTTTTCGGGTTATCGCTGAACCATGGACGTTCACATATGATTCGGGCAGCAATGGAAGGAATTTGTTATAGTCTTAACAGTGTTTTGCTAGCGTTGCGGGATTTTGGTGATATACAAGATATCCGTGTCAGTGGTAGTTTTACAAAATCTCCGCTGTGGCTACAGACTATGGCCGATGTGTTTGGCGAAGAAATCACATTGCCGGATAATAGTGAGGGTGCGGCTTTTGGTGCGGCTGTCTTGGGCTTTATTTCAGAAGGGATTATGCAGAGTATTGAAGATACAGCAACTTTGGTACGTCCTCAAAAAATATATAAACCACAAGCAGAAAATGCAATTGTTTATAAAAGACTTTATGATATTTACGATAGACTTTATTGGAATGTGCAGAAGGAATTCGCCGATATTGTTGCTTATCAGAAGAATATATAGAAAAGGGGAACTTATTTATGAAGTTGGGATTAATTGGTACAGGAAAAATGGGATATAATTTGGTGCTAAATATGCTAGATAAAGGCCACGAAGTCGTAGTACATGATATTATGTCGGAAAATACAGCAGGTTTGGATGAAAAGGGTGCTATAATCGCTGCAGGTCTTGTGGATATGGTAAGTCAATTAGAAAGTCCGCGGGTTTTCTATATGATGGTGCCGGTAGGCAATCCGGTAGAAGAAACACTTACGCAACTTAAAGAGCTTTTGGAACCAGGGGATATCATTGTTGACGGTGGTAATTCGTATTACGGTGATACTGTACGACGTGGTAAGGTGTTGCAGGAAAAAGAAATCCGCTATTTGGATTGTGGGACAAGCGGAGGAAAAGAAGGCGCATTGGAAGGTGTATGTCTGATGATCGGTGGCGACGAATCAGCCTATCATTATTGTGAGCAGCTTTTTGCGAGTATTTCAGTGCAAGATGGATGCCTTTATACCGGTCCTTCGGGGAGCGGACATTACTGTAAAATGGTGCATAATGGGATAGAATATGGCATGATGCAGGCAATGGCTGAAGGTTTTGAAGTTTTGAAGAAAAGCGATTATGAGTATGATATGGAAAAAGTAGCAAGCGTATGGAATCATGGTTCGGTGATTCGCAGTTGGTTGATGGAACTTACTGAAAATGCTTTCCGTCAGGAGGGAAATCAGCTGGCTGAGCTGAAAGGAATTATGCATTCCACAGGTGAAGGTAAATGGACATTGGAAGAGGCTCTCGCCAAACAGATTTGCACACCGGTCATCGCTTTGTCAGTTTTGATGCGCTATCGCTCTATGGAAGAAGACACTTTTTCGGGCAAAGTGGTTGCCGCACTGCGCAATCAGTTTGGCGGTCATGCTGTGGAATATAAATAAAACTGGCTGTAGATAATAGAATTTTAGCTGTAAAATGGATCGGATGTCTTGCAATGTTAAGACATCCTGATTTTTAAAACAAAAATGATAGTTCTATATCAATAAAAATAAAATAAAATGAAATAATATTTACAAACAAGATGCAAAATGATATACTTATAACAAATTTAAAATATTCTAAAGAAATGAAATTATCAGACAAATAAGAGAAGGAAAGGGAAGCGTTTAAGGCAGATCAAAAAATTAATTTAAGGGAGGATTTAAATTATGCCTTTATTTATTTTAGCATGTGGTATTATATTGTTGTTTTTTCTTATTGTGAAGTTGAAGTTGAATAGCTTTCTGTCTCTAGTTTTGGTAGCAATGGTTATGGGATATACGGAAGGTCTGCCGATTGCGAAGATTGTTCCTACAATCCAAAGTGGAATGGGTGCTACACTTGGTGGTTTGGCGATTGTTGTGAGCTTTGGAGCTATGCTCGGCAAACTTATGGCAGAAAGTGGCGGTGCACAGCGGATTGCAACGACATTAATCAATGTTTTTGGTCGCCAAAATGTAAAATGGGCTGTATGTTTAACCGGTTTTGCTGTGGGGATAGCACTATTTTATGAAATTGGGTTCGTGCTTTTGATTCCATTGGTATTCACGATTGCCGTATCGGCAAAAATACCACTTTTGGAAGTTGGGATTCCGATGGCCGCCGCTTTATCTGTAACCCATGGATTCTTACCACCACATCCGGGGCCAACGGCCATTTCCGTTATTTATAATGCAGACATCGGTTTGACACTTATCTACGGTGTAATTATTGCGATACCTACGGTAATTATTGCCGGACCTTTGCTTTATAACACTGTTAAGGATTTGAATCCGGAAGTGCCACAGGGACTGTATAATCCAAAAATTTTTAAGGATGAAGAAATGCCTTCTTTCTTAACGAGTATCTCAACTGCATTGGTACCGGTGTTCTTGATGGCCATATCAGCCATTGCGAAGCTGACGTTACCTAAAGAATCTATGATACAGAATATACTTGTTTTTCTAGGAAATCCAGATATTGCACTCTCCATTTCGGTTGCTATCGCAATATTTACCTTCGGATTGAATCGTGGTAAAAGTATCACAGAAGTAATGAAAACTATAGAATCAGCTGTTGTTGCAATTGCTATGATCTTGCTGATTGTTGGTGGTGGCGGTGCCCTTAAACAGATTCTGATTGACAGTGGTGTTGGCAAATATATTGGCGAGTTGATGGCTGGTTCAAATCTTTCTCCACTGGTTCTGGCTTGGCTCATTGCCGCGGTTATTCGTATATCGGTTGGTTCTGCAACTGTAGCAGCTTTGACAACAGGCGGTATCGTTGCTCCGCTAATTGTTCTGTCTGGTGTTAGCCCGGAACTTATGGTGCTAGCAACAGGCGCCGGTAGTTTAATTGTCAGCCCTCCAAACGACCCTGGCTTTTGGTTGTTTAAAGAATTCTTTGGTCTTACTATCAAAGAGACCGTACGTACCTGGTGTGCAGTAGAAACAACGATTTCGATCGTGGGACTTATTGGCGTACTTGCTATCAATTTATTTGTCGGTTAATGTTTAATGAAAAAGAAACAAGAGTTGCTGTAAAATAGTGACTCTTGTTTGTTTTTTACTAAAAGCGAGTTATAATAGAGCAATGAGTAAGTCGTTAGAAAGGGGAATTTTATACATGAAGAAAGAACCGCTCTTGCAGCTGCCGATTTTGCGGAGCTGCTATCAGGATTTGACAAAATCGGAACGGCGTATTGCTGATTATATTATAGAAAATGAAAAAAACATCATGGAACAGACAATTTCAGATATTGCTGTACATACAAACAGTTCGGAGATTACAGTTTCTCGCTTTTGCAAAAAATTAGGATTTAGTGGTTTGCAAAGTCTAAAAATTGCCTTGGCTGGAGAAATATATACGCCGGATGAATCTATTTATCAGGACATTCATCAAACTGATTCTTATGAAATGATGGCGGGAAAAATCTTTCGGAATATAAATGATGGATTACAAGATACGTTAAAACTCTTGGATTTCACTGCGGTGGAAAGGGCTGTAGAAACCTTGTGCAAAGCAAGAAGTATAGCTGTATATGGCTTGGGTAATTCGGCGACAGTTTGTCATGATATTGAAACGAGATTCTTGCGTTTTGGTATGATGGTACATGCATATGCCGACTCTCATATGCAGGTAACATCGGCATCGCTGTTGACGGAAAAAGATGTAGTTATTGCGGTTTCTCACACGGGGGCGACAATTGAGCTGTTGCAGTCGGTG
Source organism: uncultured Veillonellaceae bacterium (assembly GCA_963805085.1). Classification (GTDB taxonomy): domain Bacteria; phylum Bacillota; class Negativicutes; order JARBTT01; family JARBTT01; genus JARBTT01. Next base: position 152,931 of record CAWDTA010000004.1, on the reverse strand, counting down.
GATATTGCGAAAGAAAATAATGCATCGGTGATTGCAATTACAAGCTATGTGCGTTCGCCGCTGGCGAAACGGGCGGATATTATACTGCACGGTATGGGGCGAGAAGTGAGATACCGTTCGGAAGCCGTAGCATCGCGGTTGGTCCATTTTGCTATAGCAGATTTGCTTTACACGGGGATATCTTTGCAGGATACAGAAAAATACATGAATCATATGAATAAGATGCGACAAGCAATAGCTAAGCGGCGTGTATAATTTTAATTAGATAATTATGATTTTCTCAGACTGAACATAGTAGTTAAACGCTTATAGACCAATAATACTTCTTTCTAAATAAAAAAACACTCACTTTTGTGGGCGTTTTTTGTTAGTATATAAGGTTAATTATAATTTTTTACAATGAAGTTATTTTCCCAAGTTTCCTTACAGATTTTTTTGACTTCAGCTGATTTTGCTGCTAATTTCTTAGTAGTAATATTCTTATTGTTATTCACAACAACTACGGCCAAGGAGATTGTCATTAAGGGGAATTGTTCTATTTTATCGGAACGATTTTTGGCTGTTACATAACCTTGCTTCTGATGTTCTAGTGAATAAAAGGTTTTTGATTCTTTGGCGAATTGATCAATAATATTTTTACAAATGCCTTCGACATCTACGCTAGGAATAAAGGTAATAAAGTCATCGCCACCAATGTGCCCAAGAAAATGCTCTGTGCAGCAGCGTTTTAAACATTGTGATAATATGTTTGCGGTGGTAGCGAGCACGGTATCACCAGCGTCGTAACCATACACATCGTTATAAACTTTGAAGTTATCTAAGTCAATATAGATTGCACTAAAGGGAACTAGATGATTAATATAACGATTGGATTCCCAGTCGATAATTTGATTGCCTGGTAGTCCAGTTAAAGGGTTTGCATTCTTGGCACGATTTAATTCAATTTTTGTTGTGATTTCCAGTAAAGCTTTAATCGTTGTTATACCAAAATACTCATTGTCTTTTGTGATAATAATAGAATCGTAAACGTGATCAGAATTTCTGGCCATCGCAGCTTTGGTTGCTTGTTCTACAGGGGTCGTATAATCTAAGATCAAAGGATTGGTATCTATTAGTAACTTTACTGGACGATTGCTATAGATTGACATACCATAGTTTGTTGCTAAGTTACTGAGAAAAAATTCTCGGCTAATTAAGCCGATTGGACAATTGTCATCAACGATGATGATGTCCATATGGTCATGATTGTTATGTAGATAAGTTAGAATTTCTTTGCCTAAAGTATCTGAGGAAAAATAAATTTGTCTTGTAGCAATTTCACTAATTGGCGTACTAAGCCGAGTATTCATTGTGAATTCTTCCTTTTTTAGGTAAGCATTTTTAATGAATTGCGTAAGTTCCTCATCTAATGTATTAAATTCTGGTGCAGGCCGGCTAAGGTAAAATCCTTGACCATACTGAACCCCCAAGGTAATCAAGGTAAGGAGCTCTTCTTTGATTTCAATGCCTTCAGCAATGATGGTCATATGGGCTGCATTAGAAACATCGACCAATGCTTTAACAATCGCTTGCTTAGTTTTATCGGTATGAATATTTCTAATCAATTCAATGTCAATTTTTATAAATTGTGGTGAGGTTTTGGATAATAACGTTAAGCCTGAATAGCCTGAGCCAACATCATCTAAAGCGATACGATAGCCTTGATTGCGATAGTTATCCAAGATCGCACGAAAATTGGTGTAATCGTCAATGGCAGTTTTTTCAGTTACTTCAAAGATAATGTTATCGCTATTTAATTGATATTTATCTAGAAGTTTTTTCGTAGTTCCTTGGTGGAAGCGTTTATCATATAATATTTTTGGCTCAACATTTAAAAACAATAATTGATTTGTTAGCATATTTTTTGCAGTAGTTATGGCCGTTTTTCTACACAAATAATCAAGTTTCCAAGACTTGTTATGTTTTGCGGCAATTTCAAATAATTTTTCTGGACTTGCTAATATACTATCGGCAGGGCCACGACTGAGGGCTTCGTAGCCGAGTACAGAACCGTCTCTTAAACTGATGATTGGTTGATAAACGGAAGTGATTAATTGATTACCTATTATATTGTTTAGTTCTTTCAAATAATTACCAGACAAAATTATGTATCTCCTTACGCAATATAGTAATATAACAAATATAGCAATAAATTAGGTAGATTTTGTTAACAATAAATTAAGTTTTTGTAAAGTTTAAAGAAATATTGTATTGCTTATAATAATAGTATTGTAAAATAAAATTATTAAGGAGCAGATTTTTAGTCTATAATTAATAAATAATATCAGTATGAAGAGAGTGAGTAATCATGATGGATATGGAAAGCTTGATTAGAGCAGCCAAAGAAGCACGAGAAAAAGCATATAGTCCTTATTCTAATTTTAAAGTTGGTGCAGCAGTGGTGACACCTAGCGGAAAAATTTACAGCGGCTGTAATGTTGAAAATGTTTCTTATGGTTTGACCAATTGTGCGGAAAGGACGGCGATCTATAAAGCGGTATCGGAAGGAGAACATTCCTTTATAGCTTTAGCGGTCGTTGCTGATACAGAAGGCCCGGTAGCACCTTGTGGAGCATGTAGGCAAGTGATTGCTGAGTTTGGCATTGAGCAAATCATTTTAGGAAATATTAAAGGTCATACGAAAATATTATCTTTAGAAGAAATATTACCTTATGCTTTTACTAAAAATGATCTTGCCTAGTCTTAAAATATTTATAAGATCTATTTATAATAGTTAAGATAATGTTTATAAAATAAAAAAATCTAGTGAATTTTTAATTATTGCCAAATTAGTTTTATCATTATATAATAAAGTCAAATTTCATAAAATAGTTATTTAACGTTGCAAGTCAATAAAAAACAAAAAATAAAAACGAGCATAGACTTGAACGCCTTTGCTCGTTTTGTAATTAGTTGATTAACGGGGTTTACGTGATAATAATTTAATCACCCTAGCACCAGTATTACGAATACGGCGTAATGGCGCTACGCTTACTTTTATTTTTGGTTTCATATCTTTTATAGCACCGAAGTCGCCACGTCTTAGATATGTTGTTTTTGTCTTTTCAGGTTTTAAAATAGCTTTTATTGCAGCAACTGTTCTTTCTGGACGACTATTTTCACTACAAGTAAAAATATCGATTGCTGTATAACCTAAAGCAGGGTAATTGTGAATACTAATATGACCTTCATGTAACAATAGTAGAGCAGTTAGCTGATCTCCCTCAAGAAACTGCATGTTTTCGTCTAACAAAGTCATGTTGGATTCTTCCACAGCTTTTTTGATGGTTTCTTTTAAATCTATAAGGCTATTTAAATTATTTGATTTGCAACCGTACATATCGACAGTTAAGTGTCTAGCAAGAATTTTCACTAAAATATCGCCCCTTTAATAAATTAAGTAATGATCTTGAGGCGCAACATATTCCTCAAAAATTGATAGGATGGCAGGTCAAAACCTTAACTTGGTTTGATAGGCACTCTATTAGAATTAGATATTATCATACAATTTATTATTATAATTTGTTAAGGCATGAAAGTAAAGGTTTTTATCTGATTCTTTCTTTTGGAGAATTGTAGAATAATGGTGAATATATCTAGTAATTTATGGTAAAATAAAAAAAGACTTATTTAAAAGAGAATGTTACAGGATGCCCGATGCTAGGCAGGGCGGGAATACGAGCGAGGGCGTACGTGTAGTACGTTGAGCGAGTGCTCGCAGGATGAGCAACGCAGATGGGGATTTTGTAACAGTCTCTAAAAAGGAGATTATGATGAGTAATACTATAACAAATATACTTAATATTAAATATCCAATTATTCAAGGCGGCATGGCTTGGGTTTCCGAAGCGAATCTTGCTGCTGCCGTATCCAATGCTGGTGGTGCCGGTATTATATCAGCTGGTGGTCGTGATGCTAGTTTCGTGAGAGAACAGATTAAATTGGCTAGAACCTTAACTGATAAAACATTTGGGGTCAATGTACAACTGATGTCCCCGAACAAAGAAGAAATTATTGATGTTGTATGTGAAGAAAAGGTTGCGTTTGTAACACTAGGGGCAGGTAATCCAGTGCCATTTTTCCAAAAGTTAAAAACGGCAGGCGTAAAAATAATTCCTGTTGTCCCAAATGTAAAACTTGCAACACGTGTTGAAGCTGCTGGTGCTGATGCTATCATCATTGAAGGGATGGAAGCAGGTGGACATATTGGTGTGATTACAACAATGCCACTGATGACACAGGTTATTCCAGCGGTGAAAATTCCTGTTGTTGTTGCCGGTGGCATCGCTGATGGTCGTGGACTAGCCGCAGCTTTAATTATGGGAGCAGCAGGGGTACAAATGGGAACTCGTTTTTTAATTGCTGAGGAATGTAAAGTACATAATAATGTAAAAGATAAACTAATAGAAGCAATCGATACAGACTCTATCGTAACAGGACAATCCATCGGACATGGTGTGCGGGGCTTAAAAAATAAATTTTCATTGAATTTTGTTGAATTAGAAAGAAAAGGCACACCAGAAGCAGAGCTCATTAAACTTGCTACTGGGACGAATAAGCTGTCTGCGATCAATGGCGATGTTGAAAATGGCATGGTGCTGGCAGGGCAAAGTTTACTACCGTTAAGAAAAGTCGAACCTGCAAAAGATATTATCGAAACGATGATTCGTGAAGCAAAAGTTGCGCTATCAAGTGCTAACGCTATAAATTTATAAGTTGAAAACGTCAAAAGGGTTGTTGCAATTTTGCAATAACCTTTTTTATTTTGTAAAATCTAATTGTGGCAAGAATTGCAAGAATAATGTGACAATTATTAAACTTGTTCCAGGTTAGGGAACTCATTACAATATAAGTATACAGAACGTTCTGCATAAGGGGCTGGTACATATCATTATTAATACACGTAGACAAGAGTTACTGAAGTTGCTCGAAACAAGTTTTTGCAAAGCTCCGCTTACCGTGGAAAAAATCGCGCAGATACTTGGCGTAAGTCAAAGAACGGTTCGCTATGATCTAGATGCTATTGGTAGTGAATTGCAAAAAAAAGGGCAGATACTTTGCAAAAAGGCTCAAAAAGGTATTTGGCTAGAATCGATCCTAGAAAATCAAGCAAAAGAGCAAGCTGCTTGTTGGTCAGAATACTACGAATACGTATTGACTAAAGAAGAACGTTGTAATGCAATTATCGTGAATATTTTAAATGATAACACGTATATTTCTACAGAACACTTGGCAGTCAAGCTATCAATTAGTAGAAGTACCTTGCTTACCGATTTAAAAAGCGTAAAAAAGTTATTGGTGCAGCACCAGTTAAATCTTTGCTCTAAACGGGGTTTGGGTTTATGGGTGGAAGGTAGCGAAGAGGCAATTCGTAATTTATTAATTCATATTTTTTCTAATTGTCTACATGATTTTGGGGCTACTAATATTTGTGGAGATGATTCTTCATATGAAGTCATCTTATTTCGGGAGTATGCAAAGGAATTACCAGTAAGGGAAATCGCTAAATTTTTTATAGGTTTAGTTAACGAGAATAAGTTACCTTGCTATGATTTTTCGATCAATCACATGGTACTGGCACTCATTGTACAATTAAAAAGATTGAATATGAAGAAAAAAATCTTAAACTTAGAAAGTCAGCGATTGGATCATTATCAATTGGATTTGCTAGAGGATTTTTCAAAAAAAATTGTAGTAGAGCTTTCTAGATATAATGAAACAATTTGCGATAGAATGGAAAGCCAGTTTATTACCCAAAAATTGCTGAGTAGTAAGATTTATATTTTTTCTGATGAAAAGAATATAGGACTTGAACATGATTCGGTAAATTTAGTGGCATTGAATATCGCAAAGACATTCGTTGAGCATTGTCAGGTATGGTTAGGTGATATCTATTTAGACGATGAAGAATTGATGTATAATCTGGCTTTGCATTTACAACCAGCAGTCGAACGGGCAAAGTATGGCATGGAGTTGATCAACCCTTTATTGCCACAAATAAGAGAGCAGTACGGCAACTTATTTATGATTGCCTTAAGGGCTGTTGGAGAAATTGAGCGTAGTTTGGGAATCAAGATATCGGAAGATGAAATCGGATATTTAACGATTCATTTAGGGGGTGCGATTGAACGTAAAAAAATTCGTACTTTAAAAAAATTGCAAGTATTGCTCGTTTGTGGAAATGGTATCGGTACAGCAAATTTATTGGCAATTACGTTAAAAAATCGAATGCCCTACTTGAATATCAAAAAGACAGTATCAGTTTATGAAATGAAGGAAACAGAATTAGAAGATATTGATATTGTCATTAGTACGATAGCATTAAAACTAGAACATGTTGCAGTTTTGCAGGTATCCCCTATTTTGTCTGAGGCAGGCATTACTGTGGTTGAAAATCAAATTCAGTATTTCTACAATAAAAAATTTACATCAATAGAAAAAGTTGATACAAAGCATCTAAATGAAATATCATTACAAGATGTACTGTTACCAGAAAACATTGCACTTGATGTAGAAGCAATGGATTGGGAAGAAGCAATCAAATCGGCTGGAAAGCTACTGGTAGCTACCAAATCAGTTGAAAAAAGATATGTAGATAGTATGATCCAATGTGTGAAAGACATAGGCGTTTATATTGTGATTGGACCAGGGTTAGCCATGCCACACGCAAGGTGTGAAGATGGCGTAAATAAGATATGTCTCAGTATGGTAAGACTGACGAAGCCTGTGAATTTTGGCAGCCAAGCCAATGATCCTGTAGATTTGATTTTTGCGTTTGGTGCAGTAGATTATAAATCACATTTAAGAGTTCTTTATGAATTGTGGCAGGTTTTTAATGATCCTGTGGCAATGCAAACGTTGAGAAGATGCAAGGATAAAATGGAAGTCATATCGTTGATTAGAAATTTTACATTAAAGGAAGAGAATGAGGATTTTAAATCTTTATAAAATGGGGTAATAAGTCATGTTAGCTGATTTTTTAACGTGTGATTGTATCAGGTTAAATGTTGCCTGTGATAATTGGAAGGATGCTGTGAAAGCGGGAACTGATCTATTGCTGGAAAAAAAGTGTATAGAGCCAAGTTACTTAGATGCAATTATCCATCATCATGAAAACTTTGGACCATACATGGTAGTCGCACCAGGGATTGTCTTGGCACATGCCAGACCAGAAGATGGAGCGAAAAAAGTCTCCATTAGTTTAGTTACATTAAAAGCACCAATTGAATTTGGCAATATAACAAATGATCCAGCCAAATTAGTTTTTACATTTGCGACAACGGATAATAAAGGACATTTATCTTTATTAGCAAGTCTGATGGAACTATTATCGAATGAAAAAGATATGCAAGCAATTATGTCTGCTAGTCAGGTGAGTTCAGTGCTCAATATCATCAAGCAGTATTCCAATTAATTTACATAGAAAAAATAGGAGGAATTATCATGAAAATTTTAGTGTGTTGTGGTAATGGTCTTGGCAGCAGTTTTATGATTGAAATGAACATTAAAAAAGTATTGGCTGAGTTAGGGGTAGAGGCTACGGTAGATCATAGTGATCTATCATCAGCTTCGGGTATTAAAGCAGATATTTATGTCGGTACACGTGATATCGCATCGCAATTAACTTCTTTAGGTGGAAAAGTAGTATCGTTAAACAGCATGATTGACAAGAATGAGTTAAAAGAAAAAATTGGAGCAGCCTTAGTAGATTAAAAATAAAAGAGAGGGTGAATAAGATGTTACAGTTTATACTTGATATTCTTAGTGTTCCAGCAATTTTAGTTGGATTAATTTCTATGATTGGTCTCATAGCCTTAAAGAAAAGTAGTGCAGATATTATTAAAGGAACGATTAAAACAATTTTAGGTTTCCTTATTCTTGGTGGTGGTGCTGGAATCGTTGTTGGTGCATTATCAAGCTTTGGAGCAATGTTCCAGCATGGGTTTAACATTAATGGCGTAGTGCCTCATAATGAAGCGATTGTTGCGATGGCTTTGAAAACGTATGGCACCCAAACAGCGTTGATTATGGCATTTGGTATGGTGATGAATGTTTTAATTGCCCGTTTTACTCCACTGAAATACATTTTTTTAACGGGGCATCATACTTTATATATGGCTTGTATGATTGCATCGATTTTGGCTGTTGGTGGCATGCAAGGTATTTCCCTCGTGATCGTTGGTTCAATTATTCTAGGATTTATTATGGCGTTATTCCCAGCAATTGCACAACCAACGATGCGTAAGATTACTGGAACTGACGATGTAGCGTTTGGACATTTTAGTACCATTGGCTATGTATTTTCCGCTTGGATTGGTTCCTTGGTAGGCAATAAAGAAAAAACAACAGAAGATATCAACTTCCCACAAGGTCTGAGTTTTTTAAGAGATTCTTCGTTAGCTGTTTCCCTTGTTATGTTGGTTCTTTATCTAATTGTAGCTATCGCTTCAGGGCCTGCTTATGTAGAAAAAGAATTAAGTGGCGGTCAGCACTTTATCGTATTTTCAATTATCCAGGCAATTACTTTTGCCGGTGGTGTATATATTATCCTAGCTGGTGTTAGATTGGTACTTGCTGAAATAGTTCCTGCATTTAGTGGAATTGCGACCACCCTAGTGCCAGATGCAAAGCCAGCGATTGACTGTCCGGTAGTTTATCCTTATGCACCAAATGCAGTGTTGATTGGTTTCTTATCTAGTTTTGCTGGTGGTGTAATAGGGATGATTGTCTTACTTATGTTAGATAAATCTATTCCTGGTTTGCCAATCATTTTACCAGGTGTCGTACCTCATTTCTTCTGCGGGGCAACTGCAGGGGTATTCGGTAATGCAACAGGCGGTCTGAGAGGCGCTATCGCTGGGGCTTTTGCCCAAGGGGTGCTAATTACCTTCTTGCCAGTTTTATTAATGCCAGTATTAGGCGACCTTGGTTTTGCCAATACGACATTTAGTGATGCTGATTTCGGTGTAGTTGGTATTCTGTTAGGTAATATATTACAACTATTCAAATAAAACGTTGATTATATCTAAGCTAGGAAGAGCTCTTGCAGTTGTGATAAAGCAAATGCAAGAGCCTCTTACTTATTAGAATTGAAGAAAGGCGGAATAACATGAATAAAGCAGAATTAAACGAAATAGCAAGACAGGTACGTATTGATATTGTGAATATGTTAGCGACGGCAAAAACTGGTCATCCAGGTGGTGCTTTGTCTATGGTGGAAATACTAACAGTACTTTATTTTGCTAAAATGAACATTAAAGTAGATCAGCCCAAATGGCAGGGACGCGATCGTTTCATTTTATCTAAAGGACATGGCGCAACAGGCTTATATGCAGTACTAGCAGAACGAGGATATTTCCCGAGAAAAGAACTGTTGACACTACGGCAATTTCAATCAAGATTGCAAGGTCATCCCGATATGAAGGCTACTCCAGGCCTTGATATGTCGTCTGGCTCTTTGGGGCAAGGACTATCTATCGCCAATGGGATGGCACTTGCTGGAAAATTAAATAATAAAAAGTATCAGGTATATGCATTAGTAGGCGATGGTGAATTGCAAGAAGGTCAAATCTGGGAAGCAGCAATGAGCGCAGCACATTACAAATTAGATAATGTAACGTTATTTGTCGATTATAATGGTTTGCAAATCAATGGTAGTAATCAAGAGATTATGGGTATTGCACCTATTGATGGTAAATTTAAAATGTTTGGCTGGAATGTACTTGAAATTGATGGGCATGATGTAGAGGCCATTCGTAATGCGATAGATGAATCTATCACCTATAAAGGGAAGCCAACTGTTATCATTGCAAAAACAGTAAAAGGCAAAGGTATTTCTTATATGGAAAATGATCTTAATTGGCATGGTAATGTACCAAATGAAGAACAATGCAAACAAGCTTTAGTTGAACTAGGAGGTATGCATAATGAGTATAGCAATTAGAGATGTGTTCGGAAGAACATTGCAAAGTTATTGTGATGATCCTCGTATTGTAGTGTTGGATGCTGATTTAGGAAAAGCAACCAAAGCAATTGCATTTAAAAAAGTATGCCCACAGCGCTATATTGATGTCGGTATTGCCGAGCAGGATATGATTGGGATGGCAGCTGGTTTATCTACTTGTGATATAATTCCCATAGCTGCTACTTTTTCCGTGTTTTTGACGGGGCGGGCATTTGATCAAATCAGAAATACAGTTGCTTACGCGAATTTGAATGTAAAACTCGTAGGAACACATGCTGGGGTCACGGTGGGCTATGATGGAGGCACACATCAAGCGATTGAGGATATTGCACTTATGCGCAGTTTACCCAATATGGTTATCCTCAATCCAGCCGATGCCAAAGAAACCGAACTCGCGATTAGAGCGGCGATAGAGTATGAGGGACCAGTCTATTTAAGAATTAGTCGGGTTGCAACGCCCGATATTCATGATGAAAATTATCAATTTGATATTGGAAAAGGTGAAATTGTTTGTGAAGGGAGCGATGTAGCAATCATTGCTACCGGGATCATGGTGGCAAAAGCCTTAGAGGCAGCAAAACAATTAAAGGCGGGAGGTATCGAGGCAATGGTAGTAAATATCGCTAGCATTAAACCAATTGATCGAGAGCTTTTGGTTCGCGTTGCCGAAAAAACAGGAAAAGTTGTAACCGCTGAAGAACATACCATTATTGGTGGATTAGGATCAGCTGTTAGCGAAGTATTATCGTATGAGAAACCAGTGCCAATTCGGTATGTTGGCATTCAGGATTGTTTCGGTTGTTCTGGTAGTCCCGATGAATTGTTAAAACATTATAAGTTAACGCCAGAAGATATTGTAGCAGCAGCAAAGTCCTTTTAAGAAACGAAAAGGAAAAGGTGATTAGATGAGTTATGAAAAATTGATTGACCATACTTTATTGAAGACAGAAGCAACGGAGAAAGATATCGCAAAGTTAGTGGCAGAGGCTAAAGAATATAAATTTGCCTCCGTTTGTATCAGTCCGATATGGGTAACTTATGCGGCGCAAGCATTAAAAGATACAGGTGTGGCTGTATGTACGGTTATCGGCTTTCCACAAGGGGCAACCCCAACGGCAGTCAAAGTCTTTGAAACGCAAACTGCGATCGATGATGGGGCAAATGAAGTGGATATGGTAATTGCCGTAGGAAAATTAAAAGGCGGCGACAGCACCTATGTTGAGCAAGATATCAAAGCGGTTACTAACGTAGCAAAGGGAAAAGCGTTGGTAAAGGTAATCATCGAGAATTGTTTATTAACTGATGCGGAAAAGAAGCTTGCTTGTCAACTTGTAGTAAACGCTGGCGCAGACTTTGTTAAAACGTCAACGGGCTTCTCTAATGGTGGTGCATTGAAAGAAGACGTTATCCTCATGCGTAAGACCGTTGGCGATACCATAGGCGTAAAAGCCGCGGGCGGGATTCGTTCAAAAGAAGATGCAAGCATCATGATTGAAGCAGGGGCAAATCGTTTAGGGACGAGTAATAGTGTAGAAATTGTTCAGTGCAGTTAGTAACTTGTAAGTTTTTGATTTGATAATTAAATGTTTTTTCATTTAAATGATTATAGAATAAAAGCTAGGTTGGCGGCTTCTGTTTTATAATCATTTTTTTGTCATTTTGGTAGCTAATTGAAAATAATTATCAAAAACATTTTGTTCCCTATTGAATTTAAAACTATAATCATGTATCATACTAAATAGTAATATTATTAATTAAGATGTTACGTATTTAAATGACTTGGGGGAATAAAGAAATGCGATTAAGATTGGTTCAATTTATAATAGGGATATTGATCAGTTCTGTTATTTTAGTTGGGTGTGGGGCAAATAAGACGAGTGAAGTAGCAAAAAATGATAAAGCGAAGTTTAGTATTGTTACGTCATTTTATCCGATGTACATAGCAACGATTAATATAACGAAGGGTGTAGAAGGTGTCGAAGTAAAAAATATGACTAAGCCACAAGTGGGGTGTTTGCATGATTATCAATTAACACCAGAAGATTTAAAAACTTTAGAAAAAGCAAATGCTTTTGTTGTAAATGGTGCTGGAATGGAAGCATTCCTAGATAAAGTCGTGAAACAACAAGCGAATCTAAAGATTGTTGATGCGAGTAAGGATATTACGTTGTTAAAAGATAATGGCGAAGAAAATCCACATGTTTGGGTTAGTATTACAGATGCGATTAAGCAAGTAAATAATATTGCTGAAGAGTTATCCGCGATTGACAAAGACCATGCGGATCAGTACCAAAAAAATGCGGCAGAATATGTGAAAAAGCTAGAAATGCTAAAAACGGATATGCATAAGGAGATCGATAGTTTACCAAATAAAAATATCGTTACATTCCATGAAGCATTCCCGTACTTTGCAAAAGAATTTAATTTAAATATTATTTCGGTGATTGAACGTGAGCCAGGTACAGAACCTACACCAAAAGAGTTGGAAGAAACCATCAAACAAATCAAAGAGTTAAAAATAAAAGCATTATTTGCTGAGCCACAATATCCAGCAAGTGCAGCTGAAACCATTGCAAAGGAAACTGGCGCAAAAGTATATAGCTTAGACCCAGTCGTAACTGGAGAAACAACTAAAGATAGTTATGATTCATACCTCAATGCCATGAAAAAAAATGCGCAGGTATTAAAAGAGGCTTTACAATAGGTAATGAACTGTAATAGAAATAAAAAAATGCAGTATAATAATAAGTATCATAGTAAAGAATGAGAAGGTTCTAAATTCCCGTGTTTTGTGGTAAATGAAATAAGAGTATAAAAAAATAGGGCGATATGCCCTATTTTTTTATAAAAATGATTGCAAATAGTCAAAAGGTCAAATATAATAAAAAATAAAGTAAAAGGTCAAAAAATCAAAAAACTCGTTTAGTAGGTGGTATGTTTGAGTAATATAGCGGATTTAATAGAAGAATATATTCTACAGCGGTTAGCCTCGGAGCAAAATAGCAAAATAGAACTAAGAAGAACAGAGATTGCTGATGAAATCGCCTGTGCACCATCGCAAATCACGTATGTCCTCAGTACACGCTTCACTATAGCCAAAGGATTTACTGTGGAATCGAGACGTGGCTTAGGGGGATTTATTCGTATCACTCGAGTACCTTTGCAAAATATTATATATCAGGATATCTTAAATAAAATAAATGAACAAACTTCATTGGATGAAGTGAAGGTGATGATTCGATATTTAGTACAACATGGTTTTATTGCCAGCCGTGAGGCGGCGCTCCTATTTCAAGTAGTTCCAGTTACCTTTGTAAAATTGGATTTAAAAGAACGAGTCGGATTTCTACGGTCTATATTTTTGACTTTAGCTAATTTTTCTTAAGGGGGAAAAGACAGTGCTATGTGATGATTGCAAAAAAAATCAAGCGTGTGTTCATCTTACGCAAATTACGAATACACAAAAAATAGATAAACATTTATGTGAGGAATGTGCGAAGAAGTATGGTGAATTAATTTTTAATGTAGATCAAAAATTTTCTGTTGATGATTTCTTAGCAGGGATGTTTAATAATGGTTCAATTGATAATTCACAAATGAAGGTAATGACGTGCCCTAATTGTGGAATGACGTATCGAGATTTTAGCCGTACTGGTAAAATTGGCTGCAATGTCTGTTATACTACGTTTGCAAAAAAATTAGAACCATTACTTCGTCGGATTCATGGAGCTAGTAGCCATATTGGTAAAGTACCTAAACGCTCTGGTGGGCAAATTGAATTAAAACAGCGGATTAAACAAATGCGTAATACGCTCGCTAATCATGTTACGAATGAAGAATATGAACAGGCGGCTAAATTGCGGGATGAAATTAAAGAAATTGAAAAAGAATTTCATGAGGGAGAATAGGAGGCCTTTGATATGTCACAGGCAGAATTATTTATAAAACCACTGACTTCTTGGATGGATGGCAGTGGAATTGATAGCGATATTGTATTATCTAGTCGGGTTCGACTGGCACGTAATCTTTGCCAGATTCCTTTTCCAAATCGGGCCAATATTGCACAACTTTCTAAGGTTGAGGAGAATGTTGAGGAGATTATTCCTGAATTAGCAGAAGCAACCGGCAAGACATACCAAAGTATGTCGATTGATAAGCTTAGTACTTTGGAACGTAATGTCTTGGTTGAAAAGCATATGATTAGTAGCAACCATATTATGAATCCAGAGAATCGTTTAGTAATCGTAAGTGAAGATGACAAGATTAGCATTATGGTGAATGAAGAGGATCATTTACGGATTCAATGTATGGTATCAGGACTCGATTTAGGGGCAACGCTGGAAATGGCAAGTAAAATCGATGATACTATTGAGGCGAAATTGGATATTGCCTTTACAGAGGACATGGGATACTTGACCTCTTGTCCCACCAATCTGGGGACGGGGCTAAGAGCTTCGGTTATGATGCATTTACCAGGGTTGGTATTTACTAGGCAAATCAATAAAATTATGAATGCTTCTACCCAATTGGGGCTTGCGGTTCGAGGTCTCTATGGTGAGGGGAGTGAAGTGATTGGTAATATTTTTCAGATATCGAATCAATTGACGCTAGGGTTTAGTGAACAAGAAACCATCGATAATTTGACGAGTGCGGTGTTAGAAATCATGACGCATGAGCGGGCGGCTCGTAAAGCCTTGTATGCACAGTCACCCGATGTGGTGAGTGATAAAGTTTGGCGTTCTTATGGCGTTTTAAAATACGCGCGCACGATAACTGGCAACGAGGCTTTGGCTTTATTAAGTGAAGTTAGAATGGGGATAGATTTGAATATCATTCATAATGTACCAGCGAAGGTTTTTAATGAGCTATTGGTTTCGAGTCGAGGAAATTATTTACAAAACCTAAAGGATAATGGAAATTTATCGCCGAATGAAATAGATAGACAAAGGGCTGCGATGATTCGAGAAGTCTTGATGAATGGCAGCAATGATTAAAGGAGTTGATTCAATATGAATAGTAGATTTACTACAAGAGCAATCAAGGTCTTGGAATTGGCACAATATGAAGCGCAAGAACTAGGACATAATTACGTTGGTACGGAGCATTTATTACTAGGCTTAATTCGAGAAGGCGAGGGTGTAGCGGCAAAAGCTTTGCTATCGCTAGAAATAGATTTGGAGACTGTGCGTAGTCAAGTCGAAGAACTTATTGGTCATGGTAAGGGGGCTAGTGAAGGCTTTTCTTACACCCCTAGAGCAAAACGAGTGATGGAATTGTCGTTAGCAGAGTCACAACTACTTGGTCATAACTATATTGGTACGGAGCATATTCTATTGGGATTGATTCGTGAGGATGAAGGCGTTGCTGCGCGGGTTTTATCGGCTTTGGGTGCAGATGTTGAAAGTGTACGTGAATTTGTGATGGATATGTTAGGCGGTTCTGCTGCGAATGGTGGCAATGCGGGTGAAGGTAAGAGTGTGGCAAAAAAAGCAAAGGATACACCAACCTTAAATGAATACGGGAGTAATCTAAATGATTTAGCAACCCAAGGAAAAATTGATCCTGTGATTGGTCGCGATGTAGAGATTGAACGCGTCATTCAAATCCTAAGTCGTCGGACTAAAAATAACCCAATTTTAATTGGTGAACCGGGGGTAGGGAAAACTGCAATTGCTGAAGGGCTAGCACAGCGCATTATGCAAGGCACGGTGCCAGAGGTATTGGCAAGTAAACGGGTCGTATCTTTGAATATGGCTTCAGTCGTTGCTGGGGCAAAGTATCGCGGCGAATTTGAAGAGCGGATGAAAAAAATCATCGAAGAAATTAAAAAATCGAGTGATGTAATTTTATTTATTGATGAAATGCATACGTTGATTGGTGCAGGGGCGGCCGAGGGTTCCATTGATGCAGCCAATATTTTAAAACCAGCGTTAGCGCGTGGTGAATTGCAGACCATTGGGGCAACCACGTTGAATGAGTATAAGAAATATATCGAAAAGGATTCTGCTCTGGAACGTCGTTTTCAGCCGATTACCGTAGGGGAACCATCGGTGGAAGATGCAATTAAGATTTTACGTGGGATTCGCGATAAGTACGAAGCATTCCATCGGGCGCAAATTACTGATGAAGCCATTGATGCCGCAGTAAAATTGTCACATCGCTATATTGCAGATCGTTTCTTACCGGATAAGGCAATTGATTTGATGGATGAAGCATCGTCGCGGGTCAGATTGCAGTCCGTTTCACAGCCCGATGATATTAAAGGCTTAGAAAAAGAGTTGGAAAAATTAAGAACAGAAAAAGAAGCGGCAATTACAGCGCAAGAATATGAACGTGCAGCGAAGATTCGGGATGAAGAAGGTCGGGTAAAAGAAGCGCTAGAAGGTAAGCAAAAACAATGGAGTGACCGTGAAAATGCACGCATTGTTGTCACGCCAGAAGATATCGCCCAAGTGGTAGCTACTTGGACGGGGATTCCAGTAAAAAAATTGGCGGCAGAAGAATCAGAACGTTTATTAAAAATGGAATCTATTCTAGAAAAACGGGTAGTAGGTCAAGGTGAAGCTGTAAAAGCAGTGGCAAAAGCAGTACGCCGCGCAAGGGCTGGGCTAAAAGACGCAAAGCGTCCTATTGGTTCATTCTTATTCCTTGGACCAACTGGTGTTGGTAAAACTGAACTTGCGCGTGCATTAGCTGAAAGTTTATTCGGTGATGAAAGTGCAATGATTCGGTTTGACATGTCGGAGTATATGGAGAAACATACAGTGTCGCGTTTAATCGGTGCACCGCCGGGGTATGTTGGTTTTGAAGAAGGCGGGCAGTTAACAGATGTAGTACGTCGTAAACCATATGCTGTGATTTTACTAGATGAAATTGAAAAAGCGCATCATGATGTCTTTAATATTTTATTGCAAGTATTAGAAGATGGGCGTTTGACAGATAGCCAAGGTAGAACGGTAGATTTCAAAAATACTGTCATTATTATGACATCTAATGTTGGGGCGAAATACCTCAAGCAAGAGAATACAACGGTTGGCTTTTTAACGGGGGCTCAGTCCGAAGTGACGGCTGATGCAGCCAAGAAAAAAGTGCTCGATGAAGTGAAACGTTTATTTAGACCAGAATTTATCAACCGCGTTGATGAGATGTTAGTATTTAATGCATTAACGAAAAAAGAGCTTGTTAATATTGTTGAAATCATGATGAAAGACGTTACGAAACGACTTCGTGATATGGAAATTAGCATGCATATCACAGCTGAGGCAAAAGAAAGAATTATTAAAGAAGGCTCAGACTTTAGCTATGGTGCAAGACCATTAAAACGGGCCATTCAAAAATTTGTTGAAGATGAAATCGCCGAACGTATTTTAACCACAGAGTTTAAAGCTGGTGATACAATAAAAATTGATGCGAGTGATGGAAAACTAACGTTTGTAAAAGAAACTATTTCTGAAGTTGAGGTGCAATCCTAATATTTTCGCCGAAGAATACGAAAAAACTATAATGACAATAAGAAAAGCCTTCAAATTGATGTATAAAAGCAATCAGTTTGGAGGCTTTTTATGATAAAATGATTGATGTTTGAATAGTAGATAATATAAAGGAGTATCCAAGCAAAGTAACGAAATTAATCATAAAGGAACAACAGTGATATTTTTATAATGAATGATAGAGGCTATAAGTATGAATACGATTTTAAACTTTTGTATTGCAATTGCTTGGTTAACGAAGGCAATACTCAGGATAGTTATAACAGCCATTTTTTATTTACCGAAAAGAATGGTCAATTTTATAAAACAAGAATAAACGAAGTAATGGTCTGAGAGAGGAAAAGGAGCAGAGTTATGGTGAAGCGGAAGACGGTTTATATGTGCCAAGAATGTGGCTATGATGCACCAAAGTGGCTAGGAAAGTGTCCAGGTTGCGGGCAGTGGAATACAATGGTGGAAGAGACGATTATTCCAGAAAAAAAAGGTGGGCTTAGTATCGGTCTGGCTAGTTCAAGTAAGCCCGAAGCGATTACTGATGTAAACGTTGAAGATATGCCAAGGTTTTCAACTGGGTCTGGTGAACTTGATCGTGTCCTTGGCGGTGGGGTAATTCCTGGTTCCATGGTTTTAATTGTCGGCGATCCTGGCGTGGGGAAATCGAGTTTAACCTTGAAGGTTTGTGCCGATATTGCCAAAGTGCATGGAAAAGTACTTTATGTTACAGGGGAAGAGAGTACGAGGCAAGTCAGGATGCGAGCGGATCGTTTGTCAGCGATTGAACAAGATTTATTTGTATTGAGTGAAACAAATTTAGAGTTAATTAATAAGCACGTATTGGATATAAAGCCAGAGCTCTTTGTGATTGATTCTATTCAAACGGTGTTTAAACCGGAGGTGCAATCAGCGCCTGGTAGTGTGAGTCAAGTAAGAGAATGTGCCGTCGAACTACTTAGAATTGCCAAGAACAATGGTATCGCTATTTTTGTAATCGGTCACGTTACCAAAGATGGAACATTAGCGGGGCCAAGGGTTCTAGAGCATATTGTTGACACGGTGCTTTATTTTGAGGGGGAACGTAATGCTCAATTTAGAATACTCAGGGCCGTGAAAAATCGTTTTGGTAGTACCAATGAAATTGGCTTGTTTGAAATGCGTGGTATTGGCTTGGTCGATGTTCCTGATGCTTCAAAATTATTCTTATCTGACTGTCCGACGGAGGTTTCCGGCAGTGTTATTGTCCCAACGGTAGAAGGAACGAGACCATTATTGGTGGAGGTCCAAGCACTCGTAGGACAGACTCCCTATGTACCGCCGAGAAGAACTTCAGATTATGTAGACGTAAAAAGAATTCAACTATTACTCGCTGTATTAGAGAAACGCGTAGGCATGATGCTCGGTGCTTGTGATGTGTATGTCAAGGTTGCTGGTGGAATTAAAATTGATGAGCCAGCCATTGACCTAGGGTTGACTGTTGCTTTAGCTTCAAGTTATCGCAATTCAAAAATTTTAGCGAAGACAATTGTATTTGGTGAGGTTGGCCTTGCTGGTGAAGTTCGCGCTGTAACACAGGCAGAAAGCAGAATTCGTGAAGCGGTGAAAATGGGATTTACGAATATTATTTTGCCAAAGAAAAATTTAGTGAATCTAACCCTCGATCTACCAATTAAATTGCACGGTGTAGAAAGTGTGAGTGAAGCACTTGAAATTGCACTTGGATAGAAAAGTTGCTGTGAAAAATTTTTCACAGCAACTTTTAACGTAATTTTACATTTCGAATAAACGCAGCATATGCATGATTTTCTTCAATTCTTGTTACACGATAAAGTTTATTGTCCTCAGTAATGAGTTCATCGCCAATATTAACGACGACTGGAATGCGCATAAGGTTTTTTTGATCTGCTTCGTCGCTGATGTCATAATAGTCATACTTTTTTTGTATTGTGTCTACTTGAGTGGGAGGGGATATATATCTATTCTTTAATGGGGTTATCGGTATCAAATAGTAGGCAGATAGCAAAATAAGAATAAGACAGAATAAAAAGAGAAAATGTTTGGGTTTTAACATTGTTTATCCTCCAAAAGTAAACATTTTCGCGTGAATATAAGAATAGTTTTTCCCTACCAAGCCATATCTATGTAATTTATAATATTAGAATTATTTGCGTTCGTGAAATTTTTATGTCAGTATAGAATTTATATAAAATAGAATAGGAGTTGATTTTTATTTTAAATGTCATGATTTCCTTGGTGGTTACTATTTGGACGGGCTTTTTAATAACCCAAAAATACAAGGCACAACCAGTTTTGTTTTTTTCTGGAATAATCTTAATGTTTTTTGCGGTATTGCTTGGGTATGGGCAAATTCTACCAGAAAAAGATAGTACGGGATTGATGTTCTTTGATATGTTCGAATTTATCAAAAATACATTGAGTTCTAGGGCTGCTGCACTTGGCCTTAATATTATGGCAGTAGGTGGTTTTGCACGGTATATGGAGCATATTGGCGCGAGTAAGGCTTTGGTACATATTGCAATTAGACCGCTTTCAAAACTCAATGCACCCTATACTGTGATGGCTGCTTCCTGGATTGTGGGCATGTGCTTAGGTTTATTCATCAATAGTGCCTCTGGTCTGGCCATGTTATTGATGGTAACCGTGTTCCCGGTTCTTGTAAATCTAGGCGTAAGTAGATTATCGGCTTGCGCTGTTATTGCAACTACGCTTTGTATGGATTGGAGTCCTGCTGATCCAGGTAGTATTTTATCGGCAGCAACAGCTGGTCTTGATATTACAACGTATTGGACTGGGTACCAGGTGCCAGTAACGATCGCTGTATTGATTGCAGGGGCGATTACACATTTCTTTGTTCAAAGATATTTTGATAAGCAAGATCAGCATGTAGTAGAACGAAGTAATAAAGAAAAAATAGTGCATGAGACGGAGTTGCCTCCTAAAATCTATGCCTTATTACCAATGATTCCGTTGTTCTTAATCTTAATTTTTAGTAATCTATGGATTTCATGGATTAAAATGGACATTGTTAAAGCGATGTTTATCGGTCTATTTATTACGATGATTTGTGAATATATTCGTCATCGCGATGGAAAAAAAGTGTTTGATGATATGCAACCATTCTTTGATGGCTTAGGGGTGCAGATGGCCAATGTAGTAACGCTGATTGTTGCTGGTGAAACCTTTGCGAAAGGTCTTACTTGTATGGGAACGATTGATGCGATTATTAATGGTGCACAAAGTTCGGGATTTGGTGGTGTAGGAATGGTTCTGGTTATGGTAGCCATCATTGGAATTAGTGCTGTTATTATGGGGTCTGGTAATGCACCATTCTTTGCATTTGCCTCACTAACACCAGTGGTCGCAGCTAAGATGGGCTTGGCACCAGTGCTGATGTTAATGCCAATGCATTTTGCCGCAAGTATCGCTAGGAGTATGTCGCCAATTACAGCGGTTATCGTTGTTACGGCAAGTCTTGGCAATATATCGCCATTTGATTTGGTAAAAAGAACGGCTATTCCGATGATTGTAGCAATGATCGTTATGGTTTCAACTAGTTTGCTATTGTTTCATTAAGAAAAACAAACATAACTCTTTGAGTTATGTTTGTTTTTTTTTATGTCAACGATTGACAACGATAATCACACGTGATAAAATTAGAAATTTTGACAAAGATAAAATCATATGATATAATCTATCTATATTAGGAGGTGCTGCTGTGCTTAGTATAGGTGATAAGGTAGTTTATCCAATGCATGGCGCCGGTATCATAGAAGGTATAGAGGAATGCGAGGTAATGGGAGAAACAAAATCCTATTATGTCCTTCGGATGCCTTTTGGCGGTATGAAAGTTATGATACCATTAAATAATGTTGAAAATATTGGATTGCGTGAAGTTATTACGCAAGATGAAGTTGAAAAAGTCGTTGTGGTACTTCAGAGTGAACCTGAAATAGTAACGGGTAGTTGGAATAGAAGATTTAACGCAAATTTATTAAAAATTAAAAGTGGTAGTATATATGATGTAGCTGAAATCGTGAGAAATTTAGTTTTACAAGACCGTACAAAAAAAATTTCTACAGGGGAAAGAAGGTTATTGGACACTGCAAAGCAAATATTAGTGAGTGAGCTAGTATTAGCTTGCGATAAAGATGCTTCTTCTGTAGAGACGTGGATGTATGAAATGCTTGATAAAAATACGCCAGGTAACTGACGTATTTTTTTATTGTTTTATGGGTAGAATAAGCTTGTATTCGTAAAAAAAATATTGTAATATTTGGAAGGAGGTGAAAAAGTGTTAGATAAAGTTTTACGTTTGGTTATTACGATTTTAATGGCGATTCTTGGTTTGGTTCTTATGAAATTTGCAAATCCGTTATTGACACTTTTAATTAGTGCTGAGTTCTTGAAAATGGGGATTTTCGGCATTACGATGACAAATTTGTTATCAGTTTTATTAGGTGGCGTTATCGGAGGTGGTATTGGTTTCTTTATTTCCCCGTACTTGGTCAACAAATTGTTGAAGTTATCGGTGTGGGTGGAAGTGCAACTTAGCAAAATGCCTATTCATGATGTTATCGCAGGTGCTGTTGGTTTGGCTATTGGACTTATCATTGCGAATTTATTAGGTTCAGCATTTTCGCCGATTCCATTTGTGGGAAATTATATTCCAATTGTGCTAAGTATCGTATTGGGATATTTGGGAATTCACATCACCATACAAAAACGCGATGAAATCGCGGGGTTATTTGAATTCATACCGAGAATGGTTAGGGAAAAAGGAAAAGACAAGGATCAATCTAATGAAGACGAACGTCATTATAAGCTTTTAGATACAAGTGTTATTATCGATGGTCGTATTGCTGATATTTGTCAAAGTGGTTTTATTGAAGGCACGATTCTAATCCCAGTCTTTGTACTAGAAGAATTGCAACATATCGCAGATTCTTCAGATTTACTAAAACGGAATCGTGGTAGACGTGGTCTTGATGTTTTAAATCGTATTCAAAAAGAATTTGGTATGTATGTGCAAATTGATGAGCGCGATTTTGATGATATTTCTGAAGTAGATTCTAAATTGGTAAAATTGGGTCAATTGGTACATGGTAAAATCATTACCAATGACTATAATCTAAATAAAGTATCAGAATTACAGGGTGTTCCAGTTTTGAATATCAATGAACTGTCAAATGCGGTTAAGCCAGTCGTTATTCCTGGGGAAAACATGGTTGTTACTGTTGTAAAAGATGGTAAAGAAATGGCGCAAGGGGTAGCTTATCTCGACGATGGTACGATGATTGTCGTTGAGGGTGGTAAAAAGCATATGAATGAAACGCTCGAGGTTGTTGTTACTTCGGTACTTCAAACTGCAGCCGGTAGAATGATATTCGCTAAGCCAAGAGCGGCAGAAAAAGGTGCTTAACTAACTCTAGTTGCTGATATAAAAACTATAGGTTCTATATCGTTCTGCATTCTCGTTTGAGTGCAGAATTTTTTTTTGCGTTTATAGAGTTAGGGAAGTATTATTTTGAATGTTATTAAGAAATATAGTATTATAATACATACAGTGATTCGTTATGAAGTGACATTTGATAAAGTGTGTTTCAAAGAACACACAACCATAAAATGCAAGAGACTGTTATAAGATGCCCAAATGCTAGGCGCGACGAGAACGCGAGCGGAGGGCGTACGATGTAGTACGTTGAGTGAGTGTTCGCAGGATGAGCCAGATGAGTATTTTGTAACAGTCTCTGATGAAAATAAGTAATTTTAAATAAAGGTAGGGATAGTATGGTAACGGCAATTTTTCCTGCTGCTGGACAAGGTAAACGAATGGAAGTGGGGGTAAATAAAGTATTCCTAGAACTTTTCGGTAAGCCTATCTTAGTACATACGGTATTGGCTTTTTCTAAGTGTGCAGCCATTGATGATTTAATTATTGTGGTAGCGCCAGAAGAAGTTGCGGTTGTAACAACACTACTAAGGGCAGTACCCAACTTGAAACCTTGGCAAGTTATCGCTGGAAGTACAGAAAGGCAATACTCGATTGCCAACGGGCTTGCGGCCTTGCATGAGAATACAGATATCGTTTTGGTACATGACGGTGCTAGACCGCTTATCAGTGATACAGTGATTACGGCGGTTGTTGAAGAATCAAGAAGAAGTGGTGCGAGCGTTACTGGCGTTCCAGCTAAAAATACAATCAAAATTGTCGATGAAGATCAGGTTGTCACGGCGACACCAGAACGTAGTACCTTATGGTCGGTACAAACGCCGCAAGGTTTTCAACGAGACATTATTTTAAATGCCTATAAAAAAGCAAAAGAGGATCATTTCCTTGGCACTGATGATTCCAGTTTAGTAGAACGGTTAGGCATAGAAGTAAAAGTGGTCAAAGGTGATTATAGTAATTTAAAAATAACAACGCCAGAAGATTTTATTATTGCTGAGGCATTTTTGCGAAAAGGTGTTGTTTGTCGTTTGGTCTCTGGAGTATCGACGATTGTATCTGACGTTGCAGATAAGTTCAAAAAAGGGGTAAAGAAATTATGATTAGATTTGGTATGGGCTATGATGTTCACAAATTGGTGGAAGGTCGTAGGTTAATCTTGGGTGGAGTAGAAATTCCACATACATTAGGGTTACTGGGACATTCTGATGCCGATGTAGTATTACATGCGATTGAAGATGCCTTGCTTGGCGCTGCTGCACTTGGTGATATCGGTAGACATTTCCCTGATCATGATGACAGTTATAAAGGAATTTCTAGTATGATATTGCTAGAAAAAGTACGAGATATTATTGGGCAGGCAGGTTATAAAGTAAATAATATTGATGCAACGATAGTAGCGCAAAAACCGAAATTGGCGAGTTTTATTCCGCAAATGAATGAAAATATTGCCAGAGTGATGCAATGCGAATTAAGTCAGGTCAATGTGAAAGCGACGACAACCGAAGGATTAGGGTTTACTGGCACACAGGAAGGGATTGCAAGCTATGCAGTCGTCGGCATCATGAAATTATAATTTTTGCATAAATTTTATTGTTTTGCACATATTAACAAGCATATTCATGTCGAATGAGGAGGCAATAAATTATGCGTAAGTTAGTATGTGCAATTTTTGTTATGGGAGCATTACTTATACCAGGGCAATGTTTGGCAATGAATTTCGATGTGCATTTTGAGACCGTCGAGGATCATTTTATCGGAGAATTATGGTGTGATCAGGCCTTGTTTTGGCGCTTTGCGATCTCTCCTACCGACGCTGTTCCTGTGAGTATTAGCGCGGCGAAGTTTCATACGCTCATAACACCGGAAGTTGAAGATGGTTTTTTTATCTTTCGCGTGCAATAAAAGTTGAAAAACTAGAATAAAATGATATAATATATTAAAGTATATTAAAAAAAACACATAACCTTAAAATTTAAGAGAGCGTTACAAGATGCTTGTAACACTCTCTATTAGAAATAACTGAGATAGTCCGATTATCTCAGTTATTTTGTGTAGACTTTTGCATAGTGAGAAAAATTCTGTTAAAATAAACATTACACGAATATTGTGGGAGGCTTAATTTTTATGTCAGAAGAAGTACGCGTACGATTTGCACCAAGTCCAACAGGTCCATTTCATATTGGTGGTGCAAGATCAGCATTATTTAATTGGTTACTTGCTAAAAAAACAGGTGGTAAATTAATTTTAAGAATCGAAGATACAGATAGAGCACGTTCAACCAAGGAGTCAGAAGAAAATATCAAAAACGCGTTAAAGTGGTTAGGGATTACTTGGGACGAAGGTATTGATGTGGGGGGCGAATATGGTCCATACCGTCAAACAGAACGTATTGAAATTTATAAAAAGTTTACGGATAAACTTCTCGCTGAGGGTAAAGCCTATTACTGTTACTGTTCTGATGAAGAATTAGAAGCGGATCGTAATGCTTTAATGGCAAAGAATGAGATGCCAATTTATCAAGGGAAATGTCGTCAATTAACGGCAGAGCAAGAAGCAAAATTTATTGCTGAAGGTAGAAAACCTACGATTCGTTTTAGAACGCCAGCAAATCAGCAAATTGTTTTTGATGATTTAGTTCGTGGTAAAATGAGTTTTGAATCGAATGGTGTTGGCGATTTCGTTATTGTAAAATCCGATGGTACGCCAGTGTATAATTATGCGGTAGTACTTGATGATGCATTAATGAAAATCAGTCATGTTATTCGTGCGGAAGAGCATCTATCGAATACTCCACGTCAAGTTGTGTTATATCAAGCACTTGATTTACCAGTGCCTATTTTTGGTCATATTTCCCTTATCCTAGGGAAAGATCGTAGCAAGATGAGTAAACGCCATGGTGCAACTTCCGTTGATCAATATCGCAAGCTGGGCTATTTACCAGAAGCAATTGACAACTTCCTTGCATTACTTGGTTGGGCACCAAACAGTGAACAAGAAATTTTTTCATCAGAAGAACTTATCCAAGAGTTTTCGATGGATCGCGTAGCAAAAAATCCAGCAGTATTTGATATTGATAAATTAAACTGGATTAATGCCCATTATATGAAAGCCGCAAGTGCTGAAAAAATCACATTTTTAGCAATTCCTCATCTAGTAGAAGCAGGTTATATCGATGGCGAGCTAACTGCAGAGGATAAAGATAAATTAGTCAAATTTATTGCTGTTATCCAAGATCATTTGAGCTATGTAGCGCAAGTCGTCGATTATGCTGACATCTATTTTAAAGATGCTGTTGTGATTGAAGATCAAGAAACAAAAGATGTTTTACTGGACGAAGAAATTCCTGCTGTCATTGCTTTGTTTAAAGAAAAATTAAATGCTTTAGCAGAAGTGGATGCAGCGAATATCAAACCTATTTTAAAGGCCATTACCAAGGAACTAAAAGTTGGTGGGAAAAAGGTATTTATGCCAATTCGTGTGGCGATGACAGGACAAATGCATGGGCCAGACCTAGTTCGCCTAATTGAAGTGTTAGGTCGTAAACGCGTGATTGCTCGTATTGATGCAACGATGAGTAGTCTAAATTAAGCAAAAACTTAGGTGCTAATAAGTGTTCGCTTACATAGAATGATAAATAGATAAATGTGTTGATTGGGAGAGTAAGTGAACTTCCTCCTTCAGAGAGGTACTATCGTAGCTGTAATTAGTACTAGGAAGGAAGCCACCCAAATGCACCCAGGAGCAATTTAGTCGAAGAGTTAGTAGACTAAATCGGTAGCAGCCGTTATATGTATTGAGTGAGGTAAATAATTTTATTTGCCTAAACAGAGTGGAACCACGAACCATCGTCTCTGTAATGAGATGATGGTCTTTTTTTATGTATTTTTAGTGAAAAATGGGGGAGTTGTAGTACGATGTTTGCACGCTTGAGAAAAGATATTCGTGTGGTATTTGATCGTGACCCTGCGGCGAAAAGCATTTGGGAAGTGATTTTTTGCTATCAAGGGTTACATGCCATTTGGTTTCATAGATTATCACATTATTTTTATTTAAAAGGCTGGATCTTGTTTCCACGGATGATTTCTAATTTTGCGCGGTTTTTAACAGGTATTGAGATTCATCCGGGAGCAACGATTGGGGAAGGTTTATTTATCGATCATGGCTCAGGAATCGTTATCGGTGAAACTGCCGAAATAGGCAAGAATGTAACCCTTTATCAAGGTGTTACTTTAGGCGGGACAGGAAAAGAAAAAGGAAAACGTCACCCTACCATCGGCAATAATGTTGTTGTTGCTTCGGGTGCAAAAGTACTGGGTTCTTTTTCTGTAGGTGATCATGCGAAAATTGGAGCAGGGTCGGTGGTATTGAAAGAAGTTCCAGCGAATGCGACTGTAGTCGGTATTCCTGGTAAAGTTGTCTTAATGTATGGTAAAAAAATAAAGACACCAGAGCAAATTGCCGAAGAAAATAGAATGAAGTTAGTGGCTATTGACACCGATACAGAGGCAGAGGAAGAAAAGGATGTTGATTTGTCACATGGTAATTTACCAGATCCAGAAGAAGAAATGCTTATGTGTATGCATAGAAATATCCAACAGCTAGAAGCCAGAATCAAAAAGATGGAAAAGGAGCTGGGAAAAGACAATGTTAAAAGTTTATAATACGTTAACAAAACAAAAAGAAGAGTTTGTGCCACAAGTTGCCGGTGAAGCTAGTATTTATGTTTGTGGGGTTACACCTTACAATCATCCACATATTGGAAATGCTAGACCATTTGTGACTTGGGATGTAATTAAACGGTATTTAAAAAAATCCGGCTACAAGGTAAAGCATGTACAAAATTTTACGGATGTAGATGATAAAATCATTCGTACAGCCAATCAGGAAAAGCTAACTTGGGCTGATATTTCTGGACGGTATATTGAAGCATATTTTGAAGTAATGGATAAACTAAATGTAACTCGTGCTGATATTTATCCAAAGGTTTCCGATCATATTGATGAAATTATTGCAATGATTGGTACTTTAGTGGAGAAAGGCTATGCCTACCAAGTTGATGGTGATGTCTATTATAGCGTTGAAAAATTTGCGGACTATGGTAAATTAAGTGGACGTAAATTAGAAGATATGCAAGCTGGTGCGCGCGTTAATGTTGATGAACGTAAGAACCATCCAATGGATTTTGCCCTTTGGAAGAGTGCAAAAACTGGTGAACCTTCGTGGGAAAGTCCTTGGGGTGCTGGGCGCCCTGGTTGGCATATTGAATGTTCGGCGATGTCACTTAAATATTTAGGTGAAACTTTTGATTTTCATGGTGGTGGTAGTGATCTTATTTTCCCACATCATGAAAATGAAATTGCGCAATCACAAGCCTGTTGTGGGGATTCTCATGCATTCGTAAAATATTGGTTGCATAATGGATTTATTACAATCAATGAAGAAAAAATGAGCAAATCACTGAATAATTTCTTTACTGTTCTTGATATCTTAAAACAGTATCCAGCAGAAGTTTTACGGTTTTTTATTGTAGAGACACATTACCGCAGTCCGCTTGATTTTAGTGATGAACGTTTGAATGAATCGGCGCGCAGTTTGGAACGTTTGAAAACAGCCATGTTAAATAGTATAGAGCTTGAAAAACAGCCAGCAGGTGAAGAGAGTGATATATCGAAAGCACTTGTGAGTACTGCAAAAAAAGTAAAACAGGATTTCTATGAAGCGATGGATGACGATTTCAATACAGCGTTGGCACTAAGCAGTATGTTTGCACTAGCAAAAGAAATCAATGTGTATTATCATGCGGTTGCGACTGGTAAAATTAAGCATGATAGCGAATCATTTGCGGTAGCTCGCGGTGTATATGAAGATATGTCAGATATCTTGGGTATCTTAGTAGATATAAGGGAAAAAACGAGTGAGGAGGATGAAGAAATGGTAGAAGATCTAATGAAAATTATTATTGAACTTCGTCAACAAGCAAGAGTGTCCAAAGATTGGGCAACTGCTGATAAAATTCGTGATGAGCTGAATGCAATTGGGGTAACGTTAGAGGATTCACCTACGGGGATTAGGTGGAAGAAATAATGAAGTTTGATCATTTTAAATTTTTAGTTGATAGTGTTCTTCAGCCTGATGAGTCAGGGGCCGTCAAGCAAAAGTATAAGGAGATTCGAGTGGATGCCTTGAACCCACTCGTCCTTGCCTATATAGGGGATGCCTATTTTAACTTATATGTGCGTGGCAGACTCTTAGCACATGAACAAAATAAAGTGCAAGTTTTACATAGCTTTGGGGCAAAAATCGTATCGGCTTCTTGGCAATCTGTTGCTTATCATGGCATTGAAGAGCTGCTAACCGAAGAAGAAAAAGCGGTATTTCGGCGTGGTCGTAATGCAAAAAGTCATGTGCCAAAGAGTGCTACGGTTGCCGAATATAGAGCGAGTACGGGCTTTGAGTCGTTACTTGGTGCACTTTATCTAGAGGAAAAATATGAACGCCTACAGGAATTGGTAGGGAAATCTTTTAGCATCATTTCGCAGGAGATGATGGATAAGACGAAACTAAAATAGAAGTATGATAAATGGACTATTGCAAAGCCTTGTGATAGTCCATTTATCATGATAAATTTTAAAAAACATAAATTTATGCTACGTATGGCTAGGTGAATGAATTGCATTAGGATAAGATTTATTGTTATAATATACCGATATGTATTTATGTACAGGAATAACTGGAGAGTGAATGGAATGAAAATTGCTCAATTTGAAGCAACCGGTATTGATAAAGTAGAAGATTTTTTTGAAGCGCATGATATTTGTAATCTAACAGAAAGTGAAGTACGTGATTTCTTAAGAACGTGTAATCTTTCGTTTATTTTTGAAGGCATCAATCGTTTGCAAAGTACCTTAATTTGCGAACTAAAAGATTCTTATGTACAGCAAAGTCAACGATATGTGACGATGAATCGCCAGTCGTATACGTTGCCTCAATTAGAGGAAGCGGATAATCAAGAAGCTGAAGAACTTACACAGGCAGCTTTTGCACTTTATGGGAAGATG
Organism: uncultured Veillonellaceae bacterium; assembly: GCA_963805085.1. Classification (GTDB taxonomy): domain Bacteria; phylum Bacillota; class Negativicutes; order JARBTT01; family JARBTT01; genus JARBTT01. Next base: position 122,916 of record CAWDTA010000004.1, on the reverse strand, counting down.
TCAGCATTAAAAGAAGGCGAATTTAAAGGTCGCCCGAAGTTAGCGAATTATGTATATGGGATTCCAATTGAAGATGCCCGTTATATATTGCCCCTTATTACAAAGACAAATGTTTGTGTTGCTATGGCAGGGGACAAGTTAGTTGATTTATTTCGTCTATTTATGGATGCTACATATGGAGCATTGTTTACCGAAGAACTTGCTGCGTTAAAGCGGTGTTTGCCAAAGCGCATCACTGCGTTACTCATGGCAAAGCAAGAAAATAGTAAGAAGACAGATTTGCTACAAGCTTTTTATCAAGAGTATTTTGCTAGCATCAATTCCAGAGATAACTTGATTTTATTAAATAAATTTACGGATCTTGACATGAAGGTTGGCTTTGGAGCCATGACCAGTACAATGAAGATTGCGCCATCAGAATCAATCGCTAAATGGGGTGATGAGGCGCCAGCAAGAGCAAAAGGTGTCGTAGAGCGTGTCCTAAGTTATGGACATTCAAGTATTGCTGAACAAGCGCGAACCACCTTTGGTATGATGTGTAGCCTAGTAACTTATCATCAACAACTGCGTCATAGAATCACGGCAAATTACCGTGAGAGTTTAACAGATTTATTATATGATGAGACGAGAGTCGTAAAAGTACCAGAAACGATTAAACAGTCCATCTTTTGTGAAGAATATAAAGAAATAGCAAAGCGTATCAAGGCATTCCGTAAACGCATTGCCGAAAAATATGGTGAGGCGCAAGCATTATTCTTTTTACTCAATTGTGACCAAGTAAAAGTCATTATTTCTGCTAACGCCCGTGCCGATATCTCCATGCTGGCCGATCGGACTTGTATGAATGCACAATGGGAAATTCGTGAATTAGCGGCCAAAAAGGTAATGCTGCTTCGTAAATTATCGTTAGCGTTATATGAACAGGCTTTGCCACCTTGTGTATTAGGACAATGCCCCGAAGGTAAGCTCAGCTGTGGGCAGATGTTACAAATGAAAGAAAAGTTTTTAAATTTAAAAGCATAGATATAGAAACAGTTGGAGGTAATGATATGAATAAAACTGGAAGAAAAGAAAATAAAAGCAATAGAGAAGTTCAAGAAGAACAGCAGGAATTATCAGATGAAATTATCATCGGCCGCAATAGCGTGATGGAAGCGTTAAAAAGTGGACGTTCTATTAATAAAGTGCTAATTGCCAAAGGAGAACGACAAGGTTCGATTAAAGAGGTCATTGCGCTTGCTAAAGAAAATCGTCAGATCATTCAAGAAGTTGAAATGAAAAAACTCGATGAAATAACGAAAGGGTTACGCCATCAAGGTGTACTTGCTTATGCATCGCCAGTGGAATATGTTGAGATTGAAGATATTTTACAAAAAGCAAATGATCTAGGACAGCCGCCGTTTATCGTTTTGCTAGATGAGCTAGAAGATCCACATAATTTAGGTGCGATCCTGCGGACGGCAGATGCAGCTGGTGTGCATGGAGTACTTATTCCTAAACGCCGGAGTTGTCCATTATCGGCAACTGTAGCAAAAACTTCAGCTGGGGCAGTGGAATACGTTCCAGTGGCGAGGATTGGTAACATTGCGCAAACGATTAAAGAACTTAAAAAAATGGGAATGTGGGTTGTTGGTGCTGACATGGATGGGGACAAAACCTATTATGAAGCAGATTTAACGGGCGCTTTAGTGCTTGTCATTGGTAGTGAAGGCAAAGGTATTGGTCGTTTAACAAAAGAACAGTGTGACTTTTTAGTGCAGATACCAATGGGCGGCAAGATCAATTCTTTGAATGCTTCTGTTGCCGGCTCCATTTTAATGTTTGAATCCGCTAAGCAGCGTATGCTAAAAGCAAATAAATAAAACGATTAAGGTCAGCGAAAATGCTAACCTTTTATGTTATAATTAATAATATGTTTTGAGTAAATAAAAGAATTTGTCATAGAGTGCCTGTTCAGGAGAAAATAAATGAAAAATGGGAAACGCGAACATTTCATAATTGATGGGTATAATGTCATCAATGCTTGGCCAGAATTAATTGCAATTAGAGATAGCTTGGAGTTTGCGAGAGATAAACTGATAGATATTTTAACTGAATATGGGGCATTTCAGCAGTACGATATCACGATTGTTTTTGATGCCTTTTTTACGGTAACGAGTGAATCGTATGAGCAAGTAAATAAAAATTTAGTACTCATTTATACCGACGAAGGTGAAACTGCCGATAGTTATATAGAAAGGCTAGCCTATACTTTGGTTCGAGAAGGTAAAGAAGTTTATGTTGTTACTTCTGATTATGCCGAACAAACAGTTATTTTAGGTGCGGGTGCTTATCGGGTATCAGTACGGGAGTTTCGAAAAGATATTATAAAGACGAAAAAAAAGATTGAGCAAGAATATATTCGCAATCCAGCCTTGCTATCAAGAAGTGAACTTGGGGGTCGAATTAAGGCGGATGTTGCCAGAAAATTGGATGAATTTAGAAAAAGACGTTAAATAGTTATGTAAAACAATAGAACTGGGCAATTGATGCTTGACTAGGGCATTGCCCTAGGGTATAATTTGCTGTAAAGAAATGTAGATAGTTAACCATATCAACAGCGCGAAGGCGCATTTTCTTTTTCTTATACTTTTGATCCTAGAACGGTGTGGAAAGTACAAGCTAATTGTTTGTAAAGTGAATAGAAATCGTTACAAGAGAAATTTTGAGGAGGCGGTGCGATGCGAGTTAATATTCAAAGTGAAGAAGTATTTAATGATTTTGAGAATATGACCGATGAAGAAATTGTCGCTGAAGCTAAGACGAACGATAATAATATCGCACTAGATTATCTGATTAATAAATATCGAAATTTTGTCAGAGCAAAAGCACGTTCTTACTTTTTAATCGGTGCAGATCGTGAAGATATAATCCAAGAAGGAATGATTGGATTATATAAAGCAATTAGAGATTTTAGAAATGACAAATTGTCATCTTTTAGAGCGTTTGCGGAGTTATGTGTTACTAGACAAATTATTACGGCAATAAAAACGGCAACACGCCAAAAACATATTCCGTTAAATTCCTATGTGTCTTTGAATAAACCAATTTATGATGAAGACTCTGATCGTACATTATTGGATGTGTTATCTGGTTCGAAAATTTCCGATCCAGAAGAACTTGTTATTAGTCGTGAAGAATTTATTGATATTGAGGCAAAGATGGGGCAAATTCTCAGTGATTTGGAATGGAAAGTTCTTATGTCTTATCTTGATGGAAAATCTTACCAAGAAATTGCAGTAGAACTTGATCGTCATGTTAAGTCTATTGATAATGCTTTGCAACGTGTCAAACGTAAATTAGAGCGTTATTTAGACAATCGTAGTGATGATACCGATGTCAATAGTGTCTATAATGGATTAACAAATATTAATAAACAGTTACATGGTCTCTGTGGAGGTCTCGGCGATAGTTAAAAACGCTATCTGACTGGTAAAGTCAGATAGCGTTTTTTAGTGCGCGCGAGGATTGGAATGAAATGAATTTTTTCATATCCAGATTATTGAAAAAAACATTGAAAAATTCTAATAGGCAGTATATACTTATAATATAAGTTGTATGACAAATCCATTACTGTTTTTAAAAGTTGTAAATACATATAATAAAAAGATGGAATTTGTCAATGTTGTATTTATTTAAGTCAAGTTTTGTTTATTGTGAATATTCAGAAAATGGACAATATTCCACTTAATAGACAAAAATGTGTTTCAACAGATGTCGCAAAATTCAGTAATTTACAAAAACGAACTTGACAATCTGTAAGCTGTTAAAAGCTTATAATGAATCAAAAAGTTTACAGATACTGAAACTGCAAGGATCGCTTGAGATGCTTGTAAAAAAAGAAGGTGGAAAACAGAACTTTTTTCATTTGTTTTATCGGAGTTTCAGACCAGCAAAACATAGTTTAGTGAAAGTTTGTTATCAAATTTAATTGAATTGAAAAGGAGTAAAAAATGAAAAATTTAAAAAAAATCCTTTCGGTTGTATTAGCTACTATTATGATGGTGATGGTTGTAGGGTGTTCCTCGGGAGACAAAGCAAAAGAAGAAAAAGCAGCAAGTTCTGATAAAAAAATTACAATGGGCTTCTCGCAAATTGGTGCTGAAAGTGAATGGAGAACTGCAAATACTGAATCAGTAAAGAGTGCGGCACAAAAAGCTGGTATTGCTCTTCAATTTTCAGATGCCCAACAAAAGCAAGAGAACCAAATCAAAGCAATTCGTTCCTTTATTGCACAAGGTGTCGATATTATAGCATTTGTACCAATCGTTGAAACTGGTTGGGATACAGTTTTAAAAGAAGCAAAAGATGCTAAAATTCCAGTTATGATCGTTGATAGAGATGTTAAATTAAGTGATGAATCTCTTTTTGTTGCAAAAATTGGTACAGATTCTGTAGCAGAAGGTAAGAAAGTATTCGCGTGGATTGATGAATATATGGCAAAGCAAAATAAAGCTCCACGTGCTGGCGGTAATAAATTTAATATTGCAGTATTAGAAGGTACTGTTGGATCTTCTGTAGCTGTTGGTCGCCAAAATGGCTTTAAAGATGCAATGGCTGCAAGCAAAAATGCCGATAAATATAATATCTTACTTTCCCAAACTGGTGAATTTACTCGCCAAAAAGGGCAAGAAGTTATGGAATCTTTCTTAAAATCAGATCGTGATAAAATTGATATTCTATTTGCTCATAATGATGATATGGCATTGGGCGCAATTCAAGCGATCGAAGCAGCTGGTTTAAAACCAGGAAAAGATATCACCATTATTTCAATTGATTCTGTAAAAGGTATCTTCCAGGCTATGATTGATGGTAAAGCTAACTGTACGGTTGAGTGTAATCCATTACAAGGGGATCTTATTATGGAAACTGCGAAAAAAATTCTAAACAATGAAAAAGTTGAAAAACATGTATATGTTGAAGAAGGAATTTTTCCAGCTGATGTGGCCGCTAAAATATTACCAGAGAGAAAATATTAAAAGTATTCTTTGATAGGCCACGTCCTTATGCATGGGACAAAATGGGTAAGGACGTGGTTCCATCTGATTGAGGTTCGAGAAAGGTGTGGGGAGCGTGTCTGGAGCAACTGTACTTCTAGCAATGAATCATATTCATAAGATTTTTCCAGGGGTAAAAGCCTTGAATGATGTAAATTTTACTTTGCGTGCAGGGGAAATTCACTCCTTAATGGGGGAAAATGGTGCAGGAAAATCTACATTAATTAAAGTGCTTACCGGTGTTTATCCACTTGATAGTGGTAGTATTCAACTAGAAGGTCAAGAAATTTTGCCGGGGTCTACACAAGAAGCACAGAAAGTTGGTATTAGTACGGTATACCAAGAAGTTAATTTATGTACGAATCTTTCGGTTGCTGAAAATATATTCATTGGTAGGGAACCAATGAAAAATGGCCTTATCGATTGGAAACAAGTGAATAAAAGATCGCAAGAATTATTGAGAAACTTAAATGTCGATATTGATGTTACTAAGACCCTCGATAATTACCCTGTAGCAATTCAACAGATGATCGCAATTGCAAGGGCTGTTGATGTATCGGCAAAAATTTTGATTCTTGATGAACCTACCTCTAGTCTTGATGAACAAGAAACCAAAAAACTTTTTACGGTTATTCGAAAACTGAGAAATGATGGACTAGGGATTATCTTCGTTTCTCACTTTTTGGAACAGATTTATGAATTGTGTGATAGAGTAACGATTCTAAGGAATGGCGATTTGGTGGGAGAGTATGAAGTTCACAAAATACCTAGAGTAGAACTTATTTCTAAAATGATTGGTAAAGATTTAGCTGATTTAAAAGATTTTGATAAGATGACTGAAAAAAGTAAAGCAAGAGCAGAAGTGTTTTTGCAAGCAGATCAGATTTCTAGTATAGGTAAAATCAGTAATGTAGATTTGAATATTCATAAAGGTGAAGTTGTTGGCTTTGCAGGGTTATTAGGTTCAGGAAGAACGGAAACAGCGGAGCTTTTATTTGGTGTAAATAGAATCCATGCTGGCAGTATAATCGTGAAAGGAAAAGAAAAAAAATTTAAAGAACCTCTTGATACTATGCAAGAAAAAATTGCATTTTGTCCAGAAGATAGAAAGTTGCAAGGTATCGTTGGTGATTTAAGTGTACGCGAAAATATTATGTTAGCGATGCAGGCAAAACAAGGAATGTTTCATCACATACCAATGAAGGAACAAGAGAAAATTGTTGATAAATATATCAAGCTCCTTAAAATCAAAGTCTCCGATCGGGAGCAACTGATTAAAAACCTCAGTGGGGGGAATCAACAAAAGGCAATTATCGCTAGATGGTTAGCGACAGAGCCGGAATTATTGATACTAGATGAGCCGACTAGGGGTATTGATATAGGAACGAAAAATGAAATACAAAAGATGGTTATTGATTTTGCCAAGGAGAAAATGATGTCGATCGTTTTTATTTCCAGCGAAATGGACGAAATGGTCAGGACTTGCTCGAAGTTAATCGTAATGAGAGATAGAAAAAAGGTTGCTGAAATCGAAGGTGAAAAAATTACCTCTGAAAATGTGATGAAGGCAATTGCAGGAGTTGAAGGTTAATGGAAAAGTTAAATAAACTGACATCTCATAGTTTATTTTTACCGCTTTTTGCACTGTCAATATTGCTATTTTTTAATGCAGTATTTGTTAAAGATTTCTTTTTAATAGAAATGACCGATGATGGTCGTTTCTATGGCCGATTAGTTGATATTTTAAATCGTTCATCTTCGTTAATAATTCTTTCATTAGGCATGACGTTTGTTATCGCTACTAGCGGCATTGATATTTCAGTTGGTTCTATTATTGCGATTTCTAGTGCTGTTTGTTGTACGATGCTAGGGGGATCAGGTAATGGTACGGCAGCCAATCCATTCATTATCGCAATGGGGTGTGCTGTAATGGCTGGCGTACTGGCTGGTTCTTGGAATGGACTACTTGTTTCGAAGTTTAAGATACAACCAGTTGTAGCGACTTTGATTTTGATGACAGCAGGTAGAGGCATCGCACAATTGTTAACGGAAGGTCAGATTATCACCGTATACTATAAACCATTTAGTTATATAGGTGGTACGATTCCGGGGAGTATGTTGCCGACGACAATTTTTATTGCATTGGCAATGATGGTGTTGGTATATATTGTAAATAAAAAGACATCCGTGGGGCTATTTATTCAATCCGTGGGGATTAATCCAACGGCAAGTAGATTTGCCGGGATTAAAGTAGATCAAGTGATTTTTTTGGTCTATGCATTCTCGGGTTTCTGTGCTGGAGTTTCTGGTTTAATTGAAAGCTCTTTAATTAGAGCGGCCGATGCCAATAATGCCGGGTTAAATATGGAAATGGATGCTATCTTAGCGGTTGCACTTGGCGGGACGTTACTAAGTGGAGGAAAATTTAATATTGGTGGAAGTGTCATCGGGGCTATTACAATTCAAACGCTTACGACAACAATGTATGCGTTTGGTGTTGCCTCGGATCAGCTGCCAGTAATTAAAGCGATTGTAGTGGTTATCCTTTGTTTGGTACAGTCGGAACGCTTTAGAGTGATTTGGTCGAACTGGAAAAATGAAAACAAGAGTATCAAAAAGCCGACAGAGCACATAACTACAGTAAAACATAACCTTTTACAGGATAAAAGTGTATTAGAACAACAAGGGGGGAATAAAGCATGATTTACAGATTAAAACCATTTGTAGATGCCGCAATTGCTTCGAAATATTTCTCTTTTATTGTAACTGTGCTTTTATTTTTAATTCTATATGGGATAGGGATGGCGAGCTATCAAGGCTTTATGAAGCCACAAGTATTCTTTAATTTATTTATTGATAATGCGGCATTGATTGTCGTTACCGTTGGGATTACGTTTACGTTACTTACGGGAGGTATCGACTTATCTGTTGGTTCCGTTGTGGCTCTCTCCTGTATGATGATAGCGTACATGTTACAATATACGGCAATTCCAGTTGTCATTGCTGTCGGAATTGTACTTTTGATGGGGATTATTCTAGGAAGCGTGCAAGGATATTTGATAACGAAGTTTAATATGCAACCCTTTATCGTTACCTTAGCGGGTATGTTCTTTGCTCGAGGAATGACGGCGGTAATTTCGCGGGAGACCGTAAGTATTACAAATCCAACATATACTGCGATTGCTAGTGAAAGAATCAGTGTCTTTGGCTTAGGTTTTATTTCGATTGGCGTAATAATTGCCATTACAGTGTTAATCATCGCTACGATAGTATTGAAATATACGAAATTTGGGAGAGCTGTATTTGCCGTTGGTGGCAATGAACATTCAGCTACTCTGATGGGATTGCCTACTTTTGAAACCAAAATTATGGTTTACGTTATTAGTGGCTTTTGCGCTGCTTTAGGTGGAATTGTTTATTCGTGGATTATGCTATCTGGCTATACCTTGCATGGGGTAGGTATGGAAATGGATGCTGTTGCATCCTCCGTAATTGGTGGGACTTTACTTACCGGTGGGGTTGCTTTTCTCCCAGGAACACTCTTTGGTGTACTGATACAAGGAATTATTTTAACCTTTATTACATTCCAAGGAACATTATCAGCTTGGTGGACTAAGATTGTTGTTGGCGCACTGCTTTGCTTGTTTATTATTATGCAAGCTTTAATTACAGAAAAAAAAGGAAAAATTAGTTCAAAACAATCCGTTGCAGCTAAAAAATAAAATAGGTCCATTCTGATAAAACAATTCTAATGAGTTTTATGCTATATGTAGGAAGTAATTACTGTCTTTAATTATTCGTAATTCTTATTTAATTTCTTTATATTAAATAAGAATTACAGTAATATAGTGCGAGAGTTGGTGAGAAAATGTAGCTTAATTCGGTATAAGATGATTAAAATTGTAAATGATAAAAAGCAAAAGGAAAGTAAATTTTTACTGCATATAGTATCTAATTATAATTATCAATAGGAGGGAAAGAATGATGAAAAGTATCAAAAAAATAGTGGCCCTTATATTGGCTGGAATTATGATGTTCGTTTTAACTGGTTGTGGTGGTACCGATAAAGCCGATCCAGCACCGAAGGCAAATACCTCAAACACTAAAAAAATTGGGGTAGCAATGCCTACACAATCTTCACAGCGTTGGATCCAAGATGGTAAAAACATGAAGGAAAAACTAGAAAAATTAGGGTACACTGTGGATTTACAATATGCGGAAGATGATGTGCAAGCGCAAGTTTCGCAAATAGAAAATATGATAACCAACGGTGCAAATTGCCTAGTTGTTGCAGCAATAGATTCTAATGCATTGGTAAATGTATTAGAACAAGCAAAGAAAAATAATATTCCAGTAGTTGCATATGACCGTTTATTAATGGATACTGATAGTGTTTCTTATTATGCAACGTTTGATAATAAGGGTGTTGGTGTCGCAATAGGCAAATACATTGAAGAAAAAATGGGATTAAAAGAAGGTAAAGGACCTTATAACATTGAGTTCTTTGCTGGTTCACCTGATGATAACAACGCGCATTTCTTAAATACAGGTGTGTTTGAAGTTCTACAACCTTATTTGGATAAAGGACAATTGGTAACTGCTTCTGGTCAAACAAATTTTGATGCAATCTGTACATTGCGTTGGTCGCAAGAAACTGCGCAAAAACGTATGGAAGATATCTTATCTGGCTATTACAGCACAGGTAAAAATGTCGATATCGTAGTAAGTCCGTTTGATGGCATCAGTTATGGTATTTCAGCTGCACTAGAAGGTGCTGGTTATAAAGTTGGTCAAAAATGGCCGCTTATTACAGGGCAAGATGCTGAATTGATGGCTTCTAAAAATATTTTATCAGGCAAACAATCGATGACAATTTTTAAAGATACTCGTGTTTTAGCAGACAAATGTGTAAAAATGGTGCAAGCAGTTTTAGAAGGCGGACAACCTGAGATTAATGATACAACTTCTTATAATAACAATAAAAAAGTAGTTCCTTCTTATTTATGTACTCCAATTGCTGTAGATAAAAATAATATTCAAAAAGAATTGATTGACTCCGGTTACTATAAAAAAGCTGATCTTGAATAGTTAAAATGCATTTAGATTACTTCTGGCTGGAAACATTGAAACAGTGCTTTCGGCCAGAAGTAATAAAAGGAGTTGAACAAAAATTTATGGATGAGTTTATATTAGAAATGAGACACATTACCAAAGAATTTTCGGGTGTTAAAGCTTTAGATGATGTTAACCTTACCATTAAAAAAGGAGAAATTCATGCACTGTGTGGTGAAAATGGTGCAGGAAAGTCTACTTTAATGAATGTTCTTTCAGGGGTATATCCTTATGGAACGTATACAGGTGATATTGTTTATCATGGAGAAGTGTGTAATTTTCACAATATTCGCAGTAGTGAAAAAAAGGGAATTGTAATCATTCATCAGGAGCTTGCTTTAATTCCGTATCTTTCTATTGCGGAAAATGTGTTTTTGGGAAATGAGATCACACCGATCAAAGGGATTATCGATTGGGATGAAACAGAAAGACGGGCGAGAGACGTCTTAAGTAAAATTGGTATGGGCAATGAAGATCTGAGCCAAATGGTCAATACACTTGGTGTGGGGAAACAACAACTCATTGAAATAGCGAAAGCACTTGCTAAAGAAGTAGAACTTCTGATTCTTGATGAACCTACAGCTGCTTTAAATGATGAAGAAAGTAATATATTGCTTGAACTCATGCTTAAATTGAAAGAACAAGGCATTACTTGTATCATGATTTCTCATAAATTGAATGAAGTGAGTCGTGTGGCCGACTCTATTACGGTTATTCGGGATGGGCACACAATCGAAACAATCGAAAAATCGGACAAAGAAATCGAGGAAGATCGTATTATTAAAGGGATGGTAGGTCGTGAACTTACGAATCGCTATCCGGAAAGAAATAGCAAAATCGGCGATATTGTTTTTGGGGTTAAGGATTGGAATGTATATAATCCTTTAGACTTAAAACGGAAAGTTATTAATGATGTATCGCTCAATGTTCGCAGTGGTGAAGTTGTCGGTCTAGCTGGCTTAATGGGAGCGGGTAGGACTGAGCTTGCGATGAGTTTATTTGGTAAGGCTTATGGTGAAAATATATCGGGTGAAATGAAGAAAAACGGAAAGGTGTTGAGCCTGAAGAGCATAAAAGATGCGATTGATCATAAAATTGCCTATGTATCTGAAGATCGTAAAAGATATGGGTTGGTATTACCGAATGATTTGAAATGGAATATGTCGCTTTCTAGTTTGAGTTCGAGATTTTCTAAGCGTAATGTAATTAATGAAAATGAGGAAATTCATGCGGCAGAAGATTATCGTAAGATCATGAATATTAAAGCCAATTCTATTGAGCAAATCGTCGGATCTCTGTCTGGAGGAAATCAACAAAAAGTTGTTCTTGCAAAATGGATGTTATCCGAACCGGATGTATTACTTTTAGATGAACCCACGCGTGGAATTGATGTTGGGGCAAAATACGAAATATATACCGTAATTAATTCCCTTGCCGATGCTGGTAAAGCAGTTATTGTCATTTCTTCAGAAATGCCTGAATTGCTTGGAATTTGTGACAGAATATATGTAATTAATGAAGGGGAAATTGCTGGAGAATTGAAAAAAGAAGAATTTTCTCAAGAACGAATCATGAAAATTATTATGAATCATATCGGAAGGGAGAAATAATACAATGAGTAATACTAGCCTTGAACAGAAGAAATTTGCGATGAGCAATCTCAAACAATATGGAATGATGATCGCTTTATTTCTAATATATATCATATTTCTAGTTTTATCTGATGGTAAAAATGCGGCACCAATGAATATAAATAATCTGGTTATGCAAAATAGTTATGTTGTTATTCTTTCCATTGGGATGTTATTATGCTGCTTGACTGCAAATGTCGACCTTTCCGTAGGATCGGTGGTAGCCTTCTGTGGTGCTGCGGCAGCAATTATGGTTGTTGATTACCATATTTCTATACCGATTACGTTTGCTGTTGTATTGGTTATGGGTGTCTTGGTTGGCATGTGGCAGGGTTTCTTTATCGCAGTTTTAAAAGTTCCGCCGTTTATTGTTACCCTTGCGAATATGCTTGTTTTCCGTGGTCTTACTATGGTTATATTAAATGGACAAACAAAAGGCCCATTGCCACAAGGTTTTACGCAAGTTGGCGCAGGCTATATGCCACAAATATTTACGCAGATTGGTGGGACAAAGGTTGAACTTTTAGCGATTGTTGCTGGTATTTTTGTCTCCGTCGTATTTGTTTTATTAGAAATGCGCTCGCGTAAGAACAAGATAAAGCATAGTTTTGCTGTGCCGTCCATCTGGCAGCCGATCATTAAGTTGGTAGTAATTATTGCTGTTTTAAACTTTATTACCATTAAATTGGCTCTTTATATGGGACTTCCATTGGTATTGTTAATTATGTTAATTTTGATTCTAATTTATTCTTTTATTACGAATAATACAGTCGCTGGCCGTCAGGTTTATGCTGTCGGTGGGAATGTAAATGCAGCTCGTTTATCGGGGATTAATACAGATAAAGTTATGTTTTGGGTTTATACCAATATGGGCTTCTTATCAGCTTTGGCGGGGATTGTTCTTGCAGCCCGTAATGCATCAGCAACACCAAAAGCTGGTGACAGTTTCGAATTAGATGCAATTGCTGCTTGTTATATCGGCGGCGCGGCTGTTCAAGGTGGTAGCGGAACCATTAGCGGGGCTGTTATCGGTGCTTTAGTTATGGGGATTTTAAACAATGGGATGTCACTGATCGGTTGGTCTGTTGATATTCAGCGTGTGGTAAAAGGTCTTGTTTTATTAGCTGCGGTCACGGTTGATTTATACAATAAACGAAAGAACTCTTAAATTCATAAAAAAATATGGTGATTTCGTACGTTTTTCATCGTTTTATCTAATTTAAAATCTGCCTTTATTACAATAAGCGTTAATAAAGGCAGATTTTTTACTAAGAAAAAATGCTAGGTAAAAATCAGTTATAGGAGGAATCTAAGATGAAATTTGAATATTTGGCGTTGATTGGAGCCGCGATTTTTCTTAGCAATGCAATGGAGGATTTCTTGAGTCAGGTAACATGGCTTACAGCTGGTGATATTTGTGTGGCATTCGCAATTATTTGTTCGTATATTGATGCTTTTATCAAACAGTTACAAACGTATAAAAAATATTTGACAAAATTTGCAGGCGTGTTTGCCTGCTTAGGAATTATTGCGTATATAAAAAATTTTATATAACTAGGAAATGTATTAAAGTTTTTTATGGATATAGAAGGAATGTATAATTTATATGGAGAATATTACAACATAATTAATTATATTTAGAATATTAGTAATATTTTATTTACTTGATATTCTTTGCTTTCTCTTCTTTAGTAAGTAATGTGGTTCTAAAGCATTGTTTAGCTAAATAAGATAAGCCTGTCTTATAAATTTTTATAAATAGGGGGAATACTATGTTTCAATCAACTAAAAATGTAGTTGCAATAGTATGTGGAGGCGGTCCAGCACCGGGAATTAACAGTGTTATTAGTGCTGTTACCTTAGAGGCGAAAAAGCATAACTGGGAAGTCGTTGGGGTTTATGATGGTTTTTCTCGGTTGGCAAAAGGCGAGAAAAAAGTTGTCCATTTAAATTATGACTTAGTAAGTAGAATTCATTTAGCGGGTGGATCCATTTTACAAATGTCTCGTTTTAATCCAACCCAAAAAGAATCAGACTTAAAAAAAGTTGTAGATACATTGACTGAGCTTGGGGTAACACATCTTGTTACGATCGGTGGCGATGATACTGCTTTTAGTGCAGCGAAGGTATCAGAATACGCAACATCAGTCGGTAGAACCATTAACGTTGTTCATGTACCCAAAACGATTGATAATGATTTACCGCTTCCAGAAGGCGTACCAACATTCGGTTATGAGACGGCAAGAGCACTTGGAACGATGTTGTTAGAAAATCTCATGGAAGATGCTAGAACTACCAATAATCGTTGGTATTTTGGTATAGCTATGGGACGCACAGCGGGTCATTTAGCGCTTGGTATGGGGAAATCAGCAGGGGCAATCATTACGATCATTCCTGAAGAGTTTAGTGCCCCTAAAATTAGATTACAGCAAGTGGTTGATCTACTCACTTGTTCTATGGTAAAACGTTATCTAACGGGTCGTAATTATGGAATTGCTGTTATTGCCGAAGGCGTTATCGAAAAAATAGCGGAAGAAGATTTTATGGCTCTTGGTGATATTTGTTTAGATGAGCATTGTCATATTCGATATGCTGAACTTGATTTTGGTGATGTGCTTAAAAAAGAAGTAGCAAAAGAATTGGCCAAAATTGGTATAAAAATAACGATTGTTGATAAGGAAATTGGTTACGAGCTTCGTTGTGCACCACCTATTTCTTATGATATTGATTATACGCGCTCATTAGGGCATGCAGCAGTTCGCTTTTTAATGAATGGTGGCAGCGCTGCAATGATCTCTATTCAAAACAATGAAACAGTACCACTTTATTTTAAAGATTTACGTGATCCAGAAACGGGTAAGACTAGAGTAAGACGGGTAGACGTTAGTTCTATGAATTATCAAATCGCGAAAGAATTTATGATTCGTTTAGCGGAAAGTGATTTAGAAGATGTAGGGCTGGCAAATACTTTTAAAATGACAATCGAAGAATTTAAAGCAAAATATAGTTACTTACTTGCTTAAATAATCTCAAAGCTACAGGCTGCTTTTAACAGCCTGTAGCTTTATATAAGAAAATAAAAACTGTATATTCTTTTATATATCGTATATACTGAAATTTAGATGCAGATGGTTTGTTAGAAAGAATAGAGTTTTTAAAAAAATCAAGAAAACACTTTACAAACGAATTCAACTATGATAGTATTACATATTGTCACTGGTTGGTAACTTTAATATCGCGGGGTGGAGCAGTTGGTAGCTCGTCGGGCTCATAACCCGAAGGTCGCAAGTTCGAGTCTTGTCCCCGCAACCAAATAAGTCAACCAAAAATAATTCATGAAAAATTATTGACAAATAAAATTGGAACATATATAATAAAAAATCGGTTGTAATAATGTTGTATGTTGTCACCGATTGGTGATTTTAATATCGCGGGGTGGAGCAGTTGGTAGCTCGTCGGGCTCATAACCCGAAGGTCGCAAGTTCGAGTCTTGTCCCCGCAACCAAAAATATTTTTTTTTTTGAAAAGTTATTGACAAACGACATAGAAATATGTATAATAAATAATGTTCCTAATGCTGGTGTAGCTCAATTGGTAGAGCAACTGACTTGTAATCAGTAGGTTGGGGGTTCAAGTCCTCTCGCCAGCTCCAGTTAAATAACGGATGGGTTCCCGAGTGGCTAAAGGGAGCAGACTGTAAATCTGCCGGCTCCGCCTTCGTTGGTTCGAATCCAACCCCATCCACCATTTATTTAGTTAAATATTTTAACATCTAACATCGCGGGGTGGAGCAGTTGGTAGCTCGTCGGGCTCATAACCCGAAGGTCGCAAGTTCGAGTCTTGTCCCCGCAACCAATTCTAATAAAGTTAGTGATCGCTGATGTAGCTCAGTCGGTAGAGCGTATCCTTGGTAAGGATAAGGTCACCGGTTCAATCCCGGTCATTAGCTCCATAATATGGCGGCGTAGCTCAGTTGGCTAGAGCATGCGGTTCATACCCGCAGTGTCCGGAGTTCGAATCTCTGCGCCGCCACCAAAAAGAGTAATAAAACCCCTGAAATGGGGTTTTTGTTTTGTGTATAATGATAAAATACACAAAACTGCATAAAAACAGCAATTTTAATGGAAACTACGAAAAGTGAAAATGTTGTGGATAAGCTGTTGACAGCTTATGCTAAGTATGATAAATTATATTAGTGACATTTGAAATGTAGTATATTTAACAGGCAAGAGAGGTGCATAGGATGCGTAATGCAGTTACATTGGCTTGCGTTGAATGTAAACAACGTAATTATCAAACCAATAAAAACAAAAGAAATGACCCGGATAGATTGGAATTCAACAAATACTGCAAGTTTTGTAAAAAACACACTTTACACAAAGAAACGAAATAATATAGATTCAGTTTTGTGTTCTGCGTAAGCAGTATGACGGGGAAGTGAAAAGATTGGCTACTCAAGAAACAGCTGTTCAGTCTGATGGTTCACGTGTAACAAGATTTTTCCGTGAAGTTAAGTCTGAAATGAAAAAAGTATCATGGCCTAACAAAAAAGAACTTATATCACATACAGGGGTAGTGTTTGTTGCTGTAATTTTTGTTTCGATACTTATTTGGTTTTGTGATACTGCGTTTGCTAAAATGCTCGAAGTCATTCTAAGATAAGGCGGCTAAGGGGGTGGGGGACGTAGGTTCGTCCCTTAAGTGATGGAATCAGAAAAAAAATGGTATGTAATCCATACATATTCTGGATATGAAAACAAAGTAAAGGCTAATCTTGAACGTAAAGTTTATTCAATGGGTATGGAAGACGAAATATTTCGTGTAGTTGTACCGATGGAAGATGAAGTTGAACATAAAGATGGCAAGAAAAAAATTACTAAGAAAAAGGTTTTCCCTGGATATGCATTGGTAGAAATGATTGTTAGTGATAGATCTTGGTATATTGTTCGCAATACGCCAGGTGTTACTGGGTTTGTTGGTTCTGGAACTAAACCTATACCGCTCACTGATGCTGAAGTCAAACGTATTCTTAAATCCATGGGAATTGAAGAGCTTAAACCTAGCTTTGATATTGAAGTTGGTCAAGCTGTTCACATTAACTCTGGCGCATTTGAAAATTTTGCTGCCACAGTTACAGAGATTAGTCCTGAACGTAGCAAAATTAAAGTTTTAGTCAATATGTTTGGGCGTGAAACTCCAGTAGAACTGGATTTCACTCAAGTAGAAAAAATTTAATTCTAGTTTTATAGTAAGGAGGTGTAATATATATGGCTAAGAAAGTTGTCAAACTTGTAAAATTACAAGTACCTGCTGGTAAAGCTACTCCAGCGCCTCCAGTTGGTCCTGCACTAGGTCAAGCTGGTGTTAATATTATGGCTTTTGTTAAAGATTTTAATGAAAGAACTGCTCAACAAGGCGGTTTAATCATTCCAGTTGAAATTACAGTTTTTGAGGATAGATCATTTACGTTTGTCACTAAAACTCCTCCAGCTGCTGTTCTTCTTAAGAAAGCTGCTGGTATTGAAACTGCTTCCGGCGAACCTAACAAGAAAAAGGTTGCTAAATTACCACGTGCTAAAGTAATAGAAATCGCTGAAAGCAAAATGGAAGATTTAAATGCTGCTAGCGTTGAAGCTGCAACTCGTATGATCGAAGGTACAGCTCGCAGCATGGGTATTGAAATTGTTGACTAATTATTAGTTAAGATGCTATACTCGTGGGAGGAAAAAACCGTTATTACCACGAAAGGGGAAAAGAAAGAATGCCTAAATTCGGTAAAAAATATCAAGAAGCTGCAAAGTTGATTGAAGATAAATTATATGACGCTGAAGAAGCAGTAGAACTTGCTAAGAAAACAGCTACAGCTAAATTTGACGAAACAATTGAAGTTGCTGTAAAATTAGGTGTAGATCCTAAACATGCTGATCAACAAGTTCGCGGTGCTGTTGTGTTGCCACATGGTACTGGTAAAACTAAACGTGTGTTAGTTTTTGCGAAAGGCGATAAAGTCAAAGAAGCAGAAGCAGCTGGTGCTGATTTTGTAGGTTCTGATGAACTTGTTGCTAAAATTCAAGGAGGCTGGGCTGACTTTGATGTTGCCGTAGCTACTCCTGACATGATGGGTACAGTAGGTCGTCTTGGTAAAATCCTTGGACCTAGAGGCTTAATGCCAAATCCTAAAGTTGGTACTGTGACTTTGGATGTTACCCGTGCTATTAATGAAATTAAAGCAGGTAAAATCGAATACCGTACTGATAAAGCTGGTAATATTCATGCTCCTATTGGTAAGGCTTCATTCGAAGCTGGTAAGTTATTAGAAAACTTCCAGACCTTGATGGATACATTAAATAAAGTTAAACCTGCCGCTGCTAAAGGTCAATATATGCGTGCTATTACAATTAGTACAACTATGGGGCCTGGCGTTAGGATTAACCCGCTAAAAATTTCAGCAAAAGGCTAATTTAGCCTTTACAACTTAATAATTGATTAGGCTGTAGACAGCAGGTACTGTGCAAGTATAACGGATTTAGGTCCGCCTGCCGAGGTTGGAGTTTAGCATGGCTTATGCCTACTGCGACCTCTGGCGTCTTAGTCAGAGGTCGTTTTGTGTTTTTAAAATTATGAGAGGAGGTGTATTTCATGGCTATAACTTCAGAAAAAAAAGCGGTTGTCGCTAGTTTAAAAGAAAAACTTAGTACTGCTCAAGGTGCTGTTTTAACATCTTATAGCGGATTAACTGTTGCTCAAGATACAAAACTTCGTTGTAAATTACGTGAGGCAGGGGTTGATTATCGTGTTGTAAAAAATACGATGACTCGTATTGCTGCTAAAGAAGCTGGTATTGAAGGCTTAGATGAATACTTAGAAGGTACTACTGCTCTAGCAGTATCTGCTACTGATCCAGTAGCTCCAGCAAAAATTATTTCTGAATTCATTAAAGAAAATAAGCTTGAAGGTTTAGAAATTAAAGCTGGTTTAGTTGAAGGCAAAGTAATTGATGCAGAAGCTGTTAAAGCTCTTGCTGCTTTACCTGCACGCGAAGTGCTTATCGCACAAGTACTTGCTGGTATGCAATCCCCAATTGTTGGTCTTGTCAACGTATTACAAGGTTCTATTCGCAATGTGGTTTATGCGCTTGATGCAGTTCGTCAACAAAAAGAATCTGCATGATTCCTAAAAAAAATGAAATAAATTAAATTAATTAAAATTTTTGGAGGTATATTTATAATGAATAAAGAACAAATTATGGAAGCTATTGAGAACATGACGGTTCTTGAATTATCAGAATTGGTAAAAGCTTTAGAAGAAAAATTCGGTGTATCCGCAGCAGCTCCTGTAGCTGTAGCAGCAGCTCCAGTAGCTGGCGCTGCCGTTGCTGAACAAAGCGAATTTGATGTTATACTAACTAGTGCTGGTGGTAGCAAAATCAACGTTATCAAAGTTGTTCGTGAAGTAACTGGTCTTGGCCTTAAAGAAGCTAAAGAATTAGTTGATGGCGCTCCTAAAGCAATCAAAGAAAAAATTGCTAAAGCTGATGCTGATGCAATCAAAGCTAAGCTTGAAGAAGCTGGCGCAACTGTTGAAATTAAATAATTTTAGCTTAGCAGTATAGTTTTTTAAAATTAAAGAGTACCTCAAATGGTACTCTTTAATTTTTACCATATTACAAAAAAAAATATTGACATTACAATGT
Source organism: uncultured Veillonellaceae bacterium (assembly GCA_963805085.1). Classification (GTDB taxonomy): domain Bacteria; phylum Bacillota; class Negativicutes; order JARBTT01; family JARBTT01; genus JARBTT01. Next base: position 103,444 of record CAWDTA010000004.1, on the reverse strand, counting down.
GAGTGTGATAGTATTTTTTAATGCAGAATGTATAATATCAAACTGTATTATGCGCTAAAATGCGATTGACTACCGCAAAAAAATATTCGATTTAGGTATAACACGCAGTAAACTAGGAAATAGTAATATAATGGAGGATGAAAATGGTATTTCATCAATAAAATGCAAGGTTTAATTAATATTAGTGACCTTGCCTTTTTAGTATTTCATTACTAAAAGTTATTTTCTGTTATCATGTGTGTTAATTTAGTCAAATTGGGCTAAGGGGTGAAGGATTTAATGTTCAATCCTGTTCCGGTGGGCAAAAGAGTCAGGTATAGTTATGCAAAAATTAAAGAAGTACTGGACATGCCTCAATCTTATTGATATTCAAAGAAATTCTTATGAATGGTTTTTAAAAGAAGGTTTGCAAGAGATATTCCATGATATTTCACCAATTCAAGATTTTACAGGTAATTTAGTATTATCATTTGAGGCCTTTAATTTAGGTGAGCCAAAATATGATGTGGATGAATGTAAAGAAAGAGATGTTACCTTTTCTGCTCCACTAAGAGTAAATGTTCGTCTAATTAATCGTGAAACTGGTGAAATTAAAGAACAAGAAGTATTTATGGGTGATTTCCCATTAATGACTGAGACTGGCACCTTTATTATTAATGGTGCAGAACGGGTTATTGTAAGTCAGTTGGTGCGTTCACCAGGAGCGTATTATGGTGAAACAATTGATACGAGTGGTAAAAAGTTATATAATGCTACAGTAATTCCAAATCGTGGCGCATGGCTGGAATTAGAAACAGATGCGAATGATGTTATGTCTGTACGAGTTGATCGAACTCGTAAATTGCCAGTAACAGTACTGATTCGTGCGTTGGGGTTATGGTTCTAATGCTGCGATTTCTGAATTGTTTGGTGATGATGTTCGTATCCGAGCTACTTTAGAACGTGATAACACAGATTCTAAAGAAGAGGCTTTGGTTGAAATCTATAAAAGACTTCGTCCAGGTGAACCGCCAACTGTAGATAATGCTACCCAATTGTTAGAATCATTATTCTTTGATTCAAAACGATATGATTTAGCTACTGTTGGTCGTTATAAATTAACGAAAAAATTAGGCTGGCAGACGACGTTTAATGGGTAAAACGCTTTATCAACCCATTGTTGATAAAGAAACTGGTGAAATTATTGTTCCTGCTGATATACTTATCGAGGAAAAAACGATTGATCATATTGATGAGAAGTGGTGTATTTTGGCGAAGGTAACGTTGATTGAAGTCAAAATCAAAACCAAAGATGGCACATCCAGTTAAAATGATCTGCTAATCCTACATTACCTTATATGTATCGAACGATTACGCGGGAAGATATTATTTGCTTCCATCAGCTATTTTTTAATCTTGATGGATGGTTTTGGTAATACTGATGATATTGATCATTTAGGTAATCGTCGCTTACGTTCAGTTGGTGAATTGTTACAAAATCAATTTCGTATTGGTTTATCAAGGATGGAACGTGTTGTTAAGGAACGTATGACCATTCAAGATGTGGATGTAATTACGCCACAAGCATTAATTAATATTCGTCCTGTTGTTGCAGCGATTAAAGAATTCTTTGGTTCTAGCCAATTATCACAGTTTATGGATCAAACAAATCCATTAGCTGAATTACGCATAAACGTCGTTTGAGTGCGCTTGGACCTGGTGGTTTAAGTCGTGAACGTGCTGGTTTTGAAGTTCGTGACGTTCATCATTCTCACTATGGTCGTATGTGTCCAATTGAAACGCCAGAAGGTCCGAACATTGGATTGATTGGTTCCTTATCAACTTTTGGGACGATTAATGATTTGGTTTTATTGAAACTCCTTATCGTAAGGTTGATAAGGAAAATCGTAAAGTAACTGATGAAGTTCGTTACTTGACAGCTGATGAAGAAGATGAAATGATTGTTGCACAAGCAAATCAGCCATTAGATGAAGATGGTTGGTTTGTAGAATGAAGCGTGTTACAGCTCGTCATAAGCATGATACATTACTTGTATCCAGCTGAAAAAGTTGACTATATGGATGTATCACCTAAACAAGTAGTTTCGATTGCAACTGCGATGATTCCTTTCTTAGAAAACGATGATGCTAACCGTGCTCTAATGGGTGCGAACATGCAACGTCAAGCTGTTCCGCTACTTAGAACACAAGCACCTCTTGTTGGTACAGGTATGGAATATAAAGCAGCTCGTGACTCAGGTGTTCTGATCTTGCGAAAAATGATGGTGATTGTTGAAAAAGTTACAGGAGAAGAAATTCATGATTAAGAACTGATAAAGGTACTTTAGATACATATAAATTGCTAAAATTTCTTCGTTCTAACCAAGGGACTTGTATCAATCAAAGACCAATTGTTTATAAAGGCGATAAAGTTGAGAAAAAGGTCAAGTATTCGCTGATGGACCTTCTACTGATAATGGGGAATTGCCTTGGCTTTAATGTTCTCGTTGCCTTTATGCCTTGGGAAGGTTATAACTATGAAGATGCTATTTTACTTAAGTGAAAAAATTGTAAAAGAAGACATTTATACATCTATTCATATTGAAGAATATGAATCTGATGCACGTGATACTAAGCTTAGGACCAGAAGAAATTACGCGTGATATTCCTAATGTGGGTGAAGAAGCATTGCGAGATCTTGATGAACGCGGTATTATCCGTATTGGTGCTGAAGTACGTCCTGGCGATATTTTAGTTGGTAAAGTAACACCAAAAGGTGAAACTGAACTTACTGCTGAAGAAAGATTACTTACGTGCTATCTTTGGTGAAAAAGCTCGTGAAGTTCGTGATACTTCACTTACGTGTACCTCATGGTGAAGCTGGTAAAATCGTTGATGTTAAAGTATTTAGCCGTGAAAATGGCGATGAATTGCCACCAGGAGTAAATCAACTTGTCCGTGTTTATATCGCTCAAAAACGTAAAATTTCTGTAGGCGATAAAATGGCTGGGCGTCATGGTAATAAAGGGGTTGTTTCTCGTATTATGCCTGAAGAAGATATGCCTTTCTTACCAGATGGTACTCCAGTTCAAATCGTTCTAAATCCACTAGGTGTACCATCACGTATGAATATCGGTCAGGTTTTAGAAACTCACCTTGGTATGGCGGCTCATGTACTTGGTATGCAAATTAAAGAAGGCGATCCGACAGTAGAATCTAGACTTCGTAGTCTTGGCTACGATGTTGATAAATATGGTTTACCAAAACCTGATGTTGCAGGGATTCACATTTCTACACCAGTATTTGATGGCGCAAAAGAAGAATGAAGTATTCGACTACATTAGAAGCTGCAGGTCTGTCGTGATGATGGTAAAACAGTTCTATATGATGGACGTACTGGTGAAGCATTTGATAATCGAGTAACTGTTGGTTGTGTGTATATGTTGAAATTGCATCATTTGGTTGATGATAAGATTCATGCACGTTCCACAGGACCATATTCCTTAGTTACACAACAACCATTGGGTGGTAAAGCTCAATTTGGTGGTCAACGTTTCGGGGAGATGGAAGTTTGGGCACTTGAAGCATATGGTGCTGCCTATACTCTTCAAGAAATTTTAACAGTGAAATCCGATGATGTTGTTGGGCGGGTTAAAACGTATGAAGCAATTGTTAAAGGTGAAAATATTCCAGAACCAGGTGTTCCAGAATCATTTAAAGTTTTGATTAAAGAATTTCAAAGTATTGGTCTTGATGTTAAAATTCTTACTGAAGATGCGCAAGAAATTATGATTCATGATACTGATGAAGATATTAATGAGACGGCTAAGGAATTAGACCTTAATGTAGCTGGTGTAGATGCCAGACGGGTAAAGCTGTAGAGCCGCAATCTTACACTGAAGATGTAGATGATACCGCCAGTGAAGATGCTGAACCATTAGAGGCAGATTTAGATATTATTGCTGAACTTGGTGATTTTGGAACTGGATCATCTCATGACGATGATAAAGAAGAAACGGAAGCTACAGATGATATAAATCTTGATGATCTTATAAAAGATAACGAAGAATAGAAGGGAGTGACAACCCCTTGTTGGATGTAAATAATTTTGATTCAATGAGAATTGGGTTAGCCTCACCAGAAAAGATTCGTGCATGGTCTCATGGTGAAGTAAAAAAACCAGAAACTATTAACTATCGTACATTAAAACCAGAACGTGATGGTCTATTTTGTGAAAAAATCTTTGGACCAACACGTGACTGGGAATGTCATTGCGGTAAATATAAACGTATTCGCTATAAAGGTATTGTTTGTGATCGTTGCGGTGTTGAAGTAACTCGTTCAAAAGTTCGTCGTGATCGCATGGGGCACATTGAACTTAGCTGCGCCTGTATCACATATTTGGTATTTCAAAGGTATTCCAAGTCGTATGGGATTATTCTTAGATGTTTCCCCACGTTCTTTAGAAAAAGTATTATACTTTGCTTCGTACATTGTAATTGACCCAGCTGATACCCCCCTTATGAAGAAACAATTATTAACTGAAAATGAATATCGGGAATATCGTGACAAATATGGTGCAGCATTTAAAGTTGGTATGGGTGCTGAAGCTATTAAAAAACTTCTTGAAGAAATCGATCTTGAAACAATGGGAAGAGATTTGCGTCAAGAATTAAAAGAAGTAAGTGGTCAACGCAAGATCCGTGCAATTCGTCGCTTAGAAGTAGTAGAAGCATTCCGTAAATCTGGTAATAAACCAGAATGGATGATCTTGGATGTTGTGCCTGTAATTCCACCAGAATTACGTCCAATGGTTCAACTTGATGGTGGTCGTTTTGCAACTTCTGACTTAAATGATTTGTATCGTCGTGTAATCAACCGTAATAATCGCTTAAAACGTCTTTTAGACTTAGGTGCGCCAGATATCATTGTACGCAATGAAAAACGCATGTTACAAGAAGCTGTTGATGCTTTAATTGATAATGGTCGTCGTGGTCGTCCTGTAACAGGTCCTGGTAATCGTCCTTTAAAATCTCTTAGCGATATGCTAAAAGGTAAACAAGGTCGTTTCCGTCAGAATCTACTTGGTAAACGTGTTGACTATTCTGGTCGTTCAGTTATCGTAGTAGGGCCTGAACTTAAATTGCATCAATGTGGTTTACCAAAAGAAATGGCACTTGAATTATTTAAACCATTCGTTATGAAAAAACTAGTGAACGCTGGTCATGCACATAACATTAAAAGTGCAAAACGTATGGTTGAAAGAATTCGTCCAGAAGTATGGGATGTCTTAGAAGAAGTTATTAAAGAACATCCAGTACTTTTAAACCGTGCTCCAACTCTTCATAGACTTAGGTATTCAAGCTTTTGAACCAGTACTTAGCAGAAGGGCGCGCATTAAAATTCATCCACTTGTTTGTACAGCATATAATGCTGACTTTGATGGTGACCAAATGGCAGTCCATGTACCATTATCAGCAGAAGCGCAAGCGGAAGCACGTATTTTAATGCTGTCGGCGCATAACATTCTTTCTACGAAAGATGGTCGTCCGGTAACAGTTCCTACGCAAGATATGGTACTTGGTGCTTATTATTTAACAATTGTAAGACCAGGCGCTCTTGGTGAAGGTAAAATTATGATTGGTATCAATGAAGCATTACTTGCTTACCAACATAAAGAATTATCCTTGCAAGCGCAAATCAAAGTTCGTATTGACGGCTATGGCATGGTAAATACAACTTTGGGTAGAATGATTTTCAATGAAAGTCTTCCACCGGAAATTCGTTATTATTATAAAGAAAATGACGAATGGTGTCTTGGCATCCTAATGGATAAGAAAAATCTTGGTAAATTAGTTGCGAACTGTTATCGTAAATTCGGTAGTTCGAAAACTGCTGAAGTTGTTGATAGAGTGAAAACACTTGGTTATTCATATGCTTGTCGTGCGGGTATGACCGTTGCAATTTCTGATATCATCATTCCACCAGAAAAGAAAGAAATTATTGCAGCAACAGAAGCACAAGTAAGTTCTATTGAAAAACAATTCCGTCGTGGTCTGATTACTGACGAAGAACGTTATAACAAAGTTATTAATTTATGGACACAAGCAACAGATGATGTAACCAAAGCCATGATGAATAATTTTGGCACTTTTAATCCAATAAGTATGATGGCCAACTCTGGTGCTCGTGGTAATATTCAACAAATGAGACAGTTAGCTGGTATGCGTGGTCTTATGGCTGATCCATCCGGTAAAATTATCGATTTACCAATTAAAGCGAATTTCCGTGAAGGCTTAACGGTATTAGAGTACTTTATTTCTACACATGGAGCTCGTAAAGGTTTGGCGGATACAGCACTTAGAACAGCCGATTCTGGTTACTTGACTCGTCGTCTTGTTGACGTGGCACAAGATGTTATCGTTCGTGAAGACGATTGTGACATTGTAGGCATTAACTTAATTCGTGAACGTGCGAAATTAGCGAAATCTACAACTGGAGCTATCGAAGTATTGAAAGATTCCTTGTTAGGGCGTCTGCTTGCTAATGAAGTAACCAATCCGAAAACTGGTGAGGTTCTTCTTCAAGTAGAAACGATTCTTGATGAAGGAAACTTACAATTGATTGGTCAGCATTGTATTCCTGAAATTGTCGTACGTGGTACTTCGATTGGTTACGAAGGGGCAATTAGTAATGCAACTGCAACAGAAACGATTACCCTTGGTGCACCAGAAGAGCATGTACGTGAGATCATCAAAAAATCAATGATCCGTGAAATGCTTGGTAAAAATACTACTGTTGCTGTTAAAAATAGTGTAGGCGAGGAAATTGTTCCAACCCATGTACCACTTACGAAAGAGTATATTGAAGCTATCTTGGCTAGTGATGCTCGTGAAGTAAAGGTTAGAAACAACAATATTCGCGGGATTGAAGTACAGGCGATTAAAGAAGGCGCTGCAATCATTGAGCATTTAAAAGATCGTATTGTTGGTCGTGTTCTTGCTGAAGATATTTCTGATGCAGCAACTGGCAAAGTCATTGCTTCCATCAATCAGGAAGTTGATGAAGAGTTAGCTGACGAAATTGTTAAAGTTCGTGAAAAAGTTGTGATTCGTTCCGTACTTACATGTAAATCTCCATTTGGGGTTTGTATTAAATGTTATGGTCGTAATTTGGCAACTGGTCATCAAGTTGATGTTGGAGAAGCTGTTGGGATTATCGCAGCACAATCCATTGGTGAACCTGGCACACAGCTTACAATGCGTACATTCCATACAGGCGGTATCGCCGGTGATGATATTACGCAAGGTCTTCCACGTGTTGAAGAATTATTTGAAGCACGTAAACCAAAACGTCAATCTATCATTGCAGAAGCTGAAGGTCGCGCAGAGGTAAAAGAAACAAAAGGTCTTCGTAAGGTTACCGTATTCCCTGAATCAGGTGAGGAACGTGTTTACCAAATTCCTTATGGTGCACGTATCATCGTGAAAGATGGTGCAGCCGTTGAACTTGGTGATAGACTTACAGAAGGTTCTATCAACCCACATGATATCTTACGCGTTTGTGGTTTGAAAGCTACGCAACGTTACCTTGTATATGAAGTTCAAAAAGTATACAAATCTCAAGGTGTTGAAATCAATGATAAGCATATTGAGGTTATGGTTCGTCAAATGCTTCACAAAGTGAAGGTTGAAGAATCCGGCGATACTGACTTCTTACCAGGTGAATTTATTGATGTAAATAACTTTGAAACTGAAAATGCAAAAGCAATTGAGACAAATGGTGAGCCTTCCGTGGCTAGACCAATTTTACTTGGTATTACAAAAGCTTCTCTTGCAACGGATTCCTTCTTGTCTGCAGCCTCCTTCCAAGAAACAACTCGTGTTCTTACAGATGCTGCAATTAAAGGTAAGGTTGATCCGCTTCTTGGTCTTAAAGAAAATGTTATTATCGGTAAACTTGTTCCAGCTGGTACTGGTATGAGTCGATATCGTAACATAAAACTTATTAAAAAAGATCAAATGGTAGTAACTGATACAGTTGAAGAGTAATTTATTATTTAGCAATTGAATTTATGAGACGGCAAATATGCCGTCTCCTTTTTTGTGATTAGATGAATAGTTTACACTATGCTAATAATCTTTTCGATTATATTTGCTAATATGATAATTAAAATATATAATAGAAAATATTAAAAAGAAGTGTAATTGACTAGTAGTTTAGTAGTTAACAAAGGTACGCTTTTACTGTGTATCGTAATGTATGTTTGGAGAAGGGATATATTTATATTATGAAAAAGGAAAATATGCCTAAATATTTAGCGTTAATGAATTGGATTAGAGCACAAATTGCGAACGGTGATCTTTGTATAGGGGATAGACTGCAATCAGAAAATGAGTTAGGAGAAAAATTTTCTATTAGTAGGCAAACAGTTAGGCAGGCAACAAGTGTTTTAGAAAATGAAGGAATCCTAGAACGCAAAAGAGGCAGTGGCACCTATATAGCAGCTACAATGGCAGTACCAAAGTTGCGTACCATGAATATAGGGGTGATTACGACCTATTTGGATGACTATATTTTTCCTAGTATTATTAAAGGAATTGATAATGTATTAACGCAAAATGGTTATACCATGCAATTATCCATCACGTACAACAAGATTGAAAATGAAATGAAAATTTTATCGTCCATGCTAAATAATGGTGTCGATGGAATCATCATTGAACCTACAAAAAGTGGTTTACCAAATTTAAATGCTGATTTATTTAGGCAAATAAAAAAACACGGTATTCCTTGTATTTTTATTAATGGGTATTACGCTGATTTATCATTTCCTTATGTAGCTATGGATGATTATGCTTGTGGGAAAGAAGCAGCGAAGTATCTACTAAACAAATATCATACCAAAATTGCTGGTATTTTTAAATCTGATGATATTCAAGGCCATTTGCGATATGCTGGTTGTGCAAAAATGTTAAAAAAGCATTCGGTGTTACTGTATGAAGATAATGTGGTATGGTATACAACCGAAGATATTAAACTATCCTTTGCAGAAAATTTTGAGCAACGTGTATTAAATCGGATAGAAGGTTGCAGTGCTGTTATTTGCTATAATGATCAAATTGCGCTAAGGGTAATCGATATTTTAGCACATAATCAAAAAGAGGTGCCAAAGGATCTATCTATTATTAGTTTTGATAATTCAGATTTGGGTGTTGTTGCAACTGTTGGGCTAACGACCTTTTCCCATCCGAAAGTGGAGTTAGGTAAAATAGCAGCTACTAATTTAATTCGTTTGATCAATCAGGAAAATTTTGATGCAAATGTAAAATTCAAGCCTGACCTTGTTATAAGAAATTCTATTCGAGATCTTTCCATAACCCTATTGCCAAATAAATAAAAATGGTGTATATTTACATTGATAGTTGTATGACAATTATCAATGTAGCAGACAACTTATATTAACGATTGTTAGTGCTTTAATAAATTTGCTTGGATTATTTTCTTTTAGCTAGATTATAAATCATAATTTTTAAATTTTGATGTCTGTAATTAATTGATTTTATCAATAAAGCTATATGAAGTCATGCCCAAAGTTATAATTTTATATAGCTGTCTTAAAAGTTGTATGATAAATAGTATTATAAAATATACAACTTTTAAATATCATGTATTTTATTTAAATTTTTACACAAATTGCAATAATCTTAAAAATCTGATTATTATAAAATATATTAATAATTAAACCGATTAAGGTTAAACTATATTCTGTTAATGTTAAATATATAGTTTTAGTTAGTATATCATTTATAAAATTCAGAGAATATTATTTTTTAGGTATAATTATGTCGAAAGTTGTATGACAAATATAAGAAGAAAGGCATTAATTGTAGTTACATATTTATTTATATAAGATTTAGAAATTTAGATTAGGAGGGCTTATGATGAAAAAATATACGATTGGTGTTGACTTTGGGACCCTTTCAGGCAGAGCAGTCTTGGTGGAGGTAAATACTGGTGAAGAAATTATGAGCAGTGTATATGACTATCCACATGCAGTAATGGACAAATCTTTGCCAGATGGGACTACATTAGGTGTTGATTGGGCCTTGCAACATCCCCAAGATTATTTGGATGTATTTGCGCACACCATACCAGAGTTAATTAAAATAACTGGGGTTTCCCCAGAGGATATTATCGGAATTGGTACTGATTTTACTGCCTGTACAGTATTGCCAGTGTTAAAGGATGGTACCCCATTATGTTTCCTAGCTGAATATCAGTCTAATCCACACGCATATATCAAACTTTGGAAGCATCACGCTGCCCAAGATAAAGCAAATGAACTCAATAGAATTGCAGAAGAACGTGGTGAAAAATGGTTAGCGCGATATGGAGGGAAAATTTCATCAGAGTGGGCAATTCCAAAGTTATGGCAGATTCTTGATGAGGCACCTGAAGTTTATGAAAAAATGGATTATTTCATTGAGGCAGCAGATTGGGTGATCTGGCAGCTGTGTGGTGTACAAACGAGAAATTCCTGTACAGCTGGATACAAGGAAATTTGGCATAAGACAGATGGATATCCATCAAAAGAATTTTTTAAGGCTTTAGATCCAAGATTAGAGAATGTTGTAGAAGATAAATTAAATTGTCCAATCACACCATTGGGGCAAAAAGCTGGCTCGATTACAGCGGAAACTGCCAAACTTACAGGACTTAAAGTCGGCACAGCAGTAGCAGTTGGAAACGTAGATGCGCACGTGACAATTCCAGCGGTAAAAATTGATAGTGCAGCAAAAATACTTGGAATCATGGGAACATCTACTTGTCATATTTTACTTGGCGATCAAGAAAAAATTGTTCCAGGGATGTGTGGGGTTGTAGAAGATGGTGTTTTACCTGGTTTCTATGGCTATGAAGCTGGTCAATCTTGTGTTGGCGATCATTTTGCTTGGTTTGTAAATAATTGTTTACCAGAAAGCTATAGCGAAGCTGCAAAACAGAAAAATATAAGTGCACATCAATACCTGACAGAAAAAGCGAGTAAGCTTGCCGTTGGTGAGAGTGGGCTTGTAGCACTTGACTGGTGGAATGGCAATCGGTCGGTTTTGGTTGATGTTGATTTGACGGGCATGATTATAGGGCTTACCTTACAATCAAAGCCAGAAGAAATTTATCGTGCGTTGATTGAAGCTACTGCATATGGGACAAGAAAGATTATTGAAACATTTCGGGATAGCGGGGTGCCAGTTGACGAGTTCTATGCATCGGGTGGTATCTCACAGAAAAACCCGATGGCAATGCAAATCTATGCAGATATTTGCAATATCCCAGTGAAAATTGCTGGCTCAATGCAAGGACCAGCACTTGGTTCAGCAATCTTTGCAGCTGTTGCTGCGGGCAAAGCAGAAGGCGGTTATGATGATATTTTTAATGCAACGAAAAAAATGGGGAATTTGAAAGATATTGTGTACCAACCAATCCCTGAGCATGTTGTAGTGTATGATCGACTTTACGCAGAATATGATAAGCTTCATGATTACTTTGGAAGAGGCGATAATGACGTAATGAAACGCCTTAAACAAATTAAAAAAGAAGCTGCTAAATAAAATAGATTTTAATATTTTTATAAATAAAAAATTTAGGGGGTTTTATGATGAAGGATTTGAAAACATGTCAATTTTGGTTTATTACAGGCAGCCAACATCTTTATGGTGAAGAAACACTGAAAAAAGTTGCAGAGCATTCTAAAATTATGGTTGAAAAGCTAAATCAAGCCCAAGAGCTTCCAGTAGAAATTATTTTTAAAATCGTGGCAACAAACTCAGAAGCAATTGAAAATATTATGGAAGAAGTAAATTTTGATAAAAATTGCGCTGGTATTATTACTTGGATGCATACCTTTTCTCCATCAAAGATGTGGATCCGCGGCTTAAGCAAATTACAAAAACCTTATTTGCATTTACACACGCAATTCAATCGTGAAATTCCTAATGAAGAGATTGATATGGACTTTATGAATCTGAACCAAGCTGCCCATGGAGATCGTGAACACGGCTTTATCGGTACGAGAATGCGTTTACCACGTAAAGTTATTGTGGGCTATTGGGAAGACAAACATATAAAAGAAAAAATTGGTTTATGGATGCGTAGTGCCATTGGTGTCATGACAAGCAAAAAGTTAAAAGTTGCCCGTTTTGGTGATAACATGCGGGATGTAGCGGTAACAGAAGGCGACAAAGTAGAAGCACAAATCAAACTAGGCTGGTCAGTGAATACCTATCCAGTTGGTGATTTATTAGCATATATTGATGCTGTCAGCGAAGCTGAGATTGATGCTATAGTAAAAGAATATGAACAAGCATATACAATAAAAACAGATAATATTGAATCCGTGCGCTATCAGGCAAAACTTGAAATTGGGATGGAAACGTTCTTGAAAAAAGGTGGCTTTGATGCTTTTGTTAATACCTTTGAAGATTTAAATGGCATGAAACAGCTTCCAGGACTTGCATCGCAAAGATTGATGGAAAAAGGCTATGGCTTTGGTCCTGAAGGTGACTGGAAGGTAGCTGCCATGACTAGTGTAATGAAGACAATGGCGCAGGGGCTTGATGGTGGTACCTCGCTTATGGAAGATTATACATACCATTTTGCTGGGGAAGAAAGTTTGATTTTAGGTTCTCATATGCTTGAAATATGTCCTACGGTTGCTGCAACAAAACCAAGCATAGAAGTTCATCCACTCGGTATTGGTGGCAAAGATGATCCCGCAAGGCTGGTGTTTGAAGGGGCAAGTGGTAAAGCAATTTGTGCGTCACTTATTGATATGGGGGGAAGGTTACGTCTGATTGTGAATGATGTATTGGCAGTGAAACCAATTATGGAAATGCCAAATCTACCAGTAGCACGTGTAATGTGGAAGCCACTTCCAAATCTTGAAACTTCAGCTGAAGCTTGGATTACTGCTGGAGGCGCACATCATAGTGTCATTAGCTTTAGTCTTACAGCAAATGAACTTAGAGATTGGGCGAATATGATGGATATTGAGTTTGTTCATATTGCAGAAGATATTGACCTTCATCGTTTCAAACAAGATTTATTAATCGCCGATATTGCTTGGAAATTAAAATAAGTTATTAAAAATACTTGTGGTAGCAGAGTTCTTTTGCTACCATAAATGATGGTGGGGTAGATAAAATATGTTAGAAGGATTAAAAGAATCCGTGTATCAGGCTAATATGATGTTACCACAATACAAGTTAATTACTTTTACTTGGGGCAATGTTTCAGCAATTGACCATGCGTCTAAGCTGGTTGTCATCAAACCATCTGGGGTAGAATATAGTGAGATGAAAGCTACTGACATGGTAGTTGTAGACCTTGCAGGCAATGTAGTGGAAGGTAAACTAAAACCATCGTCTGATACAGCAACTCACATCGAACTATATAAAGCTAGCGCAGACATTGGTGGAATTGTCCATACCCATTCGCGTTATGCGACGGTATGGGCGCAAGCAAGTCTTGACATTCCAGCACTAGGAACAACACATGCAGATTATTTTTATGGGAATATTCCTTGTACTCGTCCTATGACGGACGCGGAAATTAATGGGGAATATGAAAAAGAAACTGGCAAAGTTATCATTGAAACATTTCAAAATAAAAATTTTAATGATATTCCGGGGGTTTTGGTGCATTCACATGGTCCGTTCTCTTGGGGGAAAGATGCATTCAATGCCGTCCATAATGCTGTAGTGCTAGAAGAAGTTGCCTTTATGGCCTTGCACTCTAAACTCTTGAATAATGGAGTTACTCAACAGATGCAACAAGTACTTTTGGATAAGCATTATTTAAGAAAACATGGCAAAAATGCCTACTACGGGCAAGCATAAGATCGTAACTCAGAATGGAAACATGAGCATAGGAGAAAAGTCTTCAGGATAAAGAGTGAGATGCGATACCTAATATCATAAAGCACAAGATGACGGTTCATAGCGTAAATATGAACCGTCATCTTTTTTTGAAAGAGTGAAAATAATCACATTGTTACTAAATAAACGATATAGAATATATGTAAAAGTGAAAATAAGCACATAATACTTTTACATATGTTCTACATCTAAGATATTGAAAACATAATAATATGTCGATATAATACTAATTATAAACCAAATGAGTTACTTACTCTGTATCGGAGGTTTTTCAATGAAAAAGATTATTGATGATACAAGAACGATATTTAAGTGTTGTAGTTTATATTATGAAGATGGTTTAAGCCAACAAGAGATTTGTGATTCGCTGGGAATATCAAGGCCATCTGTTTCGCGGATGATAAAAATGGGAAAAGAACAAGGCATTGTGAAAATTGAAATTAAAAGTCCTTATGGTGTTACATTTGGTAAAATAGAACGCGAATTGGAAAAGAAATTCAATTTAAAGGAAGTGATTGTTGCTGATTCGAGTACAATTACAACTGGAAATGAATGGACAAGCAGTAAACTGATTGAAGAATCTATTGACTTTTTAGAAAAGTTACTGGAAGATGGCGAGTACGTTGGTGTCACAATGGGAATGACTTTACAAAATCTTACGAGAATGCAAGAGCGTATTAAAGAGCCAATTAAATGTACTTTTGTACCAATTGTTGGTGGTATTGGCGAAAGTAGAGCAGATATTCACTCGAATTACATTGCGATGGAATTGGCTAAAATGTTTGGCGGTGATTGCATACAATTTTTTGCTCCAGCAGTGTTCTCTAATGTTGATGTTCTAAATGGGTTTATGATGGAAAAGTCAGTAAAAAGTATTTTTAAAATATTTCGAAAAATAAATACGGTTATTATGGGGATTGGTGTACCGGATAGAACAGGTTCAACTTTGATGCATACTGGCTATGTAGATGAAAATATCTTAGAAGAGTTTGTTAAATTGGGGGCTGTTGGTGATATATCACTCCAATTTTTCAATGAATTTGGAAAAGTTGAAAAATTCAGAGAATTTAATGAACGAGTTGCAGGAATGCCAATTGATCAATTAAAGAAAGTACCACAAAGAATTGGAATTGCTGGTGGCGCACAAAAAGCAAAAGCTGTGTATGGCGCGATAAAAGGAGAATTCTTGAATATTTTAATTACCGATGTTGATTGTGCCAAAGTACTATTAGAAATGTAAAGGAGAGTATTTATATGGATTTTACAACATTGATTGCAGTTTTGTTGGTTTTTATGGCAATTCAAGCTAGTGGGACATATCTTCAAGTCAAGCAGTATAAAAAAGCTGTGCGAAGGTTGCATAAAATGGGGAATGTGGGCATTGGCAGTAGAAAGTCAAAATTGAGACCTGGTAATATTGTGGTCATTGCCTGTGATAATCAAGGGAAAATTACAGGGGGCGAAGTTATGGAAGGTTTTACAATATTTAATGGTTTTAGAGAACTTAAAGATATTGCTGGAAAAAACATTTATGCTTTAAAAGCAGAATATATGGCTCTACCTGAAAAGAAACAAAAGATTTACCAAGCTCATATTCAAGCGATTAATGCTTTGGATATGCGTTTGAATTCAATAGAAACTTAGTGAGGTAAAAACTTATAGGTGTTTTTAAAGCAGGTGTAAGTTTTATCATATGAAATGATTAAAAATCTATCAAAGGAGGCGATTCGATGAAATATAATGCTGAAATTACTGGGTGGGGTGAAGAAGTAACAGCATTATTAGATGATAAGGACTTAAACTTTATTATCATCTTTAATGAAACAGCACCGCCAGAGTTGGCTGAAATTTCAGTTTTGCATAGAGTATCTCCAATTTTAGCTGATATCAAAGTGTCAGATACATTGATTCTTTGTGACAAGGTGTTTACAATTACAGCGATTGGTGACGAAGCATTGCATACATTAAAAGAACTTGGTCACTGTACTTTGTCTTTTAAGGGGGGGGATGAACCAGAAAGACCAGGATGCATTATGCTAGAAGGCGATGCATTTACATCGCAAGATTTAGTTAAAGGTGGTACTATAGAAATATTTTAAATAAAAAATGAATAGTAGGAGTGATTTATATGTTAAACATGAATCAAAAATTGATCAAACGTCAACAAGAAGGAAAAATTATCCGCACAGGTATCGTTGGTGCAGGACAAATGGGTAGAGGTATGGTAACACAAATGGCATTAATGCAAGGTATTACACCGGCAATTGTATCTGATATTGCGATTGAAAATGCTATACATGCCTTTAACTATGCTGGTATTACAGATGATCAAATTGCAATTGTCAATACTCTTGCTGATGCGAATAAAATGATGGAAATGGGTAAATTTATAGCAACAACAGATGCAAATTTAGTATCACAAGTAAATTTAGTAGAATGTGCTATTGATGCAACTGGTGTACCTGATGTAGGAGCAAAAGTAGCAACTGATGCAATGAAAAATGGTAAACATTGTGTCATGTTAAATGTAGAAACAGACGTAGTTATTGGACCTTACCTCAAAAAATTAGCGCAGGAACAAGGCGTTATTTATACAGGTTCTGCTGGTGACGAACCAGGTGCGGTAATGGAATTATATTGTTTTGCAAAAGCAATGGGGATGGATGTAAAAGTAATGGGTAAGGGGAAAAATAACAAACTTGATTATGATTGCAATCCAGATTCTGTATTAGAAGAAGCAACTCGCCGTAAAATGAGTCCTAAAATGCTTTGCTCCTTTAAAGATGGTACCAAAACAATGGTAGAAATGACTGCGATGTCTAATGCTACAGGTTTAGTTCCAGATGTAATCGGTGGTCATGGCATCGTATCTGACGTAAAAGGTTTAGCTGACCTGTTAAGATTGAAGCAAGATGGTGGTATGTTAAGCAAACATGGCGTTGTTGAATATGTAAATGGTATTGCACCTGGTGTATTCGTTGCTGTGTCTACTGAAAATGAAGAAATTGCATACCAAATGAGATATCATAGTATGGGAAATGGTCCATTATGGATTTTATATCGTCCATATCATTTATGTAACCTTGAAACGCCATTAACCGTAGCAAAGGCTGTAATTGATGGTGAAACTACAATTGTACCAATGGATGGTCTTGTAAGTGAATGTATCACAGTAGCAAAAACTGATTTAAAAGCCGGTCAAACAATTGATGGTATTGGTGGTTTCACAACGTATGGTTCCATCGCAACATCAGCAGAATCAGATGCTAAAGGCTATGTACCGTATGGTTTAGTAAATAGAAACGCAAAAATGTTGAAAGATGCGAAAAAAGGTCAACTGATTACCAAAGATATGATTCAACTTGATACTTCCACGCTTATCTACAAATTGCGTCAAGAACAAGATAAAATGTACGGCAAATAAAATAATTTATTCAGTAGCGCTGGTCCTCCTAGAGTTTGGTCAACATAGTGTAATATAAATCTGAATATTCAGAAAACATAACTGAAAGGAGTGAGACTATGTTAGTTACATCAAAAGAACTTTTGCAAAAAGCAAAACAACAAAAGTTAGCAATACCATCCGCTAATTTCTTTGATTGGACTTCTGTAATGGCACATACGGAGGTTGCCAATGAAATGAAATTGCCTATTATCTTAAGTTATGCTGAGGTGCATAAAGCTTATTTATCTTTAGAAGAAGCAGCCTTACTCGGTAAATTTTATGGGGGAAAAGTAGACGTTCCTGTGGTATTACACTTAGATCATGGTACATCTTTAGTAGTAGTAAAGCGAGCAATTGATTTAGGGTTTACATCGGTTATGATTGATGCTTCTCAAGAAGTGTTAGAAAAAAATATTGCGATTACCAAAGAAATTGTGGAGTATGCACATGCAAAAGGTGTAGTAGTAGAAGCTGAAATCGGACATGTTGGTACGGGAGTCCTTGTCGGTAGTGTTGGTGAAGGCGGTGGTTATGGGCAGAATGATGATTCAATTTACACCTCAGTAGAAGAAGCGGTGGAAATGTGCAAACAAACGAATGTTGATTCATTGGCAATATCTATTGGAACAGCACATGGCACATATAAAGGTACTCCGGTTATTAATTTTAAAAGGTTAGAGGAAATTGCAGCAAGTATGGATACACCACTTGTATTGCATGGTGGCTCATCTTCAGGTGATGCCAATTTAAATAGATGTGCAACGAGTGGAATTGCCAAAATTAATATATATACAGATTTCGTTATTGCTGCTAAAGATAAAATGTCTATAGAAACAGCAGAAAATTATTATGAAGTAATAGCACAAGCGAAACAAGGCATGAAAGCTTGTTTGAACCATTATTATCAAGTATTTGAAACAGTTAAATATAAAAAATAGGAGGTAAAAATATGGGGGAGAAAATAAGAACACCATTTTTTATGGTAAATCCAAAATCATATCTCTATGGAAAGAAATCATTAGAATTGGCACTTGAAGCTGATAAATGGGCAGAAAGCAAGGAGTTTGATGTGTTTTTTACAGCACCCTTTACGGATATTAGGTTGATTGCAGAAAACACAAAAAATCTTATCGTAACAGCACAGCATATGGACGCACTAAAAGCTGGACGCGGCATGGGATATGTAGTACCAGAAGCGTTAAAACAAGCTGGTGCAAAAGCTGTATTTCTAAATCATGCCGAACATCCTTTAAATTTAGTAGATTTAGTAAAAATTATTGAAAGAGCTAAAGAAGTGGGAATGTATACAGTTGTATGTGCTGATTCCGTCAAAGAGGCAAAAGCAATTGCTTTACTAGATCCTGATATTATTCTATGTGAACCGACTGAACTTATTGGTACAGGCAACACGAGTGATCAAGCCTATATCAAACAAACAACTGACAGCATCAAAAAAATAAATCCAAATATTTTGGTTATGCAAGCAGCAGGCATTAGTACAGCGGATGATGTATACCGTACAATTATGGCAGGGGCAGATGGAACAGGTTGTACAAGTGGTATTGTGTGTGCTGAAGATCCAAAAGAAATGGTAAAAGACATGATTGCAGCGATCGAAAAAACGAAAAAAGATGGGAGAAAATGAGATGACAGTATATATTGAAAACCTTGTAGTGAGATCTAATGGAAACCGAGCATCTTATCATGAAATTACAAAAGAAGTCAGAGTAGCTATTGAAAAAAGTAAAGTGAAAAATGGTATTTGCGTAATCACAACACCACATACAACGTGTTCGGTAATCTATGAAGAATATTCTCATGATACAAATTATTGTGGTGATGAGTATTTGCAGGTTGATTTTAATAATGTTTTAGAAAAAATTGTTCCAAGATGTTTGACAGAATGTCAATATTATCATCCAGGGCCTGAACATGTTGCTTTTGGTGAAAAAGATTGCGACTCAGCATTGGTACCAGACAGAAGATCTTTATTAAATACAGAAGCTCATATCAAAGCATCTCTTGTAGGAGAAAGTGTAACAAGTGCTATTGAAAATGGTGTATTGCAAATTAATCAAGTTACAGGTTATTACTACTTTATTGATTGGGATCCAAATCGTCCAAGAGATAGACAATGTAAAATTGTTGTCATGGGTGAATAAAAAAATTTTTTCTAGGGTAAAAATTCACTTTTTATGTGAATTCATTTCAGGGGCTGAGGGCTTCTTATATTGCCCAAAATAGAGTATATAAGAAGCCGCTAGTCTTAACACAAAGATTTAGAAAATTCTCTATAAAATTCATGCTTTTATAAAAAAATATAGCATCTTTTTACGAAATAATAATATCAGAATATTCTAAAACAAATAAACAGTAAAATATACACATTAAAGCACGGTAAGTATCGCCGATAATTTTTTGAAAAAATTAGGGAGGTAAAATCATTATGGAATTTATTGCAGGTTTAGCCAATGGATTTATGGATGTCTTTAAAGCAGGTGCAGGTACTTTTGCAAGTTGGGTGGCAGGAATTATTCCTTTAATTGTGGTTTTAATGACCGCTGTGAGTTCTGTTATTAAATTAATTGGTGAAGATCGGGTGAACAAATTAGCGCAACAAGCAACACAAAATATTATTACGAGATATACAGTGTTGCCAGTGCTAGCGGTGTTATTCTTAGGAAATCCAATGTGTTATAGTTTTGGTAGGTTTGTAAAAGCGAAACATAAACCAGCTTTTTATGATGCAGCGGTTAGTTTTGTACATCCAATCACAGGATTATTCCCACATGCAAATGGTGGCGAACTTTTCGTATACATGGGGATCGCAGCGGGAATTACGACGCTTGGATTACCACTTGGTGATCTAGCAGTACGTTATTTCTTAGTTGGGGTAGTCGTTATCTTCATTCGTGGTGTTGTAACAGAAAAAATTTATGCCTACATGAAATCTAAAGAAGAAAATTAGAAATAAATTAAAATTTGTATACAGAAAGGATTGAGTAATTTATGTATAAGGCAATTACAATATCTAAGGGTAAAGGTGGTTGGGGTGGACCTTTGACGATTCAACCAACAGAAACTTGTAATAAAATCATTAGCGTTACTGGTGGGGGAATTCATCCAGTAGCAGCAAAAATTGCAGAGATGACAGGCTGTGAAGCAATTGATGGATTTAGTTCAGCAGTACCAGATACAGAAACTTTGGTAGCAGTTGTCGATTGTGGTGGTACAGCTAGATGTGGTGTATATCCGAAAAAAAATATCTTTACTGTAAATTTAACACCAGTTGGTAATGTTGGACCATTGGCGCAATATATTACTGAATCATTATATGTATCGGCAGTAACTGTAGAAACAATTACGTATGCTTCAGAAGGAACTCCATTGACAGCAAAAGATGGTAGTGCAGCAGGCAGTGCAAGCTCCGCTAGTGAACCAGTATCAGGTGCACCAAAAACAAAAGCACAAGCAAGAGCGGAACTTGCAAAGATGAATGCTGGAAAAGAAAAGAATTTTATAACCAAATTAGGGATTGGTGTTGGTGGAGTGGTAAATAAATTCTACCAAGCTGGGCGCGAAACGATAGATATGGTAGTAAAAACTATTTTACCATTCATGGCGTTTGTAAGTATGCTAATCGGTATTATCAGTGCATCAGGAATTGGAGATGTAATAGCGAATACAATTTCGCCATTAGCAAGCACCTTACCAGGGATGCTAGTCATTTCGGTAGTATGCTCATTGCCATTTATTTCACCAGTTATTGGACCAGGCGCAGTAATTGCACAGGTTGTAGGTACACTTTTAGGTGTGGAAATAGGATTAGGGCATATCCCAGCGCAATATGCGTTGCCGGCATTGTTTGCAATCAATGCCCAAGTAGGTGGTGACTTCGTACCAGTAGGGCTTAGTTTAGGAGAAGCAGATCCAGAAACGATAGAACTTGGGGTTCCAGCTGTATTATATTCACGTGTAATTACAGGTCCACTTGCGGTATTGATTGCATATGTAGCTAGTTTTGGTATGTATTAATATAAAATGATTAAAAAATCTATTATATTCACATAACTAAAAGGGAGCAGATAGTAACGTTAGATATTGCTAAACTGGATCTAGTATTGAGTAGTTTCGTAAAGAACGGATGCCATGTACAAAAAATGATAAACAGCAAGGATGGTGTGAATTTACATACCATCCTTGCTGTTTTAAAGTTAATAGAATAAAGCGGATTACGTTGTGAATTTTTAGATAAAATCAAAAAGCTTCCTTATTATATATATAAATTTAAAATAGATACGGATGCATAAATTTCATTAGTGTCTATTTTAAATGATCAAAAATAATGTTTTTACACAGATCACTACCAATAGACAAAGATAATATTATTTTAGATAATTTAAAATCAATTTGTAAAAAACTTTTTTATTTTAAATAGATGTAAAGATAAATTGTATATTTTATTTAAAATATGATACAATAATTACTAATGATACACCACGTGCCGTGTATATGAAAAGATTGATAAAACAGGTGTTGACATTGATTATGAGTCATGTTATTATATACGAGTGCCTGAAACAAAAAAAGCATTCATCTGTAGATATGGGAGTGAATACAATGTCGCTCGACACTTTGAAGACTGCCAAAAAAGTTATTGGTATAAAACAAGTTACGAAAGCTGTCAAAAAAGACTTATGTAAAATGGTTTTTATTGCACAAGATGCCGATTTAAGAGTTGTACAACCTCTGAAAGATTTATGCCAGCAGCATAATATCGACAAAGTTGAGGTTTCAACGATGAGTGAATTGGGAGAAGCTTGTACGATTGAAGTAGGAGCTGCTGCAGTGGCTGTTCTGAAGTAATCTTGTTAAATATTCTAGCTCTTTTTATAAAATTGAGTTGGAATTATTAAATAATAAATTTTGATATGAAGGAAGGAGGTGCATGTATGCCTACAATTAGCCAATTAGTACGCAAAGGTAGAGAAAGTATGGAAAAGAAATCTACAGCACCAGCTTTAAAGGATTGTCCTCAAAAACGTGGTGTTTGTACGAGAGTATATACTACTACTCCTAAAAAACCTAACTCCGCTTTGAGAAAAGTTGCGAGAATTCGTCTTACTAACAGCATTGAAGTAACAGCTTATATCCCTGGGATTGGTCATAATCTTCAAGAACATAGTGTTGTTTTGATTAGAGGCGGCAGGGTAAAAGATTTACCAGGTGTTCGTTATCATATCATTCGCGGTGCGTTAGATACTGCTGGTGTTCAAAACCGTACACAATCAAGATCAAAATATGGTGCAAAACGCGCTAAGAAAAAATAATGATTTAATTTGAAGATTTTTGACAAGGAGGGAATATTATGCCAAGAAAAGGTGCTGTACCTAAACGTGATGTATTGCCAGATCCAGTGTATAATTCAAAAGTTGTGACTAAGTTCATCAACAAAGTTATGCTTTCTGGTAAAAAAGGCGTTGCAGAAAAAGTTGTCTATGATGCATTTGAAAGCATTAGAGCAAAAACTGGCAAAGATCCATTAGAAGTATTTGAAACTGCTTTGAAAAATGTTATGCCGGTTCTTGAAGTTCGTGCTCGTCGTGTTGGTGGTGCTAACTATCAAGTTCCAATCGAAGTTCGTCCTGATCGTCGGATGACATTGGGGATTCGCTGGGTTGTTAACTACGCTAGATTACGTGGCGAAAAAACAATGAACGAAAGAATTGCCGCTGAATTATTAGATGCTGCTAACAATACAGGCGCATCCATTAAGAAAAAAGAAGATACTCATAAAATGGCGGAAGCTAATAAAGCATTTGCTCATTATCGTTGGTAGTATCTAAAATACAATAAAAATCTTTACACTAATAAGGAGCGATGTAATAGTGGGTAGACAGTTTCCTCTCGAAAAGACACGAAATATAGGTATCATGGCACATATTGATGCTGGTAAAACCACTACTACTGAACGCATTCTGTTTTATACAGGTAAAGTGCATAAGATTGGTGAAGTTCATGAAGGTGCTGCTACTATGGACTGGATGGAGCAAGAACAAGAAAGAGGTATTACTATTACTTCTGCTGCTACAACTTGTCAATGGGCAGGTCATCGCATTAACATCATTGACACACCAGGTCACGTGGACTTTACTGTTGAAGTAGAACGTTCATTGAGAGTGCTTGATGGCGCGGTTGCTGTGTTCTGTGCTAAAGGTGGAGTTGAACCACAATCTGAAACAGTATGGCGCCAAGCTGATAAATACAATGTACCTCGTATGGCGTTTGTTAATAAAATGGATATCTTGGGTGCGGATTTCTATAGAGTTGTTGACATGTTAAAAACTCGTTTAAATGCAAATCCGGTTGCACTTCAACTGCCAATTGGTTCTGAAGATACATTTTTAGGAATGGTTGACTTAATCAAAATGGACGCGATTATCTATACAGATGATCTTGGTAAAACTAGCGAAGAAGTTGAAATTCCTGCAGATATGAAAGAAAAAGCTGATGAATATCGTCAAATTCTTTTAGATACAGTTGCTGAATCTGATGAAGAATTGATGATGAAATATCTTGAAGGCGAAGAAATTTCTGAAGAAGAATTAAAAGCAGCGATTCGTAAAGCAACAATTGATTGCAAAATGACTCCTGTTTTCTGTGGTTCTTCTTATAAAAATAAAGGTGTTCAACCAATGCTCGATGCAGTAATTGATTACATGCCTTCACCACTTGATATTCCAGCTATTAAAGGTACAAATCCAGATACTGGTGAAGAAGATAAACGTGAAGCGGATGATAAAATACCATTCTCAGCGTTGGCTTTTAAAATTATGGCTGACCCTTATGTTGGTAAATTAGCATTCTTCCGTGTATATTCTGGTACACTTACTTCTGGTTCTTATGTATATAACTCAACAAAAGGTAAAAGAGAACGTATTGGTCGTATTCTTCAAATGCATGCAAATCGCCGTGAAGAAATCGAAATGGTTTACAGCTGGTGATATCGCAGCTGCAGTTGGCTTGAAAGATACAACTACTGGTGATACTCTTTGTGATGAAAAAGAATCTATTATTCTTGAATCCATGGAATTCCCAGAACCAGTTATTTCGGTTGCTGTTGAGCCAAAAACAAAAGCTGACCAAGAAAAAATGGGTATTGCCCTTGCAAGACTTGCAGAAGAAGATCCTACATTCCGTATGACATACTGACCAAGAAACTGGTCAAACGTATCATTGCTGGTATGGGTGAACTTCATTTGGAAATTATCGTTGACCGTATGCTTCGTGAATTTAAAGTTGATTGCTAATGTAGGTAAGCCTCAAGTTGCTTATCGTGAAACAATCCGTAAACAAGTTAAAGCAGAAGGTAAATTCGTTCGTCAATCTGGTGGTCGTGGTCAATATGGTCACTGTTTGGCTTGAACTTGAACCCTCAAGAAGCCAGGTCAAGGCTTTACTTTTGAAAATAAAGTAGTCGGTGGTGCGATTCCTAGAGAATATATTAACCCATTGAAGCTGGTATTAAAGAAGCTATGGAAAATGGCGTTGTTGCTGGTTATCCAATAGTTGATATTAAAGTTATTGTTGTATGATGGTTCTTACCATGATGTCGATTCATCTGAAATGGCGTTTAAAATTGCTGGTTCTATGGGCTTTAAAGCAGGTACTGCAAAAGCAAGTCCAGTATTCTTAGAACCATACATGAAAGTTGAAGTTGTTGTTCCGGAAGAATACATGGGTGATGTTATTGGTGATCTTAACTCTAGACGTGGACGTATTGAAGGCATGGAAGCTCGTGGTGGTGCACAAGTAATTAATGCCTTCGTTCCACTTTCTGAAATGTTTGGTTATGCTACAGACTTGCGTTCTAAAACACAAGGACGTGGTAATTATTCCATGGAATTTCATCATTATGAAGAAGTTCCTAAAAATATATGCAGAAGCATTATCAGCTAAAAATCAAAGGCGTTAATTAAAGTAAGGAGGATTTATTAACAATGGCAAAGCAAAAGTTTGAAAGAAATAAACCACATGTTAACATTGGTACGATTGGTCACGTTGATCATGGTAAAACTACATTGACAGCTGCTATCACTAAAGTTTTATCAAAAGCTGGCGGAGCTGAGTTTATGGATTATGCCATGATCGATAAAGCTCCAGAAGAAAGAGAACGTGGTATCACAATCAATACTGCTCATGTTGAGTATGAAACAGAAAAACGTCACTATGCTCACGTTGACTGCCCAGGCCATGCTGACTATGTTAAAAACATGATCACTGGTGCTGCACAAATGGATGGTGCTATCTTAGTAGTATGCTGCTGCTGATGGCCCTATGCCACAAACTCGTGAACATATTCTTTTATCTCGTCAAGTTGGCGTGCCTGAATGGTAGTATTCTTAAACAAAGCTGATATGGTTGATGATGAAGAATTATTGGAATTAGTAGAAATGGAAGTTCGTGAACTTCTTTCTGAGTTATGAATTCCCTGGTGATGATATTCCTGTAATTACTGGTTCTGCTGTTAAAAGCTCTTGAAGGCGACGCTACATATGGGAAGAAAAAATCATGGAATTAATGGATGCTGTTGATGAATACATCCCAACTCCAGAACGTGAAACTGATAAACCATTCTTGATGCCAGTTGAAGACGTTTTCTCAATCACTGGTCGTGGTACAGTTGCTACTGGCCGTGTTGAACGTGGTCAAGTTAAAGTTGGTGAAGATGTTGAAATCGTTGGTATGAGCGAAGAACCTAAATCAACTACTGTAACTGGTGTTGAAATGTTCCGAAAATTACTTGATAGTGCAGTAGCTGGTGATAACATTGGTGCTTTACTTCGTGGTGTTGAACGTAAAGAAATCGAACGTGGTCAAGTTCTTGCTAAACCAGGTTCCATTAAACCTCACACTAAATTTAAAGGTGAAGTTTACGTTTTATCTAAAGAAGAAGGCGGACGTCATACTCCATTCTTCACAAACTATCGTCCACAATTCTATTTCCGTACAACTGATGTAACTGGTGTAGTTAACTTACCAGAAGGTGTTGAAATGGTTATGCCTGGCGATAACATTCAAATGTCTATCGAACTTATCACACCAATTGCTATTGAAGAAGGTTTACGTTTCGCTATCCGTGAAGGTGGCCGTACTGTTGGCGCTGGTGTTGTAACTGAAGTTCAAGCTTAATTTTAGTATCAATACTATAGGGGCGACTTCAGTCGCCCCTATAAATAAGATTTTTGTACCCCAAGCGATGACGTAGTAGATTGCTCACGTTTTGTGAGGGAACTATTACGGAGAAATGTCCGTTCTAGAAACTGGGCGATAAGGAGGAAATATAAATTGGCTAAACAACAAAAAATCAGAATTCGTTTAAAAGCATATGATCATAAAGCTCTTGATCAAAGCGCGGTGAAAATCGTAGATACTGCAAAAAGAACAGGTGCTATGGTATCAGGCCCTATTCCACTACCTACTGAAAAAAACATTTTTACAATCTTACGTTCTCCACATGTTAATAAAGATTCCCGTGAGCAATTCGAAATGCGTACTCACAAACGTCTAATTGACATCTTAGAACCAACTTCCAAAACCGTTGACGCTTTAATGCGTTTGGATTTGCCAGCTGGTGTGGATATCGAAATTAAATTGTAATAAGAGGAGGTGGAATGAATGGCTAAAGGAATTTTAGGTAAAAAACTTGGTATGACCCAAATCTTTACCGAAGAAGGTAAAGTTGTTCCAGTTACTGTTGTTGAATCAGGTAAAACTGTTGTAATTCAAAACAAAACTGTTGAAAATGATGGCTATAATGCTGTACAATTAGGCTTTGGTGTTATGAAAGAAAAACACGTTACAAAACCTATGAAAGGTCATTTTGCAAAAGCTGGCGCGGATGCAGTGAAGTTTATTCGCGAAATGCGCTTATCTGATGCTTCTGAATATAATGCTGGTGATATAATCGGCGTTGACATATTTAGTGCTGGTGAATTAATTGATGTTACTGGTACTGCAAAAGGTAAAGGTTTTGCTGGTGCAATTAAACGTCATAATTTTAGTCGTGGACCTATGGGCCATGGATCTAAATCACATCGCGAACCAGGTTCAACTGGCGCAATGATGAGTGGTGGCGGCGGTAAAGTCTTAAAAGGTAAAAAATTACCAGGTCGTATGGGCACTCAAAAAGTAACACTTCAACGTTTAAGCGTTGTAAGAGTAGACACTGACCGTAATTTGATTTTAATCAAGGGTGCTATTCCTGGTCCAAAGGGTAGCTACGTTGTTATTAAAAATACTGTAAAACCTAACAAATAAGCTCTTTTGAGCTCGAAAGGAGGATGTGCTATATTATGCCTAAAGTAGCAGTCTATACAATCGCTGGTAAACAGACTGGCGAAGAATTAGAATTAAATGAAAGCGTATTTGGTGTAGAAGTTAACGAAGCTGTTGTTCATCAAGCTGTTGTGATGCAACTTGCAAGTCAACGTCTTGGTACGCATGCAACTAAAACTAGAGGTTTCGTACGCGGTGGCGGACGTAAACCTTGGAAACAAAAAGGTACTGGTCGTGCTCGTTCAGGTAGCACCCGTTCACCAATTTGGGTAGGCGGTGGTACTGTATTTGGTCCATCACCTCGTTCATATGCATTCAGAATGCCTCGTAAACAACGTCGTTTAGCAATTAGATGTGCGTTGTCATCAAAAGTACAAAGTGGAGAATTAGTTATTGTTGATAGCATCGCTTTTGAACAAGCTAAAACTAAAAACGTTGTACAAATGTTGAACGATTTCAGTGTGGATAAGAAAGCTCTTATCATTACAGCTGAGGCAATTGAAAACGTGGAAAAATCTTCACGTAATATTCCTGGTGTAAAAGCTATTAGTTCTCGTGGGCTTAATGTTTATGATATCTTAAATCATAACAAGCTTTTCATTACTAAAGATGCAGTTACCCGCATTGAGGAGGTACTTGCGTAATGGCAAATGCACGCGATATTTTAATCCGTCCGCTTATCACTGAAAGAACAACTGCGTTGATGCAAGAAGGCAAATATACATTTGTTGTTCCTAAGACAGCTAACAAAGTTGAAATAAGAACTGCTGTTCAAGAAATATTCAAAGTAAAAGTTCTTGTAGTAAACACTGTAAACGTGTTAGGAAAAGTAAAACGTATGGGTCGCAGTCAAGGCAAACGCGCAGATTATAAAAAAGCTATTGTTAAACTTGCACCTGGCGAAAGCATCGAATTCTTCGAAGGTGTATAATAGCTTAAGTTTTTGGAAAAGGAGGTTAACCAATGGCAGTAAAAAGTTTTAAACCATATTCTGCAGGTAGAAGATTCATGACAGTAGCTAGTTTCGATGAAATCACTACTGACAAACCTGAGAAAGCTCTAGTTGAGCGTCTACAAAAACATGGTGGTCGTAATCATCTAGGTCGTCTAACAGTAAGACATCAAGGTGGCGGTCACAAACGTTTATACCGTGTGATTGACTTCAAACGGAATAAAGATGATATTCAAGCAACTGTTGCTACAATTGAATACGATCCGAACCGTTCAGCGCGTATTGCGCTTTTAAATTATGCTGATGGTGAAAAACGTTACATCTTAGCACCTAACGGTATTAAAGTTGGGGATAAAATTGTATCTGGTCCTGAAGCTGATATCAAGCCTGGTAATGCGTTACCAATTATAAATATTCCTGTTGGTACTATGATTCATAATATTGAGATGAAAATCGGTAAAGGTGGACAATTGGTTCGTTCCGCTGGTACAGGTGCTCAATTAATGGCGAAAGAGGGCGATTATGCACTTCTTCGTATGCCTTCAGGTGAGTTACGTAAAGTTCATATCAATTGTAAAGCAACGATTGGTCAAGTAGGTAATCTTGAACATGAAAACATTACAATTGGTAAAGCTGGTCGTTCTCGTTGGTTAGGTATTCGTCCTGCTAATCGTGGGGTAACAATGAATCCTAATGACCATCCACATGGTGGTGGTGAAGGTCGTAGCCCAGTTGGTCGTAAACATCCTGTTACTCCATGGGGTAAACATGCTATGGGTGCTACAACTCGTCGTAAAAAGAACTCTGACAAGTTTATTGTCAAAGGTCGTACGAAATAATTAAAAGATTGATATAAGATATAGGCGCGAAACTTGAAATTTTAAGTTCCTCGCCTTGGCGAAAGGAGGATACATCATTGTCAAGATCAATTAAAAAAGGACCATATGTTCATGAAAGCGTTCTTAAAAAAATTGACGCCATGAATGCAACTAATGAGAAAAAAGTTATAAAAACGTGGTCACGTAGTTCAACTATTCTTCCTAATTTTGTTGGTCACACTATAGCAGTGCATGACGGTCGTAAACATGTACCTGTTTATGTAACTGAAGATATGGTAGGTCACAAACTTGGTGAATTCGCGCCGACTCGTACTTTCAAAGGGCATTCCGGCGAAGAAAGACGTACATCACTTAAGTAGTTTTTGCCGAAAGGAGGCTAATCTGTGGAAGCTAAATCAGTAGCAAAATACATTCGCGTCGCTCCTCGTAAAATTCGTATAGTTATGGATTTAATCCGTGGTAAACAAATCGGAGAAGCGTTTGCAATTTTAAAATTCACACCAAAAGTTGGTGCTGATGTTATAGAAAAAGTTTTGAAATCAGCTGTAGCAAATGCTGAACACAACTTTGATATGAATGTTGATAATCTTTATATCGCTGCGGCATATGTAGACCAAGGGCCTACATTGAAACGTATTCATCCACGTTCTCGTGGGCAAGCGTTTAAAATTTTAAAACGTTCAAGTCACGTTACGGTTGTTGTAAAAGAAAGATAAAAAGGAGGGAAACGAATTGGGTCAAAAAGTTAATCCACATGGCTTGCGCCTTGGCGTTGTTAAAACGTGGGATGCTAAGTGGTATGCAGATAAAGACTATGCAAGCAACTTGCATGAAGATATAAAAGTGCGTACGTATTTGAAAGCTTTACTTCGCAATGCGGGCGTATCTAAAATTGAAACTGAACGTGGTCAAAATCGTCTTAAATTGACGATTCATACTGCAAAACCTGGTATGGTTATTGGTCGTGGTGGTTCAGGAATCGAACAAATCAAAAATGGTTTGAAAAAACTAACTACTAAACATGTTGATATCAACATTGCTGAAATTAAGCAACCAGATTTAGATTCAACATTAGTAGCTGAAAATATTGCAGCTCAATTAGAACGTCGTATTGCGTTCCGCCGTGCTATGAAACAAGCGGTTGGTCGTACAATGCGTATGGGTGCTAAAGGTATCAAAGTAATGGTAGGCGGTCGTTTAGGCGGAGCTGAAATTGCTAGAAGTGAAGCTTATCGTGAAGGGAGTATTCCACTTCATACTTTAAGAGCTGACATTGACTATGGTACTGCTGAGGCTCACACTACTTACGGCCTTATCGGCGTAAAAGTTTGGATCTTCAAAGGTGAAATTTTACCTGAAGTGAAAAAAGTCGTTGCTGCCGCTGTCGAAGGGAGCGAAGCATAATGTTATTACCAAAAAGAGTAAAACACCGCAAACAGTTCCGCGGTCGTATGAAAGGTAAAGCAACCAGAGGAAATACAGTAAGTCATGGTGAATTTGGCTTACAAGCATTAGAACCTGCTTGGATTACCAATAGACAAATTGAAGCTGCTCGTATTGCTATGACTCGTTATATCAAACGTGGTGGTAAAGTTTGGATCAAAATTTTCCCAGATAAACCTGTAACTGCAAAACCTGCCGAAACTCGTATGGGTAGTGGTAAAGGTTCAGTAGAATACTGGGTAGCAGTAGTTAAACCAGGTCGTATCATGTTCGAAATGGATGGCGTTACAGAGGAAACTGCAAAAGAAGCTATGCGTCTTGCTGCACATAAACTTCCTATTAAAACAAAATTCGTTACACGTGAACAAGCTCAAAAACAGGCTCAAGAGCAAGCAGAGGGCGGTGAAGTAAATGAAGGTTAATGATATACGTGATATGAATGAAGTTGAACTTAACCAAAAACTTGCTTCTCTAAAGGAAGAACTATTTAACCTCAGATTTCAACTTGCTACTGGCCAGCTTGAAAACCCAATGCGTATCAAAGATGTAAAGAAAACAATTGCTCGCATTAAAACAATCCAACGTGAACAAGAGTTAAAAGCTTAATTCACGCGAATATTTTTGGCGGCTAAAAAATGATATGCAACGGAAGGAGGCTATTCAGGCATGACTGAAAGAAATGATCGCAAGACTAAAGTTGGTAAAGTGGTAAGTGACAAAATGGACAAAACTGTTGTAGTAGCAGTTGAACGTCTTGTTCAACATCCACTATACAAAAAAGCGGTAAAACAAACTGTTAAATTCAAAGCGCATGATGAAAATAATGACGCACATATTGGCGATACTGTTGAAATGATGGAAACTCGTCCATTGTCTAAAGATAAGCGTTGGAGAGTTATTGAAGTTCTATCAAGAGCAAAATAATAAAAATTCGCTTATTTCGCCTTTGAAATGAACTGGAAAATCTCAAGAAGGAGGTAACACAATGATTCAACAACAAACAATGCTTAACGTTGGTGATAACACTGGTGCTAAGGAAATCATGTGCATTCGTGTACTTGGTGGTTCTTATCGTAAATTCGCTAACATTGGTGACGTAATTGTTGCTGCAGTTAAATCTGCATCACCTGGCGGTGTAGTTAAAAAAGGTGATGTTGTTAAAGCTGTAGTTGTACGTACCAAAAAAGGTTTACGTCGTCCAGATGGTTCTTATATTCGTTTTGATGAAAACGCTGCCGTTGTCATTAAAGATGATAAGACTCCAAGAGGTACTCGTATTTTCGGACCAGTAGCTAGAGAGTTGCGTGACAAAGATTTCATGAAAATCGTCTCACTAGCTCCAGAAGTAATCTAAGTTAGGAGGTGTCCTATTTGTCACAAAACAAATTGCACGTAAAAAAAGGCGATACAGTTTTAGTATTGTCTGGCAAAGATAAAGGCAAACAAGGTCAAATCATTGAAGCATTACCTAAAAAAGATAAAGTTGTCGTTGAAGGCGTTAACAAAGTAAAACGTCACACGAAACCTAGTCAAAGTGCTCCGCAAGGTGGCATTATGGTTAAAGAAGCTCCAATGCATGTGGCTAAAGTAATGCTTGTATGCCCAGCATGTTCAAAAGCAACTCGTATTGCTAAAAAAGATGTTAATGGTAAATTAGTTCGTGCTTGCAAAAAGTGCGGAGAAATCGTTGATAAATAAAATTTGAAGCGAAAGGAGGTAGCCTATCAGTGGATAGACTTAAAGAAAAATATCTTAATGAAGTAGTTCCAGCTTTAACTGAAAAGTTCGGATATAAAAACGTAATGGAAATACCTAAAATTGACAAAGTTATTATTAATATGGGTGTTGGTGAGGCTGTAGGTAACCCTAAAGTTCTAGATTCAGCAGTTAGTGATATGACATTAATCGCTGGTCAAAAACCAATCTTAACCCGTGCTAAAAAATCTTTAGCAGTTTGGAAATTACGTGAAGGCATGCCAATCGGCGCGAAAGTAACTCTTCGTGGCGTACGTATGTATCAATTCATGGATAAATTTATGAACGTGGCTCTTCCACGTGTTCGTGATTTCCGTGGTATTAATGCTAAATCTTTTGATGGACGTGGCAACTATTCCATGGGTCTTAAAGAGCAATTAATTTTTCCTGAAATTGAATATGACAAGATTGATAAAATTCGTGGTATGAATATTATCGTTGTAACAACAGCAAAAACAGATGAAGAAGCAAGAGAGCTTCTAAAATTAATGGGAATGCCATTTAGCGCGTAAAGGAGGTACTTACTGTGGCCAAAAAGGCGATGATTGAAAAATGGGGTCGCGAACCGAAATTTGAAGTTCGTAGATATAATAGATGTAAAATTTGTGGCCGTCCACACGGATACATGCGTAAATTCGAAATGTGCCGTATTTGTTTTAGAGAACAAAGCTACAAAGGTGCTATCCCTGGGGTAACCAAAGCTAGCTGGTAACATTAACGGAAGGAGGATATCTATCTATGGTAATGACTGATCCAATTGCTGATATGCTAACTCGTTTGCGTAATGCAAACTCCGTATATCATGAGAAAGTAGAAATACCAGGATCTAAAATTAAACAAGCAATTGCTGTTATTTTAAAAGAAGAAGGTTTCATTAAAGATTTTGACTTTACTTCTGACAGCAAACAAGGCGTTATTCGCGTGAACCTTAAATATGGTCCTAACCGCGAAAAAGTAATCACAGGCATTAAACGTATTTCCAAACCTGGTTTACGTGTATATGCTAAAAGCGAACAATTACCTCGTGTACTTGGTGGTCTTGGTATCGCTATTGTTTCCACTTCAAAAGGCATTATGAGTGACAAACAAGCTCGTCGTAATGGTCTTGGTGGAGAAGTAATCGCTTACGTTTGGTAATATATTTTTTGTAGCTAGGAGGTGTATGGATGTCAAGAATTGGTAGAGCACCTATTACAATTCCTGCTGGTGTAACAGTTACAATAGCAGAAGATAATACGGTGACAGTAAAAGGTCCTAAAGGCGAACTTACTCGTACTTTGCATAAAGACATGATAATTGAAATCGAAGAAAACGTTATTACAGTAAAACGTCCTTCAGATGTTAAAGAGCATAGATCATTACATGGTTTAACTCGCACATTAGTTTCCAATATGGTTATTGGTGTTACTGTAGGCTTCAGCAAAACTCTTGAAATCAACGGTGTTGGTTATAGAGCAGCAAAAGCTGGACAAAACGTTAACTTATCTCTTGGTTTCTCCCATCCTGTAGTAGTGGAACCACCTAAAGGTATTACTCTAGAAGTTCCAGCTCCAAACAAAATTATTGTTTTGGGCATTAATAAAGAAGAAGTTGGCGCTATTGCAGCTAATATTCGTGGATATAGAGAACCAGAACCTTACAAAGGTAAAGGGATTAAATATGAAGGCGAAGTTGTTCGTCGTAAAGTTGGTAAAGCCGGCGGTAAAGGCAAGAAGTAATCTTTAAGTGAAAGGAGTGACTAACTTGCTTCTTAAAGCAGATAAAAACAAAGGTCGTCAAAAACGTCACTTAAGAGTTCGTAAAAATATTTCTGGTACAGCTCAAAAACCGCGTTTAAACGTGTTTCGTAGCTTAAGCAATATTTATGCACAAATCATTGATGACGTAAATGGTGTAACCTTAGTTGCAGCAAGTTCAAAAGATAAAGACTTTACTATTTATGGTGGTAATATCGAAGCTGCAAAAGCAGTTGGCGCAGCAGTTGCAAAACGTGCTGTAGAAAAAGGTATTACTGAAGTAGTATTTGATCGTGGTGGCTATATCTATCATGGTAGAGTAGCTGCAGTAGCTGAAGCAGCTCGCGAAGCGGGTCTTAAATTCTAGTTTTTTGGAAAAGGAGGTAAATTAATGGCCAGAATCGACTATACTGCTCTTGAGTTACAAGAGAAAGTTGTTTATATTAACAGAGTTGCTAAAGTTGTTAAAGGTGGACGTCGTTTTTCATTCAGCGCACTTGTTGTTGTTGGTGATGGAAACGGTCACGTTGGTGCCGGTTTAGGTAAAGCTGGTGAAGTTCCTGAAGCAATCAGAAAAGGCATTGAAGATGCTAAGAAAAATCTTATTAATGTTTCATTAGTAGGAAAAACAATTCCTCATCAAATTATTGGTGTATTTGGCGCAGGTCGTGTATTATTAAAACCTGCTGGAAAAGGTACTGGTGTTATCGCTGGTGGTCCTGCACGTGCTGTGCTTGAACTTGCTGGTATTCATGACATCTTAACAAAATCACTTGGTTCATCTAACCCTAATAATATGGTTCGTGCTACATTAAAAGGTTTAGATCAACTTAAAAAAGCTGAATTAGTGGCTGAACTTCGTGGTAAAACTGTTCAAGAACTTTTGGGTTAAGGAGGCATTTTGATGGCAAAATTAAAAATCACTCTTACCAGAAGCTTGATAGGAAGACCTGAAAATCAAAGAGCTACTGTTAAGGCTTTAGGATTACACAAATTAAATTCGTCAGTCGAACAAGAAGATACTGCGGCTATTCGCGGCATGGTTCACAAAGTTGAACATCTTGTTACAGTTGAAGAATTGCAAGACTAAGTTCAAGGAGGTGCTTGTATGAAATTACATGAATTAGCTCCGGCAGCTGGATCTAAAAAAGTACGTACCCGTGTTGGTCGCGGACTTGGTTCTGGTCTAGGTAAAACATCCGGTAGAGGTCATAAAGGTCAAAATTCTCGTTCCGGCGGTGGTGTTCGTACTGGTTTTGAAGGCGGTCAAATGCCTCTTTATCGTAGATTACCAAAACGTGGATTCTTTAATGTATTTGGTAGCGAATATGCTGAAGTGAACGTAGAAACATTAAATCGTTTCGAAGATGGTTCAACAGTTGATCCTGTTGCTTTAATCGAAGCTGGCGTTCTTAAAAATGTGCATGATGGTGTACGTATTTTAGGCAACGGCGAAATTACGAAGAAATTAACTGTAATCGCTAACGGCTTTACAAAATCCGCGGAAGCTAAAATTACAGCGGCTGGCGGAAAAGTCGAGGTGATCTAAGGTGTTTTCGGCCCTTGCAAATATACTCAAGATAACTGAGCTCAGACAAAAAATTGTTTTTACATTAGTAATGTTTGCTATCTTTCGATTAGGAACTCATATTCCTGTTCCAGGTGTAAATGCTAATGTGATTGAACAATTGTTCACGAGTGGTAACCTTTTTGGCCTTATGGATTTATTTTCCGGTGGTGCTTTAAGTAAATTCTCAGTGTTTGCAATGAGTATTACCCCATATATCAATGCTTCGATCATTATGCAGCTCTTAACAGTTGTGGTACCGAAGTTTGAACAATGGTCTAAAGAAGGCGAAGAAGGGCGCAAGAAAATCACCCAGATTACGCGATACTCTACAGTGGTTTTAGCCTTTATCCAAGCTCTTGGCATGGCATATGGTCTAAAAGCTGCTATTATAAATCCAGGTGTTGAGTCAATACTATTGATTGCAATTACCTTAACAGCTGGTACTACATTTTTGATGTGGTTAGGTGAGCAAATTACGGCACAAGGCATTGGTAATGGTATTTCACTGATTATCTTTGCTGGTATCGTTGCTAGTTTACCAAAAGGTATTGGTACGATTTATAAGTACTTGCAAGCAGGTACGGTTAGTGTTTTCAATGTTGCATTCTTTGCAATTATCGCTGTTGCTATGGTTGTACTCGTAATTGCGATACAAGAAGGGCAACGTCGTATTCCAGTTCAGTATGCAAAACGTGTAGTTGGCCGCAAAATGTATGGTGGTCACTCCACACACATTCCGCTTAAAGTTAATCAAGCGGGTGTTATTCCAATAATCTTTGCGTCATCCGTGCTGATGTTTCCAGTAACTATTGCCCAATTTATTGATGTACCATGGGTAAAGACGATTGCGGGATATTTTGCGTGGGGAACTCCACTTCAGACAGCGATTTATGCGTTGATGATTGTATTCTTCACATATTTTTATACTGCGGTTACTGTAAAGATATCGGATATGGCAGAGAATCTGAAAAAATACGGTGGTTTTATTCCGGGATTACGTCCTGGCAAACCAACGGCAGATTATTTAGACCGCGTTATGACCAGAATTACTCTTGCTGGATCAATATTTCTTGCTTTTATCGCCATACTGCCTAATGTTGTTGCAACAGCAACCAATATTCAAGGTGTGAATTTTGGTGGTACTGCCCTACTTATTATAGTTGGTGTGGCTCTTGATACTATGAAGCAGATTGAAGCGATGGTCTTAATGCGCCATTACCAAGGGTTCATGAAGTAGGGGGGAGGAATTTTAGATGTATATCCTATTAATGGGACCGCCTGGTGCTGGTAAAGGCACACAAGCGGCAATGCTAGTGGATAAGTTTGGTATTCCACATATTTCTACAGGAGATATGTTCCGTGCTGCTGTAAAAGAGGGAACCGAACTTGGTAAACAAGCAAAAGCATGTATGGATGCGGGACAATTGGTTCCAGACAGTGTAACAATCGGTATTGTAAAAGAACGTTTGGCTAAGCCAGATTGTAAAAAAGGTTTTATTTTAGATGGTTTTCCTCGTACCCTTGAGCAAGCAAATGCTCTTGATGCTACGCTAGGTGAATTACAAATAAAACTTGATCGCGTAGTAAATATCAGTGTACCGGCTGAGGATTTAATCAGCCGTGCAACTGGTCGCCGGATTTGTAGAGGGTGTGGAGCTACGTATCATGTAGCTTACAATCCAACTGCAAAAGAAGGTATATGCGATAAATGTAGCGGTGAGACATACCAGCGAGATGATGATAGCGAAGCTACCATGACAAAACGTCTTACAGTGTATTCTTCACAGACAAAGCCGCTCATTCAATACTATCAAGATAACGGTTTATATACTGAAATTGATGGCAAACAGTCTATTGATAAAGTACTTGCCGATGTTGTTGCTAGCTTGAGGGGCCAATAAGGATGATCATCCTAAAGTCTGATCGAGAAATCGATTACATGCGAGATGCCGGGAAGATAGTGGCGGATACGCTGGTTGAAGTTAAAAACGCTGTTAAGCCGGGAGTTAGTACACTCGAGCTTGATAAAATTGCCGAGAAATATATACGAAGTTGTGGTGCAATTCCAGCTTTTAAAGGCTATGGTGGTTTTCCAGCGAGCATCTGTACTTCTATTAATGAAGAAGTTGTTCATGGAATACCTAGTTTAAAAAAGTTAAAAAATGGAGATAATGTCAGTACTGATATAGGTGCGGTAATAAATGGATTTAATGGCGATTCTGCGAAGACCTTTTCTGTTGGAGAGGTCAGCGTAGAAATGCAACAACTTCTTGATGTTACCGAACAATCTCTATACAAAGGTATTGAAAAAGCAATAGCGGGTAATCGTCTCGGAGATATATCTAATGCTGTTCAAACCTTTGCAGAAAAGTATAGTTACGGAATAGTACGTGACTATGTTGGGCATGGCATTGGCAGAAAAATGCATGAAGATCCTCAGATTCCGAATTACGGTTCGGCTGGTCGCGGCCCACGATTAAAATCTGGTATGACATTAGCGATAGAGCCGATGATAAATCTAGGAACCCACGAAGTGAAGACATTAGGTGATGATTGGACAGTTATTACTAAGGATCGAAAACCTTCGGCACATTTCGAGCATACCATTGCAATTGTTGATGATAAGCCAGAAATTTTAACAAAATGCTAAGGGGGAACCTCAGTGTCACTAGTTCAAACCATTTCAGTAGGTCAGGTTGTTGAAAGTATTACAGGTCGTGATGCTGAAACTATTTACTTGGTCGTTGGAATAAATGGTAGAAATGTTTTTTTGTCTGATGGAAGAGAGCGTTCTATTATTAAGCCAAAAAAGAAAAACATTCGGCATGTCAAAGTTTACGAGCGGATTTCAAAAGCTGTGGCAGATAGCCTCATTAGTAGCCGAAAGGTTACGGATGAAGATATTCGCCACGCTATCGCAAATTTGCAACCCAGATAATTTGTGACAAGCGGACGAGGAGGAGAAATCTCATGTCCAAACAAGACGTAATTGAGGTTGAAGGTACAGTTCTTGAAGCATTGCCTAATGCAATGTTTCAAGTAGAATTAGAAAATGGTCATGTTGTATTGGCACATGTTTCAGGTAAAATTCGTATGAATTTCATTCGTATCCTACCTGGTGATAAAGTTACTATTGAACTTACGCCATATGATTTAAAACGTGGCCGTATAACCTACCGTTTCAAATAGTCTTTTTGCTGGCTGAGGTTCGGCTTCAGACAAATGAATTGACAATGTAAGAAAAGGGGGCATTAGCAAATGAAAGTTAGACCGTCGGTTAAACCCATTTGTGAAAAATGTAAAGTAATTAAACGTAAGGGTCACGTAATGGTGATTTGCGAAAATCCCAAGCATAAACAAAAACAAGGTTAATTAAGAAGGAGGTGCTGAATATATGGCACGTATTGCCGGAGTAGATTTACCTCGCGATAAGAGAGTTGAGATTTCTTTAACATACATCTTTGGTATTGGTCTTACTACTTCCCAAGCTATTTTAGCAGCTACTGGTATCAGTCCTGATACTCGTACTCGCGATTTAACTGAAGAAGAAGTTGCAAAACTTCGTGAGGCTATTGATAAAAACTATAGAGTAGAAGGCGACTTACGTCGTGAAGTATCTCTAAATATTAAACGCTTAGTTGAAATTGGCTGCTACCGTGGTAGAAGACATCGTATGGGTCTACCAGTTAGAGGTCAAAAAACTAAGACTAACGCTCGTACTCGTAAAGGTCCAAAAAGAGCTGTTGGTGGCAAAAAGAAATTAGTTAAGTAAGGGAGGGTTAAGCATTGGTAGCTAAAAAAGTAGCTAGACCAAAAAGAAGAGAACGTAAAAATATTGAGCATGGTATTGCTCATATCCGTTCTACTTTTAACAATACAATCGTAACAATTACCGATACAAATGGTAATGCATTATCATGGGCTAGTGCAGGTGGTCTTGGTTTTAGAGGGTCACGTAAAAGCACTCCATTCGCAGCTCAAATGGCAGCTGAAGTTGCAGCAAAAGCAGCTATGGAACATGGTCTTAAACAAGTAGAAGTATTTGTAAAAGGTCCTGGATCAGGTCGTGAAGCGGCAATCAGATCATTACAAGCGACTGGTTTGGAAGTTAATTTAATTAAAGATGTAACTCCAATCCCTCATAACGGATGTCGCCCACCAAAACGTAGAAGAGTTTAATAGGAGGTGCAAATATAGATGGCAATTGATAGAGTTCCTGCTCTAAAAAGATGCAGAGCACTTGGCATTGAACCAGCTGTTGTAGGTTTGAGTAAATCTTCCAAACGTCAACCTAAACGAGCTGGCAAAAAAATGAGTGAATACGGAATCCAACTTAGAGAAAAGCAAAAAGCAAAGTTTATATATGGTGTTTTAGAAAAACCATTTAGATCTTATTATGACAAGGCTAAAAAAATGCCTGGCGTTACTGGTGAAAATTTACTAGTAATTCTTGAAAGAAGACTTGATAATGTTGTTTATCGTTTAGGCTTAGCTTCTACTCGTAGACAATCTCGTCAACTTGTTTCCCATGGTCATATCCTTGTTAACGGCAAACGTCTTGATATTCCTTCAGCTTTAGTAAAAGCTGGCGACGTTATTTCTATTAAAGAAAATAGCGTTTCAAATGAATTCTTTAAAGGCGTGGCAGAATCATTTGATTCATTAAGTACACCGGCTTGGATTACTGTCGATGCTCAAAACTTGAGTGGTACAGTTACAAGATTCCCTAATCGTGATGAAATTGATGTACCTGTTGAAGAACAAATGATCGTTGAATTGTACTCCAGATAATGTACCCTCGCCGTGGGTATGGCGTAACGTGGTATTGCGCATAAATGAGGAGGGTTATTCCAGATGATCGAAATCGAAAAACCGAAGATTGAGATAGTGGAAATTAGTGAAGATAGTCGTTATGGCAAATTTGTCTGCGAGCCTTTAGAACGTGGGTATGGCACTACTTTTGGTAACAGCTTGCGCCGCATTTTATTATCATCTTTGCAAGGTGCAGCCGTTACATCCGTAAGGATTGAAGGTGTGCTTCATGAATTTTCTACGATTCCAGGTGTTCGGGAAGACGTTACTAATATCATTTTAAATCTAAAATCACTTTGCTTAAAAATGCATAGTGAAGAAGCAAAAGTAATCAGAGTGGAAGTAACTGGTGAAAAAACTATAACAGCTGGTGATATTATCACTGATCCAGATGTTGAGATACTAAACCCTGAATTACATTTGGCAACAGTAGATGCTAGCGGTTCATTAAAAATGGAACTTACCGTTGAACGTGGCCGTGGGTATATTCCTGCTGATAAGAATAAGAAACCTGATCATGTGATCGGTATTATTCCTATTGATTCCATTTTCTCGCCAATCCAGAGAGTTAACTATGCTGTTACTGATACTCGTGTAGGTAACGTCACTGATTACGACAAATTAACTCTGGAAGTATGGACTGATGGTAGTATAAGACCGGAAGAAGCAGTTAGTAAGTCTGCAAGTATTATGATTGCTCATCTTAGACTATTCCAGAACATGGCCGGAGCTCCTCCGGAAGACGATGAAGCTGAAAGAACATTTACTGAAGCTCCTGATAATGGTGTTTCTAAAACATTAGAAATGACTATTGAGGATTTAGATTTATCTGTTCGTTCTTATAATTGCTTAAAGAGAGCTGGTATCAACACTGTTGCAGAGTTAGCTCAAAAAAGTGAAGACGACATGATGAAAGTGAGAAATCTTGGTCGCAAGTCTCTTGAAGAAGTGAAAAAGAAACTACAAGAACTAGATTTAACACTTATCGAATTTGAAGAGTAGGAGAATCGAAGAGTATGGGCTACAGAAAATTAGGACGTGACTCAAGTGCACGTAAAGCATTATTTCGTAGTATTCTAACTTCCTTTTTCCAATATGAACGCATTGAAACTACTGAAGCGAAAGCAAAAGAAATTAGCGGTCTTGCTGATCAATTAATTACTTTAGCTAAACGTGGCGACTTACATGCTCGCCGTCAAGTAATTGCGCGTCTTATGGATGAAGAAGTAGCTAGAAAACTATTTGATACAATAGCACCTAAGTACAGCGAACGCCAAGGTGGTTACACTCGTGTACTTAAACTTGGTCCTCGTCGTGGCGATGCTGCGCCGATGGCAATTATTGAATTAGTGTAATACTTAAAAGGCGGCCTTGTGGTCGCCTTTATTGGTATACAAAAGAAAATGTTTCAAAGGTTTCTTTTGCGTACCAATAAAGGCGATTTTTTTGTATGAGAGGCGATAAAGGAGCAACGCGATGAATCAGTTGATTAAAGTAGAAAATTTACAATATATATACAATGAAAATATGGCAAATGAATTTATTGCTCTTCATGATATTAACTTAACAATTCATGAGGGTGAATTTGTAGCGATCATTGGAACTAATGGTTCGGGAAAATCTACACTGGCAAAGCATTTTAATGCACTCTTATTACCAACAAGTGGCAGTTGTATAATTGACGGTATCGAGACCAATTCCAGCGATAAGCTATGGGCGATTCGGCAAAAAGTTGGGATGGTATTTCAAAATCCTGATAATCAAATCGTTGCAACTTTAGTTGAGGAAGATATTGCTTTTGGCCCAGAAAACTTAGGTGTGCCAAGTGATGAAATCAAAAGTAGAGTCGATAATGCGCTCAGAGCCGTTGGCATGGAAGAATATCGTAAACATGCCCCACATCTGCTTTCAGGTGGTCAAAAACAACGTGTTGCCATTGCCGGAGCACTTGCGATGCAAACCAAGTGCTTAGTACTTGATGAACCAACAGCAATGCTCGATCCACAAGGTAGATTAGAAGTTTTAGAAACAGTAAAAAAATTACACAAAAGATTGGGTATTACGATTGTTTATATTACGCATTTTATGGAAGAGGCTGTTGAAGCAGATCGGGTTGTTGTTATGAAGAATGGCAGTGTATTAGATGATGGAACGCCGCGCACTATCTTTACGCAAGTAAAAAAATTAAAAGAACTTGGTCTGGATGTGCCCCTAGCTGCACAAGTTGCCTATCAGCTTAGAAAGAATGGTATTAAGTTACCAGCTGATATCATTACAGATGAAGAATTGGTGGTGGCATTATGTCAATCATTTTAAAAAATGCGACCTATACCTATATGGCGAAAACTCCTTTTGAACGGACAGCAATCAAAGATATCAATTTAGAAATTAACGAAGGCGAATTTGTTGCTATCATTGGTCATACTGGTTCTGGAAAATCTACGCTAGTACAACATCTCAACGGTTTATTAAAACCAAAACAAGGGATGGTGATGGTAAATGGAGTTGATTTAAACCAAAAAGGGGAAGCGGCAAAGGCCGCAAAGCGTAGAGTAGGAATGGTTTTTCAATATCCAGAGCATCAGCTTTTTGAAGAAACAGTGTATGCTGATATTGCATTTGGTCCCAGAAATTTGGGATGTTCAGAAGAAGAAGTCGATAAACGGGTTCGAAGGGCTATGGAGTTTGTTCATTTAGATTTTGCTACCTACCAAGATCGTTCTCCTTTTCAGCTAAGTGGTGGGCAAATGCGACGTGTGGCAATTGCTGGTGTAGTGGCACTGCAACCACAATATCTTATTTTAGATGAACCAGCGGCTGGACTTGATCCTTGTGGTCGCGATGATATTTTTACAAAACTGATCGATTTACATA
Source organism: uncultured Veillonellaceae bacterium (assembly GCA_963805085.1). Taxonomy (GTDB): domain Bacteria; phylum Bacillota; class Negativicutes; order JARBTT01; family JARBTT01; genus JARBTT01. The sequence goes on along the minus strand of CAWDTA010000004.1, from coordinate 59,765 downwards.
AAAAGACAGAGATAACTATTGTTTTGGTGTCCCATAATATGGATGATGTTGCCAAAATGGCAAATAGGTTGATCGTCATGCATGAAGGCGAAATTAGCCTAGATGGACCACCACAAGAAATATTTAAACACACAGAAGCATTAAAGGCAGCCGGTGTTGATGTGCCACAGGTGACGGCTTTATTAAATCGATTAAAGGTTGCTGGACTAGATATTGATGAACACATTTTAACTGTTGACGATGCCGTAGAAAGCATTGTTGCCTCATTGAGGAGGAAAAAATCTTGCTAACAGATATCACAATCGGGCAATATTTCCCGGGTAATTCGCTCATACATCGACTAGATCCACGAATGAAAATTATGTATTTATTACTCTTAATTACAGCTATTTTTATTGTGAATACGCCAATGACATATGGTCTTATTTGTTTTTTCACCTTAGTTACTATTCTTTTATCAAATGTGCCAATGATGATGGTGATCAAATCGATCAAGCCGTTATGGTGGATTATTATATTTACCGTATTGATTCATATTTTTACAACGCCAGGGGAAGCGATTGCTAAGGTGTGGATTTTATCTATTACACAAGAAGGTATACAGCAGGCGGCACTGATGTCAATTAGGTTAATTCTATTAATCGTATTGTCGTCGTTACTAACCTTTACGACATCACCAATCACGTTAACAGATGCTTTGGAGAAGTTACTAACGCCCTTTAAAAAATTTGGATTGCCAGCGCATGAGTTGGCAATGATGATGACAATTGCGCTTCGGTTTATCCCTACCTTATTAGAAGAAACTGAGCGTATCATGAAAGCACAAGAAGCTAGAGGGGCAGATTTTAGCTCTGGTAGTATTGTAAAACGTGTCAAAGGCATGATTCCATTACTTGTACCACTTTTTATTAGTGCTTTTCGCAGAGCGGACGATTTAGCGGTTGCCATGGAAGCTCGGTGTTATCGTGGTGGAGAAAATAGAACAAGAATGAAAGTGTTATGCATAACTTCAGTCGATTATAAAGCAGGGATTGTTATGACTGCGCTTTTAATTGGTTTATTTGTGATGAAGGTACATGGTTTATAAAATGAAAGAACAAGCTTATGGTCCAGAAGAAAAAAAAATACGCAATATTAAATTAATCCTTGCCTATGACGGTGGCAAGTATCATGGGTTTCAACGGCAGAACAATGCAATATCGGTGCAGAATGTATTAGAAAAAAAATTAGCGATTGTTTTTGGCGGAGAAATAAAACTTGCGGCCTCAGGGAGAACGGATGCTGGAGTGCACGCCTATGGGCAGGTCGTTAACTTTTTGACAGAAGGAACGATTCCAATTGATCGCGTGGTGAGGGCTATCAATAGTCATTTACCAGCGGATATTGTGGTGCGCTCTGCAGAGGAAGTTGCACTAGATTTTAGTGCACGTCACTGTGCCAAGGATAAAGTTTATATTTATAAAATTCAACAAGGTGAAGTATTAGATCCATTCAAGCGCCAATATGCATGGTATATTCGCAAAGAGTTAGATGTGGATAAAATGAATAAAGCGATGCAATATATTGTGGGAACGCATGACTTTTCGGCATTTCGTGCAGTTGGTAGTGCACCGATGCATCCAGTTCGTACAATCTTTGAAGCAAACTGTAAGTTTCAAGGGGATACGATTGAATTTCTTTTTTGGGGGAATGGGTTTCTCTATCATATGGTGCGTAACCTCGTAGGCACGCTTGTGAATGTCGGTAAAGGTAAGACTACACTAGAGGGCTTCAAAGTCATCTTAGAGGGGAAAGACAGGAAAAAGGCAGGTATGACTGCCCCAGCGCAAGGACTCTATTTAAAAAAGGTAAATTATTAAGTTACTTTTATAAAATAAATGGATACCAAGTGATCGTTTAAAAATTAATGTCACTTAGGTATAGGTAAGAAAGAAAAATTTTGCGGTGATTATTGAATATTTTAATTTATTTGTAGAAAGACTATACAAATTGATTGGATATTGATATAATATTTAATGTTGTTAATTATCCACAGAAAATGTGTGGATAAAGATATGGTAGTTACATAATGAAAATTTAATAGAAATAGCTTGACAATACTTGCTATTTTTATTAAAATGTTTTTATGAGGCTTTTACCGAGATTTCCATTAGCCCCGGAAGTCAGGACGAATCTTCACAATGATGATTTTATGATTTGAACTTTAGAAAGTTTGTGACAAGGAGGGAAATGTCGAATGAAAACAACGTTTATGGCAAACGTATCCAACATCGAACGTAAATGGTACGTTGTAGACGCTGAAGGTAAAACTGTAGGTAGATTAGCTGCTGAAGTTGCGAAAGTGCTTCGTGGTAAACATAAACCAACTTTTACACCTCATGTTGATACTGGTGACCATGTCATCGTTATCAATGCAGATAAAGTAGTATTCACTGGTAAGAAATTGATCCAAAAGACTTATTTCCGTCATTCTGGATATCCAGGAGGAACTACGTTTACAACAGCTGGCAAAATGTTAGCTACTAGACCTGAAAGAGTCGTTGAAATGGCTGTTAAGGGTATGTTACCTAAGAATAGATTAGGTGCACAAATGTACACAAAATTAAACGTATATGCTGGAGCTGAGCATCCACATGCTGCTCAACAACCAGAAGTACTTGAAATTAATATAAGATAATACTGGAAGGAGGAACATTTTAATGGCATTAGTCACTTACTACGGCACAGGCCGCAGAAAAACTTCAGTTGCCAGAGTTCGTCTGGTTCCAGGTGAAGGCAACGTAATTATCAATGATCGTGAGTTAAAAGCTTATTTCGGTTTAAAAACTCTTGAATTGATTATTAAACAACCTTTAAACTTGACTGAGACTCTTGGTAAATACGATGTAATCGCAAAGGTAGAGGGCGGCGGTCCATCAGGACAAGCTGGCGCTATTCGTCACGGTATTACACGTGCACTTCTTAAAGTGGACGCTGAATTCCGTCCTGCTCTTAAAAAAGCTGGTTTCATCACACGTGATCCACGTGAAAAAGAACGTCGTAAATACGGCTTGAAAAAAGCTCGTAAAGCATCCCAGTTCTCAAAACGTTAATAGTAACGAAATTAAAACCCTTGAAAGCATTGAGCTTTCAAGGGCTTTTTTGTTGTGTGCAAGAGTAGAGGAAATTGACGTGTGATAGACATGTAATACACAAATTGATTACATGTCTATTACACCAAAGAGCTTTTTAATTGTCTTGCCGGTATGGTATAAATTTTTTGAGTAATAGTTTCATTAAAAATGCAAGTAGAGGACGTAGCTTATTTTATGTAGTAAACCGTTACTGTTCATTTTATAAGTTGCAATCTTAAAAATAGATTAATCGAGAGTCTTTAGTTCACTAGCATGGTCAGTGACATAAGAGGTGACATATTTATAACTAGCTTCTATAACGGTGCCGGGATTAATTTCTTTCCAGAGTTTACTTCTGCCAGAAAGCCATGAATATAAGAGAACTCCATTATGATCATAAAACCATTGTGTTTCTGCATGGATCGTTTTATTTTCGAGATTTATTGAATAAAATGTAGTGAAATATGATACTTGATCCCATTTTGCAAGATGATTATTTTCTTTTTGCTTACTTAAAATTAAGCCTTGCAATCCCTCGTTGCTTAATCTGACCGTTTCATAATAGGTTATTATATTTGTATTTATTGTTTCTGTAGATGATGTCGTGGATGACGCCGTAGATGATGTTGTAGACGATGTTGCAGATGACGTCGTGGTTGACGCCGTAGATGATGTTGTAGACGATGTTGCAGATGACGTCGTGGTTGAGGCTGTAGTTGGTGTTGTATCTGATGAAGAATCATCAGAATCGGTCGACGTAGTACCATATTTTATACTATCGTTATCAATATATATCATATTATAGTTATTTGACGTAACTAGGTGCAAATTATTAAATGCAAAGGCAGTACAAGAAAAAGAAAATATTAAGATTAAAGACAAAATAGAAATTTTTCTCATGAGTAGTCGCTCCTCTTGTTTTTATTAAATATCCTTATAAGGTTTAATCGTGAATTTCACAGGAGATTAATTCTGTGGAACTATTCCATATATCACTAATGTAGCAAGTGAGTCATTCAAAATGATAGCAAGTGTGTCCATTATATCATACTTTTCAAATACATTATGTACATAGATAGTAATATCATTCTCGGTCAATATTTCATATCCGTTTAGTAGAAAATCTTTAGGGATACCTACTTGTGCAGATAGGGAAGGTAAATCGACGTGACTGACCAGCACAAGCATAACATTGTTCTCTTTCGATGTTCACCATTATTTGAGAACCGTGATTCACGATAAGTTGTTTTGCTTCAGGTGTAATTTGTAATTTTATAATAATAGCTCCTCCGTTGAATTATTTACCATCACATTGACTTATTTGATATTTAACACTTTGAGGTAGTGCATTAAACATAATTTGAACTTCATTTGGATGCGTAATTATATATTGAGCAAGGGTGCTTATTTCATTAATAAATTTATTTTCTATATTGCCCTTGGATATAGTTTCCTTTGTTTGTGTCATAGTAGAAATAGAAGGGGTAGCTAGCTTATCATTTATCCATAATGCAAGCTCTTCACTTGAAATAGGTAAGTTTCTTTCTTGTTCTGAGCAATTTTCCTTCGTTTCTTTGGTATTGTCGGTTGAATAATAGTATGCTTTAGATTTTTGTTTAATATTTACTTCTGATAATGGTGTTACTTTTTTTGCAACTGAGTCTGTCATAATAATTGTTAGCTCCTTATATTTTGTAATTTGTTAATGGTTGGATTAAAGAAATGTATAAAATTTTGCTTGTAAATGAGGGGGCTTATTTTGGATCTGTTTGCTACGATAAACATATCTCTTATCATATCATACGATAAAAGTAAAATTATGTCGAAATTTACAAGAAGATAAAAACATAACGAAATTTACTTAGGTAGATAGGAATACAATATAGATATCATTATCCAATCCCGTAAATAACAAAACGAAAAATCTTAACACAAAGAGGAGTTATGCGTAAAATAGAGAATTTTATATAAAGAATTAATTTTTAATAAAGAGGAGAGTATTTACCGATGAAAAAAATTTCACAATTATTTATCATTGTATGTTTCGTATTGCTTAATGTACAATTGGTTTCAGCTGCAGCACAGGCATGGACTGACACTAGCTATGATTTCTCAAAAGCACATAAGCTTTTAATCGTTAAACCTAATTATACTTTTACTGAAGGTCAAGTTACTTCTGACGAATTAACAGATATGATGTATCTAGAGGCACAAAGCTTAAATATGTATGCTTTGAATACTGCAGACATTGATGAAAATATTTTACGTGATTCTGCGATTGATCTTCCGAAATTAAGAGTAGAAGATGCCCAAAAGGCCGAAAGTATTTTTAACAGCCAAATGGAAAAATATACAGATCTTTATATGGTGGCAACCATCGTACATAATACACGTGTTATGGTATTCTATGATGTATATTCAGCGGCAACAAAACAGCCTGTCTTTACGTATCAAATTGTTGCTTCTTCTACATCCGATGATAATATGGTAAATTATAAACATTTGACTAAAGTTTTTTATAAAGAATTTAGTAAAGCGATGAAAGCTAAAAAATAAAAATTCATAGTTAAAAAGCCAGCGATTTTAATCGCTGGCTTTTTAACTATAGACAAACTATGGACAGACAGGTCGCGGGTCGGCGATAAGCATTCATCTGCGCCCTCCGACAAGGTGCTGCTCGTCGACGTACGAAAGTACGATTCCTACGTAACTCCTTACTGTGCCTAGCATCTGAGCACTTCTCACCAACCAGCAGCCTATCTTCGTACTAGTTTATAAGTGGAGCGGATTTAGATATTTTCTAAATCATCGACACAAATATTTTATTTTGTCGACAGCCTAAAGCCAGTAATTTATACAATGCCAATCCATTTCCAATAGGTTGCTGCAAGGAGAAGAATCAATAGATACGCTATAATTGTGAGAGGAATTCCTGTTTTGATAAAGTCCTTTGCTTCGAATGTTTCGGTTCCAAAAGCAACCATGTTTTGTGGTGCATTTACTGGTAGTATGAAGCCAAAGCAGATAACATATTGTAAGATCATCGTCATACCAACAACGTTAATAAGTGGGTTGTTGAGGTTTTGTAAGATTGAGATCACAATTGGGATCATTGCAGCCGACAAAGCGGTAGCACTGGCAAAACCGAGATGAATGATGATGAGGAAAGCAGCTAAGATTGCAAGAATACCAAAGGTGGTCATATTGGCAAAACCGAAGTAGCTTACCATACAAGTTGCAATCCAAGAAGCTGCTTTTGTCGATAATATAGCAGAACCTAGACTGATACCAACACCAAATAGTAACAATGTCCCCCAGCCAATACGTTCTTGGGCTTCTTTCCAATTCATAATGCCGATTTTTGGTAACAACATAAGTGTTACGGCAACAATGGTTGTGGAAGATGTATCAAAATTATGTAAAATGCTTTCTGTTGACCAGAAGCCTAATAAAATTAACGACATAATCATCAATTTCTTTTCATCGGCTTTCATTGGCCCTAAGTTTTTTAATTCTCTGGCAATCGTTTCTTGTCCGCCAGCAACTTCATCCATTTCAGGAGGCATTAATTTCAGTAAAACAAAATATAAGGCGATGGACATTAATAATGAAAATGGTGCGGCAATAATAAACCAATCCATCCAGCTAACATATTGTCCGAGTTGCTTTTCAATGAAATTTAACGCAATCATATTTTGCGCCGCTGCTGTTTTAATCCCTACATTCCAGATACTATCAGCTTGCGCTACAGCGATCATCATAACTCCAGCAAATTTACTCTTTTTACTAACACCAAAGGTCGTGATAATCCCAAGTACGATTGGAACCATACAGGAAACACGAGCCGTCGTGCTAGGCACAAAGAAACTAAGAAGGAACCCAACGAAAATAACTCCAGCTAATACACGGTTGGTTTTGGCACCAATTTTAGCTAAAACTGCGAGAGCAATACGTTTGTCGAGCCCCGTTTTCATCATTGCTGCCGCTAAAAATAAGGCAGCACCAACCAAGGCAAGGGAAGTATTGCTAAAACCAGATAAAGCCAAAGCTAGACCTTTGCTCGTACCTAGCTTCGTAAGCGGGTTAGCGACATCTGGTGCAGTTCCAAGTAAAAATGCCATTAGCGCCATGATGACAGCCGCGCTAACTGGATAAGATATACACTCCGTCATCCAAATAATAACCGAGAACACCAAAATGGCTAACATGCGGTGACCTGCTATCGTTAATCCTTCTGGTGTTGGGATGAGCATAATGGAAAATAAAACAAAAAGACCAATAAATAAACCATACGTTTTCATGATAGAATTTAAGTTCATCATAACACCTGCTTCCTTTAAAATTATAAATACCTTATGTATATGAAATTTGTTATACAAGGTATGCTATATATTATATAGCAATAATTTAATATGTCTACCCTAGAAATGAGTATTTTGATTATAAATATGCAAATTATACATTGAAAATAGTGAACGATAAAGTCTAGTAGTTAAATTTATAAAATTAATGGAGAATATCGTTAACGATAAGAGTTCATAATTGTTAAATGTAATCAATTTCATTATAGAGAAGGAATTTAGATCGGGTGATTAGAATATACCAATCATTTGTAGTGAAATAATAACTAAACAATAAAGGATAGAAAATAAATAAATTGGAGCGATGAAGATAATGAATAATGTAGTGAAAAATTTTTATGAACAAGTTGACAAAGATGATGTTTTGGCGGATCGATTGGATCAATTAAATATGGGCGAATTTAATGTTGAAAAAATTCTTTGCTCAACAATAGAACTAGCTAAGGAATATGGCTATGCGTTCAGTTTAGAGGAATTAAAAGAATATCTTGTACATGTTGATGATGAAGAAGAAGTCAGTTCATTAGAAGCGACTCTCGTTCAACATGGATTTGCCTGGGGCGGAGGCAAAAAATAAAATAGATAGTACGCTAGCGTCTATTTCACGGGTTCGTTCATAGACTAATCAATATAGGTAGTAAATATCCTTAAGCGAAATAGGCGAGGTGAAGACGATTGGGATAACAAATGATCCTGCGTTAAGGAGTGCCATCTTTTGGCAGGAGCAATTAGATGATGGGGATAAGGTTATCTTGCAAAGTCAAGAAATTAAACAATTCAACCAACAGATCGTAAAAAAATCAGCAGCAATGCAGGATCTGAAAAAATATCCAATGACGCAAGAAGCAGCGATGATTACCCTATTATTAAATAGCAATGGTACTATTTTAGCAGAGCATTTCTATCATCAGGGACTGCTGGTTACGGATGAATTTAAAAAAACTTTACTGGATAAGTGCAATTTTAATGTCTTGCATGGTATACAAAAGCTGAAGTATGGGGTTACGGTTAGACGGGCTAACCTACGGGTATTACCAACAAACGATGCTTTATATTCTTCGGCGGAGGATACGGAATTTGATAATCTGCAAGAAACCGCTATTGATCCAGCTGAGTCAGTTATCCTATTGCATCAAAGCTTGGGCAACGATTTTTATTTTGTTCAAACCTACAATGCATATGGCTGGGTGGCTGCAAAAGATATCGCGATAATAAAAGAACGGATTACTTGGTTACGATATATTAAACCAGAATGGTTTTTTGTGGTTATAGATAAAAATTTTCGTTTCATGATCCAAGGTGAGGAAGTACTTTATCAGATGGGAAGTAAAATCTTGATTAAGTGCATCGCCAATGATCAGGTTAAGGTGGTTGTACCAACACGTAAGGCAAATGGCGAATTAGAAGAAGTCGTAGTAGCTATCCCTGCGTCAGAATCGCTTCATAAAGGCTATTTGTTATATACGCGAAATCATTTAATTGCGCAGTGCTTTCGCTTTTTAGATGAACCTTATGGGTGGGGTGGCTTACATAATAGCGTGGATTGCTCTAGTCTAGTCAATGCAGTTTATCGCAGTGTCGGGATCGATTTACCGTGTAATTCTGGTCAACAAGAGAGGGCGGCAGGCATTCACTATACGATGCATGGTTTGACAAGAAAAGAGCGGTATCAGTGCATCTCAGAGTTACAACCGGGGGATACACTGCATATGAATGGTCATGTGATGATTTATTTAGGTGAAGTAAATCATACGCCTTATGTACTCCATTCCTTGGGAAGTTATACCGAGCATTTTGCTGATGGCTCCCATGAAAAAGTACCAGTCATGCAAGTGGTTGTGAGTGATTTAATATTAAAACGTTATAATGGGATGACGTTTATTGATGACTTAACGACGGCTGTTTCATTTCGCTCACGGACATAAAACTAAAAACGATAAAAAAATCACTAGAAAATGAAAGGTTCATCTTCTAGTGATTTTTTATTTAACGAGCCAGACTGGCGTTGTTTTTGTTTCTTCAGCAAGCGATGGATTGATATAGCCATTTTTGACCATAGTACTAAGGACGATAGCTTGTCTAGCTTTGGCAGCTTTAAAATCTACGTAGGGAGAATAAAGGGAAGGTGCATTTGGCAGTCCGGCGAGCATAGAAGCTTCGGCAAGAGAAAGTTCACTTGGGAGTTTTCCAAAATAGCCCGCAGCAGCGTCACTGATGCCGTAATAACCAGAACCAAAATAAATGGTATTGAGATAAAGCTCTAATATTTGTTCTTTGGAATAGTTTGCTTCCATGTCAATGGCTAAGATGACTTCTTCCGCTTTACGAGTCATTGAGCGTTCTTGTGATAAAAATAAATTTTTAACAAGTTGCTGGGTAATCGTGCTAGCCCCTTCTTCGATATGACCGTATTGTAAATTTACTAAACTTGCTCTTAAAATACCTGAAACATCAAAGCCGCTATGTTCATAGAAACGTGAATCCTCAACAGCAATGATTGATTGTTGGAGATTGGTGCTTATGTTAGATAACTTCGTATAGTTTTTTGTATGTAGTTTATTATTTACTGCAGATTTTAAAGCAATGATGCGATAAATTCTATCAAACGCTGAGTTCCCTTCAGTTTGATTAGGAATTTGCTCTGTAAGATTAACTTTATCTTTCAATGTTTCGCTGATTCTAGCCGTTGCATTATCGGCAACCGTATTACCGCCAGCCCACCAAAAACAGACAAAAAACAAGACGAGTGTGAAAAAGAAAAAACGTGATATACTCATGGAATCCTCCGATTATTACAGTATTGGAGTGTGTTTCAAAAAGCACACAACCTTAAAATTCAAGAGGCAGTTACAAGATGCTCAAATGCTAGTAACAGTCTCTATTAAAACAAGAAGTTCTCTTTATTATATAGTCTACCCCGGAAAATGCAAAGTAAAACAACATAGTTATTTTACTGTGGGCATAAGATAGAGGGAATCTTTGTTTAGATAAGGAGAGAGAGTATGCATACTTATTTTCTTTCACAACTCATGATAAAACGAGTGATACTCTTTAGTCTAGCGATATTGGTGATCAATATGTTAACATTTCGCTATTTGGTGAATGCCGATATAGAGAGTGTTGATCTCACCGTATTAAATGGGCATACCATCATTATTGATCCGGGGCATGGGGGTATTGATAGCGGGGCGCGGTACAATAACTTATTGGAGAAAGATATTAATCTTGCGTTTAGTAAAAAGCTTGGTCAATGCTTGAGTGCTTACGGCGCCACGGTGTTATATACCAGGGAAGATGATTCTGATTATTATATCAAAGGTAAAGGCGGCAAACGCAGTGATTTATTAAAACGTGTAGAGCTCATTGATCAGTCGAATGCAGAAGTTTTTGTTAGTATTCATTGTAATGCGGTTAGAGAGTCACAGTGGTATGGTTCACAAGTGTTTTATAATCCCCAAAATCAGGCAAATAAGTTTATTGCGGAGATCATGCAAGACCTTCTAAAAAAATTCCCGCCGAATAATAAAAGGCAAGCAAAGCAAGATTTGCAAATCTTGCTATTGAATTCAACAGAAAAACCTGGTGTACTTGTCGAGACTGGTTACTTAAGTAATAAAAATGAAGCTAGATTACTTTCAGACTCAGAATATCAGGAACGGATGGCAATGCAAATTACCAAGGGGGTGGCTTATTATTTTAAAGATATTAAATCATGATATTTTGCATAATTTATAAAATATAGAACTATTTTAGTCCCTAGAATTGCGGATATTATTTTCAGTTGATGAAAACTGCAAATTGCTTATCAAGAGCTATTTTGTTGCTTAACAGCTATGTAAGATAGAATATAAGTCTATTTGCATAGTTTTTTTATTTTGTGATTCATTATCAATAATGCGCTAGTAATTAATAAAAAATATTTATTGACACTATGTATATGTTGTACTATAATCGTTAATTGATAATGAAATTAATTATCATTATCAATTATAGTAAGACATAATTGATAGAAAGTAGGGTGCAACGATATATGATGCAATCAAGTACAATGGGGATACCAAAAGAAGTGTTGAAAAAAGAACGCCGATTTTGGATGATTGGAGGATGTCTGACGGTAGGTCTCGTTGCTTCAATATTATTGGCAGTTTGCTTGGGGTCAGTGAAGATTGAAGCAGCAGCCGTTTATCAGATTATTTTGCATAAGATAATTGGTTTGCCGCTGGATGGAATCTCGATGGCACATGCAGATATTATTTGGCAACTACGGATGCCAAGAATTTTGATGGCCGCAGTTGTGGGTGCTGGCCTTGCAATGTGTGGGACTGTAATGCAGGCTTCGGTGCAAAACCCTTTAGCTGAACCATATATTCTCGGGATTGCTTCAGGGGCATCACTTGGGGCAATCTTTGCTATTATCCTGGGGGGTTCCAAGGTATTGTTAGGTTTTGGAATAACTGTATGGGCTTTTGCTGGAGCAATTTTGGCAACGATTGCGGTCATGTTTTTGGCAGGCATGGGCGGACAGATGTCAACGATGAAAATGGTACTGGCTGGAGCTGTAATCAGTGCACTGTTTGGGGCGGCAGCCAATTTCTTGATTTATATTGCCAATAATGCTGAGGGAATGCGTAGTGTGGCATTTTGGACAATGGGGTCGCTGGCAGGCGCAAAATGGGATACGTTGTTACTTCCATCGATTGGTGTTAGCATAGCGGCCATTTTTTTTCTTTTGCGGTTCCGAAGGCTCAATGTCCTTTTATTGGGAGAAGAAGCAGCGATTACTTTAGGCATCAATATTGTAAGAGAGCGTCGGATATATATGATAATAATGGCACTACTGACGGGCATGATTGTCGCAAGTTGCGGAATTTTCGGCTTCGTTGGACTAGTTATACCACATGCGGTTCGTTCAATCGTAGGTGCGGATCATCGTCGGCTTATGCCGGGAGTATTATTGGTTGGAGCGATTTTTTTAATTTGGGCGGATGTCCTATCACGAATATTGCTAAGAAGTGGAGATTTGCCAATCGGTATTATTACGGCATTGATTGGTGCACCATTTTTTATGTGGCTTTTATTTAGGCGCTCATTTAATTTTGGTAGGAACTAGAGGTGAAACTATGAATTTAACGTTACAGAATCTAGAAGTAACTGTTGAAAAGAAAAAAATTATAAAAAGTATATCGTTATCTGTTGGAAAGGGGGAGTTTGTAGGAATTATCGGTCCAAATGGTGGCGGTAAATCAACTTTACTAAAAACCGTATATCGTATACTAAAGCCAAGCAACGGAACAATTATGTTTGGTGGAGAAAATATGCAAAATATTTCGCTACATACTTCTGCAAGGCAGATGGGAGTTGTCGGGCAGTTTAATACAGTAAATTTTGATTTTACTGTAATGGAAATGGTACTTATGGGGCGTATGCCACATAAAAAGATTTTTAATGCTGATACGCAGGAAGATTATAAGATTGCGCTGCAAGCTTTAACGCAAGTTGGTATGCAAGAGGCGGTCAATCGTCAATTTGTGACTCTTTCCGGTGGAGAAAAGCAAAGAATAATTTTAGCACGGGCGTTATCGCAGCAGCCACAATTTTTGGTACTAGATGAACCAACCAATCATCTTGATATCAAATATCAATTACAGCTCTTATCAATTGTAAAATCCTTGGGAATTGGTGCGCTTGCAGCGCTGCATGATTTGAATTTGGCAGCAATGTATTGCACGAAGCTATACGTGTTGAAAAATGGTTGCCTTGTCGCTTCCGGAACACCACGAGAAGTACTTACTAAAGAAAGAATTCGTGATATCTATGAGATTGATTGTGACGTGAATTTGGATGAGCAAACTGGCGCTCTTTCCATTGTGTATCATCCACTCTTGCCATTACATGGTATGAGGTGTAAAGATGCAGGCTAAGATGCATGGCATTCTCATGGTGCTTTGTATTGCTGCTTTACTTCTGCATACAGGTTGTACAAAAGAAGTTGTTGTAAATTTAGAAAATAGTGTACCTGGATACCCCATTGTCGTAAATAATTACGACAGTGAAGGTAGAGAAGCTAGTTATACCTATCAAAGACCGCCACAGAAAGTTTTGAGTACCTATCCTGGGGCGACAGAACTATTGCTTTCACTGGGGTTAGATGCAAACATCATGGCGACAGTGGCGCCTTATGGTGCGCCACCAGAGGAACTTGGTAAACGTTATGATGAACTATCAATTTTACAGGCGGCGTTCATTCCTTCGCAGGAAGAAATATTTGCGATGCAGCCAGATTTTATCATTGGCTGGGCACATAATTTCAGTGCGGGTGAAATGGGGGAAGTGCATAATTGGCAAGACCGTCACATCGGTACTTACATCGTACCAGGTACATTGCAGCATACACAGCCGACTATTGAAAATTCGGTATATCCATTCATTGCAGATATCGGAAAAATATTTGGAATTGAAAAAAGGGCGCAAGCTTATATTGATATGTGCCGTAGCGAAGTCACTATAATACGTCAAAAGACCGATACAGTGGAAAAACGCAAAAAAGTCATCATATTACAAGAGCATGGAAAAAGTACATATTCACTATATGGCAATCGTTTTATCATTGATGATATTGTGCAAAAAGCTGGTGGAGAAAATCTGGTGCAAGAACAAACCTCGTTTGTTGGCCCAGAGCGTGTTTTAGGCTATGATCCAGATTATGTAATCTATGTTTCATATAGTTTGGAACCGGGGAAAAATCTTAGTGATGCAGAGGCTAAGGAAAAATTGCAAGGCAATCCTGAGTTTCAATCGATGAAAGCCGTGACGGGAGGCAGGATTATTAATGTTCCATTTAATGATGTAAATAATTGTAATGAACGTGTGATAGAAGCAATGAAAAAAATTGCACAGGGGTTATATCCAGATAAATTTTTATAAAATAGCATAAAAGGGGTAAAAATGAAAAAAAGAAAACAAACAATAGTAGCAGGCTTGATTTGTGGTGCATTATCTATAGGAATGGTTAGTTCTGTTGTATATGCAGCAGATACTGAAGAGTTTACATTAGATGAATATGTCGTTACGGCAAATCGCATGAAAGTAAAAGCAAATGAAGTTGCAGCTGATGTGACTGTTATCAATCAAGACACTCTAGAAAAGGGAAACTATAGTACTATATCCGATGCATTACGTGATAATAATATCAATGTAGCGGTGACGGGGTTTGCATCTTATCCGGTCATTAATGGAGATAGTCGTGTTTTGGTATTGGTCAATGGCCGCAAGATGAATTGGTCACATTTAACTGTTTCTGGTGCTGACAATGCGACGAATATCGACGGTTTTCCGGTAAAAAATGTTGAACGTATTGAAATCGTACGTGGTCCGAATACGGCGCTTTATGGCAGTGATGCCGTTGCCGGTGTTATCAATATCATCACCAAGAAACCCGGAGAAGGCCAATCAACTACGGTAACGACAGAAGCGGGCTCATGGGGGGCATGGCGGACAGCGATGACAACCGAAGGCGGCGACAAAGATTTACGTTATAGTTTCACGTATGATAAACAAAAACGCGATAATTATGATTATAGAACGGCAAGTGGTAAAAAAAATGAATTTCCTGATAGCAGTTACGATAAGGAATATGAAAGTTTGCGCTTAGACAAATCAATGGGGGAAGATACGTTATCTTTTGAATTAGAACGTTCGCATCAAGATAATGGCTTTGGTAACTATTTAACTGATCCAGAAGCCGGTAAAGTGTATGGATCGGGAATGAAAATAAATACAACAGATTTAAATATGGCGCTGACCTATACTTGGGATGCGGCTGATACAGCAGGCACGGGTGATTATGTCAGAGTATATCGTAACAGTCAAAAAGCTGATTCCCCATTTGCTGGTACACCATATGAACACGATTTGACAAACTGGGGCTTACAAATGCAAAAAGGCTGGCAATTAAATGAGAAAAATTCATTAGTGGGCGGCTTTGAATACCTCAATGAAAAAATTGATGAAGAAAATGATGGGGTGGGGTTTAATCGCACTGCCAATACAAAGTCTCTTTATGCGGAGGATCATTGGCAGTTTGAAGATGGCTGGTCGATGAATTTGGGGTCGCGCTACGAAAATCATAGTGATTTTGGTGGTGACGTGACATCACATATATCTTTCAATAAAGCAATTTCTGATAAAACAAATGCATATTTATCTTGGGGACAAGCGGTAAATAATCCGACATTAAAACAACGTTATGCAAATTCGCCATATTGGCTTGGCAATCCAAACTTAAAACAAGAAAAATCCAATACGGTAACGCTAGGGGTAAATTCACAGCTTGATGAAAAAACCAATGTACAAGCCAGTATCTATCAAAGTAAAGTCAACAATGCTTTGGATTGGATTTGGGATACTTCTATTTCAAAAACTGTTTACTATAATGTCAACAGCGAAAAACGCCGTGGTCTTGAACTCACTGCAACACGTAAACTTTCCGACCAATGGAGTATCAATGCAGGGTATTCCTATTCGAGAATCGAAAAAGCAGACGCTGATCAAGCCTATGCAAACTATATCTATAACAGTCGTCCTAATGGCTATCAACTTGGGGTATCTTACAAACAAGATAAATGGGATGGCGGTTTAACAGCACAAGAAGTGACTGGACGTAGCACAGCTGCGTATACTGATAGCTCGTATATAACACTTGATTTAAATCTAAATTATCACTTCAATGACGACTTAAAAGCGTATGTCAAAGGTTATAACCTCACTGATGAAGGTTATGAAATCTTAAGCTCATCCGCTGGGAAAGGCGCTTACGCTATGCCAGGCCGTTACTTCATGTTTGGGGTAGAAGCAAAATTATAAGAAGTATTCTAAGAAAAGTAAAATAATGATAAACTTTGTATAAGTTTATAAAGAAACGGTAAAATGTAGCTATCATAGTGACGTTTTACCGTTTCTTTTAATCAACATAATATCCTTAGAAAGCAATAGTCAAATCATGAAATAAATGCTATAATAAAAAGGTATTGCGACGATGCCGTAGAATATTTCATTTAGTTATTTCGTACACTAAATGAAGTTCTAATAGGATTAGTCTTTTTTTTTTGTAAATATAAAAAAAATAATAAACATACACAAAAACTCTTGCAAGTTTATGCATAATTGATGTATAATTATAAGCATATTAAGAGTAGCTGTTTTGATGAGGGGGTATTACCGTGAGGGTTAGTGTTATTGGGGCAACTGGATATGCAGGCGTGGAATTGCTGCGATTACTAAAAAACCATCCAGAAGCAGAGGTTGTACATATTACATCGGAAAGCCAAACAGGGAAGCCGATTAATGAGATATATACACATTTGAATGGTCTTTATGAACAAGAATTAATCAGTATGAAAGAAATCGATACCATTGCGAGCGATAGTGATGTCGTTTTTATCGGCCTGCCACATGGTCATGCGATGGCGGTTGGTAAAGCTTTAGCAGGTAAAAATGTAAAGATTATCGATTTAGGTGCTGATTATCGCTTTACTGATACAAGTGTCTATGAACAATGGTACAAGGTAGAACATACTCATAAAGATGCAGAAAGAGTGTATGGACTTGCAGAACTTTATCGTGATCAAATCAAAACGGCGACCATTGTTGGCAATGCTGGCTGTTATACGACAGCAAGTATTTTAGCATTGGCACCATTGGCTAAAAAAGGTCTTATTGAGTTGAATACGGTTGTGGTTGATGCAAAATCAGGCATTTCTGGTGCTGGTCGTAGTGCGAGTTTAAATACACATTTTGCAGAAATGTACGATAACTTAAAAGCTTATAATGTTGGTGGACACCGCCATACACCAGAAATTGAACAAGCCTTGTCTGAGTTCTCTGGTGAAGAGGTAGTAATTAGTTTTACGCCACATTTGATTCCAATGTCACGTGGGATTCTTAGTACTTGCTATGCAAACTTGAAAAAAGGTGTAACAGCAGAAACTGTCGATGCTGCGTATCAAGAGCTTTACAAAGATGAATATTTTGTTCGTTTACTTGGCCTAGGGGGCTATCCACAAACGAAAAATACACGGGGATCTAATTTCTGTGATCTTGGCTGGCATATTGATGAACGCGTTGGGCGGGTTGTGGTACTTTCCGCGATTGATAACTTAGTAAAAGGGGCAGCTGGGCAAGCCATCCAAAACTTTAATATTGTATGTGGTTTTGATGAAACAACAGGGTTAACCAATGTACCTGTATATCCTTGATGATTATAAAACGATAAAATAGAAGATAAATTGAAATAAATGGGGGCATTCTCGTGTTTAAAGAAAATAATGCAGGTGTTACACTTGCAAAAGGATTTAAAGCTAGCGGTATTAAAGCTGGCGTGAAAAAAAGTGGTAAAGATGATATGGCTGTGATCTTTACAGAAAAAGCAGCGACGGTTGCTGGTACATTTACTACAAATTTAGTTGCTGCAGCACCAGTTTTCGTTTCTAAAGATGTTGTTAAAAAAGGAACGGCTCATGCAATTGTAGTCAATGCTGGCTGTGCCAATGCTTGTACTGGTGAGCAAGGAATGAAAGATGCGAAGGCAATGGCAGCTTTGACAGCGAAAGAACTTGGCATCGATGCAGGCGATGTATTTGTTGCTTCTACTGGAATCATTGGGCAAACTTTACCAATGAATAAAATTGAAGCTGGGATCAAATTGGCGGTAGCGGCGCTTAATGAGAATGGTAGTGATGCTGCAAGTAAAGCGATTGTAACGACAGATACTTATCAAAAAGCAGGTTCATTTAGCTTTGAACTTGGCGGAAAAACAGTAAGTATTGGTGGTATTGCTAAAGGATCAGGAATGATTCACCCGAATATGGCAACGATGCTTTGCTTCATCACGACGGATGCAGCAATCAGCCATGATTTATTACAAAAAGCACTTTCAAAATGCGTTGGCATTTCTTTCAATATGGTTTCAGTTGATGGTGATACCAGTACCAATGATATGGTGCTTGTCCTTGCAAATGGCATGGCTGAAAATGCTATGATTACTGAAGAAAATGCTGAATATGAAAAATTCGTAAAAGCACTAGAAAAAGTTTGCGTTGGTCTTGCACAATTGGTTGCGCGTGATGGTGAAGGCGCAACTAAATTTTTAGAAGTGAATGTAACCGGGGCAACGAGCTTTGAAGATGCAAAAAAAGTTGCAATGAGCGTTGCCAAATCACCACTTGTAAAAACAGCTTTCTTTGGTCAAGATGCAAATTGGGGTAGAATTATCTGCGCAGTTGGTTATGCTGGCGCGCAAATGGTTCCTGAAAAAACAATTGTGTCATTAAATGATGTTGTTGTCTTTGATAAAGGAATGGGCGCAGCTTACGATGAAGAAGCGCTAAAAGCAATCATGGAAGAACATGATATTACCGTGAATATTAACCTAGGTTTAGGTGAAGATAAAGCGACGGTTTGGACTTGTGATTTATCCTATGAATACGTGAAAATCAATGGTGAATATCACACCTGATGACTAGTTTATAGAAGACAATAGGACTGTTACAAAGCATTTTGTAGCAGTCTTACTTGATATTTTGGAGGTTATGTCGATGAGTTTTACGCCGGCTGATAAAGCGAGCATATTGGTAGAAGCACTGCCTTATATACAAGAATTTTATGGCAAAACGATTGTAATAAAATACGGCGGTAATGCTATGGTTAGTCACGAATTAAAAGAGCAAGTAATTCAAGATATCGTGCTGATGAAATACGTTGGGATGCGACCAGTTGTAGTCCATGGTGGCGGCCCTGATATTACTAATTTCTTGAAAAAGATTGGCAAACAGAGTGAATTTGTTAGTGGTCTGCGAGTTACTGATAAAGAAACAGCGGAACTGGCTGAGATGGTGCTCGTTGGTAAGATCAATACAGAAATCGTGAGTCTGCTCAACCATGCTGGTGTGAAAGCTGTCGGTTTAAGTGGTAAAGATGCAGAATTAATCAAAGCCAAGAAAAAATATGCTGTTGTTCATGAAAATGGTACAACCCGCACGGTTGATATTGGTTTTGTGGGTGAGGTTACGAAGATTAATACCAATATTTTAAATGATTTATTAGATAAAGATTATATTCCAGTCATCGCGCCAATCGGTGTTGGTCAAAATAATGAAAGTTTCAATATCAATGCTGACTACGTTGCAGCAGAAGTTGCTGGGGCGTTAAAAGCGGAAAAATTGTTACTCCTTACGGATATCGAAGGTATCTACGGCGATTATAACGATAAGAGCACGTTTATTTCGTCGTTAAAACAAGTCGATGCTCGTAAAATGATTGAAGCTGGCACTATCGCTGGTGGGATGATTCCAAAAGTGGAAGCTTGCTTAAGTTCACTAGAGGCTGGGACAGGGAAAACCCATATCATTGATGGACGTCAACCACATTCCTTAATTTTAGAAGTGTTTACACCACAAGGAATTGGTACGCAAGTTGTAAAATAAGGAGGTCACTTAAAATGACAAATGAAGAAATTTATCAAAAAGATAAAGACTACTATATGCCGGTCTTTGCCAGATATCAAATGGTAATTTCCCATGGTGAAGGGCCATATGTATACGATACAGACGGCAAAAAATATATTGATTATCTAGGCGGTATTGCGGTAAATGTATTGGGGCATGCGCATCCTGCACTTGTTAAAGCAATTGCTGAGCAAGCCGGTAAAGTAATTCATTGTTCCAATCTTTATTACACAGAAGCGCAAGCGACATTAGCTGAAAAGCTTGTAAAGCTTAGTGGTCTAGGAAAAGCTTTTTTAGGCAATTCTGGTGCAGAAGCAAATGAAGGAGCAATCAAATTAGCGCGTAAATATGCGCATAATATCAGCCCAGATAAATCGGAAATAATCACAGCGTGGCATGGTTTTCATGGTCGTACCCTTGCTACACTAACAGCAACGGCACAACCGAAATACCAAAAAGGTTTTGATCCATTGCCAGCTGATTTTAAATATGTAGACTACAACGATATCGATGCTCTCACCGCGATGATGAGCGAAAAAACTTGTGCAGTTATGCTAGAACCGATTCAAGGTGAAGGCGGCGTAAATATTCCAGAACAAGATTACCTCAAAAAAGTTCGTGCACTTTGTAATCAATACGGTGCGCTTTTAATCTTAGACGAAATCCAAACTGGTATTGGCAGAACTGGTACGATGTTTGCTTATGAACAATTTGGGATTAAGCCAGATATCGTGACCCTTGCCAAAGGCTTAGCAGGCGGGGTAGCAATCGGCGCATTTATTGCAAGCAATAAAGTGGCAGCTGTTTTCCACGCTGGTGATCATGGATCTACATTTGGCGGTAATCCACTGGCTTGTGCAGCGGCAAATGTAACGCTAGATACGATTGAAAGTGAACATCTGCTTTCCAATACGAAAGCAATTGGTGCATATTTAACAACAAAACTTAAAGCTTTACAGGAAAAATATCCTGCACTTATTACAGAGGTGCGTGGCATGGGCTTGATCATCGGGATGCAGCTTACTAAACCAGGTCGTCAAATTGTGAACGAATGCCTAGAAGCTGGAGCAATTATCAATTGTACGGCTGAAACTGTACTTCGTTTTGTACCACCGCTCATTATTAATAAAGACAATGTCGATGAATTGATTACAATTTTAGATAAAACATTAGAAAAAAATCAGTAATTGTAACTTTGAACTGATTTATCATGGTATAATGGTTTCGTATGGGGGTTTTAGGATGAAAGGTAGAGATTTGCTATCTATACACGATCTGACAACTGAAGAAGTGTATAAAATTTTAGATGTAGCAAAAGACTTAAAAGCAAAACAAAAAGCGGGTATTGAACATCATCTATTAAAAGGAAAAACGTTAGGCATGATTTTTCAAAAATCATCAACCCGTACGCGCTTGTCCTTTGAAGTTGGTATGTATCAATTAGGCGGCAGTGCCTTATTTTTATCTGGTCATGACTTGCAAATCGGTCGTGGTGAGCCAATTAAAGATACAGCTAGAGTAATGTCAAGATATCTTGATGGGGTAATGATTCGTACCTTTGCTCATTCAGATGTAGAAGAATTTGCGAAGTATGCAGATATTCCAGTCATCAATGGCTTAACGGATTTACTGCACCCTTGTCAGGTATTAACTGATTTACTTACGATACAAGAGCATAAAAGCGAACAATTAAAAGGGTTAAAACTTGCTTATATTGGTGATTGTAACAACATGGTACATTCTTTAATGTATGGTTGTGCGAAGGTTGGTATGCATTTTGTTGTAGCAACGCCAAAAGGGTGTAAACCCAATGCTGACGTGTTAGCGAAAGCAATAGAAGATGCCAAAAGAGCCGGTGGTTCGATTACAGTAGTCAATGATATTTATGAAGCAGCCCAAGATGCCGACGTCCTTTATACCGATGTATGGGCTAGCATGGGGCAAGAAGAAGAGCATGAAGAACGTTGTAAGATCTTCAAAGACTATCAAATCAATAGCAAGTTGATGGAAGTCGCAGCAAAATCTGCTATCGTACTTCATTGTTTACCAGCACATCGTGGCGAAGAAATTTCCGAAGAAGTGCTTGAAAAATATCAAGATGTTATTTTTGATGAAGCAGAAAATCGTTTGCATGTTCAAAAAGCAATTATGGCACTTACCATGTGCGATTAATGCCGACTTGACATAAATGGAG
This sequence comes from uncultured Veillonellaceae bacterium, assembly GCA_963805085.1. Classification (GTDB taxonomy): domain Bacteria; phylum Bacillota; class Negativicutes; order JARBTT01; family JARBTT01; genus JARBTT01. The sequence goes on along the minus strand of CAWDTA010000004.1, from coordinate 37,597 downwards.
ACTTAGTTCAGAGAGCGTTTTAACGCCGCCTGAATTTTAGTCGCAATTATCCAGGGACTTAGTCGCTATTTACTCACCGCTTGCAAAAGAGGGAGTATTAGAGCGAGTTAGTTATCGGATAAATTTTTAACAGATATTAAGAGGAGTGGAAAAAATGGGCGATATTAAAAAAGTAGTATTGGCATATTCCGGAGGACTTGATACATCAGTTATCATTCCTTGGTTAAAAGAAAACTATAATGGTTGTGAAGTTATAGCAATGTGTGCTGATATCGGGCAAGGTGATGAACTTAACGTAGTGCATGACAAAGCGCTTGCTTCTGGTGCTAGCAAAGTATATATCGAGAATTTAACAAAACCTTTCTTAGAAGAGTATGTATGGCCAACATTGCAAGCTGGTGCAGTATATGAAGGCAAATATCTATTAGGTACTTCATTTGCTCGTCCACTCATTGCAAAAAAATTAGTAGAAATCGCTGAAAAAGAAGGCGCAGATGCAATTGCACATGGTGCAACTGGTAAAGGAAATGACCAAGTTCGTTTCGAATTAACAGTAAAAGCATTGGCTCCTCAGTTGAAAATTGTTGCGCCTTGGCGTTTATGGGATATTCGTTCTCGTGAAGATGCAATTGCCTATGCAAAAAAACACAATATTCCAGTAGCAACTAGCAATAAAACCTACAGCATGGACCGTAATATCTGGCATTTAAGCCATGAAGGTTCCGATCTTGAAAATCCTTGGAATGCACCAAAAGATGAAATGTACTTAGTATCAAAAGCGCCTGAACAAGCTCCAGATAAAGCAACTTATGTTACAGTGGACTTTGAAAAAGGTATCCCAGTTGCTGTTGATGGTGTAAAAATGGATGCTGTTGCATTACTTACAAAATTAAATGAACTTGGTGCAGCCAATGGTGTTGGTATTACTGATATCGTTGAAAACCGTCTTGTTGGGATGAAATCTCGTGGCGTATACGAAAATCCAGGCGGAGCAATCCTTTATTATGCACACCGTGAATTAGAATATTTATGCTTAGACCGTGCGATGCTTCATTATAAAGAAGGCGTGGCAATTCGTTATGGGGAGCTCGTATATGATGGTATGTGGTTCTCACAGCTTCGTGAAGCTTTAGATGCTTTTGTAAAACAAACACAAGAAACTGTAACTGGTACAGTTCGCGTAAAACTTTACAAAGGTAACATCATGTCCGCTGGGGCAAAATCACCATATTCCTTATATAGTGAAGAATTTGTTACTTTCGAACGCGATGAAGTTTATAATCAAGCCGATGCAGAAGGCTTCATTAACTTATTTGGTTTACCACTTAAAGTTAGAGCCTTAATGCAGCAAAAAGTAGGTAAATAATGGGCAAACTCTGGGGGGGAAGATTTTCAAAAACAACCGATGAAATGATCAACGAATTCCAAGCGTCCATCTCGTTTGATAAACGTATGTATCATGAAGATATCACGGGTTCTATCGCCCATGCAACCATGCTTGCAAAGTGCGGTATTATCTCCGAGCAAGATAAAGACGCAATCGTTGATGGATTAAAAGGCATATTAGCCGATATTGAGGCAGGCAACTTCTCTTTTGAAGTTGCCCTCGAAGATATCCATATGAATATTGAAAAACGCTTAACAGATCGCATCGGCGAAGCAGGCGGTAGACTTCATACCGCGCGTAGCCGTAACGACCAAGTTGCCCTTGATACCCACATGTATGTACGTAAAGAAGTGGCCAATATCGCAAAGATTCTTCTAGATATGGAAAAAGCCTTGGTAGAGACTGCAGAAAAGAATTCTGATGTGATCATGCCAGGCTACACGCACTTACAACGTGCCCAACCTATTTTATTCTCGCATCATTTACTTGCCTACTTCTCCATGCTAAACCGAGATTTTTCTCGTTTGCAAGGGGTTTATGAACGCGCTGATATCATGCCGTTAGGAGCTGGCGCACTTGCTGGTACGACATTTCCTATCGATAGACATTTTGTAGCGGAGCAGTTAAACTTTGGTGCGGTATATAACAATAGCTTAGACGCTGTAAGTGATCGCGACTATATCTTAGAATTTTTATCCTTTGCATCTATCTTAATGATGCACCTTAGCCGTATCAGTGAAGAAATTATTTTATGGTGTTCAAAAGAATTTTCTTTTGTTGAACTTGACGATGCACATTGCACTGGTTCAAGTATGATGCCACAAAAGAAAAATCCTGATGTGTCTGAGCTTGTTAGAGGTAAAACTGGCCGGGTAATCGGTCATCTTATGGCGATGCTTACGACAGCAAAAGGTTTACCACTTGCCTATAATAAGGATTTACAAGAAGATAAAGAAGGCTTGTTTGATACCATTGATACGGTAAAATTCAGCCTAAGTGTCTATGCGCAAATGATCAAAGCAATGCGTGTAAACAAAGATGTCATGTTATCGGCAGTCAGAGAAGATTTCTCCAATGCAACAGATTTAGCAGATTACCTCGTGAAAAAAGGCTTGCCATTTAGACAAGCCCATGAAGTATCAGGTAAAAGCGTTCACTATTGCATTGAAAACAATAAATGGCTGCTGGATTTATCCTTAGAAGAATTTAAACAATTCTCGCCATTATTTGAAGCCGATATCTTAGAAGCAATCAAAGCAGAAACCTGCGTTGAAAATCGCAATTCCTTTGGTGGTACTTCCTACAAACAAGTAGAACAAAACTTAAAAACTGCTGAGGAAATCATGGGTAAACATCAAGCTGTGATTGATGCTTATAATGAAAAAGTTGTAGAAGTGAAATAATAAAAAGAGCGACGATTCCGAAAGGAGTCGTCGCTTTTGTTATAAGATTTTTTCTACTCTTTGTATTCTAAGAAATAGCCTGAAAGTGTTGCTCCCAGCTGTTGACAATGTATAACATTTGGTTTATGATAAACAATATAAAAGGTGCTACCGATAGACGGTTCACCTGACAAAAATATAGAGATTAAATCAAAAGAGTTTAACCGCTAATCTTGCTGGATGGGGCGGTTATCTTTTTTTTATTGCGATAATGTAACCTGTAGCTAGTATTAGTAATACATAAAGCTCCATAGTTCCCATATGCTCACCCCATTTCAGTGGGGAAGGTGAACCGCCTGCCGTTATCGTAGCACCTATTTGCATTATAACAAATAATGTCAAAATATTGCAAGGATAAATAGTAATGTGGCACTATTTGATTAAAAAGGAAACTCAATTTACACAAAATTGTCTGGGCTACCCAATTTGGATGTTTTCACCCAAAATGATGTTTACGATGGCATGTATCACAAAGTACTATTAAATCATTTAAAGATTCTTTTCTTATAGTAGCATGAGTTTTATGATGCACATTAAGATCTTGCTTGGATGAACATAATAGACATTTATTGTCTGAGGCAGTTAATGCCTCAGACCGAACTTTTTTCCAATGCTCACTTCTCAGATAATCATTGTAAAAGTTTTCGTTAATTTCTTTTCTTTTCAAATTTTTGTTTTTTGAATATTCATAGTAAAAATTACTGCATGCATCTATGTCTAATTCACACTCGTTACATATATAAGTTTTAGGATTCCTTTTTAAGTCCCCTAATTCTCTTCTGCTACTAACCTCAATTTTTTGATTTTTTCCACATATATTACATTTGCTTTTATAAATTTGTTTTTCAATCAGCCCTTGATCTATTAAGTATGTACGATTATCTCCAGTATAACCCAAAATGCGATTTAAAGTAGTTATTTTAAATTTTGTACACCAATATATGTAGTGTATTATAGTATCATAACTATAATGATCTTTATACTTATCAAGGTAACGTGTAACTATCTTATACATCATATCTCCATTATTATAGCGGATAGCGGTTTTTAAAGAGTTTTCGAGTTCTTTGACCAGTTCAAAATTCATTTCAACTATATTCATTTAATTACCTCCAATCACAATATATACCATATTCTGCCTTTCTATAATATTTCCTTCTTAAATATTGGATAAATTTGTTTGTTTTTGCTGTGCTTTGTTGGTTTGGTAGGAGTTTTGTGTATTTTTGAGAAATAAGTTTATAATGTTAAATAGGTATTGCTTATCCGTAATTTAGAAATAAAAAGATTAGTAAAAATCCTAGTTAGATAGTTGGGAATAAGGGGACAGGTTTCCTATCCCCTGTAAAACGGAATTTATTTAGGTTATAAGTTAGAGTTATTTCAATGTTATAAAGAGAATAGGGAATATTCAAAACTTCTGATGATCAAAAAATGAGTGTGGGACAAATAACCTGTCCCCTTGTACCTGTTGCATTGAAAACAATAAATGGATGATGGATTTATCCCTAGAGGAATTTAAACAATTCTCACCATTATTTGAAGCCGATATCCTAGAAGTAATCAAAGCCGAAACCTGCGTAGAAAACCGCAATTCATTTGGTGGGACATCCTACAAACAAGTAGAACAAAACTTAAAAACTGCTGAGAAAATCATGGATAAACATCAAGCAGTGATTGATGCTTATAATGAAAAAGTTGTAGAAGTCAAATAATAATAAAAGCGACGATTCCGAAAGGAGTCGTCGCTTTTGTATTAAGAACCCTATAAATTAAATTCATTTTTTTTGAAGGCGGATATCATTTCGCTGGTCAGACTCATTTGCAGTTCGTCTTCTATTGGAATGTTTTCCCGCTCTACCCAGATGCCCAGTGCAAGCTCATCGGTTTCCAGTGTGATAGCATCATCGCCGTCGAGCTCGGCATAAAATCCGGCAAGGAGAGTATCTGTAAACGGCCACGGTTGGCTTTTGTAAAATTTCAGTTTTTTTACTTTCAGCCCGGCTTCTTCCAGTACTTCACGATGAACTGTTTGTTCGAGGCTTTCTCCGATTTCCGCAAAACCGGCAATCAGTGCATGACGAACGTGTTCTCTTCCAGCATATTTTGTTAAAAGGAGACGGCTTTTATCATAGACACCGACAATGACTGCTGGTGAAATTTTAGGGTAGATCTGAAGATTGCAGCTGTCACAATAGAGCATGCGCTCTTTATCGGATTTTTTCAAAGGATTCTTGCATTTGCTGCAAAATTTATGATCTGCATACCAGCGGTTTAGTTGCCAGCCGACAGCACCGGCAAAGGAACGCCAATATTTTGGTTCTGAACGGAAGCGGCGGACATTTACATAGATCCAGCCTTCCACGGAATCAAGACCCTGTTCATCTGCCAGATAGTAATTAATTTCATTGATGGTGAAAAGAAACTGTGCTTTCTCTATAAGCGAAGGATACTTTTCTTGAAAATCGGCAAAAGACGGGTACCACAGCTTGTCTTTATCTTCTTTTATTAGAACTGTATCTCCCTGATATGAAAGGAAAACATCAGATACTTTGGCTTTTTGATGCTTAAAATTATTATTGAATATTTTTGGCCCGATATCCTGGATCATAAAAATCACCCTCTCATGGATTTGCAGAAGCACATAGTCTGTTTTTCTGCTGTAATCAATAGAACCTAAACTATATTTTAACGGATTATACTGTTTTGTACAATTTTTTTTGGTTGTGGATATTGATTGAAACAGCGCCTTCTTTTATTTTGAGAAGACGCTGTTTTTTGTATGTGGCTATGTAGTTGTTTTGTATTTAATGGGCTGTTTCTGATTCTGAACGCTTAGCCAGCAATTCTTCCAGATGTAATTGTTTATTTTTTTCAATATAGCGGCGGGCAAAAATTTTGGGGATGGTTGCACCTACTGTAATGCTGATAATAATTAAAATAGCTTCTACCCCGTTTTGTATCCCTGCCATAAGCGCAGCCGCATCCAGAGCTTTTATATTAAGAACTGCAAATAGAAGCCGATAAAGAAGCACTCCGGGGATCATGGGAATGACCGATGGAATTGTAATGACATGGACCGGCGTATGAAACCAGTGCACCGCTTTAAGTGCGAGCAGGCTGACGGCTGTTGCGCCGACAAAGGCGCCAATTTCTTGTGTCATGCCGAGATCGATGACGCAAAAATTTCGCAGACCGATCGAGATTATACCGCCAACTGCGGTTGCAGCAAGAAGCCGGGGCGGTACATTGAATATAATGGAGAAACCGACAGAGGCGATGGCAGCGGCAATCGCATCGGATAAGTAAATACTGTGCGGGGCTATATTTAGAGAAGTAAAAAAATCAGGAACGTTGCCAAGCCGTATCGCCAGAACGATGCCGAAGGTCATACCGCCGACGATTAAAAGGGTATTAATTGCTCTTGTACTGCCGGAAACAATATAATTGTTTAACAAATCATCAATGGCATTGATTAGCGGAATGCCCGGAACGATAAATAATGTGCAGGCAATCAGTGGATGCCAGGGCGTTGCAGACCCAGAGAAAAAATGGGTAAAATACGCCAACATTGTTGCTGTAAATGCAGAAATAGATATCCCTGCATAGGGATTAATCTCCATTTTATTGCAAAAGTGGCGAACCGCAAAGGCGAGAGATGCGCAAAGCGCTGTCCAGAAAAAAGCAATCCAGTCACTGCTAAACAGCTTGCAAAAACCTCCACATGCTAGCCCTGCAGCAATAGCGGATAGATAAAACGAATAATGGCGGTGATGTTCGAGATTTTGAATACGCTCTAGCTCAGCCTCGTACATTTGCAGGGAATATTTTTCTTCCATTGCCCGCCAAGACAGCTTGCTGATGGCGGAGATTACCGTCATATTTATGCCGTGATGCCGACATTTGCGAAAACTTGTATACGAATGGTCGTCATCACTGATATTGAGCATCAGTGTTGTATACATAATATGCATATGGATCTTTTCTTCCGGAATGCCCATAAAGGCAGCTGCCCGCATCATGTCGCGAGCAATACGGTTAGTATCGGCACCGCTTTCCATGAGAAGCTGTCCTGTATGTAAAAGCAGGTGAAGCTTATAGCCGATTTTAGCGTAAGGGTCCTGAAAAATATGTTCGTCAGTCTTGGTCATGATCACTACTCCTTTATCTTAGAATAGAACGATTGTACGTATAAAGCAAATGCCTATTTCTCATAAAACCAATTACTTTTGCTTATTGCCTGGGAAAAATGATTGGTTTATAGGTGTATTTGTTTTATTTCGACAAGGAATGGAGAAAAACATGCTGAAACCCAAATTATTCATAAGGGACATCTTTCTATTTTTACATATTCGACAAAATCTTACAACATAAGACATGCAAACTAGAGTATTATTAAAAATAATATCTTTTTTCTAGGAGTTGTACCAGATATGATCGTTAGGCAAACTCTACGTAATTTCGAAATCAACTTTGCTAAATATAAAATATATTACGATATTTTTATGTCTGTTTTATCTATTGGATACGTCATATCGTTTGTTATGCAAAGCAAAGTAGACTTTTCCGAGCCAGAAGCTAGTATTTTAAATGAAGTTGATTTTAGTGTATGGGTGTTTTTTGTTATTGATTACTTCGCTAGACTTATAGTAGCAGAGAATCGAATGCATTTCATTCAACACAATATCATTGACCTTATTGCAATTATTCCTTTTGATACTTTTCAATGTTTCCGTGCGATTCGTTTAGCTAAACTTGCCTATATGATACGAGGGTTTATCTATTTAAATCGAGTTTATAATCGTATAAGTCGAATACTGACTACGAATAATTTTCACCACATATTATGGTTCACTTTTTCTGTAATATTCTTAGGTGCTCTCGCAATTTCTTATATTGATGATATGGAAATCGGCGATGCACTATGGCTGTCATTTGTAACAACCACAACAGTTGGCTATGGTGATATTGCCCCTCAATCTTTTGGAGGCAGAATGATAGCTGCTGTTTTAATGCTAATTGGGATTGGCTTTTTAAGTACGCTTACTGGCGCAATTTCAACTTTTTTCATTAGTAGCAATGAAAAGTCCAGCTATAAAAATGAAACTATTGATCAAGCAATATCTAAATTAAAAGACTTTCAAAACTTAACTGTTGATGATTTAAATGACATGCATAAAGTATTAGTTGCATTGAAAGAATCGAAAAAGTAAAATCAACCCTATAGAATAGCTGGTAACGGATTATAAAGATTGAGAAACGATTTTGTTCTCTTTCAGGAGGTAAAGATATGATAGAGATATCTATAAGTGATATAAATAGCAAATTAATAGTATATGGTACAGTGATTTTAATCCTTTATTTGGGAATAAAATTACATGTTTCTTGGATTGATGTGAGTCAGAAGATTACAAGAAAAAAATTCTTTTGGCGCTGGATGATATGTTTACTTCTAGATATAATAGTATATTTAATTATTGTATTTTCCAAAGTATTCGAAAATCATAATATTTTAGTTTATGATTCAATGAGAAATCTGGGAGCCATATTGATAATTTTTTATGAAAGTTTAGCAATTAGTAGTATCATACAACGATGTCGGTGTATGATACATTCTAAATTTTTTATGATAGTTATGATGCTATTTTGGATTTTTAATGGATTTTTTAAAGTTATAGTTAACCCTGATCTGTTAATGGTAATTCTAGTGATGGGTATGATGCCAGATAAAAATAATTCGAAGGAAGAGTGTCAAGAATAAAATTCATAATTGGTCGAGAGACCCAATCAATATAAAATGGCATTTAATAATCTAGTAAGGAAGTACAGAGAAAGCAAATGGAGATAATGCTTGCATTATCTATGTTCGTGCTTTAATAAGTTATATTAGAAGGTGAGTAAAAATAGTGTGTAAAACTTGCGATTTTATAAAATCCGTATTTACGGCAGCAAAAAATGAACCACAAAAAATGAACCACATTATAACTATATGCCACTATTAATGATGTTGAAGGAGATGGAAAGTCAAAAGCGTATTGAACTTTTTGCAGGTGACTGTCCAATAGAAGATGTATTGGATCATCTGGGGAGTGAGTTACACTACACCGTTTGTCATTATTTTAAATGCAAAGCATGTGGCAAATTCATATTTATAGGTGCATGCATTAGAGGTACGCCTATTTTCAACACTCTTAATACTTTAGAAGATATTGATCTAGATAATATTTTATGGGGGAAAATAGGAACTTTATTTGAGTAAAGTTTTAATATTAAAAATTCCATTTCAGGTTATAAGTAAATATAATTTTTGTAAATTTTTAACAAATGACACTTAGAGCATAAATAGAAGTTGGGAGATGGGGATTGTTGGATAAATTTAATATGGATTTTTCTGATTTTGAAACACCTGCAGATCGACGTGAAATTTTTTATCAAGAAATTGCAGAAAGTAAAGAGTGGAAACTCATTGAAAAAATAAGTGCATTGACAATGAGTTATTATATATTTAAAGAAAATTGGAAGGAAATAACAGAATTAATGGATGATGGTAGTAGTACAGAAATTCCAAAGTTTCGATCAGTACAAGAGGGGCGAGAGCATCAGAAAAATGTTATGAGATGTCTACATAATTTTACATCTGCAATAAAAACGCTAGTGGATCATACTCGTGTATTGACAAATAGTATATATTCTAAAATGGCTTTTGGCGAAGAATGTAAAGCATTTGGAAAAGAGATTGGAACATTGCCAATGGTGAGATTTCTTCAAGATCTTAGAAATTATATCGTACATAGAAAAATTCCGGAGTGCACTGGGTGCGGTACTAGTACAAAAAAAGTTTTTTTATCAGTAGATAAGTTGCTAGAATAGAACGGTTGGAGTAAGGATGCCTATATTTTTTTGAAAGAATACGAAGAAGCTAATTATATTGATATCTTAGGGGTAGTAAATGACTATGCTAATTAAGAAATTTTATACTTGGTTTTCATCAAAACAACAAGAAATCCATAGAAAAGAGTTTGCGGAAATTTCCCTAAAACTAGAAGAACTTAGAAATATGTATTGTGGAACTAGCGTTGAAATTTGGGAGTTAAAAAACTTTCTTCTAGAATCCGAAATATGATTTTTCATCAAAATAGACAAAGTGATGCGTACTTTTGTCTGCCAAGCGTTTACTCCTAATTGTTGACAATGTATAACATTTGATTTATGATAAATAGTATAAAAGGTACTACCGATAGACGGTTCACCTGACAAAAATATAGAGATTAATCAAAAGAGTTTAACCGCTAAATCTTGGAGAGGATTGGGGCGGTTATCTCTTTTTTATTGCGATAATGTAACCTGTAGCAAGTATTAGTAATACATAAAGCTCCATAGTTCCCATATGTTCACACCATTTCTGTGGGGAAGGTAAACCGCCTACCGTTATCGTAGCACTATTTGAAGCCGATATCTTAGAAGCAATCAAAGCAGAAACCTGCGTAGAAAATCGTAATTTCTTTGGTGGTACTTCCTACAAACAAGTAGAGCAAAGCTTAAAAACTGCACAAAAAATCATGGGTAAACATCAAGCAGCGATTGATGTTTATAATGAAACGTGGTTGAAGTAAAATAGCATTACAAATAAATAAAAGCGACGAGTACTTAGGTATTCGTCGCTTTTATACGTAGGCAGTGAATTGAGACACCTACGTGTTAAATTCACATAAGACAAGCCTGATGGCTATATTTGCAATTAATAGGTATGTCCGTAAAAGACACGTGTTCGCTTAAGATCAATTGGGGAGAATCGTACCAACTTTAGCTGTAAAAAAGGCATGAACCTATGCGAAACGCGATGGTTCATGCCTTTCTAAAAAAATAATAAAGAAAAGCTGAAATCTGGTCTTTAAAGGTAGATGTAGTGCCGAAAATTACACCTTATGCTTTGATTGCCCAACGTAATTTAGCAGAACGTGCACGACTGTTGACATGACATTCTTCTGCTGATGGACGAATAGGATCGGGTGCTATTTCACGATAAACGCCTTCACGAAAAAAGTGTTTAAAAGATTTTTTAACGCGACGATCTTCTCCTGAATGAAATGAAAGTATGGCAACGCGTCCACCCTTAGCAAGGACATCAGGAAGTTTTTCTAAAAATTCATCTAACACTTCAAACTCATTATTGATATCAATTCGCAACGCTTGAAAGGATCGTTGACAAGATTTTTTAATCTCATCTTCAGTAATTTGTGGAATCGATTTCAGAGCATCTTTGATGATATTTCGGAGTTGTGTTGTTGTTGATATATCAATTCCTTTTTTTATGTTGGAAATAATGGCGCGAGCGATTGGTCGAGAATGAGGCTCGTCAGCATTTTCTATCAACATATCCTGTAATTCATCTAATGTCATCTCTTTTAAACGACTTGCTGCAGATTCCCCCTTTTGGGGTTAAGCCGTAAGTCCAACAGCCCTTCTGCCTTAAAGGAAAAGCCTCTTTCAGGATTGTCTATTTGCATAGAAGAAACGCCCAAATCTGCCAATACAAAATTGAATGACCCTGGTTCGGAAGCAACTTGATCTATTTGGGAAAAGTTCATCTGCTTGATTTCTAAGATTTCGGGGCCATAACCCAAACGCTCTAAACGAGCTTTGGTGCGCGGCAATTCAATAGGATCTACATCAATTGCATACAAGTGCCCTTTTGAATCTAAACATTTGAGCATCTCTAAAGTATGACCGCCATAGCCTAGTGTTGCATCTAATCCGGTTTGTCCTGGTGTGATTTGCAGGAATTTCAATATTTCTTTAACGCAAATTGAAATATGCATACCGGCAGGGGTATTGCCTTTCTGAATAATCTTTACTACATCATCAGCATATTGCTCTGGGTGCAGTTCCTTGTATTTTTCTTTAAAATTCTTAGGGTGAGTGCCTTTATAGCGAATACGTCGCTGATGTTGGGGCTCTTGCTCATCCAAAGTGTGATCTAGGCCCATACTCTTCCCTCATTTTTATCATATATTTTGTACTTTTCTTACAAACTACTATGATAGCAGATACAATTTATTAAAGCAACATGAACAGTTAGGCTTCTGATTTTTGGTACTGTCAATATGACAGAAAGGACGTTTCTTTATTGTGAAGTGAACCCCTTTTGTTAGACAAAAAAAGTCTAATGAAAGGGGTATTTTTATGCCAAAGAAAATATATACTACAGAATTAAAGATGAAAATAGTACAACACTATCTAAAAGGTGATATTGGATTCAATTCACTTTCTAATGAGTATCATGTACATAAAAGTGATATTCAAAAATGGGTAGGAGCTTACAAAGAACATGGTATTGATGGTCTTTGTACAACTCATAGAACTTATACTGGCGATTTTAAAGTTTCTGTCGTAGAATATATGCATAATACAGGAGCATCAATTCGCCAGACTGCTGCACATTTTAATATTCCATCTCATCCATCTATAAGCACATGGGAGCGTATTTATTACGAAAAAGGCAAGGCTGCTCTGTATGAAGAACGCAGAGGAAGGTCAAGTAAAATGGGAATTAAAAAAGAACGTAAGAACATCGAAAATAATGAAGAGCTTTTATTAGAAGTCCAGAGACTTCGTATGGAGAATGAATACCTAAAAAAATTGAATGCCTTAATTCAAAAGCGGGAAAAATCGGAGAAGCCGATAAAGTAGCTGTCATAACCAAATTAAGGCAGAAATATAAACTGACAGCATTATTAGAGCTAGTTAAGATACCACGCAGCACATACTATTATTATTTGAAAAAATCGAATGAACCTGATAAATATAAAACAATCAAAGATTAAATTATAGCCATTTATCATGAAAATCAAGGTAGATATGGATATCGTAGAATTATAATGGAATTAACGAATATAGGCCATAAAATCAATCATAAGACAGTACAACGTTTAATGAACGCATTGAAAATTAAATGTATGGTAAGAGTCAAAAAATATCGTTCTTACAAGGGTGAAACAGGGAAAATTGCCCCGAACCTTATTCAGAGAAATTTTAAAGCTGATGCACCAAATCAGAAATGGACAACAGATGTAACGGAGTTTTCGTTGTTTGGCACTAAATTATATTTATCGCCGATATTGGATATGTATAATAGTGAAATTATAAGTTATAACATTAGCGAAAGACCTATATTAGGGCAAGTGATGGATATGTTAGATAAAGCTTTTGCAAAGATTCCAACTGATACAAATCTTATATTTCATTCTGATCAAGGATGGCAATATCAGCACAAACATTATCAAAAAAAGGCTCAGAGATAAAGGAATAATCCAAAGTATGTCTCGAAAAGGAAACTGCTTAGACAATTCAATTATGGAAAATTTCTTTGGGCTACTTAAGTCAGAACTTTTATACTTGCGAAAGTTTAGCTCTATAGAGGAATTTAAAGTTGAACTAGAAAAATATATAGACTACTACAACAATAAACGAATTAAGAGCAAACTAAAAGGACTGAGCCCTGTGCGATACAGGATTCAATCCTCATTAGTTGCATAATTCATTTTTTGTCTAACTTTTTGGGGTCAGATCAAACTTGAGGCGGTAAAATTTTAGGTATTTTCATGTGACAAGTACCCTGCACTGCTACTGCAACATGTCCCCGTGTCCCTATAAATTAAATTCATTTTTTTTGAAGGCGGATATCATTTCGCTGGTCAGACTCATTTGCAGTTCATCTTCTACTGGAATATTTTCCCGTTCCACCCAGATGGCTAGCGAAAGCTCATCGGTTTCCATTGTGATGGCATCATCGCCGTCGAGCTCGGCATAAAATCCGGCAAGGAGCGTATCGGTAAACGGCCACGGCTGGCTTTTGTAAAATTTCAGGTTTTTTACTTTCAATCCGGCTTCTTCTAGTACTTCACGATGAACTGTTTGTTCGAGGCTTTCTCCGATTTCCGCAAAACCGGCAATCAGTGCATGACGAACGTGTTCTCTTCCGGCATATTTTGTTAAAAGGAGACGGTTTTTGTCATATACACCGACAATGACCGCTGGTGAAATTTTGGGGTAGATCTGAAAGCTGCAGCTTTCACAATAGAGCATGCGCTCTTTATCGGATTTTTTCAAGGGATTCCTGCATTTGCTGCAAAATCTATGATCCGAATACCAGCGGTTTAGCTGCCAGCCGACAGCACCGGCAAAGGAACGCCAATATTTTGGTTCTGAACGGAAGCGGCGGACATTTACATAAATCCAGCCCTCCACGGAATCAAGACCCTGTTCGTCTGCCAGATAGTAATTAATTTCATTGATGGTGAAAAGAAACTGTGCTTTCTCTATAAGCGAAGGATATTTCTCTTGAAAATCGGCAAAAGACGGGTACCATAGCTTGTCTTTATCTTCTTTTATTAGAACTGTATCTCCCTCATATGAAAGGAAAACATCAGATACCTTGGCTTTTTGATTTTTAAAATTATTATTGAATATTTTTGGTCCAATATCCTGGATCATAAAAACCACCCTCTCATGGATTTGCAGAAGCACATAGTCTGCTTTTCTGCTTTAGACAATAGAGCCTAAACTATATTTTAACGGATTATACTGTCTTGCGCAATTTTTTCTGGTTGTGGATATATTTCTACGTATTCGACAAAACATTACAATATGTAGACGAAGTAACGCATAATTTAACGCCAAGTTACTTTCAATTGAGACCGATCTACTAGTCGTTTATAAGTGTATTTAGGATAACCAACGATAATCCCGCCAGTGACTATTAACTCTTCTGGAATGTCCAATACTTTAAGCAACGGCTGATAGCCAGACCTAGCACATGCCTCGACAAGGCCTGCATAGCACGTTCCTAATTCAAGACTTGATGCAAACAATTCGGCATACGCAAGAGAAAAATGGGTGTTATCACGCCCACGCGTAAAACTTTTCTCGGACAGTGCTAGGATAAAGCATGGTGCATTTCGCAAAATAACATCTAGCCCTGTTTTATGATAGTGTCCCACTAAATCGGAAAAAGAAGCTGCCGATGGTTCCCCTTGGGAAATTGCTTCATCCATCCAGGCTACCGTAGCTTTGGTAATAGCCTGTAGCGTATTCTTATTATCTATAATCAAGTACTGCACGCCTTGGGTATTATTACCTGTAGGGGCTAATCTGGCAATATCTAGTAGCTTTAGAATTTTGTTTTTTGGAACTGCGTCTTTTTTATACACCCGTGTAGAACGTCTGGCCCGAAGAAAACTTTCCGCCGTCTCAGCATTCAAAACCGGAGTCTTATCTAACAAAACTTGACCGTTAAGAGACGCGTGAGCATGATCTAATGCCGATTTGGGACAGACAGCAACACAGTGACCACAGGCGATACAGGTAAGTCCAGCATCAATCGGAATCCTTTCCCCAGTCATTCCAATATAATTCTTTGGACAAACCTCAGCACAAATGCCGCAGCCAATACATTTTTCATTATTCACATTAAGCAAACTCATTCAAATTTATCCTTTCTTTTATAAAAGCTATAGACTGTAAAATTAGCCATATACCATATTCTGTATGACGTAATTTGTTTTTATAATCATATCATTTTACAAGAGCATATTTAATTGTCGAGTGTTTTTGAATAGTTGAATACCTCTTCTGACCAAGCACGTGACCACTCCCCAAATGGACGCAACAACTCCATGAGCGCTTTTCCCCGCGTAGTTAATTGGTAACCATCATTAGTACGCTCTACGATATCGGCTTCTCTAAGCTCCTTGATACGGGTGTTTAATATTGTAGGAGAGATTGACTCACATCGTTTCTGAAGTTCTCTGAAGGTAGAAGAGCCTTTCTGTAAATTCCAAATGATACCCATTGACCAATTATTACCTAAAAGATCAAAGAGAGCCATAATTGGAACACCAGATTTGGATCCTCTAACTGGTTTACCTGGACATGGAACTGACATAGTAAATCCTCCTTAAGAAATATCTTTCAATATAAATTTTGTCAAACGTTCCTCGCTCGTCATAGAAAAGCGAGGAACTTAAGTATTTTTATCTTATTTGTTAGCTAATTTTTCAATCAATGTCTGCCCACCGATACCAATACTATCAGGCTCATATTCCTCAATAAAGACAGTGAAAGCACTTGCTGGAGAATTGGTAACTTCAACAGCTGCAGAAGTTAATTTCTCAATCAATTCCTTTTTCTTTTCTGGCTGAGTTTTTTTCATTTTCATCGTAATTACTGGCATAACCGCACCTCTTTCTAATATGTATATTTAATGTGCACGCTACAAAAAAAGTAGCATGCTACCGATATTATAGCATGCTACTTTTTTTGTAGCAATATTTTTTTGAATTTTATTAAATGGAAACCTCAAGTAAAGAAGTAAAATATGCTAACCCCCAAAAGTGATAGTACTAGATTAGGAGTAGGGGATTTCTATAGTAGGGGCAATACCAGTAAGAATGTTCTGTACTAAAAGCACAAATGAGAATTTATGGATATTGTAGAATTAGCGTACTTTAAAAATGAAAGAGTTAGACTTAAAATATTAGATATTCCCACAACGATGATGGATATATATACAAAGGGGCGAGTACTTTTGTCTGTCAAGCGATTGTTTCCAGTTGCTGACAATGTATAGCATTTGATTTGTGATAAACAATATAAAAGCTGCTACCGATAGACGGCTCACCTGACAAAAATATAGAGATTAAATCAAAAGAGTTTAACCGCTAAATCTTGCAGGACTGGGCGGTTATCCCTTTTTTTATTGCGATAATGTAACCTGTAGCAAGTATTAGTAATACATAAAGCAGGGAATCAAACCTAGGAGAGAGAGTCTCGAAAATTCAATTGTCAATATTACGAGCAAAAAGGCATAGCTATTAGCTGATCGATAAGTTCCATCCCTTGATGGGTGGAAAAAATTGACAAAACCACAGTAGCTTGAACAAAGTGAAAGCCAGTGCCTTTAGACGCTGGCTAGTAATAGGGGCTTACAGCCTCAGTTCAAACTACCCGTTGGACGAGTGGTTTTTATTTTTGTGTTAAAAATCGTCATAGATTACGAATAAAAATCCGTTAAAATAGGAATTACTATCTTATAATATTTTAGGAGGCGAATATATTGTATCAACAAACAAATCCTTTTTTGCAACACGCTGTAAGCCATGGACAAACATTAATAACTGAGGTCAACAAAGCTAAAACCCTATCGCAAGACATTGTTTCAACTTGCGACAACGCTGTCATGGCTATCAATTCTGGAAATATCCAGAACGCTATCGGATCAATTCAAAACATCAGAAATATGGCTAATCAAGTATCTCAATCTACGCAGTTCTTCGATCATGCGATCAATGAACGTTTAGAGATGTCTTCATATGTTTTAAACTCAATCCAGCATAAAATGAATGAAGTGTCAGGGGCAATCCAAAGTCTAAAAAGTAATAGTACAAATAATCAAGCGGGATGGAATCAATATGGAACGCAACAACCGTGGCAATCACAGCAACAAGGGCAATACGGCTCATCCTCCGTACAGCAGCAATAGCTTAAATGATAAAAATCGGCACTGGTACAATAAAATGTATCGGTGTCGGATTTTTTTTGTTTTTAAATATATGGAAAATTAAGTGAAGTAAAATAAAATGGAATTGTTAATTAGACAAGATGACGCGTGTGTGCCACGAAAGAGTGTGAATGTTTTAGCGTCCACACCCTATGCTTAACTAAATATGGAAGAAGGCCCTCCGAAGTCGCCATACAGGTGGAGGCTTCAAACCACCGTAAGTTGTTGTGGTCAAAAGCCATGGTAGTGAGCGTTACGGGAAAAGGTGGAACGAGATTTCATCAGGTAAGTGCCAATGGAGACGAATAAACTTGGAAGCAACCCGCAAGGTAGAAATATTTACCAACAAAACAAATGGACGGATCTGGATAGAGCCCCTGTATAATTGGGTTCGTATATGTTATTTGATATTCCACAAATAAGTTCCTCCAATTTTAAAATAGGGCTGGAAATCGAATTTCCAGCCCTGTTTTTATAACTCATCTCGCCCTACGGTCATCAATTTCCTTACTCATTTGATTCATACTTTGATCTGTTATCGGATAAAAAGCAAAAACAATCATGCCAAGTATGATGAATATCGTTGGTATAATCGACTGCATCATTGTAATCCCTTGCAAAGTTGTAGCCGATTGCATTGCAATGCTAGCGTCAAAACCGATCCAATTTAAAATGTACCCTGGAATTACTCCGCCAATAGCCATTCCCGCTGCTACAGTAAATGAACAAACTGAACTAATAATTGCATTTTCCCGTTTTCCAGTCTTCCATTCACCATAGTTAACAGCTTCTGTTTGAAAGGCCCACATATATCCAGTTATGACAATCATTCCAACTGAAGTTAATAATTTACCAACCATTACTAAAGGGATATTTTCTGGGTTGCTCATATACATAATTACTAAACCTAAAATCAGCACTACACTAAAACCCAACATAAGCCCTTTTCTACCCAGACGACGTTTAAACCACGGGAACAGTGGCACTAATATAAAAGATGGTAATGTTGCCAATAAATTGAAATATTTTAATAAATACGGTTTATTCATGTTGTAAGTAACATAGTATGAGCCAACAGAATTGACAATTGTCATAAATATGAAAGCAATCACTAAATAGATCAAAAGAATAGCAAATGGTTTATTTTCATGTATTTGTACGAAAATATCCTTAAATGATACAGATTGTGTTGCTTCAATAGACATATAATAATGTTCCTCTAAAAGCTTAAAACCCAGCAATAATCCGATTAGTCCAACTATTGCAAATATGCTCATTGTAAAAAACCATCCACTTTGAGCATCAGCACCAGTATAAGCTCCTGAAATCTGCGTAACTAAAAGTGGAACTCCAAATGAAATTAGCATACCGCCTACATTAGAACAAAAAATACCATATGCATTAACTTCTGCAATTTCATTATTGTCTCTTGTCATTGCCGCTGGCATAGCCCCTAGTGGTGACAAGAAAGTATTAAGCAACGATAATCCTATGTAAGTTGAATAGGCATAAACTAATTTAATAGCATAACTAGCATCCGGAGAATAAAAACACAAAATTGACAGAACTGCATAAGGAATTGACAAATACAATAAGTAGCCCCTATATTTTCCATACTTTGTAGTTCTTTTATCTACCCACGTTCCATAAATCGGACTTGCGACAGCATCAATAATTCTGACAAACAAAAACATTGTTGCTGCATCTGCAGGTTTTAAGCCATAAACGTTAGTATAAAAAAACAGTAAGTACGTGCTTATGACATTATATATAAGATTAACTGCACTAACTCCAATACCGTAACCTAATTTTTCACTAAAATGAAGTTTTTGAACATTAAACAATTGTGAAACTTCTACACTAGTTTTCACTTTTATTCCTCCCAATATTATCAAAAAAACATCATATCCATCCAGCAATGCCATTATTGCCTATGCAGTAATTGGTATTTTTATAGTGATCACACTCATTTTATCACTACGAATAAATAATTCGGTATCCTTAACTGTAAAATGATTAAAATCTTCTTCAAAAATATTATTTGGATTATCAAATGTATTATGTTTATTCATAATATTACTATGAATCCATTTTGAATATGTTGGACTTTGAATACTGTTCCCAAATGTTATTGTTATATTATGTTCCTCAACTATACTAGTATTGCAAACAGAAATGATATATTCGTTATTTTTCATTGAGATAGTGTAATTTATATCCTCTCCATTATTACTAAATGCATCAACCAATATTGCATCTTGATGATATTTATACATATCAAAAACATAATAAGTTGGAGTTAAAACCATTTGATCCTCATATGTAATAATCATTGCCTGCAATACGTTAACCATTTGTGCTATATTAGTCATTTTTATATGCTCAGCATACTTGCTAAAAATATTGAGTGTTGTTGCAGCTACAATTGCATCTCTAATTGTATTTTGTTGATATAAAAAAGCTGGATTAGTCCCTTTTTCAGCCTTTAACCATGTTCCCCATTCATCTACAATCAAGTCAGTCGTATGATTCGGATCATACTGACCCATATGCGTCAAATGGTTTGCAATTAAATCATCCATCCTGCGTGCATTGTATAACATGCGTCCCCATTCATCCTTTTGAAAATCAACCGCTTCGCCTTTCTTTTCCCAAACATCTGTCATGGCATAATGGTGCAGACTTAATCCATTTAAATATCCTCTTGTATTTTTCATAACAATATCTGTCCAATGATAATCATCGACACTTGGTCCGCTAGCTATTTTATAAATTGGGCCATTGTATTCTGGAATATATGTTTGAAATCTACGGTAAACATCAGCATAATATTCAGGCCGCATGCTTCCACCACCGAGCCATGCTTCATTGCCCATACCTAAAAATTTAACTTTCCAAGGAGCCGGATGACCATTTTTTGCCCTCAATTGTGCCATAGTTGATTCGCCTGAAGATGTCATATATTCAATCCAATCAGACATTTCCCGTATAGTACCGCTTCCAAGGTTTACATTAACATAAGAATCGCACCCAAGTTGTCGGCAAAGTTCAAAATACTCATGTGTTCCAAAGGAATTATCTTCTACAACACCGCCCCAACTATGATTAACAATTTTACGTCTCTGATCATTAGGACCGATACCATCTTCCCAATGGTATTCATCAGCAAAGCTGCCTCCAGGCCATCTCAACACTGGTACATTAATTTTTTTCAATGCAGCAACAACATCATTACGCATCCCATTTGTGTTTGAAATCTTACTGTGCTTTCCAACCCAAATACCTTCATATATTCCGCGACCCAAATGTTCCGAAAATTGTCCTTGAATATATTTACTAATCTTAGTTCGCCCATTAACCTTTTTTCTAATATCTACATTCATTCTTTGTGCCTCCTAATTATATAAATTACCAGTAATAAATTTATATTTTTGCCTTATACAAATAGGCTTTTATAGGATAAACTTTTATTTGTGTAGAAACGGCATTGTCTCTTCCACGATACTGGAATATATTGAACAACACCTTTAGACATGTTGCATTACCATAATGGAATCCTTCGCAGATAGCAGAGCTATCAAATTTTTAAACCATTAACATTTTCACACGCTCCTCATACATTAATTGTGCTCAAGCACATCAATCTTAGCATAAAAATAACATTATTAGATTTTTTTGTCAATAACAAATTTTCTTAATCTTTTCGCAAATCTGAAAATGACTATTGACGCTGAATAAAATCTGTATTATTATAACGTATAATAAATGTGTCCGAGCACGTTTACAATAGCAATTAAACACCTATCATTTTTCGTATCGCAGTATTATAAAAAATTTAAAAAAGTAAAAGCAACTTTGGAGGCTAGCAAAGCGACTTCTACCTATGACAATACCAGCACAGTAACAATCGCAAAACAACCAGTCTTTAGTAATTGATGCTCCTCTAAGCAAAACAACCGAATTGCAACTGGGCTATTATCGTATTGGAGGAAACGTACTAGAGCATCAACTGCCTAGTGACTACGTAGACTACTATACAATCGGATTAGGTACGACTGTAGCTGAAAACTTATATTTCAATTTGGTATATGCCAAATCCAATTCAAATGCGTTTATGACATCTAAAATTACGAGCAAAACTGCCAATGCGTATCTGTTCAGACTTACATAAATGAAATAAATAATATGTATCGTATAGAATGTGACTTTCTAATTTAGTATGTGGGTATATTTAAAGATCGGTTATTCAATATATATTGCCATACATAAAATATAATAAATAATATTAAGAAGTTTGAATAAGGAGAAGATAATCATGTCAAAAGCATTATTCATTCCATATTTATTACGCGATGGTGCTATTTTGCAGCAAAATAAGCCAATCAGCTTTTGGGGATATGCACTGCCTAATAATCGAGTTGAAATTTCTTATGAAAACACTACATTGGCTGTACAGGCAGAATGCATCACAGGATATTTTGAATTTACTCTTCCACCGCATAAAGCAGGCGGACCTGTTGACATCAAAATTTTTACAGCCAAAGAAGAAATAACGATTCGTAATATCTTGTTTGGCGACGTTTGGCTTTTGGGTGGTCAATCTAATATGGAATTATGCATGAACCAATTAAGAGCCGAATATCCAAACGAAATCACTCAAGCTGATAATTCTTTAATTCATTTTTTTGAAGTTCCAGAACAATTTGATTTTAAAAAACCTCAGAACGAATTAACTGGCGGACAATGGAAAAGCGCTATTGGAAAAGATTTAGAAACACTTTCAGGTATAGGATATTTTTTTGCAAAACAGCAGTATAAAGAAAAGCATATACCAATCGGATTAGTGTCGACAGCAGTTGGTGGCTCACCTATTAAAAGTTGGGTTAGTCACGAAACATTATTAAATTTAGGTCTTTTGCCGAATAATTTTGATTGTTTAAGAAATGATAGTTATATTGAATTAATTGAAAAAAACGATACTATTTATCAGCAACAATATCAAAATTATTGTGAAAAAGTTGATGACGGGCTTTCGGAATGTTGGATGCATACTGAATTTGATGATACTTCTTGGGATCATGTTAAGCTCAATCAAGCATGGCCTAATAAATATTGTACACCAGGAGTAATATGGTTGAGAAAACGAATAACTATTCCAAATTCAATGGTTGGTTATGAAGGAGAACTTCGTTTCGGCACACTTATTGATAGTGATGATATTTTTATAAATGGTAAAAAAATAGGATCAACAGATCATCAGTATCTACCACGTAACTATCCATTGGGAATACTAAAAAAAGAATTTGAAATGGTAATCCGTTTAAAAATTTATAATTCCCCAGGAGGTATCAGAAAAACCAAGCAGCATTTAATCGTTACCAAAGATGAAATTCTAGATGTTGATACTCTCGGCTTATGGGCAATTAAGCGTGGGAGCTGGCTTCCGGAGAGAAAGTCACAGCTATTTCTTCAATACAAACCAATTGGTTTATTTAACGGAATGATACATCCTCTTAGACGAATTCCATTGACAGGCATTTTATGGTACCAAGGTGAAAGCGACACTGGAAATCCAGAATATTATGGATCAATATTTACGAATATGATTCAAGAATGGCGTAAAATATTTAATCAACCATACCTTCCATTTCTTTTTGTCCAACTTCCGAATTATGACATTGACCCTGAGCATGATTGGGCACGATTAAGAGAAGAACAAAAAAAAGGATTATTGATAAACGATACCGCAATGATTGTTTCTCTTGAAATGGGCGAAGATGATGACTTACATCCAACACGGAAAAAAGATGTTGCGATTGCATTAGCAAAAGCGTTTAAAAATATAAATGGCTATCATAACGGATATTGTAATGGGCCTTTAGCAATATATGCATATCAAATGAAAAATCAAATAGTTATTAAGTTCCAGACTTTTGGAGTAACGTTATCTGGCAATGCAAATGGTTTCTTTGAATTAATTGATGATACTCGTTCAATAAAATTATTGACGTATACAGTAAATGAAAATGAAATCAGTGTTGAATTACCATTTGGATGCACTATTACAAGAGGTGCACGAATTAGATACAACTGGGAGAATGCACCTAAACCATTTATTAGAGACATTACTGGTGCACCTGCAGCTCCATTTGAAGTCATGATTCGAAGTGCTTTAACAATACCATTTGCATCAACCAGTGATACTGATTATTGATTTAACGATATATAAATTTTAATACGTTGACCAATAGTATAAACCCAAAGGCGATGACCGCAATTTATTCCTATTACAATCGGCTATAACAGAATGATAATGCCAGCTGCTAATAAAAAACTACGCAAGCTGTAACCTAGTCCCCCTTAAGAACTAGTGGTGCAGAGGGTGTGTGAAAAAATCTCTGTATCTTGGATATTCTATAATAGAATTACATGGGGACAGGTTATAAAAGGAGAACCCGCAAGGACGAAAGTACAGATGCAGGGTATAGGGATGGAACAGTTCGTAGTAGTAATGAAAATTCGTAATGGGAATGGAGCAAAGGGACTGTGTTATCTAGTCTTGAACACTGGTCAACCGATAGGGAGGAGCCTATGAGCAAAACAAAACCGTCTGGAATTTTTCCAACGGTTGGATGATGGGAGCCGGATGAATCGAGAGGTTCAAGTCCGGCCCTGAGAGAGCCTGAGGGCGAGAATCTCTCGGGCTGCTTGCCACTTTTGCCTGTCAAGCGTTTGCTTCCAGCTGTTGACAATGTATAACATTTGGTTTATGATAAACAATATAAAAGGTGCTACCGATAGACGGTTCACCTGACAAAAATATAGAGATTAATTCAAAAGAGTTTAACCGCTAAATCTTGCAGGATTGGGGCGGTTATCTCTTTTTTATTGCGATAATGTAACCTGTAGCAAGTATTAGTAATACATAAAGCTCCAGAGTTCCCATATGCTCACCCCATTTCTGTGGGGAAGGTAAGCCGCCTACCGTTATCGTAGCACCTATTTGCATTATAACAAATAATGTCAAAATAGTGCAAGGATAAATAGTAACGTGTCGATCAATAGTATGATCAAAAAAGAAACTCCTGCTGGAATTTGTATGAATTTGGCAGGAGTTTTGAGCGTTTATGAGAATATATAGGTTTAATAGTCAAAATTTTGATGGCAGGTTGAGGCGGGCGAAGTGTCGGGGGTACTGTCTTAGGAAAAAGCAACAAGATGGAATCACTGGTAGACAGGGTGACGCGTACTTTTGTCTACAAATTTATGCTAAAAAAGCTAAGTTATCAATAAAATCGACAAATCAGTAAAAGACGAATCGCAAGGAAGGCTCAAAACTTCCTTGCGATTCGTCCATATTGCTTTTATCAAAAATTATTAATTTTTATTAGCAGATTTTTGCAAACATTACCATAACAAAAAAGAGCCTACCACCCTAGTGATAAATTAAAAAAACAAAAAAAAAACACAATTTTCACAATAAAAAATCATGTTTTAGCCTACTTTTGCTTGCAATCCCCAAGAAATGTAATATACTAATAATAGGTGGAAATTAAAAAAGTCGCCGTGTCCTGAGAGTGCTGGAACACTCACAGGCACGAGCAGGTGTTGTGGCACCTACACGTAACAGCTAGCTGTCTACGACGACAATTTATTATACCGTGCTTTTCCCTTGATTACAAGGGTGATAGTCCGTTCGCCTGGTATAATACGATTGAAGTTTTGGCAGAAGGCTTAGCGTCTGCATGCAATCAAGATGAAGCATAGCGCATGTGTAGGTTGGAATAACCTCGCATGCGCTTTTTTAATTTCTCCTGAAACAAACTGTATGTTGGTTTTTTCTATCTGCATGAGCGGATAGAAGAAACCACGTGCAGGATGATGATGGAGGGATATAAATTGGTATCAGTACAAGGCAGTAAAAAGTTGTGGTCAAGGCAGCTGAGCAGCATGTGGCGGGGAGCCATCCTCGCCACAACCAATGGGAGAAATAGAGGTTCTGGAAATGTATAGAACCTACAGAACAACGCAAGATACGATTATAGCTGCTCCGGCTACGGAACTAGAGGACGCTGAAATTACAGTTGAATTGATTACAGATTTGAATAGCAAAGAATATGCGCTGGTCAGACGGCAAGAGAAAATTGCGATATATGATCTGTCACTGATTGGTTATGTCACTGGAATAATTAACGGTTTTTCTTTTGAGGAGTATAGAGACATTACCTATGCGAGATTAGACAAGGAACTATTAGAGATGGGAATCAAACCCAAAAAGCGGGATTTTATGAGGTTTGATCGGAAATATTTCGATCCAGAAGGTACAACCAGCAGCTGATACCTGCCAGTTGTACCTTCACTTATTTCTTGTGGTATTTTTACTTATGACCGTTGAAATGTTTGAGCATTTCAATAAACTTTTCAAGTTGGTCACAGTTTTAATCAAAATTCCAATGAATAGACGGAAAGAATAGGTGCTAGTCAAGTGACAAGAGGAAGTTAATATATATAATCTTCCTCTTATTGATCAGGTTAATGAAATAGTGAACGACGTTTTATAAATAATAAAAAGCAAAACTCCTGCTAAATTTTGTATGAATTTAGCAGGAGTTTTGCCTGTTAATTGATAAATTTAATTGAAAGATAGTTTTTTTGAATTGGAAAGTGATTTTTCGGAAGACGATAAATAGTCAGTATAGTAAACTAGGTCTATAGCAATGTATAAAGAGGTGGCAGAGTGAATCATGCATATTATTATGAAACTCCAATTGGTAAAATAGGATTAGTTGAAAATGGTACAGCGATTATACGGTTATGCTTCGGTACAATCATCCATCAAGATGTTAAATTAATGGAAACGAGTATATTAGAAGGAGCTAACCTACAGCTACAAGAGTATATTTGTGGGAATAGGAAATCCTTTGATTTAATACTTTCACCACAAGGAACAGAATTTCAAAAAAAGGTATGGAAGACATTACAGGAGATCCCTTATGGAAAAATATGTAGTTACAAGGATGTAGCAAAGCAGATTGGTAATCCCAAAGCCTATCGTGCGGTTGGGATGGTTAATAATAAAAACCCACTTCCGATATTTATACCTTGCCATCGTGTCGTAGGAGTTGATGGCAGTTTGGTTGGGTATATTAATGGAATAGAGGTAAAGAAAAAGCTTTTAGAATTGGAAAAGAAATATGCAGCATGTTAAAACCAAAATTTTTGAGTATGGTACACTAGAAATTTCTCATTTAAAACAAGTGGATAAAATTTTAGGTGAAGCAATACATAGACTTGGCAAAGTTGAACGATGTGTTATCCCTGATCTTTTTCAAGCATTGATTTACGCAATGATCGGTCAACAGATATCTGTTAAAGCAGCTCATACAATTTGGATCAGAATGCAAGAACGATTTAATGAAATTACTCCGCAAAGTATTTCGAAAGGTTCAGCTCAAGCTGTTCAACAATGTGGTACGACAACTCGCAAGGCTGAATATATTTATAAAATTGCAAACAAAATATCACAAAGAGATTTCGATATAAGCGTACTTTATCATTTGACAGATGATGAAATCATTCGTCGGCTAGCATCCTTGGAGGGAGTTGGTGTATGGACAGCTGAAATGGTACTGCTCAACTCAATGGAACGGCCAAACATTGTAAGTTGGAAAGATATCGCGATAAGACGAGGTATGATGAAATTATATAACCTTTCCGAACTTACTCAAGAACAGTTTGTTGAATATAAAAATACATACTCGCCGTATGGGTCTGTTGCTTCTATTTATTTGTGGCAGATATCTTCTGAATAACAAATATAAATAGATGAGCAGCTATAACTTTCAACAGAGGTTAAATACTGTATGGGAGGATATATGTAATGGTATTATTAAAAGAAGAGCAATGGAAAGCTGTAAAGCAGTGCGACAGTAAGTATGATGGTGCTTTTTTTTACGCCGTAAAAACGACTGGTATAGTATGTCGTCCTTCTTGCAAGTCAAAGGTCCCCAATCGCAATAATGTCAGTTTCTTCACTACGTTAGACGATGCATTACGGCAAGGATACCGTATATGTAAACGTTGCCGACCAGATTTAGGGGCGCAGTATATGCCTGAGCTAGAGCTGGTCAAGGCCGCTTGTGACATTATGAAACAGGAATATTTTAACCTGATATTATTACGAGAACTTCCTTTGCGTTTAAATGTCAGTTCGTCTCATTTTCAGCGCATGTTTAAAAAGTTCGTTAGTCGGACACCAAAAAAATATTTGAGCGCACTTAGAATTGAGAAGGCAATTGAACTATTAGATAGCAGTACAATGAGCATTATGGATATTTCATTGGAGGTTGGATTTGCTAGTTTATCTAGTTTTTATCTTGTTTTTCGTGCTGAAATGGGTTGTTCCTCTAGTGAATATAGACGTGGGCAGAGCAATAATGGTGGTAATCCAACAAGACGAGGAGAACGATGATATGTTACAATCATCTCGCATTAAAACAGAATTCGTGCTAAAAACAAAAAAATCAGGTATTGATCTTATTGGAGTCGCATCTATTGAAAGATTTGACCATGCACCTCAAGGACACAAGCCTACTGACATCATGATAGAAGCAAAATCTGTTATAGTTTTGGTCATCAGATGAAGGACGGTGCTATTGTCTGCTTTTTATATTGGGGCACATAGAACCGTCCTGTAATTTCTTTAAACATGGAGTAATAAGAGAGGTATTACCATTTTTCATCATGTACTTTTTCAGCCTTGTAACGGTCAATGAACTCATTTTTTTGTCCATCAGGATAGCCTACGGAAATCAATGCAAATGGTTTTAGGTGATTAGGAAGATCAAATAAGCTGCGTACATTTTCGGCGACAAAGTCTGCTGTTGCGACTCCAAACCATACACCTCCGAGTTCCAGATGAACTGCTTCTAGCAATAGATTCTGAGCTGCAGCACTCATATCTTGCTCCCAGGCAGTAGGTACTTTTAGTTCATTTTCATTTGCTAGTAGTACAAAGGTAACCGCTGAATGTGCAGCTGGCTTGGCATAAGGTGAGACTTGCGAGAGTTTCTCTAGCATGCCTTTTTCTTGCACAACGATAAATTCCCATGGCTGTTGATTGGCGGCTGAAGGAGCCTGCATGGCTGCTCTGAGCAAACGGTCAATTTTCTCTGCCCCCACAGACTGATTTTTGAACTTACGGATGCTTCTTCTGTCAAATATTTCTTTCATCTGTAAATACCTCCCTTAATAATCAAACGTTTTCTATCAATGCTATTATAACTAGTCTAAGCGTGATTTTCCGATTTATTCATTCAATTATAAATGAGTATGATAAATTATTTAATTCATGACTTTATCTGTTGGAGTATTTCTTTATTTGAAGACTGCGAGGTGGGTCCTTGTCGTATTTACTCTCTGACTATGTTATAATAATGAAATTGTAAATTTTAAGAAATTTAATAGTGCAGGGGAGTAATACTATGTTGTCGGAAGATATCATAAAACATCAAGCGGCTATGGGCTCGTCTTATAAAAAGGGCTGTTATTATTATGAGACGGGCCATGTAGAAGATATCGAATTCTTCTCGAATGAAAATTTATTTGTGGCTCAAGTTCTAGGACGCGAACTTTATGACGTTTCCATAGAGTTTGATAAGCATAACAAAATAAAAAGCTATAATTGTGATTGTCCTGCTTTTTATGAGTATAACGGGGCGTGTAAGCATATTGTAGCGGTACTGAAGACGATTAAAGATGAATGGGATAGCTATTTTTCTAAAGAAAGTAAGGTTATTCGTTTCTCAGAGAAACAAATGAAACCAAAGGTGCAGTTGACAAGACCAGCACAGGAAATGCTGAGATTTTTTATGCAAAAGTCTGAAGTTTTGCATAGTAAAATATCGCCAGACCCTATTCGTCTTACTCCCACCTACGCATTTTCCATTGTTTCTGGGCAAAAAAAAAATTCACTAAAATTCTTGATTGGTAATGAACGGATGTATGTAGTAAAGCATATCCCACAGTTGATGGAGGCACTAGAAACTAACAGGGTTTTATATTATGGAAAAAATTTTGCTTTTGAATCACAAAGCATGGTATTTGATACAGACTCACAGCAACTTGTGGATATGCTGTATCAAAGCTATGTAGAAGAAAAACAGCGTAGCAGCTGGAACTATTATGCAAGTTACGGGTCGGCTTTCTCTGATGCGCGGCATTACGCACTGACCAATCGTACGCTGCAGCAGTTTTTTTCCTGCATGGCTGAACGAGCCTTTGATTTAGAAATGAATGATGAAAAGATTAAAGGGATTACCATTGAACGTGGGCGGCCTCAGCTGAATTTGACGCTTAGCCATATCAAAGGCGGTGTCCGTCTGGCGCTTGAACTAGCGCCAGGGGATGTTATATATGGACTAGATACCGATTTTGAATATATATATTATCAGCAAAAAATCTATCAGGTGGATGCTGAGTTTTCCCAGTATATAAAACCAATCCTCAATTGCTTTTCAGCAGAGCATGCAGTGAGTGTAGATATACCAGAAAGCAGTGCTTCAGAGTTTTTTTCAGGGATGCTCCCTGCTCTTGAAAAAATCAGTGCGGTTAAGCTTAAATCTAATGTTTTAGCGAAGTATTCGCGCCAGAGCCTTGAGAAAGCTGTATATTTAGATAAGCTAGAGGGTGGCATGAGCGCTCGGGTTGAATTTCGTTATGGAGAAAAAGTATTGCAATTTAAGGATGATAAGGCGCAAAGTGAAATCATAATTGATGATAAGGTGCTTTTACGTTCTACTGTTGAAGAAACACAGCTATTAAATTTGTTTCGCAAGTATAATTTTTCTTGGGAAAATGGACAATTGGTACAATTGGATGAAGAAAAGGTTTATTTGTTTCTGCAGGAGGGACTTGTGGAATTAAAGGACATTGCTGAAGTTTTTTATACGGATGCGTTTAAAAATATTCGTATTAAAGAGGGTAACAGTATTTCTGCAGGGGTTCGTCTTAATACAGAAACCGATATGCTGGAACTTTCGCTGAACTATGAAGATATCTCGCTGAAAGAACTTATGGAGATATTAAGTGCTTATAAGGTAAAAAAGCGTTATCATCGTTTGCAGAATGGGGCATTTATCCCGCTTGATTCACCGGAATTTGAAGTTAGCGCAAGGCTGCTTACCCAGCTTGGTGTCCGTTCAAGTGATTTACAGAAGAAGGTCATTGAACTCCCGAAGTATCGTGCCTTATATTTAGATAGCTTGGCTCGGGAAACTGGGGAATTTCATATGGAGCGTAGCAGTGCTTTTAAGAAAATGGTACAGGATATAAAAGAGCCAGAGGATGTAGAGTATCAGGTTCCAGACGGTATACAGGGTAAACTCAGAGGCTATCAGGAAACAGGATTCAAATGGTTAAAATCTTTGGCAAGCTATGGCTTTGGCGGTATTTTAGCAGATGATATGGGCTTGGGGAAAACCTTGCAGGTTCTTACCTTTTTATTATCTGAAAAGACGGATAAGGCCGAGCCTTCGCTAGTCATCGCACCTACTTCACTTGTCTATAATTGGGAAGAGGAAGTGCAAAAATTTGCGCCGAGCCTAAGAACTTTGGTGGTATCAGGTGATCCTGAAGAGCGGGCAGCGCAGCTTCAAGAAATTGACGAAGTGGATTTGGTAGTAACCTCGTATGCCTTGATTAAGCGGGATATTGAGTTTTATGAAAAAAAGAAATTTCTGTATTGCTTTTTAGACGAGGCACAACATGTGAAAAACCCGAATACGTTGAATGCGAAAACCGTCAAAAAAATTAAAGCTAAAAATTATTTTGCGCTGACAGGCACACCGATTGAGAATACGCTAACAGAGTTATGGTCAATTTTTGATTTTATTATGCCAGGCTACTTGCAGAATCATAAAACCTTTACCAGTAAGTTTGAGCAGCCTATTGTAAAAAATCAGGATAAACAAGCCCTCAGTGAACTTAGTCGCCATATCAAGCCCTTCATTATGCGGCGGATGAAAAAAGCCGTGCTTAAGGAACTGCCAGAAAAAGTGGAAAGTAAACTGAGCTGTGAGATGACAGATGAGCAGACAAAGCTTTACACTGCGTGGGCGATGCAGGCGAGAAAAGAGCTTGAAACTGAAATTGCCGCGCATGGTTTTTCAAGAAGTCAAATAAAAATTTTAGCACTGCTCACAAGGTTAAGACAGCTTTGCTGTCATCCATCCCTATTTATTGAGGATTATCATGGTGGCAGCGGAAAGCTTGAAGTTTTTAAGGAGATTATCAAAGAGGCAGTAAGCGGTGGACATAAGGTACTTGTTTTTTCTCAGTTTACAGGTATGTTAGCGCTGATTAAAGAAGAGTTAGTAAATATGGATATATCTCATTATTATTTGGACGGGTCAACGCCAGCACAAGATCGGATAAAACTGGTACATTCCTTTAATTCTGGCGCTAAAGATGTATTTCTCATTTCACTTAAAGCAGGTGGTACAGGACTGAATCTGACAGGGGCGGATACGGTTATTCATTATGATCCATGGTGGAATCCTGCGGTAGAGGATCAAGCAACAGATAGAGCGTATCGTATTGGACAGAAAAATTCAGTACAGGTATACAAATTTATTGCGAAAAATACAGTTGAAGAAAAAATCTATGAACTTCAAAAGAAGAAACGAGAAATGATTGACAGCTTAATAGAGCCTGGGGAAACCTTCTTGACGAAACTAAATGAGGATGAAATACGTAAGCTGTTTGTCCTCTAGAGGAAGAATGTAGACAAAAAAACGGTACGTGTCATTTTGCTTTCGGAAAGCTATTCAGACGATAAGGGTAACTACAAAATATTAATTTTACAATCTAAAGCGGCGAGTACTTAGGTATTCATCGCTTTTTTGTGTTATTTTTATAAACTCTTCCATAGCTTTGGTGATATATTTATTTTGTTTATTGTAGAAGAATACGTCGCGGAATGTGTGAGGACTATTGATTTTGTAATATAGCATATTTGAGGAAGCGTTTGTTTTCTGAGCTAAGATATCGCTAATGATGGTAATTCCCATGCCAGAACAGGAAGCATTATAAGCTGTGGCTAACTGATCTAATTCTAATATGATTTTGGGCGTTATGCCGTGTTCCTCAAAAATTTTATCTGCGCGAATTCGCGTATCGTTTCCAGCCCTTAAAAGAATGCAGGGATCATGGCTAAATAATGACAAAGGCACAGGCCTTGTCTCTGGTTTCAAGTGTATCCTTTTGAAGATATCGTCTATTGATAACTGGTACTCTTGTGCGAGACTGTTTGAAGAAAATTTTTGAGGAACGGTAAGAATTAGACATTCGCGGTAGAAAAAGTGTTCTTCATAGATTAGTTCATTCCGGGGGTTATTATCAAATACAAAATCAAGTGCGCCCGAAAATAATTGTTCTTCTAAATGGGTACTATTGGCTTCCGCTAGATTTACTTTAATAGAAGGGTACTTAGCGGTGAATCTGGTGATGATTTCCGGAAGAATAAATGAAGCAAAAACATTGCTTGCGCCAATAGAAAGGCGACCTGTTTTTAATTGACTTAAATGGCTGAGGTAGCTTTCAAATCGATTTTCAATATCCATAATTTTTTCTATGGATTTTACATATTCAATGCCAGCTTCTGTTAAGTGAACAGGGTTACTGCTTCGGTCAAATATTGAGCAGCCGAGGCGTTTTTCAATTTTTTTGATTGAAGCGCTTAAAGCTGGTTGGCTGATATAGAGATTTTGTGCTGCTTTTGAAAAGCTTTGTTCTTTGTATACTTCATAAATATATTCTTTTCCTCTAAACATAATGCCTCCACTATATAACTAAATGGTTATATTATTTATATTAATATATGTATTTGATTCTATTGTAACTCAACTTTATAATGTATACAAGGTTGTCAAAACTTCGTTCTCCCGAAAAATCACGGATATGTCAGTGTCTGGCGAAGGGAATGGGTCCAGATATGAAACTAAATTTAAGAGGAGTTATATTATGGAATCTAAAATCGTAAGCGGTCTTTTAATTTACAATCTAAGCATGATTCAAACAGTTGCTTTGGCTCTTGGTGTGTACTTTCTGGGTTCATTTATCAGGCGTAAAATACCAGTACTGATACGCCTGAGTATTCCGGCACCTGTGATTGGTGGTCTAATTTTTGCTGGTTTATCTACTTTCTTGCGTACACAGGGGATTTTAGGATTTGAATTGGATAGTACAATGCAAACGGCGCTCATGATTATGTTTTTTTGTACAATTGGCATGGGGGCCAGTGTCACGCTTCTGAAAAAAGGCGGTATGCCGCTCATTATTTTCTTTTTGTTATCCGTTGTACTGGCAGTGCTTCAAAACGTTGTCGGCATTGGTCTTGCCAAGGTTACTGGCATTGATCCGCTTTTTGGTATTATTAGTGGTGCAGTGACGCTGATGGGGGGCCTGGGAACAGGTGGTGCCTTTGGTCCGCTCTTTGAAGAGTGGGGCGTAACTGGAGCAACTACTGCTGCCATAGCATGCGCAACCTTTGGTATGGTTGCAGGCAGCTTGATGGGCGGACCCTTAGGTGAATCATTAATAAAAAAATACAAGGTGCCTACTCCACTGAAAAATGGTATTGCAGTGGATTCTAACATAGCTGTAGAGGTAGAAGAAGGTTCTGTTAGCAGTGATAGTTTAATAAAAACACTGGCATTCGTACTTGTTGCGATGGGGTTGGGCTCTATCTTCAGTTTCTACTTAACCAAAACAGGAATTACACTTCCGGGGTATATTGGAGCTATGATTGTGGCTGCGATAATTCGTAATATATCCGATCTCACTAAAACTTATGAAATCAATGGCAGTGCACTTGAAGTAATTTCAGAAATTTCGTTGGCTGTTTATCTAACCATGGCAATTAATGGTTTAAAACTGTGGGAACTTATCAATCTTGCATTTCCCTTACTGATAATCTTACTTGGACAAATTGTTCTAATGGCCTTATTTTGTTGGCTTGTTGTTTACTTCGTTATGGGTCGCACCTATGATGCTGCACAAGCCTCTGTAGGAATGGTGGGTTTCGGTTTGGGAGCCACACCAAATGCCTTAGTGAATATGGCATCTTTAAGTGAAAAATATGGTCCTGCCCCGCAAGCCCTTATGATTGTTTCCTTGGTAGGAGCCTTCCTTATTGATTTTGCTAACGCATTGATTATCACCGGCATGGCATCCATGTTTCGATAACGGCATTCGCTTTGTAAAAACTAGTGGACAAGGTGAAGCGTATATTTGTCTACTAGTTTATACTTAATTAAATATTTTTCTAAATGGGGTAGTGCCAACAAAACGCGTATTTCATATGCTAAGGAAAGAGACGAATAATATCAGCAATGTTCATACACGTAAAAATAAAGTCTGTCAGGTAGCTTAAATTTAAGCTATCTTGACAGACTTTATTTTTAATGTACGCTAAGAGCTCTTGGTATGCCTGTTCATCATTACATGCAGCGACATGCAACCGGATATAAACTTGCCAATGACGGACAAGATACTCGAAGTATTCAGTTTTATTTGGGGCATAAATATATTCAGCATACTGTACGTTATACTGAACTATCTTCAAACGGATTTAAAAAGTTTCCGGAAATATTAACCAATTTTGTGGCTTTTGTGGGTTTCGGCTTGCCACCCCTGTTTGAAACCCATTTAATGCAATTTTTGTTAAAATCAGTGCCATTTCCTTTGGTGGAGTGGAGGCATCATTCTCAAACCATTGTTTAATAATTCCTAAAAACCCAAATATTATATAGGCATAAAAATACTTACTAAATGCTGAATTACTATTTTGGGGGTCAATTTTATACTGTCTTTTGTAAAGTTCATTTTCAACCACGGTTTTTATTTTTTCTAAAAATGAAATACCTCCATTGGATCCCATTAATGCGTTACCAAAATTTAAATTATTTTTAAACCATTCAAATAGTTCAACTAAAGGAGGATATGATTCATTTATTGAATTATATTCAATAAATGATGAAGGGTCAATTTTACTTAAAAGTTCACTCATTTCCTGGAGCATTTCAATTTCGCATTGATCTAGTAAGTCAAATATGTCACGATAGTGTAAATAAAAAGTACCGCGATTCAGATCGGCTCTTTCTGTTAAATCTTTAATGGTAATATTTTCTATAGACTTTTCATTCATTAATTCAATAAGGGTATCTCTCAGCAATTTTTTAGTTTTCCTAATTCTTCTGTCCGTAATCTGTTTATCCATATTAATATATATCCCTTCACTTAAAAATATAATAATGAACATTTTGGGGTTACTCTGTCTAATATAAAACACAAATCAGATTATTGATTAGTGCATTCTTTGATTACCAATATTATAATAAATATAAAGTTAAATATCAACGCAGTGTTTATTTATAATCACTGTGAGTCAATTTATTTCTAGGCATATACTTACTATGAAATAATATCTAAAAATTTTTAAAAAATTAAAGGAGTGTTTTTTTTGTCAAAGAAAAATTTAATGGTAAATAGTAGCATCCCTTTATTTGTAAACTACAAGGGAGATTTACCTGCAAAGCCCAAAGCCACTGCAGGAGGGGGTTATTATGCTTGATTTATAAACTAGTACCAATACAAATGCTATAGTCAATATAAGTAAAAATAAATTTTTAGATTATTTTAAATGGGCTTGTGTATTGATTATAGCTGTTTGTACATTTCTTATGAGATTAAATATTAATAGCACACTAACGGTATTGACATCAATTATATTTATTCTATTATTTATATTTACATTTTTTCACGGTTCACAGCGCTATGGTATAAAAAATATGTTTATCTGGTTTGTAATAACATGGATAGTAAGCAATTTCTGCCTATCCACCCGAAAAGGTGAAATAGACAATCTTTCAGATAATTGTATCTTTTGGAAGATGAGCAAAGCTTTGATTCTACAAGGGTGTGGTGTTTATTTATAATAATTATGAGTTAATTTATTTCTCTATATAAGATGAATTAAAGTTTTTAAGTGAATTTGCCAATATAAAAAAGTAAACTAACAGGGATGGTGGCAAATTATGAAAATAAGAGCAACGCAAGAAGAATTAAACGCAATTAAAATTGCGATGGATAAAGAGAAAATAGTACGTGTTTATAAAAGATATCAAGCCCTATATTTGTTTCTTTCGGGCAAGATCTGTAACGAAATATCGGACATTATAGGAATAACAGCAATTACAGTTTGCAATGTTCACAAAACATATAAAAAAGAAGGTATTGCTGGAATTCCTGACAAGTCGATACCGGGAAGGCCAGTTCGACTTACTCATGAACAACGAAATGTATTAAAACAAGTTATTCTAAACAGCGTACCGTCTGATGTCGGATTTTCAACAGACTTTAATTGGACAGCAGGTTTGATTGGCAAGTATATAAAAAGAGAATATGGTTATGACTATTCCATCCGCGGAATTACTGGCCTGCTAAAGCGTATGGGACTTTCCTACACCCGACCAACCTATGTACTTGCAAAAGCAGATAAGGAAAAACAAGAGCAGTTTGTACAAAATTTCGAAATTGTAAAAAAAACTCTTGAATGATGATATCCAACGAATTCTCTTTGAAGATGAATCCATGATCAGAGACTATCAAGCCATTCATCAAACGTGGTTTAAGATAAAGTGACGGTTTTTTGGCTTGCCTAAACTAATTTGGCATGATAATCTGGGAAAAAGGAGCGGATTATCATGCCAAGACAGCAAAGAGATAAAAGTAATACAGGGTATTACCATATAATGATAAGAGGTAACGATCGAAAAGATATATTCATAGATGACCAAGATAAAATGCACTTTATAGAAATACTAAAAACGAAAAAAGATAATAACCGATATGGTCTTATAGCATTTTGCATAATGGATAATCATGCCCATTTGCTATTGCAAGAAAGAGAAGAAGACATAGCTAATATAATGAAACGTGAACTGACCCCCATAAGTTAGATTTAGGTCTAACTTATGGGGGTCAGTTCACTGGCATCAAAGATGTCCGGAAGATGTCTAGCAAACTTGGTTTATTAAAACTTGCTGGATAACGAACGCTGAAGGAAGAAGAATGTCGGAAAGCCGTATGAGGTAAAACCTCACGTACGGTTTGATGAGGAGGGGCAGGATTATTTTCTGCCCTTTACTCTAT
>CAWDTA010000003.1:375000-376923 GCA_963805085.1 uncultured Veillonellaceae bacterium | reverse complement strand
CAACTACCTACTTTCCCAGGGCGTTTCCACCCAAGTATCATTGGCGTGTATAGGCTTAACTACTGTGTTCGGTATGGGAACAGGTGGTACCCTATAGCTATCATCACTGGATCTTTCAGAGATATTCTCTGAAAACTAAACAGAAGTTTTATTATTGTATTCTTTGCATTTTAGTTATCTTTTATTTATCTAGACATGCTTGCATGTCTGGCTTTTTTTAAGTCAAGCCCTCGACCTATTAGTACCAGTCAGCTACATACATTGCTGTACTTCCACACCTGGCCTATCAACCTTGTCTTCTACAAGGGGTCTTACTAGATTACTCTATGAGAAACCTCATCTTAAGGCTGGTTTCACGCTTAGATGCTTTCAGCGTTTATCCTTTCCGAACGTAGCTACCCAACTGTACTCCTGGCGGAATAATTGGTACACCATTGGTTCGTCCACTCCGGTCCTCTCGTACTAGGAGCAGCTCCCTTCAAGTTTCTTGCGCCCGCGATGGATAGGGACCGAACTGTCTCACGACGTTCTGAACCCAGCTCACGTACCACTTTAATGGGCGAACAGCCCAACCCTTGGGACCTACTTCAGCCCCAGGATGTGATGAGCCGACATCGAGGTGCCAAACCTCCCCGTCGATATGGACTCTTGGGAGAGATTAGCCTGTTATCCCCAGGGTAGCTTTTATCCGTTGAGCGATGGCCCTTCCACTCGGTACCACCGGATCACTAAGCCCGACTTTCGTCCCTGCTGACATGTCCGTCTCGCAGTCAAGCTCCCTTATGCCTTTGCACTCTTCGCGCGATTTCTGTCCGCGCTGAGGGAACCTTTGGGCGCCTCCGTTACTCTTTCGGAGGCGACCGCCCCAGTCAAACTGCCCGCCTGACACTGTCTTGAATTTAGTTATTATTCCAGTTAGAATTCCAGTAAATGAAGGGTGGTATCCCAACAATGACTCCTAGAAAACTTGCATTCTCTATTCTCAGTCTCCCACCTATCCTGTACATCATTTACCAAAATTCAATGTCAGGTTGCAGTAAAGCTCCATGGGGTCTTTCTGTCCAGTCGCGGGTAACCTGCATCTTCACAGGTATTTCAATTTCACCGGGTCCCTCGTTGAGACAGTGCCCAAGTCGTTACACCTTTCGTGCGGGTCGGAACTTACCCGACAAGGAATTTCGCTACCTTAGGACCGTTATAGTTACGGCCGCCGTTTACTGGGGCTTCAATTCACAGCTTCGAATTGCTTCTAACCGCTCCTCTTAACCTTCCAGCACCGGGCAGGTGTCAGCACCTATACGTCAGATTTCTCTTTAGCAGGCACCTGTGTTTGTGGTAAACAGTCGCTTGGGCCTCTCTTCTGTCGCCACCAATCGCTCCAATAGTAAATATCTTCACAATCAATGGCCATCCTTTTCCCGAAGTTACGGATGCATTTTGCCGAGTTCCTTAACGAGGGTTTTCCCGCGCACCTTAGGATTCTCTCCCCGCCTACCTGTGTCGGTTTGCGGTACGGGCACCTTTAATCTCGCTAGAAGCTTTTCTTGACAGCGTGGTCCATTCGATTTCTCTTTGGCCGAAGCCTCAGATACCCATCACTCCTCAGGCTTTCAAGAGACGGATTTGCCTATCTCTCACCCTACAAGCTTAGACATACTATTCCATCAGTATGCTCGAACTTCCTTCTGTGTCACTCCATCACTCAAACAATTATTGGTGGTACTGGAATTTTCGCCAGTTGTCCATCGCCTACGCTCTTTGCCTCGGCTTAGGTCCCGACTTACCCTGAGTCGACGATCGTTGCTCAGGAAACCTTAGGCTTTCGGTGGAACAGATTCTCACTGTTCTTTTCGCTACTCATACCGGCATTCTCACTTCTATACTCTCCAGCACTCCTTACGGTATACCTTCGTCGTGTATAGA
>CAWDTA010000003.1:0-370000 GCA_963805085.1 uncultured Veillonellaceae bacterium | reverse complement strand
TCGGCAACAAAAATATAAATTATCAATAATTTCAATAGAACATTCAGTCACAAATCAAATATATACTATACGCTAAAAGTTATACATTCTAGACGCATAACCATAATTATGGTTCCTTCATCGTTGCAATTAACCTCCTACCACTGGCTTTCTACGATAGGAGGTGATTTTTTCCAGAGTAGATTGAAGTTTTGTGACTTCATACAAAATTTATATTAGCTACATGGTGACATTGACGCAGGCTTAGCTCTTAGAAAAAGAGTTACGTTTTTGAATATCTGCCGTTGGTTTACTGCCAAAACAAACACATCCTCAATACAGCTATCAATACACAATTCATCATTAAGACAAAAATCAGACCGTAACACAATAATGGCGGAAAAAGGAATATTAAAATGTGCAGAATGCACCGATTGTTGACATACTGCAGCCGTATAAACAATTTTTTGAGTTAAAGTGCCTTCAACAATAAGTTTCTTTCCTGTTAAAGTAGTACCTTCCACATTTTCTAAGCCTTTCGGGGTTTCGATAATGCGCTTTGAAATAATTTTTACTTGAATATACACTTTGTCAATAGACTCAATATTAGGCTTTTCACACGGCAACGTCAGCACTTCTGGCACTGATAATTCCGTCCAGTTTCTATCTTTAGGGTTCGCTGTGTCCTCAAAAGTTAGTAACGAAGGATCACAAAGTCCTATGATTTCTACCGCACTCTGGGAACAATTACAAAACATGTTTCACAACCTCCTTTCTCTTTGTTAACACACAAGTGGAGTAGCTTTTATAAATAGAGTTACGTTTTTAAAAATTTGTCTTTCTGTACAACCTGCAACGAAGATATCTTCAATACACATGTCAATTTTAAACTTCCTAGTTAACGGATCATCTTTTGCAAGAATAATGAAGGTTGAGAACGGAACATCAAAATGCGCCGCATGCACAGACTGCTCGGGAACTGCTGCTGTATAAATAAATTTCTGTCTAAGCATCCCTTCAATTACCAACTTTCTTCCCGTAGTATATATACCTTCTTGATTGGTGATTGGTACAACAGTAACAACATGACCTACCTTTCTTTTCAATACAGGAGTTTTCACTACCCGCTGTGAAATATTTTCAACCACTACAGTAACATCTAATAACTGCTCAATGTCAGGTTTTTCCTCAGGCACACATAACACTTCTGGAATAAATAGCTGTACCCATCTTTTGTCCGTAGGACAAGTTAACATGCTTTCTATTACATTTTTCGGACAAATTCCCTTTACTCTAAGCAATTGTTCTGGTTCACATTTTTCAGTTCGGGGGAGTTGCAATTTACAAACAGGCGTGCAGGCGATACTGCCCATATTAACATTGTCAGACGTATTGCAAGGAATTGTTTGACTTTCAACGCAATATTCCATTTATATTCCTCCTCTCATTTGTATTTCATTTACACAGGTAGTTCCTAATGAAGGCGCAGGTACTGCCTGGAGCAATAATGTCACATTCTTGAATATGTGCCTACCACAAATATCTTTAATAAATACATCTTCTACACATACATTTACCTGAAAATTAACGTTCAAAGTGTCTACAATATAACAACAAATATTCATTTCTTTAGGAATTACAATATAATCGGAAAACGGCACAACAAAATGCACCGAATGAACAGTCTGCTCAGGGACCACAGCAGTATAAGTTACGGTTTGGCAAAGTTTTCCTTCTATAATCAACTTTCTACCTGTAGTAACGATTCCTTCATAATTTGGAATTAATATACCTGCTGAGTTTTCCAAACGCGGCGTAACGATTACTTTTGATTTTATAATTTCGGCAGATATATTCACCGAATTAATTTGTTCAATACTAGGCTTATTATCGGGAATAATCAGCGTTTCTTGTACAGAAATCTCTGACCAATTATTATTATTTGTTTGATTTAATTTAAATGCACTAATATCACAAAGCCCAGCAACATCTATACCGAACATATCTGTTTGATATAAATTTTGGCACTCACAACTCATAGTAAAGCCTCCTTTCTTTTATGGAACCTATTTATACTTTTAAAACAAAAATACATCGTCAATATACCATATACTCCACCGAATCGCGGAGCAGCCTTACTAGGATTGTTAACTTCATCAGCAATAAATACAATGGTTAACTTGGAAAATGTGTTGCTTTTGTACAATCCCGGGCGACACTTACAACAAGCATCTAAAGAACAATAAGATTCAAAATCATAACCTATTACTTTGA
Source organism: uncultured Veillonellaceae bacterium (assembly GCA_963805085.1). Taxonomy (GTDB): domain Bacteria; phylum Bacillota; class Negativicutes; order JARBTT01; family JARBTT01; genus JARBTT01. Next base: position 367,747 of record CAWDTA010000003.1, on the reverse strand, counting down.
TATCTAGTGGCGCACTCTGGAAGTACTGACAGGTCAACTAGCTGGGTAATGTTTTCCTTCTGCCATATGGCAATTTCCTTTTTTTCGAGGATTATTACCATAATATAGTATATTTCCCGCCATGTTTTCACCACCTTTGATAACATTCTATTCATTTACATAAAACAGGTTACATAAAAAAACTTTTGATAATTTTAAAATACAACACATTTCTTGTTTATCAAAAGAAATTACATCCAATAGTTCTCTCTAACTATTTAAATGAACAAGTAAACAAATTCTTATGTAAATCATAAACTATAAAAAAATGGATTTGGAAGTGATTATTTTGTTTTCAAATGAAGTTGAAATTATTGGCATTACCCCTCCTTCACTTTTTCCACCTAATCCACCCTTGGAATTTTGCATCGAAACCTGCAAAACCGACAGGCTGTTTATTCCTAATAAAAAACCTGATATTTTATATGTACTAAGTGTATCAGTAACGATATCGCTAAGTAATTTCAAGATTATTCCCACACCAGTTGGTAAAAAACTTATCATCGAAGCCGTTAAAAACATTAAAGTAATGTATACTGCGGCCGAGCATTGTCAAAGTGTGCATACAGCGCATTTCAAAATCCCATTTTGTATGTTTGTCTTATTTGAGAAAGCGCATCATGAAGTTACGGATATATGCATCGCCGTAGAATATATATCAATTAACAAACTTGATTGCCGCTGCTTACTTATATCTACATTAATCTTTGCCTGTCCTATATTAAAATCTTGTCATAACTGCCAATGCGAATCGTCGTGCGACCAACCCGTGGATTGTTGTTGTCAAGAGTTACTAGACCCCTGCGAGACTTCATCCTGCCAGACGGATCTATGCACAGTAAAAACTTATTCACCATTATCTGATTGCAGCACTATATATCACAACCAGAGTGAAATTCCAGGTTATTATGGTCAATAACCTCCAGCGACAAATAAACTATGCTAATTGGGGGAGGTAAAGTATTTATGAGTCACAAAAAAAACGTACTGGTTAATGTACACGATATGTTTACGTTGCCGGAATCAGCACCTAGTATTGATTTTATCCTAAGAACAACGGCGTTTCCCCATATTGACCATACTTCAGTCATTAATAAAAAAATTGTTTTTTGCGGTCATATTGATTTGTGTATAGAATATGTATCTCGGACAACAGACTGCACCCAATCGGTGTATTTTGTTCATTTTGAACTACCGTTCAATTGCAACGTAATTCAAAACTCTCGGATAAAGCGCACTATGAATGTTCAACTAAAGGCAACTGTTGAATATCAACATGTTGATATCCATGACTGTCGATGTATTGAAGCGATATCGGTAGTTAAGGTAAGTATTTTAAATGTCACCTCTAGTTGTAAAAAATTACCATCACATGTTTCGCACCCTAATACAATTCATTGTTGCACATTCCCCCAAATATCAAAAAGTGAAGTATGTGAATTAGACTCCTGTAATAGCAATTCATCAACGTCATGTGACGACTCTGATATTCCTCTATGTACCAATGACATACATCAACCAGAACCCTGTTGTTCCCCTATTCCCGACGCGTCATCTACCTATTATCATGATTGGTGCTCTGATGATGCTTAATCCATAAAAAGACGCCTATCTCAAAGTTGAGATAGGCGTCTTTAGTTATGATAGATACAATCATTTATTTACTTATTCAATTGGTAACAGCACCTGAAAACTACTGCCCCTACCCACAATACTTTCGACACTAACTTGCCCACCATGGTTTTCGACGAGTTGCTTTATATGAATTGGCAATTTTTCCTTCTATAATATATTCTACAATACTCTTTTTGCTCCGTAGTACCGCTGCACAAAATAGCTGTCATTCATGTTGCCAATTGCTACTATACCTTTAGAAAAAGATGTATGAATGAATTTACTATTTCCAATATAGATTCCTACATGGGATGCCCCAGGTTCATAAGTGGTGAAATAAACCAAATCACCTGGCTGGAGATAGGATATGGATATCGTCTGACCAACCAGAAATTGCAAATCTGCCGTACGTGGCAGATTTATTCCCGCTTGTCGGTAAACATACTGGACCAGACCAGAGCAATCAAATCCATTACTAGGCGAAGCCCCGCCCCATACTACAGGTTGACCGAGCATTTCTTTAGCAATGGCTAAGATTTGTGCGGTCTGTCCATTTGGCAATGAAGCAACCCGACCAGAGATTTGTGTTTGATCAACAATTGGCATAACAGCCCCCGACTGAATGGAATCAATTGATAGGAGAAACTGATTGTAACCAGAGGTTGGAGCAGAGGCTTGAACCAATACCACTCCACTTAGAAGTGTTCCTGTCAATATAGTAATCAAAATCAAGTTTTTCATCAACTGCTCCTCCCTCGCCATTAATTATGATTCATGCTTTGTATATCAGTAGTTGCTTGTTTCATAAGTTCTTGCATAGTTTTGACTTTGACATCTAAAGCAGCAGGATCAATTTTCCCAGAATTCACACTATCTTTAAGATCTGCTATGGCTTTACTTAATTTTTCCTTTAATTCAGCATCCATCATATGGGGCATAATTTTTTCCGTAGTACTTACAAGTTGTATCGCAGTTTTTTGTGCATCCATCGTTTTACCATCTTTTACTTGTTTAACTACATCTTGCAAACCTTTATCCATATCTTTCATCATCGGCATAGGATCGCCCTTAGGCATCGACATGTTTTCATGTCCTGACATATTCATACCTTCATGTCCAGATGTTTGTTGACTAGCAGGCGGCTGAGACGCCGCTTGTTTTTCACTTGAACCGCATCCTGTCACCAATATCAAAGCCACCGTGATGAATAGAATCCCTACTATTAATTTATTTTTTTTCATTTTATATTTCTCCTTACTTCTTATAAATTATTTTTCAATGGAATTTACCGCTGCCTTAGCTTTGTGTTTACGCTCACGCCATTGATGCCACACTAAATAAATACAAGGCAATACAAAAAGCGTCAGAATCGTCGATGTAACTAAGCCACCAACAACTACAGTAGCCATTGGACGTTGTACTTCAGCCCCAGTCCCATTAGAAAAAATGAGCGGAAACAAACCTAAACTAGCCACCAAGGCAGTAATCATAACTGGGCGAAGACGGGTAATGGCACCTTCAACAATTGCTTCTTCTAGAGATTTACTTTCCCGAAGTTGCTTAATATACGTCATCATGATGACACCATTCTGCACCGCAATACCACAAAGTGCAATGAAGCCTACGGCAGCCGCCACCGTCAAATACGTATCAGTAGCATAAATGGCCACAATACCTCCTACTAGCGAGAATGGGATATTAAGCATAATGAGAAAAGCATCATCAACTGATTTAAAACTCATATATAATAAGAAGAACGTGAGGACAATAACCGCTGGAACTACCATTCCCAAGCGCGTTTTCGCCCGTTGCTGATTTTCGTACTGTCCGGTCCACTTCATCGAATAGCCCGGTGGTAAATCAACCTTCTCTTTGATGACTTTAGAAGCTTCATCGACAAAGCTGACCACATCCCTGTCTTTGGTATTCATCTGAACGATGATACGATAAACGCCATTTTCACTACTGATCATGGATGGTCCATCAACCACTTGAAATCTGGCTACATCGCCTAATGGTACGTAAGCACCACCAGTTGAAACAGCAGCTGTTTTAGCCGCCCCACTACTAGCCATACCACCGCCCATACCACTACCAGCAGTCTTCACACCACCGCTGGCCACTGGAACCAAGATATTTTGCATTGCATCTATATGTTCGCGATTCTCTCGATTATAACGCACTAGCACGTCAAACCGCTTTTTACCTTCTACTGTTGTGGTGGCAGTTTTACCACCTACAGCCAGTTCTATGGCATCTTCTACATCACCAACATTAAGGCCATAACGAGCTATTTTTTCCCGATCCATTTGTATTTCTAGATAAGGTGCTCCAAATACTCGCTCAGCATATAAGTCACTCGCTCCAGGAACATCTCCCAAAGCTTTTTCAATTTCAGAGGCTTTTTGCTGTAAGACCTTCAGGTCTTCACCATACAACTTGATACCCAATTCTGTCCGTACGCCCGTTGTCAACATTGACAATCTACCAGCAATCGGCTGCGTAAGGGCTAAGTTGAGGCCAGGAAGACTAGAAAGTTTAGCCGTCATTTCCTGTTTAATAGCTTCTTTAGTCATACCAGGGCGCCACTGTTCTTTCGGCCTTAAAGTAACAACCGTCTCGATCATATTCACTGGGGCTGGATCCAAAGCTGACTCCGCTCGCCCCACTTTTCCTACCGACATATCGACTTCCGGTATTTCCATGATGATCTTATCCATTGTTTTTGCAGCTTCTACTGCCTGCGTCAAGGATACGCTAGGAAGCATCGTCGGCATAACCAAAATGGTTCCTTCATCCAGTTCAGGCATAAAGGTAGTTCCAATCAGTGGTAATAAAGAGAATCCCGCAATAATCACCGCCAACGCCATCCCAATTGTTGCCTTTTTATACTTCAACACTTTATTTAGCAAGGGCACATATAATTTATGCATTTTTCCCACGATCCAAGTGTCTTCTTCTTTGATTTTACCCTTCAATAATAAGGTACATAACACTGGCACCAACGTAAATGCCAGGATTAGTGAACCCGTCATAGCAAAGGATTTTGCAAAGGCCATCGGCATATACATTTTTCCCTCTGTCCCTGTCATGGTAAACACGGGAAGGAAGGTTACAATGATAATTGTGATGGAGAAGAAAATCGGCACAGCTACTTCTTTCGCCGCTTCTAAGGTCACATCAACAATATTTCGTCGACCACCGTTTTCAGCCAGATGGCGATAAACATTTTCTACCATAACAATCGCCGCATCGGTCATAACACCAATTCCAATGGCAATGCCTCCCAAGGACATTAAATTGGCTGATAAGTGAATTCCTTTCATCGCAATCAAAGCAATAAGAATACCAATAGGAATCGCACTAGTCACAATGATACTAGAACGCCAATTTCCTAAAAAGGCCAGAACAATGATAGATACCAGAACGAATTCTTCAATCAACGCTCGTTTGAGAGTATTGACTGCATTGTTTACCAGCTCTGTCTGATCATAGTAAGGAACAATGCGCATTCCCTGAGGTAAGGTTGGTTGAATTTCAGCAATTTTTGCTTTCACTTGCTCAATGACATTCAGCGTATTTTCGCCCATACGTTGAATGACAATACCACCAGCTATCTCATAGCCATCCTTCGTCAGTACACCCCTGCGAAAATCCGGACCAGCAGTTACCCTAGCCACATCTTTTACATAGATTGGGATGTTATTGTTCTGCATAATCACAATATTTTTAATATCTTCAATAGATTGCACGAGACCAAGACCGCGGATGACAAATTCTTGACCATTTTGTTCCACAACTTTGGCACCAACGTTGGCATTATTAGCCCCAATTGCACTAAATACCTGTCCAACGGTAACCCTATATGATTTCATTAAATTCGGATCTATATTCACTTGATACTGCAAAACATAGCCACCAATGCTAGCTACCTCGGCTACACCAGGTACAGCACTTAATTGTTGCTTAATTGTAAAATCTTGCACTGTCCGTAAATCCGCTAGGTTGTGCCGATCACTTTCAATGGTATACATAAAAACTTGCCCCATCGGCGTACTGACAGGACCTAATGAAGGTTGCACTCCTGTAGGTAGTTTAGGAATGGCTTGTTGTACTTTTTCATTCACCACTTGTCTGGCAAAGTATGGATCGACACCATCTTCAAAAATGACCGTTACCATAGAAAAGCCAAAGGAAGAATTTGATCGTACCTCTTTTACTTGTGGCAGCCCACGCAAAGCCGTTTCCAAAGGATAGGTTACCTGATCCTGCACTTCCTGCGGACCACGTCCCATCCAGTCAGCATACACCAGCACCTGATTTTCGCTCAAATCAGGGAATGCATCAATTGGCGTATCTCGGGCAGTAAAAGCTCCCCAGAGGATCACGAGCACTGATAAAGCAATAATAATAACTCTGTTCTTCAGAGAAAACTCAATTAATTTCTCTAACATAATGCATCACCCCCTACATCTTCATGCCGGCCATACTGCCGCTACCCAACTGTGTCTGAGAGTCAATGAGGAATGTCGCAGCTGTAACCACCACATCGCTAGGCGCAAGCCCTGAAAGTATTTGGATATAGCCATCCGCTTCTTGGCCAATTACCACATCTCTTTTCACAAAAGTATCCTCGCCTTGAACCACATACACCACTTTGCGATCACCAGTGTCAATCAGACTAGATTCTGGTACAACTAGTTTTTCACCTAATGGTACACGAATGGCAGCATTCACAAATAAATTGGGTTTCAACCTACCGCCAGGGTTTCCCATAGCTACCCGAACTTTTACCGTCCGGCTACTATCATCTACAATTGGATTGATAAAAGTCACCTGACCATTAAAAACTTCACCCGGATAAGCGCTACTTGTTACGGTAACCGGTTGTCCAACCTGAACCCCAGCTAAATCCTTTTCATAAATATCAGCATACATCCAAACAGTCGATAAATCAGACAGGCTGTATAGTTTTTCTCCTGGCATGATATAAGCGCCTGGCAATAGCAGTTTTTCCAAGACCGTACCACCAAATTGGGCATAAATCGTCATATGATCATTCGCTTGACCCGTCTGTTCAAGCTGAGAAACAGCCTCATCGGATACACCTAATAATTGCAGTTTTCGCCGGGCTGCTTCTAATAATCGATTGTTGATCTGCACTACATCTTTACCAGCACCTTTGAGTTTCTCCACACTCTGCGCCGCGAGCAAATATTCTTCTTGCGCCGCTATATAAGTGGGACTATACACCGAGGCAATCGCCTGTCCTTGCCCAATGGTTTCACCATCGGCAGATACAAACAATTGATCTACCCTACCTTCCACCCTGGAAGTAATATACGTCCGCCCGCTCTCATTCATCGCGATTTTACCCGTAGTTTTTATATCTTTGTTAAGAGCCTTCATTACAACTTGTGCTGTCTGCACCCCTGCTAATTGTCTAGCTTTCGCATCTAGTGTTACGGTATCTCCCATTGCCATAACAGAACTGTCGCCCATTTGATGAGCAGAATGATCCATCATCACTGCTGGTTTTTGTTGAATATAAGTATAATAGCCTATCGAACCAGCGACTAATACCCCAGTAGTCACTCCAATAATCAGTTTCTTTTTTTGCAAAAATTTTTCTATCATGCTACATTCTTCCTTTCATCCAGATCATTCATTACGGTTCTAATCCACTCGTAAATAATGGTTTTCCTACTGATTTTTCTACATTCGCAGCAGCTTTTTCATAATCGACTTGAGTTTTATAGTAATCCAGCTTAGCATTTTTCAAAGCATTCAGGCTGTCCAATACTGCCATAAAATCGACCTTGCCATTGGTATAACCAACAATTCCTGCCTGATAAGTTTGCTCTGCCTGAGGGATAACCGTATTTTTATATAAATCGATACGACGCCAAGCAGACTGTGCCTCAGTCAGTGCCATCTGAAGATCTAGTCCAGTCATATTTTTCATATTACTTAGAGATGCTTGCGCCGCATCAAAGTTAGCAGTAGCAGCCTTAATTTCAGCTTTGTTTTTATGCTGCCAAATTGGCAGCATAACCATAACACTAGCCTTCCACGTATCAGGCTCTGTCTGCATCTCAGTTTGCTTTCTCTCTTTATAAGCAACACTAAACTGATAGTCCGGCAGTTGCTGCTTATTCGCCAATTCTACCCCGCCTTTTGCCATCTCAACTTGATTCTCCATACTCAAAACAGACGGCTTACCAGTTTGTGCCTCTTTTAGTAATTGCTCAAAATCAAAATCTGGATTTGGCGCACTAAATTCTTCCTTGACTGTCAATGAAGTATCCGCTGAACGTCCCATCATAGTATTTAGCTTTGCTTTCGCTACTGCTTCCATTGAAGCCATGCTCAATAAATCAGTCGTCATTTTGGAAAATTCAGTCTGGGCTTTTAAAGTATCTTGTAGGGATACCATCCCTGTGGAATAATTCACTTGGGCAATCTGGACAAGTTGTCCCATTAGTTGCTGACTTTCCTTGCCAATTTCTAGCGATTTATCGGCATAGAGTAAATCATAATAAGCCACTTTAACAGATGTATAGATTTCCATTTGCTTATCTTTGTAATTGGCTTTGGCCATTTTCGAATCACTACCGGCCATTTTCCCCATCGCCTTACGTTTAGCTGGATTCATAACGTCCTGAGTTAAACTATATTCAGTCATCATACCATCAAACGGATTTAAGCTATCTTTTGGAATATCATCTTTCATAATCCCGAGCTGTGGATTTGACAAAGCTGTCGATAGCGGAATGCGAGCTTGTTTTTCTTCCCAGCGTTTTTGGCTCTCTACCACCGTTGGATTGCTATTTATCGCTGTATCGACAATTTGCCGAAGCGTCATGGTCTCTTGACTTTCAGCCGCCATACCTGGTACTGCAATACCAATGACCATAACTGCCATCATCGCTAATGCCTTTTGGGTTAACCACTTTGCCGTGTTCATTCTTCATAGTACCTCCTTTTTATCTCAGTCTACATAACTAACCATTCTTGGCGGCTATGTATTTATACCTTTCATATTTATTACTATATAGATTTGATATGAAGAAGTTATGAAGACGGATTGAATAAGTTGTGAAGGTTTCATTTGTATAAAAAAAATCACCCAAAATTCGGGTGATTTAGAAAATACTTTTATACTATATATGAATTTATTTTTTCGCTGTTTTAGTAATCGGTAACAACACCTGAAAAACAGTACCTGCACCTATATTACTCTCGACAGAAACCTGCCCGCCATGGTTTTCAACTAACTGTTTAACAATTGCTAGCCCGATTCCTGAGCCGCCGCTCTTACGATCGCGAGACTTATCACCTCGGTAAAAGTGGTCAAATACATATGGTAAATCTTCATGAGAAATCCCCTGACCATTATCTTCAATTGATATATTTAACCATTGTTGTTCTTGTTTTTCAACGATAGATGTAGTTACCAGAACCCGCCCTTGACTCGGCGAATAGCGGATGGCATTGACCAAGATGTTATAAAACACCTGACTCATCCGATCAGCATCTACCTGCACTTCTGGCAATTTTTCTACTAAGTTGCATTTTATTTGAATTTTTTTTTCATCAGACAGTGGCTTCATCATCATGATCGTCCGAGCAATGAGTTGGTTCATGTCAGTTGGCAGCTTCTCCAATGCCAATTGGCGAACTTCAGCCAAGGATAAGTCACGCAAATCTTTAATCAAGCGATTTAAGCGCACAGCCTCTTCATGTAGTGAACTCAGTTGTTCTTTACTTGTCTCAATGACACCGTCAATCATTCCTTCCAAATGCCCCTGGATAACAGCCAGTGGTGTCCTCAGTTCATGTGCAATATTGGCCAATAGCTGTCTTCTGAGCTTAGTATTTGTTGCTAGTGTCTGCGACATCCGATTAAAAATAACAACTAAATGCCCGACCTCATCATTTGTTTCTGCTATCACAGTCTGTCCCAAATGTCCTTGCTCCATTTGTTCAGCGGCGTGACTTAATTTGCGAAGCGGTATGGTAATACTGCGTGCCAAGGCATAGCTAGCCGCCAAACCAACTACCATAATCACAATCCCTACCCAAATCAGTGACTGATGAACCGATGCAAGGAAGGTTTCCTCCAGCGGTCCCATAACGACTGTCATCTCTGGAGAATTAGCGGCTTGTCCCATCAAACCATGATTTACTGCCATGTGCTGAACAACTAAATATTCTTGAAATAATCCGGCCATTTGTTCATTGGCCAAATAAATCAGTAAAAAGACCGTAATCGCAATGGAAAGAAACATAAGCCCCGTAATCCGATAAGCAATACTATTCATCGCCATCACCAGCAAATTTATAACCAATCCCGTATACTGTTAAAATGTATTTTGGCTCCTTTGGATTGTTTTCTAATTTCCGTCGCAGATTTTTTATATGCGCATCAATGGTTCGCTCATACCCTTCAAAAGTATAGCCCTGGGTTTGTTCTACAATTTGCAAACGACTAAATACTTTACCAGTATTGCTCGCTAAAACTTCCAGTAGTTTAAATTCCGTCGGTGTCAAATCCACCAATTGACTCCCGTTCATCACTTGGTGACGTTCTAGATCGATGGCCAATCCTCCAGCTTTAATCAGTTTCTGCTGGACAACTGCTCTATGCGTTCGCCGCAAAATCACCTTTGCCCTGGCAACGACTTCTTTCGGGCTAAATGGCTTGCTTACATAATCATCAGCACCAATTTCAAGTCCGACAAGACGATCACTCTCTTCATCCCTGGCGGTTAACATAATAATCGGGAGATCATTATCACGTCGAATTCTCCGGCATACATCCCAGCCATCAAGACCAGGCAACATCAAATCAAGAATCATAATATCCGGTTTTCTCTGTCGTACTTCTTGCAACGCAGCTAGCCCATCATTGGCTGTATAGGTAATAAAACCTTCTTTATCAAAATAGGTTTTTAATAATTGTACTAATTTTGCATCATCATCCACAATCAATACCGAATATTGGGGCATCTATAGCCCTCCTCTCAAGCATATTCATACTTTATAGTTCTTTCCCCACCAACTTAATCCTTCTAATACTAGTAAATTACAGCTTTCCATAATATATTTTCCAGACACTTGGTGCCTATACTAAGAAAATAAAGCGACCCTTCCTGTAGAAAGTGCCGCTTTAAACGAATAGTTTACGAAAATTACATCTTGTGCTGCATATGTTGCATATTTTCTCCAGCTGAATTTGGGTTCCATCCCATAATCGTTGGATCAACCATGCCAAAAATCATAGCGATGTGGGTCACAACAAGGAAGACGGCTAAAATAATGAAGTGAAGTTTCATTTTTTCGTTTTCTGATTTATCTTTGCCAATCACGCCAAGGTCTAGTAGTGCGATGCTAAACAATGGGATTACACCACTGAGATATGCTCCCACTGCGAGCATATCCGCCGCACCACGCCACTGGATATTAGGAACAACTGTAATCATAAGATTGACAAAAATACCTAAGAAATAGAAACCTAAAACAATACCAAGGAATCTATTCCAATTTTTCCATGCCCCCGCATTGGAGTTACGAAAAAATACCGTGAAAAGTTCTGTGATAGTAAGCGCTTCCGCTAACGCTACAGGAATTACCATATATACAATAAGGTTCCATGGCTGATTTGTAGCCAATAATTCCATGTAATGTGTCATTGTCATCATAAAAAAACCTCCTAATTTAACTGATCGTATTGCTAAGGAATCTATTTCATCACTTAACTTGCTTTTATTGTATCAAGAGATTGTGAAGAAGTTGTGAAGATCTATTGAAGATCTTCTGCTTTTTTCCACAAATAATCAAAAAAAAGAACCAAGATCGCTCCTGGTTCTTTTCCTGCACTATTTGGTATCGTTCGTTCCATTATCTTGTGTCCAGCAAGGGGGATTGCCATCACCACCACGCATCATTTTTCCATTTCCACGATGTCGATCTTGCATCATTTTTTGCATGATCGGAGCCATCTGATTCATATGTTCATCCATTTGAGCCGCTTGTTCAGCGGTAATCGTACCATTGTCAACTGCTTGCTTCACCATTTGTTTGTGATTGCTAAACATCTGATTAACACTTTCATTTTGCTCTTGATCCTGATCATTGGTAGCTGCAAACACTGGCACAGCCATGAGTGCTGCCAAAATACCAAATACTATAATTTTCTTTTTCATCACAATCTTCTCCCTACTTTTATTCAAAAAACATTAAAATTCATATATTTTTTAAACCATTGATGTTATTTATTCTAATTCTTTTTTCATCGTTTGATATTCTTCTGTAGTGATTTCACCTTTGGCGTATCGTTGCTTCAATATTTCTAATGCACCATTTTGTATCTGCACTTCTTTCCCACCACGAAATACTGTTTTAAACATCCAAATTACTGCCATTATAATCATCGCGGTAAATGCTAGATGTGTAATCATCCCAATCATCATACCAAATCCACCAAAGCCACCGCCATATCCCATCATCATGATGTATGCACCTCCTTTTATTACTCTTATTGTAGCCGAAGATTGTGGAGATTTTATGGAGAAACTATGTGTTTTTGATGTATATTTAATGGTAACCTCAGCGTAAAGGTACTACCCTGCCCCAAAATACTGGTTACCTGAACCTGACCACCATGTGCCAAAGCCATTTGTTTGACTAACGCTAAGCCTAAACCCGTACCACCACTTTTTTTTGTCCTTGCTTGATCCACGCGATAAAAGTGATCAAAGATATGTTCAATATCTTCAGGCGCAATCCCGATGCCAGTATCACTAACACCAATCGCAATAGCGTCTAGAGCCTGTATTACCGTCACTTTGATACTTCCTTCAGTCGTATAACGAATTCCATTCATAATCAAGTTATACACCATCTGCTGCAGCATAGTGATATCAGCCCAGATTGGCGCGATTGGTTCATCAACTTCGATCGTAAGTAATAAATTTTTTTCAGCAGCTAATAGCCTACTTTTTTGGATAACCTGACGCAAAGTAGTAACAACATCGACTTCCGTATACTCTGGACTTGACTGTCCAGCCTCAAGGAATGATAACTCTCTCAATTCACCCACTAGTTTTGTTAGCCGATCAACTTCTTCTGTTAAGGAATGTATTTGCTCCTGATCTGGCACAATTACACCATCAGCTATGCCTTCTAAGTTGGCCTTCAATATTGTTAATGGTGTACGAAGTTCATGTGCGACTCCGGCCAAAAAACGTTGTCTTAGAACAGTGCTAGATTTTAGTTTCGCAGTCATCTCATTAAATGCTACCGCTAATTGACCTACTTCATCCTGCCTTGTTACCACCACTGCCGAATCTAAATTTCCTTTTGCTACGTTATTCACCGCTTTGTTGAGCTCAATCACCGGAACAGCAATACTACGTGCTAAATAATAGCTAACAGCTGCCCCGATTCCGAGCATCATCGCACCTGCTAATACTAGCGAATGTCTAAGTGATAGGATAAACTGCTGTTCTGGTGCCTCCATCATTGCCGCCATCCTGCCATGATTCATCATATTACCATGCATACCTCGCATATCGAGATAGGAACTAAAATTCTCCGATATCTGATAATTAACCACGAACATCAGTCCTAATACGACAACAACCGTCGTCACAAATACGGTAATCGTCACCCTAGCTAATAAACTACGCATCTTGTTCACCTGCCAACTTGTAACCAACGCCATAAATTGTTTTGATATATTCTTGATCTTCTGGGGAAGAATTAAGCTTCTTACGTAGGTTTTTAATATGTGAATCGACAGTCCGCTCATAGCCGTCAAAGGCGTATCCCTGCACCTTCTCAACTAGCTGCAGACGAGAGAATACCTGTCCGGGATTTGATAGAAACAATTCTAGTAGCTTATATTCCGTAGGTGTTAGCTCTATTGAAACTCTATCCACCATGACATTATGACTGCTCGGCCGTAAAACAATTTTTCCAATCTGAAGAATCCGTTCTTTATTTCCTACTGACTGTACGCGGCGCAGAATCGCCCGGATTCTCGCAATGACTTCTTTGGGACTAAATGGTTTTACAACATAATCATCCGCACCTAGTTCGAGCCCAATAATACGGTCATTCTCACCATCTCTCGCGGTCAGCATAATAATAGGCACATTACTGGTACGGCGAATTTCCTTGCATACGCCCCAGCCATCCAGACTAGGTAGCATGACATCTAATAAAATAATATCTGGTAAGAGCTCTGCTGCTTTCTCGACTGCTTCCCGACCATCTTTTGCAGAAAATACCACATAATTTTCTTTTTTCAAGTACGCTGTCAGTACTTTTACAATTTTCTCATCATCATCAACGACTAACACTTTCATACGTTTCACCTCATGCGTTTATCATAACCTAGACATTGCAATAAAACAATCGCGCTCTGCCAAATGAACAGAACGCGACTATAATCTTTATAAAAACACAAAAAGGCTTCACGGCAAAAACCGTAAAACCTATCTATTTCCTATGGTGACCCTGACAGGAGTCGAACCTGCGACATTTTGATTCGAAGTCAAACACTCTATCCAGCTGAGCTACAGAGTCATATAAATTAAGTGGTGGGCCCACCTGGGATCGAACCAGGGACCGACCGGTTATGAGCCGGTTGCTCTACCGCTGAGCTATAGGCCCGAAAATAAAATTGGAGCGAAAAACGAGATTCGAACTACGCGACCCCCGCCTTGGACAGGCGATGCTCTACCACTGAGCTATTTCCGCATCTACTCACTAATTACTTCTAGCGACATTTATATATTTTATATTACTATTAATGAATTGTCAATGCTTTTTACTTACTTTTAATGCCATCTAGCATCGGCTTTTAGATTTTTCTACGTATTTTACTAAAAATGATGCATTTTATCTTCATCATAAAATGCATCTTTTTATAATATTATTTAAAAACAAATTATCTATTTTCAGCAACAGGTTCATGAACCCAATGTTTTTTGCATTGATACCAAATCATTGGAATAACTAACATCGGAACACCTACATACAAAGTTGATCTTAGATCCTCTGTAAAAGCAATCACTAGTAAACAGATTACCTGTACCCAAATGCCGAATAAAGTGACATAAGGGAAAAACGGGGTTTTATATTTTAATGTATGCTCTAAGTTTTGTGCAATTATTTTTTTGCGGAAATTGTATTGACTCCAGCAAATAGAAATCCAGGCCATTGCACCTGTAAAACCAGATACTGCAAGTAAATAGGTATAAGCCATCGCACTGGCATCCAAGGTATATAATGCAATGACCAACCAGCAACCGATTACCGATACCAAAATCGAATTCTGCGGCATGCCATTTTTATTTAATGCACCTAACCATTTTGGTGCCATATCCATTCTCGCTAATGCGTGCAGTGCACGGCCACTACCATAAAGTCCCGAGTTTGAACAAGAAATCGCTGCGGTTAATACAACAAATGCAAACAACTCGCCCGCCCACCCAAAACCATATTCAGCTAACGCTACAGCAAATACACTTTCTTCTAAGGAAGCTCTATTCCAAGGTAAAATAGAGATCAATAAGGATATTGGAATGATATAGAGCGCAATAATGCGCCAAGTAACATTCCTTACGGCAATTGGAATGCTTTTTTCTGGTTCCCTGCATTCCCCTGCTGCAAGCCCAATGATTTCCGATCCTTGAAAATTAACCAAAATAATGACCATCGTCAAAACAATGGACCAATAACCATTCGGTGCAAATCCACCATTTCCTAATAATATACTAGTGCCGAGTGCTCCTTGATCGCCAATAAAACCTAAACAAATCAAAGTACTTACACCTATAAACATAATCAAAGCGACAATTTTAATAATCGCTAGCCAAAATTCACTTTCGCCAAATTTTTCAACATGGAAAAGATTGATGACCGTCACAATTAAACCAAATAGAACAGCCCACCAAACCTGACTGACCTCTGGGACAAATTTATTCATAATAATTCCCGCCGCAATCATTTCCGACGGTACATAAGCGATCCAATTCAACCAATATGCCCAGCCTACACCACACGCCCAAGTGGACGAGATGTTTTCTTTGGCATAGGTAACAAACGAACCTGAGATTGGTTTGGCAACCGCTAATTCTGCTAGACATAACATAACGCATAGCACAATTAGACCTCCCAATAAATACGCCAATATCGCTGCTGGTCCTGCCTTTTCTAAAACATAGCCCGTACCCAAGAAGTATCCACTACCAATAATGCCGCCGAGCGAAATAAGCTGCAAATGCCGGTTCTTTAAGCCTCTGTTCATTGATGGTTCTTTCATGTCCTTCTTAACACACCCTTCCGGTAATTTTATCCTATTTATTTTATAAGCATATACAGAATACTACAAATGCATTTATATTACTATAAAATTACTATAAAAAATTAGTTAAATGAATTTTTTTCTTATAATATCTCAATTTTGCTATTTTTATGAAGAAAGGTCCTTACAAAGCTTTAAGTTTTCATGTATAATTTTATAGAACAAATTATTTTGAGGTACGAAATGAATACAAACTATAAAACGATAAAAGGTTATACTGAAGCAGAGTATGAGATTAGTAAATCTCGCTTTTTAGCTTTTATAGAACGTGTAAATACGGAAGCGGAAGCCACTGCCTTCATCAACAAAATAAAAAAACTTCACTGGGAAGCAAGACACAATTGTTCTGCTTATATCATCGGCGATCGCGGACAAATTCAAAAAGCTGATGACGATGGGGAACCAAGTGGAACAGCAGGTAAACCAATCCTTGAAGTATTGAAAAAAAATGATGTGAAAGATATCGTCATCGTAATCACACGATATTTCGGTGGCATAAAGCTGGGTGCTGGCGGTTTGATTCGCGCTTACGGTAAGGCTGCCAGTCTGGGACTTGTAGCTGCACAAGTGGTTGAAAAAATACAATATATTCGCATTGCAATCGAGATTGATTATACGCTACTCGGCACACTCGAAAATAATTTACGTCTTCATCATTATGGGATTGAAGACAAAATATTCACTGATAAAGTACGCATTGTAGCATTTGCCAAAAAGGGTCTTGAGGATCGTCTGATCGAGGCAGTCACCAATTGGACCTCCTCCAATTGTATAATAACTGAACTAGATACCCTCTATTTAGAAATTCCGGTTGATCATTCACAAGACTAATATGAGCTAGAAAACGTGATTATGCATTTTAATAACATAAAAAAATATAACGAAAAGGTGTAACGATTGTGTCAAAAATCAAATTTAAAAGATCTTTTTTAACGAGTCGTAATATTTCTAAATTACCAACGATGTTGATTACTATATATTGTATTTATTCTATTATGATTATTGGCCTAACCACAATGATCTTGCCAATGCTGAACGTATCAGATACAATGACCACTTATTATCAAACGATTACTTTACTGTTAGCTACAGCAGGCTTTATTTATATTTCATCAAAAAAATTAACCAAGCGCATTGTACGTACATATAAAAAATATCAAAAGAGCACGCATTCCTTACAATTGGCAAATTTTGAACTAACTACTTATAGTACGATCCATTCTAATGAAATTCAACGTTATAAGGCCGAGGAAAATAAGCATCTAGAAGAAGTTGCTTTTCTTTCCAGCCATGATCCATTAACGAAATTACCGAACCGAATATTGTTTACCCAAAGACTAACTTCTTATATCAATTCACCACTATCGAAAAACAAGCTAACTGCATTAATCTTCATTGATTTAGACGGCTTTAAAATGATCAATAGTACACTCGGTCATGATTTTGCTGATAACCTATTGATCATTGTCGCAAAGCGTCTAAAAGAACATATACAAAATCCTAATAACCTCTGTCGATTAAACGGCGATGATTTTATTGTATTATTATCTAATATTGAATCCTTAGATATGATTACCGATCAAGTAAGTACACTGATCGAGCTAATTCAAAAATCTTGGAAATTTGATAATCAATCTTTTAATATCAATGCCAACGCTGGTATCGCTATATTTCCTGATGATGCCAATGACACCAACACACTCATCAAAATGGCTGAAATTGCAATGCACCGCTCACGTGAACAAGGTGCTGGTAAATATCAATATTATATGGATGAAATGGAACTTAACATTGCAAAACGCTTAGATATGGAAAATGATTTACGCATCGGACTAAAAGAAAATCAATTTGAACTTTATTATCAACCACAAGTTGACGTAAATGGCGTTATCATCGGCGTAGAAGCATTGATTCGTTGGAACCACCCTTGTAAAGGCTTAATTTCACCTGCAGACTTCATCCCTGTTGCCGAAGATTGCGGCACAATCATCCCAATTGGTGAATGGGTCATCAAAACTGCCTGCAAACATAATAAAGAATGGCAAGAAATGGGCCTCCCACCAATTTCAATGTCTGTCAATTTATCAGCAAAACAATTTCAACAAAAGAATTTAAAAGAAGTTATCTTTGATTGTTTAACCGAATCAAACCTCGCACCTGAATGGTTAACCGTTGAAATTACTGAAACAGCAGCGATGAATGATGCTGATTATACGATGCTCGTTTTACAGGATCTTAAAAACAAGGGCATTAAAATATCACTAGATGATTTCGGCATGGGGTATTCTTCCTTTATTTACTTAAAACGTTTTCCTGTTGATATTTTAAAAATTGATCGTTCCTTTATTAGTGATATCGGTGATAACTCCGATGGTGCACATATTGCAAAAGCAATCTTAGGACTTGGGAAAAATCTTAAACTTGAAATTGTAGCCGAAGGCGTAGAAACGATTGATCAGTTAAAATTCTTACGCGCGGAAAACTGCTCCCATATTCAAGGCTATCTATTTGGTAAACCAATGCCATACGCCGAAATTACGGCAAGATTTAAAACACAAGCATTGTATCGTTATCAAGACATACTAAAAAAAGGCTAAACGCAAGTTTAGCCTTTTTTATGTAGATAAACTATGGACAGACAGACCGCGGGTCGGCGATAAGCACTCATCTGCGTCGTTACAGCAAAGAGCTGCTCGTCGACGTACGAAAGTACGACTCCTTCGCAGCTCCTTACTGTGCCTAGCATCTGAGCACTTCTCACCAATCGGCAGCCTATCTTCGTACTAGTTTATAAGTGGAACGGATTTAGATATTTTCTAAATCATCGACAAATATATAAATAGAAGTAGATGCGTTGCTTTTCGTTGCAATTCATCTACTCGATGTCAATATACCTTAGCTTATTTGAACGGTGCATACAATTCCTTATACTCATCCGTCTGTTCAATCAAATTATAAAGATAAACATGTACACCATTTGGATCATCGACTACAAAACTACGTTCGCCCCATGGCTTATCTTGTAAATCTTGATAAATTGTCACATTCTGTTCCTTTAATCGATTGTATTCTGCTTCCACATCTTCTACTTCAAAGGATAAAATCATCCCTTTCCCATTGAAGAATTCGCCTTCTTCTCTTTGCGGAAGTGTAAAGCTAATACCTGCGTCTCCGGTTGGCGTTACAAGCTCAATATACCAATCGCTTTCATAAGCTAATTTAAAACCAAAATGATCCATATAAAAATCTTTTGATTCTTGAAGTTTTTCTGTACTAAAAGTCGTATCAATACGCTTTATTTTCATAAAAGTTCACTCCTATCGTTATAAAACAATATTTATATCTACTTCGATACTTTTATATAAATACCTTCTATACGCAAATGAAGAATCCAATCTTTCCATAAATCAGCCTATTTTTAGTAGGTGATAAGATGCGTGTGTCGAATTTAAAATAAAGTAAATACTAGCTATAGTAAAAAATATGGGGGGAGAAATAATATGTTATATGAATTAATGGAACAAGGCTTTGGTAATAGCGAAAATTATAACTGTGCGGAAAAAATTATTTATGGTGCAAATCAGGCCTATCAACTAAACCTAGATAAAACAGCTTTAAAATTATCTGCTGGTTTTGGCGGTGGCATGGGCGTTGAAACAACTTGCGGGGCTCTAAGCGCCGGTGTTATGGTGCTAAGTCATATGTTTGTCAACGATTATGCTCATGAAAGTTCTATGATAAAAGTACTGACCCACGAACTATTTTCTTTATTTCACCAAGAATTAGGTGAAATAAACTGTGCGCCATTAAAAGCAAAATATCGCACGCCAGAACTTCAATGTTCGAAAATAATTCTAGCAGCAGCCAAATCACTTGACTTTGTCATTGCCAACCATAGAAAGTAAAATAAATCTACGAAAAACAATTGACATATGCACCACTCCTACTTGGTATAATTACCGTTCAATAGAGAAGTATGCATATGCCAATTGTTTTTTTATTTCTGCTCTAAATAATCACTAAAAGTATCTTCTAAATAATCACCGATCATTGTTCCAATGATACGCTTACCTTCCACATCAGGATGAAGTCCATCGACTGCCATTGTCGTAAACAACCAGCCTCGATCATCCGTAAACTTTCCAGTGATATCAACATAATACCGTTGTGATTTAATCCACGAATTCACGAGCATTTGTTCACGTTCCCAGCCTGGTGTAACATCAATATTTGACACCGCTTTCATCGCTATTGGATTGATTGGCGCTACCGTGACGAACACTGGGATGATGTTGTGATACAAGCATTTGTATTTGATTCTACTCAAACCAGCGATCACCTGTGTTGCTTTATCGCCTGCACGAATATTATTGATACCCCCAAAAACAACGAGGATCTTGGGATGAAACGGCAATACATCATCATCAAAACGATTAACCAGATTCTCCACAGTGTTTCCACTCAACCCTAAGTTACGAATCGGAACCTTCGAATACGTTTCCCAATCATACAATGTATCGCTTGGCGGTGTCGATACAGCACCCCCACCATGTGTAATGCTATCGCCAAACGCCGCCACCGCCGCACCATCATGTTCAACTTTAAAACGATCTGGTTCTGACCAAGCACCTACTGTTTCCAGCAAAGAATTTGTCGCTCTAACCCGCCACCAATAACTGCCCTCTTGACGATATGACGTGCCGTCATAATAATCATAAGAGCTCTGTCCTGCTATAGAATCTGTTTTAAACAACGTATCTGGCGTATGTGGATTATTATCAGGATCATAAAACACCTGTAAATCATAACCAGTTGCCCTTAAAACTGGTATCCACGAATATACTGGATAAAGTTTAGCATACGGCAACTTATCAAACTGTGTCGTAGTCTTTGGTCTAACTGGATTGATTTCCGCTTCAATTAAGAGTTTTGGTTCCGTAAAATTCGTTATTGGCTGCTTATTGATATCAAGCCCTCTAACTTTCCAATACAAGCCATTACATTCTACACTAAAAAAAGAAACATCTAACTCGTAACCAGTCGTATAAATATTTGTTTTAGTCGTCACTATGTGACTTTTTTTCGCTGATTTTCCATCAGTAATAACTAACTCATACATGACTGCGTTCGGTACAGAATTCCAAGTAACACGAATTTTATCTATATGCGTTACTTGCGTTGCTTCTACTGGTGTAACCAATCCCCCTTGTACAAGCATAACTACTACTAAAAAAAGTGTCACCCTAAAAAAATTTTTAATCATTAAACAAAAACCCCTATAAAATAATATAAACCGAGTTTTTAAACTCAGTTCATATTATACTACAAGTTATTGCTTAACGGGTAATGATTCTTCCCAAACGAGTATCTGAAAAATAATTCCAAATCCATTTTAATACTACTGTTACATTGGTATGGAAGCCAGCCAAACGTAACAAATGGATTAGCATCCAAGCAAACCAAGCAATAAAACCATCAAATTTCATGTCGCCTTTACACATAACAGCATCACCGCGACCAATAGTTGCCATGCTGCCAACATCTTCATAATGGAAAGTTTTCATTGGCTGACCGCTAATATCACTAAAGATATTATTTACGCAAACAGCGGCTTGTTGTGTTGCCACTGGCGCAATCGTTGCAAGTGGGCGTCCATCTTGTAGAAAATGTGCCACATCACCAATTGCATATACTTCTGGACGATTTGGCAATTGTAAATATTCATTAATTATAACACGACCAGCGCGATCCATTTCTGCTCCCATTTTCGCAGCAATTGGCACTGCCTTAACTCCAGCTGCCCAAATAACTGTTTTCGTTGGTACAACTTCACCACTTTTAAAAGTTAAAAAGCTGCCATCGTAGTCCATAACTTGTGTTTCTAAACGAACATCGACTTTTTTACTTCGTAAAGTTCTTACAGTTGAATCACGAAGACTTTCAGGCATCATCGGTAATACTTTATCTGTTGCTTCGATTAATTTGATATCAATTTCATTAAAGTCTAAATTGTGATATTCTTGACGCATTACATTATACATTAACTCAGATAAAGAGCCCGCTTCTTCGACACCAGTAGGTCCACCACCTACGCAAACAAAAGTTAATAATTGTTTACGCTTTTCAGGATCAGCTTCACGAGAAGCTGCTTCAACCATATTAAGTACATGATTACGAATAATAATAGATTCGCCTAATGTTTTCATTGCAAATGAATTTTCTTCTACCGTTTTCATACCAAAGAAATTTGTCGTTGCTCCAGCAGCCATGACTAAATAATCATATGTTATATTTCCAGTTGTCGTAATAATTGTTTTATTATCTAAATCAAAATCTTCAACTTCACCTAAATGAAAGTCTATATTTTTATGCTTGCGGAAAAACGCTCTAATTGGATAAGCGATTTCCTCTGGAGATAAACACGCCGTAGATACTTGATATAGAAGCGGCTGAAACAAATGAAAATTGTGCCTATCAACCACAGTAACATCTACATTTTTATCAGCAAAACTTTGTGCAACTTTAGCTCCACCAAACCCAGCTCCAACAACAACTATATGAGGTCTTTTTACATTATTCACAGTACTCATTCAATAATCCACTCCCAAGTATAATTTTTAAATATAAATCCAATCGCATAGAGCTTAAGCTATTCAAAAGAGTTTTTTCATTCAACTTTATCTATGTCATGCCATAAATTATTGTATTATTCAATCAATTATTATTATGTCACTTCATTAGTTAAATGATTACAAATATCCTTAAATAGATACCTGCTTTTAAAAAATTCACTTTTCTGAAAACAACACATAAACGAAATATGATAATATATTCTTTTATCATATTATTTGATTATGTGAATTTATTAACTATTAAGTCCAAAATAAACTCTCTATTGCTTACATTTTTATTATATAAGAAAGTTAAAAAAATAACAATGTTTTTTTGTGATTTTTTTAACTTTCTTTACAAAAAAATAAAAGAACGACAATTTTGCCGTTCTTTTAGTATCGTTTTCGCTTTACCGAAGACAGAAAACCCAACTGCTCTCGATATTTCATTACCGTTCGCCGTGATATATTCATATCCTCAGCTTTTAGTAGTTCACTAATTTGTTGGTCACTCAAAGGTTTTTTCGTATCTTCCTGCTCAATCAACGTCTTAATTTTTGCTTTCACCTGACTTGCAACAAGTTCTTCGCCATTGGCACTTAGATTCGCATTAAAGAAGCTCTTTAAGCTCATCACACCATGTGGTGTCTCTACATACTTGTTGGCAACACTTCTACTAACCGTTGACTCATGCACTTCGATGTGATCTGCAACCGTCTTCATCAGCATTGGCTTAATAAATCTCTGACCCTTATCAAAGAACTCTGTTTGCAATCGAACAATTTCACAAACTACGTTATAAAGCGTACTGCGACGTTGTTCAATACTCTTAATGAGCCATGCTGCTGAATTAACGCGTCCTTCAATATATTTTTTGGTCTCATTATCAAAATCACTCGCATTTTTATAAGCACTATTGATATTCAAGCGAGGGATTCCATAATCATTGACCAATACAATATATTCATCATCAATTTTTCTCACTACGACATCAGGTACGATATAATCGGACTGTTCTGAGCCAAAGACTAGACCAGGCTTTGGATTTAAGCTGCGAATGATATCGACAGCAAGCTGAATATCACTAGGCGAACACCCTAGTTTATCCGCAATATTTTTATAGTGCAAATTGGCAATTTCATCTAAATAATGGTCAAGTATTTCAGCAACTATTCCATGATAGAGTTCTTGTTGCTTTGCTTGAATCGTTAAGCATTCCTGCAAATTACGAGCACCAATTCCATCCGGTTCAAAAGTTTGAATGATATGAAGAACTTGTTCAATTTCGCTTTCACTGCGATTTAACGCAGTGGCAATCTCTTGTATTGTGCAGGTTAAATACCCCTTGTCATTAATTGAACCTACAATATACTTTGCTATCTCCCGCTCATCGTCGCTAGAAAAAGTCATATTTACTTGTTCTTCTAACGCTTCTTCCAAAGTCTGCTTAATCACAGCAACCGCTTCAAAGCTTTGTTGTACATCATCGCGCACGACACTATTTGTCGACGCTGTTTCATCACCAAGATAATGAGCCAATGCACTGATATCCTCAAAACTGAATTGGTCAGTAATTTTTTCTCTGGTATCACTTTCTACATCATTTTCGTCCATTTCAAGCGCTGGATT
The DNA here is from genome assembly GCA_963805085.1 of uncultured Veillonellaceae bacterium. Classification (GTDB taxonomy): domain Bacteria; phylum Bacillota; class Negativicutes; order JARBTT01; family JARBTT01; genus JARBTT01. The sequence continues at coordinate 343,477 of CAWDTA010000003.1, read as the reverse complement.
TTCCAAATACTCATTATCAATCAAAGTTCTCAAATCTTGCGCCGACAATTGTAATATACTAATTGCCTGTTGGAGTTGCATGGTCATTGCTAATTTTTGTCCCAGCTGGAGACTTAAACTTTGTTCCATAAAGAACGCTCCTTACTAAATAACCTAAATTGCTGCTGCGATTGCTGCGCCTACACCGGAACCACTATTTTCTAACATCAAATGCACTTTTTGCGCATCTTCACCGATCATTTCATACATAGTCTTTTGCATTGATTCTTTATATAATGGCATTTTTTCAAATAAAGAACCATCAATTGCAATGGTATGTTCGTTGATGAATTCATCACCATCGATATGCCAAATAATCGCGATATAGGATGTGGCTATGAGTCTTGCCGAACGGATAACAACACTTTCTGCAATCGCCTTAACCCATACACACATTTCTTCGTCTAGCTCAATCGCCATTTTATCTTTTATCAACTGACGAACTGCCTTTAAGTTTTGACTTTGATCAGAAAGAATCACCGATAAATCCGCGCCATCAAAATCAACAGCTTTGTCTGCTAGTTCAAGCGCATCGCAAATAGCAAGGTAAAATAATACCCCAAGGTATTTTCCCGAAACCATCTTTTCCATGCGCTGCTCGCCTGTTTTTTCACTGCGTTCATCAATCATTTTATCGTATGGATTCGTAAATAATTTATCAAAATTACCAGATTCCAGGTTAATAATCATCCGCGGTTTTGCTAAACCATGATAGCTTTCTAAATAGGCTGTATTATGGCCTGTCCCACAAATAGAGCCAATATCTGTATGATCTCGTTTATAAGCTGCTGCCAATAACGTCGCTACCGTATCATTGATCACCGCAACCGGCTTAATATTACTTGCACCGCGCCGCTCAAGTGCTGCTTTCAATAAATCATTGACAACTTCACCTTCTACACCAGTCGTTGCAAATTCTTTCGTCCAAGTAATCAATCTTGCATTGTTCAAATCTGTTTGCATTGAGGGGAAAGAAAAGGTATGCCCAAGTAAATACTCTTTATCGGTACCCGCAACTTCTAAAATTAAGTTTGCAATAAAATCAAACAAACCTTCGGCAGTTGTACCTGCTGAAATATAATTGTAATCAGCGGTTACCAATTGCTTGACCGCTTTCTTGATAACATTTACTTTGCCATCGCCTAATAGCTCAATCAGTAAAGCTCGTACATTAGTACCGCCGAAATCAAGGGCAATGAATTGACCTTTTTCAGCTCGCGTCGGTAATGCCAAATAAGACTGAAGCATCTTAAACGATGATAACGAGTCGCCTTCTAATCCTAAAACAATATCGCGGCGAAATGTTGCAGCAATTTTTTCCAATTCTATTTTATCTATAGTAAATGAGTCTATAATACGTTGAAGCTTACTTTCATTAAAAATAGTAATCACTCCCTACATTTTGTTATCAATACATCGTTATTGTATCACATAATCGCAGACGCATAAACTAGTTTAATTATACAATTTATCTAACTAATAGTAAAAAAATAAGAACTGCTATGAATAGTTATAGCAGTTCTTATTCCTTCACATAAAGCTTATCTATTTGCTGGTAAAACTTCTAACCAATAACCATCTGGATCAGAAATAAAATAAATCCCCATTTTTTTATTTTCGTAGCAAATACAACCCATTTCTTCATGTAGTTTATAAGCTGCAGCAAAGTCTTCTACACTAAAAGCAAGATGAATTTCATTCTCACCTAAATTATAAGTTTCCGTACGACCTTTAATTTCAGTTAATTCTAATTGATGCTGCGTCATACCATCGCCGAGATAAACCAACGTAAATTCTGGTTTTTCTAAACGACGCACTTCATCAAGATCTAATGCTTGTTTATAAAATGCTAAACTTCTCTTAAGATCTAATACGTTTAAGTTGTTATGCAAAAATTTAAATTTCATTTGTTTCGCTCCTTCAAAATAATTAATGCTACTATTTACCTAAAATGATTCTACAAATGACCAAAATATCCTGCTACGAGCCCTGCGCAACTTCTTCAAGGTAAGCCCAACGTTCCATCAAGGTATCTAGTTTTATACTTAGCGCTTGTTCCTGTTTGGTTAACTCTTGCAATAATTCAAAATTTGAACCCGCGGTATTAATTTGTTTACGGATAATTGCTAGTTCACTTTCCTCACTAGCGATGACAGCTTCAATTTCATCATATTCCCTTTGTTCTTTGAAGGATAATTTACGTTTTGCTTCGAAGCGCGGTTTCTCTTTCGCTGGTGCTTCTATGGCTTTTTCTTCGATTTCTTTCGCCTGCTCTTGTTCTATCTGAGCAATCGCTCGATAATCAGAATAGCCACCTACATATTGACGCAACTGCCCACCTTCTTCATAGACAAAGACCTTTTGTGCGAGTCGATCAACGAAGAAACGGTCATGAGATACGAAAATAATCGCCCCGTTAAAATTGTCGATAAACTCTTCTAAAATAGAAAGTGTTTGAATATCAAGATCATTGGTTGGTTCATCTAACAATAATACGTTTGGTTCGCTCATCAAAATGCGCAGCAAAAATAAACGACGTTTTTCACCACCAGATAATTTAGCAATTGGTGTCCACTGCAAATCGCCTGGAAATAAGAATAGATCTAAGAGTTGCGTCGCACTTAGTTTACTCCCATCGGCCATCGTCATGAAATTGGCAACTTCGCGAATATATTCGACTACCCGCATGCGTTCATCCATATCAACATTGTTTTGACTAAAGTAGCCGATTTTTACGGTTTGACCAATGATAATGTTTCCTGACGTCGGTTCTATGATACCCGCAATCAAATTGAGTAGTGTCGATTTCCCCGAACCATTTGGTCCGATAATCCCTACACGATCATTGCGAAGGACAACGTAATCAAAGTTCTGAATAATAGTTTTATCATCAATCGTATACTTGACATGTTCTAGTTCAATAACCGTTCTACCTAAGCGCGTAGCGCCCAAGCCCATTTCAACTTTGCTTTGACTTAAATCAACCTCTTGTTTACTAAGGTCTTCAAAGCGTTCAATCCGAGCTTTTTGTTTAGTCGAACGAGCCTGCGCACCACGACGCATCCAAGCCAATTCACCGCGCAGTAAATTTTGCCGTTTCCGCTCACTGGCTTCTTCACGTTCTTCCCTTGCTGCTTTTAATTCAAGGAAATTAGTATAATTACCCGTGTAGACATATGCCGATCCCTTATCGAGCTCAAGAATTTTAGTGGCAACAGTATCCAAGAAATAACGATCATGCGTCACCATCAGAAGCGCACCCTTTACCTTGTGCAGATACTCTTCGAGCCAAGCAATTGTTTCACTGTCAATGTGATTTGTCGGTTCATCTAAGATTAATAAATCACATGGATGTATGAGTGCACTTGCCAGTGCCAAACGTTTTTGTTGACCACCTGACAAAGAACCTACTTTAGCAGAAAAATCATAAATTCCTAGTTTCGTCAGAATCGTTTTTGCATCACTTTCCATTTGCCAGCCATCTAGTTCATCAATTTTTTGGCTACATTGTAATAACTTCATCTGACATTCTTTATTTTCTGGTTCACGTTGATTGATTTCTAAGGATAATTCATAATCTCTAAGCACATTCATAATCGGTGAATTGCCCTTAAATACTTCCATAAGTATAGTATTCTCTGGCGTCAATTCACTTTCTTGTGATAAGTATTCGATTTGCATGCCCTTGGATTTGATTAGCTGACCATGATCCGCTGGCACAAAGCCTGCCACAGTTTTGATAAAAGTAGATTTTCCAGTACCGTTGACGCCAACGATCCCAACTTTATCCCCTTCCTCAATACCGAAACTAATATTTTCAAATAGTGTTTTTTCACCATAAGTCTTTGCTAAATTTTCAATTGATAAAATCATACCCGTATCCCCATTTTTAAAATTTACATCTAGGAGCCTATTTCTTATCATAAACTTCTTTATTCTACTTATTCAGCATTTGCAAGCAATAACCCTTTATATGATAAAAAGAAATCGCCTGTTTATGAATATACTACTCATAAACAGGCGATTTCATGCTGTCGACAAAATAAAACATTTGTGTCAATGATTTAGAAAACATCTAAATCCGTTCCACTTATAAACTAGTACGAAGATAGGCTGCCGGTTGGTGAGAAGTACTCAGATGCTAGGCATAGTAAGGGAGTGCGAGGAGTCGTACTTTCGTACGTCGACGAGCAGTACCTTACTGTAACGACGCAGATGAGTGCTTATCGCCGACCCGCGGCCTTTCTGTCCATTGTTTGTCTACTGGCGATTTAGCGTTAAGCCAACTAGCTCAACTTATTTTTTTACAGGTTCGATTTCGTTTTTCACCCATAATTCATTGTGATGTGCAGCTTCAGAAACTTTCATTGTTCCGTCACCAAACATACATACACATTCGCCCCAGTTGTAAACACTAAGAACGATATGTCCACAGATAATTGCTAATGTTAAGAAAAGGCCAACAAATAAATGAAGTAAATCTGCATAATGTGCGATTTCCTTTGGAACCATTGGAAGGAACGCATATAAAAGCCAACCACTTACAATTACAACAAGAGTACCAAAAAACACCATAATACCAAGCATCTTTTGACCAGAGTTCATTTTGCCCATTGGCGGTACTGGAATTGTTTTACCTAAGAAAATTTTATGCGGATAACCACCTGAAACTGACATCCATTTAATATCATCCGCTGTCCAGTTAAACGCGGTTCGCCAAAATGCTACGACACGTTTATAACAGAACAGAAAGAAATAAACGCAAGAGATCGATAAAATCCATGCACCTACGATGTGTATTTTCATCGCTAGGCCAACTAAATCTTCACTACCTGGTTTTAACCAAATAATAATTCCCGTTAACGCAGCAGGCAAAAAGCCTAAAATCAAACCCCAGTGAAATATGCGGGTACTTAAACTATGTTTAAGCACGATTGCATTGTCATCATATCCATCATGTGCCATCAAGACGGCCCCCTTTATTTCATTTTTAGATTAACCAATTTTTGTTCTATCAACGTATTTTGTATGGAATAAATGTTCAGACACATCACTAAGTGGTCTGCCAGCTAATTTATCATACATATCTTGTAAGCCTGCATTCTGATGGCTTTGACGTTTTTTAGAGTTTACATCGTCTTTATAAAGACCTGCTGTACGCATTTTAATATATTTGTTACGATCTTGTACCATATCTGTAACAGCATAAGCCCCTGTCCAAAGAACCGCAGCAGCAACACCAGTTAATGCAACAAATTCACGACGAGTAACTTGAACTGCTTTTTCAACATAATTATAATTTGCCATTATCTATTACTCCTCCTTACGACCATGGGAATATAGCTTTTGTTTTTCCAAGCCAAGATGTTCCCATTGGATTAATCGGTTGTCCACCGCCGTTTACGCAACCACCTGGACAATTCATAACTTCAATGAAATGGTATGGAGACTTGCCTGCTCTAATTTCTTCAAGAAGTGGTCTAACATTATTCTTGGTACCATGAGCAATGGCAATTTTAAGCACGATTTCTTTACCAGTTTTCGCATCTTTCATTGGAACCTCAGCGGTTTTTACACCTTGCAGACCACGAGCTGGTTTATAATCGATACCTGCTAATTCTGTACCAGTAATTACAAAATAAGCCGTTCTAAGTGCCGCTTCCATAACGCCACCAGTAACACCAAAGATCGTACCTGCACCAGTGTATTCTGCTAACGGATTATCACTATCAGCAAATGGTTCTACTGTTTTTAAATCAATCCCAGCTCTTTTGATCATACGCGCTAGATCTCTTGTTGTAATTACAGTATCGATATCAGGATAGTCAGCAGTTCTACCTTTGGTCTTCCAATAAGTAGCTGCACTATTAAATTCTGGACGAGAAGCCTCTAATTTTTTTGCTGTACAAGGCATAATTCCAACAACAAAAATATTTTCAGGTTCTGTATTCCAAACATTTGTTGCACCATAGGTTTTTGCAACTGGACCAGCCATTTGCATTGGAGATTTTGCTGAAGATAAGTTCGGAATCAAATCTGGGTACTCTAATTCAACGAAACGTACCCATGCTGGACAGCAAGAAGTGAATTGTGGAAGCGCACCTAAGTGATGTTCTGTAGGTTCTCCTAAAACATAGTGTCTAATTTTAGCAATTAGCTCACTGCCTTCTTCCATAATTGTATTGTCTGCCGCATAGTTCGTATCGATTACTTTGAAACCTAATTTTTTAAGTGCACCATACATTTGCTCAGTAACAATCGTACCTGGTTCCATACCAAACTCTTCACCAAGAGCTACACGTACTGCAGGAGCCATGGTTGCAACAACTGTTATTTTCTTGTCTTTTAATTTTTGCTCAATCACTTCTACTGGATCAACAGTATCCTTAATCGCACCAAATGGACAGTTCACTAGACATTGCCCACATTGCAGACATTTTGAACCATCAATTTTGTGAGTAGCACCATATTGGCCAGTAATCGCACCAGTCGGACAAAAAGACTTACAAGAATCGCAGCCTTTGCAAACATTTGGGTCGATCTGAATGATCTCACTCAATTCTTTTGCTTGATAACTTTTAATAGTAATCTCCCCCAATCTCTAATACATATAAAATTAAATGTTAAGCAATCTAAAGTGAAATTTCCACCCTGTAAACAACAACGATTCACTTAAACACCTTAGTACACCTAATAGTTTAGCACAATTGACTAAGCCAAATTCCACTAGCACATCATATTGCTACTACATAAAGCAACTCCCGTTTCATATAAAATTATGATTGCAATACACGATGCTATCTTTATGAAAACAATAGCAATATTTAGGAGATTGCATAAAACTAAACACATTGATCATTTAAGACAACTGCTGATTTTGGATATTTATACATAGCAATTCTATAAAATATCCCATCAGCAAAATCAATATGCTTAAATTCGGCCTATGAAGTTACAATAGTTAATATAACCATTGCCAGTATTTGCACTCTACTATTTGACTCTATTATACAATTTAATTCCTACAAAGTACATAGTTATATAATAAATTCCGAACATATATGGAAACAATTACTATTAATTATAATTATAGTATCATAATCATTATTTTTTCTTTTTTAACAGTTGCATTATGTATAAATATAACTAATCTTTTCATAAATAATCTGTATTGTTTTTTTGTGTACGCTGTTACAATAAGAATGCTTTCTGAAATTTTTGGATATAATGAAAGCAAAAGGGGGCTCTTATCAATCATGACAGAAATAGATTTGATCGGACAAATTGCTGACCTAAAAGAAGTCGATTATAAAACTACGTTGATACTCGCAAGTTTTGTTGAACTTCTTTGCGAAAAAAAAATCATTACCAAAAATGAACTCACTAGCAGAATGAAAACACTCGATTTCATCAACGAACTTGAAATCCAACATGCAAAAAAAAACTAGACTTCTACAAACGTAGTTGTCTAGTTTTCTTTTTATTCACTAACTTATTTCTTTATCATTTTTTTCAGGCTCTGTTCTTATAAACTCGGCACTCTTCTCTTTAAGTTCTTCTAACTCTTCATGTTCTTCCGATAATTGATGGTTCACTTTGATTAAAACACGAGTGATACGGACATTATCTACCTCTTCAACGATAAATTCATCACCCTTATAAACGACCTTTTCATCGATGGATGGTGGCATTTCTATTTGTGAGTACAACCAGCCACCAATGGTATCAAAACTTTCCGAATCAAGATCCATTTCTAATACATCATTAATTTCTTCTAATAGAAGACGTGCATCAACGGAATACATGTTATCCGGTCGATTTTCTATAAATGGACGCTCTTCATCAAATTCATCCTGAATTTCGCCTACAATTTCTTCTAAGATATCCTCTACCGTTACCATTCCTGCCGTTCCGCCATATTCATCGACAACGATTGCAATCTGTTCTCGCTGTTTTTGCAGCATTTTTAACAAGTTACTGAGTGGCATCGACTCTGGTACAGCAATTACTTTTCTGGCTAAGGCACGAATATCGGGTTTTTGACCGCTAGAAAAAGAACGCAGCAAATCTTTGATGTGTAAAAAACCAATAATATTATCTTTATCTTGATCACAAATCGGATAACGGGTCAAATGTTCTTCTAACGCAATTTTCACATTATCCTCAAAGGAATCTTCGGCATATAAACAAATCATATCGGTACGCGGAATCATAACTTCACGAACGTTACGTTCTGCAAAATCAAAAATATTGTCTACAAACATCAATTCCGTTTTATCTATAAAACCTTGTTTATGACTTTCTTCCATTAAAATACGAATTTCTTCTTCTGTATGCGCCATTTCGCCTCCACTGGCAACCCGAATCCCCGCCAATTCTAAAATCCAGCTCGCAATATGATTTAAGAACCATACAATCGGATACATAATTTTATAAAATGTAATCATTGGTACTGCCGTAATTAATACTACCGCCTCTGCTTTTTGAATCGCCAGTGATTTCGGCGCCAATTCTCCTAAAATAATATGCAAGGCCGTAATAAAAGAGAAGCCGATTGCAAAGGATATTGTATGCCCAATCTCAGCTGATATTCCTGAAGCGATAATTAATGGATGGATTAATCTTGCGACTGCCGGCTCACCAATCCAGCCAAGGCCAAGCGATGCTAGTGTAATACCAAGCTGCGTTACGGATAAAAATGCATCTAAATTATCTACTAATTTTTTGGCAAACTTCGCTTTATTATTCCCCTCTTGGACTAATGTATCTATACGAGAAGAACGCACTTTTACAATTGCAAATTCGGTAGCAACAAAAAAACCGTTAAGTAATACTAATATAAAAACAAAAAATAAATTAAGCACTACTGATGTAGACTCCAAAAACTTCTTATTACTCATATAAAATGAATAATAAGTTCACCTCCTAAATTCAATAACATCATAAATGGAGACTTAATTCAGACAGCGTTTTAACGCTGCCTGAATTCTAGTCGAAATTATCCAAGGACTTAGCTGCTCTTTACCCACCGCTTGCATAAGCGGGAGTTCTAGAGCGGGTTAGTCATCGGACAAAAGTAATTCCTACTACCATATAGTTATAGTATCGTTACCACTACTATTGTTATACCCTTTTATTCGTTGGCACTATTTTTTCATTCGTTTTCTTTTCTTGCTTTGGCTTAATAAATGGATTTTTATGCGTTGGATTTGGTTTATTTAAAAAGTCGATTACTTTTCCATTGATCATTTTCTTCGGATATAGCTGTACTTTTATCTTCTTGGCATACTCGCCCAATTTCAGCACTTCTTTTGGCGCAACCAAAGAAATGGCGCAGCCAAATTTACCAGCCCTACCAGTACGACCGATGCGATGAAGGTATACTTTTTCATCCTCTGGCAAATCAATATTAATCACAAAATCAATATCGGGAATATCTAGTCCACGCGCTGCAATATCGGAAGCAACCAAGAGTTGTACCTTACCTTTGGTAAAATCATCAATCGCTTTTTTACGCTCTAGTTTATTGGCACTACCATTTAAACCAGCTACTTTTAAGCCATGAAATTTCAATTTTTCTAAGGTAGTTACAATATCATCACTTTTATTCACAAAAACCAAACCTCGATTTACATTCAATATTCGTGTTAATTTGCGTAGCACCTCTATTTTTTCACGATAATCAGCAATAAAATACAAATGTTCAATATTAGGCTTTGCCACAACATCATCTTTTAAGCTAATCAAACTAGGTTCTTTGACAAACTCTGCGCGATTAATCGTACGCGGCGAAATGGTTGCTGAAAACAAAAAATGCTGACAATCTCTCGCTACACTTTTCACAACACTGCTTACCGTTGCTAAATTTTGATCATCCAATAAGCGATCGACTTCATCTAATACCAACGATTTTACGGTTTGTAATTTTAATTTACCTTTTTTTTGTAGTTCAACAATGCGCCCAGCAGAACCAACAACAATCTGTGGTTTTGTTTTTAATTTATCTATTTGTCTTGCTATATTAGCACCACCAATTAAAGAAGTGCAAGTAATGTTTAGCTCGGCATTTTTTAGTAGTACTTCTAATTGATGATAAATTTGCATTGCAAGTTCATAGGTCGGTGCTATAACTACCGCTTGCACATCACGTTTCGTTAGATCTATTTTTTGTACAATTGGCAATAAATACGCCAAAGTTTTACCAGTCCCAGTCGCTGATTGCCCAATGATATTTTTTCCTTCTAAACCATCAGGAATCGCTTTATATTGAATCGGCGTAGGTTCGATGATACCAATTTTCTCTAAGGATTGTTCTAAGTAAGCGTGAATCCCTAGATTTAAAAATTTTTCGCTCATGTTGTTTCTCCTTTTATTCCTATATTGATCTTCTTTAGTTTCCCAAATTAGGTTTGCCATCTTGATCATTAAACGTAGCCATACAAGACGGATAATTCGTACAACCCCAAAAAGCGCCATTTTTTCCGTTAATCATCCGCAAACTGCCTTGTTTACAACGTGGGCAAAGTTCGAGTTTTGGCATTTCTTTTGGTTTCCCATTATCATCATCACTCGTAGCACGGCAACGCGGAAAATTAGAACAACCCCAAAAGGCGCCATTCTTGCCATTTTTCAGTTGCATTACACCCTTTTGACAACGGGGACATTGATGATCTCCATTGAGTGGTAAATTACTATCATTCGCCTTTTGGCATAGTAACTTTGTAAAAGCAATTTGTTCACTTAGGAACTGTTCCAGTTCGGCATCCCCTTCTACCATTAAATGCAGGTTATTCTCCCAAATCGCGGTAGAATCTGGATAGGTCATTTCATCTGGCAAAGCATCGATGAGCAGATAGGCAGCTTCCGTTGGAATCAGATTTTTTTTCTTGGCTTCATTGACTAAGAACCCACGTGTCATCAACTCTTTGATAATAGTCGCCCGTGTCGCCTCAGTACCGATGCCATATACATCTTTTAGTTTCTTCTTTGACTCGGGATTCTTCACATATTTATGAATTTCCTTCATTGCTGCGAGCAGCGTTGCCGCCGTAAATCTAACTGGCGGTTTGGTTGCTTTATTTTCAATCTTGGCTGATACGTAATCAACCGTATCGCCTTTTTTCATCGCTGGTAAAGCTTCTTGTGCTTCTTCCTTCTTATCATCTGGCTCTGCACCATAAACTTCTTTCCAACCTACTTGTTTCAATACCCGCCCGCTCGTTACAAAGGTCTCTTGCTTATAATTAATTTCAATTTTTGTCTGATCATAAATATGAACTGAATAAAATTGCGTAATATAAGCTTGCGCAATTAAAAAGTAAATATTCTTTTCTATCTCTGACAAGGCTTGCATATTGCATTTTTCTTGCGTAGGAATAATCGCATGATGGGCTGAAATCTTTTTATCATTCCAGGCTCTGCTTTTGATTTTTGGATTCGCTTGCGTGGCCCATTGGGCAAGTTTTGCATCCGCAATTTGCGTTAAATTTGTTAAGATGATGTTTGCATCCTCAAATTGATTTTGTGGCAAAAAATCGCAATCAGAACGAGGATATGTCGTTATTTTCTTCTCATATAATCTCTGTGCGGTATCGAGCACTTGTTGTGGTTCATAACCAAATCGTTTACCTGCCAGCACTTGCAGAGCTGATAAGGAAAAAGGTAACCGTTGTGGCTCTTTTTTCTCTACTGTTTCGTATAAAACAACCTTACCGCTAAGCTCATCGCCATCACTAAATTTTTGCACTAAGCTTTCAGCAATGCTTTTATCTAGCAACCGTCCTTCACTGTCCAGCCCGATTTGCTCATCCTTTGGCTTCCAATTGGTAGTTACCGACCCATTCACATGTTCAAAATCAGCTTTCATCGTAAAATAATCAACTGGCACAAAATTTTCAAGTTCGCGCTCACGTCTCACGACCAAAGCAAGTGTCGGTGTCTTTACCCTGCCAATCGGCAACGTAACTCGATGTCCAGCGCGTTGCGCCGCAAGGGTATACGCCCTCGATAAGTTCATCCCGATAAGCCAATCCGCCCTTGCTCTGGCTAAAGCGGATTGCTTCAAATTCAAAAATTCTTGATTATCACGTAAACTACCAATTGCTTTCTTGATACTTTTTTCATCCAACGCATTTAGTAAAATACGTTTGACTGGTTTGGCATTGCCAAGATAGTCCAATACTTCATCGATTAACAGTTGACCCTCTCTATCCGGGTCACCTGCGTGAACGATTTCTGTCGCTTGATCAATTAAACCTTTTATAATATAAAACTGCTTTTCGCAGGATTTATCAATCAGTAGCTTCCAATCCTCAGGGATAATCGGCAAGTCTTCCATCCGCCATTTCTGATATTTACTGTCATACTCATTTGGCTCGGCTTGTCTTAAAATATGGCCAAAGCCCCAAGTCACAACGCCATCTTTCGTTACTAGATACCCATCTTTTCTCGTGACCGGACCTGTTAAGCATTTGGCTATTTCCGCTCCCATACTAGGTTTTTCGGCAATATATAATCTCAAAATTTACACCCCATACTAACTAAAAAATCATTTTAACAACATATAGATACCCCAGATTAAAAATGCTACCCATAATAAGACTACGATCGCAAGCACACTTAAAATATATGGCATTTTTCTTTTTAATCGATCCGTATCTCGCTCACACTCCAAACGAATATCAACTGGTAATAGACGAGTGATATAAAGTAGGGCAGTTGGCACAATAATCATGTCATCCATCATTCCTACGACTGGCAAATAATCAGGAATCAAGTCCACCGGACTGATTAGATATCCAACTGCGGCAAATAGTAATATTTTAATATACCTTGGTGCTCTTGGATTGCGCCATGCAAAGAATAAAAGCACAATATCTTCCCTGAGCAATCGAAACAACGACCATAGTCTAATCCACATAGTATTTTCACCTACCCATAATATACAAAAGTTGATTAACTTTTATTGTAACATATTATATCTTACTTCCATAATATTATTTATTTTACAACATTATTTGCACAAAAACACCATCATGCGATAAAGCGTAGTGAATCTAGCTATGCCATTTTTTCATAAATTATTGTCTTTTTAGTATACAGGTAAACATTTCTTCGCTTGCACCAAGCAATAACTATACAAAATAAGAAACTAACATTTTGTATTTGCTATTAAAATGTTAACTTCCTAGTCAATTGATAATATTTTTCAATTGACACATTTCGCTAATATTGATATAATGTTGCAAAATTAATAAATATAGATAGAGGTTGCGATTTATCAACAGTAGCTACGCGGAGCTGCCAGCAAAGATGCGTATCAAAAGGGATAGTCGCCGAAACAATATGTTTAGGCAAAGAGATATTGTTGGTCTTGGATTTAATAGATGCAAGACTGTCATACTTTAGTGTGGAGTGCTATCTTGCGTTGCTAGTTTGATTTTTTAGCGATTTGCGAGGTAGTAACTTCCAAATCGCTTTTTATATTTTTAGATTTAAAACTTGATCAAATATATGGAGGTACTTTACGAATGGCAGAAAAAATTTTTCCTATTGATAGTGTGAAATTACAAGAAATTATAAAAAAATATCCTACTCCCTTTCATATTTATGACGAACAAGCAATTAGAAATAATGTTCGTAGATTATTCAAAGCCTTTGCTTGGGCACCTTGCTTTAGAGAATATTTTGCAGTAAAAGCAGCCCCAACTCCTGCACTCCTAAAAGTTCTTCGTGAAGAAGGCGTTGGTGCTGACTGTAGCTCACTTGCTGAGCTATTATTATCTGATATGGCTGGCATCAAAGGCGAAGCAATCATGCTTACTTCCAATGATACACCGGCAAATGAGTTCCAAAAGGCAATCGAACTTGGTGCAGTCATCAACCTTGATGATATTACTCACATTGATTATTTAGAAAAAAATGCTGGTTTCCCTAAAATTCTATCTTTCCGCTACAATCCTGGTCCTTTAATGGAAAATGGCAATACCATTATCGGTACACCAGAAGAAGCAAAATATGGACTAACTAGAGAGCAGATCTTTGAAGCTTATAAAACCGCTAAAGAAAAAGGCGTAAAACGCTTTGGTCTCCATACGATGGTTATCTCTAACGAATTAAATCCAGATTGTTTCATTGGTACTGCAGAACTTATGTTTAATCTGGCCGTTGAAATCCATGAAAAACTTGGCATCAAATTAGAATTCGTAAACTTCGGTGGTGGCGTTGGTATTCCTTACCGCCCAGAACAAACTGCTGTAGATTTAGAATACGTTGGCGAAGGCATTCGCAAAGCCTACGAAAAAATTGTTGTCGCAAACGGAATTGCTCCACTTACAATTGCGCTAGAACTTGGTCGCTCCATCACTGGACCTTATGGCTACCTAGTTTCTACTGCAATGCATAAAAAAGAGATCTATAAAAACTATATTGGCTTAGATTCTTGCATGGCAAACTTAATGCGTCCTGCGCTATATGGCTCTTACCATCATATTACTATAGTTGGTAAAGAAACTGCTCCTTGCGATCACGTATATGATATTACCGGTTCTCTTTGTGAGAATAACGATAAATTTGCCATTGATCGTGCTTTACCAAAAATTGATATTGGTGATATCGTTGTGATTCATGATGCTGGTGCACATGGACATGCAATGGGCTTTAATTATAATGGAAAACTTCGCTCTGCGGAATTATTATTAAAACCAAATGGCGATGTAGAAATGATTCGCCGTGCCGAAACAATTGAGGATTACTTTGCCACATTGAAATTCTAACTCATTCAGGAACCTATCGTCTCCCCCATTCATAGTATATAAAAATGAATGTGGGAGGCTTTTTATTATGGATGAAAGACATGTTCCCCATAAAGGATTCTATCCAAACCAACCTGATCCTGCTTGTATGTGCCCAACAGATCCGGATCTGTTACTACTTAGAAAAAACGCAATCGGCGAGCGCATGAGTATTTGTCATTACTTATGTGCAGCCGAACAAACCAGTGGCGATCTTAGCAAATTATTTACCGAACTTGCCCATGATGAAATGATACATTTTCGCCGTACGATGGTTGTTCTTGCCTGCTATGATCCGATTCAAGGCTGTGCCTTCAATGATTGTGAGATTAACTTACCGTCTGTTGATAGCTTCCGTAAAAGCAAAACCTGTTGCTCATTTGAAACAATCGAACTACTTACGCATTCGATTACAGATGAATTAACAGCAATCAATCAATACCAAGAGAGCTATGCTGTCGCTGAACATAAGGATGTAAAAATTCTATTTTGCGATAATGCAAATGATGAAAAAATCCATCTTGCTAAGTTATGGAAAGCATTAATGGTCTGTACGAATGAAAATACAATATAACCATAAAAAGTGGGCGTACTGACTACGTCCACTTTTTATGTCCATTAATCTATAGAGTCGCTAGAAGTATCACAGCAATCATTATCGACGAAAAACAACAATATCACTAGCCAGACTAATACACTCCTGTCACCCCATAACAATATAACCCTCTCCCCATTGAACTACTATTGCTTCATTATATGTTGCTTGAGTAGGAGTGTGCTGTTTAATATAGACTCAATCTCCTAGCTGCATAAAGAAATAGCGTAGCAGATAAAACTGCTACGCTATAAAGTCTAACTTATAGTGGTCACCTCAATAAACATAGCTCCTTTTTACTTACCGCATATTGAATCGTTTTATTCTATTTTTTAACAATCAATTCTAATGCAACCGGAATGGACTCTGGTACTGTCTCGCCACTCATAATTTTTTGCGCTGTTTCAATAGAAACTTTACCCATATCTTTTGGTTTTTGTGCTACTGTAGCTAACATATCGCCACTATCAACTGCTTTAATCGCATCTGCTGTAGCATCAAAACCTACAACTAACACATTATTACGTTTCGCTGCTTTGATAGCTTCTACAGCACCTAAGGCCATTTCATCATTCTGAGCAAACACTGCCTGAATATCAGGATTAGCCTGAAGAATATTTTCCATTACTTTCATGCCTTTTGCCCGGTCAAAATCAGCAGGTTGTTTTGCAGCTAAAGTAATGCCTGTAGCCGCTTTGATTCCATCGTCAAAACCCTTACCACGATCATTTGCCGCAGAGCTACCAGGAATACCTTCTAATTCAATGACCTTTCCTTTGCCACCTAGTTTATCAATCAAAAGTTGCGCCGCCATTTTTCCGCCAGCCACATTATCGGAAGCGATCGCACTTACAATCTTGCCACCATCTGCGCCTCTATCAACAGTAATTACCGGAATATTTGCCTTATTGGCAGCTTCAATTGCCGGTACAACCGCTTTTGAGTCAACTGGATTTACTATGAGTACACTTACCTTTTGTTGTACAAGATTTTCAATATTAGCCATTTGCTTTGAAGCATCATTTTGTGCATCCATAACCACTAATTCAATACCAAGCTCTTTAGCAGCTGCTTGTGCACCATCCTTTAAATCAACGAAAAATGGATTATTCAATGTAGAGATTGATAAACCAATGACTTTCTTACCTGACTTTTCTTGGTCTTGTGTTGCTTTATTTCCGCCACAACCAACTAGCAAACTAATAATAGATACCATCACTACCAAAACAATTAACGTACCCTTTTTACGCAATCCAGAAAACATGAATTCTCCCCCTTTTTATTTGTGTCTTGGTTTTACCAAATTTATTTCTGCCCACCGCCTCCTTATTGTCTATCTCTATATAAAAAACAGTTATTTGTTTTTCTTGCGATCTAAAAGTACTGCCAGCAAGATAACAATCCCTTTAGCAACTTGCTGATAAAACGATGAGACATTAAGTAAATTTAGTCCGTTATCCAATACTCCAATAATCATTGCACCTATAACAGTACCACCAATCGTTCCAACGCCGCCCGAAAGACTCGTTCCTCCTAAAACTACCGCAGCAATTGCATCCATTTCAAAACCAACACCCGCTGTTGGCTGCGCTGAGTTTAGACGAGAGGTTAAGATGATACCGCTAAGTGCTGCCAGGAAACCTGATAAAACATAGATGGATACTAACACTTTTTCAGTGCTGATCCCCGACAAGCGAGCCGCTTCTTCATTGCCACCAATCGCATAAATATAACGACCAAATCTGTTTTGTTTCAAAAAGATATAAGCAGCGATAAAAAGAAATGCCATGATAAATACAGGAACGGGAATACCCGCAATATATCCGCCGCCTAACCAGCGGAATGCTTCACTAAATCCTGTGATAGGACGTCCCTCTGTATAAATTAAACAATAGCCACGTGCAATGGTCATCATCCCCATTGTTGCAATGAACGGCGGCAATTTTCCCCGCGTAATCAGCAAGCCATTGATAGCACCAAGCACGGCGCCTAATAAAAGTCCGGCACCAATTGCCAGAATGCTGCCTGTCCCTTGGACAAGTAGTCCTGCCGTAATACTGCCAGATATCGCCACGATGGAACCCACTGACAAATCAATGCCACCTGTTAACAAGATAAAAGTCATCCCTACACTGATAATGGCATTTAGTGAAATCTGTCTTGCTACATTTAAAAGATTACTTACTGTCAAAAAATCCTCAGATATAACAGCAAGCACAATGCTTAGAAGAAGTAATCCTAATAAAGGCCCCAACTTCTTAATCATAGCCGTTTTTTGTTTTAAAAATTCATTTGCCTGTGACACCGCTTTCGTCTCCTCCAGTTCGAGCCGCAAAGGCCATAATTTTTTCCTGTGTTGCTTCATCTATATTAAGTTCACCCGTAATTTTGCCTCTACTCATTACCAGTACTCGATCACTCAACCCTAAAATTTCTGGTAATTCTGAGGATATCATCAATATCCCCACGCCTTCTTTAACCAGCATATTCATAATGTGATAAATTTCTGCCTTCGCGCCAACATCTACCCCGCGAGTAGGCTCATCCATAATCAAAATTTTCGGATTATTCGATAGCCATTTAGCAATGACCACTTTTTGCTGATTGCCTCCGCTGAGTCCTTTTACTTCTTTATCCGCATCTGGCGTCCGTATTTTCAAGTTGGCAATATGCTGTTCAATGAGTTTATCCTCGATTGAATTCTTAATAAAAGTTTGCCGACAGACTGACTTTAGCGCCGCCAAAGAAATATTTTTTCCTACCGACATAGACAAAACTAATCCTTCATGCTTACGATCTTCAGTAATTAAGCCTATTCCAGCCTTAATTCCATCAGCAGGCGACTGAATGTTTTTTTTCTCCCCATCAATAAATATTTCTCCGCTATCAATTTTATCTGCCCCAAAGATGGCACGCGCCAGTTCAGTTCGTCCTGCACCCATTAAACCGGCAAGACCTACGATTTCTCCAGAACGAACAGACAGCGATATATTATGTAATATACCGGTACGATTTACCCCTGCTACCCGTAAAATTTCTTGACCTACAGCAACGTTTTCTTTTGGAAAACGTTCGGTAAGTTCTCGGCCAACCATCATTTTTACTAAATCATCAAAAACTACCTCACGAGTATTGACTGTTCCAACATAACTGCCATCACGCATTACCGTAATACGATTACTCAGCGCGAATAATTCTTCCATCCGATGCGATATATATACAATTCCTACACCACTTGCTGCCAATTGACGAATAATTACAAATAGGTTCTCGGTTTCCTTTTCTGTTAATGCCGCTGTAGGTTCATCCATAATTAAAATTCGTGTTTTTTGCGATAATTGTTTAGCAATCTCGACCATTTGCTGTGCACCAATACTCAATTCAGAAATTAGTGTATCGGGCTTGATATCACTCCCCAATCTATGTAAAATTTCTGCCGCATCTAACTTCATGCTTTTTTTATCAATAAAACCCATACGATGCGGCTCTCGTCCTAAAAATATATTTTCCATAACGGTAAGTTCCGGCACCATATTCAACTCTTGGTGAATAATTCCTATGCCCAATTGCTGTGCCTCACGAGGCCCAGAGAATTCCACCGATTGGCCAGCTAATATGATTTCACCCGCATCCTTGGCATAGACTCCGCTCAAAACTTTCATTAATGTTGACTTGCCTGCACCGTTTTCACCTAGTAAAGCATGTATTTCCCCTTCTCTAAGGGAAAAATCAACGTTCTTCAATGCTTTTACTCCGGGGAATTCCTTAACAATTCCCTTCATCTCAAGAAGCACATTATACACCACAGCTCAACCTCCTTAGTAAACTTCATTTATGCAATGCAGCGAACTAAAAAATGACTCCAGATTCTAGAATAATATTGGCATAAGGCGTAAATTCGCCAGTGCGGATTACTGCCACCGACCGTTGCGTCATATTTTTAAATTCTTCATGCGATACTGCCCTAATAGGCGTATTCCCCATCATTTTTGTCACATCTTGATAAAGATCGGGGCTGACATTTTCCATTTCACTTGCAATTACAGCTCGTTCCACCTGAAGTTCTTCGAGCACAGTACGTAGCGTTTGCAAAAATTCAGGTACACCTTTAGTAAGTGCTAAGTCAATCCGCTTTACACTTTGAGGAATTGGCAGACCCGCATCGCCAATAACTAGCATGTCATAGTGCCCCATTCCAGCTATTACTTCACTGATTTCTTTATTTAATACGCCTAGCTTTTTCATGTTCTCCCCGCCTTTTCTGTATAGTCATTTACTTCTTGCCGTATAGGTAATGCTGTTTGTGCTCCGCTTTTGGTTACAGACAAACCAGCAGCTATTTTCGCAAGCTCTAGTGACTCATCGAGTGTTTTTCCCTCTGAGAGTCCAACTGCCATCGCTCCATTATAGCAATCCCCAGCAGCAGTACTATCTACCGCTTGTACAGAAATTGCAGAGACAACTTTCACTTTTCCATCCGCGATAAGAATTGATCCTTCCGCGCCCATTGTGACTACAACTTTTTTAACCCCCATATAAATGAGCTTTTCCCCTGCTAGAATGGCCTCTTGCTGTGAATTTACAGGCATATCAGTTAATATCCCAAGCTCAGTTTCGTTTGGTGTAAGAATATCCACCATCGCTAAAAATTTGGCATCTATTTTTCTCGCTGGAGCTGGATTATAAATTACCTGCCATTCCTCCTTTTTAGCACGTTCAATTGCATATTCTACGGTCAATTCAGGCACTTCATTTTGCAATAAAATAATTCCCGGCTTTTTATGTACTTTCAATGCACAATCTACATCATTTTGATTACATTCTTGATTAGCGCCGGCAACAACTACAATGGTATTCGCTCCACCTTGCGCAACAGTAATTAATGCAACGCCTGTTGCTCTATCAACTTTCCTAATATGATTGGTACCCACACCAATTTCACTAAGACCGTCAAGTAGTTCACTAGCAAATGCATCCTTTCCTACACAGCCGACCATCATTACATTGGCTCCCAATTTAGCTGCGGCAACTGCTTGGTTAGCGCCCTTTCCACCTGGGAAAGTTGCAAAATTTTCGCCAAAGATGGTTTGACCATATTGTGGCAACTTTTCGGAATTTACGACTAAATCCATATTTAAGCTGCCTACTACTAATATCGGCAATCTATGCGTTGCCTTCAACCCCTCTGTGTTCATGCCCATCCCTCCATTAGTCATTTAAACGCTTCGTTGAATTGCGTATAATTAGCTCGGGGCGGAATCTTTCTGTATGTATTTCTCTTTCCGTAGCAGAAAGCAAGGTCAGCAAAATTTCCACCGTTTTTCGTCCCATTTCATAAACAGGCTGTCGCACCGTAGTAAGCGAAGGAGTATACCAGCCAGCCATACGAATATCATCATAGCCAGCTACGATAATCTCTCGTGGTACTTCAATCCCATGTTTCGTAAGACAATCAATCACACCAAATGCAATCAAATCATTCGCAGCAAATACCGCATCAAACTCTTCCCGTCTTTCTAATAGCAGTGCTGTATTTCCATAACCGCTGTTAAACGTAAATTCACCATGTAAAATTAAATCATCTAAAATTGTAATCCCTCGTTTTTTCAAAACATCTTGATAGCCTTGAAAACGTTCTGCTGCAACAGATAACCGGGGAGCTCCTCCTAAGAAGGCAACTTTTTTCGCCCCTTGATCAAGCAAATGCTCTACCGCCAGCATTGCTCCATAATAATTATCTACACTAACCGAGCTAATATTTTCTAACTTTGACTGCCTATCTAAGGTAACTACAGGCACATCTAAATCCGTTAATAATGTTAAATTTTCCTCACTATCAATGCTACCAGTAAAAATAACGCCATCGACTTGCTTGCTATGCAAAAATCGGATATATCGTTTTTCTTCCACTGCATATCCATCAGAATTACAAAGGATAACAGCATAATCATATTCCCTAGCAGTATCCTCTACACCACGAACCAACGCAGGAAAAAAAGGATTTTCAATATCTGGAATAATGAGTCCAATACTTTTGGATTCTTTTATTTTGAGCGCCCTTGCAACAGCATTTGGTTGGTAACCAATTTCTTTGATTGCGGACTGTACATTTTCCATTAACTTAGGCGAAACCACTCCGCTGCCATTTAAAATACGAGAAACCGTCGCAATCGATACGCCCGCTTTTCGTGCAACATCTTTAATTGTCGCTGTAGAATTCTTCATATGTATTATCTCTTTTTCAATTTATTTTATTAGAATTTTCTAATAAATCATTCTTGTAAACGTTTACAAGAATGATTTTATACTTCTCTTTATCGTTTGTCAATAATAATTCGACTTGTTAAAAGAATTTTCTAACAATTTAATTTATTGAATTCTAGCCCATTTTCAGTAAATAGATTTTTCAATATTAGCCCCATCTGCAATAACTTAAAACTTCTTCAATCTAGTATTGTATCATTATCGACTGCAAGTTATTAAAGCGTTAGTGTACATTTTTAGTAGCCCATAATTTGAGCTATATGCACTATCTTTATCAAAAATAGCTAGCTTCCTAAAAAGGTGCCAGCTATTTTTGATTATTTTCTGTTTTTTAAACTAACTTAACTTTATACTATACATCTAGCACTTTATCCAGCACATATACTTTCACATCTTGTATCCCAAAATCTTGTGCTTTTTCACGACTGCTCATTACGATGTCAATGCGATTGCCTTTGATGGCTCCGCCAGTATCTTCGGCAACGGCGTACATGCCTCTGCCGTCTCCGAATTCGATATAAACTTTTGATCCTAGTGGTATCACCCTTGGATCAACTGCAATAATGCCAGGACGAACTTTGGTGCCGATATGAGTTTTATCATTCCATGGGCCATTATCTTCATAACCTGATGCGTAAGCAGTTGCAACAATATCCAATACTTTATGGGCACTACTTTGTCTTATCTTTACGTTTGCTCTGTCAGTAATCACTTGTTGCAGCTCGTCTTCTCTTTCTAATAATGCTTCATTTAGCTTTTTATTAATACGTGTTTTGGTTTTATCATTCACGTTGTCTTGTAATTTATCATTTACACTATCTTTTATTTTTTCGTTAATATGTTCTTTTATTTTTTCATCAATGCCATTTTTTACTTTACTATTAACACCATCTTTTATTGCTTCATTAATACTATCTTCGATTTTTTCATTAATACTATTTTTTAATTTATCACTAACCTGCTGTTTAGATGTTAATAATGCATCTGTTACCTCATCTGGTAAAGATTTCGCAATTGAATTTGGACTTGGACTTGCAGCTGCTACTGGTGCATGTGAAAGCATTGCTGAAGATACAAGCATTGCCCCTGTCAATGTGGCCATTACCTTGCCATATTTATTTTTTGCCTTTTTATACCCGCGTTTTTCCAATCTATATCACCCTTTTCATAAAAATGAGGACAAACTAAATGTACATTTAGTTTGTCCTCATTTTACTTAACCATGCATATATTTTAATCTAAAATCCAGCTTATTTAATTTCAGCACCAAGTACCGTTTCCATTTGCTTCAGAGCGTATTCGTGTGCTTCGTTATCAAAGCTCGCCACGCCATCACGGTAAACAATGACTTTTTTATTCCGGTTGCAAAGTTCTTCTACTGTAAAGAGCACACAAATATTCGTGCAAACGCCAACAACTGCGATTTCATCGATCATTTCAAGTTGCTCATCTAAGTCAGTATTATAAAAACCACTATAGCGTTGTTTGCCGGTAATATTTTCATCATATCTGTCAAATTGTAATTCCTGGACAACTTCCGCGCCAGACGTACCAGCAATACAATGCGCAGGGAAACGATTAAATTCTACATCATCTGATTCATGACGATCACAAATAAAAATAATGGTGTCTCCCGCCAAACGGGACTCCGTAATTTTTTCTTTGATAAACGGAACAATCGCTTGACCTTGCATCCCACAAAAGAGCGCTCCCTCTGGGTTGATAAAATCCTTTAACATATCTACAACAAGTAAAGCTTTTCTCATTCTAGTCAGCCCCTTATCAACATCATTTATTGTTTATGTAATATTTGACGTAATTTGGGCGCAATGATGATTGCTACGACAAATCCTACGCCGGAAGTCAATAACGAACTAGGCATATTACTGATCGCTACACTTACACTGCCAGTTACAGCCCACCAAGCAATCACATAGCCACCAAGCGTACAAGATGCTGCTAAGGCCATCCCTAAACATGAACGAAACAACCATTTGGGACCGACAATAAGTTCTGGCCATAATCCACGGGCAACAACCCCTATGGTGAAACCAGCCGCCCCCTTGATTACAAAAGACCAAATCGTATAGGGTGAAAAACCTAACAATAAGTCAAAAAACGCGGAGCCGATTGCCGCAGCCAAACCTGCATAAATCCCGCCAAACAAAATACCAATTATAAACACTGCCGCTGTCCCTAAATGCACCATAGCCCCAACACCAAATGGTATTTTAATCAATGTTGCAATTACGCAAATTGCCGCTAGCATACCAATCATAACCATATCACGCAATTCTAATTTTCTTTTTTTCTGCATAAAACAATTCCTCCAACAACTTTCCTTTACTATACTAGACAAGTTAATAACATTCGTCATTGCCACTCTATTTCCTACTTTTCTTTTTATTATCTTATTGTTACAAAAAAAAATAAATGAATACTAAAATTCAGTAACTGAAGAAGAGACTATATAGTCTCCATTTACATTGTCGATTTTTATGATAAAATGGGAAAATATGATTTTAAAAATTACTCATCTTTAGACGGTGTAAAATTATAATAGATAACAAAAATGACTGAGAATAAAATTCTCAGTCATTTTTATTTTTATGCCAATACTTTCGCTAAGCGAATCAGTTCTGGATCCAATGTTTTTGTGTTGCCTACGGCATCTGCTAAATCAATACTAACTGGTTTTCCAGCCTCAAAGCCAAAGACTACGTTGGATAAACCAGAAAGAAGCGCAAGCGCAGCTTTTTCGCCGAGCATACTTGCTTTGATACGATCTTCAACACTTGGTGAGCCACCACGCTGAATATGTCCCAATACCGATACTCTAGTATCAATACCAGTTTTTTCAGCTACTTGTTTACCAATATCAATCGCATTGCCTGCACCTTCGGCAACAACTACAATGCTGTAACGTTTGCCGCGTTCATAAGCTGCTTTCAATTCTTCACAAATTTCATCAATGTCAAATTTCGCTTCTGGCACTAGTATATGTTCAGCGCCACCTGAAATACCTGCCTGCATTGCAAGCCAGCCAGATTTACGTCCCATAACTTCGATAATAATAATCCGGCGATGTGCGGATGCGGTATCACGCAATTTGTTAATTGCATCAACGATCGTATTGGCAGCAGTATCACAGCCAATCGTATAATCTGTACCCCATACATCATTATCAATTGTTCCAGGCAGACCAACAACCGGCATACCCATCTCACTTAATAATTTACCACCAGTTAAACTACCATCACCACCAATGATAACGACCCCTTGAATCCCACGTTTCTTTAAATTTTCTAATGCTTTTTTACGTCCCGCTTCCGTTCTGAATTCATCACAACGCGCTGTACCAAGGAAAGTACCACCACGTTGGATAATATCCCCAACATCACGAGACGCCAATTTTTTCATATCATCCTCTAAAATACCTTGGTAACCATTATAAATACCATATACTTCAGCACCTTCATATAATGCTGTTCTAACAACAGCACGAGCTGCCGCGTTCATTCCTGGGCTATCGCCACCACTAGTCATTACTGCAATACATTTTAACATACAGTCACTTCCCCTTACCAAGTAAATATAATTGTGAAAATAAAAACAATATACTATAGTCTTATTCTATCTATTACTTCAATTATTGTAAAGTCCTACTTATTATAAGTATAGCTTATTTTTAATAAAATTAACCTAACAAAATCATTTATATTGATTCAGTGATAAATATATCAATTCAAATAGAGAACAGGCTATTAATAGTTTAAGTATTAATAGCCTGTTTCTTTTACAGTCTAACCATTTTTACAGTTATAGTTTTTACATATACTATATAAAAACTATTTTAAAACTCCCATTGCGAAACCAGCAATCCCTACAGCAAATAAGCCGAAGATAATCCAAAGTGCATTGACTTTCTTTTTGAGTAAGTCCATGCAAATAAAGGTTAAGATCAATGGTATTAAACCAGGCATCAATTGATTGAAAATATCTTGGACAGTTGTTACGGCAATTTTACCATCTTGCATTGTGATTGTTGATACTACAAGTGGTACATTTACTGATGTCCATTTACAAACTAAAGCACCCATTACAAATAGCCCTAGTATTGAAGCACCTTC
Source organism: uncultured Veillonellaceae bacterium (assembly GCA_963805085.1). Classification (GTDB taxonomy): domain Bacteria; phylum Bacillota; class Negativicutes; order JARBTT01; family JARBTT01; genus JARBTT01. The sequence goes on along the minus strand of CAWDTA010000003.1, from coordinate 317,657 downwards.
TGTAATTTTTTGAAGTTTATTACCAGCAACATCTTTAACGACGTCAGTACCTTTGCTGTAACCATATTGTATGCCATACCATCTAACAGCTAAACGAATTACATTAAATAGTACGAAGAAAAGAATTGGTCCCAATAAACTACCAGTTAAAGCGATAGAAGCACCAAGTGCAGCTGTCATTGGTCTTAATGTACCCCAGAAAATCGGGTCACCAACACCAGCTAAAGGTCCCATCATACCTACCTTGATACCATTGATAACACTATCTGGAATATCAGCACCATTGGCTCTTTGTTCTTCCATTGCAGCTGTAATCCCAATGATCGGTGCTGTAACGAACGGCTGTGTGTTATAGAACTCTAAATGTCTTTTAATCGCATCTTTACGTTCTTGACCTTCATATAGTCTTTTAATAATTGGTACCATACCGAAACAATATCCTAACGCTTGCATTCTTTCAAAGTTCCAAGAACCTTGCAAGAAGTTCGAGCGAATAAATGCACTAAACATGTCACCTTTGGTTAATTTTTTCGTTTGATTTGCCATTGTAATCTTCCTCCTTCAAATTAAATTATTAGTCGTCTAAATCGTCGTCTAAATCGTCTGCTTTTGTAGCAGCAACACCAGCTGTTGCAATACTTACTGCTTGATATTTAGGATTTAATTGAATGTAAACAATTGCCAGTACAACACCAATTACCCCAAATGCAACCAAGTTGAAGTTTGTAAATGCTGCGCAAACAAAACCTAAGAAGAAGAAAGGCATTAGATATTTCGCACCCATCATGTTAATAACCATTGCATACCCTACAACCACGATGAAACCACCAGCTACTTGTAAACCACCAGTGATTACAGGTGGAATTGCTGCAAGCATGGATTGAACTGCGCCAGTACCAACGAACATTGCTACTAAAACAGCAGGAATGGAAATACGTAATGCTTGGATAAATAAAGCCAATATATGACACATATCAATGCCATTTAAGTTACCTTCTCTTGCATAATCATCAGCTTTATGCTGGAAGAAAATTGTTATTGTCCTCACGATAATTGTAAGTACTTGACCTGCAGCTGCAAGCGGCATCGCAATTGCGATACCAGCACCAATACTTTGTTTACCAGCGATTACTAAGATTGTGGAAATAACGGATGCCAACGCTGCATCTGGCGCAACTGCTGCCCCAATATTCATCCAACCAAGAGCAATCATTTCTAATGTACCACCGATAATAATACCTGTTGTCATGTCACCTAAAATTAGACCAGTTAGAGTACACGCGATCAATGGACGATGTGTTTGGAATTCATCCAATATACTACCCATACCACAAACGCAAGACATTAGGAATACCGCAATAATTTGTAAAGTACTAAGTTCCATAAGTCATCCCTCCAATTATGATATTTATGATTACATTTTATATAACCCTTAATAATATGAATAAAAATCTCAACTTATCACTAACTATGATTTACTTTAATACACTCATTAAATTTACTTTTGAATCGCTATCAACTTTTCTAATTTCAAGTTCGATACCTTTTGCATTGAGTGCTTTAAAAGCTTCTACATCTGCATCATTTACTGATACAGCTTGCGTAAGTTGTCTTTTACCTTCTTTAAAACTCATACCACCAATGTTAACACTCGTGATGTTTACCCCAGCTTCTACCATGCGTAATACGCTTGTAGGGTTGGTAAATAACAATAGACATTTAGCTGTTTCATACTTTGGACTATTGTAAGCACGCACCGCTTTATCAATGTCAACTACACTTGATTTAATTCCTGGAGGTGCTACTTGTTTTAACAATGTAGATCTAATTGAATCAGCAGCCACCTCATCATCACAGACGATAATGCGTTCACAGTTTGTTACTTTTGCCCAGATCGTTGCCACTTGCCCATGGATTAAGCGATCATCAATTCTAGCTAATACGATATTCATTATAGATCGTCCTCCTCTTCGTCATTATTTATAGTACTTAAATGAAATATTTGTGTTCCAGCTTGACCTGCTTCAACAGCTTTTTGCATCACTTCTTTAATATCGCCAACTTCTGGATTGCATAGTTGATAGCTAACCATCTCAATTAACATTGGCAAGCTAACACCCGTTACAATTCCGTATTTCTCTTCTTGAATGGCAATACGGCAAGCTGCATTATAAGGACTACCACCAAATAGATCATTTAAAAATATAACGCCATCTTTTGTATCAAGTTCTTTTAAAGCTGCGCTATATTTAACCATCAAATCGTCAGCTCCCTCACCTGGTACTAAAGTAACTGCTTTTACATTTGTCGTGGCTCCACAAATCATTTCACAAGTTTTAACAAGTTCACTTGCAAAATTACCATGTGTTCCAACAATAATCGCTAACATCCTTTGACCTCCTCTTACATCAATTCAACTTCTTCTCTGGGATCATTACTCGCCTATATTCATATGCAAGCAGCGTGCCAATTATGTGTATCAGTTTATAATAGTATAAGTTTCGATTATTTTTCTACTATTCACCAGATTTCAAATACACTATTACACATAACAATACACTATTTTATTTCATCTAATACACTAATTATCAAATAATAAAAATACACTATTGTAAACTAAGTTACAATAGTGTATTTTAAATTTTACAACATTTCGGTAATTAATAACATTTCATCATCAGTTAAAGTAATTTTTAGCGTATTTTTAAATACACTAGTTGCTTTTTTCACTGCTTCAAACTTCTCTGTATCAATTACATCTGGTTTTCCCTCGTAGTGAAGTGGATTGTTAATGACCATTCGTTCTAATGCACAACCACAATGTACAATTAAACGAATTTGAATTGGATTGCTCAATTTACGATTTAATTCTTTTTCTAATACACTTTCAAATTCAAGTAATACACTAATAACCTTGCTTGGATTTAAATATGTTAAGAATTTTTGCAAACTTTCTTCACAAAGATTGCGAACAACAACATTCTTTTCCTTTGCAATCATTTTATTATCTAATTTTATAATATTACGAATAATATTTTCACCTTCACCATTGATTAATTTCTCTAATGGGATAAAGGGAACATCTATTTTGGGTTTTATCATACCGACAGTAGCAACGATTGTATGCTGTTTTAATAATTCTTCTAAGGTATGATCAAGATCTTTAACCCCGACTGGGACTACTTCAATATCTCGATCGATGGCATTGGCCAAAATATCTTCGACCAATTCTTTCAATTTCAGCGCTGCCCCTTCTCCCGAAGTGCAAATCGTGACAATAACTTCATGAGCTGTTCTCACATGTTTCCCATCGACAAGGGCAACCTCATACCCTTTAAAATTGAGGAGAGACTCATAAATACTATTCAAATCCATCCCAACAATATCGGCTTTACGCATCGCCTCCAAGATAAGCGGTGTCGATACCATATCGATTGTTTTTACTTGCACTTTTAATCTTTCCATAATCAATGTACCAAAATTACACAATGATCCCATATCGACAAGTAATAAGGCACCCTTTTGATAATTTAAATCTTCCAATTTTTCAATCATTTTATCCAAGATCTCTTGTGGGCTTACATCTAAAGGCATATCAATCGCCATCAAATTTGTATCATTGGTACTAAACAATTTTTGTGCCACCTCTACCATCGAAGAGGCTGTACTTTTCCCATGCGTTGCAACAATGATCACAACTTTTTCTTCTTTTTCATCTTCCTTCACTGAGCTTAGCAGCAAAGCAAAATATTCTATTTCCGCCTTGGGAACTTCAATATGATAATGTGCCTCGATCTTATCCTTAATCTCTAATGCCACCTGAAATTCAAGCGAATCTGCAGGCAATGCCCCTTCTATTTTGCTATATGATAGTTCTTGCTTTGCTTTTACCCGTTTTAAAAACGCACTTAAATGAAGACTAAATGCATATAAAAATCTGTCACGATACTCTCTATTCAAACGCTTTTGTGCTAAGATGTTGATTGCTTCCGTAAAATCCACCAAATCTTTATCAACGATTTTGAGCAACCTTTGCCTCGCTGTCATATGAGAATCTTGCTTATTATAAAATGATTTAATATAGACGTTCACATCGGTAGCCACAATTTGTTTAATCAGTTCATTACTGATACCTTCACCTTTTAATAAATCAACTTTATCTTCTACTACTTGATATAAGTTAAAGGAATCTTTATCAACTTCTTCATCGACGAGCAATTTTTCACCTTCTGGCATAATAAACAATGGTTCGTCAATGTACGTACTAAGTTCAGAAAGTTCTTTACGATTCGCACTGAGCGTCAGTAGTCCTGTCTTTATTTTTGATGGTAATATTTTAAAATCAATTTCTATATAACTCGGGTTATCGATACCATTTAAAAATGCTTTGGCACATAGTAACTTAATATTTGACTTTAACTGTCCAACATTGCCTGAGCCAATACTACCAATTAATGCTTTAATAGATTCCACTGTAATCTTTACGGGCTTATTGATTCTTTGCACTTCATCGGATAATAATAACCGAATAATTGTAATTTTTTCTTGTAGCGATCGTTCAATCAATGGTTTAATCGTAATAATATTTGGAATACGTCGAACAAAAGTCCTCGTTAATGCTGAGGTTGGGTCCTCAGTTGTTGCACAAATGATCAGCACCTTGGCTTTTCTTGTTCTAGCCGTTTCACCAAGCCGATTAAAAGTACCAGTATCAATAAAATAAAAAATCATTTCCTGACCTTCTGGTGGTAACCGATGGATTTCATCAAGAAATAAAATTCCTTGGTCAGCCGCTTCTACTAAGCCAGCTTTAGAATTGTCCGCTCCGGTAAATGCACCTTTGATATGGCCAAAAATATGAGATATCAAAAGCTGCGAATTATTATAGTAATCCGCACAATTAAAAGTAATAAATGGTGCATCAGGGGCAAGTTTATGAACTGTTTTACCGTATTCATACATCATATGGGCAAATAGAGTCTTACCAACGCCAGTTTGTCCAACAATGAGCGTATGTAACCCATCAGGAGGATATAATATCGCCGCTTTTGCTTGTTCCACTTGCTTTTTTAAGCTACTGTCCGCACCAATTAAATAATCAAAGGGGCCTTTTTGTGCCAGATTAGATTTTGGCAGACACTCTTCAATCGCATTGACTTGAATCGGGCCAAGATCAATCGGTTCGCCAGCTAAAGTTCCCAGGACTTCTTTATCAAAAAACAGTACTGGTCTGCCAGTTATTTTCACAATCTTATCCTGACGATGTAATGTATTTAGCTCCATGCTAACATTATTACGCAAAATATTTAAGGTGTCGGCAATCTGCGCTGCATCTACGCCAACACGACCTTGTAAATCAGCAATTTTGAATTCATTTGATTTTGCTTTAATATACTCATAGATTTTATCAATACGTTTCATGAGTCACCAATCCCTAGAATTATTTTCTATTTCCTACTATTTTACCCTAAAAGCATAAAAACAGCCAGCATTCCTATGAAATGCTGACTATTCATTATAAATATCCCAAACTCTCTTGCTGTTGATGTTTGACCGCTGCTACATTATGCATTGAAGCTTCTATCGGCGTAAAATCTTTACTACTACTCGCATTGGAAAACGATCCTAGTAAAGTTCCTTCATCGGCTAAGTAAATATCTTCCTGAAAGCTAAGATAAAATTCATTGTGTTTATCCTGAAGTTTACTAGCAGTTATTCCTGGCAATAGTAGCCACTTGCAACCAGCTTGCTTTGCTTTATCTAGCTCTTCTTGCAAACTACCTCGCTGTCCTTCAACAAAAAAATAACTATGTAAACTATTGCGTAAAACAAATTTTAAATTTTCTTCCATATAAAACTTATCTTCAGCAATTTCTTTGGGCAGATTGATCACAATTGGTGCAACATAGACCATAGCTTGCTTTGTACTTTGTTTTTCTTCAACAACGCCAGCCTTAATCGCTTCTTTACGAATATCATAAAAATTTCGCGTTGCCGCATCTAAATATACGGTGATCGCATGGCGCTGTTTAGCAATATTTCTGTTTTTCTGCCAGACTTTTTGATCGCCAAATTGCGAATACCCATCAGAGATACTTTGCAGTACACTTTTCACTTGGTCACCTTGTATCACGACACGCCTTAAGTTAATCTTACTGCCATATTCATCAGCAAATGCTTGATTTCCTACAGCTGGAGCACCAAACGTAATTACTTCAAGTTGCTGGGGATCTACCCCCAAGCTTACCAATCGCGCGGCACCAATCGTTGCTACTGCACCACCTAAGCTATGCCCAACCAAATACATCTTTCGCTTACTATCTTCTTTTAATACTTTCGCGATATATTCGCCGTAGGTTGTTCCATCATCTTCTTTTGTAAATAAAGCTGTTTGCGTATACTTATTAAAACCACTATGGATCATTGGGTCTTTACTGGTTAAATTTTGTTTTTTTGCACTTTCAATAAATTTCGCTGGCGAATTTCCACCAAAATAAACTTTATGAAAGTTCAAATCAATTTCAACATCTTTTAAACTTTCAGTACCAGTGATTGCTAATATATATATATCATGATCTGACTCAAAAGCATCATTTTCAACAAAGAAAAACTTGGCATCAGCACCATTATCAAATTTCTTATAAGGCTTGATCCGCCAACCTTCCTCAATAAGCTCATTTCTAGCAATTTGGCCAACTCGATCACTATAGGTAGCTAAACAAACGACAGCATTGATATATTCTAGTTTGGCGTTCTGATAATCTTCTAACATCCCCGCCTGCACAATATTACTATGAAATATCAAGCATAAACAAATTGCCACTAGCTTCACCATTTTTTGCAACGATTTTCCCCTCCAGTATCTATGTTATCTTACGAAAACATAGATTGATCTGTAACTACTCTATTGAGCATACTTATTTATGTATCTTAACCAACGACCATTCATCAAGCAATTCTCCATTTTGTTTAAACACTTGGACGTAGAGCAAGCCTTTGGCAACCTTTACAACTGAATACGTTGGCATATCAGTGACATTGGCAAATTGTTCATCCCAAGATTTCGCGCCAACGGTATCATAATATTTTGTGCCACTACGTCCTACCGTGCTGTAAATAGTACCTGCTTCTTTTACTCTTTCCCCCCCCACCATAGCAAAGGTCCGGGCATTGACATGATCATGTCCGCTAAATACCGCGTCAACACCATATTGATCAAAAATCGGTACAAAGCTTTCTGTTACATCTGGTTGATCTTGCGCTATCCGATTATGATAAGGAGGTTTATGCATAAAGACAACCTTCCAAAGTTTATTGGTCACTGCCAAATCATTTGCAAGCCAAGCTTTTTGCCGTTCCAATGAATCTGGTAAAAATTTCCGTTCTTCACCAAATTGGCTATCTAAAATAACAAAATGTACATCACCATAATCAAAAGAATATACTTGACCTTCTAAATTAGCTGGCCCATTTTGTGGCAGCATAAACTGTTTAGTAAAAAACTCTGGCATAGAAAACTGATGTTCTGGTGTATACGTTTCATGATTACCAACCACAGGAACAACGGGCAAACGATTGGAAACACCAGCAATACCAGCAAACCAATTTTTCCATTCTTGATATTTCTGCCCATTGTCAACCAAATCACCAGCATTGACAAAGAAATCAGCATCACGATTTTGTTGATAAGCATTCATAAACGTTGTCTTCCACACGTTGTAATCATAACTTTGTGAATCACCAAATAACAAGAATTTTAAATCACTTGCAAGTTTTTCCGTACGAAACATACCATCCGCTACCCAATTTTGTCCATCGCCAATTCGATATACATAACGTGTCCCTGGCTTTAAATTGCGTAGTGTTACTGTATGCATATAGACATTGCCATCGTCAGTAGCAAATAAAGTCGTCTCTGCTTGTTTCGTTTTTGCCGCGGAAATTTCAGCATCTGGCGCATCCGCTTCACTATATTCTACACATAACATACTATTTTCACTATCCGTCCGCCAAGTGATTGTCTGCGATGTCTTTGCATCATCCACCCAGGTAAGCGTAATGTCTTGTACCCCTGGACTTGCTAAACCAGCTGGCATAACCAACGAAAAGCACATTAAAATAGTTAATATAATGCGATACGCGAGACTCTTCATCATTCTCACTCCTAAAATAAATCTATATCTATTATCATATAACATATGTATCAAAACACAAAGTTATTATACACCATTTATTAACCTACAGACTACTAAAAATAACTCCCATCATAGTACAGATGGGAGTTATTTCATGGCTGAAAATTCATTTTTCGAACATACCGTAGGCGCGTAAATAATAATACTGCCCCGACAATGACACCTGTGATCAAACCAAGCCAGTAACCAGCTGGTCCAGTATGAACATAATTTGCAAGACCATACCCCACTGGTAGTCCGATGATCCAATATGATATAATTGCCAAAAATAATGTTACCTTAACATCTTTATAGCCTCTCAACGCACCTTGCATAGGCGCGTTGATCGAATCCGCCAACTGTAAAAAAATTACATAAACAAAAAACATTTGAATCAACTGAACCACAAGCGCATTATGCGTATAAAGAGCAGCGATTTGAGCTTTAAAGATGATTAATATTATCGTAAGTATGCCTGAAAACGAAAGGGATATCAACATGCCTATATTCGTATAAAGGTTAGCATCTTGATAGCGTTTCGCACCAATTTCAAAACCGATTAGAATCGTCAGCGTCATGCTAATGCTGAGCGGAATCATATAAACCATCGTAGAAAAATTGAGCGCGGCCTGATGGGCAGCAATCACTTCCGTTCCATAAACTGCCATAAATAAGCCAACCGCACCAAAAATACTTTGCTCGCAAAAAATCGCACTACCTATCGGGATTCCAATCGAAAGTTGTTGTCGCCAGACCTTGAAAGAGGCGGGATAAACCCGCGAAAATATTTTATACTCTTTAAATGGTTTAAGATAGTAAACCACGAAAATATTCAGCAGCAAAACCAGCCAATAGGTAATCGCCGAACCAACCCCGGCACCAATACCACCTAATTTAGGAAAACCACATTTACCAAAGATAAAAAAGTAATTCATCAATATATTCATCGGAACCGAGCCTACTGTAATGAGCATCGTAACCCTTGTATAACCTAATGCATCAATAAAATTTCTTAGCGTCGATCCAATAAGAATCGGACAAATTCCCCAGGCAATTGCTTTTAAAAAGCCAATAGAAATGCTTGCCACTTGCGGTTCAAGCTCCATGTAACGAAGTAAAGGCTCAATGCTCAAATAACCAAACAAAATAAAAATAACGCTGATAGCCAACGAAAGATACATTCCTTGCACGACAATAAACGGTAATTTTCCTCTTTGGCCAGCACCGTGTAACTGAGCAATAATCGGAGTTAATCCAGAAATAACCCCCAAAACGCCGCAGAATACTGGCATGAAAATATTAACCGCAACCGCAACCCCTGCCAAATCGTAATCACCAGCATTTCCCGCCATAATCGTATCAAAAAAACCCGTTGATATCAGCGCAATCTGCGTAATAAAGATCGGCAACAAGACGATGATAAATTCTCTAATCTTTTCTTTATAGCTGTACGTTTGCCTCATTCGCAGTCTTTATCTAAGCAACATTTTTTATATTTTTTTCCGCTACCACAAGGGCAAGGATCATTTCTACCGATATTAGAAGTCCTTGGAACAAATTTCACCACATTATCACGGTTTTTCTGCGATTGATATTTCGTTGAGGATTTTTTTCTGCCTAGTGATAAATCCCTAGGACTATTACCTTTCAGCATCCATAAATGAGTTGTATCGTTCATCTCATCGATATTATCAGCTAAATACTGTACTTCTTCCATCTCTGGTATTTCCATCATGTTTTGTATATACTCTAAAATTTCATTAAATTGTTCATTATTTAATATCATGATTAATATTTCACCAACGATATCGACAGCTTCATGGTGAGCTAGTGACAATTCATCTTTAAAAAATTTTAGCAATTCAAAATAAGCATCTGTTTCTTCTACATATTCGCTCTCGCCTGCTTGATAAACCTCTTCATAAGTAAATTCATGATAGTCGATATCTTCACGAACAATTTGTTCTGTAGATAAAGCCTCTGGATCCAGAACAGTATAATAGTGCATGCCGACCTCAAGAGCAACGATATTTCCTTGCCAACAACCTGCATTAATCATAATCCCCATGAAATCAATAAATTCTAGCTTTCTATCTTTTAAGAAGCCACTCACCCGTTTGTGCAATTGATCATAGGTTAAATAACCGTAATAAAATAACAGACCTGTGGCCAACCGACTCGCTTCATCATTAAAGGAAATCTCTTTTCTAAATTTAGCATTGTCCAAGCTCGCATATACATTTAGCAAATCATTCGGAAGATACCAAGCTTCTTTGCCCTCATACATACCACTAAACAACATGCCCATACTACGCATATAATCCATACGAACATCGTTCATATCAACAACAGTACTAATCCCATTTTTTCTACTCATATGCGTTAAAATATTGTATTGTTCAATGCCAATCGTAAGCATCCATTTATGAGAAAAATCAATAATAGCAGGCACCAATGCTACTGCCATTTCTTGTTTCTTTAAAGAACTAATACCTTGTACACATAAGTTATAACGAATATCATCAAGTTCCGCCTTGGTTAGCGTAGCAAGAGCTGCAAGCAAGGTGCGTTCTTCTGGAACATCATAACGCCAAAGTATCTTTTTCCGCTTTTCCATTTGTTCTTCAAGTTCTTCATCCAGCTGAGTCATGACTTCATCATTATCGTTTTTCTCAATCATACTACTACCTCACTTATTAAAATTCTCTACAAAAGAAAACCCCATTTGTAGACTTCGCCACAAACAGGGCTTTTATTATTAAATTTATAAACCTACATTATTTTATAATGAACAATTCCCAATCGTCAAGTTTATTTTACTAAAATATGTAAAAATTATTCATAAGAAAAATATCGATCTAACCCTCTAAAAATACCAGTTGCCGCTTTTTTAGTACCTTCGGTAGATTTTAGCAATTGCTCTTCCACCGGGTTGGATACAAAAGCAACTTCTGCAAGTGTCGCTGGCATCGTCGTATGTTTGACAACATAAAAGTTACAAGTCTGCATAGCTCGATCATCTGTTCCTAATTGACTGATTAATCCTTCACGAACAAATCTTGCTATCCGTTCATCACCATTGGTCTTCGGATAATAATAGGTAGCAGTTCCTTTTACTTGTGTATTCACAAAGGCGTTCATATGGATACTAACAAAGACATCTGCTTTTGCATTATTCGCAATATCAGCGCGCGCCTGTAATTCATCTTTTGCCGTCGCATTGGCATAAGCAACATCTACATCCGATATTCTGGTCATAATAACCTTTGCGCCTTCATTTTCAAGCATTTTTTTCAGTTCTAATCCCACGGCTAACGTAATTTCTTTTTCTGTAATACCATGCGGTCCAACTGCTCCAGGATCACTACCGCCATGCCCTGGATCAATTGCAATAATCTTATCCTTTAAACCAGGGGCATCGAAAAGTTTAATCGTCTTCGTCACAACCTTATCGGCATCTGGCACAGTTGCAATGGCCGCTTCTTCCACCGTTGCTGCCTTAGGTGTATCATCATCTTGCGCCAAATCACCAAAGTCCATTACAATTCGATTTGATTTGTCTGCTGCGGGATTTTCTTTCAATTGAAAAACCTTATAACGGTCTTTTGATACATTCGCTTCCACAACGACACGTACCGTCGTCGGATCGAATTGGCTGATTCTTACTTTACCTACCAAGCCACCATCGACCATTGTCACTTTATCTACATTCGGACCAAGCCAAGCTCCTTTAATATCCACCGCGATTCTGCTTGGATTCGATAAGACAAACGTTTTATATTCAACAGGTCCTGAACTATCCAAAACCACTCTTACTTTACGATCACCATTACTGTAAACTCGCACGCCTTGCACCTTTACCAAACCGCTTATTCGATCACTAAAATCTGATGCAAAGACAATCTCTGGACTAGCGATAAAACACACCAATACCAGCCATAAAATAATAGACTTACGCATTTCTATCCTCCACTTACTAAATATGTAAATTTTTCATTCAATCACTCGATAAAAATAAAAAGGTGTATCCTTTATTATTAATGTTTTGTCAAAAAAATGCAAGACTTTCCTACAATATTCCTAAAAATACCGTCACATTTTTTTCTTAATTTAGTTTTTGTGCCTACTACGAAAAGAACCTCGTCGCTGAACTGACCCCCATAAGTTAGACCTAAATCTAGCTTATGGGGGTCAGGTTTTTTATGGCAACGAGGTTCTTTCTTATTATTTTAAATAAAACATTTCTTTCAATTGAGGTTGCGCACCAGTCTCTGTATCCATCTCCATCGTCATAACATCTTTCATATATTCATTCCATTTATCAACAATCTGACTTTCCGACTGCACTTTCGCGGCATAATCAGCCCCCTTTTCACATTCGTAGTAGCCAAATAATTCATGGCCAACATTCCAAATGGAATAATTACAAATCCCGGCTGATTTCAATAGCTCTTTCATTTCTGGCCAAATTTCATCGTGACGTTTCTTATATTCTAGCAACTTATTATCGTGTACAATTGCCTTCCAAGCATACCTTTCCATATAAATCTCCCCTATTTTACGATTTTTAATTTTACTTATATCAGAAAAAGCCGTTCTAACTTAATAAATTTAAAATCGTCTCTTCCTCTTCCTTAAAATGCAGTATTATTTTAAGTTAGCAGCTGCCTGACCATTCACACTGTCTTTATCTTGCTGTTCAAGTGTTCCATATCGCTCAAATTCAATTTGTTCAAGCGTTTTACCACTGGTATCTGGTGTCCATATTGTACCGATTAGTAAGCTTATTGTCGCGAAAGCAACGATGATACCAGCTGCCAGACCAAAGCCTACAGACTCCATAATTACAGGTACGCAATATGCCCAGACCGCAACCAAAATACGAGCTGCAAAAAACGTAAGTCCTTGTGCTGTTGCTCTATAACGTGCCGGAAATAATTCGCTACACCATAATTGATAAAAAGCCTGCTGTCCAGAACCATTATTAATTCCAGAAAATACAGTAAACATAATGAGTAGACTCATCGACATAGCGGATGCTGGTAATAACCATACAGACCAACCAATCACATATAACGCTCCAATAATAAAGTATAACCAGCGACGATTTACTCGGTCACCCAATTTCATGAAAATAAAATACGTGGATAAAGTGGAAATCACAAAAGATCCAATTTGCATCGTATTCGATTGTGCATTGGTTAACTTACCAACATTTTCAAAAATATATGGCATAAAAAATCCCCATGTTCCAGCACACATATTCCAAATTACATATACCCCGCAAAGAAAAAGTACAGTTTTGAGATTTACCCCTTTAAGCAACACGCTATAAGAAATTTTCTCAATCTTCCCCTCTGCAATCATTTGTTGTTCTTTTAATTTTGCTGCTTTCCAATCATCCGACTCAGGCATCTGTAGACGTTGGTACCATACCCAAAGTGCTACTAAAATTAAATGTCCAAAAACAATACGATTACCAAGAAGTCCATAATCACTTAAAAGTACGGATAATAGCAATACAACTGCTGGCCCAAGCGCCCAGGCAAATTGCGCACTACCACAATGCTTAGCCCGATCTTCTGCTGGAGCCTGTTCTGCAATCATTGTCCATGAAGCTACTACATCAGCACCTACTCCAAGGCCTACAATAATATAACCCCCAATTAACATTGCATAATTCACACCAAATACAATCAATAACATACCAAGGATATAAACCAATAAGTCATACGTATAAACAAACTTACGCCCATATTTATCGCAGAGACGACCACCGATCAACGCACCAACAGCTGCTGATCCGGCATTTGAACTTAAAGCACCTAGCCAACCAATCTGAGCCCCATCCATGCCGAGATACGCCTGCCATAAACTTAAGCCTGCAGCTCCAGCTACGATTGAACCAGCATCAATATAACTTGTCATTGCAGCTATAATCGTCTTTTTCCACGCTGAAGGTTCTTTTGTTGTCATTGTAAAATCCCTTCCATTCTTTATAAATTTATTTATATAATTCAAAAAATAGCAAATTTACAGATAATTCACATTTGGAAAGGTAGCCTTACCAGATATTCTTTCGAATAATCCAGCAGGCTATCTCATTAATCTAAAAATTCTTCATTTAAATCAATCTTAAACTCTTTCGCTAAATCCCGGAAGTTTTGGCTGCTAATCGTCTGTTTTTTCCCTCCCATAGACAATACTTTTATGCAGATTTCAGCTGACTTTTCTACGGTATCCATTAAGCCAAAGGTCAAATCAAAATCTTCACCAGAGCAGAATATTCCATGATGTGCCCAAATTACCACATCGTATTTTTTCATCAATTCACTCGTTGCAATCGCGATATCACGACCGCCAGGTACCATCCAAGACACCACACCGATACCACGCGGGAAGATCACAGGACATTCTGTCATCATCTCCCACATCTCACGTGTAAATACTTTATCTTCTAATGGCAATACAAAGGTCAATGCGATGATATTGACTGGATGCGAATGATAAATAACGCGATGTTTGCCACCAGTTAAATCTTTTTTGATGCTGTGATTCATCAAATGTGTTGGAAACTCACTTGTTGGAGAGCCGCCATGTTCCAGGCCCCAAACAATACTGTAGTTTTCACCTTTTTCATCAATTAACGCAATTGCGATATTATCTTCTGGACAAAGGATTACATTGCGCATATATTTACCGCTACCGGTTACCAAAAAGTATTCACCAGCTAAATTTGGTACATCTACACCAATGGGCTGCCAAGACCTTGCTGGTTTTAAATCTCCTCTTATTACTTCAATTTCTTCTGGCTTGATTCTGTAACTAAAATTTCCACCATTTCTTTCATGCCAGCCTTTTTTAAATGCATCATCTGTTACTCTGATAAATCCTTCAACAAATTTAGCTTCAGTTACTTTCATATCCAATTACCCTCTTTTCATCTGCACATTTTCTTCATATTTTCTGATTTCTGGGAGCCAGTTTTGCATCTCTGGTACTTTGTTCATTTCACAGAAATGATTCCAAATGTCACCGATTGGATAAATTTTTATTTCTTCTTGCAAGGCCATCAGTTCATAGAATCTACCATCATTTTGAAATTTAGCAAATTCAGCATATGGTGTTAATAGTGCCGCAAGCAATGCTTTTTGCATATTGCGCATACCAACAACCCATGCAGAAATACGGTTGATACTAGCATCGAAGAAATCTAGACCAATCAGCACACGATCTAACGCATCGCATCGCACAATTTCTTTGGCAATTTCTTTTAATTCATCATTGAATAATACAACATGATCACTATCCCAACGTACTGGGCGGGTTACATGCAAGGCTAATTGATCAGCAAATAGTAACATGGAAGGAATTTTATCAGAAACCATTTCTGTTGGATGATAATGACCATTATCCAATAAGCAAAGCACATTATTTTTTGCTGCATAATTCATATAGAATTCATGTGAACCTACAGTATAAGATTCTACGCCGATACCAAATACTTTTGATTCTACACTGTCAACGATATATCTCGCATCGAGCTTTTCAGCAAATATTTCATCCAAAGACTCTTTTAAACGTTTTCTAGGGCTAAAACGATCTGCTGGAACATCTTTATAGCCGTCTGGAATCCAAATATTATTTAAACAAGGTGATCCAAGTTCTTTTCCTATATATGCGGCAATTCTTCTAGAAGCTTTGCAATGTTCTATCCAAAATTTGCGAATTTCAGGGTTTGGATGTGATAGAGTTAACCCATCTGCTGCTTTTTGATGTGAAAACAGCGTTGGATTGAAGTCTAGTCCCAAGCCTCTTGTTTTAGCAAATTCAACCCATTTCGCGAAATGTTTTGGTTCTAATTTATCACGATCTACTTTTTCATCAGTAATCGCATAGCATGCATGAAGATTAATTCTATGTTTTCCTGGAATTAAACTCAATGCTTTATCAATATCGGCCATTAACTCTTCTGGATTTCTTGCTTTACCTGGATAATTTCCTGTTGCCTGAATCCCACCGGATAAACTTGCTGCGTGTTCAAAACCTGCAACATCATCGCCTTGCCAACAATGCATCGAAATTTTTACTTTTGCTAATTTTTCAAGTGCGGCATCCACATCGACACCAATATTTTTATACATTTCTTTTGCTGATTCAAATCTTGTCATCATGTATCACACTCCAACTTTTTTAATATCAAAGGATCTTTTGATTGTTTCTCTAGCTTCGATAAGATTTTCTAACTCTTTGTTTTTTAACATTTGCGCCATAATATTCCCTAATGCGGTTGCTTCCACAGGACCTGCATATACTTCTTTTTCCGTGTAAAGTGCCGTCAGTTTATTGAGATAAAGGTCTTGTGATCCACCACCGACAATGTGAATTCTCGTATATTTTTTTCCTGTAATATGCTCAATTTCTTTTACAGTTTCCGCATAACTCTTTGCTAGACTCCGATAAACACACGCTAGTATCTCACATTCCGTTTCTGGCTTTTCTTGTTTCGTACGTTCACAATATTCTTGCAGTGCTTCAATCATAGACTTTGGTGCCAAGAAAAGTGGATCATTTACATCAACAACCGATGTAAAGTAATCCCCTATTTTTGCTAAAGTAAATAGATCCGAAAAACTATAGTTATGCTTAAATTCTTTACGGATAGACTGCATCATCCATAGCCCCATAATATTTTTCAAATAACGGTAGCGATAATGGTAGCCACCTTCATTCGTAAAGTTTCTTACTCTGCTTTTTTCTGTACAATCTGGTATTTTACGTTCAACGCCCATCAAGGACCAGGTTCCCGAACTTAAATAAATATAATCATCATCATTGGCTGGAACAGATAATACTGCTGAACCTGTATCATGTGTCGCAGGAAGTACTACTTCAGCATCGAAGCCAACCTTACTCTGAATTTGTGCTGAGAAATTGCCAACCGAATCTTTCGGTAATTTAAGCGCCCCAAAAATTTTTCTTGGCAAGCCAAGTTGATCAATCAAATTCCAATCCCAATCCTGCGTATCCGCATGCACCAACTGCGTGGTCGTCGCATTGGTATATTCATTGACCTTTTTACCTGTTAATAAAAAATTTAAATAGTCTGGAATCATCAAGAAACTGTTTGCCCTAGCTAAAAATTCTGAATTTTGCAATTTTATTGCATATAATTGATATATTGAATTAAATAATTGCTTTTGGATGCCATTTCGGCTATAAATATCTGCTTCTTTGATAATTTTATAAACTTCAACATCAATACCATTGGTCCGTTTATCACGATAGGCTACTGTATCACCTAAGATTTTGTTTTCTCCATCAAGTAAGACAAAATCTACTCCCCAAGTATCAATACCAACACTTACGGGAATCCGATGATATTTTTTACAACATTTGATTCCTTCAACAACTTCAGCAAATAGCTTTTCTAAATCCCAACAAAGATGTTCATTTCGTTCTATCAATTTATTTTCAAAACGATAAATTTCTTCAATACATACCTTGCCATTTTCAAGCCATCCTAAAATATGCCGTCCACTCGATGCTCCTATATCAATTGCCAAATAACATGTTTTCATTCGAACCTCCCCATCCGTAAATATCGTTACAAAGCGATGATTTAACAAAATATTTAACTGATTTATTATAACTTTGTTAGTTTATGTTGATTTGTTTAAAATCAGTTATGTTTTTATCTTTGATTTACTGTTATTTGCTTTGTTGTTTTAATATTACCACAGCAATAAAGATAAAACAATATTTTTTTCTGTGTTTCTCTTTATTTTTTTCTTTATTGTCGTCTGTTGTTATAATAAAAACCTTTTATCGGTTTACATTATTATAAAAATTTATTTATAATTTCTTTATTTTTGTTCATTTGTCTTTTTATTCAATTGATTGTATACTAAAATTATAAAGATTTTATCGTTTTTATTATGATTAACTCCATAAAGAAGTAGAACTTTTGTTTTTCTTTGTTTATCTGGATATCAAGGAGGAATTCTTATTTTAGGAATAGAGCGTCGCCAAAAAATCATGGAGTATCTGCAGCAAGACCGTAAGGTATATGTTTCTGCGCTAAGTGAACTTTTTCAAGTAACTGAAGAAACAGTTCGTCGCGATTTAGAAAAACTAGAAAAAGAAGGTAAACTAAACCGAAGTTATGGTGGAGCAGTTTTAAAAGAACATACAATTGAAGATATTTCATTTCCTAAACGTACATCCATTAACTTACAAAGTAAGCAAAAAATTGCTAATAAAGCCGCAAACTTAATCAATGATGGAGATACACTCATGGTCGATTCTAGTACGACTAGCTTAGTATTAATGAATCTATTAACAAGTAAACAGGATCTGACGATCATTACCAATTCTGTTAAACTGGTTTATGATTTTATCAATTCAAACTTTAATATCATCTCTAGTGGTGGATCCCTTCGCTCGCATTCTTTTGCTTTAACAGGCGCGGCAGCTAGTTCTGCTTTATCCAATTATTTTGTTGATATTGCAATTATTAGTTGTAAGGGTTTGTGTATGGATAAAGGTATTATGGAGTCTAACGAAGCCGAAAGTGAACTAAAACAAAAAATGGTGAACCAAGCAGAAAAAGTGCTATTATTAGCCGATCATTCGAAATTCAACAAAACAGCTTTCACTAAAACATTAGACTTTAGCTCTATTCACTATGTTGTAACAGATATAGAACCCTCTCTAGAATGGCTAGAATTTTTCAAAAAGCATAACATTAAAATTATTTATTAAATGGTAAATTTATTTTCTGGAGGAGCCTTATGATTAAACATGTTCTATTTGATTTAGATGGCACACTCATACACTTTGATCATGTCTTATTTGTAAAAAACTATGTTAGCTTACTTAGCAAAAAGTTAGCGCACCTTACTGATCCGATAAAATTTAGCGAGCAACTTCTTACCGCCACAGGCCTTATGATTCAAAGTACGGATGGCAGTAAAACAAATGCTGAAGTCTTTTGGGAATACTTAAATACAAATGCAAAACTACCTAAAGAGACTCTTGATCCACTAATTGAAAGTTTCTACGATAACGATTTTGAACAATTAAAAGAAATGGTTAGCGTTCCGGAAATTCTACCAATCATCCGCAAAATTATTAGCAAAAATATTCCCATCACTGTTGCTACCAATCCAGTCTTTCCAATCAAAGCTGTAAAAAACCGTCTTGCTTGGGCTGGTTTACAAGATATTGATTTCCAATTGATCACCACCTACGAAAGTAGTCATTATTGCAAACCGAGCCTACAATATTTTCAGGAAATAGCCGATACCCTCGGTGTAAAACCAGAAGAATGCCTAATGATAGGCAACGATGTCTCTGAAGACCTAGCCGCTGGCAAAATAGGGATGAAAACTTATCTATTAACTGACTATATACTCAATCGTCAAAACATAAAAGTCCAAGCTGATTACGTCGGTACAGTCGCCGATTTAACGCAGGATATTGATTACATCTTAGGATAATCGACCTCTCACACCAAATACTCTATAAAAATTTATGTAAAAATAAAAAAACTTCCTAACAGGTAAGCATTGAACTATAAAAATTCAAACCTGTTAGGAAGTTTTTTGTATGTTAACTGTACCTAAATATCTAATAAAAAAATACCCTCTACATCTCTGTCTAATCAGATATAGAGGGTAAAGTTACATTGCTTTATTTTAGCATTATTCGTCATTTCTTAATTGCATAGACTCAAATAACGC
This sequence comes from uncultured Veillonellaceae bacterium, assembly GCA_963805085.1. Taxonomy (GTDB): domain Bacteria; phylum Bacillota; class Negativicutes; order JARBTT01; family JARBTT01; genus JARBTT01. Next base: position 297,739 of record CAWDTA010000003.1, on the reverse strand, counting down.
CTTAAATTCTCCAGTATTAATAGCATCCTTAAATAGGTCAGCTTCTTCACCAAGAATACTGACTCCCATCTTTCCTAAACCTACTCCTTTTGGTATATCTGCTCCGAAACTGGCAAAATTTCCAAAAACATTATTCCGTGTATCCTTTATTCCTCCTAGAGCTGCTACAATATCTTCAAAGTCAGTACCAATACTCTCTTTCTTGATAGAATTGGGCAAGTCTGCTATATGAATATAATCAGAATTTTCGTGTTCCTTCCTTTTAAACTTAAACGCTTCTTCTGGCGGTAGCGCTCTAAGTATGGTGCCAGAATGCAATCTTTCATAATATTCATACTGTTTCTGATACTTGTCTACATCATCTGGATGCACTTGTCCAGATGCAGTAATCCTCCACCATACTCCAAATTCATTCTCTTCCAAAGCATAACCGTTAGCCATATCCTGAAAACTTAATGTTGCATCAATAAAAGTTGGATCATCTGGTGCCAATAGGTATTCATGAGCTACACCTTGAATACTTCTAAGATTGCCCAAGGTATTTAGATTGTTTTGGTTAAAGCTATATTTGTCACGATCCATACCGAAAAAAGTATCAACAGCTTTTTGTGCTTCTGGATTGCCCTCTAACTTCATAGCAGCTACTATTCCCGCGGCATTATGATAATCCTTTACTGACACTTCCCCTTTTACTATAAGTAACGAAACATCTGCAGTGTCTTTTTCAGTACCACCGCCTTCACCTGGATATCCATGTTCTTTATACCAAGATAAATCTAACTTGCCAAGTATCGGCTCACCAAAAATATTGATATAATTTGCTACTTCAGCCATTCCCTCGATATGTGCTCGTAATTGAAGCTCTGATATTTGTCCCATTCTAACGTCGTCGTAACCATATATCTTCATGTCTTCATATAAGCTCTGTAGCTGATATCCCATTTGTGTTGGAACAGTATAAACAGTCCCAGTGTATCCGCCAAAATTCTCCAGTATTTGACCATCTGCATTCACATATATACGCGCGCCACCTTCATAAGCTGCTCCTCCACCATTAATCCACGCATCTCTTTGTTGACTTATTTTATCTATATCAGATTTTAAGAGGCCTGCTGTATTAAAAGCAATACTGTCTCCGCCGTATAATCTTTGTTCCCGTTGAGCAAGTAGCCCACCTAGACTATCTCCCGTAAATACTATATTTTTCCCATCTGCCATAGCTTGGTGTACAATACGATCTGTCCAATTTCTCATGGCAGCTTGTTGATAGGCCCCAAAAGTAGGCCAATCCCTTACGTCATTTTTGGTATTTGTCCCAGAAAATGTTATGACCACAATAGCTTCATTTGAATAAACTCTTGCATACGCACCAGTACCGCTTCCGAAAAATCCATTACCGTCACCATCATCAAAAGTAGATTTTATACTTGGATGATTTAGCAAACCAAGTTGCCATCCATCGACTTGATCACTATGACCTTGATAGCCAGCATACGCAAGCTGCGCAGCATCTTTAAAACTAATGTTCATACTCCTTAACTCCTTTTCTTTCAGCATTACCTGCTTAATTTTTTTCATTTATAAATGGTTAACATAAACTCATTGAATTCCAGACTTAGAGATGCAAAACCTAATTAGACAAGTGAAACAATGGAAAATACAAAAACCATAAAAACCATTGGCAATAACAAAAAAATTATTTTATTTTTGTCTTGAGATGTAAAAGAACTAATATATGAAAAAAGTACTATAAAAGGAGATAGTATCCCTAATACAATAGTTGTCAATTCACTTCCACTCTTTGAATAGACAGGAGAGTAAATAAAATAAAACATAAGTATACACGAAACTAAGGCAAAAAGGCACGAGCATATTAGTAATAATATTACTAAATAACGAAAGCATTTTAAAATATTTTTAAAAAGTCTGCTTTGGTAAAATGAACTGGGTATATTTGTGCTAAAATATACAAGTATTGCTGATCCGAGGGATAGTACACTGAATATTGCGCTAAGTTTGTTTACAGGAAATATAGAATCAAGTTTATAAAAGAGACCTGGAAGTACTAGCGAGACTTCAAGTAATAATAAGCAAGCAGTACTTGTAAAAATGAATAGGGCATAGTAAATATATCCTTGAGAAAAAAAATTAATCAACTGTCGTATAAATTTATCCCCATAACGATCCTGCTGGTTGTTCATACTTTCTCCTCCTTAAAGTGTTTCAAAAATACTCTATTTATCTGATTCTTTATTAACTCCTATTAAAGACTTCCTCAAAATAACTAATTCTTTTACAGCGTTAATTATCCGTTCTATATAAATTATTGCACCCCTAAAAATCCGATTATAAAACCAATAATATTGATTAAAGGCAAATACAGAAATTTTGTATTACGATAAGACAATCCAAATGCAAGCAGAAGAAAGACAGGGAATAGAAACATTGACCAAAATATCATTTGGGTAAACACATTATCTAAACCGGAAGAACCAACAATATCAAATGAAATAAGCATCACAGGCAGACCAATAGGAATAACCGCTATTGCCAAAATCGCACGAATGAAATTTACCATTCTTTCACTTCCTCATTTCATTACTCTTTATTTAACAAGCTGACTTTCTAAATTTATTTCATTCGCTCTATTGTATAATATCCCTTTATTCCCAGAAATAAATTTATTTGGTTTTATACTGCATATCAAGAAGTTTGAAATTTGCAATAAACAAAAATATATAGCATATAGTTTTAACCTAAACAGAGCAGGCAGATTTACCGCGAACGGTAAATTTGCCTGCTCTTATGTTCCTTAGGATACTTTGTCTTTAAGTTTTGCAGTAAGATTTTTTAACTCAGTCAAAGCTACAACTGACATGGCTTCCAAAGCCGCAATTTCAATTTTATCCCTTGCAGCTACCGTAAGGTTCGAGGTTGAGTTAATTTCTGCTCTCAGTTTTGCGATTTCCTCTGTGACCCAGTTGGTTACGGAAGTGTTGCCAGAAGCTGCAGCGGTGTCGATTATTGTACTTGCAGAATCCGCTAATACATCAGAAATACTTTCGCTAGGTACTGTGTCAGTTGGAATATTTGTGGATATTGTAGTTTCTTCACTCATTTGTAAGTCCCCCTCATTATTTTTATTGAAATATCTAACTAAATCCATTGGCGTAATACAATCGGCATCTACACCAGGTAAAACCTCAAGACCGCCAGCCCTTAAAATTCTGGTGACGGTTTCAGAGCAATTCATTGTCCATTCGCCAGTATCGATGCTCAGTGGTACACCAAGAAATCTAGTTAAAAACCAGTTGAGTATTTTAACAATCCATGGATGCAATTTTATACCGGTTATATCATACGTTCCACCTTCGAAGCAGCCGATATAACTATACAACCTACCAATTAGGTTTTGCGCCTTCCGTTCGGCTGCGACCTGATCTGGCATTTTTATGTCAATTGCTAAAATATTGGCATCGTCATACTTATTTATTGGAGACAGCCTTACACCCGGCATAAAGCCAAGTTCCGGTACCCCCAGTGATTCAACAATTCCCCAAGGAAATTTAATGGCCACATGGCAATAATCACCCTTGCTGAATGTCTCAATTGTACGGTCAATAATATTTTCTGGGTCTCCCCTAACGAAAATTATAGTAAGCATTTCAGCCCTCCTTATGGGTTATTTTGATACCAAATGGCCTTACCTCTTAAAATATCTCCACCGGAGCCCCAAGTGTCACCATTGTGCAATATAGCAGCATCCCAGCGTTCACAAGTGCTGTTCATACCATATTTTTCGGTTAAATCTAAGCCATCCATGTTATCACCAGCCTCCCCATGCGTCATGACACGCTGAAGATCGATGGTTAAATCTAAGGCATCTGCTAATACACTGACCACCTGCGCCATAACTTCAATTTGTCTGGTTGTAGGCGGTTCGAGTCCTAGACCATTCGTAGCAGCACCTACGCAACAAGCTAAAGCAATCCCCACACCCCCGGTATTTCTATGCCAAGTATGCGCTAATACAGTGCTTAAATCTTCAGTGCTGATATGAATACTACCATCTTGATCAATATTGATATGATAGTCATCAAAAAATTGTCCATAATGGCCAGCTGACCAATGAAGGTATAGCTTTATATCACGGTCTACGCTGTGCGCCGCTTGCCAAAGCGATTCTTTGCTATTTAAAGCAAGCTGTCGCAATTCTTCTAGTGTTACTTTTCTCAACTCTAGTCCCTCCTCTCTATTTATGTGACACCCCATAAACTGCTATTACGGTAGTTGTTAACCACGCGAGTAATCCAACAATACTTACTTTGCTTTTCTCCCGTTCTTCCAGCAATGTTTCAACTCTAGCCAACCGATCACTTAAATCGTCTATTTTGTTGATTAATCTAAGAACAGTATCATCTCCCACATCCTCCCCCCTCTTCATTGATATACATTCAATATAAAGCACTTTTTAAACGGCATAAAAAACTCGCTAAAAAGATCAAGATAATTTTTGCTATTTTTTGAAAAATCGTATTAGATTTTTCCATGACAACTAGACCAACTTGACTTTCAAATTGGTCTCATTAAAACTTCGGTAGAATTTTACAGTTTCAGTACTAAGATTTCGGTCAGTGCAATACTAGAAGATAAACTAAAGATGCCCTTTTGAACCATCGCATAAATTACCTCAAAATAAAATAGAGCCCCTAGGCTCTTACTTGTTACAATTTTTCTTGCAGACTTGTGCTGGAAAGCTTAAGTTTTAAATATTTATGAAACATTTCGATGTTATAAATCATAGCTTCATATTCGGGAAACTCTGTTACTATACGATTTAAAAACTTAACGCAAAAATCTTTGCGGATAGCAGGATCACTTTTTAATCTATCTTTATACATCCAAATGTGTGAAAATCTCGTTTGCCTTCTGGCATTTTTCAAGTTCATGAATGGTTTTATTTCTATCCCTATTTTTTTCGCACACATAGAAAACAATCTTTGGTCTGTAAATATAGAATATATTACTCTTTTCTCTGTCGGTGTACATTCTTTTGATGGATTTATGTTTTTCATAAACCTTATCACTTCGTTCAAATAATACTCTACGAATTTTTTATTGTTGAAAAATGTAAATCCTGTATTGAACGGCAACAGATCCCAATCCCATTCAGAATCAAAATTATATTCTGGTTTCATGTGTTCTTGCATTTTATTTTTATCAAAATAGAAGCCTGCCAGAGGTTCGGTGTGAATGGCAACCAATTCGTTTTCCCACCATGTATCTTCAATGGTTTCCCATACCAAGAGATCTGTGTCCATCATTACATAGGGTAATTGTTGTGTTTTTAATGATAACACCTTCCCAATCGACCAAAAAGCACTATAGTCAATATACGATTTTTCATTAAATTGTTCCAAAGAAGCATCTACGCCTAAATCCCATATAGACGTTATGCCTAATTTTTTATAATATTCTAAACCGATATTGTCTGTTATCATCCTTATACTACCATTAAATTCTCTCCACTTTAAAGCAGATAATATAGTTGTTATAACATCATAATCTTCCATTGTATATTCTACATCTAAACCATTTTTTACATAAAAGGGCTTAGTCCAATTCGTGTGATTAGCGATCATACTATATCACCATCTTTCAAATATACATGAAACATTTCGATATTATAAATCATATCTTTATATTCCGGAAACTCAGTTATGATACGATTTAAAAACTTAATACAAAAATCTTTTCTTAGAACAGGATTCATCCTTAATACATTTTTATACATCCAAATATGGCTAAATCTCTTTTGTTCTCTGGCTTTTGCCAATTCTATAAATGCTCTTATTTCTATTTCTTCTTTCTTAGCACACATCGCTAAAATGTGCTCATCAGCAAAAGGAGTACATAAACTTTTTTTGTTCTCTGGTTCTACATTCTCCATAAATGTAATAACTTCATCTAAATAATAACTAACAAACTCTTGATCATTAAAGAAAACAAATCCAGCATTAAACGGCGTAATATTCCAATCCAAACGCGAATCAAATACATAGCCTGGTTTCATCTTAAAAAGTTCTTTAGCGAAAACAGCCGGTTCAGCATGAATAGCAGCTATTTTATGACTCCACCATTCATCTTCGATTTTCTCCCACACGATAAAATCAGTATCCATGATTACACAGGGTAACAATTGATTTTTTAATGCATATATTTTACCAGCAGACCAAAATAAATCCTGGTTGATTGTTATACTTTCTAAAAACGTATCTACTCCTAAATCCCATATATCCGTTATCCCCAATTTTTTATAATATTCTAACCCCCTATTATCCGTTACCATTCTTATGCTGCCATTATGTTGTCGCCATTTTAAAGCGGATAATATCGTTGTTATAACATCATAATCTTCTAGCCGATATTCTGTATTCAAAGCTTTTTTTGTATAAAACGGCTTAGTCCAGTTACTATGAATAGCTAGCATGTCAACGCCTCCTTAATAATAACTATCTTGATACAACGTACGAATAAAATGTAAAAGCGATTCATTAGATAATTCTTCTAATGGAACTTTTTTAGGCTCTTTAATTGGTTCTTCCGATGGTGAAAATTCACCATCGGAAGAACTATTTCTAATAAAAACTTTTATATAGAGCAGCTTAGTCCAGTTATTACGAACAACTATCCTATCAACTCCGCCTTAATAATAATAACTATTTTGATACATTGCACGAATTAACTGCATAAGCGATTCATTAGATAACTCTTCTAATGGAATTTCCTCAGGTTCCTTAATCGGTTCTTCCGATGGTGAAAATTTACCATTGGCATAAATATCCCCAATAGAAATTCTCGTATCAGTATCCTTTTCCAGGCTAAATTCATTTCTATTTTTTAGATCTTCTTCACAAGGCTTACTACTAGCCGTACTTACAACTTTATTATCTCTTAATATAATAAACATGTGATCATCTCCCAATTATTATTGTGCGGCATATAACGTATAAGTAGCAGAACCATAATGCCGTTTTGTATATGTGCTTGGTCCAGAACAAATACCGCCACCACTTGTAGTTGTAATATCTACATAGCAAGTTACCTGACCGCTAGAATAATCATAACTGCAAACATCCGGAGTATAATAGCTATCAGCACTTCCAGACACAGGGGTTAAATCCACTCTATAAATTTGACTTCTTGTATATCCACTTGGTACAGCTATAATCGCGCCATGGGCAACTTTACCGGTTGCAGTAGTAGATTTAGTTAATTCGCCAACTATTTTAAGAATCTTACCGTCAAAAGAAGCACTATATTGTGTGTTAAATTTAACTGTTCCTAAATCAGCAATAGTTTTGCCATTAAGCGTATTTGCGTTTCCAGCAGTATCCGCATAATTCACCCTAAAATTACTTGGTTTATATACATACATATTACCAAAATCATTTCCACCCCACAGCCAAGTTGGCTGCCCACTTTGTCCATTCCAATGGAATTGCATATTACCGCTATCATTTGCTACGCTACTACATGAAGTAGCCGTCGCCGCATTACCTGTTATATCAATAGCCTCAGAAGTGGGACTCGCCCCAGCTATCACCCTGCCTTGGGCATCGACGGTAACACTTCGATAGGTTCCTGCAGTTACACCGGTAGACTTAAGGGTTAGCTCAGCGTTAGCCGCAGCTGTTCCGTCTACAGACATCGATCCTGTGGCATCGCCAGTAAAACTCAGCGTCCGGGCGGTCGCCCACTTCGTAGCCGTATCGGCATTACCAGAGCAAGTGGTGGCCGTAGTGGCTGAAGGTACTGTCCCTGATACAGCAATCGTTACCGCGTCATTGGTGGCATCGGGAGTAAGAGAAATGTTTGTTCCTGCTGTTAACGTTAATGTGTCAGTCATCGAATCAGCCTGAAGAGTTGTACCACCCACCACCACATTTCCGAAGGCGTTTTGGTTAACTTGGGCGCCGGTGGCTATGCCGTCCAGCTTGGTTTTATCGGCAGCACTCATAAATCCGGCGGTTGAGGCTGTAGATGCCGAATGATTGTGACTCGCTGTAGCAAAATCACTTGCCTCATACCCATCTAATAGGTCGGCGTTTAAATTCTTATTTACGATTCCATTTGCTTCTGGAATATTGCCACTGGCGTTCCCCACCGGCAAGCCAGCCAACGTTCCTGCATCGACGATTTGATCCTCTTTTAATGCCCTAAGATTTTCGCGAATATCCGTTGGACCTGCCGCGATATATTCATCATCCATAGGTAGTTTGCTATTGTATGACATATAATTCACCCCACAAAATATTTAATATCCTTTAACTCGTAAATCTACCATTCCACCAACGTCATTACTTGACGAGTCTTTCACCTTAAGTGTTACGCTGGATTTCGTTTTTGATATTACCTGTGCATATAGGTTCTCACCTATCGCTGTTGGCGTAACCACCGGAATCATATAAAATGTCTGTCCATAGTTAATTGTAGTCCCACCAGCGGCTACGGTAGCCGTTAAGCTCAAATCTGTGTCCGGCACATCCACCGAAATAGTAAAATGGTTAACCTCCGGTGTTTTGGTTGTATCCGTCGTAGCCAAGATCGCCCGAAATTCCAAATAGCGGAAGGTTGCCTGTACAGCCTTAAAATCCTGCCAGTCTGTAAACGTGCTGCCATCCTGGCTCGTCCTATATTCGAGCGCAGCCGAAGTTCCCGCCACAAAAAGTACTGTTGAAACAAAATAAGCCGTTATATTGGCGGTGATAATCTGACCGATGTCTATCTGCTCGCCCGTATATACGCCGGAAGAATAATACACTGCATCATTCATCGCTAATTTAAGCACAGTTGCTCCACCAATTTCACTATATTTCGTTGTCGTATAATCACTAAACTTACCGCCTAGATTGCTAAATTTATACTGCGACGTGCCAATAGCCGTATTGGCGTGTGTACCGGATTGTAGCGTAAGTTCATTAAAGGATTCAATCACATTTCTTGCTGAAAGATCACTCACAATCACACTGCCACTGGTAGCCGACGAACTATAAAACCCGCTTTTATTAATTGCTTTAATGTGATACTGGTACTTTCGCTCGGTATCCACGATATACTTATAGTTTGTTGTCGTCTGTCCTGTCACCACCAATGAACCGATGCTGAAGCTTGACCCTTCCCGGATTTCGTAGCTTACCACATCGGCCTCAACCGCTTTATCCCAATACAATTCCACATATTCACCGTTTTGGTACACCCGAAAATTGGATACTGTTGCTGGCTCTATCGTACAATAGAGGGCTGCCGTAGCTTCTTCCGAATAATACTCGGCTACGTTCATTGATTTTATGAGAATTTTTACCGTACCACTTGCACTCAAAGTGTATGTGCAACTAGTTTCCTTGGTAGTTACAATTTGCGTTGCATCGTCCCAGGAAGAGCCTACTCGCACATCATAGTAGGCTAGATCACTCTCCAAGATGCCTGTCCAGGATATGTTCAGCACCGATTTATCAGCGGACGATTGCGACAAAATGATGTTCGTTACCGGGACGGGATTAAGGTCAAATACGCAATTGACTTCTGCTGGATATTGACTCTCATTTCCGGCCAAGGTAACCGCTTTAATCAAAAATGAATGTTTCGTCTCAGTGGTTATCGTCGTTTCATATGTTGTACCAGTTACCCGGCTGCCTAAGATCGCAGCCGTCTCCCATGACGTGCCAAGCTTGATAATATAGTACGATACATCAAGCTCTATCGGAGTATCCCACGTTAAAATGATCTTCGTCCGGTCAGTCGAGGATTGTCTGACGGAAAATCCGGTAACGTCTATCGCCGAGATTGTCACAGCAATACTGCAGCTTGTGGCCTTAGAACAATATCCCGCTGTAGTTATAGACTGCACCGAGAAAGTATACGTCTTATTCTCACTTGCCTCATAGCTATGGGTAAGCTCTTTAGTAATATATGTGCCGTCGTCTACCGTAACTTTATATCCGGCAATGTCATCCCCACTTACCGCATCCCAGGTTAAAATGACGATACTTTTATCTTTGGAGCTTTGAGTAGCTGAGAGATTGGCAACAGCATCCGGCTTCAAAACTACTTGCAGCGCATCTTCAGCCGCCGCTGTGCTGTAATAACCACCGGAATTTACTGCCTTGATAAAGAAATAGATATAGCCTTCTGACATCAGCTGATAACTATAACTAGTGGCTTTTAGTTGACTGGCAATAACGGTGGCTGAACTCCAGTCATCATTCGTTGCCATACGAATTTCGTAGTGCGATAGACTGGTATCGGCAATTGCCGTCCAGGACATGTCCACATAGCAACGGTCGGACGCTCGCTGCTTAATAGCAAAATCTTGAACATCGGCTGGCTCAACGGTTACCTTTACAGTTACCGTAGCTGCCGCAGCAGACTCATTGCCAGAATTATCGACAGCCGTAACCGCGAAGGTGTGCGCACGGCTTTCAGTTGCAGCATAGGTATAGGTCGTAATCTGAGCCAGATTTTCGATAATCTTCGTACCTTCTCGAATTCGGTATCCAGCTAGATCAATATCATCAACCGCTGACCATGACAGAATGACTTTTGATAAATCTGTAGTATCAAACGAGGCCGCCAAACTGGCAACATCGGATGGCGGACGATCTTTCCCGGTAACATATATTGAAGCCTGAATTCCATTCGATACGTTGTTAAGAATATTGATGGTGCAAACCTTTACCAAATACGTAGTCGCCGTTTTTACGCCGACAATTGAAGTACTTAGCACTTTTATACCTCTGCACCACTCCGTCCAGGTCGTGCCATTGTCGCTACTATACAGTACTTTATAACCACTGATCTCATTCGTACGCGGGATGCGCCAAGAAACATTAAGATCAGAAACCATAGTGCCATCTTTTTGTCGGTAGGTTTCTTCAGCGACACTTAGACTACTAGCCTCAGGCATCGTATCCAGCTCGCTATAATTTATTTCAGGTATATCTGTTGCCTCCGTGTAGATTTCCTCAATATATTCAAGGCAAGAAATTTTGCGCCTTAGGTCCTGATCACGACTGATATTGAGTACTCTAAACGGCTTAACAACTTTGTTCGTTTCACCAAAGCTATAGAGATCCCACTTTAGTGGAACTGTAGACAACGAATCAATAACGGTGATCGTATCGGTGGTAGTTTCCTCTGTTACCCCCTGCACACCGACAGTTACAATAGTTTGGACGTCTTGATTCGCCGTTGCCGCCAAATTGGTAATCTGAAGCGCCACAGCGTAGGATTTGTCCGGTTCGAGCGTTACCTCGCGATCAAGCTGCAGTGTCGTCGCCGTTGCAGCAAGCAGGCGTCCGGAAAAGCCCCACTGTGGCACATCATGCGCCAATAGGACAACATCGTTAATTTGGCAGGCGATTGCATCAATATCTGCGCTGTGTTCCACCGTCCGCACTAGGTATTGATTTAGCCTTAACCGATATTTGGCTTCCCGGTAAGCCTGTTCGACAGTGGTAGCGCCATCCAAGGTAATCTGGGTGATATTGGGTTCTGTCGACTCGTCATAATCGTCAGCATAAACCGTAATAACTTCCTTTTCATAGGCTTTGTTTTTATTAGGAAAGGAAACTTCTATCGCGTTGGCCCGATCCTTCAGGCTGACGAAGCTTTCCTTGAATTTATCGGTAAGGATATTGCCAACAGTAAATAGTTGCACTGGATCACCGGGAGCATCGCAGACACAACCAAACTTTGTACCCCGCATGATAACTTTGCCCCGCCCAACGCCCTCTGGTTTCTGCAGCAATGTCCAGAGATCATTCGCCGTATCGAAGATATAATTGAAGGTTAAACTTCGATCATCGCAAAACGTCGCCCATCGGACGAAATCCTGATACACTGCTCGCGATGCCGGAGCGCCTTGGACAACAAACTCGTAGCCACCGGTGTGGATATTTTTAATCTGTCGGCAACGGTGAATCATATCATAGGCCGCCCAAGCCGGATTCGCAGCAGATTTTTGTTCATATTTGCTGGTTTCAGAATTCCAGACCCAAACCTTATCGCGAGTCTGCAGCCAGGTTATACTCGGCGTGCCTCCACTCAACTGGTTGGTTGCGAGCGCCTTGATGCCGACAAGTACCTTGCCGGGACGGGCAAAATCGTCATACATGATGCTCGATAGCTGCGTCCAATACACGTGGGTGGAATACCGAGTACTTGTACCACTTTTAGATGTACACTGGGCTCTTACTTCATATTGATTGGCAGTAAAATTATCTAGGCGATAGGTTCGGAAAAAAGCGGTGTTTTTCGCTGCCGTAATGGTGGCGGTAGTAACACTATTCCAATCCGTATCACCGACTTTACGGTACTGCATGATTACAGTAACAGAGGCATTTCCTAGGCCGCTGTCATCATTGACATAGTATAAACCGCCGGGAAACTGCAACGTGATTTCCAGTCCCTCTACCGCATTCCCCTCAGTTTGCTGCGTGGCCCAACTGCCGTCGGTATTGAGTTCGTAGGCTAACGACTGATCATCATAGGTATCGTTAAAATTGGCAATCGCTGCTTGATCATTAGCACCTAGTCTGGTTTCAACAGTTACGCCTTTATAGTAAGAAATGGGATTGTCATTAATCCGAATATCGTTAATACTGTCAATCGGCCCTTCGCCGCCGCACAGCAGGATATTCAGATACTGATCTTCGTCATTACTTGACACATGCTGTGCAAGTATCTGCCCCGCTGTCCGCATGGTACCATACGTAACGGCCAGAGCATTGCCCTGACCGGTTTGTGATTGCGCGTTGCTCCAGTTGTAGGATGATTTGGTTTCGACCTGATCTGCTTTGGCCGCAGGGAACCAATGGTTGATTAATGTTCCGCCGACTAAGCCAACAGCCCCAGCGGCCATATTAGCCCAGAATTTACTTTCTCCCCAAAAGGCTCTCCAAGCCTTCGCATTTCCCAACCCGCTAACAGCGTATCCCATTGCCATCGTTCCAATAGTTCTAAACCAGTCCCGGCCACTTTTACCGACAATTGGACAAACGGCCAGCCAGTCATCACAATTTACCACCTGTACTTTTGCATCCTCCGCAACGTCGCCGTTGATACTGACAATATAGTCCTCCAATCCCATAATATAAGGCTGAACATACTCAAATGCCGTTTTTTCAGGGATGTATTCTAACGTATAGACTTCTTTTTCACTATGATCAAACGGGTTTTTTATAATCGTTATTGTAATCATGCCATCACCTCCGGTACATAGAATCCTTCAATACGTTTCGCCCAAGCGGGGCTGTCAATGCGGTCGATGTTGACACCAATTCCTTTGCGGGTATGGATAAACCGACCGTTACCAATGTACACCCCAGTATGGTCACAGTACACGGTAAAGCGGATAACAACAAGCGCAGGAACGGGGATTTCTCCCTCACACCTGCGCCAAAATTGTTTTTGCTTATGCACTTCACTGTGAATCGAACTAGCCTCTTCACAAGATATTTTGTAGTCGGGCAGCTTAAGCCCGTAGCGTCGGAAAACTTCAGTAGAGAGTCCCCAGCAATCAAAACCAGTAGTTGGGTCTCGCCCACCATCAACAAATGGTAAGCCGATGATATCCGTAAATGTTCTCTTCATACTAGGCATACAAACCTCCTTCCGGAATGCTAGGTTCGCCGCCGTAGCGAGCCGCATTGCCTCGATCACGGCAGGACTCTAGCGTGCCGTCACACTCCGCGAGCGATCCGTTATACCCGCATTCGATTCCCTTGTATTGATCGCGCCAAGCACAGAAATTCTTCAGTACCCGCCGAGCAGGAAATCTCCGCTGAATGGATATTTCACAGCCAAGGTAAAAAGTAATCCATTTACTATCACAGGTCGTAGACTGCACAGTAAAGATTTCTTCCAATTCAGGTGAAGCATTGTCCAAATGCTCGGAATGGACCACCCGCAGTGCTACCGTCGTACCCGTCAGACCGCTATTTTCCTCTACATAGGCCTGGACAGTTTGCGTTAGGTTTGAAACCTGCAGCGGTACGGACTGCGGCCTGCCTTTGCTATCCTCTGTAATGTCACCGAGTTTAAAATTAAACGCTGTCCAAGTATAGCCATTCCAACTGATGTCCTCATTATTGCGCACAAGTCGCAAAGGCTCAGCAGATTCTGGAATGGTAACTTCCACTAGCAAAAGCCATACACCGTCACTGGAAAGCTGACTTTTTTCCAGCATACCGGCAACTGATAAATTTAACATATTACACCTCCTGAATTGTTATACTGCCGGAATAGTAGCCCGGTGCTGCTAAATCGAAACTAATGTCTTCGCTTTTGAAGCGAACGGAGAACAGCTTACCAGAATACGAGTCGTCCGCAACAGTTGGATAATACCAGTCAAATGCCAAACTCCCACCATAAACCGTATTACAGTAAAAATCACGCAAACTCGCGTAATCAGCGGCAGGCAGGGCCGTCCATTTCAGAGTAAAAGTCTTCGGTACCCGAGTAAACTTAGCCCGGGAAAGAACCATCCCGTTTTCCATTTCGGACTGCAGAGAAGGGTCTTTGATTTTAGTGGTAAATGGGTATACTGGCTGTTGGATATCTGGAAATTGTGCCATTGTTTTTTCCTCCTTTGTTTTTATGGTTTTCGAAATTTACATTTAGGGATTGTTATACGTCATGGTTAACTTGTCTAACAATCCATGGAACATCCCGAAGGTCACATATTATTTTCTTTGGTAGCTATTGTTTTGCTGTCGCTTGTGCTTTCGGATTTGCTTGTTCAGCTCAACAAAAATGACTAGCATCTCTGCCAATGTCATTAAGTTAAGGGAAGGAATTTATAACTGGGACAGGCTCTTGCCTGAGTTGTCTGTTTATGGGTCAGTGTCAATTGTACTCGTGTATCGAATGAATTGGTTAGTGGCAACCCAAAGCTAGCTACCATGCTATGCCCGGATTCTCTTACGCGTATAAGATAATACATATCTCTTTGCTCTGCGTGGGCAAAGGTGTTGTAAGCTTCATAACCGCGATCGGCAATAAATATTGTCTTGTGTTCGGAAACGCACCGGTCGATCATGTCCGTCATGGCACGGCACTCATTCTTTTTTCTTTCCGGCTGGATTATGGCATCTACGTAGCGTCTGCTGCATAAATCGTATAGAGAATTTAGATGGAGTTGATTAAACCCCTTATCTCCGGGAATTGACTGAAAATAAGTTTCCTGATCGGTTGAATTTCGAGCTATGTTCAAGGCAGTGCCGTCACAGGCTAGCAATCGATATCCACGATATGTTTGATATTGTGCAAAAGCTTTGCTGAACTCACGAAAAAGAAATTCCAACGCTTCCGGCAGTATCTTTTCCCGTTGCTGATTAAAAGCCGATGCCGTCGCGGTGTCAAGATTGTAATGGAAAAGCTCCAACAGTTCTTTCTTCAGGCTACCGCTTTCCATGGCAATCAGACACCGAATAGTTGTTTCAAGATCAAGCTTTCGCTTTCTTGTAAAATCACTGTCGGGATTGCGTACAAACGATCTAGGACAAGTTGCCATCTCCTGTATTTTTCCCAACAATACCTGTTTCACGCTTTCAGAGAAATTCATAAGCGAAACCTCCCAAAATGTATTCATTCAAGGGGCTGCGCCACATATTTTTGTCTGTTTGTCAACCTTTTTCTACAAAAAAAAGAACCGGGTACGCATTTTTTGTACTCAATTCTTTTAGAGATTTATCCTCTACCCTTAACTTAATGACATTGGCATCTCTGCTAGCCATTTTGCTCTTTAATTACATTTTAGTTGAGACAAAAGCACACGCGTCACTTTTTCTCAATTAGTTTTTGATATAATCATTTTTTATTTTTTCTCACAGTTCTTTATATTTTTCCAATAAGTTTAATAAATCATTCCCTAAAGTAGATTTGAAATCCCATGAATCTACAATAATCACTGGATATGATGGGAGAAATATTTTGGAATTTAGTGTAGATTTCATTTTTTCAACTTCTTTACATATATGTTCTAGTTGGGCAATCGTTCCATTAGCCATTATCCCACATTTATGTTTATTTATCTCACTTTGAATATCCTCTATAGCCTTATCCATAAGTATTAATACTTGATTTTTTAAAATTATGGTTCTAGAAGATTTTTTAGATCCGTTATATACCATTGTTTTTCACCTCCGACATATCGAAATCCAAATTGAAACTGTGAAGCAGCTTCTCCTGTTATCATTGTTGTATCGGGTTCAATTCGCCACTGTTTAATCCCACTCATTTCATTCCATTCTGGTGGAAGTGCTAAATTTTGACGATTAGTTAAATTGTTAAAACTTTCAAACAGATATCTCCCCCTAGCTTCAGCATTTACTCCATCATAAAATCTTAATCCATAAGTATTTTCATCTGCAACTTGCAATTTAATAGTCCCTGCATCAAATGATTCTAATATTTGTTTGCGGAATTGCCTAGAAACTCCCTGAGACTTCAAATATTCTGAAGCTTCCTTTACTCCATCATATGTATCACGAGCAACAGCATTACTTGATTCCTGCACAAAAGTACTTTCAGTCTCAGCTATTTCTTTTGTAACTACGCTAACCTCTTGGGATGCCTTTCCTGCTATAGGGCCACCAACAACCATACTAGCTTTCGCTACCATATTATCTGAAATAGACTGTTTATATTCTTGCTGTATCAGATAGTTGTCCCAATCATCAGGATGCACTGCCCCTGAAGGTTTAATTCTCCATTTTACATAATTTTCATTATACTTTAAATCATAATCATTCGCCCTATCTTGAAAACTTAATATTGCATCAATAAACGCGGGATTATCCGGTGATAATCTGTATTGAGGTTCTACGCCTTGTACTTCTCTAAGATATTCTACATCATTATCAACATCAATTCCAGAAACATAATACTCTAGAAGCTGCGATTTATACTGTTCGATTTTTTCGTCTCGCTCTGCGGGCGTTTTACTGTGGGCAATCTCCTCCATTAATGCATTATAATTATTGTTCCAGATTTTCTCCGACATTTTATTCGTTATCTGATCAGTAGTCCAGTAATGGAAATAGCAGCATCTCATGAGATGCTGCCACGTTGTTAGTAATTATCTTAATTTCATTCATTATCCAGCAAATAGCCGAAAAACTCTTCATGCAAGGCTGTTTTGCCCTTTAACGACTCACCAGTATCAAAATCCACTAAATCAATTTTCATATTATCAGCTAAAGCATCTCCACCATCAATCATTACTAAAGTAGAGTGAAAAACCCCTTCAATAATATCATTTAAGACTCTCTTATAGGCATCTTTTTGACTTTGAGTAGATATTATTTTTTGCAATTCTTGAATGGCCTCCTTAACATCAGAAAATCTCAAATCAGCATCAGGCTCAATATCTCGTATCCCGTTGGTAACCCAATAATCTTTTATACGTTTTAGATTTTCAAAAAGTAATTTTTGTTTTTCCATTTGCATTCCCCTTTCATTTTTTGTACCAAAACTGACCATATTTACTATCTATTTTCTGTGTAAAGTCAAATACCTCCTCTGAGGTGGGAGTTCTTCCTAAAGATTTGTCCCACTTCTGCCATTCCTTTGTTATCTGTTTATGAATATCTGGATCAATTCCTTCTAGATACTTCGCCTCATGAATGTTAATTTCCTTGAAATTTAGAATTTCTTCGTACTTTTGCGGCAAAGTATGATGCACTTGATATGTTTTAGGCATCTCTGGGTTTTCCTTCAAAAATAATTTTCTATAATTGTTGGCATTCGGGGCTTTACCAACGTCTTGAGACACTATGCGCTCAGCTTCGACAACAGCATTACGCGTTTCATCTACACCTTTGAAAAGCTTACTACCTTTTACTGCTACGGCAAAATAATCTCCAGCAAATGGTACTGCTGCAATTGCACTATTTCTCGATTCTTCATAATTACCCTCAAACAAATATAAAGCCGAGTTTCCTAGATCTGGAACAGCACCAGCAGCAGGAAAAAGACCTGCTACATCTAATAATTTATGCACATTTTCTGAATTTATCACGTTGTTATCAGAAACTGTTTGTATAGACTGTTTATATTCTTGCTGTATCAGATAATTGTCCCAATCATCAGGATGCACTGCACCAGAAGGTTTAATTCTCCATTTTATATGATTTTCATTATCCTCTAAATCATAACCATTTGCCCTATCTTGAAAACTTAATATTGCATCAACAAACGCGGGATTGTCTGGTGATAATCTGTATTGAGGTTCTACACCTTGTACTTCTCTAAGATATTCTACATCATTATCAACATCAATTCCAGAAACATAATACTCTAGAAGCTGCGATTTATACTGTTCGATTTTTGCGTCTCGCTCTGCGGGCGTTTTACTGTGGGCAATATCCTCCATTAATGCATGATAATTGTTGTTCCAAATTTCCTCCGACATTTTATTCGTTATCTGATCAGTAGTCCAATCGGGATGTTCATTTTGTATTTCTTGCGCCCTTCGATAGTAGTATTCTTCTCCACTTGGAGCATGAACATCGTTTCCCGATTGCGCGAAGGCAGAGCCGACCTCTACTTTCTCGCTCCCCTGATCGTTTGCATTGTCTCTAGCCATTGCCTTCTTGGCTTCTTCACCAATGTCAATTCCACTAGCAGTAGTTACTTGCGACACTGTTTCTGTAGTTTCTGACGATTGCTGATTATTATCAGGGAGTACTTGTATCCCATTTTCATCTACAGTCATTCCATTAGGTAATGTATACTTCATTAACCTCTAAATCCTTTCTCAAAATAAGAATAGTTCATATCACACTTTTTGTTTAAACGACAGCAAATAAAAAAAGGCCAACAGGCCTTTTTTATCGTTTTGTACTTCGCGCGAAAACTTAAAGTTATATATATTATAAGTTTATACTTCGAAAAGAATTATTTCTGTCTTATGCAGTCGTTATGACCGATCTATTCTTATTATGTTTATCCGGGATAGCAACTTCCACTAGCAAAAGCCATACACCGTCACTGGAAAGCTGACTTTTTTCCAGCATACCGGCAACTGATAAATTTAACATATTACACCTCCTGAATTGTTATACTGCCGGAATAGTAGCCCGGTGCTGCTAAATCGAAACTAATGTCTTCGCTTTTGAAGCGAACGGAGAACAGCTTACCGGAATACGAGTCGTCCGCAACGGTTGGATAAGACCAGTCAAACGCCAAACTCCCGCCATAAACCGTATTGCAGTAAAAATCACGCAAGCTTGCATAATCAGCGGCAGGTAAAGCCGTCCATTTCAGAGTAAAGATCTTCGGTACCCGAGTAAACTTAGCCCGGGAAAGAACCATCCCGTTTTCCATTTCGGACTGCAGAGAAGGGTCTTTGATTTTAGTGGTAAATGGGTATACTGGCTGTTGAATATTTGGAAATTGTGCCATTGTTTTTTCCTCCTTTGTTTTTATAACTTTTGAAATTCACATTTAGATCTAATGTGCGTCATGTGCGACGGATGCCGCAACTTCTATAAAGATAAGTCGTAATGGAAATGGCAGCATCTGCGTAAGATGCTGCCATTATTGTTGATAAATATGTTCTTGTCTCTAATTTTTACTATCCTAATCGTTTTCATTATTATGATTTACTTCCACCATTTTGCGGCTAATTTTTTCAAATTTTTGAAGTGAACATTTCCTTTAAAGTTAACTCACTGATTATTTTACAATGTTACAGCCTTTTATTCTTCCAGTATCCAAATCAATCATATAACTTCTACCATAAAAATCAGAAGCATACAAAATACCATCTTTTATTCCCATTTGTTCATATGGTAGATTTTTGAGGTCAGGATAAAGCAAATTCAGATCTTCTGACTGCCATATTATTTCTCCAAGCTCACTTACACAATAAATATTGTTAATATCGTTGCTTGTAAATGGAATACTCAAAAGAATAACTACACGCCCCGAATATTCTACCGTATTTCTTATGTCAAAATCAAACTTTACGCATTTTAAATTAATAAATAGATTATTATCTTTTATACTATACATAGTTTTCTCCTATTCTAATAATCTTTCATTTATAAACTTACCTATTCTTTGTCCAATTAAATCATATTGTGTACCTCCACCATCCCCCCAACCATCAAGTGGATTTACTTCACCTACCCGTATACGAGTAGCTGACTCTAATTCAACATCACAAACATATTTAGGGATATTCGGCAGAGCAAATTTATCTTGAATCTGATTTGGTGTCAATCCCTCTATCTCTTTAGCATCCATTACCCAGCTACCATACTTACCAGATCCACCCGGATTATTATCATATACACGTACAAATGTTGTTTTTTCGCTTAACTCAATTTCTTTCACGACCGTACCTGGTCTATATGGTGGTTTATAATCCGGTTTTATGTTATCTACAAACCATTGATTTGTTTCTTCCGCAGTAAATCTATTAACTTCTTTAAATCTAAAATTTTCACTCGACTCCTGTGTAAAAGCCTTAAGCAGACTTTTTCCACTTGCATTTACTCCTTTAATTACACCTGGTAAAACTCCACCTAAGAGCATACCTTTAGCAACATCTTGGTTGCTTTCTTGGACCAGTTGCCTGTCATCAGGATGGATTACCCAGTTACCATCCTCATATCTCGCTCTTACGTAGGT
The DNA here is from genome assembly GCA_963805085.1 of uncultured Veillonellaceae bacterium. GTDB lineage: Bacteria > Bacillota > Negativicutes > JARBTT01 > JARBTT01 > JARBTT01. The sequence continues at coordinate 277,039 of CAWDTA010000003.1, read as the reverse complement.
TAGCCCATTAAGAGTTGGCATCAGTTGATAACCCGCTTCACGATCCGCGTCCGTTAATTGACGACCGTTAATAAACTGTAATTTTTTTGCTTTTTCAAGTAACTCCTCAACCTGTTGTTGCAAACTATTATGTACTGTATTCTCAGCATCATTCTTTTGTATTTGGTAATCAGTATATTTCTCTATACTGATTCCGTCTTTTGGGATTTCAATAAATGCAAAACTGTCAGGAGGTACACTATATTGATACTCTACAACTTTAAATGAATAATTACTCATCAAAGAAATTATTTTACTTGAAATAGTTTCTTTTGGCATACCTTGCACATCTCTAAGATATTCTACATCATTATCAACATTAATTCCAGATGCTTTATAATTATCTAATTCCGCCTGATAGTCTTTAATCTTTTGATCCCGTTCTTCCGGCGTTTTACTATGGGCAATATCATCCATTAATGCATTATAATTGTTGTTCCAGATTTCCTCCGACATTTTATTAGTTATCTGTTCTTGGCTCATTTCTGGATGCTCATTTTGTATTTCTTGCGCCTTTTGATAGTACCATTCTTCTCCACTCGGAGCAGGCACCCCATTTGCCGATTGCGTTGAAGCAGCGCTGGCTGTATCGTCACTCTCATCTTGTCCAGATTGACGATCATTTGAAGCATCTGGAAAAAAGACTTTCTCCACTACATTTTTTGCATAAGTAACCTCATTAAGAACCGCAGCTTCCCCTTTATCTAATTGGTTAGACGCATAAGTAAGCTCATTATCAATTTTATTACTCACATAAGTAGTCTCATTAATAATCGCAGCTTTTAAACCATCTATACTCCAATCCACCCATCAATCCCCTCCCTCCGCATATTATCTTGCCTTCAGGACTAACGATGCTCTTTACAACAACATTTTGAATTTTTATTCAAAGGTTAAGTAATATCAGGTATTTATCCAATGCACATTTATATAATTTTCTTTATACTATCCCATTAAAAAAAGGCCAACAGGCCTTTTTTATGTTATCTCTTTCTATTTCTCGCGGAAAAATTAAAGTTATATGTACCATATAATTTTATGCTTTGAAAATAATCCAAGTTTCTTTACGCATTGTTTCATAAGCACAATGCGTAAAGAATGATATAGTTTACATTTTATAAAGTCTTGTCGCTAATCTGTTACTTGGTTTTATTTTTGTTTAGGACACTGCGTAGGAAGCATGATCATTGACCAGTGTCGCAACAAGGATACTGCCACCTGTGCCGCTGTTGTAATATGCCTTAAACGGTAGGTTAATTATGATGCCTTTTTCATTTTCTATACCGGGTGAAGTTTGCTGGAGCATTACTTCTTCCATGAAAAATCCTAAGCTGTGCATGCCATTTGCAAACTTGAAATTCAGCGATGTTTTGGTGTTATTTATCGCCTTATTCAGCAGCACCGTATCTTCGAAAAATGCCTTGATATTCCCGGACGCTTGCACGTATCCTTCCGGGAGTTCAGTTCGACAGCCGCCTCCACCAATGGTGTAGGACTTGCCATCTAGGCCAAAATCCACGTTTAGATTCGCTTCGGTCACAGTAGCCAGTTGTGAACCGCCTTCTTCGATCGTCCCTTGAAAATTGCTGTATCTTAATAGCGAGATATCGGTCAAATCAGAGGTAAAAGACGTTGCCCCAATCGTTCTTTTAGCACCCATTAAATCTATTTGGGCGGTCAACTCGGTATCGCCACCATACGTAAAGGAAAACTTATTTGCTTTGCAGCCGTTAAACATTTCATAGGTTGTAATATCTGGGTATTGCTGTTCCAGCACTAAAGAGGGCTGTCCATCTTTTATTTTGAAAACATGGGTATAAGGATCACCAGTACCAGTAGTCGTCGGGCTGCCAAACATAGCCGCTAACCAAAACCCAATGCCAACCTGATCGATTGGCACTACGATACTACCGGATACATCGATACTCCCTACCGCTGGTTGTTCTTTATCGCGGCGTCCACGAATAGTGCTCGATTCGATTAAATTTTGTTTAGTTCCGATTTTCGACTGATTAAACGGCATATTATACCCCTTAATCGACGTTGGCGTTTTGCCATAGGTAGTTTCATACCCCATGGCTAATTGAGAATTATATCCTTTTGCTCTTGACATGTTGTACCTCCTTAATATTCAATGTTATAGCCATTGACAGGCGTTAATTTTATGGTAATATCCATACGTCCGGGAAAACGCGGATAATAGGCCACTGGTTCAATACTGTACTTCATTTCGCTGATCGGATTATCCGTACTCAGTCCCGCCAGTTCTTGATATATCAGTTGGCCAAGTTCATCACATTCTGCAACGCCCGAATACTCTGTTACGTTGTTAGTCGTTGTCGTCGCGTCTTGAAGTATGATCCAGCCCACTGTAAGTTTATAGGTGTATTCCTTTAGCTCGAGCCCTTCCGTTTTCGCGCCGGGATAAAGGATGATCAATGGACAGTCGGTATCTGCCGGCAATTTTTTACCGTTAATGCCAACATAGATTTTTGGCATCTGATTGTACTTGCTCGTGCAGTAGTTTTGAATCGCCGTACTTGCCTTTAAAGCATCCCGCCATTTACTGGTAATGTCACTTAATTTCAATGTTGAAATCATATCGCCATCTCCTTTCTCCTATTATTCCTGCTTGGCAGCAGACTCTCCCAGCTGGCAGATTGCACATTTACCTGTACTTGTACCTGTTGTACTACTATCGGTAATCCACCAGGCGCAGGCCTCCTCCATACATTGACCAACTGAAACCATGGTATTATCGGGTTTGATATAAAGTAGTGGACAAATCATATTTTCACCTCCTACTTTTTATACGTACATTAAACAGCAACTAAGGATAGTGATTCCTCAATTAAATTTTTTGCGAAAAATCCTGAAGCTGGTTGTGCTCATAAAACCGGTGATTACTGCGCGACCAGCTAATTTCCAGAGTGTTTAATACCCTCTTTAAATTTTTTGCCTTTTTCTCTACTACTTCTTCAGACATACTTGGTTCTTGACACCGCTAAAACTCCTCTAGCATTTCCAATGTATAATATTGTCTCATCTTATCACTTCCCTTAAGTCATTAAGATAGGCGGCTAACCGTAAGCCCGCCTGACGGATATGAAAGTTTACAGTCACCTGTCTGAGACCCAAAATTTTACTAATTTCCTTAATCAGATACCCCATTTTTAAAAGTTTAACAACATCCAATTGTCTTGCTGATAATATAGATACCCCCTGATCAATATCGGCAAGAACACACATAATATAATCTTTACCATGAGCAGGATCGCTACCGCTGCTAACATAGCCATATTGTGCAGCAGTAATTTCGGCTGAACTTCTTAGCTCATAATAACGTCGGATAATATTCAAAATTTTTTGACTGTCATATTCATTTTCATTTAAAGCATATTGCGCTGCTAAATTCTGATCTAATATTGCTTGTGATTTACTACGCATGCAAATACCTCCTTAATACTACAGGTAGCACCGACCAAACATGCATATCAGTCTTTGGACAACAATTATTCCCCCCAAAAAACAGCATTCAATATAATCAGATGACTAATTCAGTTAGTCTGGTACTGGAATCGAAAATCGTTTTTGACAATAAAAAAAAATTGCTACCAAGCAGTCATTTATGTCAGAAATTTTGTACTTATAATAATATAAAGATGTTTGGTTCCAATGCCCCCTTTCTCTCAATAAGTTCAGTAAAAAAACAAAGGAGCTAAGGTTTTACCTTCAGCTCCCTACGTCGATCAGGATGAGAAATTTTCTCTTTTATTGTATCGATTGGCATAACTTTACATCCAGAATAATAATTTAGCTCTTTCCTCATTCTTCGCCCGTAAATTTCAAAAGATTAGACTAACCACTTGTTTAATTCATATACTCCCTCCACATTTTAAAATATGATTTTTCTCTTCTTCACTCTGCTCGATGATTAAATACTCAACAAATAAAGAGTAAATATTTTATTAATTTCTGTCAATATTTATCATATTTTCAATTATATATATTTTTATTACATTAAGTATACTTGTCCTTCTATTATTTATCCGTACAGTATAGCTCTAAAAAGTATAGGTGCTTATATTAATTTTTTGAATACTCCTCACCTATTGATATACCATTTAAAAACTAAGATCTAAATATGCAAATGAGCATAGCAAAAGCCCCCAATCTTAGGTTTATATCCTATGATTGGGGGCTTTTGCCTTGTGTATATTTATATTTGAGAGAGGTGAATAAAATTAGGTTTTATTCATTCATGGGTTAACAGTTGCACGGTATAATTGCTTACCATCTTTGAATTCAATAATCGCAGCACCTTTTACAGCATCATGTGTATCATTTAATGTAGTAGAACCAGTGACTGCTTTATAGTCTTTTGTAGCTGCTAAAGCTTCACGAATCTTATTTGCATCAGTGCTCTTTGCACTTTCGATTGCATCCATCATTACATTCATAGCGTCATAACCAAGAACTGCTGGAGCATCTGGTTTTTGACCATATTCTTTCGTATAAGCATCTACGAAAGTCTTTGATAATGGATTTGGATCATCTACAGAATAGTGATTTGTGAAGAACGTATTGTTAAGAGCTTCACCACCAGCGATTTCAACTAGTTTAGGTGAATCCCAACCATCACCACCAACGATTGGAGCAGTGATTCCAATTTCGCGCGCTTGTTTTACAATTTTACCTACTTCTTCATAATAACCAGGTACATAAATTACTTCAGCACCCATAGTTTTAATTTTTGTTAAGATTGTTTTAAAATCTTGGTCTTTTTGTAAATAAGCTTCTTCTCCTACGATTTCACCGCCTTTAGCAGTGTAAGCTTTCTTAAAGAATGAAGCCAATCCTTTACTATAGTCACTGCTATTATCAATTAACATAACAGTTTTCTTAAGTTTCAATTCATCAAGTACGAAGTTTGCACCAACTGTTCCTTGGAAAGGATCGATGAAGCACACGCGGAATGTATAATCTTTAACTTTGCCATCATCGCCTACTGTTACTTTTGGATTGGTAGCACCAACAGTAAGGAATGGTATTTTACTTGCTTCTGCAACACTAGATGCAGCAATTGCACTAGAACTTGTAAAAATGCCAGTTACTGCGACAACTTTATCTTGATTGATGATTTTCGTCATTGCATTTGCTGATTCAGATGGTTCGCTTTTATTATCAGCGACTACGGTTGACACTTGTTTACCAAGTACCCCGCCTTTGGCATTTTTCTCTTTTATGGCCAATTTAGCACCATTGACAAGTGAAGTACCATAAGTAGCATTACTGCCCGTTAGTTCTGCTACCATACCGATTTTAATGTCTTTCGAATCGGAACCGCCACCACAACCAACCAATGCTGTTGCGCTAAAACAAACGCCCAGAGCCATTGCTAAAAATCTCTTTTTACTAAATTTCATAACCAAAATGCCCCCTTCTACTTTCCGTTATTGAATCTTGACCCATCTGGCTGTTACCAGACAATATAACCTAGAACTTTCCTACAGCTAAAGGATATAAAAATAAATAAAAAAGAGCCAAATCATTTTAAATGACTTGACTCTTAATAGCTAACATTGCTATTTTCGATGTCGAAAATAAACCTGCAGGAATTATTTATTTATTTTTCTATCTATTAGACTAATGTTATTATAAATCATGTAATTTGAATATGCAATACTTTTCTGTAAAACAAATTATGTATACAACGTACAATGTACTCCTGCATAAATACACACAAGCTATGGACAGACAGGCCGCGAGTCGACGAGAAGCACTCATCTGCGTCGTTACAGCAAGGTACTGCTCGTCGACGTACGAAAGTACTACTCCTTCGCAACTCTTTACTGTGCCTAGCATCTGCGTACTTCTCACCAGCCGGCAGCCTATCTTCGTACTAGTTTATAAGTGGAACGGATTTAGATATTTTCTAAATCATCGACTCAAATATTTTATTTTGTCGACAGCCTGAGAGTGAACCAAGAGGTTCACTCTTCTTTCGTTAGAAAAATACCTGAAAATAAGCAATATCCTTTGTGCATAGATAATTCTTTATCCTAGGTTTCGTTAAGGTTTTACACTTGTTTTGAAGGTTTGTTTGCCATCTTTCATTTCAATAACAACCGCATTCTTCACAGCATCATGTGTTTCATTCAGGGTAGTTTCACCGCTAATTGCATCGAAGTTTTTCGTATCAGCCAATGCTTCACGAATCTTGTTAGGATCAATGCTATTTGCCCGAGTGATCGCATCAATTAGTACACGAGCTGCATCATAGCCAAGTACAGCTAGTGCATCTGGTTTTTGACCGTATTCTTTCGTATAAGCATCAACGAAAGATTTTGCTTTTGGATCGTTGGATTCTACAGAATAATGATTGGTAAAATACGTATTATTAAGCGCAGCGCTACCCGCGATTTCCGCTAACTTAGGAGAATCCCAACCATCACCACCGATGATCACTGCTTCAATACCAAGTTCACGCGCTTGTTTGGCAATCTTACCTACTTCTTCATAATAACCAGGAACATAGATAACTTCTGCATTTAAGCCTTTAATTTTTGTTAAGATTGTTTTAAAATCTTGATCTTTTTGTAAATAGGCTTCTTCGCCTAAAATTTCACCGCCTTTTGCAGTGTAAGCTTTTTTGAAGAAATCACCGAGACCTTTACTATAGTCACTGCTATTGTCAATTAACATAACAGCTTTCTTTAATTTCAAGCTATCAACTGCAAAATTTGCTGCAACTGTACCTTGGAATGGATCGATGAAACATACACGGAAAACATAATCGTTTACTTTACCGGTTTTTTCATCTACAGTTACTTTTGGATTTGTTGCTCCAGAAGCAAGATACGGAACTTTTGCTGCTTCCGCAACACTTGCAGCAGCAATCGCATTGGAACTTGAGAATGTACCAGTAACTGCAACGACTCTATCTTGGCTGATTAATTTCGTCATTGCATTCGCAGCCTCGGCTGGTTCGGATTTATTATCAGCTACTACAGCTTCAATTTGCTTTCCTAGAACACCACCATCCGCATTGGCTTCTTTAAACGCTAATTTTGCGCCATTTGCCGAAGATGTTCCGAGTGTCGCATTCCCACCAGTCATTTCATTTAACAGGCCAATTTTTATTTTATTGGAATCTGCCCCACCACAACCAGTGAGTACAATTACTAACATAACGACCAGCATCATTACCGCGACTAATTTACTTTTATTTTCCATAAAAAAAAATCCCCTCTTCTCAAATAAATACAATCCTATTCTTTGCCAAACAACACATATGCAGGTACGTTTAAGAGGGGCAGTCAAACAACTTAAAAATAAAAAAGAGTCAAATCATAATGACTTGACTCTGAATTTAAGAAGCAGCATACTGGCAAAACGATAGCATAAACAATAATGAATTCAAAATACACGCAATATTTCATCCATCAAGATAGTATCGTTTGTCTCTGTCCTTTTGCCTGAGAGATTTGCAAGTAATGTTCATTACCTGTTTTCACCTTCGGCGACTCATTTAAGAGTCCTCTCCAGAGTCCCGTCCATCTACGGTTCTACTCAAAAAAATATTGAGTGCCTGAGAGTGTTACTCCTTCGGCGGGCAAAATTGCCACTCTTCCGTAGACTTCATTCGGTATACATATGTAATTGTCTGAAACACTTGAATGGACACTATTATAAAACATGTTGCATCATATTGCAATACCTTTCGACAAAAAATCGAACTGTTTTTGAAAAACAGCTCGATTTTTATCTATCATTTAGCAAATTCGGCTTCTTTTTTAATTATAATTATAACATATTCTTTAAAAAAGATTGTGTTCTCACTTGCTTTGGATTCGTAAATAATTCCACTGGTGCGCCCGCTTCTACAATATCTCCATCAGCCATAAAAATCACTTTTTGCGCTACTTCACGTGCAAAAGCCATCTCATGCGTCACAACAATCATGGTCATGTGTTCCTCAGCAAGCTCGCGCATCGTTTTCAGAACTTCCCCAGTAAGTTCCGGATCAAGCGCCGAAGTTGGTTCATCAAAGAGCATAATCGCTGGATTCATTGCAAGCGCTCTGGCAATCGCCACCCGTTGTTTTTGTCCTCCAGATAAACGAGAAGGGTAGCAATCTTTTTTATCAAATAAACCAACTTTTTTAAGCAATTCTTCGGCAACCGGTATAATTTCTTCACGTTTCATACCTTTTACCATAATAGGTGCTTCGATTAAATTTTCAAGTACAGTCATATGGGGAAATAAATTAAAATGTTGAAAAACCATCCCCATCTTTCCACAAATTTCTCGTGATTTTACATCGCTCGTGTAATGGCATGCGCCATTGACATCTTCGGCTAAAGTCTCACCTTCCACCGTAATAGTACCTTTATCGATGGTTTCAAGACGATTTAGGCAACGTAGAAGCGTACTTTTCCCAGAACCAGATGGTCCAATAATCGCAACGACCTCACCGCGTCTGACTTCGAGATTAATTCCCTTCAATACGTCTAATTGATTAAAACTTTTATGAATATCTTGTAATACAATCATCGTTTCACTCATGCTAACGCCTCCTTCCTACTCATCATACTTCGCATAATGTGATTCTAACTTGTTAAAAATCCACGTTAAAACAAAGGTCATTGCTAGGTAGAAAACACCAGCAATCACAAATGGGGTCATATCAAATTCGCGTTGTACAATCGTTCTGGCAACACGAAGCAAGTCATTCATCGCTAAAATATAAATGAGAGAAGTATCTTTAACCAAGGTGATCGTTTCATTGCTTACTGGTGGCAATACACGTTTGATCATTTGCGGAATGATAATCCGGCGCATCGTTTGAATATACGTCATCCCCAAAGCTTTGGACGCTTCATATTGTCCACGCTCAATTGACTGAATCCCCGCGCGGAAAATTTCAGCAAAGTAAGCGGCATAGTTGAGGGTAAAGGCCAAAAGCGCAGCCGCAAAATCAGGCAATAAAATTCCCATTGATGGCAACGCAAAATAAACAAATAACAATTGTAGCATAAGCGGTGTCCCACGCATCAACCAAATATAAGTTTCTACTAAAAAGCTTACTGAGCGATACTTAGAAAGTCTTGCCAGCGCCAAGAACAATCCTAATGGCAAAGATAATGCCAGTGTAATAAAAAAGACTTGCAAGGTAACGGTGATACCATCTAACATCGGCACTATCATTCCTATTATTTTTTCCATGATGATTCTCCTTAAAACCCAGTTTACTATACGAAGAGGGGCTGCCGCAATTACATTGCGGCAGCCTCAAATTGTAGACATACTATGGGACAGATAGGCCGCAGGCAGACGATAAGCACCCATCTGCGTCGTTGCAGCAAGTTGCTGCGCCTAGCATCTGAGCACTTCTCGCCAACCGACAACCTATCTTCGTACTAGTTTATTTAGTAATATCCTTACCGAACCATTGCGTTGAAATCTTCGCTGCTGTACCATCTTTTTTCATTTCATTAAGTACATCTTGAATCTCGGTCTTTAAACCTGTGTCATCTTTACGATAGCCGATTCCAAAGTTACCCACAGGACCAACGGGTTGTTCCAAAGCAACGAATTTATCTTTATTTTTACTCATATAATAACGACCAACGATTTCATCCGTAATAATTGCATCCACACGACCATTTTCTAGATCCATCATTGCCGAAATGCAATCAGGATATTTTTTTGCTTCTTTGATTGCTGCTTTTAATTTTGCATCAGCATCAAGGTTTTCTTCTGCTACACTTGCACTTTGCATACCAATGACTTTACCTGTTAAATCAGCTTCACCTTTGATAGGCGAATCTACTTTTACGAAAATCAATTGTTTTGCTTCCATGTACGGTTCACTAAACAACATATTTTCTTTACGTTTTTCAGTGATGTTTAAGCCATTCCAAAGTACATCAATACGACCGCTTTTCAGCTCAGCTTCTTTACTGCTCCAGTCGATCGCTTTAAATTCAACTTCTCTGCCAAGTCTTTTTGCAACTTCTTTTGCCATATCAATATCGAAACCAACGATGTTATTTTTTTCATCTTTAAAGCCCATTGGTGGGAAGTTATCATCCAGCCCAACAACAATTTTTTTCTTTGCTGTTTCTTTTTTAGCAGTGTCAGCGCCACAACCAGCAACTAATGCCCCAGCCATAACAACCAATAAGAGCAATGCAACTAATTTCTTCATGTAAAAAATCCCCCACTCACATTTTAGTCCTTTTCTATCTCATACATAAGATTATACTTTAGTTCGCTAAAACAGGAAACCTTTAAAATGATGCATTTGTAAAAAAATAAAATATGTTTGCTTTACCTAGCTCGTTAAAACTCACGATTCCGCTATAGAGCTAATTATTTTAAATTTGAGTTTTTATTTTAAGATATTGCCGATAATATGAACACCATTATGAATTTCTACTGATGTCGCGGTAGCAAAACTAATTCTGATATGGCTGTCAATCGCTTGCCGCGGGAAAAATGGCGTGCCTTCTGTGATTAGCACTTGCCTTTTACGTGCCTCTTCAACAACTACTTTCGCCGATAGTCCTGCCGACAAAGTTAACCAAATCGATAAGCCCCCCTGCGGTTTGATGTACTGCACCGTTTTGGGCAGGAATTCCTCAATGGCTGCTACTGTTAATTGAAAACGCTCTAAATACATCTTTCTTATTGCTGTAATATGCTCATGCCAAATCCCTTTGCGCAAATACAGATCAAAGGCGCGCTGCGTGAGTCCTGAGGTAGAAATATCAGAGTTATGCTTGATCGCAAGTAACTTACCAATCAAACGTTGTGGCATCGTTAAGAAAGCCAAGCGTAACCCAGGCATAAAGATTTTTGAAAAACTCTTTAAGTAAATCACACGATCATCACGATCAATCGCCTTGAGCGGTGCCATCGGTTCTTTGCTATAGTTTAGTTCACTGATGTAATCATCTTCTAAAATGATCGCATTATAATAACGTGCCAAGCCCATCAAACGATTACGTTTGGCCACAGAATAAGAAGTACCCGTAGGATTTTGAATATTGGGCATAACATAAATGAGTTTCGGACGAAATTTCCGCAACTTCGCTTCGAGCTCTTCAATGTGAATGCCGTCTTCTTCCATGCCGATTTCCACAATTTTTGCCCCACGTGAACGAAAGGCTGCAATCGCCCCCGGATAAGTAGGATTCTCAGTAAAAACATAATCACCGTAATTGAGTAAAGCCTTTGCTACGATATCGATCCCCTGCTGCGCCCCAGAAATGATTTGCATATTACTAGCTTCCGCTTTTACGCCATACCGTTTTAAATCTTCCGCAATCGATTCGCGTAGTGGATAAAAGCCCTGACTTTCTTGATAGCCAAACGCATAGCCTTGATCCCGATCAAGTACCTCAATCAAAACTTGTTTAAAAGCCTCTACTGATATCAAATCAGGATTTAATGCAATACTCGCCAAATTAATATATTTATCATCAAACTTTGGCGATAGAATTTCGATTGCATCAATTTCTTCTTCTTTATCATCACACTCTTCATTGTCAACGACACTTGAAAGCTCAGCAACATAACTGCCACTACCAGCACGCGAAAAGATATAGCCATTTTTTTCAAGTTGCTTATAAGCGCTCATGACCGTTCCTGCATTAATTTCGAGAAACTTAGCAAACTTTCTTACCGGCGGCAATAAATAACCATGTGAGAGTTTGCCTGTAGCAATCAGTTCACGCATTTGATCATAAAGCTGCACGTATAATGCTTCTTGTTTGTCTTTGCTTAATTGTATCGATACAAAATTGATAAATTGCTCTGTCATCTTGTAATCTCCATTTGACTTTGATAGAATAATAAAAATTTCATACCAAACACCCAAAAGTGTATCGGTACAATTTTTATTTTAACAAATTTACGATAATATTACAAATTAAAGTGAGGTATTTTTACATGGAAAACAGATATGAATTAAACAAGAACTTGGCTCAAATGTTAAAAGGTGGCGTAATTATGGATGTTACGAACGCTGAGCAAGCAAAAATTGCGGAAGCTGCTGGTGCTGTTGCTGTAATGGCCCTAGAACGCGTTCCTGCTGATATCCGTAAAGAAGGCGGCGTTGCCCGCATGTCTGATCCAAAAATGATTCGTGAAATCCAAGCAGCCGTATCGATTCCGGTAATGGCAAAAGTGCGCATCGGTCATTTCGTCGAAGCGCAAATTCTTGAAGCGATTAGCGTCGATTATATTGATGAAAGCGAAGTGTTAACGCCAGCTGATGATGTAAATCATATCAATAAAGCTGAATTTAAAATTCCCTTCGTTTGCGGAGCAAGAAATCTTGGTGAAGCCTTACGCCGTATCGGTGAAGGTGCTTCAATGATCCGTACAAAAGGCGAAGCTGGCACTGGCAACGTTGTCGAAGCAGTTCGTCATATGCGCACCATGGTCAATGATATGCGTCGTGTACAAGCTGCTTCCGCAATGGAACTTATGACAATTGCCAAAGAATACGGTGCACCATACGATTTAATCAAGTACATTCATGAACATGGTAAATTACCAGTCGTAAATTTTGCCGCTGGTGGTATTGCAACACCTGCCGATGCAGCACTTATGATGCAACTTGGCGTTGATGGCGTTTTCGTTGGCTCTGGTATCTTTAAATCTGGCGATCCAGTAAAACGAGCAAAAGCAATTGTCGAAGCAACGACATTCTACAATGATCCTGTTAAGCTTGCAAAAATATCCGAAGACCTTGGGGAAGCAATGGTCGGTATTGAAATTGATACATTAGCACCAACGGAATTACTCGCAAGCAGAGGCTGGTAAACAATGATTACTGTTGGCGTACTAGCAATTCAAGGAGCCGTAGCCGAACATGTTGCTGCCCTCAATAAAATAGAAAATGTAAAAGGGATTGAAGTCAAAACCTTGGAAGAAATCGAGCGAATTGATGGATTGATTCTCCCTGGTGGCGAATCTACGGCAATAGGAAAAATACTAAACTACTTTCAGATGTTAGAACCACTTGCCGAAAAAATCAAGAAAGGCTTACCCGTCTGGGGTACTTGCGCTGGGATGATTCTACTCGCTAAAGAAATCGTAGGCCAAGACACTACGTATTTTAAAGCGATGGATACAGTTGTAAAACGCAATGCTTACGGCAGTCAACTTGATAGCTTTCAGACCACCATTGACCTACCAGAGATTGCCGCTACGCCAATTCCACTCATCTTCATTCGTGCTCCTTATGTAAAAAGCATAAAAGGTGATGTAACCATCCTTGCCAAAGTGGCTGATAAAATCGTTGCTGCTGAACAAGACAATATGCTGGTTACTGCTTTTCATCCAGAATTGACGGATGATCTATCTTTTCACAAGTATTTCTGCAAAAAAGTTTTAGCGAGTAAACGAATTAGTTAGCACATTAAAAGTTTACAACTTTACAATGAATTCATTGACAATTTTCCAATAGATTATTATACTTATATTCATAAAAGCAAAGATGCTGTGGGAGACTACTCTCATGGCATCTTTTATCTTTTATTTTTTATTCCTTTTTGATTATTATTTATCACAAACCCGTGAGCATCCCCTGCTCTTATCGCTGCTTTGTGATAAAAATAATATACCCCCTCGTATAGAGAAAAGAGCAATCACTCTGCCCGGTGATTGCTCTTTTCATTTAACGAACTATATTGCATTACGCTTTTAAATAAAATTTGATTGCCTGTTTTATTTCTTTCATCTCGGCTTCTCTTCGCAAATATAAAGCTTCCGCTTCTTTTAAAGATACTTCAACAAATGCGATTGTATTGCCGGGACAAATCTGCGCAATCACTGCTAGATCAAAGACTGTTACTTGCGCAAATTTCGGATAACCACCGGCTGTTTGGCGATCGGCAAGCAAAATAATGGGGTTGCCATCTGGTGGCGCTTGAATCGTACCAAAGGAAACTGCTTCCGAAATCATTTCCAGTGGCGCCTTAAGTTTTACTACCTCTCCAGTTAAGCGATATCCCATGCGATCTGACTGCGGCGTAACGGTATACGATTTACGGAAAAATTCATGGATAGACTCATCCGTAAAATGATTGATTTGATTCCCCCGCGTTACCCTTACGGCGATATTTTCACTCGTAGCTGGAATATGCGTTGGGGCAAAGAACCACGATGTGGTAACAAAAGAGCCCTGTTCAGATTGTTTGCTAAGCTCTGCTTTAAATTTATCTAGGTGAGGCTTAGTTTGCAGTGTTGAAAGTAGATCTTCTTTGGCTAGCGCACGCCCTTTGAAGCCACCGAGCCCCGCCCTTATATAGGTACTCTTACTGCCCATAACAATAGGAATATCAAAGCCACCAGCAACTGCTAAATACGCCCTTGCGCCAGCTTTCATCATTCCAAAGCTAAGCACGCTATCCTTTTTCACTAGGACAGGTCGCCACATCGGTACTGATTCACCATTGATATTTGGCGATAAGTCACCACCGGTAATTGTAATGAGTGTATCTGCTTGAAAAGAGAGCGCTGGACCCATAAAGGTTATTTCCAAGACGCCTTCATTTTCATCATTGTCTACTAAAATATTAGCAATTCGAAAGGAATAACGATCCATAACGCCACTCGCAATGATCCCGTGTTTTTGATAGCCAGTACGACCGTAATCTTGTATTGTCGTCAAAAGACCTGGGCTAATGACTTTGATGCTCATTTGTTAGCCCCCTTTATTGCTTGATATTCTTCCAGCGTAATCGGCTTAAATTTTATAATATTGCCGGCGTGTAGTAAGGTTGGTGGATTATTCTGTGGACAAAACAGTTCTACCGGCGTGCGACCAATCAACTGCCACCCGCCCGGTGTTTCAATTGGATACGCCCCCGTTTGACTGCCCGCAATCCCAACACTACCAACGGGAATAGCAAGGCGTGGCGAGGAACGTCTTGGCGTTGCAATCTTTTCCGACATGCCGCCAAGGAACGGAAACCCCGGAGCAAAACCGATCATATACACAAGATACTCGCCACTACTGTGGATATCGATCACTTCTTGTGTGGATAACTGATTATGCTTAGCAACAAATGCAAGATCTGGGCCAAATTCACCGCCGTAACAAACTGGAAGCTCAACAATACTTGCCAGCCCCGCTTTGTTCATATCAATCGTTTTCAATACTTCCTCGATAAACTGCACCATCTTACGATAAGAAAGCGGCATTTCGCCAGCTTCAACTTCAATTGGTACTACATTAACCAATAAAGGATCATAAAAAATTGTTACATTTTTATACGCTGATATATATTCAAGCATTCCCTCAAATGGATGCTGTTCAAGATACTCCACAAGGGCCATAACTTTACGATTGATATCGGGATGAATGCACTTGCCAAACTCGACCATAATTGCATTTTCACCTAAAGGATACATGTCTACTGATAGCTCTTTTGTTACGCTCACCATCGTCACCTCACGTCTTTCATATGAAAATAACTGACGATAGAAACTTTTCCACCGTCAGTTATATTTACTTTTAACTGTTACAAAACACCGTATTGCTCATCACGAACATCTGTGATAAACATATACCCCGGTGCATGTGTAATCATAAGTTCTGGTTTTACACGCATCGCCGCTGCCTGTGGTGTCACACCGCAAGCCCAAAACACTGGAACTTCACCAGGATTTACGGTTACTGGATCACCAAAGTCAGGTTTAAAAATATCCTTAATTCCAATGCTGCTAGGATTACCAATATGTACTGGCGCTCCGTGAACCGATGGGAACCTAGAAGTCACTTGCACAGCACGCACAACATCCTTTTCAGGAATCGGGCGCATACTCACCACCATTGGACCAGAGAAACGCCCTGCTTTTGTACACTCTATATTGGTTTTAAACATTGGTACATTACATTTTTCTTCAATATGACGAACACTAATCCCGTTGTTCATCATCGGAAATTCAAAGGTAAAGCTACACCCTAGTAAAAAAGCTACCATATCATCTTCCCAATATTTTTTAATATCAGTTACTTCTTCTGTCATTACCCCATGACGATAGATGCGATATTTTGGAATATCCGTGCGAATATCAGCCGTTGGTGCAACCATGGCTGGAATTGGTGAGCCTGGTTCGGTCACATCAATAATCGGACATGGTTTCGGATTTCTCTGACAGAATAACAAAAAGTCAAAGGCCAACTCCTTCTTCATAATTGCCAAATTCGCTTGTGTATACCCCTTTGCCATACCAGAAGTAGGGTTTAACCATTCATTGTTACGAATCATCAAGCGCGCCGCTTCAGGACTCAAATTTAAAATATCTGCCATTTAAACATCCCCTCTATTTTTATCAAACTACGAAAATAATTTTGGCAACTGATTGATTAAAGTAAAGCCACCCATATAGGTCATCAGTACGACTACGATAACACCGAAGATTGTCATCCAAAGTGGATGATGATAATCCCCAACGATACTTTTTTTGTAAACCGCTATTAACAAAGTTCCTAGCGTAATGGGTAAAATCAAACCATTTAAAGCGCCAACTAAAATCAATATTTTTACTGGCTGACCAACGATTACAAATACCACTGTTGATATAATTATAAACCCAATGATAATCCATTTGTAATTTTTCTCAAAACTTATATGGAATGTACGAATAAACGACACCGAAGTATAGGCCGCACCAATAACCGAAGTAATTGAAGCCCCCCACATTACTAAACCAAATATTTTATAACCAAATTCACCGGATGCCAATTTAAATACTGATGCTGGTGGATTTGCCATATCAATTTGCAATCCATTCGCAACTACACCTAAAGCTGCTAAGAATAATACTACACGCATAATTCCTGTAACAACGACACCAATAATCGAACTACGCGTAACTTCCGGTAGTGCTTCTACCCCTTTTATCCCTGCATCAAGCAAGCGATGTCCGCCGGCAAATGTGATGTATCCACCAACAGTACCACCAACTAACGTAATAATCGACATCATATCAATTTTATCAGGCATAAAACTTTTTGCCACAGCCTCACCAACTGGTGGCGAAGCTACGATAGCTACATAAACGGTAAGAGCAATCATGACAATCCCAGCAATTTGTGTAAATCTATCCATCGCCTTACCAGCTTCTTTACTGAGGAAGATAGCAATTGCAATCACAGCACTGATAACAGCCCCAGTAATCGGAGAAATTCCAAACAATACGTTAAAGCCAAGACCAGCTCCAGCGATATTACCAATATTAAACGCCAATCCGCCGGCAACAACCAATAAAGTAACAAAATAACCAAGCCCCGGGAAAACCATATTCGCAATATCTTGACCACGTTTTTCGGCAACGGCAATAATACGCCATACATTTAATTGCGCACCAACATCAAAAAAAATCGACATTAAAATAACAAAGCCAAAACTCGCCGCTAATTGTTGTGTGAATACTGTTGTTTGCGTTAAAAATCCTGGACCGATAGCTGATGTTGCCATTAAAAAGGCCGCACCCATCAATAAACTCCAATTAGATTTAGTAACAATTTTTTTCTTGTTTATGTCAGATACAGGTTTCAAACGCACCCCTCCATTTTAAATTTATTTCTCTATATATTTACGTCCAATTGCTTGGACAGTCACTTTTTCTTTTTTTAATGTTTCATTGATATGATTTGCAAACGCCAAAGCATGTTCACTATCGCCATGGATACAAACGGTGTCAGCTTTAATTGCAACCTCTTCGCCTTGGCAGGTCATGACCTTACCGGCTTTAATCATACGCAATACTTGCTTTATTGATTCATCTTGATCAGTAATCATTGCATTTGCAAGTTTCCGTGGTGTAAGTGAACCATCTTTTTGATAAGTTCGATCAGCAAAAACTTCCTCTGCTGTTTTCAAACCAATTTTTCTGCCAGCTTTGGTCAACTCGCTGTGCGATAGTCCAAATAAAGTAAGTTCTGGATCAACCTTATAAATTGCCTCAGCAATTGCTTCAGCAAGTTCCGGCCTTCTTGCCGCCATGTTATAAAGAGAACCATGCGGTTTTACATGTTGCATGGCCGCACCCTCTGCTTTTACAAATCCATACAAAGCACCTACTTGATACACCACCATATCATAAGCCTCTTGCGCTGAAATTACCATTTCCCTGCGGCCAAACCCAATCAAATCAGGCACACCTGGATGAGCACCAATTGCTACACCATTCGCTATTGCGAGTTTTACGGTCTTATGCATCACACTAGGATCACCAGCATGAAAACCACAGGCAATATTTGCTGAAGTAATAAATGACAATACCTTTTCATCCATACCGATTTTATAGGCACCAAAACTTTCACCTAAATCACTGTTTAAATCAATTACACACATTGCTTACACCTCATTTTTAATAAACAAAAAGGCGCAATGAACAAAGCTATTTACTCTGTTTAAAGCGCCATTGCTTCAAAATTCATTTAATTACCTACGAATAAGTATAGTATCATATATATGCATTGTCAACGTTACGCCGATTACAAATTATAGTGGTTTTAATAAAAATTTTATCTTGATCTAATTTTTACGAATCAAATTTTTGGGGGCTAAATAGTTTGTACTAACAAACCACATCCGGCAAAGCGGATAAGGTTCTGGAGGACAGTCTACTATTCCCTTTTGGAAAACTAAAGAAAAAAGTGGCTTTTTCATTAACTTTTCCTGCCATCCAGGCTTTATAGATACCAGTTCCTTCAAATTCATCGACAGGATTAATTCTCCAAAAAACTTAGAATAATTCTCCATATCGAATCCGACGCCATTATCTTTTACAGAAATCGTATAGGTATGTTCCTCTTCGCTGAAAATCACATCAATAATCACCTCTTTTTTATCAATCCAAGCAAAAAAAGTGCCGAAACCCTTTAAAATCAAAAGGGTTCAGCACTTTTTAAAGCATTAAAACACTTATACGTACTATTCGGAATCATCTTTAGATGGCTTGTCTCCCAAATTATCTTTGTTATTAACTATCTCCACAAAGGAAACCCCACATTCTAAAATGGCAATGTATGGTGCCTGTTGCCATTATAATGACGTTTTTAGCTCAGGCTGATTGTATTTTCTTATATAATATCTCAACCAATCCTTCAATATTTTTTGCTCCAAATAACTCCACCCGAGGAATTTGTAATTCTAACACCTCCATTGTCATTGTTACTATCTCGGCACGATCCACCGAATTTGCACCTAAATCAACTAAACGATCACTAGGCAGAATCTCACGGTCTTCTAAATCTGGAATCACCTCACAACTATGACGTACAATAATCTTAAAAATATCTTCTTTATTCATTTTGCTCCTCCTATTAAATTAAATTTATGTAGTAATTGGTCGGCTTGATCAATATTTAATATTCCTTGCTCTACTTGCTGTAGTGTATCTGAAAAAAACCTACTCCACCTCTTTTTTTATTCTCCGGACTAATCCTGTTAAAACATTACCAGGGCCAATCTCTGAAAATTCCGTTTCTCCAACCCCCATTAGATATTGAATGCTCTCTGACCATTTGACCGGATGGGTGATTTGTTCAATCAGATTGTTTTTCACATCAGATTGTTTATATGGTCTAGCATGAACATTTGAAATTACGGGAATCGTTAAATTAGAAAATGTAAAGTCATTTAAAAACACCGTAAATTCTTCTTGCGATTCCTTCATATAACGCGAATGGAAAGCTCCACTTGTTTTTAAAACGATAAACAACTGTACATCCTTAATTTTCTCAAAAATAGTCTGAGCCTTTACTATGTCTGCTTTTAAGCCGGAGATGACAATTTGTGTTTGGGAATTAAAATTTGCTAAATCGATACTCTGTAAATTATTTTCTTTCAAAACATCGATTATCTGTTCTTCATTTAGCCCAATAATCGCAGCCATACCTCCTCCGATCGCATGGCTCATCAGTTCTCCCCGCTTTTTCACCAATTTTAAGCCTGTTCCAAAATCAAAGGCCCCTGCCGCAAATAATGCATTATATTCTCCCAAACTGTGACCAGCGACAAAATCCGGTTTTCTTTCATTTTCCTGTATTTTTTTTAAATAACTTAACGCATTTACTGTATATAAAGCTGGTTGAGTATATTGTGTTTGACTTAAATTTAAATTTGGATCATTCATGCATAGTTCCTTTATTGAATATCCTAAAATCTCATCTGCTTGCGATACTAATTCTTCAAATTCATCAAAAAAACTTCCACCCATTCCTTTACTTTGAGACCCTTGTCCTGGAAAAATGTATACGCTCATAATTTATTAATATCTCCCTTTTAATAGATTTTTATTTGTTTTACCTAACTCGACTAACTTTCATTTTAATTTCTAAAAAACATTCATTGCTTCAATCCAACACAACTCAAAAGCTTTCTCCTTTCACAATTTATTTTGTATTTTGTAAACAAATTGCCGTGTTCATCCCCCCAAATCCCATACTTAAACTTAACGCATGTTTAATTACATGAGAAATAGCTTCTTTCCGCACCCAGTTACAAGAAGATTCTATGGGATCTTCCAAGTTGCGTGTAGGATGAAGCTGTGATCCCTTCATCTGTAAAAGAGTTGCAATGACTTCCACCGCACCTGCCGCACTCAAGCCATGCCCTGTAATGGATTTTGTCGCATTAATATAGGCATTAGTTAATTGACAATCACAGATTGCCTTTATCTCTGTTTCATCGCCGATTATTGAACCTGTCCCATGAGGATTAATATAATCAATATCCTTAGCAGATAAATTCGCCTGCTCCAATGCTTTTTTTATTACCCCGACCTCTCCATCATACGAAGGGTTTGGGTTGCGATTTCCATCCATCCCCATAGCCCAGCCTTTAAGAATTGCGTATGGCTTTGTCTGGTGCCTAACGGCGAAATTAGCTCGTTCAATCACTACTACACCACAAGCTTCCCCATAAATAAATCCATCATGATGCTTATCAAATGGTCGACAAGCGAGCGCTGGCTCATTGGCATATTGATCTGTCCCCATAGCACCTAAAGACCTTAATGCCTGGCATTCCAAGTAAGAAATATCCATCAAGGCTCCCACAGCAATGCATACATCCACTTGACCTGTTTCAATGGTTTGTGCTGCTTGTAGAATCGCCAGCTGTCCACTAGCCGAAGCGCCGCCCAACGTATATGCACAACCTCGAATTCCAAAATGTTCTGTACAAAGCCCACATAAATCACTGTCCATAAAAGTCATTCCATAAGTTGGCCGTATAACGTGAGGACGATCTTTATAGCTTTCATAGGTTTTTATCAACTCTCGTTGCTGTATGTTGGATCCTCCAACTATTAATCCAATACGCTTTGGATCCACTGCATCCAAATTTGCTTCTTCCCAAGCTTCATGAATAGTGGCCAAAGCCACTTGACTCGAAAATGATGCTGTTCGCAGTACCTTTTTAGAAATACTCTCCGGATAGGATAAATCAGGTATCTCAGCACCAATAAAAGCTGTTCCATTTTGTCGATAGGGCCGTTGCATTACTCCAAAAGCGTGCTGCCCTTGCATCAAAGCAGAGGTAAAAGCTTTTTTTCCTTGACCAATAGCTGAAGTAATCCCAATACCAGTAATAACTAGCTCAGACTGATCTTGATTTTTCATATTACACATTGGTTAATCCTCCTTTAGTTCTATCCAAATCATAGCACTTTGGGAATTTTTCCAAGTACAAGTGACTTGTTGTTTCTGAATTATCCCCCTTGATCATCAAGCCAATTACTAAAATTGCATATCATAACAGCTTCTTCAAGGTTATAGAGCCCACAGAATTTTCAATTTTTATTCTATTACTGCCTTCTCCAAGGCTCCCGGTCAGCCTTGTTTTAGCTGATTCGCTTACACTTAACGGCAAATCGGTATAAGCAATACTTCCGATGGAGGTACTTGCCTCCAGTTGTGCAACAATATCCGAAGAAAGGGAAACTGTAACGCTGCCGACTTGGGATCTTATCTCCATGTTTTCTCGAATAGCCGGAACCTCTACTGAAATCCCCCCTATATCATTACATGCTTCGTATAATCCGCCTACCTCAGTAATATCAATGTTACCATTACTGGTTACGGCCTTAACGAAACCGCTCACTTTATGGATTTGAATTTCACCTATGGATGTTTTGGCGTCGACATCCCCCGACACATTTTCTACATTGATTTTCCCGATGGAGGTTTCCACATGTGTAACCAACATTTTTTTGGGCACTGAGATCCGATACCGTACGGGAATAATCTTGGATAATCCCGTATTATAAAGAGTCCGGATAACAAATTCATTACCTTCTGTAACATCAATACTTGGCTCTTTCAAGAACCCCTTCAGGAAACTAGTAAACCAATCGTTGGGCTTGAGAGCTACTTCAACATAATCATGATCCCAACTGCTTACATCAATATCTCCATTTTTGTTGTAAATCTGCAGAACAGTTCCTGGTTCTATAGAAAAGGTTTTCTGGTACTCCTTGCCATCGCGTGAAGCACAACCTGCCCCTAACATGATTACTCCAAAAAGACATGTAATTAACCATATGCTACGCGCATACTTTTTAGGAGCCGCTTTGACAGGTTGATTTTTTGCTTTTAGATTAAGCACACGTATAATCTCCTTCCTCAATAAATTGAAGTTTACTGTAAATCTCTCATTCGCACCACTACTTTCCAAATAATGTGTTAATTCGATCTTTAACCTCTGGCTGATGAAACGTCTTATCATGCATTATGATCTCTTTTTCAATAATTTCAGGTAATTCTTTTCGAAGGGGAGCTACCAGATGATCCTTTAATGTGATTAATGAAAATCTTGGTTTTTCAGCTAGCTGTTGCGCCAACTCAAGCGCATAAGCCATAACTTTTTCCCGTGGTAATACAGGAAATGAAATTCCCCGTTTTTCAAGTTCCGCTCCGCGGAAAGTACCAGCATTTAATAACATTTCCTCTCCCAAACTAAATCCTAGTTTCTTAGTCACAATGTAAGTTGCCCCCATTCCTGGCGTAAAGCCATATTTCATAAAATTAGTGCTATAAACACTTTCCCTGCTCAAAACCACAAAATCAGCATATAAGCCTAGAGCAAATCCACCACCAATTCCATGCCCTTGCATCGCAGCAATTACAGGTATTTTACACTCCAATGCAAGACTATAGAGATTAACATCGGTAAAACTTGTTTTATTTTCAAATATGGATAATAAACCTTCTTGAGTTCCGCCGGTACAAAAGTAGCTGTCGTATCCGGTTAAGATCACCACCTTATAACTTGAATTATCTTGAATAGATTTAAATGCTTCAATCAGGCCCATGGACAATTCATAGGACAACGTATTTTTATTAACTCGGTCTTGCATTGTCATTTGAACAATGCCCGGTTCGACCTCACGTAAATCAACTGCAGATTTCATCATTGCTTCTCTCCCTTCCTAATGTTTTAAAGACAATACTTGTTTTGAAAGATTACGAGGCCATAAAAAAACCTCACCTCCTCTCTCTTTAGGGTTGGATCATTTTTGAAGGATAGGTTTTAGGAATATATATTTTTTATAACTCGGGCTGAGATTCGATCCAACAGCGTTGTTTCTTAAAAGGATAGGTTGGCAAGGATATCTTACGGACTTCCTGGCCTTCATGGAGTGATTTCCATGGAATTTTACCTCCTTGAGCCCAATAGAGTGCGATTTTCTCAAGGTTCTTTTCTTCCACCAACATTTTAACCATGGTCTCCCCTAAATTTCCGGAAAACAGCCTCTTAATATTCAAAAGATCTACTTCCAGATTTCCTGTAAAACTGGGTATAAATTTTTCTGTTTCCTTGCCTTCCTCAAATGATTCTAAAGACTCCTTCAGCCCCTGAATTAGCTCTTCCCGGTTATTCACTACCATTGCTAACCGATATTCCATTGCTTCGCGCCCTACTTGGAGGGTATAAGCAAAATCAGGCAAAATAAGCTCCTTTTGCAGTTTAATAAATTCAAGCATTTGCTCGACAACAACCTGCAATTGATCACGTTTCTTTGCTGAAAAGACCACAATCTGAGGCGAGGTTGCCGCGCTGGTATGAACTGTTTTTTCTTGCCCTGAAATATATTCTTCGACAATCAAATGCACATTTGATCCGCCCCCCCCAAAGGAGCTCACCGTTGCCCGCCTAGGATACTCACGTTCTTCGCCATCGATCTTTACCACAGGCCGTTTCCATTCTTGGAGTTCTCGCTGTAGGTAAAATGGAGTATTCTCGAAATTTATATTGGGATTCAGAGGATCTGCTTTAATGGAAGGAACTAACTTTTTATTCTGTAATTGTAATACCACTTTAGTCAATTGAGAAATCCCTGAAGCCGCTTCGGCGTGACCAATATTGGATTTTACCGAGCCAATCGCACAAAATTGCTGGTCAGTCGTGAATTTCTGAAAGGCTTTATTTAAAGCGGTGACCTCAATCGGATCCCCTAATGGCGATCCAACAGCAAAAGCTTCAACATAACTGATCGTTCGAGGGTTGATCTCCGCTTTTATAAAATTCTCCTCAATCAATCGTGCTTGTATATCCGGGTTGGGGACACCATATGCGCTAGCCCCACCATGATTAGTTGCTGTCGATTTTATTACAGCCAGGACTAAATCCCGATCTCGAATGGCATTCGTAAGCGGTTTTAATAATACGGCGCCAACACCTTCTGCAGGAAGATACCCGTCTCCATCTCCAAAACTTCTGCTGTTAATCTGGCTGGCAAGTAGATGCGTAGGGCTTAATGCCAAGTATTTCTTCGGATGAATCGAAAGATTTACGCCTCCGGCAATGGCCATCTGACAATCTCCCTTTATCAAACTCTCACAAGCCATATGAATCGCAATGGCAGAAGATGAACACATGGTATCAATAGCTATGCTAGGGCCTTGGAGATTAAAATAATGAGAAATTTTATTTGCAAGATAGCTATAAGAAGATAAAGAGATTGCCGATTCTCTAATAATATCTGAATGAAACCAATGATATTGCTGATACATTGCACCAACATAAACTCCAACCCTGGATTGATATTCACGCTCTAGAGTCTCTCGCGTATATCCTGAATCTTCAAATAAATTCCAAACGGTCTCCAAAAAAAGACGAGTCATAGGATCCATAATCTCTGCCTCCTGCAATGCGATATTGAAAAAAAGCGGATCAAATTGATCTACATCTTCTATAAAGCCTCCCCACTTACAAGAAGTTTTTCCTGGCTTGTTCTTATCTTCATCGAAGTACAAGCTATGATTCCAGCGGTCTTTAGGGATTTCGGTAATACAATCAGTACCGCCTTGCAAGTTGTTCCAAAATTCCTGAATATTACCCGCTTGGGGATAGCGTCCGGACACACCAATAATGGCAATATCCATGGACGCTTTTTTATCCTGAGGTTTCATACGAAGTGATGCAAAACGTAGTGGACGTCGGCGAGTGCCAAAGGCTAGTTTTTCCGGTTCTGTCCAATTTTTTGAATCCTGAGAATCTTCGGCGGCGACTGCTGCTTTATCCTCAATTCCCCACAGTTCTGTCAATCGGTCACGATAGTTCTCCAAAAAATATCCGGTTAAATCTTTAATGGTTTTGTATTCAAATATTAAAGTTTTAGGTAATGATCCAAATAGTTTTTCTAATTTCTTGATCATTTGCATGCCCATGATAGAATCGACCCCGTATTGTTCCAATTGCACATCCGCTTCAATGCGGTATATCGGCAGCTTGCAAACGGGAGCCAGCAGCTTTTTGAAGTAATTGGCGGCTTTTTCCTGAACCCCATCTTGTTCAATAGCCGGTACTGCTTTGATTTCTTCTTGAGTATCAAGTGTTTTTAGGGCTTCTGTTCCGTTCTGTTGCTTGAGTCTAGTTATGTTGCTGCCGTCAGACCCACTCCTGTTCTCGGTCACCCAATAGCGCTCCCTAGCAAATGGATAAGTAGGCAGACTAATGCGGCAAGGCTTAGTGTCTCTATAAAACAGATTCCAATCTATCGCAAAACCTTTTACCCACAATTCCGCAATTTTTTGGGTCTTGCCGTTTATCATCCATTTATTAATCAAATCCAGAGATTCTTGATCATTTAAGAGATCTATTGTTTCTTTGCTGTGCTTGCCATCTCCCCACCAACAATTATTGATCACTTCCTTACCTTCACCATATGCTTCTAATTTTTCAATGAGCTGTGGAATATCCTTTACGAGAA
Organism: uncultured Veillonellaceae bacterium; assembly: GCA_963805085.1. Lineage (GTDB taxonomy): Bacteria > Bacillota > Negativicutes > JARBTT01 > JARBTT01 > JARBTT01. Next base: position 250,750 of record CAWDTA010000003.1, on the reverse strand, counting down.
ATACTACCCGATCTTCCATGGATTCTCGTCCCACCTGCAAGGTATAAGCTAATTCTGATATATTGATTTCTCCATGATAAAGATTCTTGTCTGACGGAAATTCTTTAAGATACTCCAATAATTTCTTAACATACGCGTGCAGCCGCTCTTTGTCCTTAGCAGAAAGCGGAATGATTGTGAGACTGTCATTTTTACTGAGCACTGCCAGATTTTGTTGGCGCGTTTGTTTGGGGATGTATTCCTCCAGTATGACATGAGCGTTTGATCCAGTAGCACCATAAGAATTTAGCCCAGCCCGACGAGGATAGATGACCTGTCTACCATCTTCCACCAATACTGGCTTCTTCCATTCCTCGGTTTCCTGCTGTACAAAAAACGGGGACTGTTTAAAATCTATATGCGGATTTAATTTCTCTGAATGCAGTGATGGTACCAAGGTTTTATAGTAAAGTTGGAGTGCTACCTTAGTCAAAGCACCAATGCCTCCAGCGGACTCAGCATGCCCGATATTTGACTTAACGGAACCAATTGAACAATATTGTAAATCCTGAGTATATAGACGAAAGGCTTTCGCTAACCCTTCAATTTCAATAGGATCACCTAATGACGTTCCTGTCCCCTGGGCTTCGACATAGCTGATCGTCCGTGGATGAACCTTGGCTTTTTTTATACATGCCGTAATCATATCTGCCTGAGCAATCGGACTTGGTACCGTCATCCCGCTCACAGTTCCCCCATGATTGATGGTACTGCCTTTAATGACCGAATAAATGTGATCCCCGTCTTGAACCGCTTTGTGTAGCGGCTTTAACAGAACCGTACCAACGCCTTCTCCTGAAACAAAACCATCGCCTTCTTTGCCGAAGGTATGACAATAACCATCGCTGGAATGCATATCCATTAACCCATAGGTTAGATATTTATTGGGATGTAAGGATAAATTCACTCCGCCTGCCAGAGCAACCTCGCATTCACCATGCCTGATACTCTCTAAAGCCAAATGCACGGCAGTAAGCGAAGAAGAACACACCGTATCTACCGCCATGCTAGGGCCATGAAAATTGCAGAAATAAGAGACCCGATTGGCAATTGACGCATAATTCAATGATAACGGAACTACCTGACCATGTAACGCAGCTTCGGCTCCGATTTGGGTATAATCTTTATGCATTACACCAACAAATACACCTACATGGTGCCTTTTATTAGGACCTTGCGGCATAACCAGCGTTTTAGGCGTATAACCAGCATCTTCTATTGCTTCCCAACAATTCTCCAAAAACAAACGCTCTTGAGGATCCATTAATTCTGCTTCCCGCGGTGTTACTCGAAAGAATTGAGGATCAAAGCAGTCCGGATCATCTATAAAGCCACCCCATTTAGAGATGTTTTTTCCTGAGGGTGATTTTACCCCTTCATACAATTTCCAATCCCAACGTGATTTTGGAATTTCACTGATACAGTCTTTGCCCGTTTTTAAATTAGTCCAAAATTCCTGAAGGTTTATTGCTTTTGGATAGCGTCCCGCCATTCCTATAATGGCAATGTCTTGCTCGATTGCAGGCATTGCTGCAGCTCGTCCTTCTTCCGTATTATCGTTCGATAACACGCCATTCCCTACCTCACTATCCGTACTGGGAGCTTGCGCAGTTGCGTTACCCAGCATCTCCTGTTCAACCTCCCGCGTCACAGCAGAGTATTGTCTAAACTTTGAGGGGTAATTCTCGGTAAGATAGGCTGACAGTTCAGCAATGGTCGTATATTCAAACAATAACGTTGGGGATAAGGCAACACCAATTTTTGTTTCTATCTCTTGGACAATCTCCAATAATCCAGGTGAATTCAATCCCATTTCATAATATCCAACCTGAGTTTCGATTTGCTCTATTGGTTTCTTTAATCGATCTGCCATCAACTGCTGTAAAAAAAATTCAGTTTCAGCAGTCGTTACTAGGTTGAGGTCATTCTCCACATTGCTCGGCTCTTGGAAACTGGTCAATAAAGATCGGCTGAAATTCGCTGCCTCCATTTGAAACGTGTTTTTTAGGTTAGGATTAATTAATTCGGCGCCTCGAACTAATTTACTGATAAAATTTCTCAATTCCGCCACTTTCTTGCCGGATTCATTAAAAAATTCCATCGTCATATACAAAAGCTCTTTTTTACGCACCAACGCTGACGTTTGAATCCGCGTTAAACATCGTTGTTGTATGAGTTCTGAGGCACGAAAGGATTCGTAGAAAAGAGGTAAAAACAAGCGTTCTTCCCCTTTGACTAGGGCGGACAACAGTGTCCTCGATCCTATGGCACTGCCATCAATAAGGGCCGGGTGAAACAGAAAACTTTCTGCACCGGGCTGCGCCTCCTGCCCTAGTGAAATATCAATGAAGCTCGCTGTCTCGCCCTCGTAAATCTTACCTTCTGCTTTCATCAAACCAGTATGTACCAAGTCTTGAAGCTGGCATTGCTCGTAAACTTCGTCTAAGCTGCCAACGCTCTTTGCCAAGTGTTCTATTTGATTAAGATCTAAGGTTTCACCAAATATTACGGAACCTATTTTATGCATTTCAGCAGTAACATACCGTTTTTTATTCAAGACTACGGTTCCATCATTGCGTCGTTCTTGCCCCTCCACAACAATATGCCATTGCCCCTCTCTGATTTCCGAACACTGAAGGGTAAGCAGAACATCATAATTCTTTCCAACAATTAACGGGTTATATATAGACAAATTACGCAGTTCAAACTCATTATAAGAATAATAATGCTTTTTAAAGAATTGGAATATAAGATCGATATAAGCTAGACCAGGCAACAACTCTTGTCCATATGCACTGTGATTACTTATAATAGGGTTTTTTGTAGATAGATTAAACGTTTCATATATCATTGACTTTCCCTCCTAATTAAACATTTCCCAGATTACTTTTTCTGTAGCGTTGTTAGTTTGGTGATCTTGTGTTTTATTTTCATACGGTGATTTTTTTAAGTCTGTTTGTCCGAACTGTTGCCTATTTATTTCCGGAGACGGGTTAGGATGCCGTTTGATTGGTCGAGAAGCCGAATCCTCCCAGGCTTCCAAAATCACATGGGCATTGGTGCCGCCATCGGCAAAACAGTTTATCGCAGCAATCCGGGAAGTATTTGTCCATTGGGCGGGCTTATGATTGAAATAAAAAGGAGAAGCTTCGATATTATAATGTGTCATGGATTGTTGACCTGACAAAAAGGGAACAAATTGTTGATGTTGAAGCATCAACACCACTTTAATAAAACTCGCAATACCTTCGGCGCATAACGGATGTCCAATATTGGGTTTTATCGACCCTAATGCTAAGGGAGATGTGTTGGAGGATCGGTAAACGGATTGAATGGCCTTGAGTTCAAGCAAATCCGTAACCTCAGAGCCAGAGCCGTTTGCTTCAATATAGATAATTTCTTCCGGCTTCTTACCACTCCTCGCTAACGCTGTTTGCAGAACTTCTTTCTGAGCATGTAAATTAGGAGTTGCCGGACCTGCGGTTCGCCCATCATTATTGATGGCTACCCCTTTAATTACGGCATAAATATGATCACCATCTTCAAGTGCCTGATCGACTGTTTTTAATAAAACCATACCCACGCCTTCTCCCAACACGACTCCATCGGAACGTTGATCAAAGATATGAAAGAATGGATTCGGATTTAAAATTCCTCGCTGTTGAAATAACCGATGGGATACATCCGTATTTAACAGACTCACCCCGCCAACGAGGGCAGATTCAATCTCACCATTATTTAAGGCCTGAATAGCCATATTCATAGCCACTAATGCTGAGGAACAGGCAGTATCCACAACAATACTTGGTCCCCGAAGATCAAAAAATCGTGAGATATTTGCCGCTAAATAGTTTTGTCCTACGGTGACAATGGGATTTAGTGCTTGCCGAAGACTGGATTGATCAGGGCGATGCTGACTGCGACCACCAAGATAAACACCTACCTGTTTTCCCTTTAATTCTTGCTGGGAATACCCGGCATGATACCATAGCTTCAGGCTTTCTTCCAGTACCACCAATGCCTGTGGATCCATTGCTCTAACATCGTTTTCCGGAATCAAAAAGAATTTTGCATCAAATTGCGTACTATTGTCGATCAATCCTGCAAAAAAATTACTTAAGTAGCCCCAGCGCTCCCGGGGCACGGAACGAATCGCCGAGCGCCCTTCCAATAATAACTGCCAGTACTCCTCTAAAGTATTTGCTCCCGGAAAACGGCAAGAAAGTCCAATCACTGCAATATCCAATGGCTTGGAATTCCTATAAATGCGAGATCCCCTTTGCAATTTCTGGCTCTTTGAAGAGTCTGATGTGATTGAGGGTGCGGGAGGCGATGAATCTTGATGAGTCGGAGGGCCATATTGTTCCGAACTCATGGTATTCAAGATTTTGGATAAAGAAGAAGCGTGATTACTCACAAGCCATGCTGCCAGAGACTCAATGGTTGAATATTCAAATAGAATTGAGGGATCTAGTTCGTTTGTCAGCAATTCTTTAATGGATCGCCATATTTGGGTCAATAAGATTGAATCTACACCATAATCTTGAAACGGTGTATCTATCTCCAACTTTGATGGATCCATCTTTAATTCTTGAGAAAACAAATCAATTAACCAGCTTTGAGTTACCGTCAAAAGGACATCGGAGGCCTTTAACGATTCCGTAGCGATAGAGTCACGAGGCTGAATATTCGCTGCAAAACTTTCTTGTTTTCTGCGTTGCATTAGTTGATAAGGCTTCCACAACTCTGGATCGACCATTGCCGGCAGCACTACGGGACCTATCTTCCTAGATATAATCTGATCCAATAGCTGTAAGCCTTCTTCATTCGTAAGATTCAGCAAACCAGTTTGTTGATAGACTCTGCTTTTGACTTCGCCCATGCCTGTCTCTTTCCAACTAGGCCACTGAATGCTGACGATTGGATAGGCATGAATTTTCGTTTCGGCAACATAATCCATATAGGCGTTGGCCATGGCATAATCACTTTGTCCTGCAGCTAAAGCGGGAATAATCGCCGATACCGATGAAAACAAGACAAAGAACTGCAAAGGCTCCTTGTCAAAGCTTTGATATAGTATATCGAGTCCAGCAATCTTGGGATCCAATACCTTTAGAATTTCTCTGACAGATTTCCGAATAAATGCGGGATTTTTCATATCATCGGTTCCCGCACAATGAATGATTCCTCCAATGGGTCCCATAGTACTTTTAATCTCTTGCAGGCTCTTTTGTACAGCATGCTCATCCGTTAATGAAACAGACAACACCTCAACTTCTGCTCCCTTGGCTTCTAAGGACCGTATGGCCTGAATTTTTTTGGCGATGGAGGTATTTTGATGCTTATAAGCATCCCATTCTTCCCGAGGCGGTATTGTCTCCCGTCCCGTAAGCACCAAGCGTCTGACACCGTGATTTGTTACAAAATGCTGAGCGCATAAGTATCCTATACCTCGTGTTCCACCAGTAATCCATAACACATGTCCATCTGGAAATACTAAAGTCTCACCACTATCATCACCTTTTTCAGTTTCTCCCAGATAAGATCGATAACGCTTTTCATCCCGATAGCAAATTTCTGAGTCCTCACTTTCCATAAAAAACTCGGAAACAATTTGCTGAGCCAACACCTGCTCACCAGTGGACGGATCCGCATCCATATGTCGTGAACGCAGATGCCCATATTCACTTTGCAGCATTCGATACAATCCTGCCCGAGAAGCCCCGGATAAATTGACAGCAATATTCTGATAAGATTCCAGTCCTTTTGTCACACAGAGCATCATCAACCCCTCTCGATGGCCATACTCAATCATTTGTTGAAGCCATGCCATCCAATTCGGCAATTCGTTTTTTTCCTTTCCACAACCAATCAAATCCACACAGCCACCATACTCTTTCCAGTGTTTTTCCGATTGCTGAAGTTGTGATTCAAGATCATGGAGATCTAATATTTGGCTCTTGGGGAAATGCTGAGCGACCTGTATCGCCAATTCCATAGTTTCTTGCGTTGTTAATATTGCAATAGTCCGATTCAATATTGGAGTTGAAGTTGCGAAGCAAAGCTCCCATTGTTTTTGTAAATAACACATTACCCGCCGTACAGAAGTATCTTCAGACCTAGAGGAAAGAGTGGCCTGACTTGCTATACTACCCGCCTCATTTTGCCCATCAAATAACCAATAACGTTCTTTGGCAAAAGGATAGGTAGGCATGCTGATGCGTCGAGGCTTGCTATCGACATACAGACGGTTCCAATCAATAACGAGACCCCTGACCCAAAGCTCAAGAATTTTTTCATACTTTCCTTTGATAATCCAGGTATCAATGATTTTTGTCATGTCTTCATCCATAGCAAAAAAATCCATAGTTGCTTTATTGCGCTTCACTTGTCCCCGGTACAGATTTCCTATACTTACCTGGCCATCGACATAACTTTTCAGCTTTTCTTCAAGCTCCTTGATGGATCCAACGAATATCGCCAGCCGCTCTTCCATGGCTTCCCGGCCCACCTGGAGTGTGTAAGCCATGTCGACTAACTCGCTATCTGTGAATTGCTGTTCTCCAATCGCGGTCAACATTTGCTGCACCTGCTCGCGGAGTTGTTCTTCATTCTTTGCCGACAAAATAATTGCCTGTTTCCCCGCGTTAATCGTAATTGGAGGTCGTGCTAGGTCTTTGGATATATATTCTTCGATCACTATGTGGGCATTTGCTCCTCCCGCCCCAAACGCCGAGATGCCGGCAATTCGCGGATATTCTTTGGATTCTCCACCTTTTTCTATCACCGGCCGTTTCCATTCCGTAAGTTCTTGCTGAACCACAAAAGGAGTATTAGCAAAATCAATGTTGGGGTTCAGTATCTCAGAATGCAACGAAGGTACTAATTGGCGATATTTGAGTTGCAATAATATTTTCGTTAACCCGGCAATGCCTGCCGCACTCTCACAATGCCCGATGTTTGACTTAACCGATCCGATGGCGCAAAACTGTTTATCTTGGGTATATTCCTGAAAAGTTTTCGTCAAACCCGCGATTTCAATCGGATCCCCTAAGGAAGTTCCGGTGCCATGCGCCTCAATATAGCTGATCGTCCTAGGATCAATCCCTGCATTTTTAAATGATCGTCCAATGACACTGGCTTGGGCATTAGGATTGGGAACTGTGTAGCCATTGGTTTTCCCCCCATGATTTATGGCGGTCCCTTTGATAATGCCATAAATGTGGTCTCCGTCGGCAACGGCTTTAGATAGAGTTTTAAGTAACACTGCTCCTACGCCTTCTCCCGGTACATAGCCGTCGCCTCCCTGCCCAAAGCTTTCACACTGCCCCTTGCTTGATGCAAACTTTCCCTGACTAAGCAGCAGATATTTGTTTGGGTGCACAGAGACATTGACGCCGCCCGCAATCGCCACCTCGCATCCGCCGCGTTGCAAGCTCTGACAGGCCAAATGGATTGCCGTCAACGAGGAAGAACACATGGTGTCCACCGCCATACTGGGTCCATGGAAGTTGCAAAAATATGACACCCGGTTGGCTATGGACGCTGGGTTTGCGGGGACAGCAAACGGCCTACCCTGAATCTGTTCCTGAACACCGTAGAGTTGGTACTCTTCGTACATCACCCCTACATAGACCCCCACATTACCTCCCAGACCAAAATCCTGATGTAAGCCAAGGGCTTTTCGGGTATATCCCGCGTCCTCTAAGGTTTCATAGACACACTCCAGAAACAAACGCTCCTGAGGATCCATAATTTGTGCTTCGCGCGGTGAAATATTGAAAAATAGCGGATCGAATTGATCCACACCGTTTAAAAACCCCCCCCACTTACTGTAGGTTTTTCCAGGCGTATTTTTATCTTCATCGAAGTACAAACTGTGGTCCCAGCGTTCTTTAGGTATTTCGGTAATACAATCCTTGCCGTCCCTTAGATTATGCCAAAATTCCTGAATACTACCCGCCTGAGGATAGCGCCCGGATACACCAATGATGGCAATGTCCAAGGCCTCTTTTTCTTCCCTGTTTTCCATACGAAGCGATACAAAACGCGGGCGGCGGCGAGTGCTGGATACCGGTTTTCCCATCGTTGTCTCAACTGTAGAGCATTGTAAATCATTAACATGCACCACTGCTTTATCATCAATTTCTAATATTTCTGTTAGCTGATCACGATAGTTTTCCAAGAAATATCCGGTTAACTCTTTAATGTTTTGGTATTCAAAAAATAATGTTTTTGGTAATGAACCAAATACTTTTTCTAATTGATTGGTCATTTGCATGACCATAATCGAATCGATCCCGTATTGTTCCAGAGGAGCATCTGTTTCAATGCGGTGCGCTGGTAGCCTGATAAGTGAAGTCAGCAAATTTTTGAAGTAATTTGCAGCTTTTTCCTTGAACAAGTCTTGTTCAATGCCCGTTACTGCCTTATTTTCTTCTATAGTATAAGGTGTTTTTTGGATTTTTGTTCCGGTCTGTCGTTTCAAAAATGCTGTCTGAAGCCGTTTGAGTTCCCCTTCCATCACCATCACCTGATCTTTCCCAAAGGCTATGCTTTGATACAAAGTTCTGATACCAGTTGATGTCTGCATGGCAATCATCCCTGTACTTTGCCTCATCATCTTTTCAGTTTCCGCATCAACGTGCATCCCCCCCTCTTGCCACAACGGCCAGTTGATCGACAAGGTTTGACCGTGGCATTGTTTTGATGCCACCAAAGTATTGCGATACTTGGCATAGCCATCCACAAAGGCATTGGCAGCCGCGTAATCGGCCTGACCTGGGTTGCCTAGTCTTCCTGCTATGGAGGAAAAGAGGATGAAAAAGTCGAGTGTCAACTCCTTGCTCGCCTGATCCAAATGCACCAAACCAGTGACTTTAGGAGCTAAAACTGCTTGCAGTTCTTCCTTAGTCTTTTTAAGAATAAAGTTGTCTTTAATCACTCCTGCACTATGGATGATGCCGTTAAGATTTTTAAAGTCCTTCCTGATACTTTCAATTAAATCAACAACCGCTTCTTTTTGCGTCATATCTACTTGCTTGTATACGATTTTGGCGCCCAACTCTTCCAATTCCTTAAGTTTAACTTGCTTGTCTTTTTTAAGTGAAGTTCGACCTGTAAGGATCAGCGTCGCATCTTTGACTTTATGCGCAATCTCTTTGGCAAATATAAGTCCCAGTCCGCCAGCACCGCCAGTAATTAAATAGACCCCTTGGTCTTTCCAGGGGATCTTTACTGTTTCTTTGGAAACATCCACTTTGTTCCAACTGGCAACGTAGCGTTTATTTTCCTGGTAGCTAATATGATTGTCAATTGGTCTTCTGCTGTTCTCCTTCAGTTTTTCTATGATTTCTTCTATCTTTTTCCCTGATTCCATTTCAATTAATTGTCCTATGAGTTTCGGATTTTCTAGTTGGGCTGTTTTCAATAGTCCTGAAAGTCCAGCGAAAAGTTGTTGTTCTCCTTGATTGGTAACGATAATTTGAACCAACACTTTGCCCATATGCTTTTCTTTAAGAATATTTTTAATTTGCTCAAAGGCTTGAACGGCATAGTTGTTAAATCGTGATTCTATGCCTTCCTGTTCTGCTTGCATGTTGAGGCAACGTACTCCATTTATTTGATTTTCGATGTCTTCTTGAGAAATGTCATGTGGTTCACATAACATCACTAGATGTCGGTCATACTCAGGCATTGTTGCTTCCGAATCAACGGGTTGTTCTTGCCAACTAGGTTGAAGCATCAGCGTTCCAATCGCTTCCGTATCTGCTATTGAGTCCACTTCTCCTTCCAACACCCGTGATGAAAGGCCTTTCATCCGTACACAAACACGCCCTTGCTCGTCACATAGATCAATATCCATTTTCTTCAACTTGTCTTTAGCTTTGCTGCCTTCATTGTAGCGAACTAGCGCCCACATGCTGGAAGTGCATTTCTCGAAAATTTTAAGTTCTTGCAATGCAAATGGCAGGGCTAGTTTAACGTCACTGGCACTTATCATTAAAGATGCCTGTAAAGCCGCATCCATCAGACTTGGATGCAGAATGAATTGGTCTTTCGTATCGGAGACAGTCGCAGGTAAAGTCAGCTTAGCCAGTACCTGTTCCTGTCCTACATATACCATTTCAATTCCTTGGTGTGCCGGTCCATAGTCGATCCCCATCACCTTAAATGCCTCGTAGTATTGACTGGATGATAGATTGCTTTGGCTGCACTGAGCTTGTAAGTCCGGCAGATCCAAAACCGGTGCTTTTAGCACAGAAATCAGCTTGGCATTGCCCTGGCTGTGCACTACGGGCTCGGCGCCAGCCTCTTCTGAATCGCTATATATTTCAAAGGCAATCTCTCCGCTATCTTCAGGGAAAAGTCCGATGTGTACCTTAGACGGCTTTTCCCCTACTGCGATTGGTCGAACCCATACTACATTTTTGAGCTGTATCCCTGTCTGATCTTCTTCTAAAGCTCCCGTTGCCTGTTCCACTGCGGCCCGAGCCATTTCAAGATAGGCCACCCCAGGTAAGATCCTTTGCCCCTTCACTACATGATCCGCCAGGAAAAACTCCTGACCAGTAAAGGTGGATGTAAATCGCTGTTCGGAAAGGTCGGATGTATTTTGATGCAATAGTGGGTGTATTTTGGCAAATACGGCTGAGTTTACTACCGGGCTACCAGCAGATTTGGCATGAATTTCAGGTAACCAATAACGTTCCCTTGCAAAAGGATACGTAGGTAGACTGATGCGTTGAGGTTTAATATCGCCATAAAGCTTGTTCCAATCAAAAACAAGTCCCTTGACCCAAAGATCCAGAAGTTTTACATATTTTCCTTTGGTTACCCAAGCCTCAATCGTTTTTTCCATATCTTCATCCGCTGCAAAAACAGCTAACGCCTTTTTATTGCGTTTAACCTGTCCCCGGTATAGATTCTCTATACCATCACGTTCTTCTACAAAGCCCTGCAGTTTTTCTGCCAATTCTTTGACCGATCCTACGATCATGGCCAGACGTTCTTCCATGGCTTCACGTCCTACTTGCAGCGTGTAGGCCATGTCGGTCAATTCACTATCCGCAAATTTCTGTTCCTGAATCGCGGACAACAATTGCTGTACCTGCACTTGGAGCCGTTCTTCATTCTTTGCCGACAGCACGATAATAGCTGGGTTTTGTAGAATGATTGCTGTTAAACACCGTTCCTGATTTTTAGGAATGTATTCTTCCAGCACGATGTGCGCGTTTGATCCGCCAGCACCAAAAGATGAAATACCAGCAATTCTTGGATATTCCTTGCTTTCTCCGTTAATCTCAACCACCGGTCGTTTCCATTCTGCCAGTTCCCTCTGAACTACAAAAGGAGTTTTTCCAAAATTAATATTGGGATTCAATTCTTTGGCATGCAGGCTGGGAACAATCTCTTGATTTTTCATTTGCAGCACGATTTTGGCAACTCCTGCAATCCCTGCTGCTGCTTCCAAATGTCCAATATTTGATTTTGCGGAACCAATTGCACAAAATCCTGTGTCTTGGGTATCCTTTTGGAATGCTTGGCTTAATCCTGCAACTTCAATTGGATCACCAAGTGCTGTCCCTGTTCCATGTGCTTCTATATAACTGACGGCCCGAGCATCAATTCCAGCTTTATCCAACGCCGCTCGAATGAGATCCCCTTGGGCTATTGGATTAGGTACTGTATATCCATTCGTTTTTCCGCCGTGGTTAATACTTGTCCCTCGAATTACAGCATAAATATGATCACCATCTGCAATCGCCTGCGATAACCGTTTCAGTAAAACAGTGCCCACTCCTTCTCCAGGTACAAATCCGTTACCTCCTTGACCAAAGCTTTTGCATTTTCCATCCACAGATAACATATGATTATTACAAAGTCTGATATAGCTTGAAGGATGCAGATACAAATTCACTCCACCCGCAATCGCCATTTCACATTCTCCACGGTAAAGATGTTCACATGCTTCATGAATGGCTGTTAACGAGGAAGAACACATCGTATCAATCGGCATGCTTGGACCTTGCAAATTAAGCAGATAGGAGATTCTATTCGCAACCGATCCAAATGAAGTACAAGGATAAACTTGTTCGCCCTGTTTCCACAAATCGGGGCCATATAACTCAAAACCTGTTTTGGTAATCCCTGCAAAAACACCAACTCGCCTATCATATTGTTCTCCAAGTTGCTCTTTGGTGTATCCTGCATCCTCTAATACCGTCCAACAAGCTTCAATGAACAATCGTTCTTGAGGATCCATATTGATCGCTTCTAAGGGGGAAATATTGAAGAATAGCGGATCAAAATCGGCAAATTCTTCAACAAAGCCACCCCATTTGCTATAGCTTTTTCCTTGTGCCACAGCTTCTTGGAAATCCGAATGATAAAATCCTTCTATTGACCAACGCTCTTGAGGAATTTCGCTAATACAATCTTGGCCTGTTTTTAAAATATCCCAATACTCTTTTAATGTTTTTGCTTTTGGATAGCGCCCACTCATGCCAATGATGGCAATCGGTTCGCAAATGCCATTATCGGGATTCCTCTCCATAAAGTCACGAGTTAGCGTTTTGTCTTTTTTCAATGATGTCAGTACAGGAAATTCACCAACGGACATTGATATTGTTGACTTATCCTGTATTGGCTGAACCTGCTCTCCAAGTCCGGTCCACTGCAGACATTTCTGTGGATATTCTGCCGTAAAATATTCTGCCAACGCGTTCAAAGTTTGGTATTCATAGAATAAAGTTTTTGACAATTCTCCAAAGACGCCGTCAAGTTTTTGATTAAGCTGGGTAATCATAATTGAATCTATCCCATAGCTTTCCAGGAGTTCTTCGGGATCAATCCCGACAACACTCATTTTAGCAGTTTCCCCAAATAGTACTTTGAGCTGATGTAATGTTTTTTCTCTCAGCAACCATGGTTCCACATGGAGAGTAGATGCCTCCTCTGTATATTCATGAACTTTTGGGGAAGTTTCTAACAGGTGTGCTTGCCTGCGTGACAGATCGCCTTTTGTCACCATTACTTGCTCCTTACCGGAGGCTACAGCTTGGTAAAAGGCCCAGATGCCAGTTGAGGTTTGCATGGCAGTCATACCCGTGTTTTGCCGCATCGTCTTTTGGATTTCTGCGTCGATGCGCATGCCGCCCTCTTGCCAAAGGGGCCAGTTGATTGACAAGGTTTGACCGTGACGTTGGTTTGATGCCACCAGAGTATTGCGATACTTGGCATAGGCATCCATAAAGGCATTGGCAGCCGCGTAATCGGCCTGACCTAGGTTGCCTAGTCTTCCTGCTATGGAGGAAAAGAGGATGAAAAAGTCGAGCGGCAACTCCCGGCTCGCCTGATCCAAATGCACCAGACCGGCGACCTTAGGAGCCAGCACTTCTTGCAATTCTTCCCTGTTTTTTTTAATGATGAAGTTGTCTTTTATCACGCCCGCACTATGGATGATGCCATGGAGACTACCAAAGTTCACCTGAATGCTTTGGATTAAGCTAACAACCGCCCTTTCTTGGGTCACATCCACTTGCCTGTATTCGATCCGAGCACCTAAGGCTTGCAATTCCTTTAGTCTGGTTTCCTTATCCTCATTAAGCGGTGATCTGCCCGTAAGGATCAGCGTAGCATCTTTGACTTTTTGCACAATTTCTTTGGCAAAAATGAATCCCAAGCCACCGGCACCGCCGCTAATCAGGTAGATACCCCGGTCTTTCCAAGGAATCCTTACTGCTTCACGGGAAGTTTCCAGTTCACTTAAGACACCCACATATCGTTTGCCATCCTGATACCGAACACGATTATCCACGGCATTCCGACTGTTTTCCTGCAGTTTATCTATGATTTCTTCCTCATCTTTATCCGGTTCTATCTCAATCAGTTGTCCGCTTAGTTTTGGATTCTCCAATTGAGCTGTTTGCAAAAATCCGGACAGGCCAGTAAACAATTGCTGTTCCTCCTGATTGGCAACGATAATCTGAACCAACACCTGTCCCGTAAGCTTGGCTTTAAGGATACCTTGGATTTCTTCAAACACTTGAATGGAATAGTCTTGGAATCGTTTCTCGATGCCTTTGTGCTTGGATGCCAGTGTTAGGCAACGTACCCCGTTTATTTTGGTTTCGATAACTCTCAGAGAAATGTCATTTGGCTCACAGAACATCACTACACGCTGAACATAGTCAGGGGCTGTGGCTTTATAGGCAACGGCTTCTTCTTTCCAGCAAGGATGTAGAACTAGCGTTCCTGGTTCCAGCACTCGCATATTGCTGCTGCTGGCAGAGTCGGTGTCTTTCTCGGGGACCCAATAACGTTCTCTGGCAAAAGGATAGGTTGGCAGACTGATACGCTGAGGCTTGTTGCCGCCATAAAGTTTGTTCCAATCGAAAACGAGACCCTTAACCCAGAAAGTTAGAAGTTTCTCATATTTTTCCTTGCTTACCCAAAACTCAACTGCATTTTGTAAATCTTCATCTGCCGCAAACAGGGCAACAGTATCTTTATTCTGTTTGACCTGTCCCTGGTATAGATCTTCAATACCATCCTTACCTTCCACAAACCCCTGTAATTTCTCTTCAAGTTCTTCGATGGATCCTACAATTAATCCCAGGCGCTCTTCCATGGCCTCGCGCCCTACTTGGAGAGTGTAAGCCATGTCAGTCAAATCGCTATCCGGAAACTGCTGTGTCTGGATTGCAGCCAATAATTGCTGCACCTGTTCTTGGAGTCGTTCTTTATTCTTGGCTGACAGTACAATAATAGCCGGATCCCCGGCAGTGACCATAATTGGAGATTGTACCTGTTCTTTAGGTATATATTCTTCGATCACAACATGGGCATTGGCCCCCCCGAACCCAAACGCACTTACTCCAGCCCGCCGAGGAAGATCTTGACCTTGAAGATCTTGTAATGCTTTCCATTCCTTTGTTTCCTGGACTATATAAAAGGGACTATTGTTAAGCTCAATATATGGATTAATAGTATCAGAGTGCAGACTTTTAACTAGGGTCTTATGTTTGAGCTGCAATAGAACTTTTATTACCCCCGCGATACCCGCAGCCAGTTCCAAATGCCCAATATTACTCTTCACTGACCCTACCCCGCAATGCCTGCTTACTATCTGAGTCTTTCCTGTGGCCTGGTACAGTTCTTGAAAAGCCATTTTTAACCCATTGATCTCAATTGGATCACCTAGTTCAGTCCCTGTTCCATGGGCTTCAATATAACTGATGGTCCTCGGATCAATTCCTGCCTTGGTGTAGGCAGCTTGCAATAAGTCCGCCTGAGCCTTCGGATTGGGTGCTGTTAGCGAATTGGCGCGACCTCCATGGTTTTCAGCACTACTCCGGATAATTCCATAAATATGATCCCCAGCTGCTTCCGCATCTTTTAGCTTTTTCAGCAAAATCATCCCGACCCCTTCGCCTCGCACATAACCATTGGCTTGATTCGAAAAGGTTTTGCACCGTCCATCTTCACAGAGCATACCAGCTTTGTTGAAACTGATGTAAAGCTCTGGTGTCACTATCGTATTGACTCCACCAGCAATCGCCATCTCACAGCTACCATTCTCTATAGCGCTCACTGCCCGATAAATCGCGATTAATGAACTAGAACAAGCAGTTTCAATAGGTTCACTGGGCCCATGAATATTGAGTAAATAGCTCATTCGGTTCGGTCCTACTGAAGGCGCTGTACCGGTCGAAGTATAGCCTTCAATGGATACATTCGCCTTGGAAACCAAACTGCTGTAACCCAAGCTTGCTGTACCCACAAAAATGCCTGTTTGAGTTCCTGAGAGGCTTTGTGCCGCATAGCCGGCATCTTCAATGGCCTTCCAGACATAGGTCATCAACAGACGCTGCTGCGGATCCATCAGTTGTGCTTCCCGGGGTGAAATCCCGAAGAATAGCGGGTCAAACTCATCTATTCCATCAATAAATCCACCCCATTTGATGTTAGTTTTATTCGCTTCTTTGGTAGGATCACCATAATACTCCTGCCAATCCCAACGCTCTCTAGGAATTTCGGTGATACAATCTTTACCATCGCGTAAGTTTTGCCAAAATTCATCGATATCCCTGGCCATCGGAAATTTCCCACTCATACCTACAATTGCAATGGGCTCAGGGGTACTTGCATTTGGTTTTGCTGCGGATAATGCCAGCATTTTTTCAAACCGTGAACGACGCCCCTTGTCAGATGGGCTTTTTTCCTCTTTGTCTTTCATCACTTTTTCAGAAATCTCACCCCTGCTCTGAACCGCAAATTTTGTGGCAAACACAGCTTGATGTTCTTTAATCAAGTATTCAGCAAAACTATGGATGTTTGAATGTTCAAAAAATATAGCTGGGGTCAGTTCAAGCTTGTATTCCTTGTTGAGCTTATTAGCAAATTCAGTTAAGGTAATCGAATCAAATCCATAATTACTAAGCTCAGCAGCCAAATCAATAGCTCCACTCTCCACTTTGACCAACTTGGAAATTACTTGTACTAAAGTTGCTTGCACTTTGTCCAGCAGGCTGTCAGTATCAATTTTCTTTATGGAATCGGACACTTGATAAACTGGCTCAGGTTGTACACTGACAGGAATCGGCGAAAGCAGTTTTTGCTTCATGCGTGCAAGGTTGCCTTCCGTTACCATACATTGATCTAAACCGGAGGCTAAGCCCTGATACAAGGCCAAAATACCAGTCGAAGTCTGCATGGCGATCATCCCCATGCTTTGTCGCATCATAGTTTCGGTTTCTAGATCAATACACATGCCGCCTTCTTTCCATAGCGGCCAATTAATTGACAGGGTTTGACCTTGTCGTTGTTTTACGTCCACCAGAGCATTTCGATACCTTGCATAAGCGTCCATAAAAGCGTTGGCCGCTGCATAATCGGCTTGCCCCGGATTTCCTAGGATTCCTGCCAACGAGGAAAAGAGTATGAAGAAATCGAGTTTTATATCTTTGGTGGCTTGATCCAGATTCACCAATCCTGAAACCTTAGGCGCCAAAACCTCTTGTAGTTCTTCTTTAGTTTTTCCTAGGATGAAGTTGTCTTTTATTACTCCCGCTCCGTGAATGATGCCATTGATACTGCCGAACTCTTTCTGGATACTCTGAATTAAGTCGGCGACCACTTGCCTTTGGGTCACGTCAGCCTGCTTGTATATAACTCGGGTACCCAGGACTTCCAATTCTTGCAACTTAACTTCTTTCAGACCATGCAGTGGAGATCTTCCCGTGAGGATCAAAGTCACATCCTTAGCTTGATGCACAATTTCTTTAGCAAAAATGAGTCCTAAACCACCTGCGCCGCCTGTAATTAAATAGATTCCCCGGTCCTGCCAAGGGATTTTTGCTTCGGCCTGGGTAGCTGCAATTTCGCGCCAACCGACAACATACCGCTTTCCACCTTGATACCGAATTTGCTTATCATTCTGACTTTGGCTGTTCTCTCTAAGTTTTTCAACGATGCTTTCTGCATTTTCACCTAGTTCTATTTCTATTAACTGTCCTATTAGTTTTGTATGTTCCAGACAGGCGGTGTTCAAAAGTCCCGAAAGCCCAGAGAAAAGTTGCTGCTCCTCATGGCTACATACGACAATTTGGACTAATACCTTCCCCACTGGCTTACTCTTGAAAATGTTTTGAATCTCTTCAAACACCTTTGCTGTATAGATCTGAAATCGTTCCTCAATGCCCATCCATTGGGAATTAAGGCTAAGACAGCGTATTCCGTTCATGCGATTTTCAATGCTTTCCCGAATCACATCATCCAGCTCACATAGTATTACCAGATGTTGGGTAAAATCAGAAACTATGGCTTTCTGGACGATGGCTTCTTCTTTCCAATTTGGCTCAAGCATCAGTGTCTCGGAGATTATCGCAGTGTCTGACAAACTCACTTCGCCTTCCAGTATTCTAAATAAAAGTTTCCTCATTCTTACGCAGACATTCCCTCGGTCGTCGCATAAATCGATATCAAATTTTAGTACTTTATCCCCTGCTGCATTTTCCTCGTGTTGGTGGACCAAGGCCCACATCACAGGGGTACATCGTCCAAAAATCTCAAGCTCTTCAACAGAGAAAGGCAGTACCGGTTTATCTGTATCTAAATGGCCAAACAAAAAACCTACCGAAGCTTGCAAGGCTGAATCCATTAGACTGGGATGCAAAAAAAACTGGGATTGCGTGTCGTAGACGTCGGGTTGCAGGACGAGCTTGGCCAGCACTTGCCCCGAACCTACATAAAGCTTCTCTATTCCCTGGAGACGTGAACCGATATCAAGACCTGTTGACAGTATATGCTTGTAGCATTGATCAACGGAGAGTGTGCTTTGACTGCACTGGGCTATTAATGCCTGAATATCTAGGGTTGGAACCTCGCCGATCTTCATCAGTACCGCTTTGCCCTGGCTGTGCATTACAGTTTCTGCATCGTTTCCTTCCGTCTCGCTATAGATTTCATAGACAATTTCCCCGTTTTCTTCCGGGAACAGCCTGATGTGTACCTGCTTCGGTTGTTCCCCTACAATAATGGGGCGAACCCATACCACCTTTTTAAGCTGTATCCCAGTCTGCCTTTCTTCCAAGGCTCCTACTGCCTGCTCCACCGCCTCACGAGCCATTTCAAGATAGGTAACTCCGGGCAAAACCCGTTGACCTTTCACAACATGATCGGCTAGGAAAAACTCCTGACCTGTAAATGTCGAACTAAATCGCTGTTCGTAGAAGTCGGAGGTGTTTTGCTGCAACAAAGGATGAATAGCGGCAGATATGGTTTGCCTTGCTTTCGTTTCTGCCTCATGTATCCAATAACGTTCTCTAGCAAAAGGATAGGTTGGCAGACTGATACGCTGAGGCTTGTTGTCGCCATAAAGTTTGTTCCAATCGAAAACGAGACCCTTAACCCAGAAAGTTAGAAGTTTCTCATATTTTTCCTTGCTTACCCAAAACTCAACTGCATTTTGTAAATCTTCATCTGCCGCAAACAGGGCAACAGTATCTTTATTCTGTTTGACCTGTCCCTGGTATAGATCTTCAATACCATCCTTACCTTCCACAAACCCCTGTAATTTCTCTTCAAGTTCTTCGATGGATCCTACAATTAATCCCAGGCGCTCTTCCATTGCCTCGCGCCCTACTTGGAGAGTGTAAGCCATGTCAGTCAAATCGCTATCCGTAAACTGCTGTGTCTGGATTGCAGCCAATAATTGCTGCACCTGTTCTTGGAGTCGTTCTTTATTCTTGGCTGACAGTACAATAATAGCCGGATTCCCGGTAGTGACCGTAATTGGAGATTGTACCTGTTCTTTAGGTATGTATTCTTCGATCACAACATGGGCATTGGCCCCTGAAAAGCCAAAAGAATTCA
Organism: uncultured Veillonellaceae bacterium; assembly: GCA_963805085.1. GTDB lineage: Bacteria > Bacillota > Negativicutes > JARBTT01 > JARBTT01 > JARBTT01. The sequence continues at coordinate 231,334 of CAWDTA010000003.1, read as the reverse complement.
CTCCGGCCCGCCTTGGTATGCCGGACGAGCTTTTCCATTCTTCAATTTCATGATTAATATAAAGCGCTGATTTAGCCAACTGAATGTACGGATTCAACTTTTTAAACTGCGGCATAGCAGGGATTTGCTTTTGTTTCATTTGCATAATAACTTTTATAATTGCTGCAATTCCTGCTGCACCTTCAGCATGACCGATATGGGCCTTGGCAGATCCTACTGCACAGAATTGCTCTTTATCGGTAAATCTCTTGAATGCTTTTTTTAGACTGTTAATTTCAATCGGATCGCCTAGTTTTGTGCCTGTACCATGGGCTTCGATATAAGTTAGGGTTTCAGGATTGATTCCAGCATCTTCCCATGCTTTCAAAATAACATTTTCTTCACCTTCAACACTCGGTGCGGTTAAAGAAGGGGTATATCCCCCATGCAAAGCGGCTGAACCTTTAATAACTGCATAAATATGATCGCCATCTCTTCTGGCTTGCTCTAATGGTTTCAACAAGATACTGGCAATGCATTCCCCCGGAACATAGCCATCGGCCGCTTCATCAAAAGTATGACAACGTCCCGTGGGTGATAAAGCGCCAATACTGGAAAAATAACGATAATGAGCAGAAGCCAAAAGCAAATTTACGCCTCCCACAAAAGCCATATTACATTCTTTATTGCGCAAAGCCTGACAGGCATAATGTAAAGCAAACAAAGAAGAGGAACAGGCCGTATCTACGGCAATGCTGGGACCCGTAAAGTCAAATAAAAATGAAACACGATTAGCGATTACCGTTTGTACATTTCCTGTTCCCATATAGGGATCCACAGGTATGTTCATCTCCGCAATCTTATCCGCGTAATCATGAAAACAGACCCCCACAAATACGCCTGTATTCGTCCCTCGCAATTGATTGATATACCCGGCATCCTCTCCTGTGGAGTAAATACTTTGCAACAATAATCGAAGCTGGGGATCCATCCACTCAGCTTCGCGGCGAGAAATATTAAAAAAATCGGCATCAAATTTATCGACATCATCGATAAAGCTCCCCCATTTACAATAGGTTTTATCTTTTGTTTCCGGGTTCTTATCATACCAAGGCTGATAATTCCAATGATCAATAGGGATTTCCTTTATTAAATCTTTTTTATCACATAGATTTTGCCAGAACTGATTCAAATGAGAAGCCTCTGCAAACAAACCATGCATCCCAATTATCGCAATATCATCTCTACTTGGCTCCGCGTATGTATTAGTAGGTATTTGCAATATAGGCTTGGATTGTAAATTTTCCTGAGCGTCCTTTGAGGGAATGAATGTTTGAACTTTAGGGATATTCTCAGAAACCCGAGATTTTTTTTCATCAATTCCTAATAATTGAATGAATGATTCTTGGTGCTCTTGCGCAAAGTATTCCACAAGTTCTTCAATACTAGGGTATTCGAAAAATAACGTTGGATATAATTCAACGTTTGTTTCCTGTTTAATCTCATCAGTCATTGCAATCAGCTGGGAAGATTGCAATCCCAAGTCCATGAGGTTCGCCGTAAAGTTCTGAAGGTTTAAAAATTCAGGTATAATCTTACTTACCTTATGAATTAAATATTTTTTTATTTTATTCTTAAGATCGGTCGTATTTGTCAATTTTTCCAATTGATTTCCTTCTGTAGCCATCCGTTTTTGCTGTTGTAATTCTGGAAAATCGACCATCAAATGATCTTGTAAAGAAACTTGTCCTTCAGAACGCAGTCGTTTTATAGAGCATCCTGCAAGATGGGCCACAACCTGCGACTGATCATCAATTACCTCTGCATCAAAAATAATCATTTCTCCTGAATTCTTGACTAATCTTACAAGCACCCAACATTGTTCTAGCCTACCGTTTTTTTTGCAATACATATCTTTAATTCCAAATGGTAAAAAGCCTTCTTCCATATCTGCTTTTTTGAGTAAAGAATTCACTGCCAGAAAAGCACTATTGATAATGAGTGGATGCAAAACATACTCATGCTTTTCCGCTCGTGTTGTTTGACTTAATACAACCCTTGCAAGCACCTGATCTTTTCCCGTAAAAATATGAGTGATAGGTTTAAAGCTGTCACCCAATCCAATAGCTGGATTGCTTGTATAAATCGGACTAAAATGGTGCAATTCTAGTAGAGAATCTTTGATATTTTCTATATCTATTTTTCTCATTTCAAAGGAACCTTGTTGTAAATTGCCCGAAGCAGCCAAAACCCATGTCGCAGATAATGCATAACGATACCTAACTTGAAAATCCATTATGGGTCCTTTGGGAACTGCTTCAACTTGAACTTCCACGCATTGATTTTTTTGTACTTGAACAGCTTTGGTAAAACTTAGACGATGAAGATGAACGTTGTTTTCTTTTGGGAAAATATGAAAAAAAGCATTGATTGCTAAGCTGCCATAAGTCACTCCGAGGAGTACTCGTTCATTGTAAACTGTATGATCTCTCAGATAAGGTTCCTCATATACATAAATTTCAGGAACAAAATTACGATCATTCCCAAGGTTCGATGACATAGTAGTTTTGAGGCAATACTGATCCGTAAATCCCTTAATTTGCCGCAAAGCTTCTTCTTGACTTATTTTTCTTTCTCTTATCTGTTGATATAAAGAACTAAGTTGATTATCCATTTCTATTTCTCCCCCTTCTAACACATGCTGGACATGGTACTTTACCCAGCAAAATGGCAGTCGAATCTTTATAAAGGTTATTCAATAATTGCCAGATTAATTGCATCTGCAAACTCATCTTCTGATAATTCACCTTTGGCTATTTTCTCTAAAAGAATTCGATAAAACTCGTCATCACATTTTGCAGTTTCATCTTCCTTATTTATCAGATAATTATTATTAAAATCAAACGTAATATGATGTTCAAAAGCATATTTGGGTAAATCTATCGCGGGAGTCCCCGAATTCTCATTAAGTTGCCCAAAATCTATTGTTGCACCGGCTATCCAAAGCTGTGCTAATTGCCTTACATCCTTTTTTTCCAATGCTTGCTGTATAATTAATGACTTTGTATCATTAGTATCCATTTCAAATCCTGAAGAGATACAAATATTTGAATCTGTCAAATTGTCTCTTGATTCTTGGAGAAGATTTAGTTTTTCAACAAACTCTCGGATAGACGACACTATAATCGTAGCCCTATACTCCAGGTTATGGTTGACTTTTTGTAATAATCGAGCAACATCGGCTATGTCAACAGAGGAGTTTTTCTGCAAAAATTCTTGCATTTTTTCAATATACCTCATCATACTCCATTTCGTTTTTGCTGAAAATATGATGAGTTGCTCCGGTGGTAAAGATATACTCAACCCCTTCATTGGAACTTCTCCCATGAATTCTTCGATAATCAAATTCGCGTAAGCTCCTCCTGCGCCAAAGGAATTAATCATGCTCCTTCGGGGTAGTTTTTTTCCAGTGTGAGCATCAATAGTTTGATTCCATGGCCTGGTTTCTTTTTGAAGATAAAACGCAGTGTGTTCCAACTTGATATTGGGATTTTGAGGATTCGCATTGATCGTTGGTACCAATGTTTTGTGTTTCATTTGTAAGATTACTTTGCTAAGCTGAGAAATTCCGGAGGCTGCTTCCAAGTGTCCTAGATTAGATTTAACAGACCCCAGTGCACAAAATTGTTGTTTTTCGGTATATCGCTTGAACGCATTATTGAGGGCAACTATCTCAATGGGATCCCCCAAATCCGAACCATTAGCCGCTGATTCAACATAACCAATGGTTAGCGGATCAATTTCCGAACGCCGCATTGACTCTGTAATCAATTGAGCCTGCTGCTTTGGCTCGGGAGCGGTATACGCCTGTCGGCCCCCACTGTGATTGATAAAGCTGCTTTTAATTACCGCATGAATCCGATCACCATCTTTAATCGCTAGAGAAAGCGGTTTTAGCAGTACTGCACCTACACCTTCCCCTGGAATATATCCATTACCAGTTCCAAAACTTTTACTTTGGTTGCCACTCCCTAAAAATTTTATCTGTTGTAGCCCTTTATATTTAGAGGGATCTAACGTTAAATTAACCCCACCGGCTATGGCCATAGAACAACTCCTCTGTTTTAGACTTTCACAAGCCAGATGAATTGCGGTTAAAGAACTGGAACACGCGGAATTGACTGCTATACTTGGGCCGGTGAGATTAAAGAAATGAGAAGTACGATTGGCAATTTGCCAGTCAGTTGAATTAGAGCTTAGCACTGCTTGTTCCAACGAAGGAATCGTCCAAGAATATTGATTATACATGGTTCCTACAAATACCCCAACCCCGCTGTGATTTCTAGTTTGCAGCTCTTGCAACAACGTTTTGCTATAACCTGCATCCTCAAAGGTTTCCCAGGCAATCTCCAGAAATAATCGAAGTTCCGGGGAAAGTTCTATCACCTGCTCTTGAGCAAATTCAAACAAATTATGGTCAAAGTGATTAATATGATCTAAGAAACCACCATAATACCTTTGATTTTGATGCTGTAATTGATCTTCGGTCAATACCGTGGTTAACGAAATATTCCATCGATCCGCGGGAGCTTCAGTAATACAATTATCTCCATCTTTCAAATGCTCCCAGAGTTCTTCCAGCGTATTTGATAAGGGATAGCGTCCGCTAATGCCAATTATTGCAATATCTTCTGTTTTTTGTATTGTTAAGGAAGATTCTGCTTTTGTGAAGTTTGTAAAACGGTGCCTCTTTTGCAAAGTTTGGGATTTATCTTCCGAAAATCCCGGGAGGATAGCTGTCTCTTGCTTTAAAACTTTATCGTTTTCTAATGCAATCGATTCCATCAACTTATTTCCATGATTTTTCACAAGATATTCTACTAGTTCCTGAATATTGCTATATTCAAATAGTAGGGTTTTTGAAAGCTCACCTGTTACCTTCTCTATCTCTCGGATCAGATTCATTTGCACAATAGAATCTACTCCATATTTTTCAAACGGAATATCTATCTGAATCCTTTCTTGGGATAGTTTAATTTCATTCGCCAGAATTTCTTTAACAAAATTCAAGGTTTGTACTTCTAGGGAATCATCAACTGCACTGTTTTTTTCTTTTGGGTTTGTGATCTTGCGGGAGGCCAAATTCAATTCTAGCCAGTGCCTTAATTGCACCACATTGCCTTCCAGCACCATCACCTGATCTTTGGCAAAGGCTATGCTTTGATACAAAGTTCTGATGCCAGTTGATGTCTGCATGGCAATCATACCTGTACTTTGCCTCATCATCTTTTCATTTTCTGCATCAACGCGCATCCCCCCCTCTTGCCACAGAGGCCAGTTAATTGACAAGGTTTGACCGTGGCATTGTTTTGATGACACCAGAGTATTGCGATACTTGGCATAGGCATCCATAAAGGCATTGGCAGCCGCGTAATCGGCCTGAGCTGGGTTGCCTAGTCTTCCTGCTATGGAGGAAAAGAGGATGAAAAAGTCGAGCTTCAACTCCCGGCTCGCCCGATCCAGATGCACCAAACCAGTGACTTTAGGAGCCAACACTTCTTGTAGGTCTTCCCTAGTTTTTTTAATGATAAAGTTGTCCTGAATCACGCCCGCACTATGGATGATGCCGTTGATACCGCCAAAGTCAGCCTGGATGCTTTGGATTAAGTTAACAACCGCCTTCTCTTTGGTCACGTCCACTTGCCTATATTCGATCCGAGTACCAAAATCCTGCAGCTCCTTTAGCTCAGCTTTCTTCTTCTCGTCAAGGGGCGATCTGCCCGTGAGAACCAGTGTAGCATCCCCAACTTGATGCGCAATTTCTTTAGCAAAAATGAGTCCCAACCTGCCGGCACCGCCAGTAATCAGGTAGATACCCTGGTCTTTCCAAGGAATCCCTACTGCTTCACGGGAAGTTTCCAATTCACGTAATACGGCCACATATCGTTTGCCATCTTTGTAGCGCACACGATTATCCATGGATTTCTGGCTGTTCTCCTGCAGTTTCTCGATGATTCCTTCCGTAGCTTCATCTGGTTCTATTTCAACCAGTTGCCCGAATAGCTTAGGATTTTCTAATTGGGCTGTTTTCAATAGTCCTAAAATTCCAGCGAAAAGTTGTTGTTCTCCTTGATTGCAAGTGACAATCTGTACTAACACATGTTCCGCAGGCTTGACCTTAAGAATGCTCTGGATTTCTTCAAACACTTGGGTGGCATAGTCTTGGAACCGTTCCCCAATGCCTTTATATTTAGACGCTGGTGTGAGGCAGCGCACCCCGTTTATTTGAGTTTCGATAGTTTCCGGAGAAATATTATTGATTTCACAGAGCACTACCACATGCTGAACATAGTCAGGAACGATGATTTCTCGGATAACTGCTTGTTCTTTCCAGCAAGGGTGCAGCATTAACGTCCCGGGTATGGCCGAGGATCTTACTGAAACCACCTCTCCCTCCAGCACTCTGAATGATAATCCCTTCATTCGCACACAAGCATTCCCTTGAACGTCATACAAATCAATATCAAGTTTCTGCACCTTATCCCCAGCTTTACTGCCGTCAGCATAACGAATCAGCGTCCACATCGCAGAGGTGCAATTGCCAAGAATCTCAATCTCCTGCAAAGCAAAGGGCAAGGCTGGTTCGAGGGGAGCCGTTCTGATGATTCCATCACCAGAACTCATGATCAGTCCCAGTGACGCCTGTAATGCCGAATCCATCAAACTGGGATGGAGGACAAACTGTTCCTGGGTATTGGAAACGGATAAAGGCAAAGATAATTTTGCCAAGACCTGATCCGAACCTACATAAACCATTTCAATTCCTCGGTATGCTGATCCATAGCCGATCCCCATCACCTTAAAAGCCTCGTAGCATTGACTGGATGACAGAGTACTTTGGCTACACTGAGCTTGTAAGGCTGGCAGATCCAAAACCTGCGCTTTTCGAACCGATCCCAGCACGACTCTACCCTGGCTGTGCACTATAGGCTCGGTGCCAGCCTCTTCTGAATCACTATATATCTCAAAGGTAATCTCGCCGTTATCTTCAGGGAAGAGCCCAATGTGCACCTTTATCGGCTGTTCTCCCACCACAACAGGTCGAACCCATACTACATTTTCCAGCCGTATCCCTGTCTGATCTTCTTCTAGAGCTCCTGTTGCTTGCTTCACCGCGGCCCGGGCCATTTCAAGATAGGCCACCCCAGGTAAAACCCGCTGCCCCTTCACTACATGATCCGCCAGGAAAAACTCCTGACCAGTAAAGGTTGATGTAAAGCGCTGTTCGGAAAAGTCTGATGTATTTTGCTGCAATAGTGGATGTATTGCAGCACTCATGCCTAATGTTGTCGCTGGGCTGCAGATAGGTTGGGCATAAATCTCCGGCAACCAATAGCGTTCCTTGGCAAAGGAATACGTAGGCAAACTGACGCGACGAGGTTTGGTATCGACATAAAGCTTATTCCAATCAACAAAGAATCCCTTAACCCAAAGGCCGAGAAGTTTCGCATACTTTTTGCGCTGAATCCACTTTTTAATGGTTTCCTGCATTTCTTCATCCATTGCTAGCGCAGCAAAAGTTTCCTTATTATTCTGGACCTGTCCTCGATACAGATCTATCACGCCATCCTGCCCTTTTATAAATTTATTCAATTTTTCCACCAGCTCTTTGACTGATCCTACAAGCATTGCCAAGCGTTCTTCCAGAGCCTCACGTCCTACTTGTAACGTATAGGCGATATCAATTAAATTACTATCTATAAATTGCTGCTCCTGAATCGCGGTCAACAATTGCTGTACCTGCACTTGGAGCCGTTCTTCATTCTTAGCCGACAGCACGATAATGGCTGGATTTTGTGGATTGATGGCTCCGCAATGCCGCTCCAGATTTTGTGGAATGTATTCCTCCATCACTACATGGGCGTTTGATCCACCTGCACCAAAGGACGAAATGCCAGCAATCCTTGGATATTCCTTGGTTTCCCCATTTATCTCAACCACTGGTCGTTTCCATTCTACCAACGCCTGCTGAACTACAAAAGGGGTTTTGGCAAAATTAATATTCGGATTCAATTCCGTAGCATACAGGCTGGGAACGATCTGCTGATGTTTCATTTGCAGCACGATTTTGGTAATTCCTGCAATTCCTGCTGCCGCCTCCAAATGGCCAATATTTGATTTTACGGAACCAATGGCACAAAATCCTGTATCTTGAGTATCCTTTTTGAATGCCTGGCTTAATCCTGCGATTTCAATCGGATCGCCAAGTGCTGTCCCTGTTCCATGTGCTTCGATATAACTGACGGCCCGGGCATCAACCCCTGCTTTATCTAGGGCCAAGCGAATGAGATCGCCCTGGGCGATCGGATTTGGCACTGTATATCCATTCGTTTTTCCGCCATGGTTAATACTGGTCCCTCGAATTACAGCATAAATATGATCCCCATCTGCAGTCGCTTGTGACAAAGGCTTCAGTAAAACAACGCCAACTCCTTCACCAGGTACGAAGCCGTCCCCCCCCAGGCCAAAGCTTTTGCATTTTCCATCTACAGATAGCATGTGTATATGACAGAGATCAATATAGTTTGAAGAATGCAGGTACAAATTCACTCCGCCGGCAATCGCCATTTCACATTCTCCACGATGAATATGTTCACAGGCTTCGTGAATCGCTGTTAACGAGGAAGAGCACATCGTATCAATCGGCATACTGGGACCTTGTAAATTGAGGAGATAGGAAACCCTATTCGCAACCGATCCAAAGGACGTACGAGGATAAGCCAGTTTCCCTTGTTTCCATAGATCGGGGCCGTATAACTCAAAACCTGTTTTGTTAATCCCGGCAAAAACACCAACCCGCCGATTATACTCACCTCCAAGCTGCTCCCTAGTGTATCCTGCATCTTCTATTACTTCCCAACAAACTTCTAGGAACAACCGTTCTTGGGGATCAATATTAATCGCGTCCCGGGGCGCAATACTAAAAAAGAGAGGATCAAAATCGGCGAATCCTTCGATAAAACCACCCCATTTGCTATAGCTTTTTCCTTGTGCCACAGCTTCTTGAGGATCTGCATGATAGAATCCCTCTATCGACCAACGCTCGTGGGGAATTTCGGTAATACAATCCTGGCCTGTTTTTAAAATATCCCAATACTCTTTTAATGTTTTTGCTTTTGGATAACGCCCACTTATACCAATGATGGCAATCGGTTCATAGACGCTATTATTGGGAGTTAGTTTCTTACCTGTTTTCAATGAGGCCAGCACAGGCATTTTGTCTGTGGCAGGCGACATTGTTGACTTTTCCTGTATTGGCTGAACCTGATCTTCGAGTCCGATCCACTGCAGACATTTCTGTGGATATTCTGCAGTAAAATATTCTACCAGCGCGTTCAACGTCTGGTACTCATAGAATATAGTTTTTGACAATTCTCCAAAGATACCGTCAAGTTTCTGATTGAGCTGAGTAATCAAGATTGAATCTAACCCATAGCGCTCCAGTGGCTCTTCGGGATCAATCCCCGCAACACTGATTTTTGTAACTTCTCCAAATAGAACTTTGAGCCGATGTAAGATTTTTTCTCGCAACAGCCATGGTTCCACGGGGGCAGCAGGAACCTGTGCGGTATATGATGAATGCACTTCGGGCAAAACTTCCAACAATTGTGCCTGCATGTGCAATAAATCACCTTCCGTTACCATCACTTGCGCCTTGCCAGAGGCTAAGGCTTGATAAAAGGCCCAGATACCAGTTGTGGTTTGCATAGCAATCATCCCCGTGTTTTGCTGCATCGTCTTTGCTGTTTCTGCATCAATGCGCATTCCGCCTTCTTGCCACAGCGGCCAGTTGATTGACAGGGTTTGACCGTGGCGTTCTTTCGACGCCACCATAGTATTGCGATACTTGGCATAGGCGTCCATAAAGGCATTCGCTGCCGCATAATCGGCCTGGCCTACAACGCCTAAGCTTCCTGCTATGGAAGAAAAAAGTACAAAAAAGTCGAGGGGCAGATCCCGGCTGGCCTGATCCAGATTCACGACTCCGGCAACCTTGGGAGCCAGCACCTCCTGCAATTCTTCTTGGGTTTTCTTGCGAATGAAATTGGCTTTACTCACACCTGCACTATGGATGATGCCATGGAGATGTCCATAATTTTTCCGAATATATTGGATTAAATTATTAACCGCTTCCTTTCGGGTCACATCGATTTGTTTGTATTCGATTCGAGCACCCAAAGTTTCCAATTCTTTTAACTCGCCTTGCTTGAACGCACTCAGCACAGATCTCCCCGTGAGGATCAAAGTCGTATCTTTGACTTTATTCACAATTTCTCTGGCAAAAATTTGGCCCAGACCGCCGGTGCCGCCAGTAATTAAATAGACCCCCTGGTTTTTCCAGGGGATCCCCGCTACTTCCTGAGAAAATTCTTGTTTCCTCCAATCAGCAATGTAGCGTTTGCCGTCTTGATAGCGGATATGGTGATCCATAGGACTCAGGCTATTCTCTTCTAGCCGTTCTATTATCTCATCAGAATTTACTTCCGCTTCCATTTCAATCAACTGTCCGTTACATTTCGGATTCTCTAAGTGAGCAGTTTTCAACATACCAGACAGTCCGGAAAAAAGATACTTTTCTGCCTGGTTGACAACTATAATCTGGATCAGCAGCTTACCTTTATGGCTGCCATTAAACATGCAATGAATCTCTTCAAAGATCCGGGAAGCATAGATCTGAAATCGCTCTGCTATGTTATCTTCCTCGGATGTCAAAACAAGACAGCGCACCCCGTTTATGTAAGATTCGATCCTTTCACCTAACACTGCCGCTGGCTCACAGAGTATTACCAGATGCTGTTCATAGTCAGGCACTGTGCTTCCTAGGGTAATAGCCTGTTCCTTCCAACCAGGCTCAAGCATCATTGTCCCATGATGTCCCGCAGGAGTTTTAACTAGTCCCACTCTCGCTGTACTGTTAGCCTGAGAAGCATTAAGCTTGGGTATCCAATAACGTATCTTGGCAAATGGATACGTCGGTAAGTTAATGCGACGTGGTTTTACTTGATCATACAACAGGTCCCACTCGATTGTGCCTCCTTGAACCCAATATTGAACGACTTTGTCAAGCTTACTTTTCGCAACCCATTTATGCACCAGTTCTTGAGAATCTTCATCGTTCCCTAATAACGCGACCATATTTTTACCTTGTTTGACATGACCTTGCCAGCAATTATCTATATCGCTTTTATTTTGTATAAATGCCTCCAGCTTTCGCATTAATTCTGAAATTCCATCCACCAAAAAGGCAATTCGTTCTTCCATTGCTGCTCGTCCCACTTGTAATGTATAGGCCAAATCCAACAAAGTAATATCTCCTAATTTATAACGGAGGTTTTGTTCTTGGGCAGTAGATTTGCTTAAAAAAGCATGGAGTTCTTGCGCATAGGTCCGCAAACATGCTTGCGTTTTCGCAGATATAGGAATAATTGCCATCTTATTATTATCCATCAGCAAAGGGATCTGCTCTGTAGTACTGTCCGAAATATGTTCTTCAAGGACTACATGAGCATTAGCACCGCCGAATCCAAAGGAACTAATCCCTGCCCTGCGAGGAATATCCTTTCCCCTTGAATCCTTAAATCTCTTCCATTCCTTAGTTTGTTCCACGATAAAGAAGGGACTATTCTGCAAGGAAATGTAAGGGTTGAGCTTCTTAAAATGAAGAATACCGGGAAGAGTCCCATACTTCATGGAAAGTAGTATTTTAACCAAACCGGCTATACCTGCGGCCGATTCACAATGCCCAATATTGGTTTTGACCGTTCCCAGTCCGCAGAAAGCACGAGGAAGATCCGGATTGATTTCTCGAAATGCCTCCTGAAGCGCTTGAATTTCAATAGGGTCGCCTAACGGTGTACCTGTGCCATGAGTTTCAATATAACTGATGGTTTCGACAGGTAGACCGGACTTTTGATAAGCTGCTTTAATTAGCTCTTTTTGTGCATTGAGATTCGGAGCCCGTAGTGAATTGGAATGCCCGTCATGATTAATGACAACCCCTTTTATAACGCCATAAATAGTGTCCTTGTCTTCAATAGCTTGTCTATATGGTTTGAGCAGCACAGCACCATATCCTTCTGCACGCACAAATCCATCTGCCGCTTCATCAAAAGTTTTACAGCGTCCGTCCTTTGACAACATGCCGGCTTTATTACTGGCTCGATACGTACGAGATGCCAATATAAGATTAATCCCTCCGGCAATGGCCATACTGCTTTCTCCTCGATAAATTGATTCCACAGCATGGTGAATTGCCACCAATGAACTGGAACAAGCAGTATTAACAACTTCGCTAGGACCACGGAAATTAAACCAACGGGAAATCCGATGAGCGATCATACTCATATGGAGTCCTGTATCCAGATAAGCTCCATAAGTATCAATGAGCTCAGGTTGGCTTGCAACCAGTTCCGCATACTCACTGTTATGTGCTCCTACGAATAGGCCGATGTCTTTGCCTGCCAATTTATAAGGGTTGTAGCCACTATTTTCGATAACACTCCAGATAAGTTCTAACACTTTGCGTTGTTGAGGATCCATACTCTCAGCCTCAAGTGGCGATATACCAAAAAAAGGAGCATCAAATAATTCAACATCTTTAATAAATCCCCCCCAAGGCGGGAAAGATTCAAGCATACCGTTATAATTTTGACAATCTGCTACAATCTGCGGCCGGCTTTCTGCTATCGGCGTAATGCAATCTTTTTGTTGCATGAGACTTTCCCAAAAATCATCCGAATTGCTGGTTCCCCCTGGGAAATTATAATGAACGCCAATTATAGCAATACTTGTTTCTCTCACTTTTGAAGTATCTGCGCATATATCAGCTTGGGCTTTAATCGGATCAATTCCTTGACTTTGCCGTTTCTCTATTTGTGAGGAAAGATATTCTACCAGCTCCGTAAAGCAGGAATATTTAAACAGTATAACCGGAGCAAACTCAATATCAAAAACAGTTTCAATTCTCTTGGAAATCTGTATATATTGGATTGAATCCAGCCCCAATTGACTAAACGTCGCTACCTCTTCCAGTCCAGCAAGATCAGTGCTGAGAACGGGGAGAAAGACCTGCTGTTTTAAGATTGCCAGAATGTCACCATCTAGTTGAGGTGGCGAAGTTTTGACTTTGGATTGTACGCCAGCGCCTCTGTGCTGATATTTGTAAAGAACCGACAATTCTTGATTTATATATAAATTGCGGCATAGTTTTCTCTGGACTTTACCACTGCCTGTTTTCGGAATCATTCCTTTTTCAATAAAAACAATTTCATATACTTCAATTTCATGAGTTTTTGATACGGCGGCCAATATCTCACCGATTCGTTTTTTATACACCGTATCATGCGTTGCTGTTTCAACTTCTTGTACCACCACCACCTTTTCCTGCTGATTTATTTCACAAGAGAAGACTGCCATCGGCAGGGTAAGATTCGGGATATGTTTTTTAATTGTCCATTCAATATCAACAGGATGATGATTTTTGCCATGAATAATGATTACCTCTTTCTCCCGCCCGACAACAAATAACTGGTTGTTTTCAATAAAGCCCAGGTCTCCGGATCGGAAGAATTCTCCTTCATTTGTAGTGCTGAGGACTCTGGAAAAGGTGCTTTCTGTTTCTTCCGGCCGATTCAGGTAACCCATGGCGACAGAAGGTGATTGTATCCAGATTTCACCTATTTCACCTGGAACGCACGGCACACAAGTTTCCGGACGAACAATCAATATTTGTATAGTTTCGTCAATCTCACCACAACTAGCCACGGATTTGCTTTTCTTCTTCTGATTTGTGTGTTTGATTTTCCCTTCTCCCAAGAGAGAAATATCTAAAGAAAGAAAACGTAAGGGTTGACTTGGCTTGCTAGTGGTAACAGAACCCGTTTCCGATAAACCATAGTGAGCGCAAAAAATATTTTTTCGGAGTCCCAAAGTTTTGAATTTTTTTGTAAAGTTTTCATAAGTTTCTTTACAAACCGGCTCGCCACCGCAGACAATGACCTGAAGAGAGTGAAGAGAGCACTCTTTTAAAGTCACTGCATTAATCGAGGAACAACAGTAATCAAAGGCAAAGTTAGGGGCAGCAGTATGGGTAGCCTGATACTGATCAATTGTCTTTAACCATACTTTCGGGTTTTTAATAAAGCTGCTTGGTGACAAAATTACACTGGAGGCGCCTGTTAAGAGCGGACTCAATAGATTAAAAAAGAGCCCAAAGTTATGAAATTGCGGCATCCAGGAAACAATACAACTTTCCTGGTTCACTTTCCAATGAGTTGCTCCCATGAAGGCTTGCGACAATAAGTTGCTGTGACTGAGCATAACCCCTTTGGGTTGAGATATAGAACCAGAAGTATAGAGTAAAAGAGCAATGTCTGACGGAGCTTGCGGTCTTACTTTCCTGTTGCTTAAATCATCAGAAGGTAATTCGTCAATATTCAATATTGGCATTTGATTAACCACTTGTTGCGTTGTAAGAAATTCTTTTAAGTTAGTATCTGTTATAATGCATGCCGCCTGTGAATCGATAAGAATCGCACTAATTTTTGCTAAAACTTGCTCTTGTTCGGCCACTTCCGCAATTTGAATTGGGATGGCTATAACATTCGCATACCAACATGCCAGCAGACTGTAAATGTATCCCAACCCCTGGGGGAAAAGAAGCAATACTTTTTCTTGAGGTGCCAACTTCTGCTGAAGAATACTGCCGAGAATTTTTGTTTTATTGACAAGAGCCTTTACGGTAAGAAAATCAGGAGCTTCCTTTTCTTGTTGAAAAGTAAACAGCCTTTTTTCTGGCAATTGTTCATGAAGTTCAAATAATTTTGCAAGTAAAAATACACCTGTATGATCCGTTTCCTGTTTCATATATTTTCCCCCTAAAAAAAAATAATAAAGATTTTTCGGTGATTCTCCCCAAACCATTTTGTTGATGATAAATCAAGTAGGGTCTGGACAACAACAATGCCTAAGGCTCTATTTAGGATATTCTGTCTACTTTTTTGTATCATTAGTAAGGCAGGTTCTGCGCGGTTACGAAAACCAGAACCCGTCTTACTAATGATGCACTATATAAAATGTTGTATTAGGTATCAAATAACATTGTAAAAAACGATCTAACTTTAGCTTCCCTATTCGAAGGTCGTCATGAAATCATCTTATTCCTCGAAATAAGATGGTTTTCCCGAATAGTCCGGTGGCATGAACGCTGATATGTGCATACCACTGTCGATTCGGGAAACAATCTCTAAAGGGTAATAGGAAAATGCCAATTCTTATGAATAAAATTTTTCACAAAAAGCAGCGATTGCTTCAAATGACTTAGTTTCAGACAACAACACTAAATGATTGGAAGAATCCACATCCGTCATGTTGAAATTGGGAAGCTGTCGCGCCCACTCTTCCCAATAATTTATGTTTTCTAATTCAAATTCATCAATTGCTAGTGTAAAATATGGTTTTAATTCGCCAAAAAACAATCCGCTTTTATTACGAAAATAGTAACAAGTTACCGCTTGAGGATCAAGTAGCGGCAAAACTAAACAATTTTTTATTTCATATGCCTGTTGAACCCTTATGCTTTGCTCAATCTGAGCATGCAATTGATTTTCCTGTTTGGTCAATCCGCGTTTTTTTGCAAGCGTTATCACTTGCTTAAAAAACTCTTCATCCGCTACATTTGAGTTCACTTCATCCCGATGGATAAGCGTATGAGCTATTTTTTCTGGTTCTTGTAAAATTGTAGATACTAATGCCATGTTAACTGTTTGTAAAATCACGGTTTTTGGAAAAATTTCTGCTTTTTTCAATTGAGTGCTATCTAGTGAATCTACCATGACAATCGTATCAACCACTTGCCCCAACTCTTGTAATTGACGCGTGACTTCATATGCTATACTACCACCTAAAGAATATCCACCCAGATCATAAGGACCTTCCGGTTGCACTGATCGTATAATATCCACATAATACGCAGCCATCACCTGAATCCCTTGTAATGGGGATTCATCACTCATCCAGCCTCGTGCTTGAATCCCATAAAAAGGGCGTTGACTCTTCTTAGCAATTCCTTGATATGCTTCTACTCCACCTAATCCTCCATGAAACCAAAATACTGGTTTTCCTTTAGTACTTAAATTGAGATGAATCAGTTCCGGAAATTCGGGGCAGTTTTCAAGAACTGATTTTTTAGCTTTTGGAACAGAATTTACAGCTTGTTGACTCTGCAATATTGATTCGTCTCCTATTTGTAGCCGTAAACTATTTATAATGTCCTGTGTTGTTCTAAATTTCCTCAACCTATCCAAAGTGAGAGACGGATCTACCTGATACTGCAATCGTTGGAGTAATGACAGTAAAAGAATTGAATCAAAGCCATATTGTTCCAACGGTCTATTAGTATTGAGTTCAGAAGCCGTCATTCCTAATAAGCCGGATACGATATCAACTATACGGTCGGCAATGGATGTATCATCCTTCGTTGCAACAAAGTCTATAATATTATCTATATGCGACTGTACATTCAATCCCGTCTCTTTTTTTGACTTAATCCAACACCGCCTTCTCTCAAAGGGATAGGTAGGCAAAGATATCATGTGGAATCTTTCCCCTTTATGGAACAAATTCCATGGAATCTTTCCTCCTTGGGTCCAATAGAGTGCTATCTTTTCGATATTATTTTCTGTTAAAAGTGTTTGTACTACAGTCTCTGCCAGCTTCCCTGAAAGCAAGTTTCTAACCTCAGAATATTCCTCTTCCAGATCTCCTGTAAAAATAGGTATAGAGGTCTTTTCTCTGCTGTCTTCTTTAACCGATTTCAAATACTCCTTCATGCCTTGGATTAACTGTTCCCGATTACTCGCTACCATTGCCACACGAGATTCCATCGCTTCACGCCCCAGTTGAAGGGTATAAGCAAGACTAACCAAGGAAATATCCTTTTGTTCTTCTACAAATTCAAGAATCTGTTGGACAACTGCTTGTAATCTATTGGAGTTCCTAGCTGAAAAGATAACAATTTGTGGCTGAACTACTGGATTGATGTGAATCGGAATTGTTTTTTCTTTAAGAGGTATATATTCTTCCAATATAAAATGGACATTCGATCCTCCTGCCCCAAATGAACTAACTGTTGCGCGTCTCGGAATCTCGCGCTCATTCCCGTCGATGCTCACCACTGGGCGCTTCCATTCCTGAAGTTCTTTTTGTAAATAAAACGGAGTATTGTTAAAGTTTATATTGGGATTCAATGGTTCCGCTTTAATCGATGGAACCAATTGTTGATGCTGCAATTGTAAAATAACTTTGGTAAGTTGGGAAATTCCTGAAGCTGCTTCGGCGTGTCCAATATTGGATTTTACAGACCCAATCGCACAAAATTGTTGATCAGTCGTAAATTTCTGAAAAGCTTTACTCAATGCGGCGACCTCAATAGGATCCCCTAATGCAGATCCATTCGCGGCAGCTTCGACATAACTAATAGTCCGTGGATCAATTCCTGATTTGTTAAAATTTTCTTCAATTAGTTGTGCCTGTGCATTTGGATTAGGAACAGAAAATCCATTAGAACGTCCTCCATGATTGATTGCTGTCGATTTAATAATGGCTAGAATAGAATCCTTATCCCTGATTGCCCTATCAAGCGGTTTCAATAATACGGCGCCCACGCCTTCAGAAGGGAGATATCCGTCTCCATTACCAAAACTTCTGCTGTTAATATGGCTGCCAAGCATTTGAGACAAGCTTAAGCCTAGGTATTTTTTAGGATGAATTGAAAGATTAACTCCTCCGGCAATGGCTATCTGACACTCTCCTTTTATCAGACTTTCACAAGCCATATGAATCGCATTGGAAGCAGATGAACACATAGTATCAATAGCTATGCTGGGACCTTGGAGATTAAAATAATGAGAAACTCTATTTGCAATAAAGCTGTAAGAAGATACAGAAATTGCCGATTCTCTAATAATATCTGAATCGAAAGACTGATATTGTTGATACATAGCACCAACATAAACTCCAACTCTTGCTTGATATATCTGCTGCAAGGTCTCCCGTGTATATCCTGCGTCTTCAAGTAAATTCCAAACGGTCTCTAAGAACAGACGCGTCATAGGATCCATAATCTCTGCATCCCGCGGTGAGATATTGAAGAACAACGGATCAAATTGATCTACATCTTCTAAAAACCCTCCCCACTTGCAGTAAGTTTTTCCTAGCTTGTTCTTATCTTCATCGAAATACAAGCTATGATCCCAGCGGTCTTTAGGAATTTCTGTAATACAATCATTGCCACCCTGCAGGTTCGTCCAGAACTCCTGAATATTTCGCGACCCGGGGTAACGTCCGGAAACACCAATAATGGCGATATCCATAGTTCCTGTTGTTTTTTCTTCCCGAGCTACTGTGCGAAATTCCGCAAAACGAGAGCGCCTGCGACTACTCAGGACGGATTTTTTAGGCTCTAGCACAACTGTAGTATTTTCGGTTGTTTCTGCTACTTCCTCCTCAATCCCCAGCAATTCTATCAGTTTATTTTGATAGGATTCGAGAAAATATCCGGTTAAATCTTTAATGTTTTGGTATTCAAAAAATAACGTTTTTGATAACGATCCAAATGTTTCTTCTAATTGATTGGTTAATTGCATACCCATGATCGAATCAACCCCATATTTTTCCATTGGAGCATCCTCTTCGATTCGATACGGTGGCAGCTTGATGACTGAAGAAAGCAGCTTTTTGAAGTAATTTACAGCCTTTTCTTGAAGCAGTTCTTGTGTATTTGTTGTCATTGCTTTATTTCCTTCTATGGAGGAAGATGCCTTAAAAACTTCTTTCCCGGACGGCTGCCCCAAGAATGTTGCCTGAAGCTGTTTGAGCTCCCCTTCCATCACCATGACCTGATCCTTACCGGAGCTTAATCCTTGATACAAGGCTCTGATACCAGTTGAAGTCTGCATAGCAATCATCCCTATGTCCTGCCTCATCTTCTTTTCGGTTTCTTCATCAACATGCATACCGCCCTCTTGCCACAGCGGCCAATCAATTGATAGCGTTTGCCCTTGTCGTTGTTTTGTCAACACCAGAGCATTACGATACTTAGCATAGGCGTCCATGAAGGCATTGGCGGCTGCGTAGTCTGCCTGACCTGGGTTGCCTAGCCTTCCTGCTATGGAGGAAAAGAGAATGAAGAAGTCAAGCGGCAGATCATTGCTTGCCTGATCCAGATTGACCAGTCCGCTAACCTTTGGAGCCAAAACTTCTAAGAACTCATCTTTAGTCTTTTTAAGGATGAAGTTGTCCCGAATGACTCCAGCACTATGGATGATGCCATTGAGACTCCCGAAGTCCTCCCTGATGCTTTGGATCAAGTCGACAACAGCCTTCTTCTGAGTCATATCAACTTGCTTGTATTCGATCCTGGCACCTAAGGTCTGCAATTCTTTCAGTTGGGCTTCCTTGTTTTCATCCAACGGGGATCGCCCCGTTAGGATCAAGGTCACACCCTTGGCCTTATAAGCAATTTCTCTGGCAAAAGTAAGTCCTAGGCCTCCAGCACCGCCAGTAATCATATAAATCCCCTGATCTTTCCATGGAATTTTCACTATTTTCGGGGAAACTTCCACTTCACATAGGGCAGCAAGTAAACGTTTGCCATCCTGGTACCGAATATGGTTATCGATTGGACTGCGGCTATTTTCTTTCAGTTTCTCTATAATTGAAATAGGATCTTCGGCCGCTTCAACTTCAATAAGCTGCCCTATGAGTTTAGGATTCTCAAGCTGAGCAGTTTTCAATATTCCAGAGAATCCGGTAAAAATTTCCTGTTCCTCTTGATTGAAAACAACAACCTGAATCAATACTTTCTCCTTTGGTTTTTCCCTAAAGATGCTTTGGATTTCTTTAAACAGCTGAACAGCATAGATATTAAATCGTTCCCCGAGTTCTTTCTGCTCGGACTGCAAAGTAATGCAACGTATTCCATTTATTTGAGTTTCGATGCTCTCTTGGAAAACTTCATTCGGCTCACAAAGCATCACCAAATGTTGAGTATAGTCAGGAACTTGGGCTTCTTCAATAATATCTTTTTCTCTCCAGTCCGGGTACAACATCAGAGTTCCGAAATTTGTCGAAGACTTTAACGAACCAAGCTCTCCTTCTAGAACTCGCAATGAAAATCCCTTCATCCTCACACAAATATTCCCTTGCTCGTCGCACAAATCGACATCAAGCTTCTGTACTTTATCCTCTGCTGCGCTGCCCTCACTGTATTGAATCCAAGCCCACATCATTGGAGTACAACTGCTACGGACTTCAAGTTCTCGTAAAGCAAATGGTAGAGAAGGCTTGACAGGAGCTTTACTGCCGGATGGCATATCCTTACTATCGCCCATCATTAAACCCACCGAAGCCTGCAAAGCAGAATCTACCAAACTAGGATGCAGGACGAATTGGTTTTGAGTATCGGAGACTGAAGCAGGTAATGACAGCTTTGCCAACACCTGCCCAGACCCTACATATACTTTCTCAATCCCCTGGTGTCCCGGACCATAGTTGATTTCCATGCCCCTAAATATCTCGTAACATTGGGTGGAAGAAAAAGTGTTTTGGCAGCACTGCGCCTTTAATGCCTTTAAATCCAATGCTGGGACTTCTGAAACCAAGCCTAATTCAGCGCTGCCTTGGCTGCATACTACTGGCTCTGTGTCACCTGCATCTGATTCACTATAAATGTTATATGTAATATCTCCGTTTTCTTCGGGAAACAGACCAATGTGCACCTTGGTCGGCTGGTCACCCACGACAATAGGTCTAGCCCAAACCACGTTTTTAAGCCGTATTGCGGTCTGCCCTTCTTCTAATGCTCCCACTGCCTGCTCCACTGCTGCCCGGGCCATTTCAAGATAGGCTACCCCTGGCAAAACCCGTTGACCTTTTACAATATGATCCGCCAGAAAAAATTCTTGGCCCGTCAAGGTCGAACTAAAACGTTGTTCGGAAAAATCGGAGGTGTTTTGATGTAACAGAGGATGGATAGAGGATACCTGAGCTGAATTTGTAGCGGTAGTATCGGCCAATTCAATGTTGTTCTCTGGTATCCAATAGTGTTCCCTAGCAAAGGGATAGGTGGGTAGACTTATTCGGCGAGGTTTGCTACCAATATAAAGTTTGTCCCAATCAAGATTAAAACCTTTCACCCATAATTGTGCTATTTCTTTGAGTTTCTTCTCCTGAATCCAAGTTTGAAGCAAGGCTTTCGTATCTTCTACCTGCGTCATTCCATTTTTCCTCTTTTTCACCCGACCTACTAGTATTTCTGTCGAAGAAATATCATTTACAACCTCCCCTAATACTTTCACTAAAGTATCTCTCGAATCCGCCACAAACGCCAAGCGATGATCCATTGCGCCTCGCCCTACCTGTAAAGTATAGGCCATATCTGCTAGATTGAAGTCATCATGTGATTCAGCGAAGTTCTTCATGGATTCTGCATAGGCTTTTAATTGTTCCTCACTTTTTGCAGACAATACAAATATTAGCGGATTGTTTGTATTCGTGAGGATTGGTGTTCTAGCTGTGTTGGAAGGATATTCTTCAATAACAACATGGGCATTCGTCCCGCTAAACCCGAAAGCACTTACACAAGCACGTCGAGGGGTTCCTGAAGTAACTTCCCAAGGTTGTAATTTGGTATTGATATAAAACGGAGTATTGTCTAAACAAATATGCTCATTTAACGTTTCAAAATTAATCGTAGGTGGCAACATTCGGTGTTGCAAGGCAAGTAATACTTTAATTACACTAGTTACTCCTGACGCTAATAAAAGGTGACCGATATTGCTTTTCACTGATCCTAACGCACAATAGTTCTTCTTCTGTGTAAAAGCCTGGAATGATTCAGTAAGCGCTTCCACTTCAATGGGATCACCGAGTTTTGTCCCTGTTCCATGAGCCTCTACTAAAGATATTGTTTCTGGATTAATTCCAAAACGTTGATATACTTCTTTTTCTAAGAGAATTTGTGAATTTACACTCGGAGCAGTAATCCCATTAGTTTTTCCATCTTGATTAATTCCCCAACCACGAATCACTCCATAAATTGGATCATTATCCCGAACTGCGTCGGAGAGTCGTTTCAATAAAACAACTCCTACTCCTTCTCCTGGAACAAAACCATTAGCCCTGTTGTCAAAGGTAAAGCATCGTCCATCTCGGGATAACATTCCAGTTTTACTACTCTGAATATGCATTGATGGGCCTGGCATAACATATACTCCACCCGCTAATGCAAGATCAGTATTTTGCAGTATCAGACTGTTACAAGCTTCGGCTATTGCCACCAAAGAGGAGGAGCACGCAGTATCAATTGCTAAACATGGGCCTTTCAAGTTTAACAAGTACGAAATCCTTGCCGCTAGAATCGAACTTGCTCCTCCCGTAAATGCCTGAGCATTTAATCCTGGTCCTTGCCCATAATCACTAGGCGCGCAACCCGCAAAAACACCAAAACGGCTTCCAGATAATAAAGAAGGATTTAATCCAGCATCTTCAATACAACCCCAGCAGTTTTCCAAAAATAGACGTTGCTGAGGATCCATAAATTCTGCTTCTGCGGGTGAAATACCAAAAAACAATGGATCAAACTTATCAATGTCCTCTAAAACCCCCATGCATTTGCAATAGGTTTTTCCTGGAACTCTTGAGTCAGGATCATAAAACTTATCTATAGACCAGCGTGTTTGGGGAATTTCAGAAATACAATCTTTACTCCGAGCGATATTATTCCAAAATTCAGCTAAGTTTTTCGACTTTGGAAATTGTCCTGACATGCCAATGATAGCAATTGAATCTTGTGAAGGAATCTCTATATTCCCTTTAAATACTCCTTCCTTTTTTGAATCTACAGAATCAATTGAAGGATTCGTATCACTTTGAATATTTTTTTCTTTGTGCATAGTTAATCCTAAAGATTTCTTGTCATCATCATTTTCTGGTGACTGCCCATATTGTATTTGAATCCTCTCTTTTACTTCTGGTTGATTTACGAAAGTTTTTTCATGCATTTTTAATTCTTTTTCATAGGTAGAAGATAGCCTTTCTCTAATGGATTCAGTCATAAGATCTTTTAATGCGATCAATGCTTCTCTAGGCGAATCTGATAACGTTTTTGCTAGTTGTATCGCGTATGGGAGAACTTCTTTTCTTGGCAAAACCGGAAAAGGAATCCCTTTTGATTCCAATTCAGATCCGTGAAATCTCTTTCCGGTAAATAAAATTTCTTGAGTTAAACCAACCCCCAGTTTCTCTGGAAAAATTAATGTTGCACCAGCACCCGGAGTAAAACCATATTTAATATAGTTGCTGGTATAAATACTTTCTCGACTCATAATAATAAAATCACAAAACATCCCCATAGACCAGCCAGCACCAATCGCATGACCTTGCATGGCAGCAATTACCGGAATCTTACAATCTAATGCAAGGCTATAAATGGTAGTATCGGTAAATTTCGCCTTACCTTCGTATATGGCTAATAAACCCTCTTTAGTTCCACCAGAGGCAAAATAACTGTCATAGCCAGTTAGAATAACAACCTTGTATTTTGGATTGTCCTTTATTACTTCAAACGATTTCATCAGTCCAGAGATCAATTCATAGGAAAACGTATTTTTATTAACTCGGTCTTGCATTGTCAATTGAACAATACCCGGTTCTACTTCATAGAAATCAACGCCAGCTTGTTGCACTGAATTATTAGTAGAATGTTGTTCTGTAGACGAATCCAATGAATTATGTTTTAACTGTTTGACTACTGTTTCTTCCGCCATTTCTCTTAGTTCCTTTGATCCTTGTTCAGGGCTTATTTCCCCTGCTTGTACTGCACGTAAAATTTCTTCTTTTTTTATTATCATTTTGTTGCTCTTTATTCCCATAATATCATCTCTCCCACGGAAATTTTCCCTTTTCAACATACCAGTAAATTCCCTCAAGATTACGAGGGTCAGAAAATACCTCCTGGTTAGCAGCTAAAGCCATTGCTTTGGATTGAAGCAGCGAATTATTAAGCTCACTCATGTAGTGTTTATACCTCGATATGGCTGGTTTGGATAAACGTCTGAGGCGAAGTAAATGCTTGCGAAGCAAGGATTCGCTCTGTACTTCATAGGCATCAACCAAGCCCCATGCATGTGCCTGCTGAATCGAAACCGGCTGAGTCATCAATGTCAAATAATGAGCTTTTTGAAATCCGATTCGACGAATCAAAAATGGCATAACACAAGCAGGAAAAAGTCCAAATAACAATTCGGACAGACTAAACTGTGCGGTCTCATTGGCAAGCACGATATCACTAGCAGCAACAAATCCTACTCCTCCTGCATTGGCCTTTCCCCGGACATGGGAAATTGTTATGAACGATCCGGTAGCCAATTTCAACCACAGATCATACATAGGCTCCGGAGTTCGTGTGCTTGGTTGTTGTTCACCAATTTTCTCCTGCATTCCTTGGTGTATTCCTTGGAAATCAGCCCCAAAACAAAAGACTTCCGGGGAGCCTTCCAACACCAAAATAGTAGCCGATTCCTCACACAGTGCCAATACATGATGACATTCTTCAATCAAGAGATCATTGATCGTATTATTGGCTTCAGGCCGGTTAAACTGCAAGAAACATATTGACTCTTGAAAACGAACCTTAATCGTCTGATAATTCATTAGATCCACCTATATTCACGATGAAATTCTTTAATTTCATCTAGGAACAATCGGCCTTTCCCTTGGCACGAGGCCGTTACACCTGGAATAAAATCTAAATCTAACTTAGTATTTCTAGTGCCGAATCTCACCATCCCACTCCCATACAACGTATCAGTATATTCATCCATAGATAATCGATAACGTTCATTAAGCTGACGCTCAAACCCAAACCGATGCAGGCTTTCTTGCCCTTGCGCCGTAGTTACTCCACTGAAAAACTCAGAACAGCAACCAGAACCATAAGAAAAACAGCCTATTCGCTTTGGAGAATCAAACTGACCGTTATTTATAGTACTCAGCAGTGACAGCAACATGGTGGCACCCATGATATTTCCGACACGTTGGCAATAAGTCATTCCCGGCGTCACCCGTTGTTTGAAATCGTCCTCTATCACAGGAGGCTTTGCCTTGGTCATTTTCCGCATCATCGTACGGTGGGCTCCCTTCACCATCCCACCAAAAGGAGTATGAAAAGCGAGATACTGGAATGTTTTTTGATAATCTACGCCAGGAACCCGTTTTTTATATTCCAAAAAAGCGTTTTCACAACAATCCAAATAGGACAATAGAGATAAATCTGCATCCCCAGCTTCGCTATCAGGAGTAGGGCGGCAAGTATCCATCACCTCATATCCATAGTATCCATTAGCTCCTACATCCACTTGAAATACATGGGGCATTTCACTAACTAAAGCCGCCACAGCTCCCGCGCCCGCACTCGGTTCTGCATAAGACCAGTCCGCAGTCATTTCCCCGCCTTCTTCAGCAATAAACCGGGAAATATCAGTTGCAATCACTAGAGCTTTGGCCCCAGGAGAAGCCTGAGATAGAATAAAATTCACGGCAGTCTGAAATCCTGCAACTCCCGAATAACACGCATTTTTAAGTTCAAACAAGCGACAATTTCGATTCAATCCTAAATA
This sequence comes from uncultured Veillonellaceae bacterium, assembly GCA_963805085.1. GTDB lineage: Bacteria > Bacillota > Negativicutes > JARBTT01 > JARBTT01 > JARBTT01. The sequence goes on along the minus strand of CAWDTA010000003.1, from coordinate 205,619 downwards.
ATGATGAATATAGGTACTCATAGATTTTCCAAAATCAATCCCCGATTCTGTGCAAGTTACCAACATTTCAATCCGATTTTTCTCTGCCTCTGAGAGTGCATCTATGATTGGTTTAGCTGCATTGACCGCATAGGTAACCGGATCTTCGTAAGGCAAAGCTACGGCCTTCTCTTTCATTAGTAAATTTTCAAATCTTGTGGTATCCAATTGACGATGTCTAGCTAATTCCATCACATCTAGATAAGCTGTTCCGCCAAAAGCATTCATTGCTTCAATTCCAACATTAATCATATTTTTTTCTCCTTTAACATTAGTTTTATATTCTCTCTTTGTTTATTTTTCTCTTACATAATTTGGTTTAATAGTTTATCCGCCTGATCCCTATCTAATGTCCCTTTTTGTAATTGTTGCAGCACTTCCTGCAAGGAAAGAGATGGAATTGATTTACTCAATTCTTTTTCCATAAATTTAGCAAATTCATTAATAGTCGGATAATCATAAACTTTTGTTGCTGCAATCGAAGTTCCATAGCGACTATTAATCGTCTGAATCCATTCCACGCCGATAATCGAATCCATCCCCAGATCAATAAATTTTGTATCAATGTCTAGGTCGCTCGGCTTCATATACAAAGCTTCCGCTAAGCTTGTTGCCAGTTCCTCCTGTAAAGCTTCCACTGATTGCTTTGGTTTTACCTGCGGTTTGATGACACTTGGCTCAGATGTCTGAAGACTTGGTAGCGAAACCATTGTATTACTTACGATTTTGTTCCCTTGTTTAGCAAGTTTTGCTTCCAAATGACTAGCGAATTCATTAATAGTCGGATAATCATAAACTTTTGTTGCTGCAATCGAAGTTCCATAGCGACTATTAATTGTCTGAATCCATTCCACGCCGATAATTGAATCCATCCCCAAATCAATAAATTTTGTATCAAGATCTATGTCGTTCGGCTTCATATACAAGGCTTCCGCTAAGCTTGTTGCCAATTCTTCCCGTAAAATTTCCACCGAACCAGCTGTTTGAACATTTATCATAGGTTCAGCCTCATTGATTGGCTGTGAAATATTACTCACTGAAACTGAAGGGATATCTGTTGGCATTAATTGAACCGATTGCAAGTTTTGCCCCGCTGGGTTAGTTGTTAATCTTGAGTTGTCTGACAAAGATCGTAAAGAGATACCATGGGGTTTATCAGACATATTAGATATAGTCATTCCTTGCTGTACGGTGCTGATTTTCAAAGATTCTTGCGAGACTGATGATGGAATTGGTTGAGTATTCCCTACTAAGGCTGCCCCTTCCGTTCCACTAACAAATTTCATCTCAAACTCTGGAAACCAATAGCTGTCCCTGAGAAATGGATAAGTAGGTAAACTGATGCGATGAGGTTTTGTATCACCATACAGCTTGTTCCAATCAAATGACAATCCTTTGACCCATAGGTCGAGAAGCTTCGCATACTTTCCTTTAGCAATCCATGCGTCGATCGTTTTTGTCATATCTTCATCTTCAGTAAATAAAGCTGTCATTTCTTTATCTTGCTTGACCTGCCCCCGATAAAGATCTTCAATATCATCCTGACCTTTCACGAAATTGTCCAATTTTTCTTCAAGTTGTTTGATTGATTCCACAACCACGGCCAGACGCTCTTCCTTTGCTTCACGGCCAATCTGGAGTGTATAAGCCATATCAGCCAAGTTTAAAAATTGCTGTTCACGGATTGCTTCTAATAATTGTTGTGCCTGTTCTTGAAGTCGATCTTCATGCTTGGCAGATAAAACAATAACTGCCGGATTCTGAGGGGTAATTGCAATTTGAAGTCGCTCCGTTGCTTGGGGAATATATTCTTCAATCACTACATGGGCGTTTGCTCCTCCCGCCCCAAAAGCCGATATGCCCGCAATTCGCGGATATTCTTTCTTTTCTCCACCATGCTCAATCACTGGTCGTTTCCATTCCGTAAGTTCTTGCTGAACCACAAAAGGGGTATTGGCGAAATCAATATTGGGATTCAATATCTTGGAATGCAATGAAGGCACCAATTGGCGATATTTAAGCTGCAATAATACTTTTGTAACCCCGGCAATCCCCGCCGCGCTCTCACAATGCCCGATGTTCGACTTGGCCGAACCGATGGCGCAGAACTGTTTATCTTGGGTATTCTTCTGGAAGGCTTTGGTCAAGCCCGTGATTTCAATTGGATCTCCCAAAGATGTTCCGGTGCCGTGGGCTTCAATATAACTGATTGCCCGTGGAGTCGATCCCTGCTTCCTTAAAGGCCTGCCCGATCACTTCGGCTTGGGCATTGGGGTTGGGAACTGTGTATCCATTGGTTTTCCCACCATGATTGATGGCAGTCCCTTTGATGACGCCATAAATGTGATCCCCATCGGCAATGGCTTTTGACAATGGTTTAAGAATACCGCCCCCACGCCTTCTCCCGGCACATAGCCATCACCTCCTTCCCCGAAGCTTTCACACCGCCCCTTGCTTGATACAAACTTGCCCTGGCCGAGCAGTAAGATATTTGTTGGGATGAATCGAGACATTGACACCGCCCGCAATCGCCAGCTCACATTCGCCTCGTTGCAAGCTTTGACAAGCCAGATGAATCGCCGTCAACGAGGAAGAACACATGGTATCCACCGCCATGCTGGGGCCATGGAAATTGCAAAAATATGACACCCGGTTGGCTATCGATGCCGGATTTCCGGCAAGAGCAACCGGTTTGCCCTGAATCTGTTCCTGGGCGCCATAGAGTTGGTACTCTTCGTACATCACCCCTACATAGACCCCAACATTGCCTCCCAGACCAAATCCTTGATGCAAGCCAAGGGCTTCCCGGGTATATCCCGCATCCTCCATGGTTTCATAGACACACTCCAAGAATAAACGCTCCTGGGGATCCATGATTTCCGCTTCCCGGGGTGAAATATTGAAAAATAACGGATCGAATTGATCCACTCCGCTTCAAGAAATCCACCCCATTTGCTGTAGGTTTTTCCACGGTTTATTTTTATCTTCATCAAAGTACAGACTGTGATCCCAGCGGTCTTTAGGAATTTCGGTAATACAATCCTTGCCGTCCCGTAAATTTTTCCAAAACTCCCGAATATTTTCTGCTCCGGGATAACGTCCGGAAACACCAATGATAGCAATATCCAAGCGCCTTGATTTTTCTTCCCGAGTTTCCATACGAACAGATGCAAAACGCGAGCGGTGCCGACGACTGCTGGCAACCAGTTTTTCTGACTCTGTCACAACAGGAAAATCCTGAGGAAGATCGGCGGGCGTGGCTGTTTTCTCTTCAAATCCTAATAATTCTATTAGCTGTTCGCGATAATCTTCCAAGAAATATCCGGTTAAATCTTTAATGTTTTGGTATTCAAAAAATAACGTTTTTGACAATGAACCGAATGTTTTTTCCAATTGATTGGTCATTTGCATGACCATGATCGAATCTATCCCATATTGTTCCATCGGAACATCTGCTTCAATACGATGCGCCGGCAGCTTGATGACTGAAGATAGTAACCTTTTGAAATAATTCGCAGCTTTTTCCTGGAGTGAATCTTGGTCAATATACAGTACCGCTTTGTTTTCTTCTATAATATAAGGTGCTTTTAGAGCTTCTGTTTCGGCCTTTTGCTTGAAGAGTACTGCTTCTTGGAGCCTCTTAAGTTCTCCTTCTATCACCATGACCTGCTCCTGTCCAGATGCCAAGCCTTGGTACAATGCCTGGATGCCGGTTGCTGTCTGCATGGCAATCATACCCGTGTTTTGCCTCATCATCTTTTCGGTTTCCACATCAACATGCATCCCGCCTTCTTGCCACAGCGGCCAACTGATTGACATTGTTTGACCGTGGCGTTGGTTTAAAGTCGTCAAATCGCTGCGATACTTCGCATAGGCATTCATAAAAGCATTGGCAGCTGAATAGTCTGCCTGTCCCAAACTGCCAACAACTCCCGCCACAGAAGAAAATATAATAAAAAAGTCAAGGGGCTGCCCCTTGGTTGCCTGATCAAGATACACCAATCCGGTCACCTTGGGAGCCAACACTTCTAAGAACTCCTCCTTCGTCTTTTTGATGATAAAGTTGTCTTTAATTACACCAGAGCTATGGATGATGCCATTGATGCCACCAAAGTCAGCCCGTATGCTTTGGATTAAGTTGTCGACAGCTTTCTTTTTGGTAACATCCACTTGCCTGTAGACGATGCGCCCCCCCAGGGACTCCAACTCCTTAAGCTTGGTTTGCTTCTCTTCATCAAGTTGAGACCGTCCCATAAGAATCAAGGTTGCATCCTTGACTTTACGTACAATTTCTTGGGCAAAAATAAGCCCTAGTCCACCGGCACCACCGGAAATTAAATAGACCCCCTGATCTTTCCAGGGGATCTTTACTGCTTCCGTTGAAGCTTCCTCCACTTCATTCCAAACGTTAACCAAACGTCTACCATCCTGATAGCGAATCTGATTAGCAGAGGGAGAGCAACTGTTCTCTTGCAATTTTTCTATGATACTTTCTGCATCTTCCCCAGCCCCTACTTCAATCATCTGGCCTATTATTTGAGGATTTTCCAGCTGGGCGGTTTTCAACAGTCCGGCAAGGGCACAGCAGAGTTGCACTTCCTTCTGAGTAGAAACTACAATCTGTATCAATACTTTTCCCTTGTTTTTTTCTTTAAGAATATTTTTAATTTTCTCAAATACTTGAACGGCATAGGCTGAAAAACGTTCCTCTATGTCTTGTTGTTCAGTCGCTAAGATAGAGCAGTGTACTCCATTCATGCTATTTTCGATACTATCCGGGGAAATTCCACCTTGTTCACAAAGAATCACCAGATGCTGGATATAGGCGGGAGCTATATCTTCCTGGGCAACAGCTTTTTCTTGCCAGACAGACTCCATCATCAAAGTCCCGAGACTTTTCTGGTTTGCTAACGAACCCGTTTCACTTTCTAATACTCTTGTTGAAAGCCCGTTTAACTGCACACAAACCTTCCCTTGTTCGTCACATAAATCGATATTAAATTTTTGCACCTTGTCTCCATTTGCGCTGTTATCACCATACTTAATCAGAGCCCACATGACGGAAGTGCATTTGCTAAATATTATAAGGCTATCAAGTGCAAAGGGCACAGCAGGCTTGAAAGAACTTGCACTGCTGGCATCTTTATCAAGCATCATAAAGCCGATGGACGCCTGCAAGGCTGAATCTAGCAAACTGGGATGCAGGATAAATTGTTCCTGCGTGTCGGCTAATGAAGCAGGCAAAGTAAGTTTTGCCAATACTTGACCCGAGCCCGCATATACCATCTCAATTCCCTGGTGCCCCGGACCATAATCAATGCCTATCGCCTTAAAGATCTCGTAGCACTTAGCGGACGAAAGACTACTTTGACCGCACTTGGTCTTTAATGCCTTAAGATCCAAGGAAGGAGCTTCTTCCGTCGAACATAGCAGCGCACTGCCTTGGCTGTGTAGTACTACCTCGGCGTCGTCAGCTACAGACTCACTATAGATTTCATAGGCAATTTTTCCATTATCTTCTATAAAAAGTCCAATGTGAATTTTAACCGGCTCACTGCCTACCACAATAGGCCTGATCCATACTATATTTTTAAGTTCAATTCTGGTATGTCCTTGTTCTAAGGAGGCTCCTGTTGCCTGTTTCACCGCCGCCCTAACCATTTCAAGATAGGCAACCCCGGGCAACACCCGCTGGCCCTGCACCACATGATCAGTCAGAAAAAACTCCTGCCCCGTGAAGGTCGAACTAAACCTCTGCTCATTAAAATCCGATGTGTTTTGTTGCAGCAGAGGATGAATGAAGGGCGCGTGTCTCGCGGTTATTACTGTGTTGCCTGCAGGCTGGCTGCTGCCCTCAGTCACCCAATACCGTTCCTTAGCAAAGGGATACGTAGGCATACTGATACGTTGAGGCTTGATATCGCCGTAGAGTTGGTTCCAATCTATGTTCAATCCCTTTACCCATAACTGCGCTATTTTTTTAAACCTTCTTTTTTGGAACCAAGTCTGCAGCAATGATACGGCGTCTTCATCCGTTTCAAAGACAGTTACTTCATCCTTACCTCTTTTTATCTGATCAGTTAGAACGCCTGCCAATGACTTGTTATCAATAAAGCCTGTTAATGCTTTGAGCAAAGCCTCTTGCGAATCTGCCAAAAACGCTAGGCGATAGTCCATCGGTTCCCGGCCTGCTTGAAGGGTATAAGCCATATCCGTCAGGTTTAGGTCTTTCTGTGATGCAATCCAGTTCTTCATGCACTTTGCATAGACTTTTAATTGCTCTTTACTTTTTGCAGACAATACAAATAATATCGGGTTGTTTGTATTGATCGGAATCGGTGTGCTGGCAACAGCATTTTGAGGAAGATATTCTTCAATGACAACATGTGCGTTCGTCCCGCTAAAACCAAAAGCACTTACACAAGCACGCCGCGGAATCCCTGTTACTGCCTCCCAGACCCGTGATTCAGTATTGACATAAAACGGAGATTCTTTAAAATTAAAATGTTCATTCGGCACTTTAAAGTTTAATGTTGGCACTAGTTTTTTGTGCTGTAGACAAGCTAATACTTTTTGAATACCTGCCACACCAGCTGCTGCAGAGGTATGCCCAATATTGCTTTTAACAGAACCGATTGCACAAAAATTCTTTTTATTTGTTTTTTCTTTAAAAACCGTTGACAATGCATCTAGTTCAATAGGATCGCCTAATTTAGTTCCCGTTCCATGCATTTCTACATAACTGATGCTTTCAGGATTTATTTTGTGTTTATCGTATATACTCCGTACCAACTCCATTTGACTCTTGGCACTAGGAGCGGTAATCCCATTTGTTTTACCATCCTGGTTGATTCCTGAACCAATGATAACACCATAAATATGATCACCATCGGCCTCAGCGTCTTTTAATCTCTTTAACACCAATGTGCCAACACCTTCGCCTGGAACAAAGCCATTAGCGCCATTATCAAAGGCTTTACATTGTCCCTCTGGTGACAGCATACCAGCTGCACACATACTGATATATGACTCTGGTATTAGGTATAGAGTTACACCGCCAACTAATGCCATGTCAATGTCGTGGGTTGATAATGCCTGGCAAGCTAAATGAGTCGCCACTAAAGAGGAGGAGCATGCTGTATCAATCGGTATTGCAGGCCCTTTAAGATTAAGAAAATAAGGAATACGCGCCGCCGCTATAGAATAGCTTTGATCAGTTGAGCCAACATTTTCTCCCCCTTGACTTTTCGCAAACACAGCGCTATATTCACAACTCATAATCCCAAGATATACACCACAATTTTTCTTACTTAATGACTGACAATTAAACCCAGCATCTTCAAATGCCCTATATCCTTCTTGCAAAAAAAGACGATGTTGCGGATCCATACTTTCGGCTTCTGCCGGGGAAATATTAAAAAACAATGGATCGAAACACTCTATATCATCTAACATTCCAAGCCATTTGCAATATACCTTCCCCTTCTGATATTGTCGAGAGTCATAATACTGACTTACATCCCATCGAGATTTAGGTATTTCTTTGATCGAATTTCTGGCATTAAGTAAATTATCCCAATATTGACTCACATTATTTGCGTCAGGATATCTGCCAGACATTCCAACAATGGCTATGGCTTCTTTACAATCAGATGCTTCTGAATTAATTTGAGGAATAGGATTAGTAATCGTTTTAGGTACATTTATTCTTTTCGGTGACAAATTTACTATTTCTTTTGCTGTATCTTTATTTGTTACTGATTGCAATTTTTTCTGACTTGGCGCTTGTAAGGAAAAAGTTTGTGTATTAGATATTCCAGATGACTGGATCACTGAAGATTGTTCAGGTACCTTATTTAGTAATGTTAATGCTTTTTTAGCATCTGCAGGACTTATCTTCCTTGCTTGCAATGAACGTAAAATCTGTTCATAATCCATATTAATAATCCTCCTTTGAAAATCCTTGACGTAGATGATTTTACTAATATACTCCGTGTATATTTTATTTCTCCTTCAACTGTTGAAGGATGGTAGTAGCAAGTTTAGCATCTAAAGTTCCTTGATATACTTGATTTAGTATTTCATCGAAGGAAATGGCTGGAGTGGAAATATGCAATTCTGTTTCTACGAATTCAGTGAATTCGCGAATACTAGGATAATCATAAACTTTTGTCGCCGGAATCGCTGTGCCATATTGCTTGTTGATTACCTTAACCCACTCTACGCCGATAATCGAATCTAAACCTAAATCAATGAATTTTTTGTTAATATCGACCTCATTCCGCTCCATATACAAAACTTCTGCCAAACTTGTTGTCAGCTCTTCCTGCAATGTTTCTGTTGAGATATAACTCTGCGATTGCTTTACCTGTGCTGGAGTGGCAACTCGCTCAGCTGTGGACATCTTGCTAGTTGTTGTTTCTGTCGCCGGCAATTCAATGGTTTGAATCTGGATTCTTTCCGTTGCTTGATCTGGCGTCAAAGAATCGCTAAGCAACTGCTCCCCTGGTTTGCTCAATTCTGTTTCTACGAATTCAGTGAATTCTCGAATACTAGGATAATCATAAACTTTTGTCGCCGGAATCGCTGTGCCATATTGTTTGTTGATTACCTTAACCCACTCTACGCCGATAATCGAATCTAAACCTAAATCAATGAATTTTTTGTCAATATCGACCTCATTCCGTTCCATATACAAAACTTCTGCCAAACTCGTTGTCAGCTCTTCCTGCAATGTTTCTGTTGAGATATAACTCTGCGATTGCTTTGCCTGTGCTGGAGTGGCAACTCGCTCAGCTGTGGACATCTTGCTAGTTGTTGTTTCTGTCGCCGGCAATTCAATGGTTTGAATCTGGATTTTTTCCGTTGCTTGCTCTGTCGTCAAAGAATCGCTAAGCAACTGCTCCCCTGGTTTGTTCAATTCTGATTCTACGAATTCAGTGAATTCGCGAATACTAGGATAATCATAAACTTTTGTCGCCGGAATCGCTGTGCCATATTGTTTGTTGATTACCTTAACCCACTCTACGCCGATAATCGAATCTAAACCTAAATCAATGAATTTTTTGTCAATATCGACCTCATTCCGTTCCATATACAAAACTTCTGCCAAACTTGTTGTCAGCTCTTCCTGCAATGTTTCTGTTGAGATATAACTCTGCGATTGCTTTACCTGTGCTGGAGTGGCGGCTGGCTCAACAGAACTTTGCGTTACATATTGCGTTTCTAGCAATGATTCCGCCATATTAGCTGTTTGATTATAACTCACCGGTTTGGAACTGTTTTCTGGTTGTACTCGTAAAGTACTTGTCGACGCTAGTGCAACTGATGGCTCAACTTGCTCAGCTGATTTACTTATTTTATCACTTGATAAAGATTGTAAAGAAATACTGTTTGGTTTGTCAGATATCGTAGAAACGATTGATTTAGTTCTGATTTTATTGTTAACATCTGCATTTATTGCCGTTATCCAGTAGCGCCTACCGGTAAATGGATATGTAGGTAAGCTGATTCGGCGGGGTTTATTATCGCCATATAGCTTATTCCAATCAAAATTCAGACCATTAACCCAAAGCTCACCTAGTTTTTCTACATTTCCTTTTGCAAACCAATTGTCAATTAATTCTTTGGGATCTTCATCAAATTTCAATAATTTAGCAGTATCTTGTACGTCTTTTCTTTCGCCGCTGAAACACCCCTCGATTTCTTCTTTCCCATCGATGAAGCTTTTTAAATTTTCCGTTAATTTTTCAATGTTATTGACAATAAAGATTACTCTGCTATCCATTGCTTCTCTACCTACCTGAAAGGTATAGGCCAAGTCAATTAAATTGACATCAGATTTATTTTTCGGATTCCTGTTTAGAAAATCTAATAGTTTTTTGGCGTAGGCTTTAAGGCGATCATTATTTTTTGCAGATAGGGGAATAATAGCTACACTATTGGGTTCATATCCTAGGTCAATATTTGGCGATGCTTTAGCAACCGGATATTGTTCAAAGATTACATGGGTATTGGTTCCACCAACGCCAAATGAGCTGAGTGCTGCTCTATGTGGAACTGTATTTTGTTCCCATTTTTTAAGTCTATTAACAATATAAAATGGTGACTTATCTAACTCAAAAATAGGATTTGGTTCTCTATAATTTATTGATGGCGGAATTTCATTATTTTGTAAAATCATTGCAACTTTGATACATCCAGCCAAACCTGAAGCAGTGTCTAAATGTCCTATATTTGGTTTAACAGATCCCAGTCCACAAAATTGCTTTTGGGTTGTATATTTTCGATAAACTTCATTCAATGCAGCGAATTCTATAGAGTCTCCTATTGTTGTTCCAGTACCATGAGCCTCAACATAGCCAATTGATTCGGGATTAATTTTTTTGGAATCCAATACCTTTTCAATTACCTCAACCTGGCCTTTAACACTAGGAGCATAAAAGCCTACTTTATCTGCCCCGTCATTGTTTATACCAATTCCTCTGAGAATAGCATAAATATGGTCTCCATCTTTAACTGCATCATCTGCTCTTTTAAGTAGAAGAACGGCAACCCCTTCACCTCCTATCATCCCATCGGCGGAAGCATCAAAGGTTTTTATGTGTCCATCACTGGAAAAATTCAATCCGTGTTGATGCACATACCCCAAGCTGGACGCAGCCGATATGGTGGCTGCTCCAACCAGCGCATGCTTTACTTCCCCCGACATTAGACTATGGTAAGCTGAGTATAATCCGGCTAAAGCTGAGGAACAATTGGAATGTACAAAGAAACTAGGTCCTTTTAAACCTAGTTTATAAGAAATCATGGTGGGAATGGTACCGCCTTGTCCCAAAATCCAAGCCATGTATTCATTTACATTTCTTGTTACTTGAAATGTTGCAGGAGTCATTGCTGATGCTTGATAAAAATTATTGCTTGCAGACATAAACACACTTGTATCAGGAATCTGTCCGGGAACATACCCCGCATCCTCCAGAGCTTTCCATGAATGAATCAGCAAGCTCCTCATTTGAGGATCCATTAATACCACTTCCCGGGGAGATATATTGAAGAAGCCCGGATCAAACAGATCTTTTCCTTCTATTGCTGATTGCACAGGAATATAGTCAGGGTTCTCAACAATTTCTTCTGGCAGGCTAAAAGCGTAAAGTTCTTCTTTCGTGAAAAATTTAGTGCTTTCTTTACCTTGTCTTAAATTTCCCCAAAATTCATAATGGTTTTTTGCTCCCGGGACTTGACAGGAAATGCCGACAATGGCTAAACTTTCTTCATAATAATCAGGGATTACTTGTGCTTCTACATCCTTTTTCAAAGACATTGACTCCTTATGGGAATCATCAAAGACAGTTCCCGCATTCGATTCTACAGCAGATTCAGCAATTTTTTCTTTAACTTCTGTAATATATCTACTGATTTCTTTAATATTGGAGTACTTAAATAATGTCGTTACATTAAAATCGCAATTAAGATTATTCTTGATCTTTTCCGATACACTTACTGCTGAAAAAGAGTCTCCTCCCACTTCAAAAAACCCATCTTCTGTACTGATGTCGTCGCTATTAAGAACTTCCTTCCAAATTTCTAAAACTTTTTCTTCAATTGCTGATTTTGGAAGGGATTCTTTTTTAGTCCCGGTAAACACAATTTTTCGACTCATTAATTCTTTTCTGTCTATCTTTTCATTGGAAGTTAAGGGAATAGCTTCAAGTTCCACGAACATTCCAGGAATCATATAGTTAGGCAGAGTCATTTGCAAATAGTCACGCAATATTTGTGCATCTAGTAATGCCCTATCCTCGCCTTCGTTCTTACAATCATTATAGGTTCGAACAAAATAGGCTACAAGCTGTTTAATTCCTGCATGTTCCTTCACAACTACAACACTATCTTTTATCTCTTGATGCTTGTTAAGTTGGCTTTCAATTTCACCCAATTCAATACGGAACCCTCGTATCTTTACTTGATGATCAATGCGTCCTATAAACTCAATATTGCCATTGGAAAGCCAACGGGCTACATCGCCTGTTTTATAGAGTTTTGTTTCTTCATTAAAAGGATTCTGAATGAATCTTTCTGCTGTAAGTTCTGGTTTATTTAAATACCCTCTAGCCACCCCATCGCCTGCTATATATAATTCTCCCATAATACCGACCGGCGCAGGTTTTAGATCCTTATCCAGTATATATATTTGCGTATTTGCTATAGGCTTTCCAATACTTATCGGTTCTTTCTCTTTGATCTGTTGAGTAGTCGACCAAATAGTTGTCTCCGTCGGACCAAACATATTCCAAACATCACTACCGGTATCAATAAAATATTTTTTTAATCTATCTGGAAGTGCTTCGCCCCCACAAAGGATTTTCGTTTTTTCTTCATTCTCCCATCCAGCCTGATAGAGCATTGTCCAGGTAACCGGCGTAGCTTGCATAATTGTTGGTTTTACCCTTTTTATTTCTTGTTTTAGCTTCTCCACATCTTTTGTCTTTTCTGTACTACAGATACAGCATTGAGCACCATTAATCAGAGGCAAGAATAATTCCAGTCCAGCAATATCAAAACAGTATGTTGTTACAGCTAGCATTTTATCTTTTGAACTTATTCCAGGTCTATTGCCCATGGTAATGAGGAAATTCGTCAATGCTTGATGAGGGATCATTACTCCTTTTGGCTTTCCTGTTGTTCCTGATGTATACATTATATAAGCTAAATCAGATGTGCTATCTGCCATTTCTAAATCTTCAGTTTTTTCTTTATTCAGCGCCTCATTGTCTAAATTAAATTTTTTGCCTTTAAAATCTATTCTACGCGCCGTGCTCGACTCTGTAAGGATGATGTCAGTTTTACTATCCTCTAGCATATACAATATTCTTTCTTCCGGATAGTCAGGACTTATAGGTAAATATGTGCCTCCTGCTTTTAATATACCCATGATACCTACGATCATTTCCAGAGATCTTTCTACCATAATGCCAACTATACTATTTGACTTCACACCTTTTTTTCGCAGTACCCTCGCAAGCTGGTTGGCTCTATTATTTAATTGTCTGTAGGAAAGTATATCTTCTTCAAACACTACTGCTACATTATCCGGCGTTTTCTTTACTTGATCCTCGAAAAGTTGATAGACTGTTTTATCTTTCGGATAATATTCTCTTGTATTATTAAATTCATCAAGTATTTGTTCCTTTTCTCTATCAGACAGTATTTCGATTGATGATATTTTTTCTTCTGGCTTATCGGCTATTTGCTGCAGTATCTTCTTGAAATGTTCTTCTATCTTTTTTACTTGATATTCGTCGTATATATTGTTGTTATAGGTAAATTTGATAGTCATCTCTATGCCTGCGATACTCATCACATAAACATTAAAATTATAGTTTGTCTGCTCTGATATTTCGAATGCTTTAATATCAAACTGTGTCCCTTTTTCTGTTTCATTATTTTTTATTTCAAAAGGAATATTTTCATATATCAATACATGATTTATTAAATCTCTCTTTAATTCAGTACCTGCTTGTATTTTCGCAAGAGGTAAATAATCATATTTTGCAGATTCAAAGGCTCTATCTTGTATCGGTTTTATTATTTCATTGAAGGTACGACTATGTTCGAAATTCATCCTTACTGGTATGGTGTTCATAAGCATTCCCACCATACTTTCTATTCCTTCAATTTCCGGCGGTCTTCCTGACACTACCGTACCAAAAACTACATCTTCTGTATAATTATATTTCTGGAGCAGTATTCCCCATGCTATCTGGAATATTGTATTTAATGTTATTCCCTTCTTTTTTGCCAGCCTGTTAAGTTTATTCGTTAAGGATTTATTTATGGAGAATATTGTTTGCCCCAGGATATACCTTTTGCCTTCATTAATTCTGTCAGTACAACATGGAATCTCTGCCTTTTGTTCATATCCTGCCAAATAATTATGCCAATACAGCAATCCTGCATCTTTATCTTGTTGCTCAAGCCATTTAATAAAGTCACTATAATGCGCTATTTCGTGCATGTTTAAAGGTTGTTTGTTTTGTAACTTAATGTAGTTTTCAAAAATCGCATTTAATACTAACCCTAGAGACCAACCATCCATAATGATGTGCTGAGAGCTTAATATTAATTTATGGATTTTTTCATCATTCTTAAATATTGCCATTCTAATAAGAATATCTTTTGATAAGTTAAAACCTCTTTCTTTATCTTTCTGCATAAATGTCGCTATATATTCTATTTTCTCGTTGTCGTCTATTTTTGATATATCTTCAAAATGAATTTTTGCTTTTCTATCCTTCAAAACCAGCTGTACCGGCTCCTTAACGCTTTTATAAATAAACATGGTTTTTAAAATATCATATTTTTTAATAACATTATTAAAGCTTTCTTCAAATACCCCTATGTCTATATCTCCATCCAATGTAACGGTTATTTGTTGAAAATATGACCTTGAGTTTTCATCTACTATAGCATGGAACAACATACCCTGCTGCATAGGGGACAAAGGATAAATATCTTTAATATTATTTTTATCCAACTTGATCATCCTCCCTTTTATTTTTTTTCATGCTAAATTATCTTGATATTCCTTTAATATTTTGTCGAACTCATCTTGGTCAATTCTTTTGGCAATAGTATCGCTTATTGCAATTTGTACTTTTTCTTTTCTTATGCAAGGCTCGACATGTATTACATATTTACTCAATTCCTTTATTACAGGATTCGTCAATAAAGTTTTGGCGTCCAATTTCAACTTAAATCTCTGGAGCCTCGCTAACACTTGTATCGCTTTTATAGAATCTCCTCCTAAAGCAAAGAAATCATTATTTATGCCTATATTTTTAATTTCTAACACTTCTTGCCATATTTCAATAAGTATTTTTTCTACATCATTTCTGGGTGCTTCATATTTCGTATCTGCTATTATGCTGCCATCCGGCTCTGGTAGCATTTTTCTATCTACTTTACCGCTAGATATAAGTGGTATTCTTTTTAGCTGGATAATATAGTTAGGGACCATATACTCTGGCAATTCCTTAGACAGATAATTTTTTATCTCACCGATGTCAAGCTTTTCTTGGGCAGTAATATATCCGCAAAGATATTTACTTCCTTCTTTTCCTTCTTTTATTACTACTACCGCTTCTTTTATTGCTGCATGGCTTTGGAGCCGGTTTTCAATTTCACCCAACTCGATTCTCAAACCTCTAATTTTTACCTGATGGTCTATTCTTCCCAAATATTCTATATTCCCATCAGGCAGCCATCTTGCAAGGTCGCCCGTTAAATACATTCTCTCTCCAGGTACAAAGGGATCAGGCACAAACTTTTCTGTCGTTAGCTCCGGTCTGTTTAGATATCCTCTTGCCAGTCCATCCCCAGCTATATATAATTCTCCTGTTATTCCCACAGGTTGCAGCCTTCTGTTCTTATCCAGCACATAAAGCCTAGTATTGTCTATTGCCTTGCCAATAGGTATAATATGTAACGCTTCTCCTGATGAACAGTCGAAATAGGATACATCAATCGTCGCTTCCGTTGGTCCATATAAATTGAACAGCTTGGTATTGTTCCTTTCTTTAAGTAATTTGTTAAAGCGTTTTACTTGTTGCAAGGAAAGGGCTTCTCCACTTGCAAATACCTGTCTCAAACTTGAAAGCCTTTTTACGTCTATGCATGCTTCCATATATTCCAAAAATGCATTTAGCATGGAAGGTACAAAATGCATAGTTGTTATATTGTTTTTCTCTATTTCATCCACAATTTTACTAGGATCCTTTTCATCCCCCGGTTTTAAAAAGCATACCCTTGACCCCTGTAAAGACCACCAGAATAGTTCCCACACCGATACATCAAAGGTATATGGTGTCTTTTGCAATATCGTATCGCTTTCTCCGATGGAATAACTTTTCTGCATCCAATTTAGTCTATTTATTAGTGAACGATGTTCTATCAACACTCCCTTTGGTTTGCCAGTTGAACCAGATGTATATATTACATATGCGATATCTCTAGGTGAATTTACTTTTTTCAGGTTTCCTTTCTTTCCTACATATAGGCCGTTTCCTTCTAAATCTATCGTTAAACCATCAAAATGAGCTTTATGAATAAAACGATTTTGCGTGAGCACAATTTTTGCTTCGCTATCTTTCAACATATATGTTATTCGCTCTTCCGGATTGTCAGGACTTATCGGCAAATATGCGCCCCCTGCCTTGACAATGCCCATAATCCCTATGATCATTTCTAAAGATCGCTCTACCATTATGGCGACTATACTATTGGGTGTCACACCTTTTTCTCGCAGTACTCTCGCAAGTTGGTTGGCTTTATTATTTAGCTGTCTGTAGGTAAGGCTGCTTTCTTCAAATACCACTGCTGTATTATCCGGTGCTCTCTCTACTTGTTCTTCAAAAAGTTGATGGATGGTATGATCCTTTGGATAATCCGCCTGAGTCGCATTCCAGTCACTAAGTATCGTAGTTTGCTCCTCTCTTGATATTAAAGAATATTCTCCTAGGGGCAAGTTTGGATCGTTCACAACTTCTTCGGCTAAATTAACATAGTGCCCCAGCATTCGTTTAATCGTCGAATGATCATATAAAGCAGGATCATATTTGATATTTAAAGTAAAATGGTCGTCCATATCAAAAATTTCTAACGCAAACTCAAACTCTCCTTCCTGATGAATATCCTCCATAAACTCTATGTGAAGCGAATTTTGCCCCTGACCATCGGTTGTTTTTAAACTTGTTGATTGGAGAAAATTTTGGTAAATAAAAGCTGTTTGAAAAACAGGTGAATTCGTCTCGCGGGATACATTTAATTCCCGGACTATAACGGGAAATGGATACACTGCATGATCCAATCCGTCAATCACATTTAGCTGTAATTCTTTGATAAATTTAGAAAAGCATTGCTCATCCCTTATCTGACTTCGTACCGGCAACATGTTCACAAAATAGCCGATCTGTGAGTCAAATCTTTCTTCTGGACGTCCTAATGTCGGCATTCCTACGATAACATCCTCTAGATCTGTATAGCGATACAGCAATACTTTATAAATGCCTAATAAAATAATAGACAAATTCATATTCTGGGTTTGTGCAAAGGTTTTTATTTGTTTCGTCAATTCAGGCGAAAGCAAGCTTGTATAGGTTTTGCCTTCTGAGCCTTGTGAGGAAAGACGAGGCCGATCTGTAGGAAGTTCCAATATTGGTAAGGTTCCAGATAATTGCTTTCTCCAGTAATCACGATGCGCTTCGCCTTCCGCACTTGATAGCATTGCTTGTTCCCATTCGACAAAGTCATTGAAGCTTGTCGAGAAAGGTTTTGCTTCCACCCCCTTCCCATCACCAAGGTCTCGATATGCTTCTAGTAGAGATTTAACTAAAATCAAGGAGGAAGTGCCATCAAAGACAATATGGTGAATGACAATGAGTACAATGTGTTCTTGCTCGGACCGTGACAAAAGCTGAATCCGCATTAAAGAGCCGCGTTCGAGTGAAAATGGTTCTTTGGCTTTTTCCCTGAGATACGGGAGAATTTTGTCAGCTTCAAGCGTCGAAATATCTTCTTGCTGCCAGCCAAGCGGCTGTGATGGCTGAATCATTTGGTAAGGAACCCCATCATCTTCACCAAATACACTTGTAAGAATGGGATACTTCTGCAGAATAAAACTACAGGCTTGCTTGAACTTCTCGATATCCAGTTTCTGATCAATACGGAAGCATAAAGGAATATTATAAGCACTCATTTCAGGTGAAACTTTTTGCAACATCCACAAGCCTTTTTGGCCTTCGGAAAGAGGATTCTTGTTAGATTGCTCTTTGAGCACATGAAGTTGTTCCTGTAATTCAGCTGTCGATAGCTTACCTTCTTTATATGCGATGAGAAGTTCTTTTCGCGTCATACTATATCACTCCCTATAAATATATTTAAGTTCAAATATTGAACTCAGTAATTAGTTAATCGAATTGAGTCAATCAGTTAAACGTTCTTATCACTCCTGTTAAACTCATTATTTTGAGTTAATACTATAATACACCTGCTATATAGGGGACATCTTTAATATTATTTTTATCCAACTTGATCATCCTCCCACTAAATTTTTTCATCTAAATTAGATTGATATTCCTTTAATATTTTGTCAAACTCTTCTAAGCCAATTCTTTGGGCAATAGTATCGCTTGATGTAATTTGTACTTCTTCGTTTGTTATATACTGCTCAATACGTATTACATATTTACTCAATTCTTTTATTACAGGCTTCGTCAATAAAGTTTTGGCGTCCAATTTCAGTTTAAAACTCTGAAGCCTCGTTAACACTTGAATTGCTTTTATTGAGTCTCCGCCTAAGGCAAAGAAATTATCATTTATGCCGATATTTTTAACTTCCAATACTTCCTGCCATATTTGTGCAAGTCTTTTTTCTATCTCATTTCTTGGAGCTTCGTATTCTTCACCAGTGATCATGCTGCCATCTGGATCAGGCAACATTTTTCTATCTACTTTGCTATTCGATGTTAGCGGTATTTTTTCTAATGGGATAAAATATGAGGGAATCATATACTCCGGCAGCTCTTGCAACAGGTAATTTCGTAATTCGTTCACGTTAAGCTCCCTATCGCCGACAATATACGCGCATAGGTATTTATTTCCGTAATCATCCTCTTTGTCTACCACTATCGTTTCTTTAATTGTTTCGTGCTTTAATAACCGACTTTCGATCTCTCCCAATTCAATTCTGAACCCTCTGATCTTGACTTGATGGTCGATTCGACCTAAATATTCAAGTTCACCATTTGGTAAATACCGAGCCAAATCTCCAGATTTATAAATTATTTCCTTGGAGCAGTATGGACTTTGAATAAACTTTTTGGTTGTCAATTCGGGGCGTTTTATATAACCCCGTCCTAATCCATCTCCTCCGACACATAACTCTCCTATAACTCCTATCGGTTGTAACTTCATATTTTTGCTCATGATATAGGTTGTTAATGTTGGTATGGGTCTCCCGATATTACTGATATTTAAACTTATTTCGTACTGAGTTATCTTTTTATAAGTTACATGAACGGTTGTCTCCGTTATTCCATACATGTTGATTAATTCAGTCTTGGGATATTTTATGTTCCAATCTTTTAATTTCCCCGGCTTTAACGCCTCACCGCCAAATATTACATACCTTATGTTGAGTTGCCGATCCGAACATTTTATTTCTTCAGCAATTAAGTTATAAAATGCGGTGGGAGTTTGGTTTAATACTGTTACCTTTTCCCGCTTTAAAAGCAATAAATATTCTCTAGTGTCTCGAGACATCATCTTAGACACAATGATTAACTTTCCTCCGTATAATAAAGCACCATACATTTCCCATACGGAAAAGTCAAAACAATAGGAATGAAACATAGTCCACACATCGGCTTGACTGAAATCAAACTGCATTTTGTCATTAAACATCAACCGTACTACATTTTTATGCTCAATCATGGCTCCCTTCGGTTTACCAGTAGAGCCCGATGTATAGATTACATACGCCAAGTCATTTGGCTGATTGACAATCTCCACATTAGTATCTGCGACGGTATATACGGCTTCGTTATCCAAGTCGATTACTTCTAGGTCAAATTCATTCTTTTCTTTTAGATGGCTCTGAGTTAATAAGATTTCTGCCTGGCTATCTTCCAGCATAAACTTGATTCTATCTTCCGGATATTCAGGGTCGATTGGCAAATATGCCCCGCCCGCTTTTAAGATTCCCAAGATAGCGATAACCATCGTGAAAGATCGCTCTACCATTATGGCAACTATACTATTGGGTGTCACACCTTTTTCTCGCAGTACTCTCGCAAGTTGGTTGGCTTTATTATTTAGCTGTCTGTAGGTAAGGCTGCTTTCTTCAAATACCACTGCTGTATTATCCGGTGCTCTCTCTACTTGTTCTTCAAAAAGTTGATGGATGGTATGATCCTTTGGATAATCCGCCTGAGTCGCATTCCAGTCACTAAGTATCGTAGCTTGCTCCTCTCTTGATATTAAAGAATATTCTCCTAGGGGCAAGTTTGGATCGTTCACAACTTCTTCGGCTAAATTAACATAGTGCCCCAGCATTCGTTTAATCGTCGAATGATCATATAAAGCAGGATCATATTTGATATTTAAAGTAAAATGGTCGTCCATATCAAAAATTTCTAACGCAAACTCAAACTCTCCTTCCTGATGAATATCCTCCATAAACTCTATGTGAAGCGAATTTTGCCCCTGACCATCGGTTGTTTTTAAACTTGTTGATTGGAGAAAATTCTGGTAAATAAAAGCTGTTTGAAAAACAGGCGAATTCGTCTCGCGGGATACATTTAATTCCCTGACTATAGCGGGAAATGGATACACTGCATGATCCAATCCGTCAATCACATTTAGCTGTAATTCTTTGATAAATTTAGAAAAGCATTGCTCATCCCTTATCTGACTTCGTACCGGCAACATGTTCACAAAATAGCCGATCTGTGAGTCAAATCTTTCTTCTGGACGTCCTAATGTCGGCATTCCTACGATAATATCCTCTAGATCTGTATAGCGATACAGCAATACTTTATAAATGCCTAATAAAATAATAGACAAATTCATATTCTGGGTTTGCGCAAAGGTTTTTATTTGTTTCGTCAATTCAGGCGAAAGCAAGCTTGTATAGGTTTTGCCTTCTGAGCCTTGTGAGGAAAGACGAGGCCGATCTGTAGGAAGTTCCAATATTGGTAAGGTTCCAGATAATTGCTTTCTCCAGTAATCACGATGCGCTTCGCCTTCCGCACTTGATAGCATTGCTTGTTCCCATTCGACAAAGTCATTGAAGCTTGTCGAGAAAGGTTTTGCTTCCACCCCCTTCCCATCACCAAGGTCTCGATATGCTTCTAGTAGAGATTTAACTAAAATCAAGGAAGAAGTGCCATCAAAGACAATATGGTGAATGACAATGAGTACAATGTGTTCTTGTTCAGACCGTGACAAAAGCTGAATCCGCATTAAAGAGCCGCGTTCGAGTGAAAATGGTTCTTTGGCTTTTTCCCTGAGATACGGGAGAATTTTGTCAGCTTCAAGCGTCGAAATATCTTCTTGCTGCCAGCCAAGCGGCTGTGATGGCTGAATCATTTGGTAAGGAATCCCATCATCTTCACCAAATACACTTGTAAGAATGGGATACTTCTGCAGAATAAAACTACAGGCTTGCTTGAACTTCTCGATATCCAGTTTCTGATCAATACGGAAGCATAAAGGAATATTATAAGCACTCATTTCAGGTGAAACTTTTTGCAACATCCACAAGCCTTTTTGGCCTTCGGAAAGAGGATTCTTGTTAGATTGCTCTTTGAGCACATGAAGTTGTTCCTGTAATTCAGCTGTCGATAGCTTACCTTCTTTATATGCGATGAGAAGTTCTTTTCGCGTCATACTATATCACTCCTTTATCTAATAAGCTCTCTATTTCCTCAAGAGTTAGTGTCCCTTGTTTAAATTTTTCCAAAGCTTCGATTTCTGGTTCATCAACGGGTGATGCTAGTAACTCCATCGGCTGAAATTCCGTGTGTAAAACATTGATTGCAGCAATATCTTGGTTACTCAACGCTTCTAATTTTAAAGTGAGATGAGACGACATAGCATTAATTGTTTGATGTTCCAGCATTTCTCGTCCTGTAATTTTGAGTTTAAAGCGTACTTCAAACTCACGCATAATTTTCATTACAATAATTGAATCCACACCATAGTCTTGGAGATTTTTATTTACATTGATTTGTTCCTGCGCAAGATGCAGTTGCTGCGATAAAAAATGCACAATATAATCCTGAATATTTTTCTGTGTTGGATTACTAAGATCAACGGTTATCTTCTGTTCGCCGCCTACAGCGGGTTGAATAGCAGTTGATTGATAATCTTCCTCTCCTTGCTCTGAGATCCAATAGTGTTCTCGAGCAAAAGGATAGGTAGGCAAAAGTATCTTGCGGACTTTTTGATCTTCATGTAACAATTTCCAAGGAATTTTACCGCCTTGTGTCCAATAAAGAGCAATTTTCTCAAAATCCTGTTCTGCCAAAAACACTTGCAAAACAGCTTGCTCTGCCTTCCCTGAAAGCAGATTTATAAGGCTTATAAACTTCGAATGATTACCTTCCTGATCTCCTATAAAAGTAGGTATGCAAACTTCAGCCTTATTGCTGAGATACTCCTTCATACCCCGGATTAGCTCTTCTTGATTACAGACAATCATTGCTAATCGAGATTCCATCGCTTCTCGCCCTATTTGAAGCGTATAAGCAAGCTCGGGTAAGGAAAAATCCTTTTGAAGTTCAATAAAATCAAGCATTTGCTCAACAACTGCTACTAATTGGTCCTGGTTTTTAGCCGAAAATACCACAATCTGAGGTGTACTTGAAGAACAAGGGGTATAATGCGATTCTTCTTGTAATGGGACATATTCTTCGATAATTAAATGCGCATTTGATCCCCCTGCCCCAAAGGAACTTACCGTGGCACGTCGTGGAAACTCTTGTTCATATCCATCAATTTTTACCACAGGGCGTTTCCAATCCTGAAGTTCTCGCTGCAAATAAAACGGGGTGTTATCAAAACTTATATTGGAATTCAGGGGTTCCGCTTTGATCGTCGGAACCATTTGTCGATGTTGTAACTGTAAAATCACTTTCGTAAGTTGGGAGATTCCCGAAGCTGCTTCAGCGTGCCCAATATTGGATTTGACCGATCCAATTGCACAAAACTGCTGGTCGTTTGTAAATTTCTTAAAAGTTTTATTCAATGCAGTGATTTCGACTGGATCTCCTAAAACCGTTCCACTGGCAGCGGCTTCAACATAACTGATCGTCCGGGGATCAATCCCGGATTTTTTAAAATTGTCTTCGAATAGTTGCGCTTGCGCATTAGGATTAGGCACGCAAAATGCATTAGTACGCCCTCCGTGATTGATCGCTGTCGATTTAATTACGGCTAAGATGGAATCCCCATCCCTGATTGCTTTAGCGAGTGGCTTTAACAATACCGCGCCCACGCCTTCAGCGGGAAGAAATCCATCCCCATTTCCGAAGCTTCTACTATTTGGATGGCTACCAAGTAATTGCATCCGGCTTAAGCCTATGTATTTATTAGGATGAATGGAAAGATTTACGCCCCCAGCAATGGCTACCTGACACTCTCCATTTATCAAACTTTCGCAGGCCATGTGAATAGCAACGGCCGAAGAAGAACACGCAGTATCGACAGCCACACTAGGGCCATGTAGGTTAAAAAAGTAAGAAATACGATTAGCAATAGAACTATAGGAAGATACAGAAATCGCCGATTCTGTAATACGATCTGAATTAAAATAATGATATTGTTGATACATTGCGCCGACGTAAACCCCAACACTGGACTGATATTGGCGTTCCAGGATTTCTTGTGTATATCCTGTGTTTTCAAGTAGATTCCAAACAGTTTCCAGAAAAAGACGGTTCATAGGATCCATCATCTCTGCATCTCGCGGTGAAATATTGAAGAATAGAGGATCAAATTGATCCACACCTTCTAAAAATCCTCCCCACTTACAATATGTTTTTCCTTGCTTGCTTTTATCCTCGTCGAAGTACAGGCTGTGATCCCAGCGATCTTTGGGAATCTCAGTAATAGAATCTCTGCCGTCTTTTAGATTTTGCCAAAATTCCTGAACATTGTTCGCCCCAGGGTAGCGCCCTGAAAGGCCGATGATGGCAATGTCTTGAACAGCTTTTCCCTTTTCTGTTACTCTCCTACTTTCTTCGAACGAACCAAACTCGCCGTCCATTTTTTCAACAGGTTCAAATTCAACATGCGCACCATAGCCACTTTCTCTCTTTTTTACTTTTAAGCAATCTACTAATTCTCTAATATTACTATTTTCAAACAACAAAGTTGGACTTAAAGATAAGCTAAAGGATTTTTCAATATCATTCACTATAGCCATTAATTGGGATGATTCTAGACCAAATTCATAGAAACCTGAATTTATGTCAATCTTAGATGCCGGCTGATTGAGGTGCCTAGAAAATATCTTCCGTAAGAGACTTTCGATGTACGTTGAGGTTGTCTCGATTTGATATTGATAAGGCTCATCAGAAACAGAATGTCCTTGAACAGCAGATAAAACAGTTTCTTTTTTCAAATCCGGGTTAATCTGTTCCTTAAAACGTATCCGTTTTGCAGTTATTCCATTTAGCTGCGCAACCTGTTTTCCCGCTTTGTTAAAAAACGCAATATCTGTTGTACAAACATCATTAACCCTACGGAACGAAGACGACTTTACCCTGGCATAACAATGGGTATGCAGGGGTTCTATTGAGATAAATGATTCATAAAACAATGGAATGTATAGGTCTTCATTGTTTCCTTTATCGTCTTTACCTTCTAAAATCCCCGTTGCCATTGCAGCACCATCAATGAGGGTGGGATGAAAAAGCACTTTTGGTTCTTCATCGTGATAAGCCTCATCCACTTTAACTTCAATTAAACACCCGAAGTCTGTCAGAAAGATATTTCCTCTGGCCTTAATCATCCCCTGGTGAACCAATCCTAGTTTTCTGGCTTTTGCATACACCGTTTCCATATCCACGCACTGCATAGCTGCATGTTTTATGGCTTCAATATCTATTTGTTCTTCAAATCGTATTGTTTCTTCATGTAATTCAGCCGTGATGTACAATTTTTTCGGTAATGGACCGCCATGCTCGTCTGTTTCCGTCCCCTCAACTGCAATTTTCCAATAATCTGATACCCTATCAAACAGAATTTCGAGCTTTACTGGACGATTTTCTCTCACGATTAAGGGAGTGTAAATAGTCAAACGCTTCAAGCAATGCTTCCTATAATCTAGTCCCACGCTATCTTGCGCCAAATGATACAGCATATCAATATAGGCCAATCCCGGCAGCAAATTTTCCTCATAAACCATGTGACCTTTGACTATCGGATGCTCTGTGGTTATTGTTAAACTATATTTCACGATATTTCCCCCCATAAGCTTGGTATTGCCCCACAATTATGTTGTTTTCTCTTCTTATCTGTTTGTTTTTCACTTGATTCTGCAATAATTAAAGAAGGTTCCATCAACGATGATTGAGGTAAAGGAAAGCGTTTTTTCGTCATCTTTGGAATTTTCCTCGAAAAATACTGTTGCTGATAGATCCCATCAGGCACAAACTCTTCGATTAAAAGATGACAATTGGTACCTCCGTCTGGGAAAGAGTTCTGCGCTGCCAAACGCTTCTTTCCCGGATCTACCCTCCAATCGATTGTTTTTCTGTTAAATTCAATTCGTGATGAGGAAAAATCATAATAATTAAATGGATCTAAAGCAGATAAAAATGGTGGAATCTGTTTATGATACACGCTTAGCACACAACGGATGAATCCCGCCAAGCCTGACGTCAATAACAGATGTCCGATATTAGGCTTGACAGACCCAATAACGCATGATGATAATGCTTGATTGCCAAGATTATAAACATCGGACAAGGCTTTGATTTCAATGGAATCAACCACAGGAGATCCTCCCCCATTTATCTCAATGTACCCGATATCGGTCGGTTGTTTTCCGCTTAAGGTCAGTGCATCTTGCATTACTTGTTTCTGAGCATTCATATTTGGTGATCCAGGGCCAAGCGTTTGCCCGTCATTGTTTTCTGCAATAGCCTTGATAACACCGTATATATGATTCCCGTCTTTGACGGCGTCGCGAAGCCGTTTTAGTAATACAACTCCGGCGCCTTCACCCAGCACTTCTCCATCAGATCGCTGGTCGAAGATATGAAATTCACCGCTCTTACTTAAAATATTGCGAGCAGCAAATAGGTCGTGGGCATAAGGACTCACCAATACATTTACCGCACCAACCAATCCCATATCAATCCTTCCTTCTCTCAGGGAATCGCAAGCAAACATCATGCCAGTTATTCCTGATGAGCAAGCAGTATCAACTACGAGGCTTGGCCCCTTAAAATTAAAACATCGAGAAATATTTGTTGCCAAATAGTTTTGCCCCATTCCTAAAATAGGGTTGGGGGCCTTTAAAACGGCATTTAAATTCATATTGGGCTGTGAACGCCCGCCAATATAAACTCCGATCTTTTGCCCCGACAATTGTTTGTGTTCATAGCCTGCATCATAAATTGCCCGAAGGCTTTCTTCCAGAATTATTCGTGCTTGCGGATCCATAATTGCTGCATCTTGCTCATTGATATTAAAGAAATTTGGATCAAACAGCTCAACATCCTCTATCCATCCGCCATAATCCTGACGATTCTCTCTAGGAATCCAACGCTGTTTTGGTACCGACCGGATTGCAGTCACTCCTTTTGTCAATAAATCCCAATATTTCTCTTTGGTCGGTGAATCTGGAAACCGACACGATAGCCCCACTACAGCAATGTCTTCTACCAATTTTTCCAGCTGGTTAGTACCTATCGGTTGCCTTATAGATATAGATTTACTGCTAGACTGAGATGCTGCGTTTAGTGATGGGGATAACGTATTGTTTATTGAACAACTACCATCTGTAGGAGAAAATTCAGTAGCCATAATTGTTTCAAGTTTAAAAGTTTTTTGTAAGTTTTCCGCATTATTGGCCATGAAATAATCCGCCAGTGCGCTTATCGTACTATGTTGCAAGAGCAATGCAGGATCCAGCGTTTGTCCAACTCCTTCACTCAATATTTGCGTCAATTGCACCAACATAATAGATTCAACCCCATATTCATAAAATGGTTTATCATTATCCAATTGCGCAAGTTTTAATTTTAATTCTGTACTAAAAACTTGTTTTAACCACTGTATAATCAACATTCGTAAATCCACCGATGCTTCCGGCATCATCTCGATTTTTCGTCTTGATGCCTGTCTGGATTCTTTTTCACCCTGTAGGCTTTTCAATAAGTATTTAGATGTAAACTCACTCGGAACCACCACGCAAGGCAGGCTAACAATATACGGCGTAGTCTTCATGATGATCTCCAAGAACGCCAATCCATCATTTGTAGTCAGGGATACGAGACCTGTCTCTACATAAGCGGGGGTACGCATTCCTCTCGTTGCCATTCCTGTTTCACCCCAAGCCGGCCATTGAATGGATTTAAAATAATGCTTTCCCTCTCCAGCTTGATTCAGCGCATAATAATCCATGTAAGCATTGGCCGCGGCATAATCACTTTGCCCAGTTGCTAACGTTGGCACGATACTTGATATCGATGAAAACAAAATAAAAAATTTCAAGGGTTCTTCGACAAGTGCCCTATGCAGGGCTACCAACCCTTTCATCTTCGGCTCACAGACTGCTACGAAATCTTGTAATTGCTTTTTAAAGAAGGCCGGGTTCTTACTTACTAATCCGGCACAGTGGAACACTCCGGTGATAGGTCCAAGATCATGGCGAATATTTTGCGCTATAGCTTTGATTCCCTTCTCATCGGTTAAGGGAATACTGTAATAACGAACTTTTGCTCCGCGATCAATTAGGAATTGTAAGCGTTTGATTTTTTCTTCCATCCCAGTTTTTTCTTTATTGATGAGAATGTTGCTCCATTCAGAGGGTTCTGGCAGAGCTTCTCTTCCCATGATAACAAGATTTTTAGCTCCATGAGAAACAAGATGCTTCGCAATTGAGGCACCAATCCCCTGCGCTCCGCCAGTAATTAAAATAACGTCATTCTCACCGTAGCTCGCTGGCATTTGAAGCTTCTCTTGAATCTCGTCATTCGTCTGTGCTAGATTCAAGTATGGTTGATAACGTTGATTGTTCCGATAACAAAATTCGGTAAAATTCTCTTTATCTGTATACAAAAACTCGGCTTGAATTTGTTTTACCAGTGTTTCATGATCTTGAATTAAACAATCACTATCCATGGTTATGGTCTGAATTTGCTTATACTCAGCGCCTAACATACGATACAAACCTGCCATGCGAGCTCCTTGCAGTGTTGTTTTTGCTAATTGGAAGGCATGTAGCTTATGCGTCACCTGTAAAAGTCGGTAGCCCTCACTCCTATCATTCTCAATCATTTTTTGCAAGAAAGTTATTTTCCCAGATTCTACAGTTGTAGACTGTTCGTATGCACCATCATAAGCTGTGATATCGATGACCCCGAGTAATTTATTACCATTTTGTATGTCCTTAATCTGTTGATATAGTGATTCACCTGCTGAGGAGGAATAAAAATCGGTAGATATTTCTTCAGGCGAATGGGTTTCACCATGAATAACAGAAACCACTTGTGTTGTTTCTGTAGCTTCAAACAATACCTGAGCAAGGTCTGTCGTTGCCGATGTTCCCAAAACAACTATTAATCCTGCATGTACATCCTCTTTAGCATCTATGTTTTTTTCACACCATTCTTTGGTAAGTATAAATTTTTCAGTTTTTTCAGAATGGCTGCTTTCAATTTGGGCTAAATTTCTATTACTAGCATCTTTTATTTCAGGTACCCAATAACGTTCTTTAGTAAAAGGATACGTAGGCAAAGAAATACGTTGTGGCTTAGTGCCAGAATAAAGCTCATTCCAATCAAAGGACAACCCTTTAACCCATAAATTAAGGAGTTTGGCATACTTCCCACGTTGTATCCATTTACCAATCGCTTGCTGCAATTCTTCATCCGCTGTAAATACAGCCAACGTCTCCTTATTACGCTTAACCTGTCCTCGATAGAAGTCATCTATATTTTCCTTGCCATCTAGATAGCCTTGCAGTTTCTCCTCAAGTTCCCGAATGGACACTGCAGTTATCGCCAGACGTTCATCCATAACTTCCCTTCCAACTTGGAGAGTGTAGGCAATGTCAACTAAATCAGTATCAGAGAACTGTTGGGTTTGAATAGCACTCAATAACTGCTGTGATCTTTCCTTCAAACATTCTTCGCTCTTAGCGGACAGCACAATCATCGCCGGTTTTTCTTGAGTAACCGTAATCAAGGTTCTTGCTTGATCTGGAATATACTCTTCGATCACCACGTGAGCATTAGCACCTCCGGCGCCAAAGGAGGAAATACCAGCAATCCTAGGATATTCCTGGCTCTGTCCGTTTATCTCAATCAGTGGCCGTTTCCACTCCTCGAGTTCCTGCTGAACTATAAACGGAGTGCTGGAAAAATCAATGTTTGTGTTTATCGTCTTGGAATGCAAAGATGGTACCAGCTGACAATGCTTGATCTGTAATAATACTTTAGTTAACGCAGCAATACCGGCAGCGCTTTCGCAGTGTCCGATGTTCGATTTGGCTGATCCAATGGCACAATACTGCTTGTCTTTCGTATATTCCTGGAAAGCTTTCGTCAAACCGGTTATCTCAATCGGGTCTCCCAGAGAGGTTCCAGTGCCATGCGCTTCTACATAGCTGATCAGTCGAGGGTTTAGTCCAGCTTCTTTCAACGCTGCATCAATGACGCTTGCTTGGGCATTGGGGTTAGGAACCGTATAACCGTTGGTCTTTCCACCGTGATTGATAGCAGTCGCTTTAATGATGCCGTAGATATGATCCCCATCGGCAACGGCTTTTGATAATGGCTTTAAAAGTACTGCCCCCACGCCTTCTCCTGGCACATAACCGTCACCTCCTTGACCAAAGCTTTCGCAACGCCCTTTACTGGATACAAACTTATTTTGGCTGAGCAATAGATATTTATTTGGATGGACGGATACGTTAACACCACCAGCGATTGCCAGTTCACATCCACCCTTTTGCAGACTCTGACAGGCTAAATGGATTGCAGTTAAAGAGGAGGAACACATGGTGTCTAGAGCCATACTAGGACCATGGAAATTGCAGAAATAAGAGATACGGTTGGCAATTGAGGATGGGCTGCCGCTAAGAGCGGTCGGCCGTCCCTGACTTTGTTCCTGCGCACCGTAGAGTTGGTACTCCTCGTACATTACTCCCACATATACCCCAACGTTTCCTTCTAGTCCGAAGTTTCGATACGATCCAAGGACTTCCCTAGTATAGCCAGCATCTTCTAAAGTTTCATAGACACATTGCAGAAACAATCGTTCTTGAGGATCCATAAATTCTGCCTCACGAGGCGAAATGTTGAAAAATAGAGGATCGAACTGATCCACTCCTTCCAAGAATCCTCCCCATTTACTATATATTTTCCCAGGTATATCCTTATTTTCATCAAAATATAAGGTGTAATCCCAGCGATCTTTGGGAATCTCGGTGATACAATCCTTGCCGTTTTTGAGGTTTTGCCAAAACTCTTGAACAGTTCTCGCACCAGGGTAGCGTCCAGACAAGCCAATAATAGCGATATCCTTGGCTTCTTTTTCTTTTTCCAGCTGGGCATCTATGTGCATAGATGCAAAACGAGAATGTTTCCTTCTACTGATAGCTGGCTTTTCATCCTCTACCTCAGTAATAAACTCGCTGGAAACTGCATTCGCCACTTCCTTCCCCTCTATTCCCAATAATTCTGTCAACCGATCACGATGAGATTCAAGGAAGTATCCAGTTAGTTCCTTGATATTTTGGTATTCAAAGAACAGCGTCTTGGACAAGGAGCCAAATACTTTTTCTAATTGATTGATGAGTTGCATGATCATGACTGAGTCTATTCCGTAATTTTCCATTGGAGCATCTATCTCAATACGCTCAGCCGGAAGCTTGATGATAGTTGAAAGCAGCTTTTTAAAGTAGTTTTCCGCTTTCTCTTTTAACCAATCTTGATCAATTTCTGGTACTGCTTTATTTTTTTCACTGTGAGAAGGTGTTTCTTTATTGAATTGTTGTGCTTCTAATAAAGTTACCTCAAGTTGTTTAAGATTACCTTCTGCTACCAGTACCTGGGACTTACCGGAAGCTAAGCCTTGATAGAGTGCCTGAATACCAACATCAGTCCTCATAGGAATCATGCCAGTGTTTTCCTTCATCATTTTTTCAGTCTTTGTGTCAACTCTCATACTGCCTTCTTGCCAAAGCGGCCAATTAATTGATAGTGTTTGTCCATAACGCTGGCCTGAGTTGACCAGATCATGACGGAATTTGGCATAGACGTCCATGAAAGCATTGGCTGTTGCATAGTCGACCTGACCTGGATTCCCCATAGCTCCTGTTGTTGAAGAGAAGAGAACAAAAAAATCAAGGTTTAACTCCCGGCTCGCCTGATCCAGATTCACCAATCCAGTGACTTTAGGAGCCAAAACTGCTTGCAGTTCTTCCTTAGTCTTTTTAAGAATAAAGTTGTCTTTAATCACTCCTGCACTATGGATGATGCCATTAAGATTTTTAAAGTCCTTCCTTATACTTTCAATTAAATCAACAACCGCTTCTTTTTGCGTCATATCTACTTGCTTGTATACGATTTTGGCGCCCAACTCTTCCAATTCCTTAAGTTTAGCTTGCTTGTCTTTTTTAAGTGAAGTTCGACCTGTAAGGATTAGCGTCGCATCTTTGACTTTATGTGCAATCTCTTTGGCAAATATAAGTCCCAGTCCGCCAGCGCCGCCAGTAATTAAATAGACCCCCTGGTCTTTCCAGGGGATCTTTACTGCTTCTTTGGAAACATCCACTTTGTTCCAACTGGCAACGCAGCGTTTATTTTCCTGGTAACGAATATGATTATCAATTGGGCTCCTGCTGTTCTCCTTCAGTTTTTCTATGATTTCTTCTATCTTTTTCCCTGGTTCCATTTCAATTAACTGTCCTATGAGTTTTGGATTTTCTAGTTGGGCTGTTTTCAGCAGTCCTGAAAGTCCAGCGAAAAGTTGTTGCTCTCCTTGATTGATAACGATAATTTGAACCAACACTTTGCCCATATGCTTATCTTTAAGAATATTTTTGATTTGCTCAAAGGCTTGAACGGCATAGTTGTTAAATCGTGATTCTATGCCTTCCTGTTCTGCATGTAAGGTGAGACAGCGTACTCCATTTATTTGATTTTCAATGTCTTCTTGAGAAATGTCATGTGACTCACATAACATCACTAGATGTCGGTCATACTCTGGCATTGTTGCTTCCGAATCAACAATTTTTTCTTGCCAACTAGGTTGAAGCATCAGCGTTCCAATCGCTTCTGTATCTGTTACTGAATCCACTTTTCCTTCCAACACTCTGGAGGAAAGACCTTTCATCCGTACACAAACGCGCCCTTGCTCGTCACATAGATCAATATCAATTTTCTTCATCTTGTCTTTAGCTTTACTGCCTTCACTGTAACGAATCAGCGCCCACATGGTGGAAGTACATTTTTCGAATATTTTAAGTTCTTGCAATGCAAATGGCAGAATTGGCTTGTTAGGCAGTGTTGTATCCATCAGCAAACCGATGGAGGCCTGGAGAGCCGCGTCCATCATACTGGGGTGCAGTACGAACTGCCCCTGTGTGGCTGTAATTGATGTTGGCAGCTTAAGTCTAGCCAAAACTTGATTTTGGCCTGTGTACAACTGCTCGATTCCTTGTTGAGCAGGCCCATAATCAATTCCCATCTCCTTGAAGGTCTCATAGAGCTTAGAAACAGAGAGAACGCTCTGGTTACAATCCGCCTGTAAGTCTCTTAATTCTAGAACTGGGGCATCTTGGGCAGTGTTCAACAGGGCAATACCCTGGCTATACACTATTGGGTCGACGTTGACCTGATCTGGCTGACTGTAGATTTCATAAGCAATCTGGCCTCTCTCCTCAGGGTAGAGTCCGATGTGTATCTTGACTGGTTTTTCCTCTACGATAACGGGACGTATCCAGACGATGTTCTGAAGCTGGATCTGGATCTTTTCCTCTTGCAGGTCTCCAGCCGCTTGCTGTACGGCAGCCCTAGCCATCTCCAGATGAGTCACTCCGGGCAGGACATTGTGGCCTTTCACCAGATGATCGGCTAGGAAGAACTCCTGTCCGGTAAATATTGAGGTAAATCTCTGTTCAGCAAGATCAGAGGTGTTCTGATGCAAAAGTGGATGACCGAAGGCTGTTATTGCTGAAATTGAGCTTCTCTTCGTCTCAATTTCAGGTACCCAATAACGTTCTTTAGTAAAAGGATACGTAGGCAAAGAAATACGTTGTGGCTTAGTGCCAGAATAAAGCTCATTCCAATCAAAGAACAACCCTTTAACCCATAAATTAAGGAGTTTGGCATACTTCCCACGTTGTATCCATTTACCAATCGCTTGCTGCAATTCTTCATCCGCTGTAAATACAGCCAACGTCTCCTTATTACGCTTAACCTGTCCTCGATAGAAGTCATCTATATTTTCCTTGCCATCTAGATAGCCTTGCAGTTTCTCCTCAAGTTCCCGAATGGACACTGCAGTTATCGCCAGACGTTCATCCATAACTTCCCTTCCAACTTGGAGAGTGTAGGCAATGTCAACTAA
The DNA here is from genome assembly GCA_963805085.1 of uncultured Veillonellaceae bacterium. Classification (GTDB taxonomy): domain Bacteria; phylum Bacillota; class Negativicutes; order JARBTT01; family JARBTT01; genus JARBTT01. Next base: position 172,211 of record CAWDTA010000003.1, on the reverse strand, counting down.
ATCAGTATCAGAGAACTGTTGGGTTTGAATAGCACTCAATAACTGCTGTGATCTTTCCTTCAAACATTCTTCGCTCTTAGCGGACAGCACAATCATCGCCGGTTTTTCTTGAGTAACCGTAATCAAGGTTCTTGCTTGATCTGGAATATACTCTTCGATCACCACGTGAGCATTAGCACCTCCGGCGCCAAAGGAGGAAATACCAGCAATCCTAGGATATTCCTGGCTCTGTCCGTTTATCTCAATCAGTGGCCGTTTCCACTCCTCGAGTTCCTGCTGAACTATAAACGGAGTGCTGGAAAAATCAATGTTTGTGTTTATCGTCTTGGAATGCAAAGATGGTACCAGCTGACAATGCTTGATCTGTAATAATACTTTAGTTAACGCAGCAATACCGGCAGCGCTTTCGCAGTGTCCGATGTTCGATTTGGCTGATCCAATGGCACAATACTGCTTGTCTTTCGTATATTCCTGGAAAGCTTTCGTCAAACCGGTTATCTCAATCGGGTCTCCCAGAGAGGTTCCAGTGCCATGCGCTTCTACATAGCTGATCAGTCGAGGGTTTAGTCCAGCTTCTTTCAACGCTGCATCAATGACGCTTGCTTGGGCATTGGGGTTAGGAACCGTATAACCGTTGGTCTTTCCACCGTGATTGATAGCAGTCGCTTTAATGATGCCGTAGATATGATCCCCATCGGCAACGGCTTTTGATAATGGCTTTAAAAGTACTGCCCCCACGCCTTCTCCTGGCACATAACCGTCACCTCCTTGACCAAAGCTTTCGCAACGCCCTTTACTGGATACAAACTTATTTTGGCTGAGCAATAGATATTTATTTGGATGGACGGATACGTTAACACCACCAGCGATTGCCAGTTCACATCCACCCTTTTGCAGACTCTGACAGGCTAAATGGATTGCAGTTAAAGAGGAGGAACACATGGTGTCTAGAGCCATACTAGGACCATGGAAATTGCAGAAATAAGAGATACGGTTGGCAATTGAGGATGGGCTGCCGCTAAGAGCGGTCGGCCGTCCCTGACTTTGTTCCTGCGCACCGTAGAGTTGGTACTCCTCGTACATTACTCCCACATATACCCCAACGTTTCCTTCTAGTCCGAAGTTTCGATACGATCCAAGGACTTCCCTAGTATAGCCAGCATCTTCTAAAGTTTCATAGACACATTGCAGAAACAATCGTTCTTGAGGATCCATAAATTCTGCCTCACGAGGCGAAATGTTGAAAAATAGAGGATCGAACTGATCCACTCCTTCCAAGAATCCTCCCCATTTACTATATATTTTCCCAGGTATATCCTTATTTTCATCAAAATATAAGGTGTAATCCCAGCGATCTTTGGGAATCTCGGTGATACAATCCTTGCCGTTTTTGAGGTTTTGCCAAAACTCTTGAACAGTTCTCGCACCAGGGTAGCGTCCAGACAAGCCAATAATAGCGATATCCTTGGCTTCTTTTTCTTTTTCCAGCTGGGCATCTATGTGCATAGATGCAAAACGAGAATGTTTCCTTCTACTGATAGCTGGCTTTTCATCCTCTACCTCAGTAATAAACTCGCTGGAAACTGCATTCGCCACTTCCTTCCCCTCTATTCCCAATAATTCTGTCAACCGATCACGATGAGATTCAAGGAAGTATCCAGTTAGTTCCTTGATATTTTGGTATTCAAAGAACAGCGTCTTGGACAAGGAGCCAAATACTTTTTCTAATTGATTGATGAGTTGCATGATCATGACTGAGTCTATTCCGTAATTTTCCATTGGAGCATCTATCTCAATACGCTCAGCCGGAAGCTTGATGATAGTTGAAAGCAGCTTTTTAAAGTAGTTTTCCGCTTTCTCTTTTAACCAATCTTGATCAATTTCTGGTACTGCTTTATTTTTTTCACTGTGAGAAGGTGTTTCTTTATTGAATTGTTGTGCTTCTAATAAAGTTACCTCAAGTTGTTTAAGATTACCTTCTGCTACCAGTACCTGGGACTTACCGGAAGCTAAGCCTTGATAGAGTGCCTGAATACCAACATCAGTCCTCATAGGAATCATGCCAGTGTTTTCCTTCATCATTTTTTCAGTCTTTGTGTCAACTCTCATACTGCCTTCTTGCCAAAGCGGCCAATTAATTGATAGTGTTTGTCCATAACGCTGGCCTGAGTTGACCAGATCATGACGGAATTTGGCATAGACGTCCATGAAAGCATTGGCTGTTGCATAGTCGACCTGACCTGGATTCCCCATAGCTCCTGTTGTTGAAGAGAAGAGAACAAAAAAATCAAGGTTTAACTCCCGGCTCGCCTGATCCAGATTCACCAATCCAGTGACTTTAGGAGCCAAAACTGCTTGCAGTTCTTCCTTAGTCTTTTTAAGAATAAAGTTGTCTTTAATCACTCCTGCACTATGGATGATGCCATTAAGATTTTTAAAGTCCTTCCTTATACTTTCAATTAAATCAACAACCGCTTCTTTTTGCGTCATATCTACTTGCTTGTATACGATTTTGGCGCCCAACTCTTCCAATTCCTTAAGTTTAGCTTGCTTGTCTTTTTTAAGTGAAGTTCGACCTGTAAGGATTAGCGTCGCATCTTTGACTTTATGTGCAATCTCTTTGGCAAATATAAGTCCCAGTCCGCCAGCGCCGCCAGTAATTAAATAGACCCCCTGGTCTTTCCAGGGGATCTTTACTGCTTCTTTGGAAACATCCACTTTGTTCCAACTGGCAACGCAGCGTTTATTTTCCTGGTAACGAATATGATTATCAATTGGGCTCCTGCTGTTCTCCTTCAGTTTTTCTATGATTTCTTCTATCTTTTTCCCTGGTTCCATTTCAATTAACTGTCCTATGAGTTTTGGATTTTCTAGTTGGGCTGTTTTCAGCAGTCCTGAAAGTCCAGCGAAAAGTTGTTGCTCTCCTTGATTGATAACGATAATTTGAACCAACACTTTGCCCATATGCTTATCTTTAAGAATATTTTTGATTTGCTCAAAGGCTTGAACGGCATAGTTGTTAAATCGTGATTCTATGCCTTCCTGTTCTGCATGTAAGGTGAGACAGCGTACTCCATTTATTTGATTTTCAATGTCTTCTTGAGAAATGTCATGTGACTCACATAACATCACTAGATGTCGGTCATACTCTGGCATTGTTGCTTCCGAATCAACAATTTTTTCTTGCCAACTAGGTTGAAGCATCAGCGTTCCAATCGCTTCTGTATCTGTTACTGAATCCACTTTTCCTTCCAACACTCTGGAGGAAAGACCTTTCATCCGTACACAAACGCGCCCTTGCTCGTCACATAGATCAATATCAATTTTCTTCATCTTGTCTTTAGCTTTACTGCCTTCACTGTAGCGAATCAGCGCCCACATGGTGGAAGTACATTTTTCGAATATTTTAAGTTCTTGCAATGCAAATGGCAGAGCTAGTTTAACGTCACTGGCACTTATCATTAAAGATGCTTGTAAGGCCGCATCCATTAGACTTGGATGCAGAATAAATTGGTCTTTCGTATCGGAGACAGTCGCAGGTAAAGTCAGCTTAGCCAGTACCTGTTCCTGTCCTACATATATCTGTTCAATCCCCTGGTGACTAGGACCATAGTCAAGCCCCACCGCTCTAAAAACTTCATAACATTGACTGGATGAAAAAATGCCTTGGTTGCACTGAGTCCGCAAGGAAAGCAAATCCAAGGTTAAACCTTCTGTAACAGCACATAATGCCGCACTGCCTTGACTGTGTATTATAGGCTCTGTATTTTCTTTTTGTGGTTCACTATATATTTCGTAGGCTATTTCTCCATTATCATCGGGGTGAATTCCAATATGGATTTGCATTGGCTGCTTCCCTATGGCAATAGGCTTTGTCCAAACCAGATTTTTAAATCGAATTCCGACACGCCTTTCTTCTCCTACCCCCGCCGCCTGCTCCACTGCTGCTCTGGCCATCTCTAGATAGGCCACTCCCGGTAAGATACGCTGCCCCTTTACAACATGGTCGGTTAGAAAAAATTCTTCACCCGTAAAAATAGAACTAAATCGTTGTTCAGAGAAATCGGAAGTGTTTTGCTGTAGCATTGGATGAAGAAAGCAAGATTTACTATTAGTTTGAAATTGACGTATAAGATCTTTTGCGTCCGTTTTTGCTAATCGCTTGTTTTTTACCTCACAAAAAATATATTCTAGAAAATCCTTCATATTTTCTCCTCTCCTATCTATGTTTTTTTGTTTTCTGAACAGCAACATCAACACTAATAGTATCATTCATTATTTCATCCAAAATTTGATCATAAAAAGCATCATTAAATTGAATATTGCTTTGGACAAACAAAGGCTTGGTCTCTATTGGTTCTTTATATTCTGGAATCCAATAGCGTTCTTTGGCAAAGGGATATGTAGGTAAGCTTATGCGAAGAGGTTTTTGGTCACCATAGAGTTTGTTCCAATCAACAGTCAAACCTTTAACCCAAAGATCCAAAACTTTCCCATAATTTCTTTTGTTCATCCAAGCTTCGACTATTTTTGTCATTTCATCATCCGCAGCAAAAATAGCTAATGCCTCTCTATTACGTTTAACCTGCCCTTGGTACAGATCCATAACACCATCTTGGGCTTCTATAAAGCTCTTTAGTTTTTCTTCAAGATCTTTAATTGATCCTACAATTAATCCCAATCGTTCGTCCATCGCTTCACGCCCTACTTGAAGTGTATAAGCTATGTCAGCTAAACTCCCTTCTGAGAATTGCTGATCTTTGATAGCAACCAATAATCTCTTTGCTTGTTCCTGGAGTTGAGCTTCACTCTTGGCCGACAATACAATAACTGCAGAATTTTGAGACGTAGTCGTAATTTGAGCTTTTTCAAAGGCTTGAGAAATATATTCTTCAATCACTACATGGGCATTGGATCCTCCAGCACCAAAGGACGAAATACCAGCGATTCTTGAACATTCCTTAGTTATTCCATTAACCTCAATCATCGGCCTTTTCCATTCTGCAAGTTCTTGCTGAACAACAAAAGGACTATTAGTGAAGTCAATATTGGAATTGAGAACCTCGGAATGGAGCGACGGTACTAATTGACGATATTTGAGCTGCAATAGTATTTTTGTTAATCCAGCAATGCCTGCCGCACTCTCACAATGCCCAATATTCGATTTCGCCGAACCAATGGCACAAAACTGTTTTTCCTTGGTATATTCCTGAAAGGTTTTCATTAAACCTGCGATTTCAATTGGATCTCCTAATGAAGTCCCAGTGCCATGGGCCTCAATGTAACTGATCATCCTTGGATTGATACGAGCATCCTTTAAAGCCCGGCCGATAACACTAGCCTGCGCGTTAGGATTTGGTACTGTATACCCGTTGGTTTTTCCGCCATGATTAAGTGCGGTTGCTTTGATAATCCCATATATGTGATCCCCATCAGTAATGGCTTTAGACAACGGTTTTAATAATACCGCTCCTACGCCTTCTCCCGGTACATATCCGTCACCACCTTGCCCAAAACTTTCACACCGCCCCTTACTGGACACAAATCTACCCTGCCCGAGCACTAAATATTTGTTAGGATGAATGGAGACATTGACACCACCCGCAATTGCAAGCTCACATCCGCTCCGTTGTAGGCTTTGACATGCCAAATGGATTGCCGTCAATGAGGAAGAGCACATGGTGTCCACAGCCATACTAGGGCCATGGAAATTGCAAAAATATGACACTCGATTGGCGATCATTGCAGGATTTCCCGGGATACTAATCGGTCTGCCTTTGGATTGTGCCTGAGCCCCATAGAGTTGGTATTCTTCATACATAACGCCTACAAAGACCCCTACATTCCCATCTAAGCCAAAATCTTGACATAAACCTAATGATTCTCGGGTATATCCCGCATCCTCTAATGTTTCATAGACACATTCTAAGAACAAACGCTCCTGAGGATCCATCATTTCTGCTTCCCGCGGTGAAATATTAAAGAAAAGAGTATCAAATTGATCAACACCATCGAGGAATCCTCCCCACTTACTATAAGTCTTACCCGGCTTGTTCTTATCTTCATCAAAATATAGACTGTGATCCCAGCGGTCATTGGGTATTTCGGTTATGCAATCCTTACCAGCCTGCAGGTTCTTCCAAAACTCCTGAATATTTTTGGCCCCCGGATAACGTCCAGACACACCTATAATGGCAATGTCAAAATCCCCTGATTTTTCTTGTGGGCTTTGATTACGTAGTGATACAAAGCGCGAGCGCTTTTGAGTGCTGATGGTTGGCTCTAATGGTTCTGCCATAGTTATAGAATCTTTGAAATTCTCGTTAGTTGCTGCTACTTTTCCCTCAATTCCCAATAATTCTATCAGTTGATCCCGATAGGCTTCAAGAAAATATCCAGTTAACTCTTGAATGGATTGGTATTCAAAAAACAACGTTTTTGACAATGAACCAAATGTTTTTTCTAATTGATTGGTCAGTTGTATAACCATGACTGAATCTATACCATATTGTTCAAGTGGAGCAGTTGCTTCAATTCTATTAACAGGCATCTTAAAAACGAAAGAAAGTAACTTTTTGAAGTAATGTTCCGCTTTCTCCCTGAGCATGTCTTCTCCAATGGATGGAATTGCTTTATTTTTTTTGATATTAAGAGATAATTTTACAGTTTCTATACCGTCTGGTTGTCTCAGGAACACTGCCTGCAACCGCTTGAGATCTCCCTCTATTACCATGACCTGATCCTTGCCGGAGTATAAACTTTGATACAAAGCCTGAATGCCGCTTGCCGTCTGCATAGCAGTCATCCCCGTACTCTGCTTCAACGTCTTTTCGGTGGTTGCATCGACATGCATACCGCCCTCTTTCCACAACGGCCAATTGATTGACAAGGTTTGTCCCTGCCGTTGTTTCGACACCACCAGATCATTACGGTACTTAGCATAGATGTCCATAAAAGCATTAGCAGCTGCGTAATCAGCCTGACCAATGTTTCCTATACTTCCTGCTATTGAGGAAAAGATAATGAAGAAGTCGAGTGACAACTTCCTGCTGGCTTCATCCAAATTCACCACTCCGTTGACTTTGGGCGCCAGAACTGCTTGCAGTTCTTCCTTCGTCTTTTTTATAAAGAAATTGTCGCGAATCACTCCCGCACCGTGAATGATGCCATTTAGATTTCCAAAGTCCTTCTTAATGCTTTGAATTAAGTTAGCGACAGCCTCCTTTTGTGTCACATCGACTTGCTTGTATATGATTCGAGCACCCAAATCTTCCAATTTATTAAATTTAGCATGTTTATCTGCATCAAGTGGAGTTCGACCTGTAAGGATCAGCGTCGCATCTTTGACTTTATGCACAATCTCTTTGGCAAATATAAGTCCCAGTCCACCAGCACCGCCAGTAATTAAATAGACTCCCTGGTCTTTCCATGGGATCTTTACTGTTTCTTTGGAAACATCCACTTTGTTCCAACTGGCAACATAGCGTTTATTTTCCTGATAGCGAATATGATTGTCAATTGGGGTTCTGCTGTTCTCGTTCAGTTTTCCTATGATTTCTTCCATCTTTTTCCCTGATTCCATTTCAATTAACTGTCCTATGAGTTTTGGATTCTCAAGCTGTGCCGTTTTTAAAAGAGCCCAGAGGGCAGAACAGAATTGTTGCTCGCTTGATCTGGAAACCACTAACTGAATCAGAACTTGACCTTTGGCCTTATCCTTGAGGATGCCTTGGATTTCCCCAAATACCTGAATAGCATACATTGCGAAACGCTCCTCTATTTCTAGCTGCGAAGATTGGAGAGCCAGACAGCGCACCTTATTCATTCGAGCACTTATGCTTTCAGGAGAGATATCATCCTGCTCGCAGAGGATCACCAAGTGTTGAGCGTAATCAGTGGCTAAGTCTACATCAGCAACTGTTTGTTCACTCCAGCCGGGTTGGAGCAACAGCAAACCTCGGGGCATTGCTGTTCCTGAGGCATCCAGTTCGCCTTCCAACATTCTAAATGTGAACGCCTTCATGCGCACGCAAATATTCCCCTGGTCGTTGCAAATATCGATGTCCAACTTCTGAAGCTTGTCCCCTGCTATACTTCCGACATTCGGTCGTATATGTACCCACATGGAGGAAGTGCAACTGCCAAAGATTTCAAGTTCGTCTAAGGCAAAAGGCAAGATTGGCTTGAGTGAAGTTTTGTCGGATGGCATTTTGTCCGTAATCAAGCAGCTGGAAGACTGAAGGGCGGCATCCATCAGACTAGGGTGCAGGACGAACTGATTCTTGGTATTGGCGACAGATGACGGCAGGGTGATTCTAGCCAAAACCTGATTTTGCCCTATGTACAACTGTTCGATACCCTGGTGGGCGGGACCGTAGTCAATCCCCATCGTCTTAAAGGCCTCGTAAAGCTGATTCGCAGCAGGAGCAATTTTGCTACACTCGGCCTGCAAGGCAGATAAATCCAGAGTGGGAGTATCTAGGACAGTGCCCAATACGGCAATGCCTTGGCTGTGCACTATTGATTCAGCGCTGGCCTCATCTGGTTGGCTATAAATCTCATAGGCGATCTGGCCAGTCTCCTCAGGATAGAGTCCGATGTGTACCTGGACTGGTTTTTCCCCTACGGTAATAGGACGTGTCCAGACGATATTCTGGAGCTTTATCTGAGCCTTTTCTTCTTGAAAGACTGCAGATGCCTGCTGTACGGCGACTCGAGCCATTTCTAGATAGGCCACTCCGGGCAAGATCCGCTGTCCTTTCACGATATGGTCAGCCAAGAAAAACTCCTGACCAGTAAAAGTGGAGGTAAACCGCTGTTCAGAAAGGTCGGATGTATTTTGATGCAATAGTGGGTGCATTATTGAGTTTGTTGTCAAGCTACCAGCAGGTTTGGCAAGATAAATTTCAGGCAACCAATAACGTTCCCTGGCAAAAGGATACGTAGGCAGGCTAACACGGTGAGGTTTTGTATCAGCATAGAGCTCGTTCCAATTAAACTTGAAACCCTTGACCCAAAGTTCCAGAAGTTTTGCATATTTTTTTTGTTGAATCCACTTTTGAATTGTTTCCTGCATTTCTTCATCCATAGCCATAGTAATAATAAAGTCCTCTTTATCACGTTTAACCTGGCCCCGGTACAAATCTTTAATATCATCCTTTCCTTCTACAAAGCCCTGCAGTTTTTCTGCCAGTTCTTTGACCGATCCTACGATCATGGCCAAACGTTCTTCCATGGCTTCACGTCCTACTTGCAGCGTGTAGGCCATATCGATCAATTCACTATCCCCAAATTTCTGTTCCTGAATCACGGACAACAATTGCTGTACCTGCACTTGGAGCCGTTCTTCATTCTTTGCCGACAGTACGATAATAGCTGGGTCTTGTGGTGTGATTGCAGTTAAACGACGTTCTTGATTCTTTGGAATGTATTCTTCTAATACGATGTGCGCGTTTGATCCACCAGCACCAAAAGATGAAATACCAGCAATTCTTGGATATTCCTTGCTTTCTCCGTTAATCTCAACCACCGGTCGTTTCCATTCTGCCAGTTCCCTCTGAACTACAAAAGGAGTTTTTCCAAAATTAATATTGGGATTCAATTCCGTAGCATGCAGGCTGGGAACAATCTCTTGATTTTTCATTTGCAGCACGATTTTGGTAACTCCTGCAATTCCTGCTGCTGCTTCCAAATGTCCAATATTTGATTTTGCGGAACCAATTGCACAAAATCCTGTTTCCTGGGTATCCTTTTGGAATGCTTGGCTTAATCCTGTGATTTCAATCGGATCGCCAAGTGCTGTCCCTGTTCCATGTGCTTCTATATAACTGACGGCCCGAGCATCAATTCCGGCTTTATCCAACGCCGTTCGAATGAGATCGCCTTGGGCGATTGGATTAGGTACTGTATATCCATTCGTTTTTCCGCCGTGGTTAATACTTGTCCCTCGAATTACAGCATAAATATGATCACCATCTGCAATCGCCTGCGATAACCGTTTCAGTAAAACAGTGCCCACTCCTTCTCCAGGTACAAATCCGTTACCTCCTTGACCAAAGCTTTTGCATTTTCCATCTACAGATAACATATGATTATTGCAAAGTCTGATATAGCTTGAAGGATGCAGGTACAAATTCACTCCACCCGCAATCGCCATTTCACATTCTCCACGGTAAAGATGTTCACATGCCTCATGAATGGCTGTTAACGAGGACGAACACATCGTATCAATCGGCATACTAGGACCTTGCAAATTAAGCAGATAGGAAATTCTATTCGCAACCGATCCAAATGAAGTAGAAGGATAAACTTGTTCGCCTTGTTTCCACAAATCGGGGCCATATAACTCAAAACCTGTTTTGGTAATCCCTGCAAAAACACCAACTCGCCTATCATATTGTTCTCCAAGTTGCTCTTTGGTGTATCCTGCATCCTCTAGCACTGCCCAACAAGCTTCAATGAACAATCGTTCTTGAGGATCCATACTGATCGCTTCTAGAGGGGAAATATTAAAGAATAGCGGATCAAAATCGGCAAATTCTTCTACAAAACCACCCCATTTGCTATAGCTTTTTCCTTGTGCCACAGCTTCTTGGAAATCCGAATGATAAAATCCTTCCATTGACCAACGCTCTTGAGGAATTTCGCTAATACAATCTTGGCCTGTTTTTAAAATATCCCAATACTCTTTTAATGTTTTTGCTTTTGGATAGCGCCCACTCATGCCAATGATGGCAATCGGTTCATAGACGCTATTATTGGGAGTTAGCTCCATAAAATCACGAGTTAGCGTTTTATCTTTTTTCAATGATGTCAGTACAGGAAATTCACCAACGGACATTGATATTGTTGACTTATCCTGTATTGGCTGAACCTGCTCTCCAAGTCCGGTCCACTGCAGACATTTCTGTGGATATTCTGCCGTAAAATATTCTGCCAGCGCGTTCAATGTTTGGTATTCATAGAATAAAGTTTTTGACAATTCTCCAAAAATACCGTCAAGTTTTTGATTAAGCTGGATAATCATAATTGAATTTATCCCGTAGCTTTCCAAAGGCTCTTCAGGATCAAGTTTGTTAACACTTACTTTAGTGACTTCTCCAAATAGAACCTTGAGTTGATATAAGGTTTTTTCTCGCAATTGCCATTGCTCCACATGGAGAGTAGATGCCTCCTCTGTATATTTATGAACTTTTGGTGAAATATCTAATAGATATGCCTGCATTTGTGACAGATCGCCTTCAAGTACCATTAATTGCGCCTTGCCTAAAGCTACTCCTTGATAAAATGCCCAAATGCCAATTGATTTTTCCATGGCAATCATACCTGTATTTTGCCTCATTGTTTTTTCAGTTTCTTCATCGACGCTCATCCCGCCTTCTTGCCACAGCGGCCAGTTGATTGACAAAGTTTGGCCATGGCGCTGCTTTGATGCTACCAAGTTGCTTCTATACCTAGCATACACATCCATAAAAGCATTAGCAGTAGCATAGTCTGCCTGTCCCAGATTGCCTAATGCTCCTGTTGTTGAGGAAAAGAACACAAAAAAGTCGAGGTTTAACTCCTTGCTAGCTTCATCCAAATTCACCAATCCCGTGACTTTAGGAGCTAGAACCGCTTGCACTTCTTCCTTAGTCTTTTTTATAATGAAGTTGTCTCTAATCACGCCCGCACTATGGATGATACCGTTAAGATTTTTAAAGTCCTTCCTGATACTTTCAATTAAATCAGCAACCGCTTCTTTTTGCGTCATATCTACTTGCTTGTATACGATTTTGGCGCCCAACTCTTCCAATTCCTTAAGTTTAGCTTGCTTGTCTTTTTTAAGTGAAGTTCGACCTGTAAGGATTAGCGTCGCATCTTTGACTTTATGTGCAATCTCTTTGGCAAATATAAGTCCCAGTCCGCCAGCACCGCCAGTAATTAAATAGACCCCCTGGTCTTTCCAGGGGATCTTTACTGCTTCTTTGGAAACATCCACTTTGTTCCAACTGGCAACGCAGCGTTTATTTTCCTGGTAACGAATATGATTATCAATTGGGCTCCTGCTGTTCTCCTTCAGTTTTTCTATGATTTCTTCTATCTTTTTCCCTGGTTCCATTTCAATTAACTGTCCTATGAGTTTTGGATTTTCTAGTTGGGCTGTTTTCAGCAGTCCTGAAAGTCCAGCGAAAAGTTGTTGCTCTCCTTGATTGATAACGATAATTTGAACCAACACTTTGCCCATATGCTTATCTTTAAGAATATTTTTGATTTGCTCAAAGGCTTGAACGGCATAGTTGTTAAATCGTGATTCTATGCCTTCCTGTTCTGCATGTAAGGTGAGACAGCGTACTCCATTTATTTGATTTTCAATGTCTTCTTGAGAAATGTCATGTGACTCACATAACATCACTAGATGTCGGTCATACTCTGGCATTGTTGCTTCCGAATCAACAATTTTTTCTTGCCAACTAGGTTGAAGCATCAGCGTTCCAATCGCTTCTGTATCTGTTACTGAATCCACTTTTCCTTCCAACACTCTGGAGGAAAGACCTTTCATCCGTACACAAACGCGCCCTTGCTCGTCACATAGATCAATATCAATTTTCTTCATCTTGTCTTTAGCTTTACTGCCTTCACTGTAGCGAATCAGCGCCCACATGGTGGAAGTACATTTTTCGAATATTTTAAGTTCTTGCAATGCAAATGGCAGAGCTAGTTTAACGTCACTGGCACTTATCATTAAAGATGCTTGTAAGGCCGCATCCATTAGACTTGGATGCAGAATAAATTGGTCTTTCGTATCGGAGACAGTCGCAGGTAAAGTCAGCTTAGCCAGTACCTGTTCCTGTCCTACATATACCTGTTCAATCCCCTGATATCCAGGACCATAGTCAAGCCCCACCGTCCTAAAAACTTCATAGCATTGACTGGATGAAAAAATGCCTTGGCTGCACTGCACCCGCAAGGAATGCAAATCCAAGGTTGAACTTTCTGTAACAGCACATAGCGCCACACTGCCTTGGCTGTGTATTACAGGCTCTGCATTGTCTTTTTGTGGCTCGCTATATATTTCATAGGCTATTTCTCCATTCTCTTCGGGATAGATTCCAATATGTACTTGCATTGACTGCTTTCCTATGGCAATAGGTCTGGCCCAAACCACGTTTTTGAATCGCAACCCTATTTGATTTTCTTCTAAAGATCCTGCTGCCTTTCCAATTGCCGCCCGAGCCATTTCCAAGTAAGCTACTCTAGGTAATATTCGTTGCCCTTTCACGACATAATCTGCAAGGAAAGACTCTTCTCCAGTAAAACTAGAACTGAACCTCTGTTCGAAAAGATCTGAGGTGTTTTGATGCAATAGCGGATGAATGGAAGTAAGCTTACCAGAGCTTATTATTTTGCTGTAACTTTCTTCATCGCTATCAGATATCCAATAACGCTCTCTGGCAAAAGGATAGGTCGGCAAACTGATGCGGCTTATCTTTCCTTTAGGTAAAATCATCTGCCAATCCAGATTATGCCCACTTGTATACAGTTCCGCCAACGCCATGAGTTTTTGACCATATTCCTGCTCGTCCTTCAATTTATTTGCCTGTAACTCTTTGACAATCGTCTTACCTAGCTCTACCAAGAGAGGACTCATTTGTTCTCCTTTTTTTATATTACCTTCTATATAATATCCTTCAGCTTCTCCTTTTTCGAGAACTTGCTTTAATCTCTTTTGGAGTTCTTGCACATCTCTTACGACAAAAGCAGATCTTATTGCAAAATGCTCTCTCCCCATCAATAACGTCGCACTAATCTCAATAAGTTTATGTTTTATTCCTTCCTCTTCTAACCAATATAGCAGGTCTTCTTCCTTACGCCGCAATGCTTCTTTAGTTTTAGCGGATAAACAAATTAAGTAATAGGGGACTTTTATGTTGGAATGCTTTGCGATAACCGGCGCTTCTTCAAGAATCACATGGGCATTCGTACCCCCAAATCCAAAAGAACTTACTCCAGCTCGTCTAGGATAAGCTTTATTGTTTACATCTTTTAATGGTTTCCATGCTTGTAACCGATCAATAAAATAAAACGGACTATTTTCCACAGCAATGCGATGATTTAACCGTTTGAAATTCTGAAGCCCAGGTAACTGTTTATACTTCATGGATAATAACACTTTGATTACCCCGGCAATTCCGGCCGCAGATTCAAGATGACCTATATTGGTTTTTACAGCCCCCAAACCGCAATAGTTTCTTTTCAAACTTTGCTTTCCTTGTGAAGAAAGGCTTTCAAATGCCTTTAATAGTCCCTGAAACTCAAGGGGATCCCCTTTGGGAGTCCCTGTTCCGTGAGTCTCAATATAGCTGATACTTTCAGGAGTAACCCTTGCCTGCTTACACGCTTCAATAATCACATCCGCTTGGGCTTCGGGATTGGGATAAGTTAAAGTATGAGTTTTCCCGTTATGGTTAATAGCACTTCCCTTCAGAATTCCATAGATAGAATCTCCATCCTTAATCGCTTGTTCTAAAGGCTTAACCAAGATGAGCCCTGCACCTTCACCTCGTACATAGCCATCGGCACTTTCATCGAAGGTTTTACATGATCCCGTAGGCGACAACATACCGGTTTTTGAGTATGAAATATAGCGAGTTGGCGTCAATAATAGATTAATACCTCCCACTAACGCCATGCTGCATTCTCCCGAGCGTAAAGAGTTAATAGCTGCATGAATAGCACTAAGAGCACTGGAACAAGCCGTATCAATAGGAATGCTCGGGCCTTTAAAATTGAAATAATGAGAAATGCGATTGGCGACTACTGCAGTAGCAGTTCCTATAGAATGATACATTTCAATTGCGCGAAATTCTCTTTCTTGCAATTCTTTATAGTCAGAAGAAAAAACACCTAAATAAACACCGACTTTTTTTCCTGATACATCAGAAGGACGAACCCCCCCATCCTCCAAGCAAGACCAAGCTAGTTCCAGCATGATCCTTTGCTGCGGATCCATCACTTCTGATTCTCGAGGAGAAAATCCGAAAAAGCTCGCATCAAAGGTATCAACATTCTTAATGAATCCACCCCATTTACTGTTACTCTTATTTATTTCAATTTGGGGATCTCCCCATAACGCTTGCCAGTCCCAACGATTTTGGGGAATTTCCTGAATATTCGATAGTCCTCGTTTAATATTTTCCCAAAATTGTCCATAATTTTCAGCTCCGGGAAAACGACATGCTATCCCGATAATGGCAATATCTTTATTTTTTATGCATTCATTATTTATTTGATGCATTTCCTTTTCACTATTGATTCCACCAACTTCCTTTTTATCGTATTCTTTGTTGTCAATCGTAGAGGCCATTATTTGTTCTTTTGATTTTTTATTTAATTCAGAATCTTTAGAAATATTTAATTGTTTATTAATTATATCTTTAGCCATAAACTTTTTCCTCCACTTTCCATATATTAAATTAAGAGGTAATGAGAAAAATCCACTTCATTGCAATTATGAGCTTTAGGACACTTTGAAAAAAGTACGCTTCACTATAAGGTTGGATTTTCTATGTCCCTGTCGATAAAGCATGCTGCCAATTTAACATTAGCCTCTTCCTTGATATTTTGAAAATAATGCTTTTACTTTCTTTACATTTTCCACTACTTTTTTTATCTTCACCATATAGCTCATCTAATACCGAGACACCTATAAATTTATATATAATATCATTTAAATTGCGAATTGTATCCCGAAATTTTTGGTCATGAATATAGAGACTTTTTCCCATATTGTAAAACTGCGAACCTTGTCCTGAAAACATAAAGACTATTTTTTTGTCCATGGTAAAATCATTCCTTTCGATCTATTCAAGGCCTAGAAATAATCAACTCATTTTTCAACTTAAGATGATAATAATTTGACTACCCTGTGCAAAAAAATAAACTTGAAAATTCAGTACTATTTAAAGCATCTAAACTACAAGTTAATTTCTTCTGAACGGAGTAGCCGGCAAAAATGTTCTTGCAAACTTGCAATGTTTATAAACAATTCTACATTTTTAGGATATGTAATAGAACAGATATAACGATCGTCTAATTCAAATGAAATTGCACAATACTGATAAAAGTGCGTAAAATAATTGACTACATAATTTTGTTTCAATTCTATTTTGTTTACTTCAAATATATCAAGCGTTGCTGTTAGACCACTTTTAATCACTTTAGACAATGCTTCTTTGACAGTCCATAATATTGTAAGTTTTGTATCATGAGGATATAAAAAACTATTTATTAACTCTCCTTCATTTGAAGTAATTTGTTTTTCAAGTAAAAAATTTTTTCTAGGATCAATTTTCTCTATGTCTATCCCAATAGGTAAACTCTCTGGAAATACAACTGCTGCTCCATAATTTCCAGAATGAGTTATACTTGTCTGAGTATTATGTAAATTTTTATTTATTACAACCGGTTGATTAAATATTCCCCATTGTATTAATATACTTTCATAATTATTCTCACCAGTAAAAAATGAAATAGCTCTCTTTGCTGCATACCTACCTATGAGGTAGCTTTTCTTTCTATTATCAATATTCAATCGATCATAATACTCTTTTTCCTTTGGATGTAAATAATTTATCACCTCATGGTAATGCGACCAATTGCTAAAATTACATATGCATATACCTCCCTTAAAAGTATTTTCTTTTTCTTTGAAAAGTAAGTCATCGACAATTATTTGCGGTAAATAATTTATCACTATACACCAACCTAACCTAATTAAAATTTGGAACTATCCAATCAATAGGATCAACAAGAAAAATATGTTTGACACCAGCCTACTATTTAAGGTCATCTCACTCCATTGCATTGAACTCGTAATGGCAGAAATTCAAGCACTCCTTCTAATGAAAAAAGTTATTAAATAATCATTTTACATAAATTCATACAATGATTATTTAAACTCAAATTTAATATTACTGCCTACTTATATTTATTAAATCAACTATAATCTCTGCTTATTATCATCTCCAACACACTTCCTCCTTTTCTAGCCCATTAATTTCTGTAATATAAATCTATATCTTGATATACTCTCTTCAAAAATAAAACCATAAAAAAGCATAACGAGGCAATCAGAAGACTCAAAAGAATCTCCAGATCACCTCGTTATTGCACTCCCCTTAATATTAATACGCCTCCGAAATTAATATTTTTAAGGAGTTTTTTCTTATTAATATCTTAAACTTACCAATAGGTAAGTTTGTTCTAAGTGTTTTATTCAAATTATTTCGTAAGTTAATACCTATAAATCAAAATCTATTAATTAAAATTAAACATTTTTTGATTTTTACGCATTCTAAATGCTATGAAATTTTCCAGATTATTAATTTGGAAATAAATGTTTTGTTTGAAAAGATAATCTATAGTATGCCCTGGCTCTATACCAAACGAGTGCGCCGGATAAACAAGAATCTCAGAAGATATAGTATTCTTTATCATTTGAATACTATTAAACATGTCTACTGGACTTCCACCATATGAAGTACAGATTCCACATCCTTCAGTAAATATTGTATCTCCAGTAAATAGATGATTTTTTAAAAGAAAACATGTACCTCCTGCCGTGTGCCCCGGAGTTAAAAGACACTTTATATCAGTCTTACCTACACTAAAAATATCCCCATTTTCCACAGAAGTTAAATTATTGCATCTGAATTTATAATAATTTATTTCCCTCACTGACATTATTACTTGGGGATTATATCTTTCCACTAACGGATTTACAAGATTAACATGATCGAAATGAGAATGAGTCAATAGAATTGCAGTTAAATCTGCATTTACTTTTCTTAACACTGACTCAATAGATTTCAAATCCCACGCAGGGTCAATAACAACTGCTTGATTGGTTGCTGTATCAAAAATTATATAACAATAATTTTTGAAAAATCCTGATTTTAGATATAATTGATACATTTGGTAGTTATTCATAATTCACCTATACTATTATATTTTTCAAAATTTCATATTCTATCTTTTATACTAGCATAAGTAGTCTTGCTTAAGAGAGATTTTCTTCTATCCCCCAAAGATTTTCATTTGTTACAAAGAACATAAAAATCTTTTATAATTCAAAAAATATCCTAATTGTAACAAACCAAACTTTTTTATTCCCCAAAATACATAAATTGCATCGTCAGGAATAAATTATCATTATATGTCATATAATAACATATGATTTATAAATTGTAAATGAAATAAAAAAATTTATACACCTTTTTATATTAATTATTGAAAAAAATGTAATCATTGGGTTACTCGGGTACGCGGGTCTTTGACGACAGGACTCCAACTTGGTTAAGGGGCTAAATAGGCACGTTTGGCAAACGACGCTCTAGATGACGTTCGCAAACAGTTGCAGACAAAACTGCCACCAGAGCAACGAAAGTATTTTAAACATTCTAGATATCTGTTATTATGCAGAGAAAACAATCTAAAAAAAGATGATGACAGAGAAGCATTGCAAATTATGCTGAATTATTCAGATGACCTTACAGCAGCATACGCAATGAAAGAAGCCTATTTTAACTTAATGGATAGCAAGGACAGTAACGAATTTATAAAACTATTAAAACTAGTTCAACTAACGGTAGAAAAACAAAACCTGCCATCATTTAAACGAGTTTTAAAGACGACTATTACTTGGAAAAAGGAAATAATCCATAGTATTGCAACGGGTTATAGCAATGGACTTACTGAGGGATGTAATACAACGATAAAGAATTTAAAGCGAATTTGTTATAGTTTTAGAAACTTAGATAATTCCAAAAGAAGAATCATTTATTTATTAAATAATCCACAGAGATGTCAACGCAGGACTAAGCGATTTAATACAGAGATTTGTACATAAAATTTCGGTAGGATAAATCCTACCGAAAAGTTGAAACCACAACTATTGACAAAGAGCCCGTCTTTTTAGCAATTTATTTGATTTTTTCAAAAAAGTACACGGTTTAAATCTACGCTTGCCGAAAAACGTAAGTTTTTCAGTGGCCTCGGTATTTTAGAGCTATGTTTTTTAGTTACAGACTATACATTATCTTATAAATCTTATTTGTTTGGAAAATCAATTTACACAAAATTATATGGGCTACCCTTTATGTCTATTTTTTCTTGACCTTTCCAAAAACTTTTTATTATTTTGTCTACTTGACAGGCTGCAGTTCAACTCTTAATGCGACAGCCCCTTATTTTATCTAAATTTATTCATACCGTAATGCATCGATAGGATCTAACAGTGCTGCTTTTCTTGCAGGATAGATACCAAAGAACAAACCAATCCCTACAGAGAAACCGAATGATACTATAATTGGCGCGGCAGTTATTACCGTATTGAACCCACCAAATTTAGCGATAAGAATTGCAGCAACACAACCAAGTATAATCCCAATGAAACCACCAATAACCCCAATAACAATGGACTCAATTAAAAATTGCATCATAATGTTATTATAGGTCGCACCTAAGGCTTTGCGAATGCCAATTTCACGGGTACGTTCGGTAACCGATACCATCATAATATTCATAATACCGATACCGCCAACCAATAGGGAAATCGCCGCAATACTACCAAGTAACAAAGTAATCATCGTCGTTGTTTGTGTCATCATTTCCATGACACTCGTTAAATTACGCACATTAAAATCATCTTCTTTAGTACCAGTAATTTTATGACGCTGACGCAATAGCGTTGTAATTTCATCTTGAACCTGATCCATTGCCTCAGCAGTTGATACCTGCACATTAATTGATTGCACATAGGTAACACCAATTAATCTTTCCTGCGCCGTTGTTAAAGGAATAATCACCACGTCATCCTGATCTTGCCCCATGGTAGATTGACCTTTACTATCAAGTACACCGATAACTTGATAAGGCGTGTTATTAATACGAATATTTTTTCCGATTGGATTGGCTTCGTTAAATAAATTTACCGCAACAGTAGATCCAATAACGGCCACACGATTACGAGAATTCATATCCTGGGTCGTAATAAAAACACCACTGCCAACACTTAATGTACGAATCGCCATATATTCCGGTGTTACACCATAAACACCCGTATTCCAGTTTTGATTGCCAAAAACTACTTGATATTGACTATTTACTGTTGGTGATACATAATCAATATTTTTGATATCTTCTTTAATTGCCTCTGCATCACTTAACTTCAGCGTAATATTAGTACCAGCCTTGGAGCGCAGCCCTCCTTTAGTAGAAGCAGAACTAGGTGACACAATCAGCATATTGCTACCAAGACTTGAAATGGAAGTCTGTACTTGATCACGTACACCCATTCCAATTGAAACCATAGCAATTACTGCTCCAACGCCAATGATAATACCAAGCATCGTCAAAATAGACCTCATTTTATTGGAGACCAATGCCGATAAAGCGATATTAACACTCTCTCTAAACATTTTCTACGACCTCCTCTGGCTCGCCACCCATCGTATCGCGTACTAACTTTCCGTCGCGTACCATCAATTGACGCTCGGCATACACTGCGATATCTGGTTCATGGGTTACAAGAATAATTGTCTTTCCTTCTTTATGCAATTGTTGAAATAACCCCATAATCTCAATGCTTGATTTCGTATCAAGATTACCGGTCGGTTCATCGGCCATAATAATTCTTGGATCATTCACCAGTGCACGAGCAATGGCAACTCTCTGCCGTTGACCACCTGATAGTTCGTTCGGCAAATGATCCTTTCTACTCTCTAGCCCTACAGCCGAGAGTAGTGCCGTCGCTCTTTCTATTCTTGTCTTTTTATTTACTCCCGCATAGGTCAGTGGTAACGCTACATTTTCTAAGGCCGTAATTCTCGATAATAAGTTAAAGTTTTGAAATACGAAGCCAATTTTTTTATTGCGTGTAATCGCTAGATTATCATCACTTAGCTGTGCAACTTCTTCGCCATCGAGGATATAGGAACCAATGGTTGGTCGATCCAAACACCCTAAGATATTCATCAAGGTTGATTTACCCGAGCCAGACGGCCCCATAATGGCAGCAAACTGCCCTTTTTTAATATGCAAATCCAAACCATCCAATGCCGCTACGGTTGAATCGCCGATGTGATAGATCTTTTTAATATTAGAAAGACGAATTGTCATTACTATATTCTCCTTTCTACATTGGTGGTGGACCACCCTGTTGTTTTGATGATAAACTACTAGAAGTTGACTTTGTATAAGAAATAGACAATTTATCGCCTTCAGAAAGACCATCGATAATTTCTACCTTATCATCACTAGACAAGCCAACTGTCACATTTCTATTTTCAGTTTTACCGTCTGGATTTACAACTACAACATATTGACCGCCATTATTCGTTTTCAAAGCCGAAAGAGGAACCATAAGAGCGTCATTTTTTTCGGCAATATTGATATTTACCCGAGCCGTCATCGCTGGTTTTAGCAGGTTTTCCGGATCATCAATATCAAGGGTTACACTATAATAAATAACCGTTGTAGTAGATGTGCTGTCCGACCAAGTACTGCCTACGTCTGTTTGTGAAATGTTAGATACTGTTGCTGTAAAAGTTTTACCTGAATATGCATCAACTGTAAAAGTTGCTTTTTGACCAACTTTTACTTTACCAATATCAGTTTCATCGACTTTAGCATTAATTTGTTTGTTCGACATATCAGCAACCGTCATGATAACCGTTGGTGAAGTTACACCAGCAGTAACCATGGTTCCAACTGTTTTAGGCTCACCGATAACAACACCATCCATTGGTGAAACAATAATCGTATCATTTACATTAGCTTGATCCCCTTCACAAGTGGAAATTGCCGTTTGATAGTTTAGTAATGCATCTTCTAAATCAGAGTCAGATTTGGCACCAATAGAATTTAAATATTGAAGCCTTTTATATTTTGCTTCTGTATTTGTTACTTTATATTTTGATTGATCAAGGGTTGTCTGCAGAGTCGTACTATCTAAAGTCGCTACCGTTTGTCCTGCTTTTACTATGTCATTTTGTTTGAACATTACTTGTTTTAAACGAGCAGTAACTTTAGAACTGATTTCTACTGAATTCACTGGTTTAATCGTACCACTTGCTGATACCGATGAGGTAATTTTACCACGTTCAACTATCGCAGTCTGCGTAACCGCAGTGGATGCTACTTTTTTAGTATTATAGTAGTAATAACCACCGCCACCAATACATGCCGCAATTACTACAAAAACGATGATCCATTTTATTTTTTTTGCTTGCATACTTATTCTCCTTTACTTATGCCCATTACATTTTCTAATTTGGCCTTATAAGTTGCATAATCATATTGTGCTTTAATATAATTTGTTTTTGCAGTCGTTAAGGCTAGTTGGGCATCAATAATGTCAAGCATAAGCCCTTCGCCTGCTCTATATTTTTCTTTAGCAATGAAATAATCTTCTTCGGCTTTATTGATTGCTACTTGTGTACTATTAAAACGTTTTTCTGCTTCTCGCATGCCTAAATAATTTGTACGAACATCTAATTCAATCGAGTCCGCTTCTTTATCAAAATTCAATTTCGCTTGTTCCACTGCAATTTCAGCTTGTTTTATACTAGAATTCGTTACATTGCTATCAAATAGATTCCAGCTTGCCGAAACGCCCGCAGTTAATGAATGATTGTCATCACTTGGCAATACCTGCTTATCCCAACTGTTACTAACAGATAAATTGACTGTTGGTTTCTTGCCACTTTTAGCAATTCCAACATCTTTTTCCGCCTGCGCGATAAGGACTTGATATTGCCTCAAATCTTTACGATTTTCTTTTGCATACTTAATACAATCAAGTAAAGCCTCATCAAATGTTTGATATTGTGCATCATCCACTAAATTTAAAGGCGCTTCATCTTTAAGTTTGATTATATTTTTCAAGGTACTTACCGCAACATCATACGTATTTTGATCTTTTACCAATGTTTGCTGCGCATCCACCAGCTGCACTTCCGTGCTGAGTACATCAGATTTCGCAATGCTTCCTGCCGCATATAATTGATGTACATTGTTTAAATGATCTTGATAATTGTCCACTGTTTCCTTATCAACAGCAACCACTTTTTGCGCTTCGAGAATATCATAATAATCTGAGATGGTCGATAACACCGTAGTTTCCTTGGTGCGTGCAAAATTCAATTCTTTTGCCGTAATTTCATCTTTCGCCCTATCGATTTTGAGCTCGTTTTTGCCACCAGTATAAAGTGGCATACTCATAGATATTTCATTGCTGTTGGAACGAGAAGTCCCCAGATTGTTTGTATCTGAGATTCCTAAGCTGCTGCTTGCGGTTAGAGAGAGGCGGTTTGCTCCCTTTGCTTCTTCTAATTCCGCATCCGCTGTTTCTTTATCTTTCTGGGCAATTTTGATATCGTAATTATTGCTAAGCGCCATATCAACCGCTTGATCTAGCGATAAATCTGCACAATACCCAACCGTCGCATTAAATAATAAACAACCTGTCATGATTGCCATCATTTTAATTAAGCATTCCTTTTTCATCTAGCGCACACTCCTTTGTTCTTTCTACAATAGATTGACTACTTCATTGTAAAGTTGATTTCTTTGAAAACACTTTGTTTATATAAGGTTTTATCTGGTAACACCCAAAGCCCTCAATTCAGTAATTTATTTTACAAGGATTGCTAACAGTACTTATTTTACACTGTAACTACCAAATAGAAAACTAAAAATATAAAGGTATCTACCCTATTTTTGTTGAAATAAGTAAATCAAACGTAAAAAGTAATATAATAAATATGCGCGATTCAAAATAAAGGTAGGTTTATAAAAACAATGTTAGATAAAGCACTCCAGCTCTTAAAACGTTTCTACGGCTACGATGAATTTCGCCCGGGACAAAAAGAAATCATCTCCAGCTTACTCGAAGGCAATGACACCGTTGCCATTATGCCAACAGGTGCCGGAAAATCGGTTTGTTTTCAAATTCCTGCCCTGCTCTTTCCTGGCATTACACTCGTTATTTCACCACTCATTTCTTTAATGAAAGACCAAGTAGATGCCTTAGTCAATCAGGGCATTCCCTCCACGTATATCAATAGTTCTCTCACGGCCGCGGAATTAAGTCGCCGCCTTTACGATATCGGTGACAATCGTTATAAGCTCATCTATGTTGCACCAGAACGTTTATCTACGGACACGTTTCAAGCTATTTTAGCAAAAACGACGGTTAGCATGGTTGCAATTGATGAAGCGCATTGCTTGTCTCAATGGGGCCATGATTTTAGACCAAGCTACCAAGCAATCTATCCCTTTATCAATTCACTGCCAAAGCGGCCACTGATTGGCGTTTTTACCGCTACAGCAACACCAGAGGTAAAAAGCGATATCATCACCTTACTCGGTCTTTACCATCCCAATAGTTATGTTACTGGCTTTGACCGTCCAAATTTATATTTTAGCATTCTTCGTGGTGAAAACAAGCAGAAATTCGTCTTAAATTATATCAAAGATCACGCAGATCAAGCGGGTATTATCTATGCTTCTACCCGTAAAGAAGTAGACTCCTTATATGAAACACTCGTAAACAAAGGCTATCAAGCAGGCCATTATCACGCAGGACTTCGCGATGATGAACGGTCAAATGAACAAGAACGTTTTCTGTATGATAACATTCAAGTCATGGTCGCTACCAATGCTTTTGGTATGGGAATCGATAAATCAAACGTCCGCTATGTGATTCATTATAACATGCCAAGGAATATGGAAGCATATTATCAAGAAGCTGGTCGTAGTGGTCGTGATGGCGAACCTGGTGAATGTATCTTACTATTTAGTTCCCAAGATATCATGCTACAAAAATTCTTAATTGACAAATCGGTAGAAAATCCAGAGCGCAAACAGCATGAACTCGGCAAATTGCAATCGATCGTCGATTACTGCCATACCCCAAACTGTCTCCGTCAATATATCATTCAATATTTTGGTGAAACCACCACGCCTGAAAATTGCGCGAACTGTATCAACTGTAAAGATGATAGCGAACTCGTCGATATCACAATTGATGCCCAAAAAGTTTTTTCCTGTGTCTATCGCTTGCACGAACGCTTTGGTGTAACAATGATTGCCGATGTTCTCAAAGGTTCTAAAAATAAAAAAGTATTACAATTTGAATTTGATCAATTGCCAACTTATGGTCTATTTTCGAATCGTAGTGTTAATGATATTAAAGCACTGATCCAAAGACTTACCGCCACGCAGTATTTAACACTAACAGAAAGTGAATATCCTGTGGTTCAATTAACCGAAACCGCTTTTGCGGTACTAAAAAACGAAGCAACTGTATGGCAAAAAATAGTCAAAACCCATAAGGCTGAAGCTGACGATGACGTCTTTAGTGCTTTACGCAAACTACGCAAAAGTCTGGCTGAACAAGAAGGTATTCCACCTTATCTGATCTTTGCCGACAGTACACTACGCGACATGTCCGTACATCTACCAACCACAATATCGCAAATGCGCCAAATAAAAGGGGTTGGTGAAGTCAAACTAGATAAATATGGCGAGAAATTTTTAGCTGCCTTAAAAGACTATGCCCCAGCCTCACCAAGTTCTTTGACACCCCCTGTAGATGTCCCCATAAAAAAATCAGATAAAACACCGACACACTTAATAACATTACAAATGTTTAACGATGGTTTCTCCTTAGACGAAATTGCCAAAACACGAGATTTAAAACCATTAACGATTCAAAATCATCTCGTTAAAGCTGGCGAAGAAGGGCATACCGTGGATTGGAATCGTCTGATTCCCGCCGAGCAAGAAGAACAAATTATCGCTGTCATCCATGAGCTTGGCACGTCTTTGCTGCGACCGATCAAAGAAGCACTCCCAGAGGAAATCGGTTATGATACCATCAAGGCAGTGATTGCCAAACATTTTACAAAATAATACAAGCACAAATGCAAGTAAAGGCTCATTTCTACGATAAACAATCATAGAAATGAGCCTTTTGTCTCGTCTATTCAACTTTATACGGGAACTCTTTTAGTGATTATCAACGATTGCTGCTTTGCCTTGTTCACCAGTACGGATTTTCACCGCATTTTCTACATCGTAAACAAAAATTTTACCATCGCCAATATTGCCAGTGCAGCAGGCTTTTTTTGCTGCTTCCAATACTACTTCTACTGGAACCTCACAAATAACAATTTCCACTTTTATTTTCGGGTTAAGAGTCACTTCTACCGCTTTGCCACGATAAACCTCTTTATGACCTTTCGACAAGCCACAGCCATACACATGACTTACTGTCATACCAGTAACGCCAATTACATTCATTGCTTCTTTTAAATCTTCTAGTTTTTCTGGGCGAGTTACAATATCCACTTTAGTAATTTTGCACATAAGAAAACTCCTCCTAAATGATTGATCTTTTCATTGACATCTTAGCCTCTATATTAGGCAAAGGTTACCCTATTCTGCCATAAATAAAATAAGAAGCTCATCTAAACAGTATTGAATTATAATACTACTTAGATAAGCCTCTTCGCTCATGTGAACAAAATCAGTTCACTTTTTTATAAAATTACATTTAATTGTAACATTTATTAGAATAAATATAGCATTTATAGCCCCAAAATGCAAGCCCCTGTACATTTTTAGTACAAAGCTACTCGAAAAAATAGAGCTGGGAGAGAAACTCCCGCCCCTCTAGATTTATATAGTGCTCGGAACAATCGGTTGATTCTCCGTTTGCTCTACCGCATTTTCTTTCACTTCTTGAGGAATTTCAATAGGACTCACTTGATTAAAGTTTGAATAATCACAATCCATCGTGACTTTCGCATTACTAAATAAGCTTTTTAACTGCGCTTTTTCTTTCTCAGGAATTGCTGATTGATTAAGTATTGCTAAAACACTTTTTTGCGTTGCATCAGATAAATCAGCTTTTAAATGCGTTACCATGTTTGTGGTTTTATCAACATTGATGATATAGTTGATCTCACCCAATGAATTAAAGAGGGTTTCGGTAAAAGCTATATAATCTTTATATTCTTTACCACTTTGTTTTAAAATATCCATGGTCATTTCTTTTAAAACCTTATTATCCATTGTCACCGTCATTACTTTCTCCGTATCAGTTTCGCCAGAAACTACTGCTTTTTTTATTAACTTCATACAGGTCGCCACATCGTCAGCAGGAACATTTTTTTTATTTATGTACGGCAAAGTTTGTTTGACCCATTTGCCATCCGTTTCTGTATAACTGATTAGTTGATTATCGACTTGCTCCAAATACTGTGTCATATTACTTTTTACCGAACGATGTGCCGTGTCCATCATCGCAAATTGCAAATCATTTTTATACCGCATCGGATTGACTTCAATATCACTGCTATTATTTACTGTAACATTCATTAATGAAGTTTGAATATTAATTGCAATATCAGCATGATAATTTTCTAGTGCTAACATTTTTTCATATACAGCTTTCATGTTTTGTGTTGCATCAACCTCCGTTACGCTTGCAGCTGCAGATACAGTACTTGAAAAAGCTGCTATACTGATTGAGACTACAAATAACACAACCGACATGATCTTTTTCATAACTTTCATAATCTACCTCCTCTAAATTAATTACTAAATTCGCTATAGATCATCAATCCCCTTTTACGCCTAGGCAAAATCATCCTTGCATAGAAAATTCCCCATAACAAATACAATCCTAATTATAAATAACTTGCTTCGTATTTAGCAACTATTTTTTCTACATATTTCCTTGCTTGCTTGACAATATTCATTCTAGTAGTATCATATGAATTAGCAACTTATTCTCAGGGCGGGGTGTGATTCCCTACCGGCGGTATTCTAGTAATAGAGAGTCCGCAAGCGTTTCTTTTTTAAGAAAGTCAGCAGAACTGGTGCAATGCCAGTACCGACAGTGATAGTCTGGATGAAAGAGAGTAAAGCAGTAACCAAATATTTTGGCTCGTCTGTTTTTCGCGTCCTGATTCTGGTAAGTTCAATTAAATTTTTGGAGGAATTCTACCATGAATCAAAGTTTATTAACTCAATTTGGCACCCCAATCAAGCGTGTAGAACAAGCAATCGAAGCTTTCAAAGTCGGCAAAGGAGTTATTGTTGTCGACGATGAAAATCGTGAAAACGAAGGCGATATTATCTTTGCAGCGCAGCATTTAACCGTGGAACAGACCGCACAGCTAATCCGCGATTGTAGCGGAATCGTTTGTCTTTGCCTGCCAGAACGTAAATTAGAAGAACTTGGTCTTCCTATGATGGTGGAAAATAACACCAGTGCTTATGGCACCGGCTTTACGGTAACTATTGAAGCCGCAGTTGGGGTTACCACAGGCGTATCCGCCGCCGATCGTACAACTACAATTAAAGCAGCCATTGCTGACGGTGCAAAACCAAGTGATTTAAATCGACCA
Source organism: uncultured Veillonellaceae bacterium (assembly GCA_963805085.1). Taxonomy (GTDB): domain Bacteria; phylum Bacillota; class Negativicutes; order JARBTT01; family JARBTT01; genus JARBTT01. Next base: position 143,751 of record CAWDTA010000003.1, on the reverse strand, counting down.
GGCCATGTTTTCCCACTTCGCGCGAAAGATGGCGGCGTACTGGTTCGCGATGGTCATACAGAAGCAAGTGTTGACATTGCCCGTATGGCAGGACTAAAACCTTATGGTGTTCTTTGTGAAATCACAAATCCTGATGGAACCATGACTAGGCTTCCAGGTCTTGTTGCGTATGCAAAAGAACATGATATGACACTTGTTAGTATCAACGATATCATTGAGTATAGAAAAGCAACCGGTAAATAGATATCTAACATAAAGCAATAAAACCTCACGAACTATATCTAGTTACGTGAGGTTTTATTAATTTTCATTTATTTTATGATTTGTACAAGATTTTCTTTTGCTAAGGAATGAATCGCCGAACGAGTTGTCTTATAGCCAAATACGCCAACACTCATTGGTACATAGCCATTTTTAATACCGAGTTCCGCTGCTAGCATCTTACCTTCTTCTGTATCAAACATACATTTTAAAGAATAGTTCCAACAAGCACCAATTCCCATTTTATCTGCTACAAGCATCATATTACCAAAAGTTGCATGTGCTGCATTTTGTGTTTCTTCATCATCAGTTTTACCTGAAATAATAATTAACGTCGGCGCATTAAACAAGAAATTTAAATTTTCTTCATTATATAATAGTTCCAACTTTTCTTTGCCATTTTGGAAAAACAATTTACTGCAAAGTTCGTTAATTTTATTTAAAATTTCTACATTTTGAATTATAGTAAAGTTCCATTCTTGATTATTAATCATATTCGATACAAACTTACCAGCTTCAATAATATCAGTTAATTCACTATCGCTAATTTGTTTCGTATCAAAATTACGTGAATTGCGCCTCATTAAACCATTTCTTAATAATTCGTTCATACATACGCTCCGTTCCCAGTCCAATATAATACCTATATTATACTCTAAGATGAAAAATAAAAAAACTTTTATTTTTTATCTTAGAGCTTTCTTTGCATCATTTGAGACAAAAAACAAAATATTTGCTAAAGATAACGATTAATAAGATAATAATCAATACAAAAACACCCGCTATCCGATATATGGATGCGGGTGTTTTTGTGTCAACTTATCAACACGATTGTTTATAAAACTGTTGATATCAACAAAGTCATGCTAATTGCTACAACAGATGCTACACAAGTTGCTAGCGTATAAGATTTCAATGCGCCAACAACAGTCAAGCCGAAATATTCTTTAACAATCCAGAATCCAGAATCTGTAACATGGGAGAAGCAGATTGCGCCAGAACCAACAGCAATTGCAACGATTGCTGGATCAAGACCAGGATGTTGCGCCAAAACTGGGGTTACAATACCAACTGCTGTCATCATTGCAACGGTTGCTGAACCAACAGCAAAACGCATAATTGCAGCAACAAGCCAAGCAAGTACAAGCGGGCTTAAAGGAAGGCTTGCAAGAACTTTACCAAGCTCTACACCAAGTCCACTATCAAGTAATACACGGTTAAATGCACCACCTGCACCGATAACAAGTAAGATACCAGCAACTGGACCAAAGGATTCATCCGTAAATTTTAAGATTTGTTTCATATCAATGCCACGAGCAAGACCAAGTGACCAATACGCAAAGAAAGCAGAAATAAGAAGTGCAGTAATCGGATTACCGATAAAATTTACCAATGGTGCCATACCTGAAGTTTTTAAAGCACTTAAATCAAAGATGGTTTTTGCAACCATGATAATCATTGGTAATAATACCGTAAATAACGTGATCAGGAAACCAGGTAACTTATCATCGGAGACACGTTCTTCTTCTGGTTTATTAAGTGCAGGTAAATTTACTTCGATATTACCTTTGATAAATTTCGACCAAATAGGACCACCAATAACTGCTGCTGGGATACAAACAAGCATACCAAGCATAATTACTTTACCAATGTCAGCATTTAAAGACTGTGCAATTGCCATAGCCGCTGGATGTGGTGGTAACATACAGTGAACGATTTGAAGCGATACCCCCATTGGAATACCAATTGCTACGATAGACATCCCCGTCGCTCTAGCAACACTGATAACAAGTGGAATTAATAGTACGAAACCAACTTGGAAAAATACTGGAATCCCAGTAATAAAACCTACAACCATCATTGCCCAACTTGCACGTTCTTTACCAAGTGCATTGATGAGTGTTCTTGCAAGGCGTTCAGCGCCTCCTGAAGTTTCAAGCATTTTGCCTAAGATACTACCTAGACCGAGAACAGTCGCTAGGAACCCCAGCGTCCCCCCCATACCAGCTTCAATGGAAGCACAAATTTTAACTAGAGGCATACCTGTCATAATTCCAACAAACATACACGCGATAATCAAACTAATAAATGCATGTAACCGAACTTTCATGATAAGGAAAACGACTAATGCGATTGCTAAGAATAACGTCATTACTAAAAATGTAGTAGTGTCCACTTAACTTCTCCCCCTTATATTGTCTAAATTCTCTTCTCGCTACTTTTCACCAAGCATATTAATATAATTTTTTACTGTTTCACACATTGTCTGACGGCTCGCTTTTAGCATTGTTTCAAAGCGTGTATTCTTTTCCGTATGATTTTCTAAGAATTCTCTTGCTGCCCGAATCGCTCCTGTTGAGATTTCTGTATTTACATTAATTTTACGAACGCCTAAAGAAACTGCCTTTTTGATCGCCGCATCAGGAATACCGGAGCAACCATGTAGTACCACTGGTACACTGATTGCTGCACTAATTTCTCCTAGTCGATCAAAATCGAGTTCAGGAATTCCTTTATAAATGCCATGGGCATTACCAATGGCAACTGCGAGTGCATCAATCCCTGTACCGCTAGCATATTGCACCGCCGCACTTACACTCGTATAACCTTTTTCCATTTCAAAGCCCGGTTCACAACTACCATCTTCATTGTTCATGTAGCCAAGTTCACCTTCGACACTTACCCCTACTACTTGTGCGATTTCAATAATTTTCTTTGTATTCGCAATATTTTGCTCTAATGGAAGATATGAACCATCATACATAACCGAAGTAAAACCACAACGAATTGCGCGCATAACTGTAGAAAACTCTTTGGCATGGTCTAGATGAAGTACAACTGGAATATCACTAGCAGCACAAATTTTTCGTACAATCGTTGCGATGACTTCGATTGGAGCATGGCTTAAATAGCCTTCCCCAAATGAAAGAATCACCGGTTGATTCAATTCTTGTGATGCCTGGGCAACAGCAAGTATAGATTCTAAATTATAAACATTAAATGCCCCAATTGCACGCTCTTGCTCTTCTGTGTATTTTAAAATTGTTTTAAGATTAACAAGCATCGTTTCTTCCTGCTTTCTTATTTGTCGTTTAACATATCAACAACTTCACGAAGTGTAGTTACAGTGCCAACATTTCCCGGGAAAATAATGTATGGTAAATTAGGGAATTTACTTTCTGCACCTGTTTGCCATACTGGAATACCAGGTTTTACTTGTCCCATAACATTGGCTTTTTTAACAGCAAGACCTTTTGTACCAACATCACTAGAAGTAATACCGCCTTTTGCGATTAAGAAGCTTGGTTTAACGCCAAGTCTTGATACTATACTCGTAATTGCTTCAGAAATTTTAACGGATACTTTCAAAGATTCTTCTTGGTTACCAACATCTAATCTTTCACGACCAGTAAATACGGTTACAGTTTGACCATTTTTGATACATTCTTCCGTTGTACTTATAATAAGATTTAATTCTTCTGACAATTTTTGTGGTTCAAGTACCAACATGTGATTGAATTCGATGAATTTTACATAATCACATTTTTGTAGTTCTGCTAATTGCTCTGTCGTTTTCTTTACGTGAGAACCGACAATCACAAGACCACCATTTTTATTATCTTTTGCAACAAGTTCTGATTTTTGCAGTAAGCCTTTATTGCTCACGCCACCAATTACTTTTGTAAAAGCGGCTGCTGTTCTAAACATGAAGTTTTTACCTTGCGCCATCGATTCAATAAGTGCAATTGAAAATACTTTAACGTCTACATAATCAACGGCATTGACTACTACTTTATTGAACTCCTTCACTTGTAATAATTGCTTTGTAATACCATCTATATCAAAACTTCTAATACTTTCTAATGAAATACAAGTCGTATCAGCTGCTTTATACTCACCTTTTGTTTTTTCTTCCACATATTCAGTTAAGTTCGATGACTTGTACCTAAAGGTTTTATCATTGGCAAATTCTGTTTCACCAGCTGGTGTTAAAAACTCACCCTCTTGTACATAATGAACGTTACCAATTGTGAAACGTCCGCCTTCTTTAAAAATTGGCATCAATACTTCGCCATCAATTTTCGTTCCAGAATTTGCTTCCACTGCTACTTTTAATGTTTGTGTTTCTAATGGAAAGTGTCCACGAAGAGTAGAATCACTACGGCTAATAATCATAAATTCTTTGCCTGTTTTTTTTGCTTCTATAGCAATACGATTTGCCATTTCTATATGTGCTTGTTTTGTTTCTTCGGCTGAGAAAGCTCTGGAATTTGTTAGTATAAAAAACATTGCGTTAGATTCAGCAAATCCTGCTGCAATACTTTCTTCTGACCAATCTGTATATACGGAGATATCATGTACCGTTTGTACCCCTGTTGGATCATCGTCTAGGACAACAATCTTTTTGTTAAAAGTTTTTAACGCCTCAGCTAATTTTTCATCCACCATTTTTTCAGCGATATCTTGAATCATTTCAAATGCTTTTGTCTTTAATACTTTTGCCATTCTCTTTTACTCCTCTGCTCATATTGCATTTTATAATTTTTTTGAAAGAAGTAGAAAATAAGGCTTAAAAATCTTCTACTTCTTTCAAGTTAGTAATAAATATCTTTGCGTTTGGGGTAATCCATATTTTTATGCGTAATCTATATCTCAAAAATTATTTAATGCCGCCAGCTCTTACTTCTACGCCAGCTAATTTTTCGTAGAATTGAACAATTCCGCCATGGTCGTCCATGATATGACCATCCGCTTTTAAGCTGTGCATGATTTGTTTTAATTGGCTAGTAAGAATCAATGGAACATCTAGACTTTGAGCAGTATCCATAACATTTGTTATATCTTTTAAGTTAATTGCAAGCGTTCCACCTGCTTTAAAGTTACGCGCTACCATCATTGGTGCTTTTGCATCTAGTACAACGCTACCAGCAAGACCACCGCGGATTGCTTGGTAAACTTTTTCTGGATCAGCACCAGCTTTTGCTGCAAGAACAAGTGCTTCTGATACTGCTGCAATGTTTAAGTTAACGATAATTTGGTTCGCTAATTTTGCAACTGAACCGCTACCATTGCCACCTACAACAGTGATTGATTTACCCATTGCCAAGAAAACGTCTTTCATTTTTTCAACAACAGCTTCGTCGCCACCAATCATATACGCAAGTGTTGCATTGATTGCACCAGGTTCTCCACCACTTACAGGTGAATCAAGGAATGGACACTCATGTTTTGCAGCAGCTGTTGCAAACTCTTTAGAAGCTACAGGTGACACAGAACTCATATCAACAATGATTGTACCAGGCTTTACGCCAGCTAAAATGCCATCTTCAGCTTCTAACAAAGATTTAACAATTGCAGAATTTGGTACAATTGTAATAACAACATCGCTACCAGCAGCAAGTTCTTTTGGCGAGCTTGCTGCTTTTGCACCAGCCTCTACCAATACTTCAACTGCTTTTGCATTGATATCATACACAGTTGTATCAATACCAGCTTTTAGCAAATTTAATGCCATAGGTCTACCCATAATTCCTAATCCAACAAAACCAACTTTTAACAATGTAAAAACCCCCTCATAAATTATAAAATATTGTATATAACAAACATGTAAACAGAATACCTCGTATTTTATAAATATTCAGATAATATCCTGTCCACTGTTTTATTATACATTCATGAAAGCAATAAGCTGATCTGTTAGCATACCGTGTGTAGCACACTAGTTAATTTAAAAAATAAAGCTTATCGCCTAGCATTTACTCGATTGAAAATTATTTATTATTTTACTATCTAATCCTATAGGTTATGATTACCTGCATGTAGCACACTACTGTATCCTAAAAAAATGAAACACCTTTAGATAAACTACAAAATTTTATTTTTTAGTCTAAATTACAATGTTTCATCACTTCTATGGTATTTTGCATATGTTTCTCAAATGATAAATATGCACCATAGTCATCGCCACTTTTTATAATCTCAAATAGCTCTTCATGTTCTTTTATTGCAATCTTCATTCGTTCACCTTGTTTCAAGGAACCAACGGTTGCCTTTTCAATTCTTGATCTTAGCATATGAATGGTATTGATAAAATAATCATTTTTCGTAAAATCAACGATTAATCCATGAAAATCAATATCTGCTTGCATAAAATCATAATAGCAATCCTGATCATTTACCGCTTCAGTCGCTAACTTCAAACAAGTGCTTAATAAGATTACCACTTCTTGTGCTTCTGGCGTATGAATATTCTTAGTCAAATGTCTGACACTATATCCTTCAATGGCCACCCTTGCCTCAATAATTTTTTTGACATCTTCAAACAGCAATGGTTTTACCATAATGCCGCGATTATTGTAAATCTCCAGCATATTTTCATGTCGTAATTGAAGTACAGCCTCTCTTACAGGTGTTCTTGAAATGTTTAATTGTGTGGCAAACATTTGTTCAGAATATATTTCACCAGTTTTCAGCTCACCATTAATGATCGCTTTTTTCAAATACTGATAAACTTGATCTTTTAAAGATACTCTCTGTAAAATGGTTTCCACCATATTTTCTTCAACCTCGATATTTTTGCGTTTATTTTTATTTCTGTATGTAGCATACTACTCTTTATCATCACTGTCAATATCCGAAATAAAGTTAATTTTTTCCCAAATTATATTCTAATAGCAACACAATAAATGTCGACTATTTTCTAACGATTGTCAACCTTATCCATACCAAATAAATCGTGTTGCTTTAAACGCTCCCAAGCCAATTGCTCATATTTTGTACCGACTTTACCATAGTTACAATATGGATCAATAGAAATACCACCACGTGGCAAAAACTTTCCTAAGACTTCAATATACTTAGGATCCATCAACTTAATTAAATCTTTCATGATAATATTGACAACATCTTCATGGAAATCGCCATGATTTCTAAAACTTACTAAATATAATTTAAGGGATTTACTTTCTACCATTTTTATCGTTGGAATGTAGCTAATAAAAATTGTTGCAAAATCTGGTTGTCCTGTCATCGGACAAAGACTCGTAAACTCTGGACAGTTAAATTTTACCCAATAGTCGTTTCCTTGGTGTTGATTATCGAAAGTTTCCAATACCTGCGGTTGATATTCATACTGATAGGCAACACCTTTTTGTCCTAATAAAGTGATATCTGGCATTTCCTCAATTTGTCTTTGTTTCGTCATATTGTGTCCTTCCCAGCTGGTTTTTATTCGTTATCTCTCATCTATTGATTGTATCATGTGCAACAAAATTCAACAATATACAATATACTTTTTGGATTCGTTTGTTTTTTTATGTTTTTTGACTGAAAAAATTGTAAAATAGAATTTGAACTTAAATATTACATATGAGGAAGTGATTCCATGAGACTACGCACAAAAATGTTAACTTTTTTACTAATACCTGTTATCTTTTTAATCGGTGCCTTGAGTTTTTATTCTTATTTTACAGCAAAATCAGCCTTAGAAAACCAAATTGAAAGCGCCAATAAGTCTACTTTAAACGTTTATAGTGCAAAAATAAATCAAACATTGGTTCGTCAAGAAGGGGTTGCCAATGAATTGGCTTCTAGTTTATCTATTAGTATGACAGAGCCAGAAATCCGCGCTCGCATTCAAGCAGCCAAACAATCGAATCCTGAGATTAAAAATATTATGGTAGCGTTTAATGATAAACGTTATATGGATACAGACAATTGGATCCCTAAACCTGATTATGATGCTAGAACGAGAGCTTGGTATCTAAAAGGCAGCGCTGCAAACGATCTTGTTTACTCGGATATCTATGTAGATGCAAATTCCGGTGGACTCATGGTAAATATGGGACATGCCGTTTCTACGAATGGTCAAAAAGTCGGCGTTATCGCCATTGAATTAGATTTGACAAAACTTTTCAATGCGGTTGATAAAATGACAACGGCTAAAACTGGTTTTAGTTTCATCGTTGATGCGAATGGTGCTTTGATTAAACATCCTGAATTTAAACCAGATGAGAACCTTGCTAAGATAAAAAATGGCAGCCTTGCTCTTTTCTTTGAAAAAGTAAAAGCTGATAAAGAAACTGCTATGGTAATTTCTAGCGATGGAAAAGATATGATTTATAACGCTACCCCAATCGGCACAACAGGTTGGTCAATGTGTTCTGTTACGCCTTCTGCTGAACTTTATGAAGGTATCAGCAATATGCGCTTGGTTTCCCTGCTTATTGGCATTTTGGTTATCTTAATCTTAGGCGGTATTATTGTTTGGTTAACCTTAAATATCACGACCTCACTAAATAAAATGAAATCACTTTCCGAAGAGTTATCTTCTGGTGATTTCACTGATAAGCCAAAAGCTATTAACGGCAATGATGAAATTGGACAATTAGCAAAATCCTTATATGATATGCGCAGTAATTTACGCGAATTAATCAAACAGGTCAGTATCTCTGCTGAGCAATTGGCTGCAGCAAGTCAGCAATTTACAGCCAGTGCTGAGCAATCTGCCCAAGCTTCCCACCAAATTGCCGTTTCCATTACCGAAGTAGCCAATGGTTCTAACCAGCAATTAAACTCAATCGACCAAACAACTGCATCGGTAAATAAAATGTCTAGTAATATTGCGCACTTAATTGATACAACCAATCGTGGTACAGAAAAAGCAAACACTTCTGCACAAAAAGCGAGTGATGGCAATAAAATCATTCAAAGAGCGATTCACCAAATGAATAGTGTAGAAGAAACCGTTGGCTCATCAGCCAAAGTCGTCGAAGATTTGGGCGCACGTTCCAATGAAATTGGACAAATCGTGGATACGATTTCTGCCATAGCTGGACAAACCAATTTATTAGCACTCAATGCAGCAATTGAAGCAGCCCGTGCCGGTGAACAAGGACGTGGCTTTGCGGTAGTTGCGGAAGAAGTAAGAAAGCTCGCTGAACAATCACAAATCGCAGCGAAACATATTTCAGATTTGATTTCAAAAATCCGTGTGGAAACTGCCAAAGCCGTGGAATCCATGCATAATGGTACCTCAGAAGTTAAATTAGGAGCAGAAGTCGTGAATGAAGCTGGTAAAGTATTTGAGGAAATCAACACGATGATCTCCGAAGTAAATCAGCAATTTACTGCTGCTTACAAAGCAATTGAATATATCAATGTGAGTAACAAAGATATCGTGACTGCTGTCGAAGAAATCGATAAAGTAAGCAAATTGACTACAGCTGAAACGGAAACGGTATCGGCTGCAACAGAAGAACAATCTGCTTCTATGCACGAATTATCCACCTCTAGCCAATCCTTAGCAAAACTTGCCCAAGAATTACAAATTGCGGCTAGTAAATTTAAGGTTTAAACTAACGATCTGCCTAAGTTTTTGCACAGGCAGATCGAATCAAAACATACTTATGTTACTATAAACAAAAGCTGCCTATGACTAAAAAAGTTTCACTTTTTTAGTCATAGGCAGCTTTCTTGCTAATACCGAACTGATATTTATGATTATTTTTTTTATTTTACCTTTGGCTTATTTGCTGACTTGATAACTTTATTCGCTTGACGATTTGCAAAGAAAGTATCCGTCTTATTTGCCTTAATCATATTTTTATAACTACTCTTTGGAGAAATTTTCCCCATGGACTCACCCCCCTGGATGCTATTGTCCATATTATATAACTTTTCTTAATGAATTGCAATTATTGAACTGTTTATTAATGAGCAATTCTAACTTCATCTACTTCATGACAAATTTTTTTACTTTTTCCCCAGCATTCTTTATATTCCCAGCCGGTCAATTCTTTAAATACTACTTTTGCTTCTTGAGTAGCATCCTCCATCGAACCGCCAGCTCTCAAACGGTTTACTTCATCTACCAAGATTTTATGTCTTTCTTTTGTTAATTTTAGTCTAGTACAAGCAATCCAAGTAATACTAAGTAGGATAAATGGAGCACCAACGGTAATCAAAGTAATCCCGAAAATTGCCGATTCTGGTTGTACTGTCACACCTGGCTGGAAGGCAAACATTTGCAACCCTGCACCAAGTACTGCTGCTTCAATAGCCGTTGCCACTTTTGATAATAGCGAATTAACCCCGGTGAATAACCCTTCTCTTCTTTGCCCAGTGATTGCTTCATCAACATCGGCCATAAAGGCCAATTGAAATACTGGTACATAGTCAATACCAGCTCTACCGACCATATTAGCAACTGCACATATCGTCAAAATGACAACCATATTGACCGGCTGATTCACTGTCAATGCATAGTAACCAAAAAGAGAAATAAATACAATAACTGTAGAAATTTTATAGGTGGTAGGCCCGCCATATTTATAGCAAGACATGATGAATAACATCAATGCAATAGAAGAAGCGAATGTTGTAATACCAGAAATATTCGAAGTAACGATTGGATCTTGCAATAAAACAAAGATAACAAAGTACGTAAATACACCGGTTGTTAAATTTTTAAAAATACCACCGATACACATCAGTACACAATGAAGTCTAAACGTGCGAACACGCATACTAGAAACAACATCTGCACAAATTCTAGGTAGAATATGCCAAACACTCTTGATCTCACTTTCATAATGAACGTCTTTTTGATCCCGTTCGAAGGTGAATACGTAAACAACTACTAAAGAAATCCCCATCATGACTGCGTAAATAGCACCTGTATAAAGAAATGCATCGGGAGAATCTTTTCCATACATCATAAATAAACGACCTGGAATAAAAGCAGCAATTGTGCTAGCAATCGTACCGCAATATTGCTTTGCCCCAGTTAATTTCGCTTTATCACCAGCATCTTGCGTCATTTCAGCAGGTAATGTTGAACTAGAGACAATAACCATGGTGAAAATTGCTTCATATAATAAATTCATAATGAAATAATAGGTGAAGGATTGTCCTGAAACCCAAAGCAATGGAAAGACAATCGTAATCGTTGGAATCCCAATCAATATAAAGAATTTCCTTCTACCGAATCTTCTGCCAAGTCGTGTCTTTAAGAAGTTATCAGTAATAAAACCCATCACTGGATTACCAATCGCATCTAGAAGCCGCGCCATTGTAAAAATCAAACTTGCCTCAATTGCATTTAAATTACACATTGTCGTATAGAAATACATGAGCCAAGCAGATATCAAAAGTTGAGAACCCTGCCCTAAAAAGTTTACGGAAGCATAACCAATAATATTTTTAAGCGTTACTTTTCTAGCCACAATAGAGGCCTCCTCATAATTTTTAATGATCAAAATTCATTTTCTACAGACGCGAGGATGAATGGTCCCAAACCTTTTGGTTCGTTACTAACAATTGGTTCACTGATATAATAAGCGAATGTTCCATCGCGGTTATCTTCCCCCCCAATCCTGCTACATAACAAACTTTGTTTAAATTGATAAGATGCTCTTTTGTTTCTAAAATAAATTCTGCCACCAACCCTTGATACGCCTCTTTAGCTGTTTCTTTTAAAGTGTCTGGTAGATATCCTTTTCTGACACCTTTTAATAAAGCATATACAATCATGGATGACCCTGATGATTCTAAATAATTACCTTTTCTCGTCCCTTGATCTAGTATTTGATACCATACATGACTTTCTGTATCTTGTACTTTAAGTAAAGCTGCTATTGTACGATTTAAGATTTCCACCAATGCATGGTGATGCGCATTATCTTCTGGGAAAACTTCCAAGGTATCAACAAGTGCCATTACATACCATCCCATAGATCTACCCCAAAAATGTGGTGATAAACCGGTTGCTTTATCTGCCCAATTTTGCTCTTTCTTTTCATCCCAAGCATGATATAAAAGACCTGTTGCAGCATCTTTGAGATGTTTTTCGCAAATCACAAATTGTCTAGCGATATCATCAAATTCTACTGCATCACCAAATTCTTTTACATATTGCGCATAAAAAGTTGCGCCCATATACAGGCCATCAAGCCAAATTTGATTTGGATAAATATCTTTATGCCAAAAAACCCCTTCACTTGTACGTGGATGCGATTCAATTTGTTTACGCAGATGATCTAGCGCTTTTTTATACTTTTCTCTGCCTGTTGCTTTGTATAAAGTCAGCAATATTTTACCGTTATTGAGATGATCAATATTGTATTCTTCGAGTGCATAGCCTTTGATACTACCATCTTCACCGATAAAATTATCCATTGTTTTTACAACATACTCAAAATACTCTTTCGCACCTGTTTGCTGCCAAACTTTCGCAATTCCATCTAAAGTTAAACCATACTCATAGCCCCAGTGATCTGTTAAATTTGTTTTTCTGTCGATGACCGAATCCGTCATCCATTTAGCATAACTAGTCATAATCCACCTCTTATTTAAAATTTAATCAATATCCTAGCTCTTCAGCTACAATAATAATTTTGATTCTTCCTTCAAATTTGATACCATTATGAATAATCGTTGTAAAATTACAAATTCGTTTTTTACAATCACAGTCGACACAAAATCCAGTTTCCACGCAAGGCGTTTCATGTTTGATGCGCTTTGAATTCATCGGTGCGATTTCTCTAATTCGTTTAAACGCATCATCCAAGGTATCGACAATCTTGTTCACCCCTGCGACAATGATGACATTTTTCGGACCAAAAATCATCGGCGCCACACGGTTTCCTGTGCAATCGGTATTGACCAATTCACCCTGTTTCGTAATCGCGTTAGTTCCGGTGATCAAGTAATCCGCTGTAAGCGATTGACGATGAATGTCTACGATATCAGGATCAAACGGAAGCCTCTGATAGCGATCAAAAAACTTGTAATTTCCATTGCGTAAAACCTCGACCATCCCCATATCACTTAACGTAGTTGATCCACCGATCGCAACACTTGCCCCCTCTTCTAGCATTCCAATCAGCTTTTCTTTAGCCTCTTTCCTCGTAGCCACATAGCTTGCTTTAAAATGTCTTTGGTTTAAAACTTCAACAATTTGCTTCGCTTTGCATACATTCTTCCACTCTTGGAACTCATTCATATGTATTACCTGCTTTACATTTTTTTGTCTGGTCAACAATTTAAGTATTTTGTCTTTTTAGAATATTTAAATTATTTAAAGGAAATTTATAGTTTACCTATGCAGTAAATGTTTTTCCATTAATATTGACATTTTCGCAAACCAAATTTTCTACATTTTTTAAGATACACGGCGTTTCAACATCATGTAATGTGCAATTAATCAATTTTATATTTGTAATTGGCGTACGATCATAAGCACTTAATAAAAAGCCTGTTTCGCCACCATAACTTTCAAGATTTTCTACAACAATATTGCGAACAACCGGTGTAAAATCACCAGTATCACCTTCTTCATAATCCATATCGATAATCAAGATTTCTTTTCCAATACTCTTTACAATCGTATTTCTAAAGAAAATATTTTCAACGACGCCACCACGTACTGAGTTGGTTTTAAATCGTAGAGCCCGATCTAAATTTGGACTGTCCATCACATTATGATCCGCGAAAACATTATAAACACTACCCGAAATTTCGCTGCCAATCGTAATCCCACCATGACCATCTTTCATATAATTATTACGAATGACAATATTTTTACAGGGTGTATTAATACGCCTGCCATCAGCATTTCTGCCGGATTTAATCGCAATACAATCATCCCCATTATCAAAATAACAATGTTCAATTAATACATTGTTACAAGAATCAGGATCAAAGCCATCAGTATTGGGACCATGACCGATGATCGTTACATGATCAATTTTAATATTTTCACAAAGTACAGGGGCAATTTGCCACATTGGCGAATTTTTCACCGTTATCCCTTCGATCAAAATATTCTTACTTTGATAAAACTGGATAAGACTCGGGCGAAGATAATGCCCTGTTCCAAACTTTCTATCAGCCACTGGTATATTTTCTTCAGCCATCGCAAATAGCAGTTCACGATCAGAGGCTTGCTCGGGCTCACCTGCTTGCCAACCAAATTCTGTTTTACCTTTCCAAGGCCACCAATGTTGGTTATCACCGTTGCCGTCTAATGTTCCTTCTCCAGTAATCGCAAGATTCACCTCATTATAAGAATAAATCAGTGGAGAATAGTTATACAGCTCCACCCCCTCAAAACGATTGAGTACCATTGGCAAATATTTCGTCAAGTCTTGACTGAACTTAATAATAGCATTCTTGTCGATGTGCAAATTGATATTGCTTTTAAAATGAATTGGGCCTGTCAAATAGGTTCCCTCCGGAACGAGGATACGGCCACCGCCAAATCGATTGGCCATATCCATCGCTTTCCTAAAGGCGGCTGTACAATCTGTTAGCCCATCACCTATGGCACCATAATCCGTTAATAAAAACTGGTGATTTGGAAATGTAAGGGAAACAATACGATCTAAAATTTGGCTAACTCGTTGTTCAAAAACCATGTTTATTTACCTCACTATTCTTAAAATAGTTTAGAAATTGCTTTACGTTTATTGTTCGTCAAGATTAAAATATTTCAAAGCATTATAGTAGGAAATATCTTGTACTATCTTTCCTAGTTGTTCGATATCATTTGGATACTCACCATTCTCTACCCAAGTACCAATCAAATTACATAAAATTCTTCTGAAATATTCATGACGTGTATAAGAAAGAAAACTCCGTGAATCTGTCAACATGCCAATAAAATTTCCTAATACTGACAGATTTGCTAGACTCGTAAGTTGCTCTTCCATCCCTTTTTTGGTGTCATTAAACCACCAAGCACTACCATGTTGGATTTTCCCAGTAACTTCTGGTCCTTGGAAATCCCCTAAAATACTACCTAGCATTGCATTATCATTAGGATTCAAAGAATAAAGCACGGTCTTAGGTAATTCGCCAGTTTTGTTGAGTGCGTCCAAAAAGCGTACGATTCCTTCACCACAGTTATACGATGCGATACTGTCAAACCCAGTATCTGGGCCCTGTGCAAGATATTCATTCGTATTACCATCACGTAATGCACTATAGTGAAGTTGCATTACCCAATTGTATTTTTTGTATTGTTTTCCTACAAATACAAGCAATGCCGTTTTATAAGCTTCCACAGCTTCGCTAGAAAGTACCTTATCCTTTAATGCATCTTGGAAAATTTGTTCAAGTTCTTCTTTACTACTATCACGGTAAAATACATATTCTAATGCATGATCAGAAGCGCGGCAACCAAGTTCATTAAAGTAATCAATCCGACTTGCTAATGCTTGAAATAAAGTATCTACTGAAGTAATCTTCACGCCACTTACAGCAGCAAGTTTACTGATATACTCTTTAAATTCCTTTTTTTCAATTCGCATTGCTTTGTCTGGACGGAAAGATGGAATTACTTTCGCCTTGCAAGAACTTTCGGCTTTAATTTTCTTGTGCCACTTTAAATCATCCGCTGGATCATCTGTTGTCCCAATGACGTCTACATTGGAATTATTAATGATCCCACATACCGATAGCTCACTTTCGGCTAATTTTTTATTACATAGTTGCCAAATTTCTTCTGCTGTATCTTCTGAAAGAGTCAAATTACAATCAAAATAACGTTTCAATTCTAAATGCGTCCAATGATAAAGTGGATTGCCAATCGCCTTTGGCATTGTTTCCGCAAACTTCTGGAATTTCTCCCGATCGGAGCTTTCTTCGCCTGTAATATATTTTTCTGCTACGCCATTGGAACGAATCATCCGCCATTTATAATGATCGCCACCAAGCCACGCTTCGGTAATGCTAGCAAATTTATGATTTTTGGCAATCTGTTCTGGATTAATATGACAATGATAGTCAATAATCGGCATTTGCTTTGCATACTTATGAAACAGAGTTTTTGCTGTTTCATTCGATAATAAGAAATCTTCATCCATAAATGTTTTCATTGGTAACACCCTTTCGCTTTTAAGTTAAAAACCATGCATTTTATTAAAAAATTATAAGGTAACGCCATCTTTAAATATTGCTAGGTCACGTTTATCAAGCGACTCAGACTTCGCTTTTTGGCTTCCCGAAGAAACCTCTAGTATAAATTTAAAAAATTGATTGGAAACTGATTTCATATCCATACCGCTGAGTAATTTACCGGCATCAAAATCAATCCAATTTGCCTTCCTCGTTGCAAGCTGCGAATTACTCGCTATTTTTACGGTTGGTACGGGACAACCAAAGGGAGTTCCACGTCCAGTCGTAAATAGGACCAAGTTAGCGCCAGACGCTGCGAGTGCCGTAGACGCTACGAGATCATTTCCTGGTGCTGTAAGAAGGTTCAAGCCACGTTTTTTAACGCGATCACCATAGGAAAGCACGTCAATAACTGGTGCTGTACCACCTTTTTGCACACAACCCAATGATTTATCTTCCAAGGTCGTAATCCCGCCAGCTTTATTGCCAGGTGATGGATTTTCATTGACTTTCTGTCCATAGCGCATAAAATATCGTTTAAACTCGTTGATAAGGCCGACTGTTTTGGTAAATGTCTCTTCATCGATGCAACGATTCATTAACAACGTTTCTGCCCCAAACATTTCAGGAACTTCTGTTAAAATCGATGTTCCGCCTTGTGCAATCAACATATTAGACAATTCACCAACCAACGGATTTGCCGTTATCCCAGAAAAACCATCTGACCCCCCACATTTTAAACCGACTACCAGCCGATCTACAGGACATAATTCACGATGAAATTGGGCAGAGTATTCACAAAGTTCTTTCATGATATCTAAGGCCACAGCGACTTCATCTTCATGTTCCTGACAGACTAAAAACTTTACCCGCTTCTCGTCATACGGTCCTAACACTTTTTTTAAATCCTCAATTTGATTATTTTCACATCCGAGACCAAGGACCAATACTGCGCCAGCATTCGGATGATCAATCAAACCGGCTAAAATTTTTTGTGTAAAGAGTTGATCATCACCAAGCTGTGAACAACCATGTGGATGACTATAGGAAAAAATTCCATCAATCTGTGGTGATAAAAACTGCTTAGATTGATCTTCGATAGATTTAGCAATGGCGTTTACACAGCCCACTGTCGGAATAATCCAAACCTCATTACGAATCCCAACTTTTCCATTGGGACGCTTGTATCCTAAAAATTCTTGCGATTTTTCTTGTTTACCGGTCTCGAAATCCGGTTTATATTGATACTCAAGTAAATCGCCGAGCCGTGATTTTACATTGTGGATATGCACCCATTCGCCCGCGTGAATATCACCGCTTGCCAAACCAATCGGAAAACCATATTTCATAACACATTCCATTTTATGAATATCGTTTAGTGCAATTTTCTGACCAGCAGCAACATCTGTACCTATGGTAATCTTCTTTTCATTTATTTCGACTACATCGCCTTTTTTTAGTGAACAGACAGCAACGGCAACGTTATCTTTTAGATGAATTTTTATAAGTTTCTGCATAGTTACACCTTTTCTATCCCAATAAGTTCTTGTATGGTTTGATACATACCAATTTTTTTAATATTTTCTAAGTGTAGTTCTATCATATCGACGAATCCAACATAGCTCGTCAAATCCTCACCCCAGAAATCACTATTTGCTGCAACCAGAAGGCTTAATTCAGCTGCTGATTTATCACTATGTTTTGCAAAAAATTGCAAAACTTTTTCGTCATCGGAAATTTGATATGGCTCCACATTACGATATCCAGTTAAACTGCCCGCTTTATATTCCTTCGCCGAATAGAAACTGATCAGTGCGGCAAAAGAAAATGCGATTAATTTTGGGATTACTTTTTCATTGTGATAACTATCTCGTAAGATCGGCAAAACCCTTGCCTTCCACTTAGATACTGAATTTAAGGAAATAGAAAGTAGCGCATGTTTCACAAATGGATTTTCAAACCGTTCAAATACAGATTTCGCAAAAGCGACAGCTTCTTCATGCGGAAGTTTCACTGTTGGTACAATTTCATTGAGTACGATTTGTTCCATATATTTTCTAATGACTGGATCTTTCATACATTCCAGTACATAGTCTTTTCCTGCTAAATAAGCTGCCAATACCATAGAAGTATGCGCACCATTTAATATGCGAACCTTACGATCACGATAAGGTTTCAAATCCTGTGTAAATACAACTGAAAGTGTATCTGTGGAAAGTGGTAACCGTTTTGAAATATCCACTTTTGATTCAATGACCCATAAACCAAAAGGCTCACCAGCGGTTAGCAAATCATCTTGATATCCCAGTTTTTCTTCCAAATCTTTTGCCTCGCCTTTTGGATAGCCAGTAACAATCCGGTCTACCAATGAATTGCAAAAAATATTATGCTCTAAAATCCAAGCTTTAAAAGCATCGTCAAGTTTCCACAAGGAACTATAGTTCAATATACACTGTTGTAACTTTTCGCCATTTGCTTCGATGAGTTCTATTGGTAACATCGTCAATCCTTTAGTCGGAGCGCCTTGAAACGCTACAAATCTTTCATATAAAAACTTCGTCAATTTACCAGGATAAGTGTTGGGCGGTTGTAAAGTAAGTACATCTGTTTCATCATAGACAATCCCCGCCTCTGTCGTATTAGAAACAACAAATTCTAACTCTGGCAGACGGGCTAATGCTATAAATTCGTCATACTGTTCATATGCTGCTAAAGCTTTTTGCAGACAAGTTATCACGCGATTTTCTTCATAAATGCTACCATCTTTTATGCCGCGTAAGGAAACAGTATAGAGATTATCTTGGCAATGAAACTTTTCTAAATTTCCCTGCCTAGGTTTTACAATTGCGACATCACCATGGAAAGTACCTTTTTCATTGGCAACATCAACTGCATAGTCTATGAACCCTCTTAAAAAATTTCCTTCACCAAACTGAATGATTTTAATTGGTTTTTCAGATCTACTATAGATTTCATTAATTTTTTTCATCTAATCAAAACTCTCCTTTGCCCGAAAAGTATAGTATGTTTTTTACAATGTAAGTGCTTACATTTTTTATTTTATCATTAATTTAATGTATGTCAATATAAACATTACGAATTTATGAAATATTTACAATTTAGCGACAATTTTAATAATTATCAATAAATTTTCTTTAAAATTTATTGATTTTAGGAAAAATTCCGTTATACTTATGATATAAATTAGTACCGTACATCATTTAAAACATTAAATAAAATCCCACAAGTTTATCCATGCTTTTAGGTGACGTACGGTACTATACCACGAGGTGAAATGAATGACGATCTACGATATTGCACGCTGCTGTAATGTTTCTATTGCTACTGTTTCTAGAGTATTAAACGGCAGTTCTAAAGTAAGTAACAAAACCAGAGATAAAGTTCTTGCTATGATGCGCGAACAAAATTACACACCAAATGCATTTGCCCGTGGGCTCGGTCTAAATTCGATGAAAATGATTGGCATTTTATGTACAGATGTCTCTGATACATTTTTCGCCAAAGCAGTCTCACTTGTAGAACGTGATCTTAGAACACGTGGCTTCGATGTTTTATTAGCCTGTACTGGTAATGAACTAGAAGATAAGAAAAAATATCTACAACTGCTCCTTGAGAAACGCGTAGATGCAATTATTTTAATTGGTTCTCCTTTTAGTGAACTTGAAGACCATACTTACATTGAAGAAACCGCCAAACAAATTCCTATCATCATCATCAATGGCTTAATGGATCACCAAAATATTTATTGTGTCTTATGTGATGAGAAAAAAGCGATTATGAAAAATGTAGAACTATTACACAAACAAGGCTACGATAAAATTTTATACCTCTATGATGCCTTGACGTTTGGTGGACAACAAAAGCTCTTAGGCTATAAACAAGGGCTAAAAAAATACAAACTCCCCGAGGACAGTCAGCTTTTTCACAGAATTTCCAAAACCACTGAAGCGGCGATGCAAAAAACGACGGAACTGCTACAAAGTAGGATAGAGTTTTCCGCAGCGATTGCGGCAGAAGATTTACTAGCCGTTGGTATCCAAAAAGCCACGATCAAAGCTGGGCTCAATATCCCGGTAATCGGCTTTAATAATTCAATTTTAGCCAAGTGTACTACGCCAGAATTAACCAGTGTGGATAATAGATTGGATATTCTTTGTCCTACGGCTGTAAATAAGTTAATTGATATCCTAGCTGGCAAGGAAGTACCACAAAAAACAATCATTTCGCCAAGAATTATTGAACGCGAAAGTTTTAAGTTACTACACAAATAAAAAGGGTGTGAATAGAAATTTCTATTCACACCCTTTTTATTTGAACTGAAACAGCTGTTTTGCTGTTTTTATGTTATTTACTTTTTTGCCAAACTTGGATACCTTGTTGACTTGGTAAAATACTTGGATCAAAAGTAGGTTCTTTAATCCCTCTACGTTTTTGGTCAGCATAATCATTGAGTGCAATTAATGCATATTTGGCTAGGAACACAATCGCAATTAAATTTGTAATTGCCATCAATGCCATAAATAAATCGGCCATATCCCATACGATAGATACTTTTGCTACTGAACCAAACAACACCATAGCAATAACAGTAATACGGAAAATGGTAAGCCAGGTTTTACTAGAATGTAAGAAACCAATATTACTTTCACCATAATAGTAATTTCCTATGATAGAACTAAAGGCAAACATAAGCACAAAAATTGCTAATAATGCTGGTGCACTTGCTCCTAAATGCGTAGTAAGCGCTGCTTGTACCAATTCGATTCCCGTTAAATTTGTCGCTGCATAATCCGTTGTCAATAGAACAATAAATGCCGAAGATGTACAAACCATTAAGGTGTCAACAAACACGCCAAGTGCTTGAATTAGTCCTTGTTTCACTGGATGAGAAGCCTCAGCAGCTGCAGCCGCATTTGGTACGGACCCCATACCAGCTTCATTCGAGAATAGTCCACGTTTGATACCAGCCATCATCGCGGCGCCAAGTCCGCCTCCCACTGCGGCATCGGGACTAAATGCATTAGCAATGATACTTTTAAAAGCGCTAGGTAATAGACCAATATTGCTAATGGTTATATAAAGTGCTACCAATATATATACACCTGCCATAATCGGCACTAACCATTCTGACACGGTTGCGATTCTCTTTACCCCACCAAAAATAGTCATCGCTGTTAATATGGTAATCAAGATTCCCGTGGTCATACGTTCGAGGCCGAATGCTGATTGCAACGCGATGGTGATCGTATTAGCTTGCACCGAATTAAAAATAAGACCGAATGTAATACTAATTAAAATCGCAAAGAATGCCGCTATCCCCGGTTTTCCCAAGGCATTTTTAATATAGTACGCAGGTCCGCCGCGATACCCACCATTGGCATCTTGAATTTTATAAATCTGCGCTAATGTACTTTCAACAAAACCAGTAGCAGAACCTAAAATTGCAAGAATCCACATCCATAAAATAGCACCTGGTCCTCCCGTCACAATTGCAATTGCAATGCCAGCAATATTACCAACACCAACACGCGATGCCGTGCTAATACAAAAGGCTTGAAAGGACGAAACCTTATTCTCGCTAGCTTTCACACCAACACCTTCGCCTAACAAACGGAACATTTCACGGATGAAACGAATTTGCACGAATTTGGTCCGAAAAGAAAAATACACGCCCACACTAATTAACATAATAATTAAAACATAAGACCATAAAATATCATTACAAAAGCCAAGCGCTAAACCAAAAAAATCCATTTATCTAACCTCTTTCATCAAATCTTTCACATTTTTTTACCTGCTCATCTGAAGAATTTCTCATTATATCAAGCATCCAGCCACTTTAATGCAACTATTCAAAGTTGTTTGATGAATATTATATACACAAAATAATTAAAAAAACAAAAAGACCCCCAAATTACTTTGAACGCCTTTACTACATAATAATAATACTCTATTTGCTTTTCACTGTCAAATTTAACAGCTATAAAACATATTTGATCTATCTTGTAAACGCTTTTTACTTTACTATTTACTAGACTATTTCGAACATTTAATCTTATAATAACAATAACTCTTATACTTATTTCATACAATAATTGGAGGGAAATTATGAACTTTATTGGCTATAGAACTTTAAAAACGGCATTTGGTGTTGCGGTCGCAATGTATATTGCAATCACGCTTGAGCTAAATGATGCTACATCGGCGGGCATTATCACAATTCTTAGCTTACAAAACACGCGAAAGCAGTCCATTCAACTTGCTATAAAAATAATAGGTGCTTTTTTATTAGCTCTATTTATTTCAGTAATATTATTTAGACTCCTTGGCTATACTCCATTTATTTTTGGTTTATTTCTATTGATTTTTATTCCTTTAACAGTACGTTTGAAATTGCAGGAGGGTATTGTTAATAGCGCTGTATTGATTACCCATTTATTAGTTGAACAAAACACTCAATTCTCATTTTTACTAAATCAACTGTATTTAGTAGCAATTGGTGTTACAATTGCATTAATCCTAAATTTATTTATGCCTAATCTGGAACATAAATTCAAAGAAAAACAACAGTTCATTGAAAATTTGATCAGCTCTATACTTTTAATCATGTCTGAGTCACTGCGTGATCAATCATGCTCGATTGAAGAAAACAACTTATTTAATCAACTTAAATTAACCTTAAAAGAAGGTTCCGATATCGCCCATATCAACTATAACAATAAAATTTTCACAGCGAATAATAATCATAGACAATATATGGAGATTCGCCAGCAACAATTAAACTGTTTGTTAAGTATGAAAAAAATTTTTGAACGTTTATCAATTACATATAAACAAACCATTATTATTGCTAATTTTTCCACAAAAGTAGCTCATTCTATTTCAGACTATACAATGACTAACAACCAATTAACTGAACTTAGAAATTTAAGAACAAGCTTTACAACGATGCCACTTCCTCAAGATCGAGCAGAATTTGAAAACAGAAGCATTTTATATCAATTCTTAAATGATATGGAAGAACTACTGCTGTTAGAAAGTATGCTTGATAAGCTCTAATCTCATACGTAAGAACGGTAAGGATCACTACTAAACAAAGAGCTGATTGCAAATTTGCAATCAGCTCTTTGTTTATTGTCCAATTTTAATTTCATAACAGCAACTGAACTTATCACCAATTTTCAATGAATTATTACCAGCTTTTTCTGAAAATTCTCCCTTAAAGTCAGCATAATCTGCATGTCCGAACCAAGGTTCTAAACATAAAAATGGTGCGCCAGCTTCTGGTGCCCAGATTCCCCAATAAGGAAAGCCTTCCGCTTTGACACTGATGGTTTTCGCATTATTTTTTGATTTTATCGTAATCATATCCGATTTCAGTTCATCAAAAATAAGTACACCATTTTTAAAAGTATCCTGCGAAAGTGGCAATGTTTTCGTATGTTCTAGACATGATTTTTTCTGACGCTTCAAGTAACATTCTGGCGTAATCTTCATAATTTCAGCAGTTTCTAGCTGATCGAATTCTAAATAGCAATCTTCTAAACGATCTTTTTGATCAATTGGACACATTAGCGCTGGATGTGCTCCAATTGAAAAGAAAATTGTTTTGTCGTCTAAATTAATGACTTTCCAAATGACCTTTACCGAATTCTCTGCAAGCACATATGTAATTTGTAAAGAAAAGCGATAAGGATATACCTTTAAAGTTTCCTCTGAATATGCTAATTCTAAGGTAATAGACTCTTCCACTTTATTAATCATTTGAAATTCAGAGATTCTACCAAATCCATGTGCTGGCAATTGATAAGTTTTCTGATCAACACTATAGGTTGAATCAACAAGTTTCCCAACAATCGGGAATAAAACGGGGGAATGATATTTCCAGTACTTTTCATCACCATTCCATAGATACTCTGTACCTTCTTTTTTCCCCGTAATAGAGTGAAGCTCCGCCCCATGCTCACTAACTGTAATTTTTATTGTTTCATTTTCTAAAGTATACAATTAAAAAACCTCTCCTTCATCATGTTTGTGATTAGCTAGGGTTTCATAAACAAAACTTAACATAACTATTATAGTCGTGTTTTACTTTTCTAGCAATTTAAATTTAGGAATATAAACCAATAGCGGAACTAAGTTACTACACTTTTGAATTTTAGCCGTTCAGAATGATACTCCTTGGTAAATACCACAAAATAGTCTACAATAAGTATACAATAAAAAATTTTATATAAATACTAAAGCAAGAAAAACAAATTTATTTGAGGTGATACGATTGGATTCAACTTTTAAAATTGGTATCAAGAATGAAAAAATGGAATTCGTCATTGAAACAAATACCGCTATTCACTATGGCAGTGGCAACTTGCCTGTATATGCAACACCCGCAATGGTAGCTTTGATGGAAGGAGCTGCCGCAGCAAGCGTTGAGAATGAATTAGCAGAAGGTATGAGCACCGTTGGTATCAGCTTAGCCATTCAACATTTAGCAGCAACACCGCTTGGGATGAAAGTACGCGCTGTCAGTGAATTGATTGAAATTAATGGAAATAAGCTGCTTTTTAACGTTACTGCTTTTGACGAAAAAGAAAAAATTGGCGAAGGTACACATGAACGATTTATCGTTTCTGCCGATAAGTTTCTTCAAAAAGCACAAGCAAAGCTGAAATCGTAAACAATAAGCCTATTATTTTGAACTACTAAGTTTTCAAAATAATAGGCTTATTTATTGTATATTCTAGAAAATCAATTATTATACTAACTGATCAACTGTTCCAACTTGTTTATTGCTCTCAATTTCTATTTTTTCGTTGCTTACAGCAATTGTTAATTCTTCATCGCCTAACTCTTCCGCTTGAAAAAGATCTTGTTCTGGCAGTTCCTTACTCAGCAATTCTTTTTTTGGTAACTTGTTATATAAGGTTTTCATCTGTTTTTTCTTGGTAATCATGTATTCCACTATTAAATTAAAAATTTCAAATAACGCGATTGTTTCATCCCGGTTATCTTCCGTATGAATAACCTCCGGCTCCACGGGACAATCACCTATTACACCAAGATATTCTAACGCCTGCTGAAGTTGTGCCGGTAATCCATCTTCGACAAATCGAGCAACATCTTCCGTAATGTTATTACCTTGGTCACCCAATTCAGTAACCAATTCTTGTAATGCAATCCGAATTAATGCCTCAGCAGCTCTCACTGAAGAAGGATATACATTCATCGCTTCCAAGTAGGTTTTTGATACTTTAGTTGGTGTCTCTACATGTGGATGAGGCAACGTAGATGCCGACGGAATGATCAATTTATCCCCAGCCCAAAGCGAAAAACATTTACAATGCTCACAGTAAGAAACAGTTAATGGATAAGGTCGATAGCTGAGATTCGTTCGCCATTGAAAAGGCAAATTATCATCAGCATACCCCGAGCCAACGTATAACTCTCGCCAGTTCTGATGCGAATAAACCCCACAAATTGGGCAATGAAAATTATCACTTTTATAAGATGGCACTACAAATTTACTCATTCATTATTAACCTCCAAAGATGCTTTTTATTATTTTAAGCAATCAAATCCTCACGATCTACAGATACAGTTGACTTATAAAATTTGTAAATTAATTTCTAAATTCTCCGTAAAGTGACAAAACCCCTGCTAAATTGCTACAGAAATAAAACTGTTTTTTCCTTTTTGATCTGATAGATCATTTCATTTCTATTGCCATCTCTTATAATAGAAATGTAGTGAGGTAATATTAGTAACCAAATGACTGCAAGATATCTTAATTCATATCTTGCAGTCATTTGGTTTTAATGGCGGTAATCCCATAGATATAAGTCCTATTATTTAAATAACTAATCGCTTTAAAGCAATATCATCATCGTGGACACACTTTATTAAATGCTACTGTTGCTATCTTTATCATTCAACCTTTCTAACAAAGATGTACTGATGGCAATATTTTGATTATTTACTTCACGTACAAATTCTTCTTTTGTATAATTTTTATTTTGACGTATGATCTGACAATGTTTTTCTAGCTGCTGCTTTCCTATGCTACCTTCTTTAGAATCCATTATTTGTGAATTTCCTTGTTCTTGATTTACATATATCCGTTGCGGGTTTTCTGCATTACTTTTTCTATTCATCATATGACAGATGATCAGATAACTTAAGCCAGATGAAGCTAAGATAATGATGCCCAATTGAATTTCAGGTAGAAAGGTCCATATTGTACTTATAATACAAGCAATAGAAAGTAGCATTAACATATTTTTAACGTTCCAATCATATATTTTATGATTTAGGCCTTCTTTTATAAAAACATATACAAAAACTGATGCAAGTGCAAATACTAGTAATATAATCATTCAATTGCCCCCTTGCCTTTTGTATGGATATATAACAACCATATTTTCTCTATAATAAAGAAAGTGGAGAGCTTCTTATACTCTCCACTTTTTTACTCAACAGGGAAAATATCAGGACATTGTTTTGGAAATGTAGGTTTTTGACAAATACACCCATTAATTCCGCAATCAAGATTATTCTTTCTAGGCTCACAGAATTTGCCTTGCACTTCTAATTTTACTTCTGTTTCTACTTGTACGTCTTGACAAATAGAAATTTCAAAAATAAAATTTCCATTAACCGGAGTATTGCTCAATGAAATGGCGTCTGCACTACGAACATGAATTGTAATATTATCAACAGTGAATTCCTCGGGGAAACATAGTCCTACTCTTTCTAATACTTGAAAAGTTACTGAAAAAATGACAACAGGAGTTGTAGAACCCGTGGTCAGATCGTAAACTTCTATTGTAAGAGGGACTGTCTTAAGAATTTGTGCACAACCAATTTCAGTTTTTTTACAATGAATAATAATATTTTTTCTAACCACGCTTACAATTCTTGTGGTTATATCGGCGACAGTTATCGTACCTACAACTTCCAAAAGATGACCTGCATCAACAAGTGC
This sequence comes from uncultured Veillonellaceae bacterium, assembly GCA_963805085.1. Lineage (GTDB taxonomy): Bacteria > Bacillota > Negativicutes > JARBTT01 > JARBTT01 > JARBTT01. Next base: position 116,591 of record CAWDTA010000003.1, on the reverse strand, counting down.
CTGTAAGGTTGCAAGATCTGCTGTAGGAATAGCCACTTGTTTTATTTCATCAGTATTTAGCATAACCCAGTCATAAATTTTATTGACTCTTATACATTCGTTTGTTACAGATTTATCCTTACATATAATAAAACAATTTTCTTTAGCACATTCACCTTCAGTCATAATAATAACACCTCAACTATATTTAATAATATAGATACTATCTAGTATCCACATTATAATTATATGAACTTTATGTCATTTATGTTAATATAATTACAATGTAAAATATTCGGAGATTCCATTCCGTAAGGAGGTTAATTTTCCATGCTTATTAAATTTCCTAACGGTAAAGTAATCAATTTAGATCACTTTAAAACATTTTATGTACATGGTTCCGCGATATATTTTAAAGCAGCATCAAGCTCTAGGAATTCATATAAATACCGTTGTAAGAGTCCTGAGCAAGCTAAGAAAATTATAAATGGAATATTAACATTTTATAAAAATGAAAATAAAATAATGATACTAGAAAGAAACTTTACATAACTTTGTAATATAAATATGATATAAAGAACTCTCCTTACATTCTCCTACCTGCTATTTTCAATAATTCAAGCACAATAATTGGCTAAGAAACATAACCTAAGAATGTAAGTAAATAAATCTTAGGAGGATCTTAAATGTCAGATTTTTATTGCGATCATAACCCTAAAAAAGGTTGCTGCAACCATGATCATAAAGAAGATTGCTGCAACCATGATCATAAAGAAGATTGCTGCGACCATAATCATAAAGAAGATTGCTGCGACCATAATCATAAAGAAGATTGTTGCAACCATGATCATAAAGAAGATTGCTGCAACCATGATCATAAAAAACATTGTTGTCCAAAATGCCATTTTGAATGTGACCGCATTTGTCCGAAGTGTGGTTGTAGATGTGAATGGGATTGTCATATGTGCTTAAAATGTGGGCATCATTTTAAAGATCAACATGAGTGCTTTAAGTGTCATTGGATATTCTAAAATTAATCGAATAAAACAATAAAGCGGCAATTAAGTACATTTTTCTACCTAGTTGTCGCTTTTCACTCTAATTCCCAATTACTATTTTAAGTTTACGTAATTATTCTTTATCTATAACTTATCGAATTTGTAAATTATTATTTATTTCCCCATAAAAATAAATAAAATAGGAACATTTATTCATTTGACTCATATAATGAAGTGTATGAACGGTAGTGAATTTGTATCAAATCTCTATTCTAAAATTTAAGGGGGAATTAACACATGGATTTTAAAAAAAATAATTGTGAAGATCAATGTAATGATCTTTGTCAACCAGAATCAACTTTAACTCTTATAAAACCTGGAACACCTACGACAGCAACAATAGCAATACCAACAGTTGGCACACCGACAGGAACAACGATTTCTACACTTCCTATCAATACTTCTCGCTTTTCTCAGCAAATTATAAAACTTGAATTTGCTGGTAATATAGTATTCCCAGCTACTCAATTTGATGCAACTTTAAACTTTCAGATATTCAGGCAGGATTTTAACCAACTGTTACTCGTTGCTGTTGGACCACAATGGGTTTTCTCCAGACAACTTGCGGTTGGCATAACACCTCCTCAAACTGTATCTTTAGCTACTACGGATACTTTTTCATTCTTCGTTTATGATCTTGAGGCAAATCAAGACGGCGCCACCTATACCCTAGTTGTAACTCCTAGTATTAGTACTGTGGCTGGCACTCTTACTATTAACAACGCAACACTTGGAGCAATCGTTAGTGGAACTACTTGGTAAAAGATTTTCCGATGCAGTATTGATGTGGTTCAAATATAAATCAGTAAGCATACAAAAGCCCGCAAATCTGCGGGTTTTTGTATATTTTAAATACCATACTGAAGCTGACACCCTATAACAAAGGTGCCAGCTTCAGTAACTGCCATAATTAATCCAATAAGCAGGGTTTAAATTACTGTGAACAAATTTCGCTCTTATGATGGTCATGGTTGCTCGGGCAACCGTTACTAGGACCTACTGCAATGATACTGCATATATTAATTCTAATAATATCATTATCCCGATAAAGTGCTGGATGTATATTTCTAATTTCTCCATCTTCAGTAACCCTTGAAGCGTTACAAATCAATTCTAATAAAATAAAATCCTCTTCCTTATGTCGGTCTTCTTCACGGAACTTCACGATTTGTCCTTGAAATATAAAACCATCATCCGTTAGTATTGTTATGGATCCTATACTATTGGCAAAGCAGTTGAGAAAGCTCATACTTTTCCCTCCTATATTCTTTTTCATTTGCAATTTACCTAACTTATATTATGCATCAACTTTTTTTTATGTTCTTCTTTTCATCTGCCTATCATTGATTTCTTGCAACCACACAATATAGATCAGTGAAATATATGACTACATAGAATTTTACCTAAAAAAGATCACATTTTTCTACAACCAATAAAAGCTTACTTAAATCCATATAAAATAGGATTTAAGTAAGCTTTTATTGGTTGCATATAGAAACTCTACTATTTGAAATTTTTAATTATGATAGCAATTATGCTCACGAATGATAATTAAATTACAGGTGCATTACCTTATCGGACCAGCTTATACAATTCTATTTCGCCCTTGCCTTTTGGCTTGATATAATGCGAAATCAGCCATTTCAAGGATCCCTTTTTCATCGATAAAGTCTTTTGAAATAACAGAAGCCATACCAATACTCACCGTAACATACTCACTGATATCTGACCCTTGGTGGATTATCTTTAATAAAGCTAATTGCTCCTGTAATCTTTTTGCTACTTTTATTGCTCCATTTTGAGATGTTGACGGCAAAATAATAATAAATTCCTCGCCACCATACCTTGTAACAATATCACTCGAACGCAATACCGAATTTTTTAAAACAGTCGCCACTTTTTGCAGACACTTATCTCCCTTTAAATGGCCATAACAATCATTGAAGCCTTTAAAAAAGTCAATGTCAATTAAAAGAACCGATAAGATCTCACCAGTACGCAAAGCACATTGCCATTCTTTCTTTAATACCTTATCTAAATAACGACGATTAAATAGCCCCGTTAATTCGTCAACAAAAGAAAGTTTCTCCAAGACATCATTATATTTTTTTACTGCTAAATGATTTTTAATTCGTGCCTTTATAATGGAGATACTAGCAGGCTTTATAATATAATCGATTGCCCCAAGCTCCAAGCCCTTTGTTTCATCTTCAATTTCTCCCTTTACCGATAAAAAAACAACTGGAATTTTTTTTGTTGCCGAGTTTGCTTTTAGCCTTTGACATACCTCATATCCATCTATTTCAGGCATAACAATATCTAATAAAATAATATCGACTTTTTTATGCTCAACATAATCAAGACATTCTTTTCCCGATGTTACGATGACTACCAGATAATCATCTTTCAAAATATCCTCAATAAATTTAGCATTAAAGTATATATCATCAACAATAAGAACAATTTGTTTTTCTAAATTCATGTTTTTCCTTTCCTATAACTTTGATCAAATCAAATATTCTCTGTAAATATCATAGTAAAAAGGTTAACAAAAAAACTGCCTAGTTACATCATGAATTGATGCAACCAGGCAGTCATAGACTCGTATCATCTTTAGACCCACGGCTTTGCGTCCCTACTTTTCAATAGGTTTGCTATATATAAAACATATACATATTATATTACATTATATCTCATAAAAAAACAAAATACAAGAATAATCTTCCAATTCCCTTATGAATTTACATTCATCTAAGTTAATAGGATTTTTCCTTATTTCATCATTCTATTCACTACAAAATTCGCAAGTATGCTGCGAAATTTTTATTTCATATCCGCTTATTTGTTGTCCTCCAAATTCCTAAACTTTCTGCTTCTTTTATCAATGTTTCGTGGAAGTCTGGGTGCGCGATCGCAATGATCCGTTCCGCACGTTCCCAAGTCGAGCGTCCTGCTAAATCAGCAATGCCCCACTCTGTTACTAAATAATGTACTTGTGAACGTGGATTGGTAATCGCTGTATTAGAAACTAATGTTGGTACTAAACGTGATTTTAGCAAGCCAGTCTTTCTGTCCGTATAGGTAGAGGTTAAAGCAACAAAACTTTTACCACCATTCGATAAGTATCCCCCTGTTACAAAATCAAGCTGTCCACCTGTCCCACTAATATGACGTTTTCCTGCACACTCTGCTGTCACCTGCCCATAAAGATCAACTTCAATACAATTATTTATGCTGATAAAATTATCGATTTGCGCGATTACAGCAGGATCATTTACATAATTCACCGGATAAGATTCCAATGCAGGGTTATTCTTCACCCATTCATACAAGCTATTACTACCAGCACAGATGGAGAATACGCCTTTCCCAGGGTTCATCGCTTTTTCTGTATTCGTTAACTTACCTGCTTGATCAATCACCATATACGCATCCACTAACATTTCTGTATGCATACCGAGATTTTTCAAATCTGAATCAGCAATCATCGTTCCCACTGCATTTGGCAGGCCACCAATTCCTAGTTGAATCGTTGCTCCATCGGGAATTTCTTTCGTGATAAACGCCGCTATTTTCATTTCTTCCGCAGAAATTTCACTAGGATTAATCACTGGCACCCCAGGATGATCTCCCTCAACAATAAAGTCAACTTCACTAATATGCACGGCATTTTCTTTGCCGCCACTTACCCGTGGCAACTTATCATTTATTTCTAAAATAACAATTTTTGCTCGCTCTATAACTGCTCTTGATGCTGAATTCGTCAAAGAAAAATTAAAATACCCTTGCTGGTCCATCGGCGAAACTGCCAACATCGCAACATCGACTTCTAAACTTTTACGATAGTAAAGTGGCAAATTACGATAAATCATCGGCAGATAATTACAAAGCCCCTGATCGCTAAGTTTACGTTCAAGCCCACTAAAATGCCAACTATTATAGCAAAAATACTCCCTTTCTGGATCAACTTCAGTAATCGCCAGCGGCGAAAACCTAAGCGCGCCCCTAACCTTTACATCACTAAGCTCACCTTTACGCACCGCCAATGCTTTATCTAAAGCCACTGGTTGGCCTAAACCAAAGCTATAGTCGATCCAATCTCCCGATTTTACTACCTTTACTGCTGTTTGTCCTGAAACCAATTTCTTTTGATATTCATTTTGAAAATTCACAAGTTACCTCCACATAATTTTACTATTTTAATAGTAGCATTGTACAAGTTTTTAGCCCTTAATACTAGTCATCATGTCTAAAACTCAAACTTCACTGGACGTAAAAATAAATCTAATAACTTTTCTTTCGGCTCTTTACGTTCAATAACGATTTCATACACAGCATTACAGATTGGTAACTCTATTTTATATTCCTCTGCTAATTTTTTTAATGCCACCACCGTGGAAACACCTTCGGCTAATTTATCAAATTTCTCTCCCTTAACCAAACCTTCGCCATATTTCCGATTATGGCTATGTAAAGAAAATAAAGTAGCTTCATAATCACCTAGATGGCTCAGTCCATAGATCGTTGTAGCATCGCCACCCATTGCTTCTACCAACAAGGATAACTCGCGCGTTCCCCTCGCCATTAAAGCGCCTTTTAAGCTACTATAATTCATTCCATCTAACATCCCTGCTGCAATTCCCATAACATTTTTCGCCGCAGCACCGATTTCGATACCAAGTAAATCTTTACCATAATAAAAACGAATTAAGTTACTATTAAATGTATCGACAATTGTCTTCGTTACCGTAAGATTGTTAGAACCAATGACCATACAGTTAGGAATCTCTCTAACAAAATCCTGGACATGCCCAGGGCCTACCCAAACGCCTATTTTTTTATCTTGGCCAATTTGTTCTTGAAACACCTGCGATAAACGTTTACCACTACTCGCTTCAATCCCCTTCATGCATAAAACGAATATTTTATCTTCTATACGAGCGAACTGACTAATTCGTTCACCAAAGGAACGTAATTCTTGCGCACTAATCGAAATAATAATAGTCTCACCAAAGGAAATTACCTTTTCTAACTCATTGCTTAACTGAACTTCCGCTGGCAAGGTTAAATAATCATTTTTTCGCACATCTTCTAACTCGGCAAATTTTCGCGAACCTTCTCTCCCCCATAACATAACAGTATGCCCAACTCGATTTGCATACCAAGCCAAAAAAGTCCCCCAACGCCCGCAACCTAAAACTGAAACATTCAAAATTTACACCATCCTATTAATCAATAAAATTTTATACGAAATCTAATATCTCTTTATATTTCAATATAATAAATAAAAACCCTATAAAAAATTTTTATTTTAAAATTCTACCATAAACTAAAAAAAATGGACAGTAACCTGTCCATTTCAGTTTATCAATTAAAATAATTTTATATCGAAATCAGATGTGTTACATAAGAAAAACATTTAACCAAGGCAACATAGACGGATCATACTAGTACGTAGCTTTGAAGGCTTTTTGTTTGACCGCAGGGAGCTTAGCCTTCATTGCGTTCTTATACCTAGCACTAGCCCTTAGATTCGTCTCTTGCCGACTTGTTGTTTTTCGTTGCAATTCATCTGCAATTAGAGCCTATCCCAGTGCTTTCACAAAACTCTTGCCAAACTCCACTGCCCCATCAAGTGTTGCTTCATCTGGATTCCACGAAACCTTATATCCATCATTGACCACTTCAAATCCCGCTTCGTTTAAAAGTTGACCAATCATTTTTACTGATTTTTCACTCCAACCATAGGTACCAAAAGCAGCAGCTTTTTTATTTTTAAACTGTAAACCTCTGATTTCTTCCATGATACCAGCAATTGATGATAACACGCCATTATTTACGGTTGGTGAACCAACCAAAATTGCTTTAGATTGGAAGATCTCCGTTAAAATATCATTTTTATCCTTGCGACCTGTATTATAAAGTTTGATATTAACAGTCGCATCGGCCTGTTTGATACCTTCGGCAATAGCCTCAGCGAGTTTACGTGTCCCATCCCACATTGTATCATAAATAATGGTGATTTGGTTTTCTTGATGATCCTTCACCCATTCGCTGTATTTATTCACAATTTGCATTGGATTGTCACGCCAAACCACACCATGACTTGGACAAATAATATCAATCGTTAAATTAAGCTCTGCGAGTTCCTTTAATTTACGCTCAACCTGACGGTTAAATGGCGTAAGAATATTGGCATAGTATTTTAACGTTTCTCTATATAATTCCGCTTGGTCAACCAAATCATTGAACATATATTCGGATGCATAGTGTTGGCCAAAAGCATCATTACTAAATAAAATATTTTCACCTGTGAGATAACACATCATCGTATCTGGCCAATGCATCATCGGCGCTTCAACAAAAATAAATTCTTTGGAACCTATGTTAAGCTTGTCCCCTGTTTTCACCACGTGAAAATTCCAGTCTTTATGATATTGTCCTTTTAATGATTTTACTGCATTTGCTGTACAATAAATTGGAGTATCAGGAATCAGTTCCATCAATTTCGTCAATGCACCACTATGATCAACTTCACCATGATTGATAATAATATAATCAATCTCCGCTAATGCGATTTCTTTTTGTAGATTGTCGACAAATTCTTCTGTATAAGGCAACCACACTGTATCAATTAAGACGTTTTTCTCATCGCGAACAAGATATGCATTATAGGTAGACCCCTTATGCGTAGAATATTCTTCTCCATGGAACTTTGTTAAATCCCAGTCTATCTTACCTACCCAAGTAACATTTTCAGTAATTTTAAAACTCATATTCTAACCTCCCTTAAATCATTGTGATCCATAAATTCTACATATACATTTTATCATATCTTTGCAAAATAAACACGTTATGATAAATCAATTATTAGTATAAATAAAAAATAGACTTGATTCCATGACCGATCAATCAGAAATCATAAAACTACGCATTGCAATCGATCCATTTTGTATATCTGTACAAATAAATTGTAACTTTTCATGCTCTGCTTGCATAGCGATTATATAAAGCATTGGCAGATAATGCTCATTGGTAGGCAAAGAGATATTGGCATAAGGCAAATTTTCATACGAAATGAGACTTGCATGATCATGGTTTACTAACAACTCTGCTACAGTTTTGTCAAACGCTGCTGCCCATGGATAAACTTCAGTACCATACATACTGGAAAAATCTAATTGCGAAAGATTATGGACGATATTTCCACTACCGATGATTAGAACCCCTTCTTCTCTCAAACGAGCAAAATTTTTACCTAGTTCATAATGTTCTTGTGGTGATCTTCTGACATCCAGGCTTAACTGCAAAGTGGGGATGTCAGCCTGTGGATACATATGCTTTAATACAGCCCAACCAGCGTGGTCAATTCCTCTAATAGAATCGCCACTAACCTCATCCGGCATAAGTTCTTGGACTCGTCCTGCTATTTTTAATGAACCTGGACAAGGATAACTTTCTTGGTATACCTCTTCTGGAAATCCATAAAAATCATAAATCGTTTGTGGGAGCTCAGCGGACGTAATATAAGTACCTATGGTCTGCCAATGTGCACTTACCACCAAAATTGCAGCTGGCCTAGGAAGATTATTTCCTAAATTCATTAGACTACGGGTATAATTATTTTCCTCAATAATATTCATTGGTGAACCATGTCCAATAAACAATGCTGGCATTCTCATAAAAAAACCACCCCTATCGTATATCGATGATAATATGCTAAAGACAAAACACATCAGCAATACAAAGTTTAAACTATTATTGTTTTATCTTATTTCTATATAAACAGTAAAAGTTCCTATCGGAAAACAATTTTATTTTAAATAAATACTTTATACATTTTTAATCAGCGCACCACTTTTTAGAGTTTTTTAGTATTTTTCAACCAAAAATTCACATATTCATAGTGAAAAACAAAATAATGTACGGCATTTAAAAAATTCCAACAATTCATTATTGGCACTATGCTATAATAATAAGTATACAATATGTTTTTTTATAAATAATTATTGCACATTCATTTTTACAACAATTAATTTTAATAAAATTTAGTCATACACTATTTTATAGAAATCAACAGAGCTGTATTAAAAAAATAAAGTTAGGCAACGATAATGCTACTTAACTTTTATTCATTGTAACTCTTCTACGATAAACAAAAGATTCGCTAACCCAGGTTTATCGTAAAAAATATTATGATTAATATTACAAAGTATTGATGACAATCTGATGCTTATTTATCAAAGAGGAGGATTTTTCTATGGAAGATCGTGATTGGCTTATCATTCAAGCACTGAATTCAGAAAAAAATATAACCAAAGCCGCCCAACTATTATATATGTCACAGCCTGCTTTAACATCACGGCTACAACATATTGAAAGAGAATTCGGTGTACAAATTGTTCATAGAAGTACCAAGGGAATCCAGATCACTCCCGAAGGTGAATTTCTCGTAAAAGCATCTTCTGAAATGGTTTCACGTTTAAGCAACATCAAAAATGAAGTACGCAACTTATCTAAGATCGACTCTGGAACATTAGAAATTGGTGCTTCTCATTATTTCACTACGTACACATTACCGTATGTATTAAAACTATTCAAGAAAAATTATCCAAATGCTGATTTTAATATGACCACGGATTGGACAAAAAATATTTTTAGTCTTATTTATAATAAAAAGACCCATGTCGGATTCGTCAGCGTTGATTATGGCGGTTGCAAAAATATGGATCTATTGTATGAAGAACCTGTATGTATTGCTTCTACACAACCATTTATTTTTAATGAATTGCCAAATTTGCCCCGTATCGAATATCAAAGTGACTATTTATTAAAATCACAGATTGATAAATGGTGGCGTGAAAACTTCTTGAAACCACCAACCATCAATATGCATGTTGATAAATTAGCAACTTGTAAAGAAATGGTCAAAAACGGTTTGGGTTATGCCATTTTGCCATCACGCATTGTTGATAACATTCCAAATATCCACAAATTAAATTTAAAAGATGCCACCGGTAACTATATTATAAGAAAGACCTGGATGATTTATAACAATGACACCCTTGAACTTCCTATCGTCAAATTGTTTGTTAATTTTGTGAAAAACCTACCATTCTAATTAGCATTATAATGATCATTAAAACATCCATCGCCAAAACAATTTTATTAAAGATATTTAAAATATTTAGCATATTTTAAATATCTTTTTTATTTCAAGTACTCACTTTTTGCTGTTTAGCAATTTTCATTTTATACGAATTATATAAATAAAAAACTGTTAAATTTAGAAATTATCTAAATAATCATTCAATTATATGATAATCAACAATAATTTTTTTAGATTTTACATTGCTTGTTTATTTTTATATGATTTAATTAATAAAATTTATCAATGTATTTTCATAAATTTTTTAAAATTTATAACAAGCAATCTGGTAATATGTCAAGCCCATAAAAAATAAATTTTGTAAGCAATCCGTAAAAAATGGGTGCACTAAACAAGCTTCTTCTTCAAAACAAAGAAAAAGTAAAATAATGGAACTATTAAATTTGGCTTACTCTACTTGGAGAGTAAAGCTGATGGTTGGCCAGCAATCCAAAAATCAGCCGGATGAATTTACGAGCAGTAAGTGCGAGTGCGCGTTTGTGCTGATGAGTTTTAACTTCATCATACTTTTTCTGGTAAAAAGCTGCATATTCAGCTAAATGATTCTTTACATGGCTTGCAGCTTCAATTAAATAGTATCTGAGATAAGTATTGCCAGCTTTTGAAAGGATGGTATCATCGGCTCTGAAATTGCCAGATTGGTTTTCACGCCAGACAAGACCAGCATATTTAGCAAGAGCTTCCTGAGACTTAAAGGCCTCAATAGAACCAATCTCAGCAATAATGCCAGCAGCATAAACCGGACCAATTCCAGGAATGGATAAAAGGCTTTGGTAAGCGTTAGGATCAAGTCCCCGAAGCGTTTTCTCAATAGCCTTATTGATAGCCTTCATTTCAGATTCATAGGCTGAAATAAGGTTAAATGATGAGGCGATAGAGATAGTTAAAGGCTCGTATAAACATTTATCCAATCGGTAGGAATTGCGAGCGGCTTGCTGTAGTAAAGAAGCTGTGTGTTCAGGATTTGCAAAACGATTTTTGCCTTTTTTACAAATGTGTTCAATTAGTGCTGCCATCGGCATGTTAGCGATATCTTCGGTAGAAAGAAAATCAGTTAAAACCGAAGAAGCGGCAGCGCCATAGTTATTAGAAAAGGGCTGCTTATCATCGTCGAGAATAGAAAACTCACTAAATTTAAGAAAGATGTTTGAAAGCATATAGGTTTTCTCACGAGTAAGAGAACGAGCTATATGTAATCGATGGCGAGTTAGACGCTGCAAAGCTAAAAATTGACTGCCGCGCCAAGGAGCAGAGGTAATTCTGCCAACTCTAGCAAAATCAGCGATAATAAAAGAATCAATTGCATCAGTTTTGCCTAGACCGATATAAGACTTTTTGTAATTGGCAACCATCTTGGGATTTATACAGTAAACATGAGTGTCAAATGGCATCAATAATTCACAGGAAGATAAGTAGTTAGCTATGTGAATACCATAGAAAGATGTAGATTCTAAGGCAACAACCAGCTTATTAAGATCATGATTTTCAGAAAAAAAATCATGAAACTTTTTAGCCATTTCAACTGCACCTGGTTGATTATTGGGCACAGTAAATCGCAACAGTTTTTGCTCTTCAAAATCAATAGCGCAAACGACATTTTCGCGGGAACTTATGTCAATTCCCACAAACAAAGTAGAAAGAAGATCCGCCTTCTTCATAGAAATGTCACCACCTTTCTGGCTGAGAATAAGAAAGATAGAAAAGGAATACCCTGATCTTATTCACTGACCGCAGCCTCGCATAATAAGCATTCATCTGTGAAAGTAAATTTGCTGGAAAGCTTTCGCCAAGAGACGCAACATCTGTGTAAGCGGTATTTGATGAATAAGGCAGGCGTCAAGCTTTAAAAGCAATAACCAAAAGGTTTCGCAAGGAGGATAAGACGTTACCTTTGCTAAAATCTCTTAGAAATATTTTAGCATCAAGGGATTCCTTTAAGCATTAAAAAATAAAAAATAAGTTTTGTAAACAATGGCGGATTATTGTTTACAAAACTTATTATACGAGGAGTAGTGCATATGAAAAAACTTTTTGGCGAAAGCAAAATACCTGCTGCCATATTAACAGTCGGAATTGTACTTATTTTATGGTTTTACCCAGTGCCAGAAGGGTTAAAACCTCAAGCTTGGCACTTATTCGCAATCTTTATGGGTACAGTAGTTGGTTTTATCTTACAACCAATAGAAGCTGGTTCCGTAGCTTTAATTGCAATTGTCACATGTTCATTAACTTATACGTTAAAATTCAGTGAAGTATTAACCGCTTTCAGTGGCGGTACTGTATGGTTGATCGTTTCCGCCTTCATTTTAGCTAGAGCCTTTATCATTACTGGTCTAGGCAGAAGGATCGCTTACATGGCAATGCGATCCTTTGGTGATAGCAGTCTGAAACTTGTATATTCTTTAGCTTTAAGTGATTTAATTATCGGGCCTGCAATTCCATCTAACTCAGCGCGGGCTGGTGGTCTTGTTTTCCCAATTGTACAAAGTTTAGCTGAAGCCTTTGATTCAAAACCAGGTGAATCTGCTAGAAAAATCGGTGCTTTTCTAGTAACTTCGGTCTTTCATATTGACCTCGTTGTATCTGCAATGTTTATGACAGCAATGGTTGGTAATCCAATTGCTGCTGCAATGGCGAAAAAAGTTTTAGATGTGGATATCACTTGGATGGGTTGGTTTATCGCTGCTGTGGTTCCTGGTACTGTTGCGTTAATTGGTATTCCTTACGCAATTTACAAATTTTATCCTCCTGAAATCAAAAACACGCCTGAAGCAAAAACAATGGCCGCTAATGTCTTAAAAGAAATGGGACCAATGTCCAAGAATGAAAAAATTATGTTCTTTGTATTTATTATGCTATTAATACTTTGGGCTACAGCTTCGATGACGAAGCTAGACGGCACTTTAATTGCCTTTCTGGGATTATGTATCTTACTCGCGACTAAAGTTTTAACTTGGAAAGATGTAATAAAAGAAACGAGAGCCTGGGATACTTTAATTTGGGTTGGTAGTGTTATCTTAATGTCTGATTACCTCAATAAAACTGGTTTTATCGGTTGGTTTGCTAAGATATTAGAAAACCAAATGGTTGGTGTAGGCATGCTTACCGCGGTAGTATTATCCTTCGTAATTTACTTGTATAGTCATTACTTCTTTGCTAGTATGTCAGCTCACGTAACGGCAATGTATGCTGCTCTAATCACCTTAGGCGTAGCTTCAGGTGCTCCACCATTTATTTCCGCTTTTGTTGTAGCACTTGCTTCTAATATCTGCGGTTGTTTAACGCATTTTGGTACAGGCCCAGCTCCAGTTTATTTTGGTTCTGGTTATGTTACGCAAGCAGATTGGTGGAAAATTGGTTTTGGTGTCTCAATCATGCACATCATTATCTGGGTCGGTGTCGGTGGTGTATGGTGGAAAGTTCTCGGTTATTGGTAAATTCAATAGTCTATGATAAAAATCCCGTATTGTAGTTCATTCTACAATACGGGATTTTTTGCATTAATATTTTTTCAGATAGATAAACGCTACTGGTAATTTATCGTTTATCCAAGCTTTCTTTCACAATTATGTTTAATCTGATTTTTTCAAGGTGAAAATATTTATTGAATTTTTCTTATTAAATTCTAAACTGAAACTACAATTAGCTCCCGTTATGAATGATTTTAGCCAGATAAGATAAAGTTCTTCCATCTTACTATGATCAGCGCCTACCCGTTGCCAATTTACCTGTTGCTGCCACTGCTCATTTTCCCAAATCATGATATTAGGTGATATTTGTTTCACTAAATCACATTTATCACAAGGCATACCATTTAAATAATAATCATTTAATGTTTGATAAAGCTCTGGAGCTGTACTTACTCCTTTACTAAACGTAACTGCTTCTTTTCCGTAACTAAAGCCATCTTTTTTAAAAGTTTCTTCCATCGTAACACGAATGTCATTACCAATCATATTGATCAATTCTTTAATAATATATGCCTCTCTTGCCTCGACAAGATTTATTTGCCGCTGTAGCCATTGATGAATATTATTATGGTCAATCATTTGCTCAAGTTCCTGATTAAAAGAGCTGATTCCAACACTTTGGTTGGCCATTTCCCTGACGCTTTCAACAATATCGGCATGATCTTGGAACTTTTTCATTAGTAAATTTTCGCGATTGCTTACAATTTTAATTTTATTAAATAACCAATGATGTATTTGTGCTAAAGACTCACTCATATGATCACCTCAACGTTTTTCATTTAATGTTTTGATTAACTGATCAAGCTCAATTCCATGTATTTCAGCAGCTTGACGAATTGGCTCACCGGAAGCTGATGGACACCCTAAACAACCAAGGCCCAAGGATCGTAACGCCGGAATCGTATTGGGATAAATTCGAATAATATCAGCTACAATACTATCAGCCGTAATATCATCACCTATAGCTAAAGTTCCTTCTGTCAAACCACCCGGCAGGGGAGCAAACTCATTGTTTTTTACACGCACTTTACCAGTCTCGATTTTACTTTTATTCGTATACTTCTCCAAGACCTCCTCTTGAAATTTTGCAAAACTAATACGATCAATAAATTTACCAAGGCGTTCAATATCGGCATTTGCTTGATAATAGTTCATAATATACTCAACAACAACCAATACCTCATCATCAGATAGGTCACCGATTAATTTTTCAGCTAAACGTGGGTGAGAGCCAGCTGAGCCACCAACATAAACGTCCCAGCCTTGCTCGGTACCAATAAGACCGATATCTTTCACTACTGATTCAGAACAAGAATTAGGACAACCAGAAACACCTATTTTCATACGTGATGGCATTTCCTTCTTTATATATCTTTTATCCAATTCGAGACCAATCTTTACACTATCTTTTTTGGCTCGTTTACAAAAAGTAGTACCAGGACAAATTTTAACACTACGCACACAGTTTGCAAAACCGATTGCTGGCTCTATCCCAAGTTCCTGCCAAATTGCTTCGACGTCTTCAGCTTGCAAATTTGTGATCATAATTCGCTGCGCTGAGGTCAATTTTAACGCACCATGATATTTACGGGCGACATTCGCATATTTTTCGAGTCGTTCTGGTGTAACAAAACCCCCAGGCAGATGAGGCGTAATGGCGTAGGTTTTCTTACCATTTTTTATTCGTTGTAAATTGGCTCCACGGGGAAGCATCACAATCATCCTCTCTTAAATCTAAATAGATCAAAAAAACTTACATAAATAAATTTTCTCCAAAACAATGGCAGATATACTCAAAAAAATATTTGAGTATATCTGCCATTGCTTTTCTAGCTATTTAAACTTTATCTCACCTGTGCAAAAATAAATTTACTAGTATTGTTAATATGATACTAATAATAATTGAACTAGCTAAAGGGAAATAAAAACCAAAGTTACCACTTTCCCATTTAAAATCACCTGGTAATTTGCCAAATTGAATAAGTTTACCACCAAAATGCAGAATTAGACCAATCACCACAATTATTAATCCAATATAAATTAAAGTCTTACCTAGATCATTTTGAAGCATTATTTTCCCCTTTTCTTAAATTATCTTAAAAGCACAATTTTTACCTTTATAAATTTAAATATACACTAGAAGCGATTTTCCCGCAAAGAACAAACTGTACTTTTATTTTTAATTTTTCGCGAAAATCTCTCATCTATAACTTTCACTAGGTATACAATGCTTCGTCGCAAGCAATAATATGAATATCCATTTAATACATAAGTTTTCTATAAATGCTGTAGTATTTTTATTTTTATAATTCAAGAAATTTTGAAAATAAATTAAATTGATAAGAGGTAACTAAATGCGTAATCGTAAAAGTTCATATCGAATGAGTAATGAACGCTTTCAAACATGGTTCGAAAAATTTAAAGCTCCATATACTCAAACAAAATTTATATATAGCTATAAAGACCTAGAAAATCAATATTCTGAGCTTGTGATTCAACACCTTTTAACCTTCAATCAAGAGCGAAAAGTAAAAAAATTTATTCGTTCTTTGCCCAAAATGACAGATAAACGTTTTGAAAATTTCTTGAAAAGATTTAAAACTGATACTACCTTATTGTATCGCTATTCTTATAAAGATTTCACCAAGATACAACATATAATCATTAACTATTACATTATTAAAAATTATATTAAATCCGAAATTTTTTGACTTTGCAAAATTTACTTTCAACAATAACATCACTACCATTCAAGAAAAGTCCTCTGTCCAAATCTTTCAGGATTCTGGACTTTTTTCGTTTCTAACTTTGTTAGATTCCTACACTCTTTGGTGACCAAATTACAGATTTTATGCAGAGTATCTATTATAATAAAAAATATATTGAAAATCATGAGGTGTTTACTATGTTTGACGTAATCATTGTTGGCAATGGTCCTGCTGGTATTTCTGCTGCTTTATATGCCTGTCGAGGTGGATTAAAGACCTTAGTCATTGGTCGTGACTTTGGCTCCTTAAGCAAAGCTGATAAAATAGAAAATTATTACGGCTTTGAACAACCAATTGGTGGAGAAGAATTAATACAAACAGGTATCAAGCAAGCAAAGCGGCTAGGTGCGACGCTCATCACAAGTGAAGTCGTTGGAATTTCATATGAAAATAACTACCTGATCAAAACCAACGACGAACGATATTCTGCCACCAGTGTCATACTCGCTACTGGCTCCACTCGTTCAGCACCTGTAATCCATGGACTAACGAATTTTGAAGGACGTGGTATCAGTTATTGTGCAGAATGTGATGCCTTTTTCTATCGTGGTAAAGATGTTGCAGTCTTAGGTGATGGACATTATGCCTTGCATGAAGCGCAGGCACTTTTACCACTAGCAAAATCGGTCACCTTACTGACCAATGGTGCGAATCCTAAAGTAACAATTCCTGAGACCATTAACGTGAATGAAAAAAAATTGCTTGCCTTTCATGGTACTGATGTCCTCGATTCTGTTAAATTCCAAGATGATACGACGCAAACCCTCAGTGGTGTATTCATCGCAGTTGGTGTTGCTGGTAGTGATGATTTAGCTAGAAAATTGGGAGCACAAACAAGCGGAACAAAAATTGTTATCAACGAACGAATGGAAACCAATTTGCCAGGACTATATGCTGCTGGCGATTGTACTGGCGGTATGTTACAAATAGCCAAAGCTGTTTACGAGGGAGCAATGGCTGGTAGAGAAGCGATCAAATATATTAAAAAACATTAAATAAAAAATATAGCCTATAGACACGATCTAGACATAGATTGTTGTCGATAGGTTATATTTTTATTATTTCTTTATAAGCAACGATAACTGTAGTAAAATTATGGTATGATTTTTTAAGCTTCAATGCTTTCTTGGCAACATCCACTGTAATATTTCTCATCACCTATTTTGAAATAAATGTACTACTATTTTTCTATTTATATTCTTACTTAAAATAATCAATTTGCGATTGGAGCGAATGTCATGAATACAGTAGATCGTAATTTAATAACAAACACGTTAACTTTTTGGGATAACTTAAATGAAATTGAAAAAAACTTAATATTAAACAATATAACTTCTGTAAACTATCAATCAGGAGAACATATCCACAGTAGCGGAACAGATTGCATCGGCGTCTTAATTATCAGAAGTGGCGGAATCAGAACCTATATCTTATCAGAAGACGGTAGAGATATTACCCTCTATCGTCTTAGTGCTGGCGACATATGCATACTTTCGGCCTCTTGTATCTTAGAAAATATAACGTTTGCCGTTCATATTGATGCTGAAGTCGACAGCGAAGCTTTTTTAATTAGTACCGCTATCTTTGAGCAATTATATCATCAAAATATATACGTTGAAAACTTCGCTTATAAAGATACCATTGATCGGTTTTCTGATGTTATGTGGGCAATGCAACAAATTCTATTCATGAGTTTTGACAAAAGGCTAGCAATTTTTTTATTAAAGGAATCGACGAATACAAACTCCACCACGCTTCACCTTAGTCACGAGCAAATTGCCAAATACATCAGCAGTGCGAGAGAAGTTGTTTCCCGTATGCTCAAATACTTTGCCAATGAAGGGATCGTCAAGCTTGCTCGCGGTGAAGTAACATTGCTTGATAAAACTAAGCTAGAAAAATTATTGGTTTAGCATTGCCAAAATATCGTCCTTCGGTTTTACCCCAACAGATGTAGCCACAGGCTTACCATCTTTGATCATAACAAGCGTCGGAATACTCATCACCTTAAACTGTGAGGCAAGTTCTGGCTGCTCGTCAACATTTACCTTACCAACCTTCGCTGTTTGGGTAACTTCGCCGGCAATTTGATCTACAATCGGTGATAACATTTTACAAGGTCCACACCACTCTGCCCAAAAATCAATTAATATCGGTTTATCAGATTTTAAGACTTCATCTTCAAAATTTTCTTTTGTAATTGTTAATACACTCATTATTTAAAACCCCTTTACAGTTTAAATTATATTATAGTTTTATTATATCCAAATTCAAAAATTTTTCTGTGATTAAATCACATTTTTATAGTTTATGATGAAAATTCTTGAGAAGTACCTAAAAACGATATCTTAAAGGCATCAAAACATTCCAATTTATTATTTTCTTTTTTTGTCATTTGGCGTTAAAATGAGAATGTGAAATAATTCCAGAACATTCAAATATTATTTATTTATATATCGATATATAACTACAAAATATTTTGGGAGGTATCTATTATGTTTGATTTAAGAAATATCCTATCGATTGGGCAAAATGCAATGATTCGGCAAGTTGTTCAAAAGTCAGATACTGCGAGTAACTATTCTAAAGAATTAAATGAGTTATTGGCAACACCTGCCTGCGTAGGTATGGCGATCAAGGCTTCGATTGAAACCGTAGATCAGTATTTACCGGATGGCTTCATTAGCATCGGTTATTCCACAGAGTTTACTCATACAGCCAGCACTAGTTTGGGCATGACAATCACAGTCAAAGCTTCTATCATTGAGATAAACGATCACGAAGTCATTTTACAAATTGAAGCTTGGGATGACCAAGGCGAAGTTGGTCATGGAATCCACAAAAGAATGGTCGTTAACCATGAGGCTTTATTAAAAAAAGCTAAACAACGCACAAGATTTTTAACAAATAGAAAAATATAAAAGGTGGCGGCGAAAAATGAAAATACCAGATAGCATCGAAGGAGCAGCTCTACTAAGTATCATCGACTTTTTTTTAAGCTTTATTTTTATTGCTGGTATCGGAGTCATTTTATATCTATTTCCCTTGTTAAATAAATTAGGTGAAGTGAAAGAAGATGAATTTTAACATACTCTATTTATTAGAAATTTTATTGGGGGAATTTATATGTACGAACAAATAGCTTCATTGATGAATGATTTAATGTTGCAAACAGGTTTAACTGAGCTTTGGTGGGGCAACATTGTTATGATTGTCGTTGGTGGCATTTTACTTTACTTAGCGATTGCCAAAAAATATGAGCCATTTCTATTAGTTGGCATTGGCTTAGCCTGTATCATCGCCAATGTACCAGGTTCTGATCTGATAAAACCAGGCGGATTATTTCATTATGCATATCAAGGTGTAGAACTTCTCATTATTCCACCGCTTATTTTTTTAGGGGTCGGTGCAATGACGGATTTTGGACCAATGATTGCCAATCCCAGTTTAGTTATTCTAGGTGCGGCTGCCCATCTAGGCATTTTCGTTGCCTTAATTGGTGCAAAACTATTAGGATTTACCTTAGCAGAATCAAGTGCGATCGGCATCATCGGCGGTGCAGATGGACCGATGGCAATTTACGTAACCATGAAGTTAGCGCCACATTTATTACCTCAGATATCAGTGGCTGCTTATTCTTATATGGCGCTTATGCCACTCATTCAACCACCAATTATGAGATTATTAACTACAAAAGCAGAACGAAACATTATTATGGAACAACCAAGATATGTTTCCAGGCTCGAAAAAATCGTCTTCCCAATCGTTATTTCGGTCATCGTTAATCTTTTCTTACCACCAGTAGCCCCTTTAATTACCATGCTAATGCTCGGTAATTTACTAAAAGAATGTTTATTAGTAGATCGCTTAGCCGAAACAGCTGCCAATACATTACTGAATATCGTAACACTAATCTTAACTGTAGCCATCGGCTCAACAATGAATGCGGATTTATTTTTGAACTTTAAAACACTGCTCATTATCATCTTAGGTCTAGTTGCTTTCGTTTTTGGTACCGCTTCTGGTATCATTGGCGCAAAAATCATGAATAAATTAAGCGGTGGTAAAATCAACCCATTAATTGGCTCCGCTGGAATTGCCTCCGTACCTATCGCAGCACGTGTATCTCATGTAGTCGGATTACAAGAAAACCGCTACAATTTTTTAATCATGCATGCAATGGGACCAAACCTAGCTGGTGTGTTTGGAACAGCAATCTCTGGTGGTATTATCTTAGCCTTAATCGGCGTTTAATGACGAGTATTTAGGTACAATTGGTTTGCGCCCGCATATACACGCTATACCAACTGCTAAAATCAGAAGGTAAATTCGCATGATTGATCCAGACATCCCAATAAAAATCAACCTTACAACGAGAAGCGGACACCCTGTAACCAAGGTGTCCGCTTAAAAAATATCATAATTTCTCTAATACATAGTTTCTATGTTACCTAAAGTCAACACTCGCATTTGCTATGCTTCATTGGGCAGCCATTACTAGGACCAACTGCGATGATATTGCATATATTAATTCTAACGATATCACCATCCCGATAAAGTGGTGGATGTATAGTTCTAAATTCAGCATCCTCAGTGACCATTGAAGCATCACAAGTCAATTCTAAAAAAATAAAATCCTCTTCAATGTGACGTTCCTCATCACGATTCCTTATGATTTGTCCCTGAAATACAAAACCATCATCTGTTAGTATTGTTATCGATCCTATACTATTGGCTAAGCAGTTGAAAAAACTCATACTTTTCCCTCCCATATTCATATTCATATTCATTTGTAATTTACCTAATTCATAACTATGCATAAATTTCCTTAAGTATTCTTCCTTGTTATATTTATCCAATATTTACGATAAAAAGAAGCGATCGTTATGTTTAGTTTGCTAACTATCCATCCATAACGATCGCTTATTCTTATCATTTATTCTATTCAATGCATGTACTTAATGTAGATTTATACTTCAGTAACAATAGGAAGTATCATTGGTTTTCGTCCAGTTTTTTCATATAAATACGTTCCCAAAGCTTCTCTAATTACTGACTTTATCCCTGACCAATCACGCATATTCTTTTGTGTGATTTTTTCTAATGCCAAATTAACTTTTGTTCTTGATTCATACATCAATTGCTCGGCATCTCTCACATAAACAAAGCCACGCGATACAATATCTGGGCCAGATATGATGACACCACTTTCTTTATCCACGGTAAGAACAACAATAACAACACCTTCTTGAGATAATTGTTTACGATCTCTAATAACGATATTGCCGACATCCCCAACACCTAGACCATCTACGTATACTCTGCCAGCTTTAACTTTTCTAGTCAAAGCTCCACTATCTGAAGAAAACTCAAATACATTACCATTCTCACCAATAAAGATGTGGTCTTTAGCAATCCCCAACTCTTCTGCCATTTTTGCATGTTGACTAAGCATACGGAACTCCCCATGCACTGGAATAAAGAATTTCGGCCGAATTAAATTTAACATTAATTTTAATTCTTCTTGGCTGGCATGTCCTGAAACATGGATGCCCGAAATTTTTTCATAGATTACATCAGCACCTAACAGCAAAAGATTATTAATCGTTTTAGATACGGACTTCTCATTACCTGGAATAGGATTGGCGGCAATTAAAATTGTGTCACTTGGTTTCACTGAAACATTTCTATGTGTATTATTTGCCATTCTGCTTAGGCCAGCCATAGTTTCGCCTTGGCTACCCGTAGTTAAAATTAAGAGTTGATCATCTCTATAATTTTTAATTTCCTCGGTATCAATAATAGACCCTTCAGCAATTTGCAAATAACCCAATTCTGTGGCTATTCCTATTACATTGGCCATACTTCTCCCAAATACTGCAATTTTACGACCTAACCTACACCCAGAATATATTGCCTCTTGAATCCTAGAAACATTGGAAGAAAATGTCGCCATAATAATTCTACCTTTAGCATTTTTAATTTCTTCCTCAATTGCTAACGCAACATCTTTTTCTGAGCCAGTATAGCCTGGACGTTCCGCATTCGTGCTATCAGACATCATCAGTAAGACACCCTTGTCTCCCAATTCAGCAAATTTATGAATATCTAAATGCTTCCCATCAACAGGAGTTTGATCTATTTTAAAATCGCCCGTATGGACAATCGTGCCTATCGGTGTCTGAAAGTAAATTCCACAAGCATCTGGGATAGAATGACTTCCTTGAATAAAACCTATATTAAAAATTCCCGCATTGATTTCATCACCAGCTTCTACAGGGATTAACTCCGTATCGGCAACATTATTTTCCCTCAATCGGCATTCAACCAACGCCAACGTAAGTTTTGTTCCATATACAGGAACATTGATTTCTCTTAATAAATATGACAGCGCTCCAATATGATCCTCATGACCATGTGTTAAGACAACAGCACGTATTTTATCGCGATTATCTAGCAAATACGACATATCAGGAATAACTAAATCGATTCCAAACATATCATCTTCGGGAAAGGCTAATCCCGCATCAAGAATGACAATATCATCACCATATTGGAATACCGTCATATTTTTACCGATCTCCCCTAGTCCACCTAAAGGAATCACAAGTAATTTATTTTTTTGTAACAAAAAGAAAACCTCCATTATGAATTTAAAATTTTTCCGCGCATAATCAATAACTACATTCTACCATAGATATTACCCAAATTACAAATATACAAAAACTTTTCTAGTTTTTGCAAAAATTACTCTATAGTCAATCTAACTAGGTTTAACAATGAAAACACTAAAAAAAAATTTATCAAATTAAATATAATTTTGTATACTCATTCGTACCTTATTCCTTTTTTGGAATTTTTTTCATTTTTATAGACTAAAACACTTTTTAAAATATGAAATAAATGATACAATAATAACGTTAAAAGCTGAATAAAAAAAAGATTTTGTCGTTTTTTCTTTATTTTTCACGAAAAATGTTTTTATATATTTTCCACTTTGTAAAGGCGGTTTAATTGTATGAATCAAATTATTCGATTATTTACTTCTATTATATCATCCTCACCAGCATCATTTTGGATCATTCTTTCCGAGGATACGTAGATGATTGACAGTAGTATACTACAGTTTTTATTTATCAAAATATGAATAAGTGATGGAGGAATGTAAATGGAAAAAGAAAATAATGGTCTTCAAGAAGAATTACATCGTGGTCTCAAAGAAAGACATATTCAGTTGATTGCCTTGGGCGGAGCAATTGGGGTTGGTTTATTTCTTGGTTCAGCTGCAGCAATCAGAGTCGCTGGTCCTTCACTGATCCTTACCTATTTTCTCGGTGGTGTCGTCATATTTTATGTGATGCGGGCTTTAGGCGAAGTCACCGTAGAGTATCCTGTTTCTGGGGCTTTTAGTGCTCACTCCAGTAAATTTTTAGGCCCTTTATGTGGCTACATTACTGGCTGGACCTACTGGTTTATGTGGGTCGTTACTTGTATGGCCGAGATCACCGCCGTCGGTGTTTATGTGAATTACTGGATTCCTGATCTGCCTCAATGGATTCCAGCTTTAGCGGCTCTCGTTTGTATGACGATTGTAAATCTAATTGCCGTATCTGCTTACGGCGAGTTTGAATTCTGGTTTGCCTTGATTAAAGTTGTCACGATTATCGCTATGATTATCGTCGGCTGTGCGATGATCTTTTTTGGTATCGGTAACGATGGCGTCGCTATCGGCATTTCTAATCTTTGGACGCATGATGGTTTCTTCCCGAATGGTATTTCTGGTATGTTTATGGCTATCGTTATGGTTATGTTTTCTTATCTTGGGATTGAAATCATTGGTGTTACTGCTGGTGAAGCTGCTCATCCCGAAAAAACAATACCAGCAGCAATTGATAAAGTATTCTGGCGGATTTTAATTTTCTATGTACTGGCTTTAAGCGTTATTATGTCCATCTATCCTTGGGATCAGATCGGTACTATTGGCAGCCCTTTCGTTCTTACATTCAGTAAGCTCGGCATTAGTACCGCAGCTGGTATTATCAACTTTGTAGTTTTAACAGCTGCTTTATCTTCTTGTAACAGTGGTCTTTTCAGTACTGGACGGATGCTTTATAACCTGGCTTTACAAGGAAAGGCACCGAAATTTTTCGCTAAACTAAGTGATCATTTGGTTCCTGCCAATGGCATCCTCGTTTCTTCTTTCTTCTTACTAATCGGTGTTGTATTAAATTATCTAGTTCCCGCTGAAGTATTTACTTATGTAACCAGCGTTGCTACGTTCGGGGCGCTTTGGATCTGGGGTATTATTTTAATGGTACAAATCAAATTCAGAGAGACTTTGTCGAAAGAACAGATTGCTAACTTGCATTACCCTATGCCACATTCACCTTATTCTAGTTGGATTTGTATCGCTTTCTTTATTTTTGTAGCAATCATCATGTTCTTTAAGGAGGATACTCGCATCGCTCTTTATATCGCGCCGATCTGGTTCGCTGGTGTAATTGCTTCTTATTATATGAATGGTCTCAATAAACAAGATCATAAAGAATTTGACTTTATAAAGAAATAAAAAAACATATGAAAATAGAAATGGATATTCATCGCAAGTTTTGCTTTGAATATCCATTTCTATTTTCACTAAATAACAAAATGTACTGTTTTTATTTAATTAGTACACCAAATTCTCTACATTTAAAAGTGTTTTTTTCACTTCTAACCCACCAGCATAGCCAACTAATTTACCATTGGCACCAATAACACGGTGACAAGGAATAAAAATCGGAAGTGGGTTTTTATTATTTGCCCCACCAACTGCTCGGCTTGCTTTAGGCTGTCCAATCCTTTTTGCAATCTCACCATAGCTTCTCGTTTCACCAAAAGGAATTTCTTTTAACGCTCGCCAAACCTTTTGTTGAAACTCTGTACCTTTCGGTGCAAGAGGAAGATCAAATACTTTGCGTTTTCCTGCAAAGTACTCTTGTAATTGTTGGCTAGTCTTTTTTAATATAACTGTTTCCTCTAAAATAGCCTTCGCATCTGCCATTGCTTCAGAAAAATACAAATTAGTAATGGAACCATTTTCCTCAGCAATCCCTATTTTACCGATTTTCGTATCATAGAAAAATATCTTTTTCATAATTACAACTCCTCTTACTACTTTCAACGATTTCAATAGGTTTGATTGCTAATCCACTTTTTAAGGCAAGGCATATTTTTATCCCCAATTTATACATTTGCCATATGATAAATTTTTTTTATATCCTCAATATATAATGGTTTTAGCGTTCCAACGATACGTTTACCAAAACGGGTGCATTTGATCGCCATCTCTTCAATTTGCTCGTCAGTTAATTTCCCTACCCCCAATTGAGAAAGGTTAATTGGCATACCAAGCGAGCTAAAGAATTCTTCGGTTTTTTGTATGCCTTCTAATGCGGTAATCGTTGGATCAATCGGATCTAAAACACAATCCCATACATTGATTGCATATTGAGCAAAACGATTGATATCCTCTTGCATTACATACCGCGCCCACCAACACCACACTGCCGCTAGACCAGCCCCATGTGTTACATCAAACATACCACCTAGCTCGTGTTCTATCGCATGACCAGAAAAATCTTTATTACCACCCAGCCCAGTCAAATTGTTGTGTGAAAGACTGCCTGACCACATAATTTCAGAACGCGCTTTGTAATTTTGAGGGTCAATCATACAGATTTTACCGTACTTAATCGTATTACGCAGTACTTGCTCTGCAATACGATCACTAAGTTCATTGCCCTTTTGTGAGCAAAAATAGCGTTCAATGGTGTGCATCATAATATCGACAACACCAGAAGCTGTTTGATAAGGAGGCAGTGAGTAAGTAAGTTCTGGGTTCATTAACGCAAATTTGGGACGAGTCATATTACTATTAAAACCTTTTTTAAGCCAACCATCTTCATTGGTAATAACGCTGGAATCACTGCTTTCACTGCCAGATGCCGCTATCGTTAAAACTGCGCCAATGGGAAAACAAGCTGTCGGAACGAACTTACCGTCGTAAATATCCCAAACATCCTCTAACGTAGGATTGGCAAGTGCCATCGCAATCGCCTTTGCTGAATCAATGACACTACCACCACCAACGGCGAGAAGAAAATCAACGTTTTCTTTCTTGCAAAGTTCAATTCCGTCACGGACAAGTGATACACGCGGATTGGGAACGACTCCACCTAAACTTACATAAGCAATGCCTGCTTCATCAAGACTCTTTTCAATGCGATCTAGCAAACCTGAACGCCTTGCACTTTTTCCGCCAAAATGGAGCAGTACCTTACTGCCACCCCATTCCTTTATTTCATTACCAACATTATTTTCCGTATCTTTACCGAAAATAACTTTCGTGGGAGAGTAAAATTCAAAACTATTCATTTCATTACTTCCTCGTATAATATATTTAAGTTCAAATATTGAACTCAGTGATTAGTTAATCGACTTGAGCCAGCATTGGCTTTCCACATTTTATCTTCAGTTTTACCGCAATACTATAATTTTACCATTATCCCCCGCTAGTTTCTATGAAAAAATAATTTATTTACTTTTCTATCGCCAATAAATTATTTGACTGAATCGGTAGTATTCTGCTCGCTACTCCTGCTATAATTGTAATTATACTGGTAATTATTTATATATATATTTATTAGTACCATACTAGGTTTTACAATCTGATTGCCACAAAAAAGTAGTCCATTTAATCACATAAATAGCAGTAACAAGAAGGAGTGACACATATTATGAAATTAGTTCATTTTAAAGTAGGAGAACAGTTACATTTAGGAGTCAAAACTGAACGAGGACTTTTTGATGTGAATAAACTTGCTGCCAATTACTCTTCGGATGCACCTTTAAGTATCGAGCAAGTCATTGCCAGAGGGAAGAAAGGGCTGTTACAACTTACGGCCTTAATAAATAATGCGGGTGAACCTATCTCAGAAGAAAATTTAACCTATGCCCCAGCTGTAATGCATCCGGAAAAAATTATTTGTGTCGGCTTAAACTACGGCAGTCATAGCAAAGAATGTAACCAAGAATTACCTACATCGCCAGTTCTATTTAGTAAATTTAATAATGCCTTGGCTGCCCATAAGCAGGTCATTACTTTACCAGAATCCGCAGAAAAATTCGACTATGAAGCTGAACTCGTGATCATCATCGGCAAAGAAGCTGTAAATGTAAACAAGGAAGATGCCTTATCCTATATTTTTGGTTATACGGTTGGTAACGATCTGAGCGCACGCGATTTACAAATGCGCACTGGACAGTGGCTTCTTGGCAAAACCTGTGACCACTTCGCGCCGATCGGTCCTTATATCGTAACCTCGGATGGAATTGATCCAAACAACCTAGACATCGAATGCCTAGTCAATGGTATCGTACGCCAATCTGCTAATACCAGCGACTTAATCTTTGATTGTGCAACAATTGTAAGTTATATTTCAAAACATTTCACCTTAAAACCTGGTGATATTATTTTCACTGGAACCCCAAGTGGCGTCATCTTAGGTTATCCCGAAGCTGAACAAAACTGGCTTAAAGCGGGCGATAAAGTAACCGTTTCTATTCAGCATATTGGTTCCTTAAGCAATACATTGGCCTAACTACATAACTGACTCGTACGAATGATAAAAAGGTCCAACAAATAGTTAACTCAAAACTATTTGTTGGACCTTTTACTTCTTAATCTAATTATACTTTAAACTTCGCAACCGCTTCTTGTAGATCACTCGCAAGATTCGCTAGACTTTGGCTTGCCGAAGCAATTTCTTGCATGGATGCCGATTGTTCCTGCGTTGCCGCCGATACTGTCTGCGCTTCTCCTGCATTTGTTTTACTAACTTTTTCAATTTCTCCAATAGATGCTACCATGGCGCCACTACCAAAAGCCATCATTTCAATAGATTCAGAAACCGTTGCAATTTCTTCGGATAAATGAAGAATCACTTTAACAATATTTTTGAAGGTTTCATCCGCTGAATTGACAGCTTCGATACCAAGATGAATCCCCTCTGTTCCAGCTTTACTTGCAGCTACTGCTTTTTCCATACCCAGCTGATTACGTTTAACTAACTCGCCAATTTTTTGCGAAGATTGATTAGATTCTTCAGCAAGTTTTCTTACTTCATCCGCTACAACGGCAAAGCCACGTCCTTGTTCCCCAGCTCTAGCTGCTTCTATAGCTGCATTCAGTGCCAACAAATTCGTTTGCCCCGCAATATTTGAGATCAAATTAACAATATCACTAATTTCCTTAGATCCCCTTGCTAGTTCCGAAACCGCTTCTTGAATCTGTGTCGAGCCCTCACCGATCTCTTGCATTTGAGCAACAGCCTTAGCTATGGAGGAACGACCAAGTTCTACATCATTACTAGCACTGCTTGCAGTTTCAGCAATCTCTTTTGTTTTTCCCGAAATTTCATCGGCTGTTTTACTTAATTGATCAGCAATGATATTGACATCTTCAGCTGCCATAGATTGTTGCTCGATCCCTTTTGCAATCTCGCTAATTGAGCTAGCTACCTGATTAGAAGATTCAGCAGACTGCGTTGCCCCAGCAGTTAATTCTTCACTAGATGCCGCCACTTTTTCAGCTTGATTTTGTACTTTTGTTATTAAAATTCGTAAATTATCACGCATACTATGAAATCCTTGCGCTAGCTGACCGATTTCATCTTCTGAATTAATATTTATTGTTTTCGCTCTAAAATCGCCATCATTTAAAACTACACATTCATCACGAATTTGTTCGATTGGTTTAGCAATACGTTTTGCAAAAATATAAATAATTCCTACTGCGATAATAATAAAAAACAAAGATATTCCCAGCATCGTAATCCACAATGTTTTTGCCCCACTATTGACCTCTGCCATTGGAGCACTAACCACCATAACCCAACGTCTGCCATCCATTTCAAAAGGAGTCAGTACAGCAAAATCTTCATTTCCCTGAAGCCCAGTATACTTTGCAGTTACTTGTTTCCCTGTATCAAGTGCAGCCTTAAATCCAGATATGAGGCGATCATCTAATTCACTGCTAGCAGCCTTAACTTCCTTATTCACTGTTTTTTCTGTTAGATTCAACTTACCCACACTATCTGGATTTTTCGCGTGAGCAAGTACAAGTCCTGTTTCATCAGCCAAATAGCCATATCCAGTATCTTCGAATTTCACCTGAGCCATAATATCTGATAATGTATCTAAGCCAATCGTTCCACCAACCAAACCAACGACTTGATTGTTAGAAAAGACTGGCGAAACTGCAACAATCGCTAACTTACCCGTGCTTTTTGAAACGATTGGTTCTGAAATATAAGATTTTTTATTCTGCATAACATATTTATAATAAGCCCGATCACTATAATCAAAGTTTTTCCCCTCTGCTGTTGTACCTTGACCTTTCGCATCAATATAAAACATAACAGCATAGCCGCCAACTCTTTTTTGTACATTAGCCAATAGAGGAACCATTTGTTCTTGATTTTGGCTTAAGATCGCTGGCTGAGTAGCCAACTCTTCAAGCCGAGCGATTTTACTATGTAATTGATGATACGTTTGTATAGAAAACTTTTCACTTATTGCATTAGCAGAATCATTTGTCGTTTCATACAAATTTTTACTTGCTAAATAATAACTGGTTTGACCTAAAATTGCGAACATAATTATAAATAAAGGAATTAAAAATGCTAAAAATTTAAATTTAATATTTTTGAAATTCATATTTTCTCTCCTCCATATCAATCTTCTATCTATTTTAACATAATACAGGATAATAGTACCACGTTTTTATTCATATTTTAATAAATTTCATTTTTGGAATAATAAAGTTCGCTTATCGCTCAAGCATGCTATGTTTAAGAAACATTCTACGTTCTTTGACTAGAATTATCATTGATCGCCCTTCATATTTACTTACCAAATTTTATCAAACAATCTTATTATTTACAACCCTATTTTTAAGTGATATTCTGAGTATAGTTTGAACTTTTTCTTAATCAATAGGTAATAACACACTACTATAAAACTAGCATTGTAGGGGGAATAGAAATGATTGAAGTTTCTAAACAAGCATTCGGAACAACTGAGCAAGGAGCCACCGTTTCTCTTTATACCTTAACCAATAAAAATAAAATGAAGATCATGATTTCAAGCTTCGGCGGTACGTTATTATCGGTAGAGGTACCTGATAAAAATGGAACGCCCATCGATGTGGTTTTAGGTTATGATGACCTTGCCAGCTATGAAAAGCAAGATAAATATATCGGAGCCCTCATCGGTCGATGCAGCAATCGAATTGCCAAAGGTCAATTTCATTTGAACGCTAACGACTATCAGCTTTACTGTAATAACGGCAACAATCATTTGCATGGTGGCAAAATCGGTTTTGATAAAAAAGTCTGGGATGCACAAGTAAGCAATAATCAATTAAAACTCACCTACATAAGTCAAGCTGGTGAAGAAGGCTATCCTGGAATGCTGACTACCCATGTTACTTATACACTATCCGAGGACAATACCATATTGATTGAATATAAAGCAATGAGTAATACCGATACGGTATGTAACCTCACCAACCATACCTACTTCAATTTATCTGGCTATAATAGCGGTACAATTCTAGATCAACAAATTCAACTCTTTGCCGACTATTATACCGTTGCCGACCAAGAATCTCTGCCAACTGGTGAAATTACACCTGTAGAAAACACCCCGTTAGATTTAAGAGAAGCAACTAGAATTGGTGATCATATTGATGATGACTTTGCTCAGCTTCAATTTGCTGGCGGGTTTGACCACAACTGGGTTATCAACGATTATGATGGCAGCTTAAATAAAGCGGCTTGGGCTTACGCTGAAAATACCGGAATCACCTTAACTGCCTCGACGACTTTACCAGGCATTCAATTTTATAGCGGAAATTATTTAGATGGTGCACCTGCTGGCAAAAAAGGCTCCACGATTGCAAAAAGATATGGATTCTGCTTAGAGAGCCAATATTTCCCCAACGCATTGAAAAATCCAAACTTTCTTCAGCCCATTTTAAAAGCCGGTGAAATATATCATGAAGTAACCACGTATCAATTTGGCATAAAATAAAAGAAACACCAATGAAAGCACCCTCTGTTGTCAAAAATGTGTAAGTTCTTTTCGTATTTGCATATGAAAAGAACTTACACATTTTATTTTATACTCTTTAATTACATTTTAGTTGAGACAAAAGTAAACGTGAGCTTGTCTCTTATCAATTACTACGTCTTTGCCGGCTTCTATAGTTACATTGCCTTCTAGACTTCCTACAGTTGAGGCTACTACTTGCACATCTAATCTTTTAAAAGTTTTCGATTTCTTCAATTCCGATAACTTTCAAAATTTCATTAGGAGACTTAAATTTAAACTTGGGATTAAGCTCATAATGTGGTTTTGCTGCCCATAGTGCTAACCCAAAGTCTACATTTGCTCCTTTGGCACATTCCAAATCATAAACAGTATCTCCTATATATAAAGACCTTGAAGGATTTGCACCCGACAATTCAAGAAATTTCAGCAACGGCTCGGGGTTTGGTTTATGCCTTTCCGTATCGTCTGCACAAACAATGTAATCAAAAAAATCCATTAATCCAAAAGGCAAAAAATTATCTTCTAACTCTTTTTTGGTATTTGATGTTACTACACCAGTTTGCATTCCTAAATTGCGTAACAATTTAAGTAAATTCTTGATTTTTGGAAATAGTCTTATGTAATGAGAGTGCAAAAGAGTATATTCCGTCCAATTATTCAAACTGCGTTTTATGTCACGTACCCCCAGCTGTTCTAGTGCTAGGTATCCCGGTATCCCCAAAACGAAGGATAGTTCTTCATCGGAATATTCAAAACTGTGTTTTTCTTCTTTCAGCACCTTTTTTAAAGCTTCAATGATCGCCTTTTGCGAATCTATGAGTGTTCCGTCAACATCAAAAATTATACAAGTATACATTCTATACCTCCTTAATATTACAGTAAATAGTTTTATATGATAAACCTATATATATATATTGATATTATACAGTATTTGGATAAAATGCAATAGTTTTATATTTTTTGGTATTTATTGTTGTAAATTACAAATGATTACATTACAATTATAGGTAATACTAAAATTAATCAAGATAAACAAAGGGGGAATTTTCATGTCTATTGAAGCCATAAAACATTTATTTATAACCGGGGATAAAATTTTTCTTTCCCACAGTGAAGTACATGAAGCTAGAGAAGATACACTTCTTCTTGCAGATGCCATCCAGACCGAACCAACAGACGTAGTTCTGGAAATTGGGGTAGGTCTTGGAGTAGCAGCTGTTTTCATAGGGCAAAAGGTAAAAGAATTTTATGGCGTAGATATAAACAAAAACGCCGTAATGAGTACAATAGTTAATGGCTATCTAAATGATGTTGATTTTAAAGATAACATTTTTGTTGGAGACTGCTATGAGCCGTTCAGTAATAAAAAATTTGATATTATTTACTCAAATCCTCCCCAACTTCCTACTCCACAAAGTAAAGAACGAAATAACTGGATTGGCTGGGCAAACAACGGAGGAAATCTAGGCCGCGATGTTATAGATAAAATAATAAATGATGTAGATAAGCATTTAAACCCAGGCGGTTCACTATACTTAATGCATTTTGAAATCTGCAATTTGGAAACTACTGTAAAGATTCTTGAAGATAAACAACTTAAGGTTGAGATAGTTAATACTATAGAAAATCAATTAGGAAAACTGTCTTTTGAAAGAATAGATCATATTACTAATTGCGCATATGATATGTTAAAAAAAGATGGAGATAACTATTACCATAAAATTTTCATTATAAAAGCTACTAAAGTAGCTTAGTAGTTTTAGACCTTGTTTTGAAAAAATGGTTTTGAAGCCAGGAGGGCACAGAAAATTTTATGTAAATAGGTTTTAATTGTTAAAACAAAGATAAGTCTATGTGCTCGGTAGCACACTTATTTGTGCCTGAAACGGATGAACTACACATATAAAAATGTGGACAATTTCTGGAGAAACAACACACTCCCCTCTCCGTGATTTGTAGTAATTTGCTTTCTCAAGTACATAGTACAAAAAATGGGCTCAAGGACAAAACTTTCATATAGTTTTGTCCTTGAGTATACGAAAGGCATGGTTATAAATATAGATGATATTTGATGCTCATATACATACAGATTTTTCTTCAGATTCAAAAATGCTCTTAACTGATGCTATGATGCGAGCAAAAGAATGTGGTATTGGTTTAATCACAACAGAACACATGGATTTATTATATCCAAAGCATGATCAACTCATTTTTGATGTTGATGATTATTTTGCTACCTATAATCAATATAGAAGTAATCATTTGCTACTTGGTATTGAGCTTGGTATGCGAACAGAGTGTGTTACTGAGAATTATGCGATTGTGAAAAAAGATCGTTTTGATTACGTTTTAGGTTCTATTCACATGGTAGAAGGCATAGATATTTATTATGATTTTTTTTATGAAAATCGAACTAAGGCGCAAACCTATGCAAGTTATTTTGAAACGATGGCCAAGTGCGTAAAAGAATATAAGTTTATTGATGCGTTAGGGCATATAGACTATATTGCACGTTATGCCAAGTATGAGGATACAGAAATTTATTATCATGAGTTTCAAGATTTCATTGATGAAGTTTTAAAAAAAACAATTGCCAATGATATTGTTTTGGAATTAAATACACGACGGCTTGGTGAGCGAAGTGTTGTCAATGCGTTGACGCCGATTTATAAACGCTATTATGAATTAGGTGGCAGATTGGTGATTATTGGTTCTGATGCGCATACGCAACAAGCTATTGGTAGTAATTTTGCAATTGCTAAAGAATTCCTTGAACAATGCAAGTTACAGCTAATCTATTTTAAAAACCGAAGCCCTGAATATATGGTGGAGAAATAGATTTCGTACGATGGATCCACTCAATAGTAAAGTGGACCCTATGTCAAGGACAATATAAAAAAGAGTACTAAGCAACTAACAGCTGATTTCTGTATTGAACAGAAGTCAGCTGTTTTAAATTCCATTGCCCGGTAATTATTATAATATCGTATGTAATCATCAATTGTCTTTTGCAGATCTTCAAATGCTGTGCAATTTTTATAATCAATCTCATCTTTCCTATCAAAGAATGATTCTCGTAGTGCATTATCCCAACAGTTACCTCTTCTAGACATTGATTGACCTTTAGCTTGCTGGCATTGAATATCTACTAATGCCTTAAAAAATCCAAATTTTCTTCAGCCGATTTTAAAAGCAGGTGAGATATATCACGAAGTAACCTCCTATCGATTTGGCATAAAATAAATATACATATAAAGTGGAACGAAAAGTTTACAACTGTAAACTTTCCGTTCCACTTTTTGTAATGATTTATTTCCACGAAATATAATCTTACCTAATTTCATTGGTTTATAGGATTGGCACATAACTTGCATTAATTTATTCATAGATAAGACCTATAAATAAATTAATACGGAGGGGTTTCACATGATTATTGGCGTAGTAAAAGAAATCAAAAACAACGAGTATCGAGTTGGCTTGACTCCTGCGGGCAGCGAAGCACTATGTAAAGCTGGTCACACAGTATTCATCGAAAAAGGCGCTGGTATCGGCAGTGGCTTTAGCGATAGCAGCTACGAATCAACAGGTGCCAAAATTATCAGTGATAAAAAAGCTTTATTTGATCAATCAGAAATGATTATTAAGGTAAAAGAACCAATAGAACCAGAATATGATTTATTCCATGAAGGTCAAGTGTTATTTACGTATTTACATCTCGCTCCAGAACCGGAGCTTACACAAGCCTTGTTAAAACATAAAGTGGTCGGTATCGCTTATGAAACGATCGTAGGCAGAAATAATACATTACCATTATTATCACCAATGAGTGAAGTTGCTGGACGTATGGCAGTTCAGATCGGTGCTCAATTCTTAGAAAAGCAAAATGGCGGTAAAGGTATTCTATTAAGCGGCGTATCAGGCGTAGAATCTGGTCAAGTAGTCATCATCGGCGGTGGCAATGTTGGTACAAATGCTGCTAAAATTGCTGTTGGCATGGGAGCAAGAGTAACAGTAATCGATATGTCTGGTGACCGTTTACGTTATCTTGATGATATTTTTGGCAGTCGTATCATTACGGTAATGTCTAATAGTTATAATATTGCTGAATGGGTGAAAAAAGCGGATTTATTGATTGGTTCTGTATTAGTTCCTGGAGCAAAAACACCAAAATTAGTATCAGAAGAAATGATAAAGACTATGGAACCTGGCTCTGTAGTTGTTGATGTTGCGATTGACCAAGGTGGCTCGATTGTCACTTGTGACCACTGTACAACTCACGATAATCCAACATTTATCAAACATGGTGTTGTCCATTACTCAGTTGCCAACATGCCTGGCGCAGTTGCCCGTACTTCTACTTTCGCCCTTACAAACGCTACATTACCTTACGCTTTACAACTAGCGAACAAAGGGTATCGTCAGGCGTGTCTAGATGATCCTGGTTTAGCAAAAGGCATTAACGTATTGAACGGAAACGTGACCTTCAAAGGAGTTGCTGATGGTCTAAGATTACCTTATGTTGAGTTGAGTAAGATTTTATAATTCCTCATAAAATAAAATTATCCTTGAACATATCTAGTAACTCTATGTCAATAGGCAAACTATTTGCTAAGAAAAATATTTTCTATGGCTAATTGGCATAGAGTTACTTTATTCCCTAGTATAATTTTCCGAAAATTCTAATAACTTTTATAAAGTACCTACTGATTTTGTTCATACTAAATATGTATATGTTAGGAGGGAAACTAATGGAAAAAGAAAATAATGGTCTTCAAGAAGAATTACATCGTGGTCTCAAAGAAAGACATATTCAGTTGATTGCCTTGGGCGGAGCAATTGGGGTTGGTTTATTTCTTGGTTCAGCTGCAGCAATCAGAGTCGCTGGTCCTTCACTGATCCTTACCTATTTTCTCGGTGGTGTCGTCATATTTTATGTGATGCGGGCTTTAGGCGAAGTCACCGTAGAGTATCCTGTTTCTGGGGCTTTTAGTGCTCACTCCAGTAAATTTTTAGGCCCTTTATGTGGCTACATTACTGGCTGGACCTACTGGTTTATGTGGGTCGTTACTTGTATGGCCGAGATCACCGCCGTCGGTGTTTATGTGAATTACTGGATTCCTGATCTGCCTCAATGGATTCCAGCTTTAGCGGCTCTCGTTTGTATGACGATTGTAAATCTAATTGCCGTATCTGCTTACGGCGAGTTTGAATTCTGGTTTGCCTTGATTAAAGTTGTCACGATTATCGCTATGATTATCGTCGGCTGTGCGATGATCTTTTTTGGTATCGGTAACGATGGCGTCGCTATCGGCATTTCTAATCTTTGGACGCATGATGGTTTCTTCCCGAATGGTATTTCTGGTATGTTTATGGCTATCGTTATGGTTATGTTTTCTTATCTTGGGATTGAAATCATTGGTGTTACTGCTGGTGAAGCTGCTCATCCCGAAAAAACAATACCAGCAGCAATTGATAAAGTATTCTGGCGGATTTTAATTTTCTATGTACTGGCTTTAAGCGTTATTATGTCCATCTATCCTTGGGATCAGATCGGTACTATTGGCAGCCCTTTCGTTCTTACATTCAGTAAGCTTGGCATTAGTACCGCAGCTGGTATTATCAACTTTGTAGTTTTAACAGCTGCTTTATCTTCTTGTAACAGTGGTCTTTTCAGTACTGGACGGATGCTTTATAACCTGGCTTTACAAGGAAAGGCACCGAAATTTTTCGCTAAACTAAGTGATCATTTGGTTCCTGCCAATGGCATCCTCGTTTCTTCTTTCTTCTTACTAATCGGTGTTGTATTAAATTATCTAGTTCCCGCTGAAGTATTTACTTATGTAACCAGCGTTGCTACGTTCGGGGCGCTTTGGATCTGGGGTATTATTTTAATGGTACAAATCAAATTCAGAGAGACTTTGTCGAAAGAACAGATTGCTAACTTGCATTACCCTATGCCACATTCACCTTATTCTAGTTGGATTTGTATCGCTTTCTTTATTTTTGTAGCAATCATCATGTTCTTTAAGGAGGATACTCGCATCGCTCTTTATATCGCGCCGATCTGGTTCGCTGGTGTAATTGCTTCTTATTATATGAATGGTCTCAATAAACAAGAAACTGGCAGCTAACTTAGGCACTTGATATTCAAAAAAAATATCGTTCATGCCAAGTTTCTGAAAAGAAGGGGAATATTCATGCCAATCGGCCGTGAATATTCCCCTTCTCGTTTACACTAGTATTACTTGGCTTTAAATTGTTCAAATGAAAGACCATATTTGCGTAATTTTTTCAGCACGCTTGTATGCGATAATCCTAGCACACTGCCAAGTTTTCGCGATGTATGGTACTGACAAAGGACTCGACATAAAATTTCCCGCTCTGTCTCTGCCAACATCTCCTCTAACGTTCTCTCAGCTACCGCTGGCAATGCCTGCCGAAGCGGTGTAACATTGCGACCAAGAAACAGCTGTTCTTCTGATATGATATTGCCATGAACGATATTTACTGCCCTTTCCATTACATTTTCCAATTCACGGATATTTCCCGGCCAATCATATCCGGTTAATACTTGCAACGCTTTTTCACTAATATAATCAGCTTCTTTGTGCAGTTTAAGTGAAAAACGCTGTAAGAAAACGTTAGCCAGCAAAGCAACATCTTCTCGGCGTTCACGCAATGGTGGCAAAAATAATGGAATCACATTTAAGCGATAATATAAGTCTTCACGAAAAGTTCCTTGTTCAATCATCACTTCAAGATCCCGATTCGTTGCCGCCAAAATACGCACATCAATAGGAAATTCCCGTTGGCTACCAATGCGTCGTATTTTTCGTTCTTGCAATACCCGCAGTAATTTCACCTGCAAATGTACTGAAATCTCCCCAACTTCATCTAAGAACAGCGTCCCACCATTAGCCAATTCAAATAGTCCTTGTTTTCCTCCTTTAGTCGCACCAGTAAAAGCACCATCTTCATAACCAAAAAGTTCACTTTCTAGCAGAGTATCTGGTATCGCTGCACAATTAATTGGCACAAAAATATTTTCCGCGCGCGAAGAAGCACTATGCAAAGCTCTCGCAAACAGCTCCTTTCCCGTTCCCGTTTCACCACGAATCAACACTGTAGAATCACTATATGCATAAGACTTAGCAAGTGTAATGATTTTTTTCATCGCTTCGCTCGTATGGATAATTTCATCAAAGTGAAAAGCTGGCTGCTGCGTTAATCTTTGATACATCTTGCGAACATCTTTAATATCTTTTAAAACAGCTACGCCACCAATAATTTTTTTATAATGATCCATAATTGGATGGCTACTGACCAAATAGTGGCTGTTGGTTTGTTCAAAAAATATTTCGTGATTTAGTGATTTTGTTCCATTTTTCATTGATTCTACTAAAGCTAAACAACATGGAAAAATATCGGTTAATTTTTTTCCTATCACATTCTCGACAGATCTATGCATTATTCTTTCCGCAGCGGGATTATATTGCGTAATAAATCCACGACTGTCGACAGCAACGACACCATCCGCTACAGTATCCAAAACAGCTTTGAGTTGTTCTGATTTTTCTTCATGCGGCATTAATTCAATCTGCTCAACCCGTTTAATATCAGCAATCTTACTTAACTCATCAATTAATATCCGTTCACGTTCCAGCACCAGTGGCTCCGTCTCAAGAAAAATAACATTTACCCCCACTTCCATTGAAACAATATTTAGTTGATGGTTAATAAAAACATAAGCAATATCAAACACGATACCAACTCGATCTACATAGGAAACCTTAACACGCATCCAGACTTCCCCCCAGCCAAAATATTCAATCATAAGAACTACAGAAAATCATAGCTTTTTGCTCTGTTTTCCACATAAAGCTATGAATTCCTGCTAAAAGTATACATAATTCAGTATTTATTTGCAGATATATCATTTTCATTACGAATCACACGATTTTTCTGTATTTTTCTCATAAATACTGCTAAGCTTACCTATTTTTTTATTTGCTGAAGTCTACATTGCCCTAGCAATACATCCTTCCTTTCTTTCCCCTAAACTACCGATTGCAGCTTCTGTATTGTTCACGCAAATTTAACTTGATTTTAACAAATGCATAACAACTCTCCTTCCCTATTCCATTTAAAATAAGAATAGAATAGAAGTAGGGGGTATCTTTAAACAATGAATGATCCTATTATGAGTCAACCAGTATGTAGTCGACGAAATTTCCTCCAATTGTCAGCTGGTACATTGGCAAGTTTAGCGTTATTATCTGTGCCTAAATTATCTTTTGCCAATTCTACCAAAATCACGACAACCAATTTAGTCAATTGCCCAACTGATCCTCTCATCGTAGTAGAGCAATCAGAAATGATACAGAATGCTTACAAAAAAATAATGTCTACGGTAAAAAGCATTAATAATTCCAATTTACGTAAAACAGTTTTGGATATTATTGAAAATCCCGCTCCTACCATTATGAAGCAATATCCAAGCAGTAATCATATTGAAACCGTTTATCAAAAATTATTAGCGCAAAATTTAGTAGATCAAAATAAAGTCAGTTGGGAGACCCTCTTCCCTAAATATAGTAGTGCAAATAAGATGCAACAACCATTCATCTCAGCTCCAGGCAGCGGTTATAACAGTCATCATTCTTATCCAGGCGGACTGGTTACCCACACAGCAACAAACTTATGTATTGCCAGTGCCATTTGCTCTATTTATCAAGAAGTATTTGGTTATCAAGTTAATCGCGATGTCGTTATTGCCTCGGAAGCCTTACACGACTTGCACAAACCCTGGGTATTTCAATGGAATGAAGACGGTTCCTGTTTAACCGAGCTACCAATTGCTGGTACTGGCTCTCATCACATTTTAAGTATTGCTGAATCCATTTATCGCTCTTTACCTGCTGATGTCATTGTAGCACAGGCCTGCGCGCACAATCATCCTGGTTCAGAAAAAGATGAAGCTGATGTCGTCGGTTGGATAAAGGCAGCGTCAATCATCGCTGGCAAAGATCCGATTGCGCTTGGCTTGTTAAGTAATGACGGAGGAACACTGCCTACACCGCATAAACAAGAAGGTTATATTACCCATCTTGCCGATCATGATTGGGTACTGAGCGTTCCCGCAGCACAGAAATCAATCAAAGCATTGCAAGAAGTTGCCAAAAATGATTACAACATGACAATCGCTGATTTAAAATCGGCTAAATTTAATCATTTCCGCAACTATATTGGTGCCCAAGTTAGTATGATGCAAATCAATCATGCGATGGCCGATGGTGGCGGTAGACCATCAGTAAAAGGCTTAGTAAATCGCGTTATCATCAAATAAATAATAAACATAAAGAAGAACGCCTATCGCAAAAATTCGTGTTAGGCGTTCTCTGTCATTTTGTTATAAAAATTACTTAGAAATCAACTTTTTCGATAGACCATTCGATAAAACCAAAAAGCATTGCTTAGCAGCAAGACTGCTGTAAAGAAAAATACGTATTCAATCCCCGCCCAAGCCGCAATTTGTCCGCCCAAAATGGCTCCCGAAAACATCCCCACAAACTGTGCGGACTGATTAAAGCCATAAATTCTGCCGATCACTTCTTTTGGGGTACTCTGCCTGATCATGCTATTAATCGAAGGTAACAAGCCAGCGGTAGCTAGCCCTAACAAAAACCGGAGAATACCAAGTTGCCAAGGATTTTGAACAAAAGCCTGAGGAATAAAAATAATCCCTGCCAGCAGCAAAGCCGTTAATAACACTTTTTTCGGACCAATTCGATCAGACAATGCCCCGAGTTTCGAGGCCGCAAGCATACTAGCAAAGCCAGACGCAGCAAAAACCAGCCCAGCAATCAGGGCAATGTGATTTACATTGGCTGATAATTGAACAATATAGACCGTTATAATCGGCTGAATCGACATTAAGGCTAGTTGCATAACCAAAGTTGTAACAAACAAGCAGATTGTCAATTGAGGATTCGGCAACGCTGCCCAAACCTCACGCGAACTTAAGATCTTACCATCAAAAGGTGTAAGTTTTTCCGTAACCCAAAAATAAATTGCTACAAAACCACAGAAGCATAAGAAACCAATGACAAAAAATGTCTCGCGATAGCCGATAACTTCAGAAAGATAGCCCCCAAATAATGGCCCTAGCAAAGAACCTCCCACTTGGCCAGTAAACAATATTCCCAGCGCCCAACCAGATTTTTGTTTTGGCGTTTGCATTGCAATTAAAGTTACAACAGCGCCCTGAAACCCCGACAGCGCCCCTTGTAAAATTCGTAAAATAACCAAATGATATACATTCTGTGCGAGTCCCATACAAATCATAATTACCGATAGCCATAAGCTCGCTCTGAGCACCATCGGCTTCCGCCCATATTGGTCAGCGAGCCTACCCCAAATCGGTGAAAAAATAGCTAAACTAATAAAGTTACAGCCAAAAATAATTCCTGCCCACTGCTCAATTTCTGCCGTATCATGGATTCCTAAATGCTCCACATACAAAGGTAAAATCGGTGCCATTTGACTCATTCCTATTGAAACAATAAAAACGGCAAAACTACAAACCCATAAATTTCTCTGCCAAAATTCCATAAAAAATCGTTATTCCACCAATCGTTTCTAGATAAAATATTCTTTGCTTATCATAACGCTAATAAGAGAATTTTTCTATATCAAATCAAAAAAAAATCGATTGTTCTTCTTTACATTATTTTTATTATTTGTTCATTATTTCTACATGATTTTTACATCATTTTTTCATGATTACATGCTATAATTAGCTTAAGGCCTATCACTAAGAAACGATTATAAATGATTCAACTATGTTTGCCCTGACACTTTTTTTTGAAGAGCAATCGTTGAAATATTGATCGCTGTTCTTATCATAACTAGCCAATTGTTAAAGGAGATTACTTAATGAATATAGCATTTTTTCTTATCGCAAAAAAAGATATCATTTACTTACCTTTGCACTCAACCATGAGGCAA
Source organism: uncultured Veillonellaceae bacterium (assembly GCA_963805085.1). Lineage (GTDB taxonomy): Bacteria > Bacillota > Negativicutes > JARBTT01 > JARBTT01 > JARBTT01. The sequence goes on along the minus strand of CAWDTA010000003.1, from coordinate 73,984 downwards.
GCGCTGGAAAAGATGGAGTATCACCGTTATACAGCAGTTCCACTCGTTGATGAGGATGGCAGATATGCTGGTACCATCACCGAGGGAGATTTATTATGGAAAATGAAAAATACCCCAGGCTTAACATTTCTTCATACCGATCGAGTTATGCTCAGAGATGTCCCAAGGCGGATGACAAATACCCCCGTACGAATTGATGCGGAAATGGAAGATTTACTCTCACTCGCGATTGTGCAGAATTTTGTTCCAGTGTTGGATGATAGCGGTATCTTTATCGGCATCATTCGCCGCCGGGAAATTATTGAGCATTTCGCCAAGCGATGTACCATTAAACAACCTGTGAATGCTTAAACAAAAACCAGGCTTCCACTTTTGTATCATACAAAAAGGGAAGCCTGTTTTTTTTGTGTTTTAATTTGTAAACTCATCATTAAGTAAAGCTTGGATAAATTCAAGTGTAGCTGCAACTGTTTTGCCATCCTTATCTAATGCCGGATTTACTTCCACGAATTCGGCTGAAGTAATGACATTGTAATGCGACAGCTGTCGCATTGCTTCTAGATTTTTATCAAAGTCAATCCCGCCCGCAACAGGTGTTCCAACACCACAAATCTCCTTTGGATCACCAACATCCAAATCAAAGCTCAAATGAATACCGTCGCATTTCGGCGCCAAATAGGAAATAGCTTCATCAACCACGCTAATGATTCCTCGCGCTTTTACATCTTCCGAAGTAAAAATTTTGATTGGCATATCATATACAATTTTTTTCTCCGCTGGATCCATATCACGTACACCGATTAGCACAACATTTTCTGGTCTAATTTTCTTCTGATAACCTCCTGCCTGTACTAAATCCGGATGCCCGATTCCAACACTTGCCGCCAATGACATTCCGTGAATATTGCCACTCGGTGAAACCTCCGCAGTATTGCTATCCGCATGCGCATCATACCAAATAACCCCTAGATTATGATAGTGCTGTGCAATCCCAGCTAAAGTCCCAATCGCGATACTATGATCCCCACCTAAAACAAGTGGAAATCTCCCTTCGCTCACCATCTGAGAAACAGCTTCCGCTAAATGCTCAACCCCATCACGAACCGTTGCTAAATTTTTAATATTACCACAATTGCTTTCTACTCCATCAATTTTGCTATCAATTGTAATATTGCCAACGTCGACAATATCATCACTAACTGTCTGCAATTTTTCCACAAGACCAGCCGCACGAATTGCATCTGGCCCTAAACTTGTCCCAAAATGGGTTTGTCCAAGCCACATTGGAGCGCCAACAATTGCAATCTTTTTCATTGGTCCACCTCTTCTATCTATCTATCTATCTATCTATCTATCTATCTATCTATCTATCTATCTATCTATCTATCTATCTATCTATAATTTACAAAATTCTAGCAGTACTATGCTTAGCCTATGCTAAATTGAGTATCAAGTTAATGACGTCAACACAACAAAACGAACTTTGCTTCTCACTTTAGTATAGTGCCTAATAAAAAAATCCTTATCCACACTATACTGTTGATTCGCGTCCTTAAAACAAATCAGCCTGCTTTTTCTTTAACGATTTCATCGCTCTCACTTTTACAACATCCGATTCTGTTGCTATTCCACAGAGCAATGGCGCCTGTTTATCGTGCTGCTTAAAATTTTTCTCAACGGCCTTTCTGCTATGATTTGCATAACAGTATTTACAGCCATTTACACAAGTATTGTACATACCAATATCAATACTCTCCACGCATCCACACGCTAGTCTTTGATTCCTGTCCTTTTCAACCTTCATTTTACAACCAAGCATTTTTTCGATTAACTGAGCATCAATACACCGAGCATGATCTATTCCTAAATCACGCAGTTCAAGATCTTCTGCACATGTATCTATTTCAAAATGGTAAAATTCAGCAATTTTTACTAAATTTGCCGCCAGTGCGTGCTTTTCTTCTGCCCCAATAATCTGGATGTTTAAAGTTCTCACGTTAGCATTGATATTTCTATAAAAATCAATAAAACTGATTGTACATTTCTCCGTATAATCATGTAGCTTTTCCGCCAGCTTGTCAAAATAATGAAGATGGTACTCAATGGTGTATTTCTCATTTAACAAAATAGGATCATACCGCCAGATCACTCTTTGCCGACCAATTCGATCCGACAATCGTTGAAACGTTTCAATCAAACGATTTCCTTTTGCCGGAACATATTCTTCCACATCTTTGCCATAAGAATTCAGGGTAAATTGAAAATAATAAGGATACTCTTTTAATTCATCTAGCCGCGCTAACATTGGTGATGGATTTTTAGTCCAAAATACGATACAATCAACAACCTCAGGACTTATTTCTATTTTACTTACTTGATGACTATTCATTGGATTACGGACAAGAACAAAGCCTTCTTTCATACGATTGTAAAACCACTCTGCATAATAATTGGGAATATCAGTTCTACGGCTCACACTTAAAATCACTTCATCACCTCATTTAGCTACCCACACTAAGCTGCGCAAATCAGCCCCATTATTTCCACGGTCAAAAAGAAATATTCGCACAATATCTACACGAATATCCCTCTTAATTTATTCTCATTTTAATTTTTTATCTTCTAATTTAGCAGTTTTAAATTTTAGCAAACATTACGCCTAAAACATGATCTAATGGAATATTTCCAATAAATCTACTGTCCATACTATTGTTTCGATTATCGCCCATTACAAATATACTTTTATCTGGCACGATAACTGTTTTGTCTACAGAATACTTCATAGGCTCTAAAATATATGGCTCATCAAGCTTTACACTATTCCTAAAAACGCTGCCATCTTTAAATTCTAGTACATCTCCAGGTCTGCCTATTACCCTTTTAACATAAATATAATTTTGTTGACTAATAAATTTTGCAACAGGTTCTGCTAAATTGTCTTTTACACTCCGTTCTCTATTTACCCGACTATCAACGATAACAATATCGCCATATGCAGGTAATTGATTCAGCGTGCGAGATAACTTAGATACTACTAAGTGTTCTTGATTTTGTAATGTTGGATCCATTGAATGTCCTTCTACCACCATATGCTCACCAACAAAAATATTAATAAAAAAAGCTATTCCAAGAGCAACAATAAAACTCCAAATCCACTCCTGAATAGTATGAATTAAATTCATGATACGTCCTCCTTTGTATTACATTGTAATATGATTATATTTTCCAATTATGAGAAAGTCAATTTTTTTCGGTAACAGGCTTGTACTATAATAAATTTATAATATCCATTATTCTGTCAAAAAGCAATTACTTAAAGCCCCAAACTTTTCCATGATTTTATGATGGATTCGCAATATTTCTATATTATATGTTTTAATTTAGTATGCCTATGACATCACCAAAATAATTTTCTTGACAAATCAGCTTCAATAGGATATCATACCTTTATAAGCTTTTTTTACTTTACTATATAGGTGCTATTAGAATGAAGTCACTTGCTTAATGGTTAGCGAGGGGAGTTCTTTTTTTTATATGTGACGGAGACTGCTTAATATAATGAAATGTAGGTGATAAAATAATTACAATCTTACTATCCTTAATTCCACTATTTTCGATAAAACTAGTGGATTGCGGGTTTAATGTTTTCAAAACGATATTTGTATGTAAGGACAAATATTTTGCCGCAGCTGTATGTGCTTCTCTAAGCGTCGTAGCTTTCGTATACGCATCACAGCAAACCGGAGAATATGCATATGCAGCAATATTCTTGGCTACCTTCTTAGGCAATTATCTGCCCCCTAAAGTATTACATTACTTAGATAAAGATAAAGTATTTGTCTATGAGGTAACCTCGCAAAATCTTGAAACAGGTAAAGCTTTTGCTGACAAACTAAGAAGTTATAATTTACAAATAAGTACCAATGTTTGCTTTAATCATGAACAACAAAAAGTAATTGCGTTCAAGGTCTACAGCAAATCAAAAACGACAAGTAAATTGATCGAAAAAAGTATCCCAGCTAGTTTTAATTATAACATTACAACGCCGTTATATTCACACGGAATATAACCAAAAAATAACAGGCCCCAACTTTGCCCGATGCAAAGTCGGGGCCTGTTTTATTTTCCAATCTAGCACTTTTCTGTATAGCCGCCCCATTAATAAATGTTATGTTTTAGTTTATTAATATAAATTAATCTAATCTTAACATCTTCTTAACCAACTCTATCTCAGCGCAAGTTAAACTTAAAAACGTATACATTATAAATTTGGGGAGGTATCTGTGTTGAAAAGATTCACAAAACTGATTGTATTCTTATGTTTAAGTGCCTTTGCCATTGCCCTTTCTGGCTGTGGTACTGCACAAAAAAGCAATCAAAAAGTTACGATTGAATATTGGCATGTAAATGCCGAAAGTTTTGGTGGTACTACAGTTAAACAGCTAATTGAAGAGTTTAATAAAGAAAATCCTGATATTGAGGTCGTAGAAAAATACAATCCTGATATGTATAAAGGCCTAACACAAAACCTCCAAGCAGCAATGGCCTCTGGTAAAAATCCAGATGTTGTGCAAATGGGCTATAGCTACTTAAATTATGCAGGTGAAAATTTAAAGTATGATGACATCCCAGAACTCTTAAGTAAACAAGCTCCTGAAGATAAAAACTTCATGCAAGATAATTTTCTGCCGAACATTATCGCCTTGGCAACAACCGATGATGGCAAACAAATTGGTCTACCATATTCAGTAAGTGTTCCTGTATTATATTACAATCCCGATATTCTTAAACAAGCTGGACTAGACCCTAATAAACCGCCACGCACTTGGCAAGAAGTAACACAATATGCGCAAACAATCAAAGATAAGACTGGCAATGTTGGTTTCTTCATGCAAGAATACGCAGACAACTGGGCACAACAAGCCTTAATTGAATCTAACGGCGGTAAAATGTTAACTAAAAAAGATAGTAAAATCGCAGCAGCCTTTGATTCTCCAGAAGCAGCTCAAGCATATCAAATCATTGCCGATATGGTGAAAGCAGGCACTGGTCTTCATGCAAGCAACGAAGAAGCTTTTCAAGCTTTTCTCAGTGGTAAAGTCGGTATGGTCTGTACAACGATTGGCAAACGAGAAAATTTTGAAAAAAGTGCCAAATTTACTGTTATGAGTACCGCTTTCCCAACTTTTGATGGCAAGGCAAGAAAAGTACCAGCTGGCGGTAATATGTTAATGATTTTTTCCAAAGATGCTGAAAAACAAAAAGCAGCTTGGCGTTTTGTTAAATTCCTTGAAACCCCTGCTTCTTTGGCTCTTTGGACAAAAGGAACTGGGTACTTACCACCACGTAAGGGAGTAACCGAAGATCCGAATGGGTTAAAAGATTTTGTTGCACAAAATAAAAATATGCAATCCGCTATGTCACAAATGCCCGATGTTGTAAAATGGGCAAGTTTCCCTGGTGCTAATGGACTACAGGCTGAACAAGCACTGATTGATGTACGAGATGTGATTTTAAGTGGCAAACAATCAGCCGCCGATGCACTAAAACAAGCTGCTGATAAAGTAAATGCCCTTCTTCAATAAGTACGTCTATATAAAAGAATGCCGCAATAGCCCACCGGCTTATTCGGCATTCTTTATTATCTATGAAAAAGTGGAAAGGATTAAAAACATGAAGCATTACCATTGGCGACCAGCATTGTTTCTAGCTCCTGCAGTCATTGTATCCTTGTTATTCTCCTACTGGCCCTTATTACAGGATATCTGGCTAAGTTTCCATTCTTGGAATATGGTCAGTCCAAATATGAAATTTATCGGTCTGCAAAACTACCTCCAGCTGATATCTGGACCAGAATTACTAAAAGTACTTTCTAATACCTTCCTTTATATCACAATCCTAGTAAGCATTAATTTTCTGTTGCCTTATCTATTATCCTTTGTCATGGCGCACAGAATTCATCGTTTTAGCTTTTTTTATCGTTCACTATTATTTATTCCCAGTACCTTATCCCTAGCAGTAGCTAGTATTATTTTTCTCTGGATATTTAATCCATTAGCTGGCCCAATTAGTTTACTATTATCAACTATAGGTTTAGATTCACCAAGCTGGTTTAAAGATCCTAGTTTTGTGATTATGGCGATTAGCTTCATCATTGGGTGGAAAGTATTTGGCTATAACTTGATTGTCCTCTTCTCAGCCATGGTAGCTGTTCCCATGGATCTAATCGAAGCCGCTAAATTGGAAAATGCCTCAAATTGGCATATATTCCGTCATATCATCGTACCCATTACTTCACCAACTGCACTATACGTTTTCGTTATTACCATTGTCTTTGGCTTACAATATGTCTTGGTTCCAATTAATATGCTGACGCAAGGCGGCCCCGATCAAGGCAGTACGAATTTAGTATATATTGTCTATCAATATGGCTTTGTATTTTTCCAAACAGGTAAAGCCTCTGCCTTTGCTGTACTCACCATGCTTGTATACGCTGGCTTTTTAGTAATTAAGAGCAAATTCTTAAATAAGTTGGTGCACTATGAAAATTAATAAAAACTACAATTTTCATTGGCATATTTTACTGTTTGTAGTTGTTTTAATAGAGTTATGGCCGCTATTGTTTATGGTTTCCACTTCGTTTAAAACGATGGATCAAATTTTTACTGCTACTCTAAATCCTTTTCCTACTTCCGTTATCTTAGATAATTATTTACGCGTACTTCATACCCTACCACTCGGCAGCTATATCATCAATACATTTATCGTTGCCAGCGGTATTACTATTGCCAAAATTTTCACCAGTCTCATCGCAGGCTTTGCCTTTGTTTATTATGATTTTCCCCATAAAGAAAAAATCTTTAATGCACTATTGTTTACCTTTTTCATTCCGATCACTGTGATCATTATGCCAAACTACTTGCTAATATCTAAGCTTGGCTTACTAAATACTCCACTAGGCGTCATATTGCCACAGTTAGCTGATGGCATGGGAATCTTTCTGATGCGCCAAACAATGCGTGGTATTCCCAAGCCCCTTATTGAGGCAGGGCAATTAGAAAATGCCAGTTCTTGGCACATTTTGACCCGTATCATGTTACCACTCATCAAACCCGCCATCTTTGCAATGGGAATTGTCTTCTTTATCGATTCGTGGAATCAATACTTCTGGCCACTACTCGTACTAAATGACAAGGCTAGCTATACACTGCCAATTGCACTACAAATGTTTATCAGCGCCGAAGGCGGCAGTGAATGGGGTATTGCCATGGCGGTGGCTACACTCACCTCCTTACCGCCACTGCTTTTATACTTAGTTTGCCAACGCTTTATTATCAATACATTTCTGCAATCTGGTGTGAAAGGATAGATTTTAAAATGAATGGAATTATCTTTGAAGATGTATGCAAGTCCTATAACGATACGAATGTAGTAACCAACCTAAATTTAACGATAAAACAAGGAGAGCGCTTGATTCTACTTGGCCCATCCGGTTGTGGCAAAACCACTACATTACGCATGGTAGCTGGACTAGAAAGTATAACCTCTGGAACCCTAAAAATGGGTGGCAAAGTAGTCAATGACCTTGCACCTGGCCAGCGCAACGTTGCCATGGTATTCCAAAACTATGCCTTATATCCGCACATGACAGTATGGGAAAACATTACCTTTGGGCTCAATATTCAAAAATTACCTACAGATGAAATTAAATCTCGCGTAAAAACAGCCCTCGAAATTCTAAACTTATCGGGCTATGAACAACGTAAGCCAAGCGAGCTTTCAGGCGGACAAAAACAACGCGTAGCCTTAGGACGTGCGCTCGTAAAACAGGCTCCTTTCTTTCTCTTAGATGAGCCCCTCTCTAACCTTGACGCCCAACTTCGCCAGCAAGCCAGAACAGAGTTAGTAAAAATCCACGAAATATATCAATCTACCATGATATATGTTACACATGACCAAATAGAAGCTATGACCGTTGGACAGCGTATTGCGATTATGAAACACGGAGTTTTACAACAACTAGATACACCCGACAATATTTATACTAAACCTGCCAATGTCTTTGTCGCTTCCTTTATTGGCATCCCACCAATGAACCTCCTCAAATGTAAGTTTGAAGATGGTGCGCTATGGATAGATGGAACACGCGTATCTATTCCTGTCGAATGGCTCCCTCGTGTTGCACAATATCCCCAATTATCATTAGGAATAAGACCAGAACATTGCTCTTTGACTAGCAAAAGTTCACTTGCAGGAACTACCGACTTTATTGAGCATCTTGGCAGTCAGCATTGCATCCACGTTCGCCTAACCCAAGGAGGGCAGAAAGTACTATGCATGGCCCCCGCCGAACAAATCATTGCAGAAGGATCGGTAAATCTTTCATTTTCTTGGAACCATGTCAGCCTATTTGATGACGCCAACGGCACTAATATTGGCTATCCAGAACAAAGAATTCGTACGCAACTCGCTTAATGATCAAAGCATTCTAAGGAGGAACAATCCATGAACTTAGCCATTAGTAATTTATCCTTCACTGGGTTTGAATACTCTGCCCTAAAAAAGCTTCCCGAAAATATTGGAATCGAAATTTTTTATGAATTCGGAAATGATTTTTACTGGAATCAAATTTTAAAAGAAATATATATTTCGCGCACTCCACAGGGCTTAAGCATGCATGCTCCTTGTATTAGCAATAATTTAGCAGATATCCAAAATACAAATTATTTAACCATATATAAAAATGTCTTTTCATTTGCCGCTGCTTGGCATATGGAATATGTAGTCGTTCATACGAACGAAGCGTTTGATGGTGATAAAGTAACTCTACGACAATTGGTCAAAAGCCGTCTTAAAGAAATTTTAGCATTAGCCGCCACTTACCATGTCCAAGTTTTAATTGAAAATGTGGGCCTCTATAATAAGCATTCACTCCTTTATGACCAACCAGAATTTCTTGAATTACTCACTGATCTCCCAGAAGCAGACGCATTATTTGACGTCGGTCATGCCCATATAAATGGTTGGAATTTACCTGAAATAGTCCACGCTCTAGGAAATCGCCTAAAAGCCTGTCATCTTCATGACAATCAAGGTGCTCTCGATGAACATTTGCCGATTGGTGAAGGTAACATTGAATGGAAACCATTCTTTGAATCCATTCAAGCTTCTGCACCTACGGCCACTATGGTTTTTGAGTATGCAAATACAAATATCAAAAATGCGTTGCATAATATTACTACAGTACAAGATCAGTATTTAACCGCCTTGAATAACCACTAAAACTTCATTACTAAATTGCTCTAAACTGACATCATCACATGGTGTCAGTTTTATTTTTTCCGCGTAAAAAAATAACAGGCATCAACTTCACAATGCAAAGTCGATGCCCGTTTTAAATTTTATCTAGCTATTAAATAGTATAACTACTCTATGTATTTGGAATTGCTATCATAAGAAGCACTTGCCAATTGATATTGTTGCATCAAGTTTTTAAAATCATCTTCACTTAATGTGCTCGTTGTACTCAATGTACTTGATGTATTAGATGATTCTAACGAATTAATATAATCGGATAAAGATTTCAATATTTCATCACTTGTTTTTGTTGTATCCACTGCCGCAGTTGAGACTGAACTTGATGTCGTCGATGTATTCACCGATTTAATATAGTCTACCAAATCTTTCAACAACTTATCACTTGTATCTGTTATCGTACTTGGTGTCTCAGATTTATTAGCTGATTTTATATAATCTACTAGATCTTTTAAGACTTGATCAGCAGTTTTTGTCTCGCCCGTCGTACTGGATGTGTCTGATGTATTAGCCGATTTTAGATAATCCGCTAACTCTTTCAAGATCTCGTCACTTGTTTTTGGCTTACTTGCATTTTCTGATGTATTCGTGTTTTTCAAATAATCTGCTAAGTCTTGTAAAAATTCATCAGCATTGTTAGTCGTATCTGTCGTTGTGTTGGTTCCATTTATATACTGCGCCAGTTCTTGCAATAAATCATCACTTGTTTTGGCAGTAACAGAACTTACCGCTGGAACATTCTCTGTTTCTACAGTTGAAGATGTTGTATTCGTTGTTACGGCTTGACTCGTTGCCTGCAGATACGCTGCCAGCTCCTGCAACAACTGAGCGCTTGTTTTAGGCGGCGCACCCGATGTTACCGACGAAACACTGCTTGCTTCTTGATCGGTTGAAAATGAAGTCGTGGCACTTTGTTGCGCTTGTTGTTGCCCCAACATACTGGATAAACTAGAAAGTAAACTCGCATAATCTGATGAAGAACCACTTATTTTCATACCATATTCCTCCATTACAATTTATTACGATTTATCCATAAATTTTATTTCAACTAAGATTCCCTTCTAGTTACAGAACTCATCATTATTATCGTAATAAAGGAGTATTTTCTTAAGATAAATTTGGTAAAAAACATAGAAGCAAATAATTAATTATAACAATAGATTTTTAGATAAAAAAATGGGCATCTCTAATAAACTAAAAATCACTGACATTCTAATAGTTTAATTAATGCAAAAGGAACAATTTCCTTGCCAAACCTTTATCTCTTCTCTTTTAAATATCGCACGCTCTATTTGATATTTTGTTCTATTGATTTATATTGATATAGTATGAAAACCAGCACCTAAGAAGGTGCTGGTTGTATTTTGTAAATAATGTAAATTTCTTTTCATTAATCAATGCTATTTTCCACAAACTCCGTATTGATTTTTAGCCCTTTACGACCTCTTTGTAAAATCACTCGGTTCTCAGCCTGCATTTTCTGCAATACATAACGCACTTGATTTTCTGGTAGGGATAATCGTTCAGCTAACGACCGCCGACCAATTGAATAATTTTGTTTATTTGCTAAATCAATTTCAGCATAAATTCGTTTCGCAATTTCTGCTTCAGTTTCTTTATAAATTTTCTTTACTGAAAATCCGTCCTGATAATTCACTCTAAATTCATCTGGTAAAAGATCGATCTCGGGCAAAGCATCCGGACAGACATTTACTAAATATTCAACTACATTTTGCAATTCACGGATATTGCCTGGCCAACTATACTCTAAAAAGCAAGATGCTACCTGTTCGAAATATTGTTCAGCTTCGTAATCACCACGTTCCTTTGCGTGATTTTGATAAAAAGCTTTTGCTAATAATAAAATATCTTTTCCTCGCTCGCGAAGTGGTGGGACTTTAATGGGTAAAACATTTAACCGATAATACAGATCCTGACGAAACTCTCCTTTTTTGATCAATTCTTTCAAATCACGATTGGTCGCGACTATCACCCTAACATCAATCGGAATTAGCTTGGAGCTGCCAACTCGCCTTATCTGTTGTTCCTGTAAGACACGCAATAGTTTCACCTGGAAAGCCAAAGGAGCATCCCCGATTTCATCGAGAAAAATAGTTCCTTTATGGGCTTCTTCAAATAAGCCTGGTGCCCCACCACGCATAGCACCGGTGAAAGCTCCTTCTACATAACCAAATAGCTCTGACTCTAATAAATTTTCCGTTAAAGCAGCAAAATTAACCGCAATAAATGGCCCACTACTACGTGGAGACGCATTATGAATTCCCTGCGCGATGATTTCTTTACCAGTACCGCTTTCTCCCTGAATTAAAATCGTCGAATTTGATAACGCCATTTTCTCCGCAATATTTAACATCTGCTTAATTACTGGACTTTGTCCGACCACTTGGGAAAATGTATATTTGGCGATTTTCTGTTCCTGAATCAGCTTGCGCCTTATCGACTCTTCCAAACGCCTAATTTCTGAAACATCTCTAAATGTATAAACACGACCAAATTCCGGATTTTCTGGATGCATATAAGCGATATTAACGATCAAATAATGTCGATTTACCTTTACCAAAGACTCTTTTATTTTATTTTTTTCATCTAAAATATATAATAGATTAGCATTTGTTATTTGATTAACAGAATATCCTACTGCCTGTTCTGCTTTTATATTCAATAATTTTTCAGCAACCGGGTTAAATATAGAAATTTTTCCGTAACCATCAATTGCAATAATCCCATCATGAACTGTATCAATAACAGTTTCAAATTGCGCCTTAATTTTATTACTTTCATAAATCATCTGATTGTCATTTTTAATTAAACGAATGATATCTTGTACATAATTTGCGGACATGAAATCTGCGTATATCCTCAACAAATTTAGCTGAATCAGCACTTCTACCAAAGTAGTAATGTCTATTAGCCGTGTTTTTATATCAATAATTTCTTCGACAAAATCCGGAACAAGTTCTCTTTCTCCAGGAGTAACGGCAATTTTTAATTTAGGATAATTTAAAGTTTGCGGTGCATACGGATAATAATTAATATGGTCAATCCCCAATGTCTGTAGCAGCGCAATGGTTTGATTTGCACTTGATGCTAAATCATTAACCAACAGTACATCAGTCCCTGCCTCAATCTCAAATAATTTATTCACTTCATGATAATTGATGGATCGCCGCGCAATTAATACCGGACAGGTTTTGTTCACACAGGCGATCGCTCGTCTATATGCAGCTTGACTCGCAAATAAAACGAGGTCGGCTTTAATATTGGTAGGAAGCACATTACCTTCTATATTATAATTATTTACATTAACTCTATTGCCTAGCAGTCGATGCAATTGTTCACGAAATGCGGTAGAGGTATTTTTCCCCATAGCAATCACAACTAAATTTTTCATTAAAAGCCTTCTCTCTTAAAAGGGAAATATTTAAAGGGACACATTAATCATTCCCTTTAACATTTCCCTTTTAAAATCAAAATTCCTCCCTATATCTAGAGATTTTCGTGAAAACAAACTTTACAACATTACAATTCAACTATATATTGGTAAATACGTTAAGAATATGACTTGGCACGAAAATTGCGATATAAATTAACCGTAACTATATTTAAAAAGTAATAAGGAGGCTACCACGTATTATGAAACAAACCAACAACAGTACCCTACAAGTTCCATGGACCGGCTATGTCGCATTTTTCTTTGCAATTTTATTATTTTCCGGTATTTTCTCATCAAGCGATGGCTGGATGAAAGTTTTCGACTTCAATGTCCTCAATGGCTCTTTTGGTAAAATAGAAGGCGTCGAGAAGGCTTTTACCTTTCGCGGTGCCGGTGGCAGCGGTGCAAGAGATGGCTTCTTATTCGCTTTTGAATTAATCCCCGCCGTTGTTCTCGCCTTGGGTCTCGTAAATGTTGTTGATGGACTTGGGGGATTAAAAGCAGCACAAAAACTAATGTCACCTATACTAAAACCACTATTAGGTGTTCCTGGCGTTGCTGCATTATCCAACATTGCCAATATGCAAAGTACCGATGCTGCAGCTGGTATGGTAAAAGAACTCGTAGATACTGGTGAGATATCCGATGAAGAACGTTCTGTTATTATATCTTATCAAACCAGTGCCAGTGCCTTTATTACCAACTACTTTTCCTCAGGATCAGCCGTTTTCAGTTTTATGCTCGTACCAATTATTGTGCCAATTATTGTTATGCTTATCTTTAAGGTCATAGGCGCAAATCTAATGCGTTTATATCTAAAAGCCGTTTTGAAAAAATCTTCAACAGGAGGTAGCAATCATGACAACTAAAGCATCTACAGAACTGACACAAAACAAAAACATTCTAGATTTGTTTATTGAAGGCGCCCGTCGTGGTTTTACAATTGGGACAACTAGTCTTTTACCTAATGTTGTAATGGCTTTTGTTATTATTCGTGTTTTAGAAGTCACAGGATTATTAAAATTAATTGGTATCGTCTGCGCTCCAATCATGGCTTTATGGGGGCTCCCAGGAGAAGCCGCTACCGTTATTGTCACATCCATAATGAGTATGGGCGGTGGCATCGGCGTTGCTGTAGGCCTTTATACAAATGCAAATTTAGATGCTGCTCAAGTAACTATGCTGGTACCAGCAATTTATCTGATGGGAAATCCTGTTCAAAACGTCGGACGCTGCTTAGGCATCTCTGGCGCTAATACAAAACATTACATTGCTATTATTTCCATATGCGTAATAAATGCACTTCTATCTATTTGGGCAATGCGTTTTATTTTAATATTTTTTTAATGCTGTATAAGATTTAAACCAATCTTTACTATACGAGGAGGACATCTTTATGTCGAAAGTACAACCATTTTTCACCTTATTACGTAATGCAAGCATTATCGCTCCGAACGGACTAGGCAAGCAAGATATTTTAATTGCTGGTACAAAAATTGCTGCGATCGGTGAAGACTTAGAACTCCCACAAGGCTATGACTGCGCGAAAATCGACTTGACTGATCATACGATACTGCCTGGTTTTATTGATAGTCACGTTCATATGATTGGTGGCGGCGGCGAAGGCGGCTATGCAACCAGAACTCCAGAAATCGTTCTGTCTAAAGTTACAACCTCTGGCGTAACTACTTTAGTTGGCTGTCTTGGAACGGATGGCACAACACGCCACATGGAAAGTTTACTTGCCAAAGCACGTGGGCTTGAAGAGGAAGGCCTTTCAACTTATATTTATACTGGATCTTATGAAATTCCTACCCCAACAATTACAGGCAGTGTACGCAAAGATATCATTATCATTGATAAAATTATTGGTACCGGTGAAATCGCCATGTCGGATCATCGTTCAGCACAACCAACCAAAAGTGAATATCAAAAACTAGCTGCTGAAGCAAGAGTTGGCGGTATGTTAAGCGGTAAAGCTGGCATCATCGACATGCATATGGGTGATGGAGTCGATGGTATGAAACTTTTATATGAAATTACAGCAAATGGTGAAATTCCCAAAGCGCAATTCTTACCAACCCACGTGAATCGTAATGCCAAGTTACTAGATGAAAGCATTGCATGGGCTAAAAAAGGTGGGCTCATGGATATTACCTCCGGTGTCAGCCCTGCAAGCGGATCATCAAAAGCAATCAAACCAAGTCAAGCGGTGAAAAAAGCACTAACTGCTGGCGTTCCATTAACACAAATTACAATGAGTTCTGACGGCAACGGCAGTATGCCAATTTTCGATGAGAAAGGCAACACCATCGGCGTAGGTGTTGCCAGCCAAGTTTCCATGCTTGAAGAAGTTCGTGATATGGTCCAAGTAGAAGGTATCAGCATCAGTGATGCCGTTCAAGTTGTCACAACTAACGTAGCAAAAGCTCTCAAATTATGGCCAGCCAAAGGAACGATTGAGGTTGGCTCTGACGCCGATCTCCTTGTAATCAATAAAGAGTTTATCTTGAAGAATGTTTGGGCAAAAGGACAACATATGGTACAAGACGGCAGCCCAATCGTTTTTGGTACCTTCGAAGCAAGACCAATCCAATCTTAATTTTACGCAGTGGATGTAGCAGAATAAAGTTTCTGCTACATCGATTTTGTATGTAATAGACTTTAAGCAAAAAACAAAGTGTATAGCAAGTTAGTTTTTACTATGCGCTTTGCTTACTCACAGATTGAAATCAAAAAAAGCTCCGACAGAAATCTGTCGGAGCTTTTTTATGCGTAGTTCAAAAATATTTGATGCAAAAATCATACATGTATTACGACTATTTTTTATAAGATTTTGCTAAAATACTAATTGGATGCATAGTCTTTACATTGGCCCCATGCCCAATCTGACCGCGGCAAGTACCGCAGTCCGTGAGAACCACCTCCACCTTACTGGCCTTAATCGTATCGAATAAGTTCTTGCCAATTTTTATGGAACGGTCATAGTTTTCAGCTTTATAACCGTAGTTTCCAGATATACCACAGCAGCCAACACCCGCATCGCTTACTTCAACACCCGGCACTAAACTGAGCAATTCCAATGCTGGCAGACCAATCCCCTGCGCTCTCAAATGACATGGTGCATGATACATAAATTTATGGCTCACTTCGCCAAAGTTTTCATTTAGCTCACCCTTTTGATAAAGAAATTCCAAAAATTCTGCTGCATCAAAAATATGTTTTGCATTTTTCTCCATGTGTGGTATTTCACCTTCAAACAATTCTTGATATTCTTGCTTGAGCATCAAGCTACAGCTCGTGCAAACCGTGAGCACAGGATAGCCTTTATCAACCCATTTTTTAATGAGGCTCGTATTTTTCTGTGCATTTTCTTTTGCTTCGGCCAGATATCCTGTGGTGAGGAGTGGTGAACCACAGCAAACAAAACCTTCATCAACCAATACTTGATAGCCATTTTTATTCATTACATCAACAAAATCCAGTCCGATTTGTGGTTCATTATAATTGATTACGCATCCTGGGAAAAACACTATTTTCTTATCCGAAGCTGGCTGTTTTTTATTTTTAAACATAGAGATAAAAGTTTCAGATGCATACTTAGGCAGTGGTCTTTGATCTGCCATACCCATTGCTTTTATGATTCCCATAGGACGGCCAATTGCCATACCTGTATTAGCAAAAAATGCTCCCAATGGCAGTTTCGTGATAAGCTTGGCCATTTTTTCTGGATGTCCCATCATTTCATCCCGCTGCGAATGCGAATGTGTTTCATAATATTTGGCGCGAGCCAACATATTCAAGGTTGAAATTGGAACGCCAGAAGGACAAGCTATTTCACAGTTCTTGCAGTTGGAACAATAATCCAAAGATGCTTCTGTATCCTCTTCTGCAAAGTGAAGTCTAGACTGTGCGGGTCCAACTAGTTTCGGGCCGCGAAATTTCTGTGTCGCCGCCGTTACTGGACATGCGGTTATACAGGCTGTACAGGCAATACAACAGTCTGGTAAATTTATTTTTTGATCAGCCATTTTGTTCTACCTCCAACACTGCAGCAGCAGCCCGATGAGCAGATGCAAGCGCTACGCCATTTCCAGACTTCTCAAAGCCAAAATCATAACCACTTAAATTACGTCCAACAACAAACACATTGTTTAATACCTGCTCCCCGTTGTGATTCAGTGGACGCATTCTAGTATCCACTTCAATTCCAGCCATAGCAAAGGGTTGTTTTTCCTTAGAAAAGAATTCTAAATTCCCCCACTTTTCCGTATTTGCTGCAAAAGTAATTGGCAAATCGAAGATAGGCTCATTTATTTTTTTCACACCGAGAACTTCTAAACCAGATCCATAAAATCCGCCAGTTGCCAAAATAAATTGCTCGGCATAATACGTATGTTCTTTGCCTACACCGCTGACAACAACCGCTTCACAGGCATTCTCTTTAATAATAGAATCTATTACTTTGGCGTTTTCGATGATTTTCACACCATATTTTCTAGCACAATTATGTAGCATTTCTGCCAGACGCATACCAGCTGCCGATGGTGGTATACTCAACGTTTCTGTAAGCTCACACTGTAATTCTGCTTTTAATATTTCATACACAGTATAGTCGGGTTTCGTCCCCAATACCTGTGGAAAAACAATAGCTGCGTTCGCTTTTACAAGATGTTTCAACTGTTTACTACATTCTTCAAGACCTTCTGAAGTATCCAGCCAACGCGCAATATCCATAATCATGATATCGCGACCACCTACAGCGTCTTCCATATGAGGATCTACTGTAACAACCTTATACACTTTATCCTCACCAAAGATTTTCCTAAGATTCTTTTCTGTTAATTTTGCATAGTAATCTTTCAAACCTTTAAAATCAACCAGATAAATCGAATCTGCATCTTTTAGTATTTGACCATTAAAAGTTTTTGTATAAAGTCCAGTCGGTTTCATTGTGCCAACAGCAGTTGGCACCCAATGCAGCTTTTGGGTACTTCCTTCATAGACAAAATTTTCTTCTTTACTAAGATCCAAAAAAAACTTCACAGCTTCTTCTACCGCCAGCAATCCAAGTTTACTATAAGGATGCTCCTCACCAAGCTTGTCCATGCTCTGCTTGAGGGTACTACATGCTTTTCTTTCTTTTGGATACGCCATAATATCTATTAACCCGCCACCAATTTCAAAAGCCCCAGTACCATATCTAAGTAAGGTTACCTTCTTTCCTTTTTTGGCAACAGCAATTGCCGATAACATGCCGGATACTCCGCCACCAATTACAATCACATCAGTTTTTTTCATCAAATATCTCTCCATCTAGATTTAATACACCATCATAAATTCCTCGCATCAATTCCACTTCTCGGATCGTACTACCCCAAAGTGCTGGTGAGATGCCTTTATAACGAGATTGCAAGAAATCTTTCATTTCCTGCAGCGTATCTTGATCTTTTACCAAGTCAGACTGCGCCACCATTCCCATACCACGGAAGGTACAAAAAGCGCCTTGGCATGTTCCCATTCCCATGCGCGTCTTTCTGCGAATATCACCAAGCGTATAACTTGTCGAGGCCTCTGCTGCTACTTCAACCTCTGCCATCGTAACATTTTCACATTCACAAACAAGTTCAGACTTTACCGGATTTTCCACCATGCGGTTGATCACTTCTTGCAATCGCTCTTCACCCAATCTTGAAGCAGCCAAATTCACGCCGAAATTAGGAAAATACTGACGCGCTTTTGCCAAAACCTGTGGTGAAATATCTTCAACAAGTGGTTCAATTGCCGTACGACAAGGTTTTTCGTTATGTAATTTTTTGCAGACAAGATCAGTTAACTGTTCTGCCATCATACGGTACGTTGTAAACTTACCACCACAGATACTAACAAATCCTTTAAGTCCATCATATTCATGATCTAAAACAACAAAGCCACGAGATGCCCCGCGTCCTTTGGCATTCGGATCAGCACTATAAAGTGGTCTAGCACCGCAAAACGCTCGCAAAATTCTAAAGTTACGCAAATTTTCAAAGGTAAGTTCCCCAATCCGTAGTAAATATTCTACTTCGGATGTGAGTGGCTGTGTATCATCTGGTGATTCAACAGACGCAGAGGTCGTTCCTAGTATTGTAATTGAGCCATGCGGTACAAAAATATCTCCATCAGAGGATTTATGCAACCGATTGATTACACGATTTGTCAAACGATGATTAAACGCAATCAACGTACCTCTATCTGGTTGCACATTTACCATGAGATCAGCACAACCTGCAACCTTTCCTGCCCACGGGCCAGCTGCATTCACGACAAATTCACATTCAATGTCATATTCTTGTTTCGTAAAAAAGTTACGTACGGTAACACTTATGACTTGACCATTGACGGAATTGATTCTGACAACTTCTGTATAAGTTTTCACTCTACCGCCATATTTTTTTGCCGAGTCAACATTCTGCCAAGCCATACGAAACCCATCAATCGCCGCATCTGGAACACGATACACCGACTGCGCACGATGTGTTAAGTTCGGTTCTAAATACCAAGCTTCTGCTGGGTCAATCTGAATCGCTGGAAGATTGATTGTTTTACAAGCCTCCACCCATTCTTGTTCATAAGCCGGATCATCTTCTGGTAAACGAACAAAAAATCCTTCTGTCGCTTCAACGCAATGTCTACCTATTTTACGTAAAATCATATTTTCTTCGATGCACTCACGTCCGGCATCGGAATCCTTTACCGCATAACGAGCACCACTGTGCAACAAGCCATGATAACGTGAACTCGTACCGTGTACTAAATCGCGCATTTCAAGAAGCAAGGCATCAACACCGCGCATCACCAAATCACGCAAAATTCCTACGCCTGTAGCACCACCACCGATTACAATTACAGTCGCTTTTTCCATAATTCGTCCTCCTCATATCTTAGAATTAATATTTAAAACACTATAGTATACTACGTCATTTTATTAGGAAATTATGTTTTATGGCATACTCAACCAATTCACTTTTTTGCGTACAATTAAGTTTAATCATCAATCTTGTTTTATAAGTGCTGACAGTTTTTACACTAAGATAAAGCATCTCCGAGATATCGCTTATGGAATATCCTCGCACAAAAAGCTCCAAAACTTCTTTTTCACGTTTACTGAGAAATACAGGTGGTTTCGCGGCTATTTCATCTGTAGACTTAAATAAATTATCTAACAAACGCTGTGCATCTTGTTGCCGTAAATAACGCTTTCCTTGTGCAACTGCACGTAACGCCTGAAACAATTCCGTGTCTAAAGAATTTTTTTCCAAATAACCACATGCCCCCAGCTGCATGGCTTCTTTTATATATTGTTCATCTTGATACATTGTCAAAACAAGAATTTTAATACAATAGCCACGCTTTTTGATTTGGCGTAAGCATTCCAATCCACTCATTTCTGGCATAGAAAGATCTAGTAATAGAATATCAGCAGAAATAGTTTCCAGTAGTTGAAGAGCCTCTTGTCCACTAGCCGCTTCACCTGCGACAATAAAGTCAGTTTCATTGTTTAAAAGTAATTTTAATCCAGCACGCAAAACAGCATGGTCATCCGCTAGCAATATTTTAAGTTTTCCCATATTATTCGTCACTTCCTATCGGTAAAATTACCATAATCATTGTACCTTGTCCCTTTATCGATTTAATTTGAAAAATTCCTCCTAATAGTTCAACTCGTTCCTGCATTCCAAACAAACCCAATCGATTATTTTGACGAGCAATTTCTAAAGCATCGTCAGCCATCCCCTGACCATCATCACAGATTTGCATACAAATGGATGTTTCATCTTGCGTTATCATAACTTCTGCATTTTTTGCTTTAGCATGCCGAACTATATTGGTTAAACTTTCTTGTAAAATACGATATAGAGATACCGCCAGATCATTTGAAATGATAAGTTTATTGGGAGGTGGTAAAAAGTGTACATCAACTGAATATTGCTGAACAAAATTTAAAATATATTTTTCCATAGCTGCAACAACGCCCAGATAATCAAGCGACGGTGGCCGTAGCTCAACCGCCATTTTTCGTATTCCTTCCAATACATTAACAGTGACATTACGTGCCTCAGCAAGTAATGTTTTTTGCTCTTCCGTTGTCATTTTTGTATGTAACACTTTTATATATGCAAGTAACGATGCCATGCACTGTCCAGTCTCATCATGTAGTTCTCGCGATAAACGTCTCTGTTCATCCTCTTTCACTTTAAATAATTTTCTAATCAGAGATACACGCAATAGCTCTTTAGCTTTTAGTTCTCTTAAAAGTCTACTATTCTCTGAATTTTTTTTACGAAGACTATGCGCCATGGCATTGAATGCTTTCGCTAAGTTTCCTATTTCATCTTCACTATAAACATTAAGCCGAACATTATAATCACCCTTTTGGATTTGTCCAGTTGCCTCTAAAAGAACACGCACTGGCTGAACTAACAGATAAGACAAGCGAGTCGCACCAATCGCAGCCAATGCACAAACAATTAAAGCAGTAAGAAAAATCTCTTGCATTTTTTCTTCAAGTAAATTTCGAGTGATGTTCTCCGACATACCAATTCTTATAAAACCAATCGTACCATCTTCAATTGGAAATAAAATTTCACGAACAACGCCCTCATTACTATCAAAAAACTTAATCCAAGGCTGTGAATCCGTGCCTTCGTGTATTGGCAATCGAATACTACCAAGACCTTCCGGTAAACCATTATGAAACGTACTTACTAAAATATGACCAGCAGCATCTGTAACTAAAATGTAGCGGACTTCTTTATTATTGTTCTTTGTCTTACTTAAACGATCAGAAATAGAAAAATAGTCTTCGAGCAAAACATCATTACCGCTAAGAGAGGCAATCGAATTTGCAATTTCTATTCCTCGTTTATCTAATTGTGTCTCCATAAGTTGTGATGTCGTCTGTAACACGATACCGCCACCCAGTAAGCCAGATACTAAGATCATTCCAATAACAAAAATATTAATCTTATAATACAAACTCATGTTGCTTAGCTTTATTGCAATCTTTTTAAACATTATTTTCATAATCCATACTAATCCGATCATAAATTTTCTTCAGTGGAATATACAATTCCGGCTGAGGAGAAACAAAACGATCAATCATCAATTTTTGCATTGCTTTTTCAAGTTCTGGTTCCCGATTCATTTGTAGAAACATTTGCCTAAGCTGCTCTTTTTGCGATGTCGGCAGATTTTTACGTACAACTACCGGTCCTGTTGGTGCTGGATTTAAAGCAGCGATAATGCGAATACGATCCGTCAGCTCGGGCGTATGGATCTCGGCATATTCATAAATCTGACTATCAATACTAGCAGCATCAGCGACGTGATTTGCTACAGCCCATAAAGATTTATCATGATTATAAGTATAGAAATAACGTTTAAAATATCTTTCAGTAGTAGTATTCTCTTGATGTAAAATATCTGCAACGACAATATGTCCAGAAAAACTCAAAGGATCTGTAAAGGCAAATGTCCGCCCTTCTAAATCAGCGAAACTATAAATATCACTGTCTTTGTTCACAATAATATCCGTTTTATATAGAGACTCATTTCCAAGTTCAGCCATAGCAAGTAGCTCAATTTCGTTCAATCCCCGATAAGAAATATAAGAGCCTGTAGATAGAAATGCCATATCTGCCTCGCCATTAGATAACAGCATATTAATTTCAGCGTAAGTTTTACGCTGAATCAATACGGTTGAATGTCCAGTAGCTTCCGATATATGCTGTGCTATAAGTCTATAACAATTAATGGTTTCTTTTGGGGAAATTACAGCGGCTACCGCAATAACCAAAGGTCGCTGCTCTTTTTCTTGATTTTCATCCATCGGCACTGCAGCTTGAGTTTTATTAAAATCAATATAATCCGCTGACTTACTACAACCTATAGTACTTATCAACACACATACCAAAGCAAAAACACCTACCACACGATTGAATAATATATTCATAAAATCCCCTTCCATTTTTAGCAAAACATTTTATTAATTCGTCTTTTTTATATTTAAGAAACACCATCAGTATACAAAAAACATTTCTAAAAGTATATTTTTTTGCTAAAATAATTGTAAAAAGGGGACGTCTCCGCATGTCACAAATACTAAACCCGGAAATGACTGACGGCTGTTTGAAGATCCTGTGCCAACTTAGCAAGACTCTGACTGGATGAAGCAATTTCTTCCATGGAGGCCGATTGTTCTTCTGTAGCCGCCGACACTGCCTGGGCTTTTCCAACCGACATTTTACTGTGCCCATCAATTTCTTTCACAGCTGCTACGATTTGCTGACTACCGCTGGCCATTTGCTGCATAGTAGCAGAGATTTCCTTCACTTGTCCTGAAACTTCCGTTACCAAAACCCTAATTTCCTTAAATGCTTGACCTGCTTTAACGACAACCTCCGTCCCACCTTTGACATCGCGGGTACCTTCGTCCATGGCGACAACGGCTTTATCTGTATCACCCTGAATTTCACTAATCATGGCAGCAATTTGTTTTGCCGCCTCTTGTGACTGTTCCGCCAACTTGCGCACTTCTTCCGCTACAACGGCGAATCCTTTTCCCTGTTCTCCGGCTCTGGCAGCTTCAATCGCGGCATTAAGCGCCAGTAGATTGGTCTGCCCAGCGATTCCAGATATCGTATCAACAATCTGCCCGATTTCTTTAGACCTTTCGCCCAACTTAGCAACGACTTGTGCAGATTTATTGACATTTTGTTCAGTATGTTCCATTTGACTAACAGCCTGCTCCACCACCATATCGCCGTCTCTTGCCTTTTCTGCGGCTTGCGATGAAATACCGGCTACCTGGTTAGCACTAGCGGCGGCTTGCTGAATACCAGCTGACATCTGTTCTACCACTGCCGATGTTCCGTCTACTGCTTTCAATTGCTGCTCTGCTCCGTGTGCCACATCGCTAATTGCTCCGACTATCTGACTAATAGCTTGCGCCGACTGCTCTGCCCCGGCAGTTAGTTCCTCCGAAGATGCCGCCACCTGTTCAGCCGATTCATTGACCTGCTTAAAAACCGTACGAATACTCCCCCGCATATTTACTAGAGCATCGGCTAATTGACCAATTTCATCTTTTCTCAGCATTTGACGTGGTTTATCACGAAAATCACCGGCAGCAAGTTCGTCACAAACTTGTACCATTGTAACTAACGGTTTTGCAATTCGATTTGACAGTAAAAATGCAATGACTAACACAATGAGAATAGTAATAAACGTGGCAACCATTATCACTTGTCGAAGTCTAATCGACTGAGAAAACACCTCATTCTCATCGACCAAACAAAGGTATTTCCACCCCGTAGTTGGCGATACCACTACATTTGCAAGGTGTTTTACCCCATCAATTGTTACTTCGACAGACGTTCCAGCAAGACTATTGATATCATTAAAAGCATCAATCTGCATTTCTTTAATATTTTTGAAATTCATATCTGGTTTCTTTGGATTGGCGATTATTGTATCATGGGAATCAAGAAGAATTACATACCCAGTTTTTCCCATCTTCATATTGTTTATCATTTCTGTAATTACAGGCAAATCAATATTAAAGCCCAAAACACCTTTAATCGTATTGTCTTGATTTCGAACAGTTGTAAAAACACCGATTGTAGGGATGCCTTTAGATGTTAAAAAAGGATCGGTTAACAATAATTTATCCGGTTGCTTGATTGTATCCTTATACCAATCTCTAGCACGAGAATCGTAACCAGCTTTTCGTGGTATAGCCGGATATTGAAGGTATCCTCCGTCCGAAGTTCCCCAAGAAATTGTAGATACTTCCGGATGCGCCTTTATAACCTGCCCGAAAGTACTATAAAGATTCGCTTCATATCCCCCTGTTTCTAAAGGCTTCATTGGCGCCATGCCATCCGCCCCACCAGTCTTGTCCATATATAAGGTAAGCTTTCCATCCATCCGCCGGATGCTAGGACTCTCAGCCAACATTTTAGTATTCTTCTTCATTCCGTCAAAAAATATAGAAATTGCATTATCAACTTGAGTTACCTCACGCGTAGTCGCTGTAGTGAAATCTGCTTGCGCACTGCTACGTATGTTGCAATCTATAAAAAACCCCACTACGATCAAAGGAATAAAAGTAATTGCCAAAAATATGACAATTAGTCGATTCCGTATACCCCAGAAACTTTTCGTCTCCGTTTTCATGTTGGTATCCACTCCAACATCTACTTTTAAACGATTCTTAAAAAAGTTCAATTTAATTCCTCCTCGTATAATAAGTTTTGTAAACAATAATCCGCCATTGTTTACAAAACTTATTTTTTATTTTTTAATGCTTAAAGGAATCCCTTGATGCTAAAATATTTCTAAGAGATTTTAGCAAAGGTAACGTCTTATCCTCCTTGCGAAACCTTTTGGTTATTGCTTTTAAAGCTTGACGCCTGCCTTATTCATCAAATACCGCTTACACAGATGTTGCGTCTCTTGGCGAAAGCTTTCCAGCAAATTTACTTTCACAGATGAATGCTTATTATGCGAGGCTGCGGTCAGTGAATAAGATCAGGGTATTCCTTTTCTATCTTTCTTATTCTCAGCCAGAAAGGTGGTGACATTTCTATGAAGAAGGCGGATCTTCTTTCTACTTTGTTTGTGGGAATTGACATAAGTTCCCGCGAAAATGTCGTTTGCGCTATTGATTTTGAAGAGCAAAAACTGTTGCGATTTACTGTGCCCAATAATCAACCAGGTGCAGTTGAAATGGCTAAAAAGTTTCATGATTTTTTTTCTGAAAATCATGATCTTAATAAGCTGGTTGTTGCCTTAGAATCTACATCTTTCTATGGTATTCACATAGCTAACTACTTATCTTCCTGTGAATTATTGATGCCATTTGACACTCATGTTTACTGTATAAATCCCAAGATGGTTGCCAATTACAAAAAGTCTTATATCGGTCTAGGCAAAACTGATGCAATTGATTCTTTTATTATCGCTGATTTTGCTAGAGTTGGCAGAATTACCTCTGCTCCTTGGCGCGGCAGTCAATTTTTAGCTTTGCAGCGTCTAACTCGCCATCGATTACATATAGCTCGTTCTCTTACTCGTGAGAAAACCTATATGCTTTCAAACATCTTTCTTAAATTTAGTGAGTTTTCTATTCTCGACGATGATAAGCAGCCCTTTTCTAATAACTATGGCGCTGCCGCTTCTTCGGTTTTAACTGATTTTCTTTCTACCGAAGATATCGCTAACATGCCGATGGCAGCACTAATTGAACACATTTGTAAAAAAGGCAAAAATCGTTTTGCAAATCCTGAACACACAGCTTCTTTACTACAGCAAGCCGCTCGCAATTCCTACCGATTGGATAAATGTTTATACGAGCCTTTAACTATCTCTATCGCCTCATCATTTAACCTTATTTCAGCCTATGAATCTGAAATGAAGGCTATCAATAAGGCTATTGAGAAAACGCTTCGGGGACTTGATCCTAACGCTTACCAAAGCCTTTTATCCATTCCTGGAATTGGTCCGGTTTATGCTGCTGGCATTATTGCTGAGATTGGTTCTATTGAGGCCTTTAAGTCTCAGGAAGCTCTTGCTAAATATGCTGGTCTTGTCTGGCGTGAAAACCAATCTGGCAATTTCAGAGCCGATGATACCATCCTTTCAAAAGCTGGCAATACTTATCTCAGATACTATTTAATTGAAGCTGCAAGCCATGTAAAGAATCATTTAGCTGAATATGCAGCTTTTTACCAGAAAAAGTATGATGAAGTTAAAACTCATCAGCACAAACGCGCACTCGCACTTACTGCTCGTAAATTCATCCGGCTGATTTTTGGATTGCTGGTCAACCATCAGCTTTACTCTCCAAGTAGAGTAAGCCAAATTTAATAGTTCCATTATTTTACTTTTTCTTTGTTTTGAAGAAGAAGCTTGTTTAGTGCACCCATTTTTTACGGATTGCTTACAAAATTTATTTTTTATGGGCTTGACATATTACCAGATTGCTTTTTTCAAATTGCTAAGTGCATACTCTGGATGTGTTGAAAAACATTTTTAATAAAATTGTGGATTGTTGAAATAGATGTACGAGACATGGACTCACTTCCTGTGTTTGGATTTGAGTCCCCTGTCCCTGTTTTTATGTAAGTATAAATATTGCCTTATCTAATTCTCACAACAAACTATTGATAGATTAGCTACGTTCAATGAACTTGCTACAACATTACATTTTGCCATAAAAAGAAAGAAAATATGACTGCGATTGATTTCGCTCAAGCTTTCATAGTTTCCTTGACCTTTAGCAATAATTACGTCAGCTTTATAAAATACATCTTTAAAAACTAAACTCGTTTTTTCAATTACCGTACCAAGCGAACCATCGCCATTAGTAATTACTTCAGCCACTTCTTCCATTTTCACCATATCTGCATCTTCTATTGTAACGTCATTAACAATCGGCTCGCCTCTTACACCAAAATAAACTTTAATATTCGGAAATACTTTGTGTATGTATTCGATAAAAATCTTATCAAGAACAATTTCGCCGCAGTTATCCCCCAAGTACAGCAAAGTTTTTGCGTTCTTTAAATTTTCGAATAATTTTTTACTATCATCAATGGGCATATTTTGCTCATTAATAGAATTTATTTTTTCAAACAGCATTTTTGCGTCAAAAGTATGACTAGCAGCAAAGTCAATCAAGTTCGCTGTAATAGCAATTTTTAAGGCTGCCATGAACTTATCGTCCGAATCATTAATTATATTTCTTACCTTGTCAGCAATATTAATAATTTCACGATTGTAGTAATTTTTTATTTCTCTGTAAGGATTAGTATTTTTTATATGCTTCGTAATAATGTCCCACGTACCCTTTATAACTTCAGGGTTAGATCTTCTAAAATTAGTTTCATGTAAATATCCAAGAACATCACGCATAATTATTTCTCGGCTAACAGAATCAAGTTTGACCAAATCTGTTACTGTTAAGACTTGCTTTAAATTACAGAGTATACAATTAAGGTTAAGATTCATAATCGGATCTCCTTATATAATATAGTAGGAAAAACGCTTAGAAATTTCGAGAAGTACTTAAACGCTGAAACTTTGATATGTCCGCCACACTTTGTCTTCTTCTGAATTAAACTACAACAATGAGGAGATAAAGTTCCTTTAGTAGAACTATCTCACTCATTGTAAAGACAAAGCATAGTTTTATTTTAGCCACAAAATATATTTGTTTGATACATAACAAATATATTTATTCTTCTTTCGGTTTTGCGTTCCATACTAATGTTGCCAATAAACAAGAAACGACTGCTGCGCCTACCCAAAACTGACCAGCAAGGGTAAAATCATAAACCTTTTGACCGTTAGCGATTGTCATATTGGCATTGATAAGATACCCACTAATAAGTTCTTGCAATGCTGCCCCCGCATAACTTAAAAGGCCTATCATCCCCATCGCAGCACCGGTTGCACGTTTAGGACAAATATCAACTGCCATAAGTCCGCCTAAGTAACATACAAGCGCACCCATAGTAAAACCATATAAACACATACTAAACATATCCATTGCTGTACTCGCTGGTGCCCAAAGGAAAAGTGCAATAGATATCGTATATAAAACGCCATACATCAGTGCTGGTTTGTTGCGTTTATGATTAAAAAACTTGTCCGATACAAGACCACAAGTCAAAGCACCAAAAATTCCAGCAAATTGCATTACACCAAGTATACTGCCGGCGCCCATAGTTGAATACCCTTTTTCCGCTGTTAAGTAAATAATGCCCCAACTTTCAATTGCATACCGTGTGATATAGCAGCTAAGACTTGCTAAACCAAGAATCCATACTGCTGGATTTTTAACAACTTCCCATTGAAGTTGACCTACAGATTTAGAGCTTTTTTTAGTAGTAACAATCTGCTCTTCACCTTTATAAGCTTCTACGTTTGGCAAGCCCATCGTTTCAGGACGATCATGCATACAGAAAAAGATAAGAGCTGTACCAATTAAGCAAACGATCCCTGGTATAATGAATCCCATCTGCCAACTATAACTACCAACAATTACCGCTGTCACTACATACGTAAAGGCAGCACCAAGATTATGACTTGTAAACCAAACGCCATAATAGGTACCACGTTCTTTATTTGTAAACCATTGATTCAAAGCAACAATACAAGGCCCAGCACCAAAAGACTGAAACCAGCCATTGATCGCCCATAAAACGATAAGTGGCGTAAATGAATTACAAAAGCCCATAAGCGTACTAACAATAGAAGACATAAATAGACCAAAAGCAAAAAATCGTTTATTATTCATTCTGTCCGCTAGAAAACTATTTGTAAATTTACCAAGTCCATATGCGATAAAAAAAGCCGATCCCATAATCCCCAATTGTTGTGCATCCAATATACCATTGGCCATCAGTGGTTTCTTAATCACAGAAAAATTAAGTCTCAATACATAAAATAAAGCATAACCAAATGTAATAGAACCAAACACTTGCCATCGACTTTTATTAAATAGAGATTTAATTTTAGCTGGATCATTAAGTAACGCTATGTCTGCTCCAGTTTTGAAAAAGTTCCAAAGGCTTCCCATAAATTTGTGTACCCCATTTCTTTAATTTCTTCTATTCGGTAGTTGCAGCATTATCATTAAATACTACGTGGATTTACGCCTAATACCTCGCTAATAAATATAAACTTCCCCCTCCTAAAATCCTTATAATATAATAAATCCTATTAATATTATCTCACTAAAAAAAAAGTAAAAATAGCAGACTGAATCTGACTTTTTTGTAAGAATAAGAGGCCAGTATTTGTAGGAATTGTTCCTACAAATACTGGCCTCTTATTGACTCATTCGAGCTCAGACAAACACATAATTGCGCTAAAAATGCACTTTTGTGATGATAAGCACTCTTTCAATCTGAATACTTTTTAACACTTTAACCCCAGTTTTAAAACTATCTTACAGCTTCAAAAGTCTAGCGATATTGCCACCTAAAACTTGCTGTAAGACATGTGAATCTTTCACGAGTTGCTCGATGATTGTTCTTGCTACTAAAGGTGAACAATAAGGAGCGTCCGAACTAAAAAAGGTTCTCTCGGGAAATTCTTTTATGGCAAATAATGGGGCTATCGTAGTATACGTTGCCGATAAGTCTAAATAGGTATTGGGTAGATCGCGAACTGCTTTCAAGGTATCTAGCCAATGCATTCCGCCCATATGCCCGATGATCGTTGGCACACTCGCGTACTGTTTTGCTAAGCTAAGCAATTCTTTGATATCTGCAAAATTCAACGGGAAAAAAGTATGCACCCATAGCGGTAAATTGCCAACTTCCTGTGAAGCGCGAAACAATGCTTCCAATTCAGATACATTTCCCGAACCTGGAGCCAATTCCCCTATCCCGCGAAATTTATTGGCTATAATATATTTTTCTATCCAAACTAAGTTTTCATCATACGATAACCCCAATGGTATAGCGCCAAAGCCAATATATTTTTCTGGATTGTCCCTAACTACTTTGGCAAGTTCCTCAATCGCCTGAATTCTTTCCTCTACTGGATTTTTTATGCCATTTAAAATATCGTACAATTTATTCAGTTCTGTTTCAAATGTTTCGATACTATTTGCCGTTTCTGGATGAATGGTAGAAGAAAAAAGAATCGTCCGATCAACCTTAGCTTCTTTCATTAATTCTAGTTGATGCTCCTCTGGAAGCATAACGTGGGCATGACTATCAATAACCATAACAAAATTCCTCCTTATTATCTATTCCATCTCACCAAGTCTCTCTTGTAACTTCAATTGAATCGTATGTAGTATTGCTATCTGCTCATTTACTTCATCTAATTTAGCCTTATACAACTTATAAGCTTCCTTGCACAATGGCTGATTCGTTTGTGGCAAAGTCGGACAATCGATAATTTGGACAATATTATCAGTCGTAAGCCCTAAACCAAGATACAGTTGAATTGTCTTTACTTTGGCAATTGCGCTATCGTCATAATCGCGATAGCCATTTGCCAAACGCTCAGCATAAACTAACCCTTTTGACTCGTAATATCTTATGGATCTTATACTTGCACCAGTATGGCGCGATAATTCTCTAATTAACACGTTAATCTCCTTCCTGCTCTCCATGCTTCTCCATTATAAAGTATGACACCTATGTTATAGTCAAACATAATATTTTAAGTAAATCATATTACTAACTAAAACAAGCTTCAACTCTGCCTGATGTAAGAGTTGAAGCTTGTTTTGTATCAAATCAGTAAAGCACCCCGTTCTTTGTAACGTGTGATAAGAAATTCGGATTCAACACTGGAAATTCCATCAATATCTCGTAACTTCTGAACGTAAGAGCTCGCATGATCTTGATCATCAAATAATGCATGCACATGTAAATGAGGCCTACCACTCATTTGATATACATTGGTGATTTCTTCAGAATCTAAAAGCTCTTGTGCGATCTGATCAATTTTAGACCATTCTACACAAATGTTAAAAAAAATTGAAAGATTCTTCCCTGCCTTTAATGGATTTACAACAATGGTAAAATGACTAATAATCCCGTGCTCAACAAGTTGCCCAACTCGTTCACGGACAGCGGCGCGGGTTAATCCCACGAGCCGTCCAAGCTCAGCATGGCTCAACCGTCCATTCGAGGATAAGTGTTTTAGAATTTGCCGATCGATTTCATCGAGATTTTTAAATTGCATGGTTATAGCTCTTCCTTTCAGAATTGTACTTTACATTGTAAAAAAGTAAATAAAAATATTGAACGATTGTATATTTTATATTATACTTGTGAATGGGATTAAAGTACATATCATAGAGAAATGTTATTATATTGGTAAAATTAGTATTTTACCAACTTTTATTGACAAACAAAAAGATTGGAGTGATTGAATGTGGAGATTGTAGCTTTAAAGATCTTACTCATTGCAATTTCAGCAGGAATTATGGGGGCTATCTTGGGACTTGGCGGAGGAATCATTATGACGCCTGCCTTAACATTTTTGTTTGGAGTGGATATCCACTATGCCATTGGGGCTAGTCTGATTTCAGTAATTGCCACCTCAAGTGGCGCAGCCATTGCTTATATTCGCGATGGTATCACCAACATTCGCGTTGGCATGTTTTTGGAAATTGCCACAACGGTTGGTGCCATTACGGGGGCCATTATCGGTGGAATCATTGCACCAAATTTATTATATTCTATTTTTGGTGTATTTTTAATCTACTCGGCGATATTAATGTTGAAGAAAGTAAAACAAGAATTACCGGGTGAGGTGACAGAGCACCCGATGGCAAAAACGCTTAAACTCCAAGGTGAATACTATGATAAAGCACTAAAAAAACAGGTTTCCTATAAAGCAGCCAATGTATACAGTGGCTTTGGCGTTATGTATGGGGCTGGCGTTATCTCTGGCCTTTTGGGAATTGGCAGTGGGAGCTTCAAAGTCATGGCAATGGATATTTTCATGAAACTTCCTTTAAAAGTATCAAGCGCAACGAGCAACTTTATGATGGGCGTAACTGGCGCCGCTAGTGCTGCAATTTACTTATATCGCGGAGATATTGACCCTGTGATATCGGCTCCGGTAGCACTTGGTGTTCTAATAGGGTCAACCATTGGCGCACGACTTATGCAGAAGTTGAAAAGCAAAACGATTCGCAAATTATTTATCCCTATTCTGATGTACATTGGTATGCAAATGATATTACAAGGATTGGGGGTAAAATTATAATGGCAGAGCATCAAAGTGAGTCCTCTCAACATGCAATTAATAAAGCGGAGCTATTTGTAAGTTATTCTTTACGTATTGGTGTGCTACTCAGCGCAACCGTAATTCTAGTGGGGATGGTACGTTTTTTTCTAACTGGTGAGGGCGGATATATCGGACATTCCTATCCAACGAAGCTTGATGATATTGTCGCTGGCGCCCTTGCATTTAAACCTTTTGGCATAATTATGTTCGGGCTGGTGTTACTCATTTTAACACCTATCATGCGGGTCGGGGTTTCGGCGATCGTTTTTATTACAGAAAAAGATTGGTTATATGTAGGCATATCAACCATCGTTTTTCTGATTCTTATTAGTAGTTTCTTCTTTGGAAAATAGCGTGATTATAAGCAAATATTACTGAATAAACATTGAGATTAATCGAAGAAGCATCTTGCTTATGCTAAAGCACTTCCCACTTTTTTAAAGAGCACTAAATAAATACCGCAAATTTTAAAAGAGCCTAAAACCATTAAATAAACGGTTTTAGGCTCTAATTTTTTAACATTCTTTATTCCGCAACTCGCTTTAGCTAAGCTAGGAAACACAATTTATACTACGAGATTGCAAGTTCTTTTCTTTGTAGTAACCGTTGTTGCACTATTTGCATCAGATTACTAACAACCCAATACAAGCCTAGTCCAGCGGGAAAATGTAAGGTCATATATCCGATAAAAAGCGGCATAACAAATACTACTATCTTACCAGCGGGATTTGCATTCTCGGAAACTGCCATACTACTTTGCTTCGATGACAAATAGGTAGTCAATGCTGCCAATATTGGTAAAATATAAAAATGATCCACGGCCGATAGATTTTTTATCCAGAGGAATCCAGGGTGACTCAAATATTTATAGCTTCTCAAAGCATAGAACATTCCACTCAGAATAGGCATTTGCACAATGAGGGGCAAGCACCCAGCCAAAGGATTGATACCGGTTTCTTTATATAAATCAGCAACCGCTTTTTGTTGGGCGGTTTTATCATTTTTATATTTATCTTGTACTGCTTTTAATTGAGGGCCGATTTCTTTCATCGCTTTCATTGATTTCATCTGTTTCGCTGTTAAAGGAAACAATAAACTCTTAATAGCGATAGTGAATAAAATAATAGCTATGCCATAATTGGGGAATCCAAAATCAGCTGTAATATCATAAAAAAAAGTTACCATCGATTGCATAAATCCAATAAAATAATCGAACAAAAACTTCACATCCTTTATATTTTAAAATAGTTCACATATTCTTTTTATACAAAAAAAGACTTCTGAGTAAAAAAATCCTTCAGAAGCCTTTTCTTCTTACGAAACATATTGAATTTAGTCTAGCTAAAGAATACTCTTTCGGAGGATGCTTGTCAATATGTTTCATTTCCCATTTCTTTTATTTTCTGTAGATAGTATTCCTTTGAACTATCTTTAGTCATGAATATGCTTTTTATTCATAAAATACACAAAGCATCTTAAGCTGTGGAGGTATACAGATGAATAGATTAGATCCCAATAAACTATATGTTAAATTTCACCCCGGAGTCACACCGAAAAAGCCAAGTACCTTTAGGCATTACACGCTAACGCATTCGGATGATACCGGAAATTTGTTTCTTTCCATCGCATTAGATTACGCCTATAACGAAATCACCGCCATGAGAAATGAAGTGTTGGCTGAATGGCTTTATCAACAAGATCAATCCAACCTATTAGTCAACATTCATGTTGACAGTCAACCAACAAGACACTATCGGGGTTATACCAATAAACCACATATATGCAAAATTCAAAGATGTGCCGTGCTTCAAAAATTTACACTCTCTCCCCTTGCCCATTTTATCATTCAAATAAGAATTTTTATCAATAATTGTATTATTTTGGCAGGAATTTTGTTTTTTATGGTGAAATGTAAAACTAGTATAGTTATATATTTAAAAGATAACAACTAAAATTCGATAAATGAAGAGCATCGCCGTCTGTCTATATATAAATAAAGCTGCCTGCTAAACATTTACACTATCAACTACTCTATCCAAATCATCATTTTGTATTAGTTGACTTTCATATTCCACTTGCAAAAGATAATCCTTTATCTTTTACAA
The DNA here is from genome assembly GCA_963805085.1 of uncultured Veillonellaceae bacterium. Lineage (GTDB taxonomy): Bacteria > Bacillota > Negativicutes > JARBTT01 > JARBTT01 > JARBTT01. The sequence continues at coordinate 39,301 of CAWDTA010000003.1, read as the reverse complement.
TAATAATTAAGCACTTTATATAAACATCATATCTATTTATAAGATTTTAAATATCAATTTGTAAATACATTCTTTAATTTATATAATTATTTTGTCAATTTATATCTTTTTTTACATTTCATAGTTTACAATTTTTATGTAAAAATCTCTTTATCTAATAAAGGGGATTTTTATATGCCATTAAAATTATACCAACTTATTTTGAAAGCAAAAAAGAAGGATGCTATTGCACTGGATACAATTATTCAAGTTTTTTCAAAGCAAATGAATGCTTATAGTCGAAGACTAGACCAAGAAGATACTCTACAGGATTTAACAATTTTTTTAATTGAACTTATCGCTAAACTATGCTTAGACAAAGAATATTTAAAGAATGATAAAATACTTTTAGCTTATATTTCTAAAAGCCTTAAACATAGATATTTTAAACTTGCTAAAAAAAGTGCAACCAAAATTTTTAAGGAAGTAGACTTACAAGAAACTTTACAAATTCCATACCATGATAATACTGAGCAAGAGTTTTTTATGCACGATTTATTCATGCATTTAAATTCAAAAGAAAAAGACATCTTAACTATGATATATATTTATGGATTTTCCGTAAAAGAAATTTCTTTTATAAATAATGTAACAAGGCAAGCTATCAATCAAACCAAAAATCGAGCTTTACACAAGCTAAAACTCGTCATATAAATTAGTATTATAGAACTAACCAAATCACAGATTATAAACAACTAAGAGCCACCTACTTTAGTTTGAGTAGGTGGCTCTTAGTTGTTTAAATTATATGCATAAATCACTCTCATCCAATACTACATTTCTACATCAACAACGCTTCCAACAGGTTTTTTATCTAACTGTCTCTTTAACGTTGCCATCTGCACGTTGCTTCCATCATTGGTGGCTTGTGCTGTTTGCTGGTTTGCTAAGAGATCAACATCTGCTGTTGATTTTGATGTTTTTGATGTATCTTCTTCTTTTGTGGATAGATTAAACGCTTTAATAAGATCCTTCATAATTTCTTTTGTCGATTTTGACTCTGACCATATCCTCATAAATTTATCTACCGAGGACTCCCCTAAAGCCTTAGTAAAGGCTTTACTGGTTTCTCGCCCTTTTTTCTTTGCATCGGCTAGACTAAGTCCAGCAAAACATTCCTCAAATGCCTGTCCAGCGGCCTTCTCTTGTTTATCGTCATACTCAATTCGTTTTCCACTGGCAGATATACCAATTAAATCCTTGATGTAGCTGACAGCGCTATTCTTGTGATCAGGATCTATGGCATCCAGTTTATCCGTCAATTCTTTATAATAACTTGTATCGGATCCGAAGCCTTCTGAGAACTCATTCAGCCTCTTGCTAAGAAACTGCGCCGAAAATTCAAACGCCTCTTTAGCTCCTTGCACGTTTTTTTGACCATCAAACGGATTTAGCATGTTGTTAATTGAGGTCTCTATCCAGTATTGAGTCATACTCTTACACCCTGCATCATCGAACACTTTACGTTCAATTTTAGATTCCTCATCATTTACATCCAAAACTTCAAATTTTGTTTGATCTACATTGTCAGGATCAATTCCATTATCTTTATAAAACTGATTTAATACGTCATTACCATTCTCATCTTTATTCGACAACTGTAGTATATACGCAGGACTTTGCTGTGAAGCTCCTGTCTGGTTGCTGTCCTGGCCTTTGTCCGTAACAGCAACCTGCCAGCCTAAAATTTGATGATTTTGGGGATTTTTTATTTGCGAAACCGAATAATCATAGCTGCGCTGTGCATGAATCGTACGCTGATTTGCTACTCCTTGCATTGTAATTCCTCCTTGATATGGAAATATCCGTATTAAGTTGTGGCATACAATAAAAAAGTTTATGTTTCATTCAATACTAGACCATAATATGTCATAAATATTAAAAATATCCTATATTAGTTATATCGAATTTTTTCCATATTTTATAAGTATATTTTTACAAAAATTTCTTATGTAAAATAAATGTTAATTTCTACTATATTTAAAACAACGCATTGAATATAAGTAAAAAAGAGCAATAGACACTATCTATCACTCTTCATCTATCATTAATTAATATTCTTTTGATAATGCAGAAGCATAGCAATTCTACATTTCTACATCAACAACTCTCCCAACAGTTTTTTTATCTAATTGTCTCTTTAACATCGCCATCTGCTCGTTACTTTCGCCATCGTTAGCTTGTGATGCTTTGTGATTTGCTACCAAACCTATATCTGATTGAGATTCAGCCTTTTGGGGTGTATCTTCTTTTTTGGATAAATTAAGTTCTTTAATAAAATCTTCAGTAATTTCTTTTATTGATTTTGACTTTAACAGTATCCCAAAATATTTTTCTACCGAGGACTCTCCTAATGCCTTAGTAAATGCTTTAGCCATTTCTTTTCCTTTTTTCTTGGCATCGACTAAACTAAGTCCACCAAAACAGTCATCAAATGCTTGTCCAGCGTCCTTCATTTGTGCACCAAATACATCAAATTCAAGATGTTCTCCTCCAGCAGATCTACTGATCATATCTTTGATATAAAGGACAGCACTATTCTTATGTTCAGGGTCAATGGTATCCAGCTTTTCTATCAATTCTTTGTAATAGCTATTATCTGTCCCAAAAGCTTGTTCATAATGATTTAAAGCATATGTAAGCTCCTGAGCAGCTCCACCAAAATTACGCCAAGCCTCTTGGTAATCATTGAACGGATTTAACATCCCATGAATTGCATTTTCTATATCACCGCCTAAAAAAGCTTGTGAATAAGCATCATCGAATGGTTTACGTGCAATTCTATCAGCCTCTTCATCTACCTGATGAACTTCTAATTTTGTTTGATCTACATTATCAGGATCAATTCCGTTGTCTTTATAAAACTGATTTAATACGTCATTACCCTTCTCATCTTTATTGGATATCTGTAGTATATACGCGGGAATTTCCTGTGAAGCTCCTGTCTGACTGCTGCCCTGTCCTTGTTCAGTAACAGCTACCTGCCAACCTAGAATTTGATGATTTTTCGGATTTTTTATTTGCGTAACCGAATAATCATAGCTGTGCTGTGCATGAATCGTCCGCTGATTTGCTACTCCTTGCATTGTAATTCCTCCTTGATATGGAAATTTCTGTATTCAGTTGTGGCATACAATAAAAAAATTTATTTTTCATTCACTACCAAACCATAATATTACATAAATATTAATATATCCTATATTAGTTATATCGAATTTTTTCCATATTTTATAAGTATTATTTTACAAAAATTTCTTATGTAAAATAAATGTCAATTTTTACTATATCTAAAACAACGCATTGAATTTAAGTAAAAAAGAGCAATAGACACCATCTATCACTCTTCACCTATCATTATTTATTCAAAATTAGGATTCTTTTGATACTGCAGAAACATAGCAATACTACATTTCTACATCAACGACGTTTCCTACAGGTGTTTCATCCAATTGTCTCCTTAACGTCGCCATCTGCTCGTTGCTTTCGTCATCGGTGGCTTTCGAGGTTTGCTGGTTGGCTAGCAGACCTACATCTGATGCTGAGGTCGATGTAGCCGTTTTCGCTGTATCTTCTTTATCGGACAGATTAAATGCTTTAATAAGATCATTCATAATTTCTTTTGTCGATTTTGACTCTGACCATATCCTCATAAATTTATCTATGGAAGACTCGCCTAATGCCTTAGTAAATGCTTTGCTGGTTTCATTTCCTTTTTTCTTGGCATCGGCTAGACTAAGTCCGCCAAAACAGTCATCAAATGCTTTCCCAGCTGTCTTTATTTGTTTGTCGTCATACCCAATTCGTTGCCCACTGGCAGATATACCAATTAAATCCTTGATATAGCTGACAACACTATTCTGATGATCAGGATCTATGGTATCCAGTTTATCTGTCAATTCTTTATAATAACTTGTATCGGATCCGAAAAATTGTGAATAACCATTTAAAGCTATACAAAGCTGATGAGTCTGGTATTCAAAATTATCTTTAGCATCAGCATACTTGCTAAACGGATTTAACATAGCTTTAATTTGATTTTCTACATAGCCTCCTAAAAAAGCTTTTCCTTCAGCATCGTCTAGCGGTTTACATGCAATTCTATTAGCCTCTTCATCTACCTGATGAACTTCTAATTTTGTTTGATCTACATTGTCAGGGTTAATTCCATTGTCTTTATAAAACTGATTTAATACGTCATTACCATTCTCATCTTTATTCGATATCTGTAGTATATAAGCAGGATTTTCCTCTGAAGCTCCTGTCTGACTGCTGCCCTGTCCTTGTCCAGTAACAGCAACCTGCCAGCCTAAAACTTGATGACTTTTCGGATTTTTTATTTGCGAAACCGAATAATCATAACTGTGCTGTGCATGAATCGTACGCTGATTTGCCACTCCTTGCATTGCAATTCCTCCTTGATATGGAAATAATTATCACATTTACAATTATACTCTTCCAAATTTTGTTTTACAATGTTTTTTACAATTTATTACAATAAAAACAGGTAATCAAAATTGATCACCTGTCTTTATTGATTATTATCTTATAGACATCCAGTTTCCATCACAATCCAACACTTGGTTCCAAAGGCATTTGCCGCTAATGATAAGATCCGGACTTTCTTTTGAACCATATGCTCCATAAAGACTAAGATCATTAAATCCATAGAACCAATTCGTGTAAAGCAAGTCTGCTACTTCACCTGTATCCAAATTGACAATGAATGTTAAAGGTTTAGGAGTATCATCGATATGTCTCCAAGTTCCCTGATAGTACATCATTCCAAATTGATCTGTCCCTGTAATAATATTGCCTGCACCTGCAAGATCGCTTAGATTATAAGTTCGGATGCAGTGATAAGAACTATAGTACCCATTTGCACAAATTGCAAGCGCATTGTTCAAACCATTACTCGCCGAAGGTATTTTTGACCCCGCATAACGCCCCATTGCAAGTCCACCAATAAAGCTGTCACTGCTTACTCTGCCGCTACAGTTATGTGTACCATTACCGATAGGTCGTCCAGTTTTGATATCCAATTTTGTGTAAATATCAAATTGCTGTCTATCTATAAATAATACAGAAGTTTTATTCTCAGGCTGCATACGTTCGATAAAGTGTGTTCCATCTTCTGTTACCCAAAACGTATATCCATTTTGAATATCTGTTATTGCTGCAGGAATGTCTACGAGTACAAGCCCATATTCGGCAGTTGGATTTACTACTCCATCTGGTGCTAAAACCCTAATAAAATAGCCACCTTGTGCAACATTGGCTAATATTTGTTCGGTATTTTTCGGTATAGTTGTCAGCAGTCTCTGATCCGAAGATAGGATCTGTAATTGATAATTACACTTATCAGGTACACCGAAAAATTTAATGTAGTAGTTTCCTGCAGTACTTACTCCCCAAACCGTACAATCCTCATCAATTGCATTATCTAATGTACGTTTCATAATCTTGCCTGTTACTTGTTGCTGAGCCGTCGACATGCTATCATCGGCTTCATAAGCATCCCATTTATCTGTCACCCTTGCCAATAAACCAAATGTATTGGCGGCAGTACCTGCATATGCTGAAACACAAACGTAGTAAATACCAGGATCGGCAATATAACTCAATAATTCATATACGCCAGCATTATTTTTAGATTGACTAACAGCTTCTAATTGATACGTAGTCGTATTCAATTTGAATAAGTACAAGTCATTATCAACCGTTGTATCTACGACTGGTGACATGTAGACGGTCAGTTTTTTCTTTTCAGTGATCTGGAAGTTATACCAGCGCTGATCACCTTTTACCGCAATAGAGTCATTATAATAGGTTTCAAAATTGATTGTATAAGCTCCATTTGGATCCGCATTTGGCACAGACTGAACAGCAGTCATTTGTGCAGCAAATAAAGCATTCTTTCCACCTGCATTAGCCTTTGGTGCCGATTGAGCAGCGGTAGTACTTAGAACTTTTTGTGAAGTGTTTCCGATTAAACCGACTACCGGAAACATCGGAATTTCTTTTAACCCAGCACTATTTGCTTTTTCACTGAAATCTACCGTTACCAAATTATTGTCTTTTTCAGAATCCGTATTCACGAGTGGTGCTGGTTCCACAGCATCCGCTAGATTTTTTAAAGCATCTTCTCTTGCTTTCATCAAAGCAACTTCAGTATTAGTCATCTTAGACTTTAAAACTTCTCCTATTTTTGGGTTTATGATGCCTTCCGGCACAGTAATCACACGATTTTCCATTATTCTTACCTCTTCCATTTTTTAGTTTCTCACAACACTTTTAACTTTGTTTTAGCAACTCACACTCCTACACCACCGGAATCATCCCCTCTCACTTATATACATTCTTGTACCTGCATTTTTTAAACTCAAAATAAAAAAGAACATAAAAAATCCAGCTGAATTCTAAGTTCAGCTGGATTTTTTTGCTCTATTATAAATTTTTCATTATTTTATAACTGTCAGGCACAGTTTCTATAATACTTTATTGAGATTCATATTTCCCCCAAAACGCCAGAGGCTGATATTATTTACCCCTTGCTCTTTGGCAATCGTTATCCAATCATTTAAAGTTTTTATATCAGCGTACCATACTTGGTAGGAAACACCTTGATCTTTATAATCAAAAATTACGCATTGGCTTTCTTCATCACGCTGCGTTTCAGCGTGATATTTCACGGCAAGATTTCTTGCTTCCACTTCCGTTATTAATCTCTTTTCTCCGTTGTCACCCCATAAAGAGCCGCCGGTCGAAAATGCTACTGATTTTTCACCTGGCAAACCTGCCATTCGTGTTATTGTTTTCTAAATAAAGGTCTTATTTGCTTTCGGCCCAAGGTCGCTATGCAATCCGTAAAGGTTATAAAGCATCACTACATACTCTGGCCCTTCGAAAAATTGAGCAGAAGAAAACGGCGTACTCGGCTCTAGCAAAATCCTTAATTTCAAATCATTATCCAGTGCTTTCACATAAAGTTTATTAGCAAATTTCAAAAAAGACTGACCAATGCTTTCGTCTTTCCATATTTTTTCATAATCGATTTCAATGCCATCATAGCCACCTTGTAAAGTTAGTGCAATGATTTCATCCACATGTTTTTCCATTGATACATCATCAGAAAACAGTCTGCGGAGAACTTCTATATCTTTTATTGTCGACGATCCGTCATTATTTTGCTTATCATTGACAATCGTAAGATATGTTTCATATTTAGCTTTTTTCTTTTTTAATTCATTTCTTTTATCGCTAAGATCTTGCGGGATATCTACAATATCCATATGTATTATACTACAAATAAACTGCCCGAAAGTGCAAAAATTCCAGTAGGTTATTTTTAGTGATCCTTTCACTGTATGCTTATTTTTATTCAATGATTGAAGCAATCTAATAGGCTCATACTAAAAAAGTCAGGACACTTGTCCTGACTTAAACAATATTTTAATCTGTAATAAACTCCAAAAATTTTTGGGTAAGCGTGGGATCAAAATGGGTCCCACTTTCACTGGAAATTTCCATTAGTGCCTCTTGTTTTCCTAGCGCCGACCGATAGGGACGATCATGGGTTAAAACATCATACATATCAATCAATGAAAATATTCGCACTGTAAGTGGTATTTGCTCTTCAAGTAATCCATGAGGGTATCCTGTCCCGTCCCACCATTCATGATGTAAAAGAATATTCTCTGCCAAAGGAGTTTTTCCAATAGAGTTAGCTAAGCGATACCCTACATCACTATGATTTTTCACAATCTCCCACTCCTCATCACTCAAAACGCCTCTGCGTCCCCAGATATCACTGTTAATGGCTACCTTACCAATATCGTGTAGTCTTGCCAAATGGAGTAAAGTCTCTATTTGTGACTGCTCCAACGGCAGCCCTAAAAAAGCGATAAATTTAGACGTCAACTGCTCTACTCGAGTGCCATGACCATCATTTTCATAACATTGACTATATAATAGTCCTTCTAGGCTGGAAATAAAACCTTGATGCAAGGCTGCTCTTTTAGCTAACTTATCGCTATACATCCTACTCTCCGCTTCACTAAACATTTCTGGAAAGCGAAAAGTCCCTCTCGTTTTCGTAGTCCGACCAATAGCCGCACTAACCTTGATTGGATTGTCTTTTGTTTGAGCACAAGCAGCTTGAATGCACTCACAAATTTCTTGACAAACCCCAGCGCTCGTCTGTGGCAATACGATCAAAAACTCATCCCCGCCCCAGCGAGCAATAATATCAGTTGGTCGGCAACATTTTTTCATGATATTCGCAATAGTAATTAGTAGCGTATCCCCCTGTTGGTGCCCGAAAACATCATTTACCAGTTTCAATCCATTCATATCAATAATAACAATACTGATTGGCATCGTTTGGGCTCCTTCAATTTCTGGTAAGACTGTCTCGACATAAGCACGATTATATACCCCTGTCATTTTATCATGATAACTAAGATAATGAATTTCTTTATCTGCTAATAATTTTTCCGTAATGTCTGTCAAAATCATCATAATTAAAAGCTCATCACCAAACTCAGATTCAAGCAATTTGCATTCAACCTGAATATCTCTGTCCTTGATCCGAAACCGCACTGGAAATTGCTGAAGTAACGACTCTGCAAGAGCATTGCTTTCAGCAAAAACCTGCGACAAAATTTTCTCTAATTTAATTTTATCTGTATCATTTTCTTGCGTTAAAAGAGAGGTAATTGATAAACCAGCTATCTTCTGACCAAATACCCGAATACATTCCCGGCTATATTGACGGCCAACTTTCAAATCCCTAGTAAAAGTTAAAAAGCCTTGATTTGCATTATCAAGTAAATTCTGCATCTCAGCTTGCTGCCTCTGCAGAACTTTCCCCTGACGATCACTTATATAAAAAGCTTTCTTCGTAATGCGCAACAACTTCTGATATTCTTTAGTCAACCGTGAGTACGGCGCCAATATTTTCTGTTCATTAGCCGTGGTATGAGCAATCATAGTCTGTGCCTCTTCTAAAGTCCGATCTTCACCATCAAACAAATGCTTTTCCATTTCTTTTTTCATCAAAACCTCATCTCACCTTCATTCGCATATCCAATGCTAACGAATAGAAAAACCTAATAAAGTAATATCATCACGCTGTGATTCATCTGCCATATAGTTTCGCAACACTGTCTCAAAATGTGCTGCTTGACAAGCTACCGCTTCTCGTTGCGCGAGAATTTCTGTAATAAAATTTTTCTTACCAAAGGAATAATTTTTTTTACCACCATTTTGGTCAATATAACCATCTGTCACTAAGTAAAACTGATCGCCAGCCTCAATATCCCAACTCTGACTGGTAAAGGTCAAAGTCTCAGGCGATGCTTTATAGCCAATACTCTTATGATCACCTGGTATCGTATGGATTTCCTGATCTCGTCTAACATAAAGTGAAAGTTTAGCCCCAGCAAAACTCAGCCGTGAATGACCTTCAATGGCACAAATAGCAATATCTAGGCCATCGTCATTAAAAGATTTCTGATGATTACGATGCAAAATTTGCTTCATCTGCAAATTTAATTCTGATAAAATCTGAGCCGGTTCCGTGTAATTTTGTTCAACAATATGTTTTAAAGCTGAATTCACAGCCATCGTCATAAATGCACCGGGAACACCATGACCAGTACAATCCACAAGAGCAACCAGACTCTTTTCCTCACTCACGCGCCTCACCCAAAAGAAGTCACCACCGACAATATCACGCGGCTGCCAAAGTACAAAATAAGAGCCAAGTGCATCCTCAAGTTCCTCGGAAGTCGGTAATATAGATTCCTGAAGCAGTCGAGCATATTCAATGCTATCCATAATTTTCTCATTACTTTCAGCCAATTCACTCGTCCGCGCTTTTACCTGCTGCTCCATTTTTTGCGTAAGTAAAAGGGCGCGTTTGAGTGGATTCGCAATTCTACGCGATACCAAATAAAAAACTAGAGTAATCATAAGCACAGCAATAAAACTGGCAATCGCTGTATTCAGTTTAATCGTTTTTAAAACTGCGATACTTTCACTACGCTTGATTTGGAGTACCACTTTCCAATCGGTAGATTCAGTTCTCTTATACGCCAAGTCAACGGTTTCTCCAGCTGCGTTTACATATTCCAATATTTGTGGTTGGGTCTGCTGGCTGTTCGTATCAGCAATAATTTGATCAGCTACTGACGCTGGCATAAAATCGTTTAGATATTTACCGTTTTGTTCTACGCTATCCGCTAAATGAATCTTCCCCTTGCCATCCACTAGCCACAAGGCACTACTTTCACCGAACTTATACTCTGTAAATTCTTTGGCAATGTCTGCAAGACTCAAACCAACGCCCGCTATGCCACTGGGATGTTTTAAATCCCCGATTAACGCATTCAAAAAAACATAGGTATTGTCTCTGCCAATATTATAATCAATATTCAAGCTTACCGCTTTATCAGATTTGAGTGTTTCATAAAACCAGTAATCATCCGCATTATTTTCGGACATTCTCTGCAGTAGCCTACCTTCTTCAGCCCAGTAATTTCCTGTTACTGCACTGACAATAAAGGAATTAACATAGTCGTAACTTTGGGCCATATCTGTAAGCTTATCTTTTGCATACTTTCCCAATTGTTCATTTTTTTCACCTGAAAGCACCCATTCGTTAACCGCAGAATCCCGCGCCAGAAGAAGAGACGTCTCGCGAGCGCGGGCAATTCTCCCGTCAATTTTTGCTGTTGCCGATTCAATAATATAAACAAGATCCCGTGATTTAAGCTTATCTACAACTGCATTACGCGTAATAAAATAACTTATGCTACCTGTAAAAACAACAGCCAATACAATGATGAGACAAGCAAAGCTCACTACCTTCATCGTGCTGCCATCATACATAATATTTTGATCACTCGTTACTTTGCTCATACCCAAGTGCTCCCGCTCTTTATTCATCATCATCTAAGACAATAAGCTCAAACGGTAACATAAGATCTTCCTTAAACTCTTCTGCGCACTCCAATGCGGCCTCATCTTCATGATTATAATACCATTCGATTGCAACTTTTCGCCCTTCCTGATAAGCATTTTCCATTTTTTCTAGCAGCATCATAATGCACTTAGAACTACTCGTATTTATATACGGCATATGAAAATATATTTCTAAAACAGTTTCTTTATCTATTTCTGTCAAATACTGATCCAACCAATTAAAAATTGGTTCATAAAACTTAAAGGCATTTTCCGGATAAGATTGTCCTTCAATCCTCAGCTTATTATTCACAATATCAAACTGAATGGTTGGAGTTGACTTTGTTTGCTCTATGCATAAATTTTCCATGTCTTTCCTCCTACACTTGAACCTTAAGAGTAAAAAATGATAATTGCTCATCAATATCCTGTATAGAATACTGGAGCTTTCCACTAGCACGCCGAGCCATATCAATAAGCCCTAGGCCTGCGCCGGTACTTTCTGGATCAAGAGTTTTCTTTATTTGTTCCTTATATAGCTTTTTTAGCCCGATCTTATCCAAAGACGTAATCACAACTAACTTATCTTTAAGCAACTCAACATCAGTAGTAGTCAGCATATTTCCTGAAGACACAAAGTACCCTTCCGCGTCTTTGCCAATTGCAACAATCCCCGAATTGGCGATTTTTTCACCATTGGCAAATTCACTTTGACTGCTGGCATAATTTTTCACATTTTGCGTCTGCTCAATAAAAACAGCAAATACATCATGTGTTTTATGTTGCGTGGATTCTGTCTCCATATACTTTTTTACTGCATCCCCAAGCTCCTCAATAATTTCTTGGGTAAAGCGACCAGAGAAAGTGATTAGCACACCATTTTTTTGTAAGCGCCTTTGCAAGTCCAGCAAATTTAAATTCATCTAAGTATTCCTCCTAGAAAATTGGTTTAGGACATTAATTAGATTTTACGACATTTTTCTCCTTTTTCCAATTCTTTTTTCCTCAAATATTTATGTACTGTTATGATACTTTACTTTATAGGAATACATTTAGCAATCCTATTTGTTTATTATGATTGGTAAGAGAATAAACATTCCGTCCCTTCCAAACCTTATTTTGGTGATTTTCAATAAATAGCTTAATAACTCCATTCTTTATTACAAAAAAATTATTTATCCCCCCTCTAAGAGTACAAAAACTCCTGCTAAAATTATATAAATTAGCAGGAGCTCTATTTTAATTTTATTAATAATACTTCTATCCCAATCTTAATACGAAGCAAATTATCAGCCTGTATTACCCCAGCGCTTTTCAAGCATCCAAGCCACTGCCCACAGAACCAGTCCCAACGTAGCAGCAGTCAGATCAACTCCAGCGGTCATCCAATCACCACAAAGTAGTGTTTTAGGCAGTCCACCCGAAGTCGTCAGTGCATTGAGCAATGGTAAGTAAGCACAGAGCCCAGCGGCCAATTTTAGCTGTTCTACCCAAGCTTTTTCCTTCGTGCGCCAAAATGCATGAATAAACATGAGCAGCCAAATGAAAAAGAATGCAATGACCTCTGCGTCAGCTCTCTCCTTTAAAGAAAGAGGCAATAGGCGATTTGCCCATAAATAGCTGATAGAAGCAATGATGCAGCCAGTGATTACAGCTACATTGATGGCCTCAGCAGCACGAAAAAAATCACGTTTATTGCCCCATTCCTGCTCATACTTGGACCGCCTTTTTACCGTAAAAAATACTAGTCCCGAAGCAATCATCACGCAACCGATCAAGCCCAAGGTAAAATAGCCCCACGCCATAGGATATCCGCCAAACTTACCAATATGTAGTCCTACCAATGAACGCACAATCGTCGCCTGCGTATCCCACTTGGTCTTGCTGACAAGCCACGCGCCAGTTGCACCATCAAAAGAGACTCGATCTGTAATCGCTAGCATGCGGTCATCTACCCGCCGCATAAAGTTAATGAGAGCACTCCGCTTATCTGGCTGTTGTATTTGAACAAATCCAATATTTCCTACACCAAGTTCCTTTTCCGCAGCTGGAAGCAGCGCAGTCAAAGGATAAATTTGTACTTTTTCTTGACTCTTTGGACGTTCTACGCCATCTAAAAATTCGTTCCAAAATCCGTTGGGATTTTTATAAAACGTATTGAGCGAGACCGGCATAATATCTTTAAAGGTCATTACCAGTCCTGAATAGGTTATCAAGACGACAAACGGCAGAGTGAGAACCCCTGTCATCATATGCACACTTAGCCAATTTTTCCGCCAACGCAGACAAAAGAAATCCTTGATCACATTTCGCCGAATCATGATACCAGAAATAAGCACCCCCAGCATCATAAGACCTGCTATACTTACCAGCCAAGCTCCTGCATGCTCATGATGCAGCTCATAGTGAAAATGAGAAAAGAACTCACCGCCATCTGTACCTCTTCCTTTAATTACATCACCAGTCGTCGGATCAATATATCGATCAAACGTCTGACCATTCTTTTTCCAAGAGATTTCTATCATTGAGGACCGCCCTTGCGGAAGAATAACAAACCATACATCCGCGTCAGCGGCATTTTTACGCAAAGCTTTTTCTGCAGCTGCTAGCGATTCGCTCACAGCTACATTCTGCACACGAACCTCTGGTCTCATCCAATAGCTGATTTCAGGCTCAAATACTGCAAGCGTACCTGTGAAAAACACAATAAATAATACCCAGCCAAAAAAAAGTCCACCCCAAGTATGAAAATCTCGCATTCGCTGCACCATTGTATGGTGCACTATAAAATTTTTCACGCGATTCCTCCTTTCAACGAAAACAACTAGCTAGCAATGCAATTGCCCCGACTATCGCAATTCCGCTCAGCAATACTTCCCACGCATACTGCGCACTTGCAGCAGCAAAAGCCCAAATGATAGCCGCTAAGTAGACGAGCGGTAATAGCCATTCGCAAAAGCTTACCGTTTCGGTATGCTTTTTCAAAGGAAGCAGCAGCGAGAGTGCTTTCATCATGCTATAGGTCAGACCATAACCGCCAAAGATTGCTGCCATGAAACGAAGGATCAATTGCACTGCCGGATGGTTGCTAAAAAACAGTTCTTTGATGATTTTCCACTCAGCAGTCATCATAATCTTTTGCAAGCTTATACCTCCTTACTTCTTAAAGATCTATCGTCATGGATAATTTATAAGTGCGACCGTTCCCCACTGTGAGATAGCCATCATTAAATGTGCCAGACCAATAATTTTTATTCAATAAGTTTTCTACATTGAAACGGAAAGTCGCCGGATTGCCTTGCATGGAAGTTTTATATTGCATACCGGCATCATAACGAACCCAGCTAGGAATCTTCGCTAGATTCGTATCACTTACATACTGCGAACCTGTATACACGGCACGAGTATTAAAGCTTAATCCTTGTACGCTGGTAGAATCGAATTCAAAACCAACATTTGCCTGCCATTTTGGCACGCCATGCACGGTATTGTCCTCATTCTTCCCATTTTGAGTTTCTGTCAGCTTCCCGCGCATATAGGTTACACCACCTAATAGGCGCACATTATCACTGATTTTTCCAAAGGTACTCCATTCTACACCTTGATTGCGCTGCATGCCATTCGTATCGTAAATATTGGTAGTGCTATCTAAATAAGCACTAGGTTTTTTGATTTGAAATACACTTAGCGTATTTGCATACTGCCCAGCATCCCATTTTACACCAATTTCTGATTGTTTTGTCTTATAAGGCGCTAGTACTTCCCCGTAATTGTCGGCACTTGTATCGCTTACCGTCTCACCTGCACTTAACCCTTCGATATAATTGGCATATAGCGACACAGATTTATCGGCCCATGGTTTCACGACAAAAGCAACCGCAGGCGTAACGGAATTTTTACTATAACTTTTCGTCAAGGCACCAGTCGTAGCACTGTAACTTTTTGAATCAACCTGTTGATTGCGCACACCTAGTATCAATTTGTATTTATCTTCATTAAAGGATAAAGTATCTGCCAAAGCGACACTGGTAAGCGTATTTTCACTTGTCTTAGGTGCTGCGCCTGGGTCAGTCGCCAAAATAGGCGTTACCGGATCATAAATATTTGAAGCATAGGTAGCCGATGCTTTATTTATTGTACCGCTTTCGATATCAACTTTAGTTGCACTCAATACCATCTGATGATCAATGGCTCCAGTCGTAAATTTTTGCCGCAATCCAACCTCTGATGACACGGCATCCTTATAGCCCCTGAGATAATACGTTCGGCCAGTATAATTACCCAATGCATCTGTACTATTCGATCGGGTACCATTGATAAAACCTTTATAGTTCTCTTTTAAATATCCAATATTTGCATATGCTGTCAGATTTTCATTGAGATCATACTCACTGCGAAGCATTGCCCCCCTATTATTTACCTCGCTATCTGCTCCCGCAAATAAATTTGTATCTCCATCTGGCGCTTCAGGAACACTAGTCGCCGAACTCGAAAATCCAAACATCGCAGACGAACCGCCCGTAAAATTTTCCTTATTACTAAATGCATCCAAATAAGCCCTAAATCTTTCGGCTTGATAATCTAAATTGATTGACCCAAAAGTACGGGCTTTTTCTTGATTCTCTACGCCTGTTGCACCATCGCTTTTGGCTACATTGATCCGCATGCCCCATTCTTTATTTTCACCGAAACGGCGACCGAGATCCAAATGAACGCCTTTATTCAAACTGGACGTATATTCTGTCGTCACTCTTGTCAAGGGTTCCTCATCTGCTGTTTTCGTTACGACATTCACCGTCCCGCCCACGGCTCCACCAGGCGACATTCCATATAAAAGCGCACTCGGACCTTTGAGTACCTCGACACGTTCTAAAAATTCCGTCGGTACATGATGTCCCGGCGCAAGACCATACATCCCATTTAAAGCAATCTCAGTCTCGTTTACCTCAAACCCACGAATCGTAAAGTTTTCACTCATATGGCCATTCGAAGTCGTAAAACGAACCGAGGCATCATTCATCATTACATCAGCAAGCGTATGTGCCTGCTGATCTTCTATTGTTTTTTTCGTGTAACTCGTAATATTAAACGGCGTATCTAAGATATCGGTGTTGCCTAATATTCCTAAATTTGCACTTTTGGCCACTTGCCCACCTGCATAGGACTCAACGATACCTGATTTTTTCTTTTTTTCTCGCTTTGATAAAACAGTTAACCCTTGAAAGGTAAATTCATTTTCATTGGTTTTGGTCGTAGCAGTCTCTGCTGCCTTTTCTTCTGCTTTAGCCGATGTATTCTCGTTCTCTGCTTCTGCTGCATACCCCGTTAACGGTGATTGTAATATCAATGCACTGCCAATCAACGTATATAAAAGTTTCTTTTTGTGATAAGACATTTTATGTAACACTCTTAATTCTCCTTTTTTGATAATGGTTATCAATATTATTTATGTATCGGTAGTGTATCAAGCTCTAGTAAAAATGTAAATAGACCATTTTATAAAAAAACCTGCACTTTTTCCCACTTCATTAGTCAATTTGTTAAGAAAAGAAATACTTTAGCTATAAGTATTGACAAAGTTATTTTTTTCTGGTATTTTGATAACGATTATCATTTTCAAATGAATTGTAATTGAAAGGAGTGTGTTACAACATGAAAGTGGAGATCCATGAACTGGTAAACTATTTTTCTATGTTAGAGTTCCACATTGTAAATGTTCGTCGTGGTGTAATTGCTCCCGGCGGTAAATGTTTTGGCATAACTACTCCACCATTTTCTGGGCTCGTATTTCCTCTGCACGGGCGAGCTCGTATGTTTTTTAACCAAGTTCCTTATGAAATGGAACAAGGCAAAATTTTTCATTTTGGACCAAATATGTCTTTAGATAAAGAAGTTATAGGCGATGCGTATTGGGACTATATTGTAATTCAATATGAACTACAAACAGAAAGTGATGCGACACAATATTACCTCTGTCATTATGAGGTAGATGCTAGGTTTAGCCCTCGGCTACACGAAATATTACTACAAATGTATTTACAGTGCGCCATTCCTAACCAGTTTATCAAGCAAAAAGCAAAAAAATTTTTATTTGATGTCTTAAATGAAAGTTTACCCGCTATGAGCAACCCCAACCACCAAAATTCACGCACACTCGTCGATCAAGCAATGAACTTTATCACAACGCACTATATGAATCCTGTAACCATTCCTAAGTTAGCAGAACATTATGGTCTAAAAACTAAACAGTTCGCCTATTTATTTCACAAATATACAGGTGTAAGTCCTAATGAATATTTAATCGATTACAGAATTCACCGTGCTCATGAGCTTCTTTGCCATAGCAAGTGTTCCGTTGCAGAAGTCTCAGCACATGTAGGCTACAGCGATCCATATTATTTCAGTCGATTGTTTAAAAAACGAACAGGCTTCTCGCCTAGCATTGTTCGGAATTCTAAACAAAGTGTCATTTCTAAATGATATACCCCATATAGCAAAATACGTAGAACAAGAATTTTTGTTCTACGTAAAAATTTTAAATATTACATAAAAGGAGATTATTATGGAACTTATAAACCAAACCATTCATTTATTTCATCAAGGTGGTCCAATCATGTACATTATGGCTGCCTGCTCTTTTTTTGCCGTGGCTATCGCGGTCGAAAGACTATTATACTTCAGAAACATTACGAAAAACTTATCTGAATTTCAGCAACAATTTAAACTTTTATTAGAAAAAGGTCGTTTTCCAGAAGCGACCGAGCTTTGTGAACAAACTAGCCCTAATGTTTTGGCAGGCATTGCAATTGCTGGCCTACAAGCATTTCAGCAAGGCCGCAAACTAGAAACTGCATTAGAAAGCGCAGCTTCACTCGCCGCAGCTCGTATGCGCGAAAGACTCGATGATTTGAGTATGATTGTTACCCTTTCGCCGCTCTTAGGTCTCTTGGGAACAGTCATTGGGATGATACAATCCTTCAGCGTTCTCCAAGTACAAACGGGTCAGCCTATGGCGATTACTGGTGGGGTCGGAGAAGCACTTGTCGCAACCGCGACAGGACTCAGCATTGCTACGCTGGCTCTTCTGCTCCATAATGCTTTTTCCCGCAAAGTCAATCGCCTAATCACTGAAATTGAGCAAATAGTAGCCTTCATCGTAAGTAGCACTTCCATAAAAAAGACCGGACGGAGAGATTCACATGAAATTGCGTAATCTTCGTATAGAAAACCAACCACAACTTATGGTCATTCCAATGATTGATATTATTTTCTTTCTGCTTGTATTCTTTATGATTAGCACTTTGTCCATGGTTCAGCAGCATACGCTGCCTGTGAATCTGCCACAAGCCTCAACGGCTCAGCACGATACCACAAAAAGCATTTCTCTCACCGTACAATCTAGTGGCAACATATTATTCGACAGCGAGGAAATACCTGCCAATATTCTAGCAAAACGTGTCGCCCTTGAACTCGGAAAAAATCCTGACCCTATTTTTGTGCTACGTGGTGATAAAGACGTGGCGTATGGTCAAATCATCGCTGTCCTAGATTCTCTGAAACAAGCAGGCGCTCAAAAAGTTTCGGTTGCTGTAGAGAAGAGGTAAACGACTATGATCTATACAGTTAAGTGGAAAAAAGCCATGATCGTATCGCTTTTTCTCCATCTCTTGATGCTACCGGTGCTTGGCTATTTCACTGCTGGATTAACAGCCGCGCCTGAAGAACCTGAGGAAACTTTTATCGAAATGACCCTAGACTCTGATCCTACTAACTCTGATTTCAAGGAACAAAAAACAGAGCAAGCACCTAGCATCTCACAATCGATGGCAGCAGCTCCAACCCGTTCTTTCGAGCCTAGTCAACTAGAATCTGCGATAACACCAGCAGTCACTACCAGCACATTAACCATGACTGACGCTGATATTTCAGAGGTTTCAGAAGCGGCTTCAACAGTACGGCAGTCTAGCGCAAGCAATATAGGAGGAGAATCCGTCAGTGGTTCTGCTGGGTCAGCTGCTAGTACAGGTGGAGGGAATGTAGGATCGTCATTGAATGGCATCGCTAAACCAAGCATTCTTTCTAAAGTAAATCCTGCCTATCCTCCTACAGCTAGACAAGAGAACCTCGAAGGTACCGTTGTAGTGAAAATTCAAATACTAGCAAGTGGGAGAACTGGCGAAGTATCCATTGCCCGCTCTAGCGGTTATCCGATCTTAGATGACGCTGCTATCGCAGCTGTAGAACAATGGCAATTTATTCCGGCAAAAAATCTAAGTACTGGCCAACCCATTGCCTGTACCATTGTCCAACCAATATCATTTCAATTACATTAATAAAAAAGAAACTATATTACGTTTATACTTTAGCAATTAAAAATATAAA
Organism: uncultured Veillonellaceae bacterium; assembly: GCA_963805085.1. Taxonomy (GTDB): domain Bacteria; phylum Bacillota; class Negativicutes; order JARBTT01; family JARBTT01; genus JARBTT01. Next base: position 19,918 of record CAWDTA010000003.1, on the reverse strand, counting down.
AACAGGCTTCAGTTCAGCATTATGCAAGAATTTGAAGCCTGTTTTTATATTTTTGATATAACTATTCAATAGTATTATGTACCGATCAAGCCTCTGCTTTTACATCTACTTTAACATCATAAAAAGTACTTCCCTTACCTTGATCTGTAAAACGCTGAGAAGTAAGCGCATTGGCGGAACGATTGCCAGTAGTATTTTCTATTGACCAAACGCCCTCGGCAACGACAACACCATTCGGAACTTTATCCGTAATTTTCAGCGTAAACTTCACCTCACCCCGCTCATTATAAGCAATAACAGGCTGGTCGTCGATTAAGCTTAGATTACTAGCATCCTCCGGATTCATTTGTAGTATCATTTTATTGTTTTTTATTAAATCTGCTCTTTCGTTAAAAGATGAGTTTAATAAACGGACATCGGGTGAATTAATGAACCAGAACGCTGCACGATCTCCATGAGGTTTTTTATATTCTGGCAATAGGCTATCTTCACGCGGATTTAGAATTTCGATTTTTCCCGAAAGTGTCTTAAACTCCATCTTATACCCCTCAGGCAAAGGCAATTCAATTGGTCGCCCTTCAAACAAAGATTTCAGCAAAGCATCTGACAGCCATGGAGACGGATTGGCTAAAATACTATTTATCAAATCATCCGCTGACTGTTTAAAGAAAGGTTTATGTATTCCCATAGCTTCCGCTAACAAACAAAACACTTCCCAATTTGGTTTTGCTTGCCCTACGGGCGAAATAACACCGTAGGCTCTTTGTATCCCATAATGCCCATATGCACGATACAGATCACTATGCTCTAAAGAAGTAGTTGCTGGTAGAATAAGATCAGCATATTTTGCCGTATCAGTCATAAAGCGCTCGTGAACCACAGTAAAAAGATCTTCCCGTGCCAAACCTTCTAGCACCCGATTCTGATCAGGTGCTACAGCAGCCGGATTTGAAGCATATACATACAGACTCATGATCGGCCCAGTTTGCGTATTCAACGCCTGACCTAATTGATTCATATTAATCATCCGCGTTGTTTTCTCCTGAAAATCTTCGCGAGTAATAAGTGACGTATCAAGTGCACTTGCGGTAGATGTCCCCCCAAATAAGCCACCGCCAGTTTTACCCCATGCCCCAACGATTCCAGGCAAACAGGTAATTGTGCGCACGGTCATTGCACCGTTTTCATACCGTGATAGACCACTTCCTAGACGAATAAATGGTCCTTGCGCTTTCGCATACTGTCTGGCCATATCTTCAATGACAGCAACTGAAATCCCCGTAATCTCACTAACTACTTCCGGAGAATAATTCGGCAAAACAGTCGTTCTTAGTTCTTCATACCCTTGCACATATTGCTGAATAAATGCATGATCAACTAAGTTTTCCCGTTCTATTACATGCATCATGCCTAGCGCTAACGCACCATCTGTCCCAGGTCGAACAACAATAACTTGATCAGCAATTTTCGCCGTACTTGTTTCATACGTATCAATGAGCCATACCTTGGCGCCGTTTCTTTTGGCAATATTTATGTCCTGCATAATATGAATATTCGTTGCCATCGCATGAATGCCCCACAGAATAATTAGATCACTACTATGGATTTCGTTTGTATGCGGTGCCATCGTCTGTCCCATGACCGCATTCCAACCATATCCTTTTGCCGATGAACATATCGTCCGCTCAAGTCGTGCTGCACCTAAACTATAAAAAAATGGATGTCCGGCATTCCGCTGAACCAGTCCCATCGTTCCCGCATAGGAATAAGGCAGTATTGCTTCAGCTCCATATTGATCAATGATTTCAGTCCATCTTCTACGGATATGTTCAATCGCTTCCTCCCAAGAAATCGGTACAAACGCACCGCTTCCTTTTGTCCCTGTTCGAAGCAGTGGGGTTTGAATCCTTTTCTCAGAATGAACGCTTCTTTCATAATGCGCCATTTTAGGGCAAAGAGACCCTCTAGTAAAATGATGTTCAGGATCACCCTGCACTTTGACAGCCTTCCCATCCTCGACATGAACAAGTAATCCACATGTATCAGGGCAATCATACGGACAAACAGATCGTAAAACTTCCATGCGTATCCCCCTAAAAATAAATATATATTTTGCTACATTTGCCTCGCAACAAAAAAACTCCTGCCAAATTTCCACATAAATTTAACAAGAGTTGAAAGCCTGCTTTTAATCTAACTATTCAATATTACAATGTATTAATCAAGCATTTCTTCTACATACCCTGCAATCAACTCAATCATTGGCTTTGCGTCATTACCTTCTATCGGCAAGCTTTCCCTTTAAATACCTAATAATCAGAATTTAGTAATGGTACGAAATAGCGGTATGATTTTAATAACTTGGGCTATTAAAAACGCTATGGGCAACGCAAGTACGGAAAGTAGTAAAAACTTTAAGATAGGAGGAAGAATCAGCATTTGCATTGCCAGTGCTACTGAAACAAGAATAGGGGCTTGAAAGACGTACACAGCAAATGCACTATCCGATATTTTTTTCAGTAATTTATTCTGCCAATTAACGTTTTGTCGAAACCAAGCAATCAGCCCTACTGACATGCATACCCCAGTAGCCGATTCCCAAAAATTAAACGCCAGACTTTGCCAGTGGAATCCACCCTTAAAAGCATCTGAGTTGCCCTTTAAAGCTCCCCCCAAATAAACAATGCTTAGTAAAAATAAGATTCCAGGAACGATGGCCGTTAATATACACTTTTTCCCAATGTGATATTCAATTTTCGATAGCCAATTATTTTGATGTGCATGGATACCGAAAGAAAATAAAATAATGTATTGAGCAAAATAGCATAATTGCATATTAAAAACAGAGGTATCAAGTGGCTCAACAAATCGGACAACAAATGTACTGGTCGTGAGCAGAAGAATAAGTTTAACCATTACTTTAACAGAAAACGATTTATCAGAGTGTTGAAGTTCACAATTTCTGACCTTAATAAGAGCATATACTATTGAGAAGATTAGTAATGCCAAGGCAAACCATAATGGGCCTGTTCCCCCAAGAAATCGGAGACTTAGCACATAATTGAGGTAGAATTCTATGAACGAAGCTTGTGTCCTAATATTATGCCAATCAATTAAGTAGTACATAAATGGATGAATTGCTAACATATATAGCAATGTCGGAGCTCCTAAACGGATAATACGATCCTTAATGAACTTTGTGCATCCTTTTCGTTCATAGGACACCGATGCAAAATAACCAGCTACCAGAAACATTAATCCCATAAAATATGCTTGGCTAAATGTCTGGAAAACAAAAAAGCACAGCATCGAAATTAAACCTTGCTCGGGCTGTTCTTTGTAATACCAACTTCCCATACCGCTATATGTGACCGCGGCATGTGTTAAAACGGCAAGTATAATGATGAGAGACTTTAAATTATCAATATATAGCATTCGTGGCTTTTGTTGCATTGTAAACTCCTTCTATGCTCTTAATTAAATCTGTCCGCACTTAACATTTTACATTTTTATCCATCCTTCATAAAATCAGGATGCCAAGGAGCATATCAGTACCAGTCACATCTGGATTTTATTGTTTACGCAATGGATATTTATCGAACGTTTCCCCAACAAATCATTGTCTGGTATTGAAAAAATACAAAGCCATTGTTGCTATACTTATCAAAAATATCTTTTAACTCGTTAATCATTGGCTCATAAGCGTCATCACCTGGTAATGGTGCACAAGATAATGATAATAAACGCCCCTTCAATTGATCGAAATTTAAATATTGGTTGTTTGGAAACATACGAGTATCATACGAATTCTGAAAAAGCTCCTCTAGTTTAGTATCTCTGGTCTTTTCAAAATTTATCTTTTTATAGTCTTTACTGTAATGATTCAGCAACTGTTCATAGTCAATAAAAAGTGGATTGTCTTCCTTTATACGACTGTTCCAAACCAATATAACTTTCCCATTAGGATGAAGAATTCGCGAAAATTCTTTTTTAGCCTTCAGTCCATCAAACCAGTGAAATGCTTGAGCCGAAACAACAAAATCAACAGATGACGCCGTTAATGTCGTACTTTCCGCAGAACCATTTACAGATATAAAATTTTCATATTTGCTTAGCAAAGTTTCGGCTGCTTCCCGCATTTTTTTATTTGGTTCAACAGCATATACTTTGTTTTTTTGTGTAAGTATTAGTTTAGTGAAAATGCCGGTTCCCGAGCCTATATCAGCAATTATCGACTCCTTGTTTATACCGACATTAGTATATAAAAAATTAATTACTTCACTAGGATACGATGGACGAAACTTAACATAATTTTCTACCCTATTTGAAAATCTTTTAGTATTATCCATTAGCATTCATCTCCAATAAAAATTTATTGATTTACTTATAGTTCAATCTGAAATTGAGAGCAAAAAGAGAGACTCGTGGCGAGGTCGTTTATTCCAATTATTAGCAACAGATATCCGTGAACCGATTGCTGACTCTTTAAATAAGTTAATTTCTTTTATTAACATTTTAAACCATTTTATGCATTAATCAAAGGATTTTTTGTAATAATTTTGATTTTAGCGTATAAAAAAGAACAATGATTACTCCCCTCATTGTCCTCTGAATCTTAGGGACAAGAGGGACAGGTTTGTTGTCCCACTACAATCTATCAATTACACTTTTAGAAATTCCTGTTATTCTTGCTAATTGCCTTATCGTAATGCCATCCTTTTCTTTTATCTTTCGGATTACATTATCCCGTTGCTCTTTATTTAATCGTTGCAATTGACTAATCGTTGTTATTCCCATTTCACTTAAATATTTCATTATTTCTTGATCGGATACAATCACTTTTTCTCTACAATCCAAACACTCATCTGCATTGTTTTCATTTGTATACTCTATAAATAATTTTGTCGCCGCTGCTTTGTCACTCGAAAAATTTTCTAACGCAAGCTCTATATCTGTAATACCTGGTATACCGACATAATTTTGATAACTACTCCACAAATATTTACCTACATTTTTGGTAATTCCTGCTTTTACCGGATTCTGATGAATGTATCTCAAAACCATAAGAAAATATGCATCTGTCTCGACAACTTCACTCTTATATCGCTCTTGAAACAAATGCCCACATCGTTGATATTTTTGATTATACCAATATACATAGCTACTACTAATTCGTTTTATCACTTGGTCTATTGATTCTTTATTCTCTTTTATCAGCAAATGAATATGGTTATCCATCAAACAATATCCATATAGCAAATAACCGCTCAATTTCTTATAATATGCAAGCGTTTCTAAAAATCTTTGTTTGTCTTCTTCATCTTCAAATATATTTTGTTTATTGATTCCCCTACATATCAGATGATAGATTCCTGTTTCACTTTTTACCCGAGCTTTTCTTGGCATAGTATCACCTTGTATAATGAAAACCGTAGAGTTTTCATTACCTTTTCTTTAAAAAATGTCTAAAACTCTATAAGATTAACGTAACACTGTGGATTGGTTATATCACCTACAGCAACTGATTTTGGTTGACTGTTTTTTTGAGGATACAACCACAGCTTTATGCTTAATTGTTAATTAGTTAGATAACGCTTTGACGTTTTATATCGGACAAGGATACATATTGCATAAAGTCTTGTGGAAAGAAATCAGCGTTAATCTTGTAGAGGAGTTGTTATTTATGCTTTATATCGGGATTGATGTTGCATCAGCCAAGCACGATTGCTGCATTATCAACGGCGATGGCACTGTTCTAAATAGTAATTTTACTTTTACCAATAACCGTGAGGGCTTTGATTTTTTCTATGATACAGTTGTTTCTTTTCTACCCAATAAAAAGCTTTTAGACGCACGTATAGGACTTGAATCAACAGGTCATTACAGCACTAATCTTACTAATTTCTTAAAAGCTAAAGGGTTTGAAATCACAACTTTCAATCCACTTCACGTCAACCTATACCGAAAGGGACAAACTTTAAGAAAAACCAAGACCGACAAAACCGATGCACGATTTTTAGCTATCATGCTCTTTTCTGATGACTCTAAGTCCTATACACCCGTATCTTATCAGATATCAGAATTAAAGTCATTAGTAAGGCATCGTTTCCGTCTGATTTCCTTGCGGTCACGTCTTAAGATTTCAATTTCAAGATTAGTTACTATTTTGTTTCCAGAACTGCATTCACTGGTATGGTCTATTCATCAAGCTTCAAGCTATGCACTTTTACTCAAATATCCAACCGCCAAGGAAATTGCACAATGTCACCTGACCAAACTCACCAATCTCATTGCTGAAAACTCCAAGGGACATTACGGCAGGGAGAAAGCTATACAACTTCGTGAACTTGCAGTGAAATCCATTGGCAGTAACAGTCTTTCTGTTAGCTTCGAGTTACAACAAACCATTCGACTAATTTACAACTTCCAAGAGGAAATTAACATTCTCGATCAACAGATTAAGGCTATTATGAAAGATATTAATCCGCCGATCCTTACAATCCCCGGAATTTCTTACACAATTGGTGCAATCATTTTAGCGGAAATCGGAGATATCTCTAATTTTGCTACACCAGCAAAGCTTTTGGCGTTTGCTGGTCTTGAACCATCTACCTATCAGTCAGGTAAGTTTAATGCTGGGAATACTCCCATGGTTAAACGTGGTTCTACCTACTTACGCTGGGCTTTCTTAGTCGCAGCTCGATTAGTTGCTATGCGTGATACTACCTTTAAGGAGTATTGTTGCAAAAAGAAAACAGAAGGAAAGCATTACACTGTTGCCATGAGCCACGTTGGTAAAAAACTTGTTAGAGTGGTCTTTCATTTACTCAAAACAAATTCTTCATTTATTCCTCAAAGCTAACTATCTTTTTCTGTTTTTTTCTTACGCCTTCTGCTAAATTTCAAACAGCCTTAGGTGTATATTTCTATGCCCATTTTAACGCTCATAATTTTTCCTGCCAAACTAGCTTTCTTTCTTGACTTCATATAGTTAGTCTCAATATTAGTATAACATCTTTTTATTAGTGGGACAGTAAACCTGTCCCCTTGTCCCACTTGCTCCGATACTTGCTGAGCTACTTTTGCTGTCAGAGTTGCTTACATTTTTGTTTTCACTGGCGGTGATTTCGATATTTTTCTTGGCATCTAAGGTTACATTTTCTCCGGTGATATCTGAGCCTTTGACTTTGATATCTTCTTTTGTTGCCGTGATCTTTACATTATTTCCGCCTGTGATACTGCTGCCTTGCGCAGCTGTTGTTTGGCTGGTTGAGCTGCTTTCGGATTTACTTGTTCCTAGACTTACACTGATGGAGATATCACTTTTTTCTGCTGGTTTTTTCTCTGCTCCATCTTTAGCGTTTTTATCTGCCCCCTGTTTATTTTTTGCTTCTTCTTGTTTTTTTGCTTCTTCTGCTTCTTGTTGTTCTTTTAGCGCTTTTGCCGCTTTTTCTTGTTTCTTTATGTCTTTATAGTCTTCATCTGCTTTATAGGCATACAGTGCTTTTAAACGGTCATCTGAAACTTGTCCAGCTCTGTCTATGTATGATACTGTGAGAAAATGTCCGAATTGTGGTAGTGATGCCCCTTGTATGGGTGCATTACAAAAATGCAAAGACTGTGGTGGTACTTATTGTTCTAATTGCTCTGGTAATGGCTATGGAGGTAGTTGTCCATTTTGTGGAGGCAATGAGTCTAAATCGTTTTAATTTCAGAGTTACTCAGATTTTCTAGATTAATTGAAATAGTATTGTTAATAGGAATTTATTGCCTGTGAATTATGTGTCACTAAAAAACACCTGAAATGAAAAAAGGTTAACGGATTTTTTACGTCCGTTGACCTCGTTTTTATTTACCTATTTTCCCATAGGGACAGTGTCCAATTTTTGAAGCATTGAAAACTGTCACCTTGTCTATATGATTATCCATAATTACATGAGTCAAAAAAGACGGCTCTCAACTCATTACAATATGAAAAATTTGATAAAATGCAACAAACAATATAAAAACCGAAAAAAAGAAAATAAACATTTTAAATCTACCTTCATACTGAGGCAACCTAACAAACCACAAAATTGCATACGAAAATAATACAAATGCATAAGCCAATGTGTGATTCAAATTACAGACACCTACCAAACTTATTACAATATAAAATAGGATATCAATCATACCAAGCTTTCTAATATTAAGCCATTTTTTCAATCATTATGCCCCTTTCATAGTAAGATTACTACTACTTTTCATCAGTATTTCAAACTATTCCTAATGTACTGAAATAATTTCACCATAAAGGATATGACCATCAAATACTAGTCTTATGTGTTCTCAAAAAGCTCTATTTCTCTGTATTGGGTCCTCTTCATCTTTATCAAACTTTAACTCAGTACAATACTTAACAATAGCAGCGCTCCAATTATACTCATTATCGCTAATAGATAAAACTGCCCCTGTAGTAATTACTGCAAAACTTGCCTCTGAAGGAGAAAGTCCCGCTGCAATTGCGGTGTTATACGCAGCAAACGCTGCAGCGCTATCTACACTAGCTTGCACAGCCCATTGTTTCGTCGACTCCCATAAATCATTATACTTCGTTCCATATAACGCAGCAACGCGACCTGCTGTACCGGTGGAAGAGCTGATAATATAGCTGGCCCACTGACGGAGTGCAGGATCTGTAATCTTCGACAATTCCTTCTGTACAAGTTCATTGAAGCCTGCGCCTTCAGCACCAGCTGTAAAACCACTTCCAGTAAGTTCAGACATTATTCCACCAACTAGAGCATGGAGTGCTACTTTCTGAGGATCTCCATCTTTCCACCCATTCTTTACACTTAACTTATGAATTTCTTCAAATGCTACTTGACCAAATAAACCTGCTAACTCCTGTCGTTCTTTAACCGTTTCTTTGTCAAATATTTTACCTAAAGCATTTAATGAATTAGTAGTATCTCGACTAAGACCAGAAATATCTTGACTTGGATTACTCCTTATTTCAATTGTACCAGGAGAAATAGCCGACTTTGTTGTACTATCTGCATCACCAGATACAGGCATATTAGCAGTAGGAATAAATCCCTGTTCATTTAATTTAGCCTTAGGATCTGTGTTATAACTTCGCCCCGTATTACTTGAGTTATATTTAGCTCTGTTTTCCATATTGGAGAAAGTCAGCGTATCTGTGCTGACCTTATTCTTATCTGGCGTAGCATCGCTCGAAATGACCGCACCTTTTAGATCGGTATTTTTGCCTACTTCGATATCGAAGCCGCCTTGTCCTGCATGGATTTCGGCTTGCTTGGTTACGCTTTCATAGTCTGAGTTTATTTTTCCTTTACTTGCTGATGCATTGAACGTACCTACACCGATCGTTCCACCAGCTGAGCTGTTTTTCTCATCATAGGTTTCTTTGTCTTGCAGGCTTTCTAGGTTTAGATTTTCTCCTGCATCTACTTTGACTTTATCCCCACTTACTTTTGACCCTTTGATATCCGTATCTTTACCAGAGTTCATGGTTAAGTTGTCATTGGCTGTAACTGTACTTTGGTTATAGGTGGTGGAGTTTTCTTTGATTTCTCCTGTTTGTTTGCTACCACTTACATTGAGTCCGCCAATACTGCCATCACCTAAGTTTATACTTGCTCCGATACTTGCTGAGCTACTTTTGCTGTCAGAGTTGCTTACATTTTTGTTTTCACTGGCGGTGATTTCGATATTTTTCTTGGCATCTAAGGTTACATTTTCTCCGGTGATATCTGAGCCTTTGACTTTGATATCTTCTTTTGTTGCCGTGATCTTTACATTATTTCCGCCTGTGATACTGCTGCCTTGCGCAGCTGTTGTTTGGCTGGTTGAGCTGCTTTCGGATTTACTTGTTCCTAGACTTACACTGATGGAGATATCACTTTTTTCTGCTGGTTTTTTCTCTGCTCCATCTTTAGCGTTTTTATCTGCCCCTGTTTATTTTTTGCTTCTTCTTGTTTTTTTGCTTCTTCTGCTTCTTGTTGTTCTTTTAGAGCTTTTGCCGCTTTTTCTTGTTTCTTTATGTCTTTATAGTCTTCATCTGCTTTATAGGCATACAGTGCTTTTAAACGGTCATCTGAAACTTGTCCAGCTCTGTCTACTGAGTCGTAAACTTTTTTATAGGTATCTATGGTCTGACTTTGTAGCGCTATTGTCAAACCACTTTGTTTGAATTCATGTTTTTCCTCTGCATTATACGTATTATCTTTATTTTCTATATTGACGTTTTCTTTGGCTAGCAAAAATGTCTAACATTTCTGCGCCATTTTTACTCTTTAATTATACTTTAATTTAGACAAAAAGAACCGTCACCTTGTATAAATAGTATCTTATATCAATGGTTCATGAAAAATCATCTGTATTAACGTGGTCACTCTGTTGTTTAATATGATTATTATTTAATGTGTCAGCTTCAATGAAAGCTTGATTTCACTGTATTCATGATATTTTACATAAAAGAACCTCTACGACGAAAACACCGTTTTCGTCATCACCGACAGGTGATAATATAGAATTATTCTTATTAAAAAGGAGGTTTTATTGATATGTATGATACTGTGAGAAAATGTCCAAATTGTGGTAGTGATGCACCTTGTATGGGTTCTTTGATGAAATGTAAAGAATGTGGTGGTACTTATTGTTCTAATTGTTCTGGTAATGGCTATGGGGGTAGTTGTCCGTTTTGTGGAGGTAATGAGTCGAAATCTTTTTAATTTTAGAGTTACTCAGATTTTCTAGATTAATTGAAATGGTGTTGTTAATAGGAATTTATTACCTATGAATTAGGTGTCACTAGAGAGCACCTGAGAAGAAACGAGGTCAGCGGATTTTTTACGTCCGTTGACCTCGTTTTTATTTTTACCTATTTTTATAGGGACAATGTCCGAATTTTTGAAGCACTGCAAACCGTCACATTCTCTAGTTACCTAATTCTGAATCCCACACAAGATCAAATTTAAAGCCTACTAGCTCATTATCTAAGACTCTGTTTCTAAATTCATCTGAAACAAAAGGTCTTCGAACTGGTTCATCAACAATTTTAAATATATGTTTACCATTTACGTAATTAGGTTTAAATGAATATTTAATAAACCGCATGATTCGTCCTGAGTTTTCAAATTTTTTAAACTCTGAACTTTCATAATCAATACAATCTAAGACATTTAGAACGTTAATAGCATAATAATCTCCTTTTCTACATCTTAAAGGAAGAATTTCAACACTATCTGCCATCAGATCGTTTAATACTTCTATAGACCTTGAACTAAAAACCGGAATCCCAGCTGACAATCCAGGTGTGTCACTTTTTTTCCGATCTTCAATCACACGAACAGGAATCGATTTCCATATATTGGATAACCTTATTCCGTCAAATCTTAATAAGTTCCAATCTTCTTCCTTAATTGGAATTAGATTATCAAAGTTATTTACATCTGCCCCTAAATGCCATATTTTCATAATCTATACCTCCTATTTTAAAAGGGTCCCATTTTGTAACTGACTAGATATATCCTTTAGTATCTCAAGTGCGTCATCCTTACTGCTAGCCAGTTTCAATAATTCGTTTACTTTTTCATAATACGCATCGGTATGAAGACTTGGGTGATACGCAGAATTGCTAACACCTTTCGCAGTTGGTAAAAACACTCCATTAAAAGCACTATCAATATCTATACCAAAATTTTGCAGTATTAATCGCGCCTCATTTGCTTTTGGTGAATTTCCAGCAACAATATGATGTGCTGCACTAGGATAACTTGGTCTTTCTACACCTGCTGCAACTAAATTATCACCTAATTTTTTAGACGATGCAAAGAGTTGTAAATCAAATTTCCACGCACCATTTTCCAGTGTCATTCCTGCTTCATAAGCATTAGTTTCAGTACTTAGTACTTGTTTTAGATTACTTAGTCCTCCAACACCTATTTTAAGCACGGCTCCGACAGCTGGTGTTAAGAAATTTAATGTTATTTGGTCAGCTGCAGAACTTGCAAGCTCCTCTGACATTCCCGCATTCACCATTTGTTGATATTGGGAATTTCTATACGTAGTAATCGGTTCAATCCATCCCTGACCAAAAAACTGCATAGCATAAGTTATTCTATCACTCGAACTTGTCGCATTATCGAATTTTCTTAATGTTTCTTGTCTGTCAGCACTAAGACCTTCGTAATTACTCGGTAAGGTTTGGGAATAAACATCTTCGCCAGTTGTTGGATTTACTTTCCATTCTACGCCATCTACTACTCTTACTGGCGGAATTGCTACGTCGTCTCCATTTTTATGCTCAAACCATGAGTTTGATTCTGCTACATAGAATCTTTTGCCTTCTACTTCATCTGCATTTACTGGCGTTTTTTCTCCAGTACTTCCAACTACAAAGTATTCACCGTTTTCTTTTACTATATTTCCTTCTATTTGTGATGGATAGATCGTTACTGGCTCTACGTATTTAGTACGATTATCCGCTGGTGTTGAAGGAGTTAATGGGGTACTAACCCCTCCGATATTATTTATCGGATATTCAAATGTTCCGTTGCTTCTTTCTAATTCGCTTCTGTAATAGATCGCCAATTGGTATTGACCATATATACTAATCGTTAGGTCATTTAGCGTGTAGTTTAGACCACCATCTGTATTCGCTGTAAGTTTTCGTAATTCTGTATATAGATCAGGCTCTATTCCTTCATCTGATTCTATCCCTGGTAATAATTGATGAGCTATATTATACATACTTAAGGCTGTGTAATATGCTACTATTTTAGCTTTTTCGTCTTTATCATTTGTTAAACTCAATAGTTCTGCAAATTTTTCTTGTTCTTCATGCCTTAACCAATTGTTTTCTGTTGCACTGGCATTTACAGCTTCTGATGTCTTTGTATCACCATGAGTTATTTTTGCTGCTACAAACCCTATCATAGAACTAGCGAGTTCGTGGAGTGTTGGGTCTTTTATTTTACTTAGTTGTTTTTGTAAAGCTTCGTTTAATCCTGTAGCTGTTGCTCCTGATGTAAATCCATCTCCTGATAATCCTGTGGTTATTCCTCCTACAATTGTATGTAGAAGTATTTTATTACTTCCTCCTGTTTTCCATTTTTCAGCTTCTTTTATTAGTTCATCATATTGTGGTGTTCCTTTACTTTCTTCTGCTTTTTCTAATGCTTTTTTGTATTCTCTTAGGGAAATGTCTCCGATTAAATTATTCGCTTCTTTGCTAAATAAATTTACTAATTCTTGTTGTTCTTGCACTTTTTTCTTATCAAAGATTTTCCCTAATGCGTTAAGTGATTTTTCTGTTTCTCTACTTAATCCACTTAGGTCTTGGTTTGGATTGCTTCTTATTTCTATCGTACCATCTGCAATTGCAGATTTTGTTGTGGATTTTGCATCACCTTTGACAGGAATTCCTTGATCTATTGATTTGTCTATTACGTTTTTATCTTTGAATTGCAGATTACCATTTGCATCTTTTTCTGGTTTTGTTTCTTTGGTAAGGCTAATACTTCCCCCCGTACTACTTGCGCTATAATCCGCCTTATTCTGTATATCTGAGTAAGTTAGTGTATCCGTGCTAAGTTTATTCTTATCTGGCGTAGCATCGCTCGAAATAACCGCACCTTTTAGATCGGTATTTTTGCCTACTTCGATATCGAAGCCGCCTTGTCCTGCATGGATTTCGGCTTGCTTGGTTACGCTTTCATAGTCTGAGTTTATTTTTCCTTTACTTGCTGATGCATTGAAAGCACCTACACCGATCGTTCCACCAGCTGAGCTGTTTTTCTCATCGTAGGTTTCTTTGTCTTGCAGACTTTCTAGATTTAGATTTTCTCCTGCATCTACTTTGACAGTTTCTCCTTCTACTTTTGAACCTTTGATATTGATGTCTTTGTCGGATTCTAGTTTTAAGGTGCTATTGGCGGTAACTGTACTTTGGTTATAGGTGGTGGAGTTTTCTTTGATTTCTCCTGTTTGTTTGCTACCACTTACATTGAGTCCGCCAATACTGCCATCACCTAAGTTTATACTTGCTCCGATACTTGCTGAGCTACTTTTGCTGTCAGAGTTGCTTACATTTTTGTTTTCACTGGCGGTGATTTCGATATTTTTCTTGGCATCTAAGGTTACATTTTCTCCGGTGATATCTGAGCCTTTGACTTTGATATCTTCTTTTGTTGCCGTGATCTTTACATTATTTCCGCCTGTGATACTGCTGCCTTGCGCAGCTGTTGTTTGGCTGGTTGCGCTGCTTTCGGATTTACTTGTTCCTAGACTTACACTGATGGAGATATCACTTTTTTCTGCTGGTTTTTTCTCTGCTCCATCTTTAGCGTTTTTATCTGCCCCTTGTTTATTTTTTGCTTCTTCTTGTTTTTTTGCTTCTTCTGCTTCTTGTTGTTCTTTTAGAGCTTTTGCCGCTTTTTCTTGTTTCTTTATGTCTTTATAGTCTTCATCTGCTTTATAGGCATACAGTGCTTTTAAACGGTCATCTGAAACTTGTCCGGCTCTGTCTACTGAGTCGTAAACTTTTTTATAGGTATCTATGGTCTGACTTTTTAGTGCTATTGTTAAACCACTTTGTTTAAATTCGTGTTTTTCCTCTGCATTATACGTATTATCTTTATTTTCTATATTAACGTTTTCTCCGGTGATGTTGATGTCTTTATTTGCGATTACATCACTGGCTTTTACGTCTACATCTTTTCCTGCTTCTAGGGTTACATTGCCTTGTAGACTGCCTACAGTTGAGCTGATTTGTTCGGTGTTTTGGTTAGCTTGGCTGTCTTTTTGGCTTTGTTTCCCTATGGTGACGCTGAGTCCGCCACCTGTTAGAAGACCAGATTTTTTAACGGATTTTTCGTATAGGCTTTCACTGGTTTCTTCGGCGGATTCGATGTTGATATTTCCTCCGGCTTTTAGATTTACATCTTGATCTGCTACTGCTGTTGAGCCTTTGATGTTGATATCTTTCGTAGCATCTGCATTTATTTGATTACCGGAGATATTGCTGCCTACAACTGTATCTTTTGCTTGATAGTCGTAGATATCTGTTTTAGTTGAGGATAGGAAGCCTGTTTTTTCTCTGTGTTCTTCGTGCAGGCTTTCGTGATGTTCGGTTTCGTTTGAGACATTTACATTTTCTTTTGCATCTAGAGTGATTTTTCCTTTATTACTGGAGATGTCCGAGCCTTTGACGTTGATGTCTTTGTCTGCTTTGATTTGAATATCTTTTCCGGCTGTGATACTGCTGGAAGCGATAGTTTCGTTGCTGTCTTTTTGCCGATTGAAGTATTCTCCGCCACGATTTCCTACGGACGCATCTGTTTCTGCGAGGTCTTTTTCAGCGGTAATGTTGACGTTAGTTTTGCCTGTAATAGCTACTGCTTCGTCTGCGGCAACATTTGAGCCTTTGATATTTACATTGTCACCGTTTATCGTGATGTTTTGTCCGGTTAGAGTACTACTTACGCTCTTTGTAGTGTTTTCTTCGGCACTGGATTTACCGTAGGTAACGGCTACGTGTTTTTCCTTCGCTACGGCTTCGATGTCGATATCTTTTTTGGCTGTGAGTACGAGTTCTTTACCTGCACTTAGCTTTGCTCCTTGATTTTTTATGGAGTCTTCAGCGATTAGGGTAAGGTTGTTTTCTGCTGCGATACTTGCAGTATCGAGTGTTTTTGTTTGGTTTAGTTCTTGGTAATTTTCTGTTTGAGTTTGAGTTGTGTTTGTGATATTTTCAGCAGAGATGGTTACGTTTTTCCCGGTAATGGCTGCACTGTTATTGGTTACATTTTCTTCTGCGGTCAGCGTTACTTCTGCGCCAGAAATCGCACCATTTTCGTTGGTGATGTTTTTGGCAGCTACGGTTAGATTGTTATCTGCTTTTATGGTGCCGACATTTTTTAAGTCATCACTGGCAACTAGTTCGACGTCTGTTCCCACAATGAGAGCTCCACTGCTGGTTAAATCGCCTGTTTTTAGAGTTGATAAGTATACTTCGGGAACGAGGACTTTTTCTCCGTTTACTTCTTCTTCGACTAGCCATACGATATCGCTGGTTAAGGCTGCCATTTGTTCTTTGGTTAAGGCTACACCTACGGTAAGGTTATACTCATTGGCAACGGTTGCGCCATTTTCCATTAAGGCTTGGTATTGTTCAAGGGCTGAGCTGTAGTCGTTTAAGTATTTTTTACCGGTTAATTCAGTGATTTGTTCGGTGACTAGTTTTTGTTCGTAGTAGCCATCACCTAAGCGTTTTGATACTTTTGTTGGATCAGATTTTACCCGTTCTAATAAGTAATCACTGGAGAGGAAATTGTTGTAGTTAGCAAATTTTTCATTTGTTTCTACCAAGTATTTTGCTGTTGGATTTGTATTGATGGTGAACAGTTTGCTATTTATAGCTAGACTTCCGATAGTGATTTCCTTATCTTCGGCATTGATCTTAGGATCTACTTGGCTGGCTACTTTTGTTTGTCCTGTCAACTGGGTTAGAACGCTAGGCTGCGTTACTGCCTGGGTCTTCGTCTGAATGACATTTTTACCAGCATCAAAGGTTTTATTGTCGATCGTTCCGGCAGTAATCTTTACTTTTTTGACCCCGCTTAAAATACCTGGTCTGACGGTTTCTTCGTCTACTACTGTTTGATTGTAATAGGGAATAACGGTAGTGCCGTAAACCATATGGCAATGATGATGCAGTTTTCCATGGTGTTTATATTTCCAGTTGTGAATGTCATTGCCGACATCGGTGGTAATAATCGTACCTTGATAGCCGAAGTTTTCTAAGTAAGCTGCATCTATGGTTAGATCATTACCAGCGGCAATTGTGCTATAGTGATTGATTACATTTGACTTTGTCTTGATTGTGATGTCTTTATCGGCTAAGATTTGCGCTGTTGCTGTTTCTTCTTTAATCGTACCAGTTTGTATTTCTCTGGCGAATTTTCTCGTGGCACTGTAATGTCCAGAAATAGGCGTAATTCCATAGGCTATATTTTGATTGGTTATATCCCAATAGGTCTCAAATATACCTTTTTCATTGGTTAATTGGTTAGCCGTAATAGCGATACTGCCTTGGCTTTCGATATCTGAGGACTGGTTTAATATATTATTTTCTGCTGTTAAGGTTAAATCACCACTACTGTAAAGCACAGAGTTATCGAGATTATCAATACCTTGCGCGGTAATATTTGTTTTGCCATTTACAGCGAGTACAGAATTTTGGTTGGTGAGTTTATTGGTTAAATTTAGATTGAAATCACCTGTGGTAAAAATGCCAGCATCAGCTTCGTTGCTAAGGTTTTTAGCGCTGATTTCACTACTTCCTTCTACTTGGATGTCAGCATTTTTATTTTGAATATTTTCTTTTACCGTCAGAGATAGATCACCTGCACTGGTAAAGGAAGAACCTTCATTGTTAAAGTTTCGGCTGGTAATTTTGGTGTTACCAGTACTTTTTATTGTGGAATCTTTATTGGTAATATCTGATTCTACTGCCAGATCTAAATCTTTTTCACTTGAAATCACAGAGCTGGCTTGACTAGTTAAGGCTTGTGTTTTGGCTGTGATTTTTCCGCTACTTTCCAGCTGAGAGGCTTGATTTGTAATACTAGCTTTGGCAGTGACATCCATATCCTTGCCACTAGAAATGGTCGCATTACTTTGATTTATTAATTCTTTTGTCTGAAGATTAAAGTTTCCATTTGTTTTAATGGCGGAAACTTGATTTTTTAAATTATTTTCAGCCTGTATGGTTAAATCATCTTCACTTTGCAAAACTGCGCCAGCTTGATTGATGGCCGCTTTTGTCGTGATGCTTGTCTTTGCTTTGCTTTTTAAAGTAGACGCTTGATTTAACAGACTGTCATCCGCATGAATTGCAAGGGTATTTCCACTTGAAAAATACGCACCGTCTTGATTTTCAAAGGTTTTGCTGTTAAGGGTAGCTATTCCGTCAGCTTGCAGTGTAGATTTTTGGTTATTGATATCATTTGCTACAGCTACGTTCAAGTCACTGCCACTATAAAGCAATGCATTTGCTGTATTTTGCAGCGAGTTTCCTGTAAGGTTTGTTTTACCGTTTACGGAAATGGCTGCTGTCTGGTTATTGATATCGCCCTCTACCTTGAGATCAAGGTTTCCTTTACTATAGAGTACGGCATTTTCTTTATTCGTGAAACTTTTTCCTGTAATCGTAGTATTACCGTCACTATTTATGGCAGCGGTTTGATTGAGGATGTCTTCTTTTATCGTTAGATCTAAATCACCAGTACTGCTAATCACGGCATTTTCTTCATTGGTTAGGTTCTGCCCTTTAATCTGCATACTGCCAGTAGTAACTATTTTACCGTTATTACTTAAATTGCCATCTGCTGATAAGCTGAGCTGAGTTGCCCATAGTTCAGAAGCAGAGTTTGCAAACTCTTTGGCAATAATATTGAGCGTATCTGTCTTGGATGCATTTAAGCCGTCACCTTGCAATAGTATGTTCCCATTTGCAATTGGATAAAATTCTACGGTGCCGTTTTGCCAGCTGCTGATGATACCCGTAGACAGTGTCGCATTACTGGTGTTGATATAACCAAACCCATTGACAGTCATGCCGTTGGGATTGGCAATAACAATGCTGGCTTTATTACCAGCAACTTCAATAAAGCCATTTAGTTTACTTGGATTAGTACTGGTAACTTCGTTTAAAATGACTTTGGCACTAATACCACCTAAACGAGTGTTGTAGTCAATATAACCACCTAGCTGGGTGCTGGCATATTTCGTTGCATTGTTTAAAATGAGTCCACTAGTGTTGATATTAAAATCGGTATAAAGGTTTCTTGAAATACCGTTAGTATTTGGAGTGGCAATCTGCACGAGATCAACACCGCTGGCTGTTTTATCGATGATTGGTTTATAGTCTCCTGATGCTGATTGATCTGCAGTAAGCAATAGATTTTGTTCTTTTTCTACTGCTTTTGTCGTTTCTATTTGAGAATAGGTTGGTAGAGCTGGAGCTTTTGGATTGATTACGGTAGTAATGGTTTCAGTTTTTGTTTCCTCTTTTGAGGGCGTATCTGGGTCAGTTGGTGTCGGGGTTTCGGGTTCGACCACCGGAGTATCTGGCTCAGATTGATTGACAGTTATATTTTGAGCGGTAGCATTACTTGGTTCATAAGTTACTTTTTTACCGGATAACGTGATATCTCTACTTGCACTGATCATACCGCTAATATTGATTTTTTCGGCTGCATTTGCCGTTAAATCTGCCAAAGTCGTACTTGCACTTGCAGAGTTACCGTCTTCATCTTCTTCATCAGCTTCTTCACCGGCACTGATAAATCCACTACTCGTGATATTTTGCGCTGTGATATTGATATCTTGGTTAGAAGATATTTGACCATTATTTACAAAGTCATCACTGGTTGTGATTTTTATTGGTTCTTTTGCACTGATACTGCCATTTACGGTGATTTTGCCTTCATTGGTTAGTGACAAGCCCTTGCTCGCAGATACTTCACCATCGAGGGCAACACCCAAACCTTTTTCTGTACCAACGAGCATGATTTTTCCTGCATACATGCCACCTACTACGCCTACATCTAGGGCTACTGTTGGTTTTTTAACTGGATTTTCTGCTATCGTTTCAGTTGCTAAGGTCTGATAATTTACTTTATTATTCCCAGTAACTACATTGATTTCGTCCGCCCATACTTCGGCGTTGATATTTGCCGCTCTGGTCATGATATCTAGTTTTGTCGCCGGAGTATCTTGACTGATTCCAGTTCCTTCAATGCTGACGTCACCACTATTTACATTGAAGGAATCCAAGCTGCCATTTGTATCTACATTTGGTGTTCCTGTGACCAAACTCACACGATTCGTATTGATAAAGCCAAAACCA